>NZ_JBIVDE010000004.1:73442-224259 GCF_044746945.1 Streptomyces sp. NPDC090127 | reverse complement strand
GCGGTGGGTTTTGTGGGTGGGGGGGGGGGGGGGGGGGGGGCCCCGGGGGGCGGCTCGCCGCCCCGCCCCCGCCCGCCCCCTTTCACGCGAGCCGCACCGACATCGGCGCGTCGCCCTCCAGTTCGAGGACCCACACTTCGTTGGCGCCCTCCCGGAGCACCGGGCCCGGCACGAACAGGGAGTCCTGCGGGCCGACAGCCCAGTACCGGCCCAGGCAGAAACCGTTCACCCAGACGAATCCCCGCGTCCCGCCCGGCACGGCCAGCACCGCGTCCCCCGCCCCGGCCACCTCCACCACGGCCCGGTACAGCCCGGCGGCCCCCGCCCCGGACCCCGAGCGCGCCGCGGACTGGTCCGAGCCCGCGACGGACGCGTCGGAGCCCGCCGCGGACGCGTGGGAGAAGCCGGAGCCCACAGGCCGCGCGGCGGGGACCACAGGCAGCCCGGACCCACCACCCACCGGCCGGAACGGCACCTTCGTCACCGCGTCCGCCTCGAAGGCGTCCACCCGCAGGCCCCGGGCCCGTACCCCGTGCACGTACTGCCGTTCGTGCCGGACCCCGCCCGTGATGCCCTTCGGCTCCGCCAGCCGCGGCCCGTAGTTGACCCGCCCCAGCGACTCCACCCACAGCTCCACCACCGCGGGCCCCGCCACCGGCTCCGGCAGCGTGTCGTCCTCCTCCGTCAGCACCCCCGCCCGGACCCCGTCCACGTACACCACCGCACGGTCCCGAAGCCCGGTCACGACCAGCGGATACGGCTGCCGGGGCCCGGGGACCTCCAGCCGGTACCGCACCAGACCCCGGTCCACCCCCAGCTCCTCGAAGGTCGGCGGCACCGGCGTCACCGACTCCTCGTCGCCGAGCACCTCCAGCACCTCCGCGAGCGGTGCCCACTCCGCCCAGGCCCCCTCCACCGGGCCCGCGATCCGGGCCGGCGGTTCCGGCACCTCCGGCAGCGGACCCTCCGCGTACTCCGCGAGCACCTCGCGGAACCGCCAGAACTTCTCCGTCGGCAGCCCCGCCTCGTCGATCGGCGCGTCGTAGTCGTACGAGGTCACCGTCGGCAGCAGGGCGCCCTCGTGGGCCTCACCGGCCCGGTTCGCCCCCGCCCAGCCCGCCACGTTCGTGCCGCCGTGCGCCATGTAGACGTTCACCGACGCCCCGCACTCCAGGATCTCCCGCAGCGCCGCCGCCGCGTCCGCCGCGTCCCGTACCGAATGCTCCGTACCCCAGTGGTCGAACCAGCCGCACCAGAACTCCATGCACATCAGCGGGCCCGACGGCCGGTGCCGCCGCAGCACCGCGAACGCCTCCCGCGCCCCCGAGCCGAAGTTCGCCGTCGCCAGCACTCCCGGCACCGAGCCGCCCGTCAGCATGTGGTCCTCCGGGCCGTCCGAGGTGAACAGCGGCACCTCCACCCCGCAGTCGAGCAGCAGATCCGCGACCCGGCGCAGATACGCCTGGTCGGAGCCGTAACTCCCGTACTCGTTCTCCACCTGGACCATCACCACCGGGCCGCCCCGGTCGATCTGCCGCTCCACCACCTGCGGCAACAGCACGCGGAACCAGCGCTCCACATGGCCCAGGTACTCCGCGTCGTCCGTCCGCACCCGCCGCCCGAGCGGCCCCGTCAGCCAGTGCGGCAGCCCGCCGTTCTCCCACTCGGCGCAGATGTACGGCCCCGGCCGCACGATCGCCCACATCCCGGCCGCCGCCACGGCGTCCAGGAACCGCCCGAGCGCGCCCACGTCCCCGTACCGGCCGGGCTCCGGCTCGTAGAGGTTCCACGGCACGTACGTCTCCACACAGGTGAGCCCCATCGCGCGGAGCATCCCCAGGCGATGGGGCCACTGCTCCTCGTGCACCCGGAAGTAGTGCAGCGCCCCCGACAGCAGCCGCACCGGCCGGCCGTCCAGAAGAAAGTCCTCGTCACCCACAGCGAACGTGCTCATGCCCTCACCTTCGCCCTCTGGCGGTGGACGGGTCCATGGACAAAGATCGTCGCTGTTTGGACGGAAGACGGACGCCGGACAGGCCGGTCACCTTGGACGCCGGGCACGCCGGGCACGCCGGGCACGCCGGGCACGCCGGGCACGCCGGGCACCACGGACACGCCGGGCACGCTGGACACCACGGACACGCCGGACGACGGACGGCGAGACAGCGATGGACGAAAGACGCGCGTCGCAGGAAAGGCAGGCGGGAAACGGCCGATGTACCACACCTGGATGCGCTACTTCACGCCCAGCCCTGTCCACCACCGCCTCGGGCTCGTCTGCCTGGGCGTCGGGCTCCAGCACGGCACCCTGCCCACCGTCGGCCCCCGCACCCTCGACCACCACGTGGCCGTCGTCGTCAGCGCCGGCAGCGGCTGGTACCGAGGCCCCGACGGCCGCCGCACCACCATCACCGCCCCCGCCCTGATCTGGCTCACCCCCGGCGTGCCCCACCACTACTCCGCCGACCCGGACACCGGTTGGGACGAGGCCTTCGTAGACTTCGCCGGGCCCGCCACCACCACCTACACCGAGCTCGGCTACATCGAACCCGACCGGCCCGTCGTCCCCCTCTCCGACGCCGCCGCGCCCCGCGCCGCCATCGGCCGTATCGCCCGCGCGGCCCGCCGCGGCAACCCCCTCCTGGAGGTCGAGACGGGCGCCGCCGTCCACGAACTCCTGGTGGCCCTGCGCCGCGCACGTGCCGACACCACCGCCGACGGCGACCCCGTCCTCACCGCCCTCGCCCGGGACGCCTTCCAGCCGCTGTCGGTGGCGGAACACGCCGCCCGGCACGGCATGACCCAGGCCGAACTGCGTACCGCGGTCCGGCGCGCGGCCGGCTGTAGCCCCAAGGACTACCTGCTCACCATCCGCCTCGGCCGCGCCAAGGAGCTCCTCGCCGCCACCGACCTCCCCGTCGCCGCCGTCGCCCGCCGCGTCGGCTACGACGACCCCGCCTACTTCTCGCGGCTCTTCACCCGCAGGGTCGGCACCGCGCCCGTCCGCTTCCGCGAACAGCAGGGCAGGGCCGTCCCCGGCGGCTGGAGCAACCGGATCCCGGATCCCGAACACCCTCCGACCATCGCCACCCGATCCGTCTAAGCTCGCTGCTCATGAGTGAGATCGACGAGTCCGTCATCGCGGACCTGACCCGGCTGCGCGAAAGCATCGACAACATCGACGCGGCGGTCGTCCACATGCTCGCCGAACGCTTCAAGTGCACTCAGCAGGTCGGCGTCCTCAAGGCCCGCCACCAGCTCCCGCCCGCCGACCCGGCGCGCGAGTCCCGCCAGATCGCCCGGCTGCGCGAGCTGGCCGAGAGCGCGAAACTGGACCCGGCGTTCGCCGAGAAGCTCCTGAACTTCATCATCGCCGAGGTCATCCGTCACCACGAGACCATCGCGGACGGAACACAGCCATGAACCGCGTCACGGTCTTCACCCTCGGCGGCACCATCTCGGCCCGCGGCGGCGACGCCACGCGGATGACGGGCGGGGAGGTCCTCGCGGGTCTGGGCGCCGACAGAACGGCGGGCGCGGATGCCCCCGGGAGAGCTGAGAGCGCCACAGACGCCGCAGGCGCGGCCGACAGCGCAGGCGCGGCCGACGCCGCGGACGCGACAGGCGCCACAGGCGCGCCGGGCGCGGAGACCGCCGCCTCCGCCCCGACGCCCGCCTCCGCCCCGACCCCCGCCTCCGCCCCGACCCCCGCCTCCGCCCCGACGCCGGCCCCCACACCGGGTCCCGCCTCGACACCGGCTCCCGCCCCCCACGTAGAGCTGCGCGACTTCCGGCGTCTCCCCAGCTCCTCCCTCACGCTCGACGACCTCGCCGCCCTCGCCCACGACGTCAACGAGGCCGTCGCCGCCGGGTCCGGCGTCGTCGTCGTGCAGGGCACCGACACCCTGGAGGAGACCGCCTTCCTCCTCGACCTGCTCTGCGAGACCACCCGGCCCGTCGTCGTCACCGGCGCCATGCGCCGCCCCGACCTGCCCGGTGCCGACGGCCCCGCCAATCTCGCCGCCGCGATCACCACCGCCGCCGACCCCCGCTGCGCGGGCCTCGGCGTCCTCGTCGTCCTCGCCGACGAGATCCACGCAGCCCGCCTCGTCCGCAAGACCCACACCACCTCCGTCGCCACCTTCGCCTCCCCGGGCACCGGACCGCTCGGCACCGTCGTCGAGGGCGAGCCCCGCATCCTGCTCCGCCCCGCCGGTACGAGCGCCATCCACCCCCTGCGCTTCGACCCGGCCGTACGCGTCGCCCTCGTCACCCTCTCCCTCGGCGACCGGGGCGAACTCCTCGAAGCGGTCGACTCCCGTTTCGACGGCCTCGTCCTCGCCGCCTTCGGCGCCGGACACGTCCCCGGCTGGTTGGTCGACCCCCTGGAACGGCTCGCCACCCGTATCCCCGTCGTCCTCGCCTCCCGCACGGGCGCCGGAGCGACCCTCACCAGCACCTACCGAGGCCCCGGCTCGGAACACGACCTCCTGACCCGCGGCCTCATCCCGGCCGGTCCCCTCGACCCCGCCAAGGCGCGCCTGCTCCTCCAGGCCCTGCTCTCCACCGGCGCGAAGAGCCCCACCGGCTACGACCGACCGGGCATCACCGCCGCCTTCACCCACGTCACGGGCGCGGGCCTGGCCTGACGACGAACGCACGAGAGGGCACGCGACCGGGGGGCGGCGGGGCAGGCGGACGCGGCAGGCGGACAGGGGAGGGCACGCGGCCGGCGGCGCGACAGTGCGGCGCCCACGCCAGGCACACCCCCGACCCGCCCCTGCCCCGCTCCCGCCCGCCTCTCGCCCCCCGCCCCCGCCCGCCTCTCGCCCCCGCCCCGCCCGCCTCTCGCCCCCCGCCCCCGGCTCCTGACATGTCGCCGCTGAGCTCTCAGCGGAACCCCCGTGCCCCGCCCCCACCCCATCGGGCAGCATGAGCCCATGCCCGTACTGACGCGCGACGAAGCGCAGACCCGTGCCCAGCTCCTCGACGTCCAGCACTACACGGTCGACCTCGACCTCACCACCGGCGACGAGACCTTCGAATCCACCAGCGTCATCCGGTTCACCAGCAGGGCCGCCGGTGACACCTTCGTCGAGCTGAAGCCCGTCACGCTCCACTCCGTCCACCTCGACGGCCGGCCCCTCGACCCCGCGTCCCTCGACGACAACCGGGTTCCGCTGAGCCTCACCGAGGGCGAGCACGAGCTGCGCGTCGTCACCACCATGCGCTACTCCCGCACCGGCGAGGGCATGCACCGCTTCACCGACCCGACCGACGGCGAGGTGTACGTCTACACCCAGGCGTTCATGGAAGACATCCAGCGCGTCTTCGCCGCCTTCGACCAGCCCGACCTCAAGGCCGTCTTCGAGGTGAGCGTCAAGGCCCCCGACGGCTGGACCGTCCTTGCCAACGGCATCACCGAGCAGCAGGCCGACGGCCGCTGGCAGGCCGCCGCCACCCCGCTGCTCTCCACGTACTTCGTCTGCGTCGCCGCCGGCCCGTGGCACACCCTGCGTACCGAACACGCCGGACTGCCCTTCGCCCTCCACTGCCGCCGCTCCCTCGGCCACCACCTCGACGCCGACGCCGACGAGATCTTCTCCGTCACCAAGGCCTGCTTCGACCGGTTCCACGAGAAGTTCGACGAGCCGTACCCCTTCGACTCGTACGACCAGGCCTTCGTACCCGAGTTCAACCCGGGCGCCATGGAGAATCCCGGACTCGTCACCTTCCGCGACGAGTTCGTCTACCGCTCCGCCGTCACCGTCACCGAGCGCCAGACCCGCGCCATGGTCATCGCCCACGAGATGGCCCACATGTGGTTCGGCGACCTCGTCACCCTCCGCTGGTGGGACGACATCTGGCTCAACGAGTCCTTCGCCGAGTACATGGGCTACCAGACGGTCAACGAAGCGTGCGCCGACCGCTTCCCCGACACCTGGATCGACTTCGGCATCGAGCGCAAGGCCTGGGGCTACGACGCCGACCAGCGCCCCTCCACCCACCCCGTCGCCCCCGACCCCGACGCGGTCCCCGACACCGCCTCCGCGCTCCTCAACTTCGACGGCATCTCCTACGCCAAGGGCGCCTCGGCGCTGCGCCAACTCGTCGCCTGGATGGGGGAGAAGGACTTCCTCGCCGGCATCAACACCCACTTCAAGCGCCACCGCTTCGGCAACGCCACGCTCGCCGACTTCATCGACAACCTCGCCTCCGCCACCGACCGTGACGTGCACGCCTGGGCCGACCAGTGGCTGCGCACCACCGGCGTCGACACCCTCACGCCGGAGCTCGGCGGCGACGAGACCCGCACCACCGTCACCGTCCACCGCCGGGGCAGCCGCCCGCACCGCGTCGCCGTCGGCGTCTACGACCGCGACCTCGTCGACGGCCGGCGCCTCGTCCGGCGCGAGCGCGTGGAGATCGACGTCCCGCAGACCGAGCCCCTGGACCTCCCCGGGCCCCGCCCCGCGCTCGTCGTCCTCAACGACGGTGACCTCACCTACGCCAAGGTCCGCCTGGACGAGGAGTCGCTGGAGACCGCCCTGCGCGGCCTCTCCGGCATCCCGGACGCCCTCACCCGCACGCTCGTCTGGAACTCCCTGCGCGACATGGTCCGCGACGGCGAACTCGACCCCCACGACTACCTGGCCACGGCGGAGGCCCACCTCCCCGAGGAGACGGACCTGGCGGTCGTGCAGGGTGTCCTCCTCTTCGCGCGCACCCAGATCACCGACCGCTACCTCGCCCCCGACGAGCGTCCCGCGGCCCTCGCGCAGCTGACGGCCCTGGCCCGTACCCTCATCCGCCACACCGAGGACGGCGAGGCCCCCGGACTGCGCCTCACCGCCGTCCGTACGTTCATCGGCAGTGCGACCCAGCCCGACACGATCGCCGGCTGGCTCGCCGACGGAACGGTCCCCGGCGGCCCCGAGATCGACCCCGAACTGCGCTGGCGCATCCTCGCCCGCCTCGCCGTCCTCGGCGCCGTCGACGAGACCACGATCGCCGCGGAGCTGGCCCGCGACCCCAGCGCCACCGGCCAGGAAGGCGCCGCCCGCTGCCGCGCCGCCCTGCCCACCCCGGAGGCGAAGGCGGCGGCCTGGTCCCGCCTCTTCGACACCGACGACCTCTCCAACTACCTCTTCACGGCGACGGCCCAGGGCTTCTGGCAGCCCGAACAGGCCGACCTCGTACAGGAGTACGTCGCCCGCTACTACCCGGCCGCGATCGCTCTGAGCGCCCGCCGAGGCGCGGCCATCGCGGACGCGGCCGGCCGGCACGCCTTCCCGGCGCACGCGATCGACCAGGAGTCCCTGACCCTGGGCGAGTCCCACCTCGGCGACCCCACGGTGACCCCGGCCCTGCACCGCAAACTCGTCGACCAACTCTCCGACCTGACCCGAGCCCTGACCACCCGCAAGCCCTGACCACCCACAAGCCGTGAACACCTGCATGCCGTGAACACCTGCAAGTCCTGACCACCCACAAGCCGTGAACACCTGCATGCCGTGAACACCTGCAAGTCCTGACCCCTCGGCCCCCCGCAGCCCCCGCCCACCCCTGGGCGGGGGCTGCGCCGTTCCTGGCCGCCCGGGGGGTGTGCCCACCGGCCCGCACCCGGACGCACCGGCCCGGACAAACCACGCGGGCGGGGCCTTGTCCAGGGCCCGTCCCCCGTTCGGGTTGCTCCGGCGACATCGCCGGACAAACCCAGAAAACCCCCGGCAGGCTCGTGCCCATGCGTGCCGAGCCAACCCCGCCCCTCGCGACCGACGCCACCGCGCTGCGCCCCCTCCTGGACACCGTCCTGACCGCCCTGCGCACAGGAGCCGCGGAACGCGGCGGCCCGATCCCGCCCGGCGGCCCCGACGACGTCACCGCTCGCGTCCGCGAGGCCCTCGGCGCAGATCCCCTCCCCGAGACCGGCACCGACCCCGTCGCCGCCCTCCGCACCCTCACCCACGCCCTCGCCCGAGGCGCCGCCGACCCCGCGCACCCCCTCTGCGCCGCCCATCTCCACACCCCACCGCTCGCGCTCGCCGCAGCCGCCGACCTCGCCGCCTCCGTCCTGAACCCCTCCATGGACTCCTGGGACCAGGCCCCCGCCGCCTCCGCCCTGGAAGTCCTGGTCACCGAGGCCCTGGCCAGGGAGGTGTACGCCGACACCCGACGAACGCCGACGGCCCGGCCCACGCCGGCGCCCCGGCCCACGCCGACCGACCGGCCCACCCCGGAATCCCGCCCCGCCCCACCCACCCCCGACGCCCTCGTCACCACCGGCGGCACCGAGTCCAACCAACTCGCCCTGCTCCTCGCCCGCGAGCGCCACGGCCCCGGCCACACCGTCCAGATCGTCGTCGGAGCCAACGCCCACCACTCCTTCCACCGCGCCGCCTGGCTCCTCGGCCTCCCCGAACCGGTCACCGTGCCCACCCCCAACGGCACCCTCGACCCCGTCGCCCTCGACGAGGCCCTCACCGACCTCCACGGTCACGGCGCCCTCCTCGTCGTCGCCACCGCCGGGACCACCGACACCGGCCGCATCGACCCCCTCCCCGAGATCGCCGACCTCTGCGACGCCCACCACGCCGACCTCCACGTCGACGCCGCCTACGGCGGCCCCCTCCTCTTCAGCGCCACCCGCCGCCCCCTCCTGGCCGGCCTCGACCGCGCCCGCACCGTCACCCTCGACCTGCACAAACTCGGCTGGCAGCCCGTCGCCGCCGGACTCCTCGCCGTACGCGACGCGCACGACCTCACCGCCCTCGCGCACACCGCCGACTACCTCAACGCACCCGACGACACCGAAGCCGGCCTCCCCGACCTCCTCGGCCGCTCCCTGCGCACCACCCGCCGCCCCGACATCCTCAAGATCGCCGTCACCCTCCGGGCCCTCGGCCGCGACGGACTCGGCGCCCTCGTCGACCAGGTCTGCGCCCTCGCCCACCACCTCGCCGACCTCGTCGAGAAGACCCCCGGCCTCCAGCTCTACGAACGCCCCACCCTGACCACCGTCCTCTTCCGCCCCGCCGACGCCGATGACACCGCCGTCGCCGCCATCCGCCGCACCCTCCTCACCGAAGGCCGCGCCGTCCTCGGCCGCGCCCACGAGGACGGCCGACTCTGGCTCAAGGCCACCCTGCTCAACCCCCACACCACCCCCGGCGACCTCCAACACCTCCTCGACCTGGTCGACCGCGCCCACCCCGCGGCCCCGCCCAGCCCCGCCAGCCCGGTCAACCCCGCCAGCCCGGTCAACCCCGTCAGCCCCGTCAGCCCCGTCCACCCGTCAGCGCGGCCAGCCCCGACGACCCTGCCAGCCTCGACAAGCCCGTCAGCCCCGTCGACCCCGTCAGCCCCGACAACCCCGTCAGCCCCGTGAACCTCGTGGAAGGCAGCACCGACCGATGACCGGCAGCACCCCCCAACACCCCCACCACCCTCCGCACGACCTCGACCAGCCCCACGACCTGGTCGGCATCGGCATCGGCCCCTTCAACCTCTCCCTCGCCGCCCTCGCCCAGGGCGTCCCCGGCGGCCTCGCCGCCGCCTTCTACGAGCAGAGCCCCGCCTTCCACTGGCACCCCGGCCTCCTCATCGAAGGCGCCACCCTCCAGGTCCCCTTCCTCGCCGACCTGGTGACCCTGGCCGACCCCGCCAGCCCCTGGTCGTTCCTCAACTACCTCCGCGGCCGCGACCGGCTCTTCCCCTTCTACTTCGCCGAGAAGTTCCACATCCAGCGCGCCGAGTACGACGCCTACTGCCGCTGGGTCAGCGGCCAACTCCCCGGCCTCCACTTCGGCCACCAGGTCGACTCCGTCCGCTGGAACCCCGAACGCGCTCTCTTCGAGGTCGACCACACCCAGCTCGACGCCGACGGCGAAGCCGAAGCCCTCGGCCGCACCTACACCCGTAACGTCGTCCTCGGCGTCGGCACCGAGCCGTACATCCCCGAACCGCTCAGACCACTCGCCGACGCCCCTCAGGTCCCCGTCATCCACTCCGCGGACTACCTCCACCACCGCGAACAGCTCCTCGCGGCCGGCCACGTCACCGTCATCGGCTCAGGCCAGTCCGGCGCCGAGATCTTCCTCGACCTCCTCCGCGCCCGCCCCGCCGGAGCCGAGAAGATCCACTGGCTGACCCGCACGGAGGCCTTCGCCCCCATGGAGTACTCCAAGCTCGGCCTCGAACACTTCACCCCCGACTACACCCGCTACTTCCACGCCCTCCCCGAACCCACCCGCAACGAACTCCTGCCCCGCCAATGGCAGTTGCACAAGGGCATCGACACCGACACCATCACCGCCATCCACGACGAGCTCTACCGGCGCACCCTCCACGGCGGCTGGCCCGACGCCGTCCTCACCCCCGGGGTCCGCGTCCGCACCGCCGGTCGCGTCGCCACCACCAAGGTCGAACTGCACCTCGAACACCTCCAGCAGTCCACCCGCTCCCGCCTCACCACCGACGCCGTCGTCCT
Organism: Streptomyces sp. NPDC090127; assembly: GCF_044746945.1. Lineage (NCBI taxonomy): Bacteria > Bacillati > Actinomycetota > Actinomycetes > Kitasatosporales > Streptomycetaceae > Streptomyces > Streptomyces sp. NPDC090127. Next base: position 213,770 of record NZ_JBIVDE010000004.1, on the reverse strand, counting down.
CGCCACCGGCTACCGCGAACGCCCCGTGGACCGCATGCTCGCCGGACTCGACCCCTACCTCCGCCACGACTCCGTCGGCCGCGCCAGGATCGACAGCGACTTCCGCCTCCTCCTCGACGACTCCATCACCGGCTCCGTCTACGTACAGAACGCCGAGAAGCACACCCACGGCGTCGGCGCCCCCGACCTCGGCCTCGCCGCCTGGCGCAGCGCCACCATCCTCAACTCCCTCACGGGCAAGGAGCCCTACCCGCTGCCGCGCCGCACCGCCTTCACCAGCTTCGGCCTCGAACCACGCGAAACCCCCCGCATCCCCGCCCAGGCCCAGCACCTGACGCCCCTCACCCAGACCTGACCACCGCCGCGCCCCCGACCCCACCCCCGAAAACACGCCGACGACGGGCCGTGCGCGTGACGGAGTGGCACAGTGGCCGAGACCGACCGAGCCACCACAGCCGTCACCCGCACGAGGGAGCCCACCCGTGACGACCCCCCACCAGCCGGCGCCGCACCACCCCACCCCCGAGGCGCCCCAGGTCGCCGTCCGCGGCGAAGCGCGACTCGAGGTCGACCCCGAGATCGCCCGCATCGCGGTCACGGTCAGTGCCCGCGGTACCGACCGTGCCGCCACGCTCGCCGACCTCACCCGCCGCAACACCCACACCCTCGACCTGGTCAAGACCTACGGCGAAGCCGTCGAGAAGCTCGAGACCGGCGCCTTCTCCATCACCCCCGAGCCCAGCAAACACGGGCGCGGCGAACGCGTCCGCGCCTACCAGGGCACCGTCCACCTCACCGTCGAGCTCGCCGACTTCACCGCCCTCGGCGAACTCACCACCCGCCTCGCGGACCTCGACCTCACCCGCGTCGACGGCCCGTGGTGGGCCCTGCGCCCCGACTCGCCGGCCTACGCCGAAGCCCGCCGCACCGCCGTCACCGAAGCCGTCCACCGCGCCCGCGCCTACGCCACGGCCCTGGGCACCACCCTCACCGCACTCCTGGAGCTCTCCGACACCGACCTGGCCGCGCCCCCGGGTCTCACCGGCGGCACCATGCGCATGGCCTTCGCGGCCGAGACGGCCGAGGCGCCCCCGGCGCTCGACCTCGAACCCCAGCGCCAGACGGTCACGGCGGAGGTCATGGCCCGCTTCACCATGGCACCTCCGAAGCTCTAGCGGACGGTTGCGGGGGCGCCGACAGGGGCTCCCGCGGGGGCCGCTCGGCCCCCGAACCCGCTCATCAGAGCATGTGCCTGCACAGATTCAAGACTTGTCAACAACCTTTCATGCAAAGGTTGTTGTACGGCCACGCCTGGCCCCTGAACTACCCGCCGGTAAGCCCTAGGCTCGTACCATGCGCCGAGCGAAAATCGTTTGCACCCTGGGGCCCGCCACCGACTCATACGACCAGATCAAGGCACTGGTCGAAGCCGGAATGGACGTCGCCCGCTTCAACCTCAGCCACGGCACCTACGCCGAACACGAGGAGCGCTACCACCACGTACGGAAAGCCGCCGACGAGACCGGCCGCAGCATCGGCATCCTCGCCGACCTTCAAGGCCCGAAGATTCGACTCGGCCGCTTCCGTGAAGGTCCCGTACTCCTTGAACGCGGCGACGACTTCACCATCACCGTCGAAGAGACCGAAGGCGACCGCCAGACCTGCGGCACCACCTACCAGGGCCTCGCCGAGGACGTCACCACCGGCGAACGGATCCTCGTCGACGACGGTCGCGTCACCCTCGAAGTCACCGGAGTCGACGGCCCCCGCGTCCACACCCGCGTCGTCGAAGGCGGCATGGTCTCCGACCACAAGGGCCTCAACCTCCCCGGAGTGGCCGTCTCCGTCCCCGCACTCTCCGAGAAGGACATCGACGACCTCCGCTGGGCCCTGCGCACCGGCGCCGACATCATCGCCCTCTCCTTCGTGCGCAGCGGCCGCGACATCGAGGACGTCCACCGCATCATGGACGAAGAGGGCCGCCGGCTCCCCGTGATCGCCAAGGTGGAGAAGCCGCAGGCCGTCGAGGCGATCGACGACATCGTCGCCGCCTTCGACGGCATCATGGTCGCCCGCGGCGACCTGGGCGTCGAAATGCCCCTCGAACAGGTGCCGATCGTCCAGAAGCGCGCCGTCAAGCTCGCCAAGCGCAACGCCAAGCCGGTCATCGTCGCCACCCAGATGCTCGACTCGATGATCGAGAACTCCCGCCCCACGCGCGCCGAAGCCTCCGACGTCGCCAACGCCGTCATCGACGGCACCGACGCCGTCATGCTCTCCGGCGAGACCAGCGTCGGCCGCTACGCCATCGAAACCGTCCGCACCATGGGGCGCATCGTCGAAGCGGCCGAGGAGGACATCCTCGCCAAGGGCCTCCCGCCGCTCACGGAGCGCAACAAGCCCCGCACCCAGGGCGGCGCCGTCGCCCGCGCGGCCGCCGAGATCGGCGACTTCCTCGGCGCCAAGTTCCTCGTCGCCTTCACCCAGTCCGGCGACACCGTGAAGCGCCTCTCCCGCTACCGCTCGCCCATCCCCCTCCTCGCCTTCACCCCCGACCCGGCCACCCACGCGCAGCTCACCCTCACCTGGGGCGTGGAGACCTTCCTCGGCCCGCACGTCGACTCGACGGACGCGATGATCGCCCAGGTCGACGAGGAACTCCTGCGCATCGGCCGCTGCAAGAAGGGCGACACGATCATCATCACGGCCGGCTCCCCGCCCGGCGTCGCCGGCTCCACCAACCTGGTCCACGTCCACCACGTCGGCGACCCGGTCACCCGGATCTCCTGACCCTTCCGTGCCGTGGGAGGGCTTCTGTGCCGTGGGCGTGCGGGCGTTCACTCTGCGCGACCGCGACTCGCCGCACGTAGCAGAAAGCGGACATTCACACGAGGGTGAACGTCCGCTTCGCTTCCGAACCGGTGCCGGGTGCGGGACTCGAACCCGCAAGCCCTCACGGGCAGATGTGTTTGAGACATCCGTGTATGCCATTCCACCAACCCGGCGGGGTTGCCAGTCGGAGTGTACCCGGTGACCGGCAAGGCCAGCAGCTAGGTAGGCTTCTGAGTGCAGCACCACGCCCCGTAACGAGGAGCCCCCGTGACCGCCCCCGAGTCGCCCCAGCCCGCCGCCGACGAAGTCGACGCGTCGCACGTCCCGCCGCTGACGACCCGCGTCGTCATCGCCGAGGACGAGGCCCTCATCCGCATGGACCTGAAAGAGATGCTGGAGGAGGAGGGCTACTCGGTCGTCGGCGAGGCCGGCGACGGGGCGCGGGCCGTCGAGCTCGCCCGGGAGCACCAGCCCGACCTCGTCATCCTGGACGTGAAGATGCCCGTTCTCGACGGCATCTCCGCCGCCGAGAAGATCGCGGGCGAGTCCATCGCCCCGGTCCTCATGCTCACCGCCTTCTCGCAGCGCGACCTCGTCGAGCGCGCCCGGGACGCCGGGGCGATGGCGTACCTGGTGAAGCCGTTCAGCAAGAGCGACGTCGTGCCGGCGATCGAGATGGCCGTGTCGCGGTTCGCGGAGCTGCGGGCGCTGGAGAAGGAGGTCGCCGACCTCTCGCAGCGGCTGGAGACGCGCAAGCTCGTGGACCGGGCGAAGAGCATTCTGCAGACGCAGTACGGCCTGTCGGAGCCCGCCGCGTTCCGGTGGATCCAGAAGACGTCGATGGACCGACGTATGTCGATGCAGCAGGTCGCGGAGGCGGTCATCGAGGACGCCGAGGAGAAGAAGGCGGCCAAGGGCCAGTAGGTCGGAGGCGTACTCGGCACGGAGAAGGCCCGCCCCACATCCTTGTGGGGCGGGCCTTCTGTCGGTGGGGCTACTCCTCGCCGAGGTAGGTCTTGCGGACCTCGTCGTCGTGCAGGAGGTCCTGGCCGGTGCCGGAGAGCTTGATCTTGCCGACCTCCAGGACGTAGCCGTGGTCCGCGAGGGAGAGGGCGGCCTGGGCGTTCTGCTCGATGAGCAGAATCGTCATGCCCTCCGCCTTCAGCGTCGCGATGGTCTCCATGATCTTCTGCATCATGATCGGGGAGAGGCCCATGGAGGGCTCGTCGAGCATGAGCAGCTTGGGCTGGGACATGAGGGCCCGGCCCATGGCGAGCATCTGCTGCTCACCGCCCGAGAGGGTGCCGGCGGCCTGCTTGCGGCGTTCACCCAGGATGGGGAAGAGGTCGTAGGCGCGCTGGATGTCCTTCTCGATGCCGTCCTTGTCCTTGCGGAGGAAGGCTCCGAGCTGGAGGTTCTCGGCGATGGTGAGCTTGGGGAAGATGTGCCGGCCCTCGGGGGAGTGGGCCATGCCGAGGGAGACGACCTTGTGGGCGGGGATGCCGTTGAGCACCTGGCCGTCGAAGGTGATCTTGCCGCTCGTGGGCTTGATGAGCCCGGAGAGGGTGCGCAGGGTGGTGGTCTTGCCGGCGCCGTTGGTGCCGATCAGGGAGACGACCTGGCCGGCTTCGACGGAGAAGGAGATGCCCTTGACGGCTTCGATCTTGCCGTAGGCGACCCTGAGGTCCTCGACCTCGAGAAGAGCGGTCACTTGGTGTCTCCTTCGGTGGTGCTGTCCGCTGCCGGCGCGTCGCCCTCTGGGGCATCCGCGGCATCCGGGGCGTCCGTGACGTCCGGGGCGGCGGCGTCGGTGGCGGGGGCGTCCTCCGCCTCGGGGGCCTCCGGTGCTTCGGGAGCCTCCTCCGCGGGAGTCTCCGTCACCTCGGCAGCCTCCGCCTCGGCCTCGGCCTCGGCCTCCGCGTGCGCCTCCGCCGCCTCGACCTCGGCGACCTCCTCCGCGCCCGGCGCGCCCTCGAAGGGCGTGCCGAGGTAGGCCGCGACGACGCGTTCGTCGCCCTGGACGACCTCGGAGGTGCCCTCGACGAGCTTCTCGCCCTGGACGAGGACGGCCACCCGGTCGCACAGGTTGAAGATGAACTTCATGTCGTGCTCGATGACGAGGACGGCGATGCCCTTGTCACGGATGGCGAAGACGAGTTCCTCGGTGGCCCGGGTCTCGTTCTGGTTCATGCCCGCCGTCGGCTCGTCGAGCAGCAGCAGGCCGGGGTCGCTGGCCAGCGCCCGGGCGATCTCCAGCTTGCGCTGTTCGCCGTAGGGGAGGTTCCGCGCCAGGTGCTCCGACTTGGCGGCCAGGCCGACGAACTCCAGGAGTTCCATGGCCCGCTCCCGGGAGGCGGCTTCCGCCTTCTTGAAGCCGGGGCCGCGCAGGAGCGCGGACCAGAGGCCCTCCTTGGTCCGGGTGTGGCGTCCGACGAGGACGTTCTCCAGAACCGTCATGTTGGAGAAGAGGCGGATGTTCTGGAAGGTGCGGGCGATGCCGGCCTTGGTGACCAGGTGCGGCTTGGGCGGCAGCACCGTGCCCTTGTAGCTGACCTGTCCCTCGGTCGGGACGTACAGACCGGTGAGGCAGTTGAAGAAGGTGGTCTTGCCGGCGCCGTTGGGGCCGATGAGACCGACGATCTCGCCTTCGCGGACGGTGAGGTCGACACCGCGTACGGCGGTCAGACCGCCGAAGCGCATGGTGACACCGGTGGCGTCGAGAACGGTGGCGGCGGTGGGCGCCGCTGCCGTCGCTTCCGTGGTGGTGGTCGTCGTCATGGCGTTCACGCACCCGCCTTCGAGGTTCCGACGATCGGGTCGGCCGGGGGCCGCTGTTCCGGTACGTCGGGCTTGTCGGTGCCCTCGTCGTGCTCGTGGTACTCGAGCTGCGCGCGCCGGTTGGGGATGAGGCCCTCCGGGCGGAAGCGCATCAGCAGGATGAGCGCGAGGCCGAACGCGAGGAGCTGGAAGTCCTTGAGGAAGGAGAGCTTCTCGGGGATGAGGAAGAGCAGCGCCGCGCCGAGGAGCGGGCCGCGGATGGTGCCCATGCCGCCGAGGATGACGGCCGCGAGGAGGAACGCGGAGTTCGGGGCGACGGGGCCGGCGAACACGTACATCTCGGGGAGGACCGTGCCCTGGAAGTGGGCCTGGACCGTGCCGGCGACGCCGGCGAGGGTGGCGCCGAGGGCGAAGGCGATGAGCTTGACGCGGAAGCCGTTGATGCCCATGGCGGTGGCGGCCGTCTCGTCCTCTCGGATGGCGACCCAGGCGCGGCCGATGCGGGAGTCCTGTGCCCGGCTGAAGACCAGGACGACGAAGACCATGACGAGGAGCATCAGCAGGTAGTAGTTGGCGTAACTGCCGAGTTCCACGCCGAGGATGGTGTGGGTCTCGCCGAAGTCGTAGCCGAAGATGTTCAGCGCCGGGATGTTCGGGATGCCGTTGGGGCCGTTGGTGATCTGGGGTCCGTTGTCGCCGTCCATGTTGTTGACGGTGATGCGGAAGATCTCCCCGAAGCCCAGCGTCACGATGGCGAGGTAGTCGCCGTGGAGCCGGAGGGTCGGCGCGCCGATGATGACGCCGAAGACCAGCGAGGCGAGCGCCCCGATGATCATGGCGGCCCAGAACGGGAGCTCGATGTCGAGCGCGGAGGCCGTGGATCCGGAGACGAGGGCCGCGGTGTAGGCGCCGACGCCGAGGAAGGCGACGTATCCGAGGTCGAGCAGGCCCGCCAGGCCGACGACGACGTTGAGCCCGAGGGCGACCGTGGCGAAGATCAGGATCTGCACGGCGATCACGGTGAACGTGTCGGTGGTCTGGGTGAAGGGGAAGACGGCCGCCGCGGCGAACGCGGCGACGGCGGCGACCTGCTTGTTCTTGGAGGCGAGCGCCGAGATGCGGGCCATGACGCCGGCCTTGTTGAGGGCGGCCGCGCCGAAGCCCACGAGGAGCAGGTAGCCGATGAACAGCTCGGGGTACTCGGTGGAGATGCCGTACGTGACGGCGTACATGCCGATGGCGAAGGCCACGACGATGAGCAGGATCTCCGCCCAGGAGGGGATCTCCTTGGCCTTCGCCGGCTTGCGGGCGTCGTCCTTGAGGAGCGAAGCGGCCGCGACCGGGATCAGTACCGTGACGAACGCGACGTACGCGCCGGGTTCCCAGTGGGCGATGCCGCCGAGCTGCGCCGCGATGGCGACCACGGCATACCAGGTGGTGCCGAGGGTGCCGACGGCCAGGAAGAGCAGTGCCTTGCTGGATCCGGCGGGGGTCAGCCAGCGCAGTCCCTTGATGCCGAGCCCGGAGAGGGCGAGGAGCGTCAGGAGCAGGCCGCCGACGAGGGTGAGGACCTGGAGGCCGCCGGGGTAGCCGTTGACGGTGAGGTCGCCGGGGAACTCGGTGGTGTAGGTCCAGGCGAGGAAGGTGCTGGCGACGGTGGCGAGGCCACCGGCGGCGACGATCCAGTGGAGGAGGCCGGGCGCCTTGACGCCGGTCTGCTCGGGGGCGGTGGTGCCGGACTCTTCGGGGGTCTTGGTGAGGTCGGTCGTCATCGTCGTCACGCCCTGTCCGCTGTGCGCTGTCCGAGAAGACCTTGTGGTCGGAACAGCAGCACGAGGATGAGGAGGGAGAAGACCCAGATGTCCTTCCACGCACCGCCGCCGAACTGGTCCATCCCGGGGATGTGTTCGACGTAGGCGATGGAGAGGGTCTCGGCGAGACCGAGGACGACGCCGCCGATCATGGCGCCGTAGATGTTGCCGATGCCTCCGAGGACGGCTGCGGTGAAGGCCTTGAGGCCCAGCAGGAAGCCCATCTCGAAGCGGATCTGGCCCTTGTCGAGGCCTTCGGCGACCGCTGCGACCGCGGCGAACGCGGCGCCGATGGCGAAGGCCATCACGATGATGCGGTCGGTGTTGATGCCCATCAGCTTCGCGGTGTCCGGGTCCTGCGCCGTGGCCTGCATGGCGCGGCCGCTGCGGCTCTTCGAGACGAAGAAGCCGAGGGCGAGCATGCACAGCGGGGCGGCGACCAGGACGAACGTGTCGGCGCGGGAGATCGACAGGCCGTCGAAGATCTTGAAGCTTCCGCCGGTGAACTCGGGGAAGGTGACCTTGCTCTTGGCACCCGGGTAGAAACCCCAGATGAGCTGTTGGAGCACGATCGACAGACCGATGGCCGTGATCAGGGGGGCGAGCCGGGGCGCGCCGCGCAGGGGACGGTAGGCGAAGCGTTCGGCGGCGGTGGCGACGGCCACGGAGACCACCGCGCCGCCTATCAGCATCACGGGGATCCCGATCAGGAGGGACGTGCCCTCGGGCAGGATCGTGTACGCCGTGAGCGCGCCGAAGCCGCCGACCATGAAGATCTCGCCATGGGCGAAGTTGATGAGCTGGACGATGCCGTAGACCATCGTGTAACCGATGGCGATGAGGCCGTAAAGGGCCCCCAGGGCAAGGCCGTCGGCCAGCTGTTGCGGCAGTTCGTTCACCGCAGGGCCTCCGATGAGCGTGTCGGATATGACACCGCGCGAGGGCGCTGTTTGCGCCCTCGCGCGGCTTGGTTTAGATGGTGCGTGTGCGGGGTGGTGCGGTGGTTCAGTCCTTGAAGGTCTCGGACTTCACGTCGACCCAGGCGCCGTTCTTGACCTGGTAGACGGTGAGCTGCTTGTTGGTCGTGTCGCCGTACTGGTCGAAGGAGACCTTGCCGGTCACGCCCTCGAAGGAGACGCTGGACATGGCCTCGGTGACCTTGGCGCGGGCGTCGTCGGGGAGCTTGCCGTCGTTGGCGGCGACGACGGCCTTGACGGCCTGGATGATGGACCAGGCGGCGTCGTAGGAGTAGCCGCCGTAGGCCGCGTACGGGTCCTTGAAGCCGGCCGCCGAGTAGTCGGCGATGAACTTCTTGGCGGTCGGGAGCTTCTCGACCGGGAAGCCGACCGAGGTGGCCAGGTCACCGTCGTTGGCCTCGCCGGATGCCTTGATGAACTCCGGGTCGTAGATGCCGTCGCCACCCATGGTGGGGATCTTCGCGCCGGCCTTCTTGACCTGGTCGGAGAGCAGGCCGCCCTCGGGGTACTGGCCGCCGAAGTAGACGGAGTCGGCGCCCGAGCCCTTGATCTTGTTGGCGGTGGAGGAGAAGTCCGTCTCCTTGACCGTCACGGAGTCCGTGCCGACGACGGTGCCGCCGAGGCGCTTGAACTCGTCGGAGAAGATCGCGGCGAGGCCGGCGCCGTAGGTCTGCTTGTCGTTGACGACGAAGACCTTCTTCTTGCCGGCGTCCTTGAACAGGTAGTTCGCGGCGAACTTGCCCTGGATGACGTCCGTGGTGGCGGTACGGAAGTAGGTCTTGAAGGGGCGCTTGAACTCGCCCTTGCCCCAGTTGTCACCCTGCGAGAGGGACGGGTTGGTGTTGGCCGGGGAGACCTGGGTCAGGTTCGCCTTGTCGAAGTCGGCCTGCATCGACTGGGAGACGCCGGAGTTCAGCGGGCCGACGACGCCGAGGACGTCCTTGATGCCGACGAGCTTGGTGGCGTTGGCCTTGCCGGTGGCGGGAACGGCCTGGTCGTCGAGGGCCTCGATCTTGAAGGTGACGCCCGGGACTTCCTTGTTCTTGTTGGCGGTCTGGACCGCCAGGTCCACGGAGTTCTTGATGCCCTGGCCCAGCGCGGACAGCGAACCGGTGAGCGGTGCGTCGACACCGATGACGACGGTGGTGCCGCCGCTGGAGTTGTCGCTTCCGCCCTTGTCGTCGCGCGAACCGCAGGCGGTGAGGGTGAGTGCTCCCGTGGTGATCACGGTGGTGAGGATGAGCAAGGAACGGTGTCGCACGATGAATCCTTTCCCTGGCGCGGCCCCCTCGAGCTGAGGCGGTGCCGTGAAGCGCGGAGCTGGAGGTGCCGTTTGTGAACGCCGGGCCGTACGGGGGATGACGGGGTGACGCAGGGCCGTGCAGTGGACGCGCCCGGCGGCGCGGTGACTGGCGGTGACTCTAAGCGCAGGTGAGGGAGGTGGGGAGCGAGGAGGTCAGGATGTGACTGTCTTGTTATCGCGAGGGGGAGAGGAGGTGGACACGGGGTGGGCAAACAGGGGCAATTCGGTCAGCGCAACGGTGTTCACATAGTGAGAACGTGCAGTTCCGCTCAGGGGCTTGAGCAGATCTTGCTCCTGTCGGACTGCTTGCGGCGGTATCCGGATATCGGACAGTCACTCAAACGTCAGCGGACGGAACGCTGAGTGCAGAGCTCCGTTTCCACATTGCGCGGACGTTACGCAGTGTTACGGGGGTGGCTTCCAGTTCTCCGAACTTCCGGTCGCGCCGTTCGCCGACGCGCACCGTCTTCGGGTCTCCTCGTCGGTGAAGGAGGTCGCGGCCGGGCGGCCGCGGGCGCGTTCGTGGGCGCGGGCGAGCGCGAGGACCTCGTCGTGGATCCTCAGCTGCTCGTTGGAGAGCCCCTTCTGTTCCCAGTCGAGCCCCGCCCATCTGCTCCCGGCCAAGGCCTCCTTGACCCAGTACGCGAGGAGATCGGTGCAGAGGTCCACGAGGGAGGCGGGCGTGGCCGACGGCGGGGAGGGGTCGGCTCCGGTTTCGGCGCCGGCTCGGGCGCCGGCTCCGGTTTCGGTTTCGGCTTCGGCTTCGGCTCCGGAGCGTTCCTCGGAGCAGGCGGAGAGGGAGGCGAGACCGCACGTCGCGAGGGCGGCGAGGAGGACGGACATGACCGTCGTGCGCGCCGGAAGCCCCATGCCGGGGACGCTAGTGGATCGTGCGTTCGGACACAACGGGCCTTCGCGTCACGGGACTTGATGGTGGCGGGAACGCGGCGCGGCCCGGGACGGTGAGGACCGTCCCGGGCCGCGGGGAGCCCTTCGCGGGATCGGGCGCCGACGCCGTTTCGGCCGAGGCGCGTGCCTCGGCTCAGGCGCCGCTTCCGCCCGCGTTCGGTACGGAACCCGCGTTCGGTACGGAACCCGCGTCCTTGGCGGTGACGTCACGGAGCAGGCAGGTCAGGCGGGCCGTGCAGACCCGCTTGTCCTGCTCGTCCGTGATCACGATCTCGTACGTGGCCGTGGAGCGGCCGCGGTGCACGGGGGTGGCGACGCCGGTCACGAGGCCGCTGCGGGCCCCGCGGTGGTGGGTGCAGTTCAGGTCGACGCCCACCGCGATCTTGGAGACGCCGCCGTGCAGCATGGAGCCGATCGACCCGAGGGTCTCGGCGAGGACGGCGGAGGCGCCGCCGTGCAGCAGGCCGTACGGCTGGGTGTTGCCCTCCACCGGCATCGTGCCGACGACCTTCTCCGCGGAGGCCTCGACGATCTGCACACCCATGCGGTTGCCGAGGTGGCCCGCGGAGAACAGGGCGGGGAGGTCGACGCCGAGGGAGGCGTACTCGTCGAGGACTTCCTGCGGGAACTTCACGTGCTGCTGCTCGCCCATCGGCCCGGCTCCGTTCGTCTTCGTACGTCGTCAGTGCGTGCCTGAGCAAACGCTTAGGCGCGGGGCGATTGTTCCAGACGGAGCCGGGGCCGGGTCCAGTCACCCCCGGTCACGGCCCCGGTCACGGCCGGAGCGCCCCGGTCGCGGCCGGAGCGCAGGCGCCCGGGTCAGTCCGCCGTGCCCGTCGGGACCAGCCGGACGATCACGGACTTGCTGGCGGGGGTGTTGCTGATGTCCGCCGTGGAGTCCAGCGGCACCAGGACGTTCGTCTCCGGGTAGTACGCGGCGGCGCAGCCTCGGGCCGTCGGGTAGTGCACCACGCGGAAGCCGGACGCGCGCCGCTCGACGCCGTCATTCCACTCGCTGACGATGTCGGTGTACGCCCCGTCCGCGAGGCCGAGGGCGGCCGCGTCCTGCGGGTGGACGAGGACGATCCGACGGCCGCCCTTGATGCCGCGGTAGCGGTCGTCGAGGCCGTAGATCGTGGTGTTGTACTGGTCGTGCGAGCGCAGGGTCTGCAGGAGCAGCCGGCCCTCCGGCACCGTCGGGAACTCGACGGGCGCGGCGGTGAAGTTGGCCTTGCCGGTCGCCGTGGGGAAGCGGCGCTCGTCGCGGGGCGCGTGTGGGAGCGCGAAGCCGCCGGGCGAGGCGGCGAGACGGGCGTTGAAGTCCTCGAAGCCGGGCACCACGCGCGCGATGCGGTCGCGGATCGTGGCGTAGTCCTTCTCGAACTCCTCCCACGGCGTGGCCGAACCGGCGCCGAGGACGGCCCGGGCCAGCCGGGCCACGATCGCGGGCTCGGAGAGCAGGTGCGGGCTCGCGGGCGGCAGGTTGCCCCGCGAGGCGTGCACCTGGCCCATCGAGTCCTCGACGGTGACGAACTGTTTGCCGGTCGCCTGGACGTCCTTGTCGGTGCGGCCGAGCGTGGGGAGGATCAACGCGCGCGTGCCGGTGACGGCGTGCGAGCGGTTCAGCTTGGTCGAGACGTGGACGGTGAGCCGGGCGCGCCGCATCGCCGCCTCGGTGACCTCCGTGTCGGGGGTGGCGCCGACGAAGTTGCCGCCCATGGCGAAGAAGACCTTCGCCTCGCCGTCGCGGAGCGCCTGGATGGAGCGGACCACGTCGAAGCCGTGGTGGCGCGGCGAGACGATCCCGAACTCCTTGTCCAGGGCGTCCAGGAAGGCGGGCGCGGGCCGCTCGAAGATGCCCATCGTGCGGTCGCCCTGCACGTTCGAATGGCCGCGCACGGGGCAGACTCCGGCGCCGGGGCGGCCGATGTTGCCGCGCAGCAGAAGGAAGTTGACGACCTCGCGGATCGTCGGCACGGAGTGCTTGTGCTGGGTGAGGCCCATCGCCCAGCAGACGATGGTCCGCTTCGAGGCGAGGACCATCTCCAGGGCCCGCTCGATCGTGGTGCGGTCCAGGCCGGTCGCGGCCAGCGTCTCGTCCCAGTCGGCGGCGCGCGCGGCCGCCGCGAACTCCTCGTACCCGTGGGTGTGCTCCCGTACGAACTCCTCGTCGACCGCGCCCGGCGTCTCCAGGACCAGCTTGTTGAGGAGGCGGAAGAGGGCCTGGTCGCCGCCGATGCGGATCTGGAGGAAGAGGTCCGTGAGCGAGGCGCCCTTGAAGAGGCCCGCGGGTGTCTGCGGGTTCTTGAACTTCTCCAGGCCGGCCTCGGGCAGCGGATTGACCGAGATGATCTGTGCGCCCGCCGCCTTGGCCTTCTCCAGGGCGGAGAGCATCCGGGGGTGGTTCGTGCCGGGGTTCTGGCCGGCGACGACGATCAGGTCGGCCTGGTGCAGGTCCTCCAGGGAGACGCTGCCCTTGCCGATCCCGATGGTCTCGTTGAGCGCCGAACCGGAGGATTCGTGGCACATGTTGGAGCAGTCCGGCAGATTGTTCGTGCCGAACTCGCGGGCGAAGAGCTGGAAGAGGAACGCGGCCTCGTTGCTGGTCCGCCCCGAGGTGTAGAAGAGCGCCTCGTCGGGGGAGGCCAGGGCGGTCAGCTCCTCGGCGATGATCGCGAAGGCGCGCTCCCAGCTCACCGCCTCGTACCGCTCGGCGCCCTCCGCCAGGTACACGGGCTGGGTGATCCGGCCCTGCTGGCCCAGCCAGTACCCGCTGCGGTCCGCGAGGTCCGCCACCGGGTGCGCGGCGAAGAAGTCCGGAGTCACCCGGCGCAGCGTCGCCTCCTCGGCGACGGCCTTCGCCCCGTTCTCGCAGAACTCCGCGACGTGCCGCTTGTCGCCCTCCGGCCATGCGCAGCCCGGGCAGTCGAAGCCGTCCTTCTGGTTGACCGCCAGCAGCGTCCGCGCGGTGCGCCGCACGCCCATCTGCGCCTGCGAGATCCGCAGGGTGTGCGCGACGGCGGCGAGGCCGGCGGCGGCGTGCAGCGGCGGCACGACCTGCGGCGCGTCCTGGACCGGGTCGCCTGCGGGGGGCTTGCTGACCATCGCGCTCTCCCTTGAGCGGTCGACCTGTGGCGTACGTCTCCGATCCTGTCACGGGCCACTGACAGCGTGGAGCCCGGACCGGGCGTGGACGGGATTGTCGGTGGTCCGTGGCAGGATCGTCCCTGTGGCAGAGACAGCGAAGAAGACCGAAGAAACCCGTCCGCGCCTGCTCCTCATGGACGGGCACTCGCTCGCGTACCGGGCGTTCTTCGCGCTGCCCGCGGAGAACTTCACGACCGCGAGCGGACAGACGACGAACGCGATCTACGGCTTCGCGTCGATGCTGGCGAACACGCTGCGTGACGAGGCCCCCACGCACTTCGCCGTCGCGTTCGACGTTTCCCGCAAGACGTGGCGCTCGGCCGATTTCCCCGAGTACAAGGCGAACCGCTCGAAGACCCCGGACGAGTTCAAGGGGCAGGTCGAGCTGATCGGCGAGCTGCTCGACACCATGAACGCGACGCGGTTCGCCGTGGACGGCTTCGAGGCCGACGACATCATCGCGACGCTCGCCACCCAGGCCGAGGCGGCCGGGTTCGACGTCCTGATCGTCACCGGCGACCGTGACTCGTTCCAGCTGGTCACCGACCACGTGACCGTGCTCTATCCCACCAAGGGCGTCTCCGAGCTGACCCGCTTCACGCCGGAGAAGGTCCAGGAGAAGTACGGCCTCACCCCCTCGCAGTACCCCGACTTCGCCGCCCTGCGCGGCGACCCCTCCGACAACCTCCCGGGCATCCCCGGCGTCGGCGAGAAGACGGCGACGAAGTGGATCAGCCAGTTCGGCTCGTTCGCGGAGCTGGTCGAGCGCGCCGACGAGGTCAAGGGCAAGGTCGGGCAGGCCCTGCGCGACCACCTGGAGTCGGTCAAGCTCAACCGCCACCTGACCGAGCTGGTCCGGGACGTCGAGTTGCCCCGCACCGTCGCCGAGCTGGAGCGCCCGCCCTACGACCGGACGGCGCTCAAGGGCTTCCTGGAAGTCCTGGAGATCCGTAACCCGAGCCTGCGCGAGCGCCTGCTCGCGGTCGACCCCGGCGCCGAGGAGGACGAGGCCCCGGCCCCCGAGGCGGGCATCGAGCTCGACGGCACGGCGCTGGGCACGGGCGAGCTGGCCCCCTGGCTGGAGGCGCACGGCGGGCAGCCGCTCGGTGTGGCCACCGTCGCCGCCTGGGCCCTGGGCGCGGGCAACGTCAGCGAGGTGGCCCTCGCGGCGGCCGACGGCACGGCGGCGTGGTTCGACACGACCCGGCTCGACGAGCAGGACGAGCGCGCGTTCGCCGCGTGGCTCGCCGACCCGGCCAGGCCGAAGGTGATGCACAACGCCAAGGACGCCCTGCGGGTCTTCCCGGAGCACGGCTGGCACCTCGACGGCATCACGATGGACACCGCGCTCGCCGCGTACCTGGTCAAGCCCGGCCGCCGCTCCTTCGCCCTGGACGCCCTCTCCGTCGAGTACCTCCACCGTGAGCTGGCCCCCGCGGCCGCCGACGGGCAGCTCGCCTTCGGCACCGACGAGCACGCCGAGGCGGACGCCCTGATGTCCCAGGCGCGCGCCGTGCTCGACCTCGGAGAGGCGTTCGGCGAGAAGCTCGGCGAGGTCGGCGCGACGGAACTGCTGCACGACGTGGAGCTGCCGACGTCCCTGCTCCTGGCCCGGATGGAGCGGCACGGCATCGCCGCCGACCGCGCCCATCTGGAAGCGATGGAGGTGCAGTTCGCCGGAGCGGTGCAGCAGGCCGTCAAGGAGGCGCACGCCTCCGTCGGGCACGAGTTCAACCTCGGCTCGCCCAAGCAGCTCCAGGAGGTCTTCTTCGGCGAGCTGAACCTGCCGAAGACGAAGAAGACCAAGACCGGCTACACCACGGACGCCGACGCGCTGGCGTGGCTGGCCGGGCAGACCGAGCACGAGCTGCCGGTCCTCATGCTCCGCCACCGCGAGCAGGCGCGGCTGCGCTCCACGGTCGAGGGCCTGATCAAGACGATCGCCGCCGACGGCCGCATCCACACCACCTTCAGCCAGACCGTGGCAGCCACCGGCCGTCTCTCCTCCACCGACCCGAACCTGCAGAACGTGCCGGTGCGCACCGACGAGGGCCGGGCGATCCGGCACGGCTTCGTCGTCGGCGAGGGCTTCGAGTCCCTGATGACGGCGGACTACAGCCAGATCGAGCTGCGCGTCATGGCGCACCTCTCCGAGGACGAGGGCCTCATCGAGGCCTTCACCTCCGGCGAGGACCTGCACACGACGGTCGCCTCGCAGGTCTTCGGCGTCGAGCGGTCCGGTGTCGACGCGGAGATGCGGCGCAAGATCAAGGCCATGTCCTACGGCCTGGCGTACGGCCTCTCGGCCTTCGGTCTCTCCCAGCAGCTGAACATCGAGGCGGGCGAGGCCCGGGCCCTGATGGACACCTACTTCGAGCGCTTCGGCGGGGTGCGGGACTATCTGCGCCGCGTCGTCGACGAGGCCCGCGCCACGGGCTACACCGAGACGATGCTCGGCCGCCGCCGGTACCTCCCGGATCTGAACAGCGACAACCGCCAGCGTCGCGAGGGCGCCGAGCGGATGGCGCTGAACGCGCCGATCCAGGGCACGGCGGCGGACATCGTGAAGGTCGCCATGCTGAACGTGGACCGGGCGCTGGCCGAGACCGGGCTCGCCTCCCGCATGCTGCTCCAGGTCCACGACGAAATCGTGCTGGAGGTGGCCCCCGGCGAGCGGGAGCAGGTCGAGGCCCTCGTCCGCGCCCAGATGTCGGCGGCGGCCTCGCTCCGCGCCCCCCTCGACGTCTCGGTCGGCGTCGGCCCGGACTGGGAGTCGGCGGCCCACTGACGAGCAGGGCGCCGCTTGCGCCAAGTGGACCAGTTCGGGGGCGCTTCGGGTCGGGGCGCTCCCGAGACTGGGTGCATGACCAGGAGCCGTCGTCCCCGTTCGCGTAGCTGGGTCGTCCTCGGCGCGGTCCTCGGCGTGCTGGGCGTCCCCGCGCCCGCCGAGGCGGCGCACCGGGCCTCCGCAGCGGCGAGCCCCCTCTGTGCCTCGACCGGCGCCCCCACGCTGGCCGCCCAGCTGTCCACCGACATCGCCGCCGCCCTCAAGGGCCGCGACGGCACGGTGTCCGTCGCCGTCCACGACCCCGGCCGCGGCCTGCGCTGCCGGCTCGCCGACGACCGGTACTACGACGCCGCCAGCGTCGCCAAGGTACTGATCATGGAGTCGGTCATGGGCCGCGCGGTGGAGTTCGAGCGCCCGCTCACCACGCTGGAGTCCGACCGGATGAAGGCGATGATCACCCACTCCGACAACGAGGCCGCGACGGAGCTGTGGTGGGGCCTGTCCCGCGACCGGATGCGGCGGGTCCTCGCCGACGCCGGTGCGAACGACACCGTCCTCGGACCCGACCGCTACTGGGGCCTCACCCGTACCACCGCGCGCGACCAACTGGCCCTGCTCGCCGCCGTCTCCCGCCGGCCCGCCGCTCTCACGCTCATGGGGCAGGTCGTCGCCTCACAGGCCTGGGGCGTCTCGGCCGGCGCCCCGCGCGCCGCGCGCGTTCACCTGAAGAACGGCTGGCTGCCCCGCGACACCCACGGCTGGCGGGTGCACAGCATCGGCCTCGTCCGGGGCGGCGGCCACGACTACCGCCTCGCCCTGCTCAGCCACGACAACCCGACCATGAGTGGCGGCGTCGGCACGCTGGAACGCGTCGCGACCGCCGTCCACCGGCGGCTCGCCGGCGGCGCCGCGGCCCGCGGCTTCACGCCGGAGAGCGAGATCAGCGAGATCCCGGACGGGAGTGCGCCGGCTCACGACCCGCTTCGCCCTCCGTGGACGCCGTCGGACGTGGGCGCGCTCCGCGCAGCCGCATCCCCGCCCCGTACAGCAGCAGGCCGACGGCGAGCCCCGCGCCGGCCCCGAAGCAGGCCGTCGGGATGATGTCCAGGGGCGTGTCGATCCGCCCCCAGTACGCGTACCAGCGCAGGCACCGGTGCACGATCCCGGCCAGGACGCAGCCGCCGATCAGTCCTCCGGCCAGCCACCGGCCCCGACGGCTCAGGACCGGCACCCCGGCGGGCGGCGTCGTCCCACCGGGCGCGGCCCGCAGCGCACGCGCGCTGAACCAACCCAGCAGAACGAGAGCCAGCGCCGAACCTCCGTACTGCACGTACAGATAGACCGGAAAGCCGGCCACGATCTCGTCGAGGAACGGGACGGCGCGGGTGCCCCAGCGGTCGAGATGGGTGAAGGAGTCCCACACCACGTGCGTCGCGGCGCCCAGTGCCGCCGACAGACAGAACCAGGTCGCCAGCGGCAGGGCCGGCCGGCCACGCCAGGAGGCGCCCCGGGCGACGCCGTACACCGGGCTCTGCCAACGCCCCGGCAGCAGCGCCATCAGCGGCTCGCGCACCATCAGCCACATCGCCACCAGCGCGGCGGTGATCAGCAGATCGACCGTCAGGATGCCCACGGCGGAGTGCGTGACGCTCCCGAAGAGCATCGCGCCCGGGACGGCCGTGGCCGCGAAGTAGGTCATGTCGGGCGAGAACGACCCCGCCACGAGCGCGGAGGCGATCAGTGGTCCGCGTCCCGTGCCGTCGCGGCGGATGCCGGGCAGCACCGCGGCGGCATGGCTCAGCGTGAACGGCATCGGAACATCCCCCTCGGAACCCGCGCCGGCCCCGGACGTCTCCCACGGCGGCGGTCGGCGGTCACGCCCAGTATGCGGGACGGCCCGCGTCCGCACCGTGGGCGACCAAGAGGTGACGAAAGCGTGAAACGCGGTCAGGGCGCGGTGTTCCGGGGCCGGTCGGTGTCATAGGGTCTTCTGAGGCCACGCGCGGGGAGCGCGCGGGTGCAGTCGAGGGGGAGGGACCATACGTATGGCAGCGCAATTCGGCCGCCGTCTGCGCCGGGGAGCCACGAGCGGTGCCGTCGTCGCGGCGGCGGTGGCGGCACTGGCCGCCTCGCAGGGCCCCGGCGCCGTTCCGCCCCCGCCCTCCGACACCGCGGCCGGGGACCGGCCGGTCGGTGCCGGTGACGCGTCGCCGACCGCGCCCGACGGTTCGGCGACCGGCGACTCGCCGTACTACACCGACCTGCCTCCGCTGAACACGCCGAACAAGCCCGGCACTTCCATAGACCTGCCGATCATCACCGGTCCCGCCGAGGCCGGCATACCCGCGTCCGTACTCGCCGCCTACAAGCGTGCCGAGCAGTCGATCCGGTCCAGCGACCCCACGTGCCACCTGCCGTGGCAGCTGCTCGCCGGCATCGGCAAGGTCGAGTCCGGGCAGGCGCGCGGCGGCCGCGTCGACGCCAACGGCACCACGCTCTCGCCGATCCTGGGCCCGGTCCTCAACGGAGTCGGCTTCGCCAACATCTCCGACACCGACCGCGGCGCCTTCGACGGTGACTCGACGCACGACCGCGCCGTCGGCCCGATGCAGTTCATCCCCTCCACCTGGGCGACCTGGGGTCAGGACGCCAACGGCGACGGCCGCAAGGACCCCAACAACATCTACGACGCCGCCCAGGCGGCCGGCCTCTACCTCTGCGCCAACAACCGCGACCTCGCGGTCAAGGCGGATCTGGACCGGGCGGTCCTCAGCTACAACCGCTCCACCGAGTACCTGCGCACGGTGCTCTCCTGGTTCGAGTACTACCAGCGCGGCACCCATCAGGTCCCGGACGGCACGGGCGTGCTGCCGGTCGACCGCAGCGACACCACCCCGAGCACCGGCCCCTCCCCGCGACCCACGCCGACGAAGCCCGCGACCCCCTCGCCCTCGCCTTCGCCGACCACGCCGTCGACACCGAAGCCGAACCCGTCCACGCCGGGCACCACTCCGCCGGTCACGCCGCCCGTCACCCCGCCGGCGGCCGTGAAGGTCGTCAAGCTCAAGGACGCCGGCACCGGCACGCTGACGGCCACTGTCGGCAGCGTCTTCGCCGAGCGCCCGACGGTCGAGGCGCTGGACGCGGCGGGCAAGCCCGTCGCCGGGCTGAGCGTGCGCTTCGAGATCGTCGGCGGCACCGACGCCAACCTCGGTGGCGTGGCGAAGAGCGTCACCGTACTCACCGGCCTCACCGGCCGTGCCGTCGCGCCGCCCGTCCGGGCCGGCGAGCAGACGGGCACCTTCACGGTCCGGGCCACGGTCGTCGGCCGGAACGTCCCGCCCGTCTCCTTCACCGCCACCGTCACCGAGCGGCGGGCCGACACGCTGGTCCGCGGCGACGCCACGGAGCTGACCGCCACGACCGGCGCCCGGTTCACCGACCGTGTCCTGGTGAAGGCCACCCTCGACGGCGCCATCGCCTCCTCGGTCGGCGTGACGGCCACCATGATCAGCTCGGCCGCCGACCCGCAGCAGAACACCAAGGGCCCGTACTTCAAGGACGCGGGCGGCAACCCGGTCCGCACCCTCACGGGGCTGAAGACGGACGCGTTCGGACTGCTCACGCTGCCCGACATGTTCGCCGACGACCAGGCCGGCACCTTCCTGCTCCGGCTCACCTCGCCCGGCGGCGGCACCGTGACCATCGAGCTCAAGGTCACCGCCCCGGCCCCGGACCCCGACCCGACGCCCACCGCCCCGGCCTCGGCGACCGCCACTCCCAAGGCCACGCCGACACCCTGAGCCACGGCCCGGCCGGACACCCCCGCGCGCGGCCACCGCGCACGCCGCGGCGCCGGCCGCCGAACCGGCCTCGAACCGGCAGTCGATGCGCCGCCGTCCCGTCCGCCCGGACGGGACGGCGGCGCTCTGCGTTCTGAGTGCAACGTGTTCTCATCTCGGGCCCACGTTGCTACGGTGCCCCAGCCCTGACGCCGCATCAGATCGAGCACCGGGAGGCCGACCATGCGCGCCCTCGTAGCCGCCGCCATCGGGCTGGTCCCAGTCCTCCTCGTCATCCTCCTGGTCTCCGTCGTCGACCTGCCGCCCGACGGGCCCACCTCGCCCAAGCCCCTCCTCACCGCCGACCCCGGCCCCAAGAAGTAGGAGGAGCCCTTCCATGCGCCGCCGAGCCAGCCTCGTCCTGCTCTCCTTCGCGGTCTTCTTCGCCGCGATGGCCCCCACCCTGCGCTGGTACGTCTTCCCCCGCGTGGCGAAGATCCCGCCGAACCAGTACCAGGAGATCGTCCTGGAGGCGAAGCCCGCCACCCTCGTCGACTACTCGACCCTCACGGCCAAGAAGGTCGACAAACTCACGATCATCCAGACCCTCAAGGGCAACGTGGAGGAGTCGAAGCGGATCGAGCGCGACGCGGGCCGCGACGTCGTCGTCTGGGACGCCCTCACCTACATCACCGGCCCCGACGGCAAGATGGTCTCCCAGATCCCCGAGCGCTACGTCTTCGACGCCCACACCCAGGACCCGGTCAACGCCACCGGCGCGACGGTCGACGGCGACGCGGTCCGGCGCGAGGGCATCGAGTTCAAGTGGCCCTTCCTCACCGAGAAGCGGGACTACCAGTACTTCGACGCCCGCTCCCGGACCACCTCCCCCATCCACTACAAGGGCACCCGCACCTTCCGGGGAATGGAGGTCTACTACTTCGAGCAGACCATCCCCTGGCAGAAGGTCCCCATGCCCAAGACGATGCCGGTCAAGGGCATCACCCCCGAGGTGATCAGCCGGTCCGGGATGTCGATCTGGTACACGACCAAGCGGATGTTCTGGGTCGACCCCGTCACCGGCGCCCCGGTCAACGGTGAGGAGATCCACGAGGAGGAGCTCCGCAACGACAAGACCGACTGGAAGGTCACCGCCTTCTCCGGCCACGTGAAGATGCGCGAGGACTACATCCAGGACACCGCCGAACTGGTCAAGTCCAACCGGACCATCGTCCTGCTCGTCACCTCCTATCTGCCGTGGACCTTCGTCACCCTGTCCCTCCTTCTGCTCGCCCTCTCCCTCTGGCTGGAGGCGCGCGGCCGGCGCCCCGCCCCCGACAGCTCCGCTACCGCTCCCTCCTGAACCGTGCGCTGGTGTGCCGCGTCGGCTCCGCCCCCGCCGGGTCCTCCGGCCACGGGTGCTTGGGATAGCGCCCGCGCAGATCCGCCCGCACGGCCCGGTAGCCGTCCCGCCAGAACGAGGCGAGGTCCGCGGTGACGGCCGCAGGTCGTCCGGCGGGGGAGAGGAGATGGACCACGACCGGCGTGCCGCCCGCCACCCTCGGCGTCTCCGCCAGCCCGAACATCTCCTGCACCTTGACCGCCAGGACCGGCTGCTCTCCGCTGTAGTCCACCCGTATCCGCGAGCCGCTGGGCACCTCGATCCGCTCGGGAGCCAGCTCGTCCAGCCGACCGGCCTCGCCTGTCGCCCAGGGCAGCAACCGCCCCAGCGCCTGCCGGGCGTCGATCCGACCCAGATCGGCCCGCCGCCGGGCCCGCGACAACTCGGGCTCCAGCCACTCGTCCGCCCGGTCGAGCAGGGCCTCCTCCGTCACCTCGGGCCACGGATCGCCCAGCACCCGGTGGAGAAAGCCGAGCCGCTGTCTCAGCTCCTCCGCCTCCCGACTCCACCGCAACAGCCCGAGCCCCTCCCGCCGCAGCCCGTCCAGGAGCGCCTCCCGTACGCGTACGGGATCGGCGGCGTCCCGCAGCGGACGGGCGGCCAGCTCGACCGCGCCCAGCCGGGTCACCGTCCGGACCACCAGGTCCCCGTCCTCCCAGTGGACCTCCTCGCCCGACGCGAGCAGATGCCCCGCGGTCGCCCGCGCCACGTCCTCGTCCACCACGGCCGCCAGCCGCACCCGGGCGACGGCGCTCCGAGCGGTCCGGTCCGCCACGGCGACGGCCAGCCACGCGGCGCTCCCGAGCCCCGACCCGTCGGCCGTCTCGGCGCCCGTCCCCGAGACCATCAGGAAACCGCTCCCCTCCCGCGCCCGCGCCACCCGCTCGGGAAACGCGTACGCCGTCACCATCCCCGCGACGAGGTCGTCCCCACCTCCGGCGAGAGCTCCGCTTCCCCTCCCGGCGAGAGCGCCGCCCCCGCCGACGGCTCGACTTCCGCCCTCGTCCGTGTCCCTTGCCCCGGCAGCTCCGCCCCCGGCGCCCGCCTCGCCCGCCGACCGTTCGAGTCGCCGGGCCTCCGCCTTCCAGCGCGCCCCGTACCCGTCGGCGCCCCGCCGTGCGGTGCGCCAGGCGACCGCCAGGTCGTCCCCGTACTCCCGAGGCGGCTCCTCGCTGAGCAGCGCGACCACCTCGGCCGCCCGTCGCGTCCCGACCTCGGGCGCGCTGTCCAGGAGGGCCCGGGCCAGCCGCGGGTGCACCCCGAGCCGGGACATCCGTACCCCTCGCTCCGTCGCCCGGCCCTCCTCGTCGACCGCGCCGATCGCCGTCAGCACGGAACGGGCCGCCGCCATCGCCCCGGCCGGAGGGGGGTCCAGGAGGGCGAGGCCCTGCGCCGAGGGGTCTCCCCAGCACGCCGTCCGCAGGGCGAACGAGGCCAGGTCGGCGATCTCGATCTCGGGGGAGGGGAAGCGGGCCCGGCGCCCGTCGTCCGCCTCCGCCCAGCAGCGGTAGACGACACCGGGCGCCTCTCGGCCGGCGCGGCCCGAGCGCTGGGTAGCGCCCGCGATCGACACCGGCACCGTCGCCAGTGAGCCGAGTCCCCGGGCGTGGTCCATGCGCGGCTCCCGGGCCAGGCCCGAGTCCAAGACGATCCGCACCCCGGGCACCGTGAGGCTCGACTCCGCCACCGAGGTCGCGAGGATCACCCTGCGCCGCCCGCCGGGCTCCGTCCCCTTCAGTACCGCGTCCTGCACCGCCGCCGGGGCACGCCCGTGCAGCTGGAGCACATCGGCGTCGAGGTCGGCCAGCATGCCCGCCGTCCGCGCGATCTCTCCCGTACCGGGCAGGAAACAGAGGACATCGCCCTCGGACCGTGCGCAGGCGAGCCGGACCGTCGCCGCCACATGGCGGAGAAGAGCCGGATCCACCCAGGTGCCGTGGGCGGGCCTGATGCCGACGGGCGGTGCGGCGAAGCGCACGACGTATCCGTGCCCCTCGCCCTTCCCCCACACGATCGGCGCCGGACCGCTGCCGTCCAGCACCGTGAGGAGCTGCGCCCACGCCTCCGCGTCGCTGGTCGCCGAGGCGGCGATCAGCTTCAGCTCCGGCCGCAGCGTCGCCCGGACGTCCACCAGGAAGGCCATGGCCGTGTCCGCGTCGAGATGACGCTCATGGCACTCGTCGAGCAGCACCACGTCCACGCCCGCCAGCTCCGGATCCCGCTGGAGGCGCTGGAGGAGGACGCCGGTCGTCACCACCTCCACGCGGGTCGCGGGACCGCCCCGGCGCTCGCCGCGCACCGAGAAGCCGACGGACCCGCCGACCTCCTCGCCCAGCAGCCACGCCATCCGCCGGGCGGCCGCCCGCACCGCCATCCGGCGCGGCTCGGCCACCAGCACCCGCCGCCGCGGACCGTCCCCTATGAGTCCCGCGAGCGCCAGTGGCACCAGCGTGGTCTTGCCGGTGCCGGGAGGTGCGTACAGCACCGCCGTGCCGCGCTCCTCGAGCGCGGTCAGCAGCTCGGGGACGGCATGGCGGACGGGGAGACGGTCGAGTGCGTCGTTTCGGATCACGCACTCAGTCTCATACGTCGTCGCCGGGGACGGGCCCGGCCATCCACAGCCCCCGCCCTTTCATACGACTAATACGTCGCCCGGCCGACGCGCCGCCCGGCCCACGCGCCACCCAGCCGACGCGCCACCCAGCCGACGCGCCGCCCGGCCGACGCGTCGCCGGGGGCAACGCATCGGCCGGGCAAGGCGTCACTCGGCCCAGCGTCGCCCGGCCACGGCGTCGACTCGCCCGCCGGTACGTCAGTCCCGCTCGCACACGAAGATCGCCGTGCCCGGGATCAGGTTCCCCCGCAGCGGGGACCAGCCGCCCCACTCCTGGCTGTTCCACTCCGGCCACTCCGGCTCCACGAGATCGATCAGCCGGAAGCCGCCGGCCACCACGTCCCGTACCCGGTCGCCGATCGTCCGGTGGTGCTCGACGTAGACGGCCCGGCCCTCCTCGTCCTGCTCGACGTAGGGGGTGCGGTCGAAATAGGAGGCCGCCACCGTCAGGCCTTCGGGCCCCGGCTCGTCGGGGAACGCCCAGCGGATCGGGTGCGTCACCGAGAACACCCACCGACCGCCCGGCCGCAGCACCCGGCGCACCTCGCGGAACACCTTCACCGGGTCCGCCACGAACGGCACCGCGCCGTACGCCGAACACGCCAGGTCGAAGGAGCCGTCGCGGAACGGCAGAACGCCCGCGTCCGCCTCGACCAGCGGCACGTCCGCACCGATCCGCAGCGCGTGCTGGAGCTGGCGGTGCGAGAGATCCAGCGCCACCGGCCGCGCCCCCCGCGCGGCCAGCCAGCGCGAGCACTGCGCCGCGCCCGCCCCGATCTCCAGGACGTCGAGCCCCTTCAGCGCGTCCGCCGGACCGAGCAGTCCCGCGTCTGCCTCGTCGAGCCCTTCCGGGCCCCAGACGAATCGGTCGTCCCCCAGGAACGCTCCGTGCTCACTCTGGTACTCGTCGGCGTTCCGGTCCCACCAGCCCCGGCTCGCCCGGCTGCTCTCGGTGTCCCCGGCGGCACGGCGGGTCGCCTCGGCCTCGTCCTCTTCGCCCACCGGTCCGTCTTCGTGTTCGTACTCTTGGTTCATCTCGTCCGTCGATGTAGTTTGCGCACAGCGCCGCCAAGCGGTCCGCCATGCGGGTCCGCGGCGCGGGTCCCGGGGGCCATCATGGCCTGGGGAGGGTTGAGTTGTGCCGGGTTTGCGGTGTTCTGCCGCGCGTGCACGCTTCGCGCATTGACCCTGTCCGGCTGCCCCCGTATGCTAAAGGTTGCGCTGCGGGCCTGCGCGCCTCAGACGGAGCAGGCCGCGCTCGCACGGTTGTATGTCCCCTCGGTTCGCGAGGCGCCCCCCGTTCGTCGGAAATGGCGCTTCATAGGCTGTCCGGCTTCTTCGGTGCGATACGGGCTCACGGCGTAGCAGTACCTACGACTTTCTGTCCGTAACCGGAGCCCTTTCCCACATGACGAGCAGCACCGAGACCACCGCCACCACCCCGCAGGTTGCGGTCAACGACATCGGTAACGAGGAAGCCTTCCTCGCCGCGATCGACGAGACGATCAAGTACTTCAACGACGGCGACATCGTCGACGGCGTCATCGTGAAGGTCGACCGGGACGAGGTCCTGCTCGACATCGGTTACAAGACCGAAGGTGTCATCCCGAGCCGCGAGCTCTCGATCAAGCACGACGTCGACCCGAACGAGGTCGTCAAGGTCGGCGACGAGATCGAGGCCCTGGTTCTCCAGAAGGAGGACAAGGAAGGCCGCCTGATCCTCTCGAAGAAGCGCGCCCAGTACGAGCGCGCCTGGGGCACCATCGAGAAGATCAAGGAAGAAGACGGCATCGTCACCGGTACCGTCATCGAGGTCGTCAAGGGTGGTCTCATCCTCGACATCGGCCTCCGTGGCTTCCTTCCGGCCTCCCTGGTCGAGATGCGTCGCGTCCGCGACCTCCAGCCCTACGTGGGCAAGGAGCTCGAGGCGAAGATCATCGAGCTGGACAAGAACCGCAACAACGTGGTCCTGTCCCGCCGCGCCTGGCTCGAGCAGACCCAGTCCGAGGTTCGCCAGACCTTCCTCACGACCCTCCAGAAGGGTCAGGTCCGCTCCGGCGTCGTTTCCTCGATCGTCAACTTCGGTGCCTTCGTGGACCTGGGTGGCGTCGACGGTCTCGTGCACGTCTCCGAGCTGTCCTGGAAGCACATCGACCACCCGTCCGAGGTTGTCGAGGTCGGCCAGGAGGTCACCGTCGAGGTTCTCGACGTGGACATGGACCGCGAGCGTGTCTCCCTGTCGCTGAAGGCGACGCAGGAGGACCCGTGGCAGCAGTTCGCCCGTACGCACCAGATCGGTCAGGTCGTCCCGGGTAAGGTCACCAAGCTGGTTCCGTTCGGTGCGTTCGTCCGCGTGGACGAGGGCATCGAGGGTCTGGTCCACATCTCCGAGCTGGCCGAGCGTCACGTGGAGATCCCGGAGCAGGTCGTCCAGGTCAACGACGAGATCTTCGTCAAGGTCATCGACATCGACCTCGAGCGTCGCCGGATCTCGCTGTCCCTGAAGCAGGCCAACGAGTCCTTCGGTGCCGACCCGGCGTCGGTCGAGTTCGACCCGACCCTGTACGGCATGGCCGCGTCCTACGACGACCAGGGCAACTACATCTACCCCGAGGGCTTCGACCCCGAGACCAACGACTGGCTCGAGGGCTACGAGACCCAGCGCGAGGCCTGGGAGACCCAGTACGCCGAGGCGCAGCAGCGCTTCGAGCAGCACCAGGCTCAGGTCATCAAGTCCCGCGAGGCCGACGAGGCCGCCGCTGCCGAGGGCGGCACCGCCGCTCCGGCCGGTGCCCCGGCGGGCGTCTCCGGTGGTTCGTACTCCTCGGAGTCGGACGACAACTCCGGCGCCCTGGCGTCGGACGAGGCCCTGGCTGCCCTGCGCGAGAAGCTGGCCGGCGGCCAGAGCTGAATCAGCTCTCCGCTAGGCAGTAGCTAGCCAACGATCGAGGCCCGCTCCCCTTCGGGGGAGCGGGCCTCAGTCGTTCCCGAACCGTCCGAGCGGGCCCCTCCGTTCCCTTGTCGGTGTGCTCGCGCGCTGACACTCCGCTCATGAAAACCGGGAGCGAGGGGAATGCTCCTGCCCTGGGGAGCGTTCTTTCCTAGGAACGCGAGGAGGAGCGGTAATCGTGCTTGATCCCCAGGATTTGTACGAATGGGACCAGAAGGGCCTGGCCGTGGTGGACGTGGCCCTGGCGCAGGAGTCGGCCGGGTTGGTCATGCTCTACCACTTCGAGGGCTACATCGACGCCGGTGAGACCGGCGAGCAGATCGTGGACGGCCTGCTGGAGACGCTGCCTCACCAGGTGGTGGCCCGCTTCGACCACGACCGGCTCGTGGACTACCGCGCCCGTCGGCCGCTGCTCACGTTCCGGCGCGACCGCTGGACCGCGTACGAAACACCGACCATCGAGGTCCGCCTCGTCCAGGACGCCACCGGCGCACCCTTCCTGCTGCTCTCGGGCCCGGAGCCGGACGTGGAGTGGGAGCGTTTCGCCGCCGCCGTCGGCCAGGTCGTCGAGCGTCTCGGTGTCCGCCTCTCGGTGAACTTCCACGGCATCCCGATGGGCGTTCCGCACACCAGGCCCGTCGGCCTCACCCCGCACGGCAGTCGCACGGACCTCATGCCCGGCCACAAGAGCCCCTTCGACGAGGCCCAGGTCCCCGGCAGCGCCGAGTCGCTCGTCGAGTTCCGGCTCACGGAGTCGGGACACGACACCCTCGGCGTCGCCGCGCACGTCCCGCACTACGTCGCCCGGTCCTCGTACCCCGACGCGGCGCTGACCGCCCTGGAGGCCATCACGGCCGCCACCGGTCTCGTCCTGCCCGGTGTCGCGCACACGCTGCGCAGCGAGGCACGGCGGACCCAGACCGAGATCGAGCGCCAGATCGGCGAGGGCGACGACGAGCTGACCGCCCTGGTCCAGGGCCTTGAGCACCAGTACGACGCAGTGGCCGGCGCCGAGAGCCGGGGCAGCCTCGTCGCGGAGCCCGTCGACCTGCCGTCGGCGGACGAACTGGGCCGCGAGTTCGAGCGCTTCCTCGCCGAGCGGGAGGGCGACGCGTAGCGGCCGGACCCGGGGTCCTAAGCTGCCGCTCATGCTGAAGGTGGGCCTGACCGGCGGTATCGGCGCCGGCAAGAGTGAAGTGTCGCGGCTCCTCGTCTCGTACGGAGCTGTGCTGATCGACGCCGACAAGATCGCACGCGAGGTCGTCGAGCCCGGGACGCCCGGGCTCGCGGCCGTCGTGGAGGCGTTCGGGCCGGAGATCCTGACCGAGCAGGGCACCTTGGACCGGCCGAAGCTCGGCTCCATCGTGTTCGCCGACGCCGACCGCCTGGCCACCCTGAACGGGATCGTCCACCCTCTCGTCGGCAGCCGCTCCGCCGAGCTGGAGAGCGCGGCGGGAGACGGCGACGTCGTCGTCCACGACGTGCCGCTCCTCACCGAGAACGCCCTCGCTCCCCTCTACGACCTGGTCGTCGTCGTGGACGCGTCCCCGGAGACCCAGCTCGACCGGCTGGTACGGCTGCGGGGCATGGCGGAGCCCGAGGCGCGGGCCCGGATGGCGGCCCAGGCCACGCGGGAGCAGCGCCGCGCGATCGCGGACGTCGTCATCGACAACGACGGGCCGCTGGAGGCGCTGGAGCCCCAGGTACGCGCGGTCTGGGACGAGCTGACCCGGCGGGCCGCCGAACCGAACCGGTAGAAAACCGGGGCATCCGCGCCGATCCGCCATGCCTCCGGCTGGGTAGGGATCGCGCAGGGGCGGCGGTCGGACCCGCCGGGCCACGCGTTCACCGGGGCTCGCCCGCCGTGCCGAGGGCAGCGACCGCGCCGAGCGCGCCGACCGCGCCGAGCGCGCCGACCGCGCCGACCGCGCCGATCGCGCCGACCGCGCCGATCGCGCCGATCGCGCCGATCGCGCCGATCGCGCCGATCGCGCCGAGCGCGGCGGTCGTCCGCCGGCGCGGAATAGCGCTGCCGCGCCCGATGTTGAACCGCCGGAGCAAGGGAAGGATGCCACCGTGGCTGAGAGGAACCCCGAGACCCACGTCATCGACTTCCGCGCCGCCGAGCAGTTGCTCGCCGCGCGGGACCCCCGCGGTGCCGTGAAGCTGCTCGACTCGGTGATCGCCGCACACCCCGAGAACACCGCGGCTCGGCTGCTGCGCGCGCGTGCCTTCTTCGCCGCCGCCCAACTGCGCCCTGCCGAGTTGGAGTTCGAGCTGGTCCTGGAGCGCGAGCCGGACAACGCGTTCGCCCACTTCGCCCTCGCCCGCACGTTCCAGCGCTCCGGACGGCCCGATCAGGCCACCCGGCACTTCCGCCTCGCGGCCGCGCTCGACCCCAAGCCCGAGTACCTCCAGGCGGCCCGTTTCGGCGCGGAGGACTGAGCGCGCGGTCGGAGCAGCCTGGGCCTGGTCGCCCGGCGGGAGGGGCTTAGCCGCGGCGCGGGTGCCCGTGGCGCGTGCGGCCCCGGCCCGTACCGCCGTGGTCGGGTTCGTACGGAGGGATGTCCCGTCCCGGCTGCCAGTGCGGCCCCTGCCGGAGGTGGCGCAGCACCATCGTCAGGTCGACGGCCGCCACGACGAACAGCACCCCGCAGGCGACCGCCCACCCCGGCCTGCCGACCAGGGCGAACACCGTCATGCCGAAGGCGGCCCAGAGCAGCCCCCACAGGCTCAGCCAGAACCGCATCCGCAGGGGACTGCGCGCGGTCGCCGGCTCACTGCCCGTACGCATGACGCTCACCTCTCCTACTGAGGGTCTACCCCCGGCGGGCGTGATCGAACGTCACTCGAACGAGGGGCCCACGGCTCTCCGAGGGCGTCGGAGGGAACGGCCGTCCGGGCCTCTTCGTTCTCCCGGGCATGAGCGTACGGATGCGTGAGGGACACCAAGGGACAGGGCCCGGAGCCATCACCCCGGACGGCTGCGCCGTCGACGTGTATCGGCGCCTGGGGGTCGGGAACGAGCCCGATGTGATCGAGGCCGCCGTGCCCCAGGGGGCCTCGCTGCTCGAACTGGGCTGCGGGGCAGGGCGGGTGACGGGACCTCTGGTCGAGCGGGGCTTCGCCGTGACGGCGGTGGACGAGTCGGCGGACATGCTCGAAGCGGTACGGGAGCGGGTGCCGGGCGCGCGGAGGGTGCGCGGCCCGATCGAATCGCTGGATCTGGCACGGCGGTTCGACGTGGTGATGCTTGCCTCGTACCTGGTGCACACGGCCGAACACAGTGCCCGGCAGGCGCTTCTGGAGACCTGTCGACGGCATGTGCGGGAGGACGGCTGCGTCCTCATCCAGCGCGAGGGCGAAGACTGGCACCGGGAGGTGCCGCGCGAACGTCAGGACCCGAGTGGCTGCACGGTACGGATCGTGTCGGCGGACCCGCTCGGTGACGGCGTCAACTCGGTCCTCGCCGAGTACGTCTTCCCGGACCTGCGCTGGACCCAGACGTTCCGCTCGCGGCCGCTGAGCAGGGAGGACTTCGAACGGTACCTCGGTGAGGCGGGGCTCGCGGTGGACACCTACCTGACCGACGACGGCACGTGGGTGAGGGCCCGCCCCCTCCCTGCCTGAGGCAGCCGAAGACCGGAACGGGCGCCGGAGTGGGCGACGGGCTCCGGCGCCCGGGTCTTCTCGCACACGATCAGTGCACGATGCTGTAGCTGCGCCAGGGGAGGCTGTCCGGCGCGATCGTGTCGCCCGACTGGGTGGCGACGTAGGTGTACTCCTTGCCCCGGCAGTCCCGGGTCCTGAACAGCCGCAGGTCGACCAGGCTCCGGTTCTCGATCTTCGTCACACCGGAGGGCGCCAGCCGGTGGCAGCCCCTGACCAGGGGGCTCGTCACGGTGATCACGACCTCGCGCTCGGTCTCGTACGAGATCGTGCCCACCGCGGTGCGGCCGAGGCCGGAGCAGCCCGCGACGGCGACGGTCAGGAGCGCGGCCCCGGCGGCGGTGCCGAGACGCCGGTGAACGGACATGGCGGATCCTCGTCTGTCGGGCGAAGGCGGCAGAAGCCCTGTTCCCGTCACCCTGCCGCCTGCCGGCCGGGCTGTCATCCGCTGCTGGGCCGCCCGGGCGAAGCGGTGCGAGGGCCCGTTGTCAGACCCCACCCGTAAGGTCGGAGATCCAGTCGGAATCCGTCGCGGAACGGGAGGTGAGCAGGACCGTGACCCCACACAGCCCGCAGACCTGCGCCGCCGTCTTCCTCCCGGCCGCGCTGCCCCGCGAGGGGCGGGTCGCCTTCTGGGCCCCGGACGGCGGCGCTCTGCCCGCCGGCCCGGGCACGGAGCCGGCCGAGATCACGGTCGTACGACGACACGGCGCCGGCGTCCGCAGCCGCACGGTCCCCGCCGTGACCCTCGGCGTCGCCGACGCGCTGCCGCATCTGGTCGCCGCCCGCCATCAGCCGGGCGCCCACCCGGCGGCCGCCTGCTGGGGCGCCGCAGCCCTGCACGCCCTGCACCTCGCGGCAAGGGGCAGGCTGCTGCCCGGCCTCACCGCCGACGACCTCGACGCCTGGCGGGCGGGCCCGCTGGACGCCGACGACATCGCGCATCTGCGGGCGGTGGCCGCCGCCATGCCCCCCGAGGCCCACGCGGTGCCCGTGCCCGGCCGCAGTCCGCTTCAGCTGCCCGAGCCGGAGGCGCTGGTGCGGGCCTTCCTGGACGCGGTCGCCGACACCCTGCCCCGTACGCCTGCCGCCGCCCACGCGGCCGGTGCGCCGTTCGCCGCGCGCGACGCCCAGCACCTGCCCCGCGCGCGTGCCTGGGCGGCCGAGGCGGCGGCCGGCATGGATGCCGGGGTCCGGGTCTCGCTCCGCCTCGACCTCGCCGGGTACGAACTCTTCGACATCGCCGAGGAGGGCGGCGACGAGCGCCAGGCCGCCGCGGCCCTCCTCCAGATCCACAGCCTCGCCGACCCCACCCTCGTCATCGACGCCGCCGCCCTCTGGGCCGGCGACGGCGAAGAGCTCTTCGGGCCGCGGGCCCGCATCGACGCCGTCCTCGCGCTGCGCCGCGCGGCCCGCGTCTGGTCACCGCTCGGCAGGCTCCTGGAGCGCGACGTCCCCGACGTCCTCGCCCTCACCGAGGACGAGCTGTACGAACTCCTCGGCCCCGCCGCCGCCCGCCTCGCCGACGCCGGGGTGGCCGTCCACTGGCCCCGCGAGCTGGCCCGCTCGCTCAGTGCCTCCGCCGTCGTCCGGCCGTCCCTCGCCGCCCCGGGCTCCGCCACCGACGGCACGTCGTTCTTCGACAGCGAGGAACTGCTCCGGTTCAACTGGCAGTTGGCCCTCGACGGCGACCCGCTCACCGAGCGGGAGATGGACGCGCTCGCCGAGTCCCACCGGCCCATCGTGCGACTGCGCGACCAGTGGGTGGTCGTCGACCCGGACCTGGTCCGAAAGGCCCGCAAGCGCGAACTCGGCCTGCTGGAGCCCGTCGACGCCCTCGCGGTCGCCCTCAGCGGCACCGCCGAGGTCGACGGCGAGACCGTCTCCGCCGTGCCCGTCGGCGCTCTCGCGGCGCTCCGCGACCGGCTCGTCGCCGGTCCCGAGGAGGCCGAGCCGCCCGCCGGTCTCGACGCCACCCTGCGCGACTATCAGCTGCGTGGACTGGCCTGGCTCGACCTGATGACCTCACTCGGACTGGGCGGCTGCCTCGCCGACGACATGGGGCTCGGCAAGACCGTCACCCTCATCGCCCTCCATCTGCGCCGCGCCCGCCGCGCCCCCACCCTCGTCGTCTGTCCCGCCTCCCTGCTGGGCAACTGGCAGCGGGAGATCCAGCGCTTCGCCCCCGGCGTTCCCGTGCGCCGCTTCCACGGCGCCGACCGCTCCCTCGACGGACTCGCCCCGGACTCCGGCACCGCCGGCTTCGTCCTCACCACCTACGGCACGCTCCGCACCAGCGCCCCGCAACTGGCCGAGCAGGAGTGGGGGATGGTCGTCGCCGACGAGGCCCAGCACGTCAAGAACCCCTTCTCCGCGACCGCCAAGGCGCTGCGCACGATCCCCACGGCGGCGCGCGTCGCCCTCACCGGCACGCCCGTGGAGAACAACCTCTCCGAGCTGTGGGCCCTGCTCGACTGGACCACCCCCGGCCTCCTCGGCCCCCTCAAGGCCTTCCGCTCCCGCCACGCGCGCGCCGTCGAGAACAGCGAGGAGATCGAGAACGAGGAAGCCGTCGAGCGCCTCGCCCGACTGGTCAGGCCCTTCCTGCTGCGCCGCCGCAAGTCCGACCCCGGCATCGTTCCCGAGCTGCCACCGAAGACCGAGTCCGACCACCCGGTGGCCCTCACCCGTGAGCAGGCCTCGCTCTACGAGGCGGTGGTCCGGGAGACCATGGCGCAGATCGAGGGTGCCCAGGGAATCGCCCGTCGCGGACTCGTGATGAAGCTCCTCACCTCGCTCAAGCAGATCTGCAACCACCCCGCGCAGTACCTCAAGGAACAGACGGCCAAAGGCGGGGGCACGGCCAGGCTCGCTGGCCGCTCCGGCAAACTCGCCCTGCTCGACGAACTCCTGGACACGATCCTGGCCGAGGGCGGCTCCGTCCTCGTCTTCACCCAGTACGTCTCCATGGCACGGCTGCTCGCCGATCATCTGGCCGCTCGCGCGATCCCGGCCCAACTGCTCCACGGCGGAACGCCCGTGGCCGAGCGCGAGCGCATGGTCGACCGCTTCCAGTCCGGTGACGTGCCCGTCTTCCTGCTGTCGCTGAAAGCGGCGGGCACCGGCCTCAACCTCACCCGCGCCGGTCACGTCGTCCACTTCGACCGCTGGTGGAACCCGGCCGTCGAGGAGCAGGCCACCGACCGGGCCTACCGCATCGGCCAGACCCAGCCCGTCCAGGTCCACCGGCTGATCGCGGAAGGCACCGTGGAGGACTCCATCGCCGAGATGCTGCGGGCCAAGCGCGCCCTGGCCGACGCCGTCCTCGGCTCCGGGGAGGCCGCCCTGACCGAACTGACCGACCGCGAGCTGGCCGACCTGGTGTCCCTGAGGAGGCCGTCATGATCCGCGACCCCGGCTCCTCGCCCCGCCCCGGCTCCTCGCCCGGCTCCGACTCCTCCCCGAGCAGGGGCTCCTCGCCCCGACCCGGCCCCGCGCCCCGCCCGGGCGCCGCCCGGCGTCCCGGGAGCGGCAGGTTCGCGGGCCCGCGCCACGACGACCTGCGCCGTACGTTCCCCGCCCTCGCCCCACGCGAGGCGCCGGACGGCCGATTCGCCGCCACCTGGTGGGGCAACGCCTGGGTGGAGGCCCTGGAGGACACCGCCCTCGACCCGGCCCGGCTGGCCCGGGGGAAGGCGTACGCGGGGCGCGGCCACGTCGACGCGATCACGGTCACCCCCGGCCGCGTGACCGCTTACGTCCACGGCACCCGCCCCCGCCCGTACCGCACCGAGATCCGCCTGCGCACGCTCGACGACGACGGCTGGGAGCGGTTCCTGGACGAGGTGGCGGCCCGCCCCGACCACATCGCCGCGCTCCTCGACAAGGACGTCCCGCACGCTCTGGAGGCCGTCACCGGGCTGCTGCCCGCGCCCGGTGACCTCGTCCCCGACTGCTCCTGCCCGGACGACGGTTTCCCCTGCAAGCACGCCGCGGCCCTCTGCTACCAGGCGGCCCGGCTCCTCGACGAGGACCCGTTCGTCCTGTTCCTGATGCGCGGACGTGGCGAGCAGGAGATCCTGGCCGCCCTCACCCACCGCAACGCGGCCCGCTCCGCGGCCGAGACGAGCGCGACCGCACCGCCCATGGCGACCCTCCCAGCCCGCGCCGCCCTCGCCCCGCGGACGGGCCACGCCCTGCCCTCGTTGCCGCCGCCGCTCCCCGTGTCCGCTCAGCCCGGCCGCCCACCCGCCTACCCGCCGGACCCGTACGCCCCCGACCCCCTCGCCCTTGACCTGCTCGCGACGGAGGCCGCCGCCCGCGCCCACGCCTTCCTGACCACCGGTCACGACCCCGTCGCCGCGCTCACCCCCTGGCAGGACGCCGTCCGGCTGGCCGCCGCCCATCCCGGCTCGGGACTCACCGCCTCCACCCGGGCGCTCTACCGCGACCTGGCGCAGGCCCTCGACCGCACCCCCACCGACCTCGCGCGCGCCGTCGCCGCCTGGCGACAGGGCGGCATCGCCGGACTCACCGTCCTCGAAGAGCCCTGGGACCCACCCGCGGGCCCCTTCGACCGGGCCCGCCCCGCGCTGCTCGCGTCCGACTTCCCCGCCTTCCGCCCCTGGCGCAACCGCCTGTCGACCCGCTCCCTCCAACTCCGCTTCGGGCGCGACGGCCTCTGGTACGGCTACGAGTCGGACGCCGACCGCGAGGACTGGTGGCCC
Organism: Streptomyces sp. NPDC090127; assembly: GCF_044746945.1. Taxonomy (NCBI): domain Bacteria; kingdom Bacillati; phylum Actinomycetota; class Actinomycetes; order Kitasatosporales; family Streptomycetaceae; genus Streptomyces; species Streptomyces sp. NPDC090127. Next base: position 178,081 of record NZ_JBIVDE010000004.1, on the reverse strand, counting down.
CGAGGCACCCCCGACGCCGACCCCGTCGGAGCGCTCACGGACCTCCTGGGCCACTGAACCTGGCCGTTGACCACCGAGCCCCGGCCGTTGACCACCGAGCACCGGCCGTTGACCACCGAGCCCCGGCCGTTGGCCACCGAGCACCGGCCACCACCGACCACTGGCGGCTGGGCACGGGCCACAGCCGACTGGCCACGGGCCGCAGACGACTGCCCACGGGCCGTCGGAGCCGACCGCTCCTCGTTCGAACGACAGCGTCTGCCCGGTCCGTTCGAGCTCAATCCCACTCGATGGAGTGAAACCCGCCAACGGCCTGATCCGGCCTCGCCAGGATCGCGTTAATTGCGTTGCGGGCGAATGCCCGTGAACACCTCCGGAAGGCAGGAAGCCATGAGGCAGATTCGCCGAAGTGGTCTGGCCACACTGATGGTCACGGGTGGCGCGCTCGCGCTCTCGGCGGGCGCCGCGCACGCCGACTCCGGTGCACAGGGCGCCGCCGTCGGTTCGCCGGGCGTCGGCTCCGGCAACACGGTTCAGCTGCCGGTGCACGTCCCGGTCAACGTCTGCGGGAACACCGTCAACGTCGTCGGGTTGCTCAACCCCGCGGCCGGCAACCGCTGCGCGAACACGAGCTCGTCCGACGGGTACGGCTCGGAAGCCGACGGCGGCGGCCGAGCCCACAAGGACCAGCCCGGCACCCCGCGCAGCGGTGGGCACACCGGCGGGGGCTCCCACGGAGGCTCCCAGCACAGCGGCTCCACCAACGGCGGCGGCGCCACCGCCGAAGGACAGGCGCAGGGCTCGCCCGGTGTGCTCTCCGGCAACGGCCTCCAGCTGCCGATCGACCTCCCCGTCAACGTGAGCGGCAACTCGGTCAACGTCGTCGGCATCGGCAACCCCGCCTTCGGCAACACCTCCGTCAACGGCCCCGGCCAGCCCGAGGCGCCCGGCGAGGAGCCGAAGCCGCCCGTGCCGCCGCAGCCGCTGCCCACCCCCGTCGACGAGGAGGCGGAGATTCCGGTCGCCCCGGCGCCCGCACCGCAGGGCGAGTCGGTCGAACTCGCCAGCACCGGCTCGGACGTGGTCGGCTACGCCACCCCGGCCGCCGCGGCGCTGCTGCTCGGCGGCGCGCTGGTCTACCGCCGGGCGCGTCGCTCGGGCGCGCAGGTCTGAGGCCCCGACGCGGGTGAGGCTCTCGGCGCGGGCCCTCCCCGTCCCTCACACGGGGCGCCAGGCCCGGAGCACGGCGTCGATCGCGTGTGCGACGTTCGTTCGGGCCTGGTGCCGGGGAACCCCGCGCATGAGCAGCGTGTCGTACTCGGTGTCGACATGCCGTACGGCGGCCCGTACCGCGGCGGTGACCGCACCTCGGTCGAGCGCTCGCCCCGCCGCCGTACGCCCGACTCGGCCGCTCCCCTTCCGGGAGGCGTGGGCGGCGATCTCCGCGGCCCGGTCGACCGGACATCGGGGGAACAGCCGCAGGATCTCCGCCTCCAGCGCCGCGGTGACCTCCGCGTCCCGCTCCGCACGCCGCGCCGCGTCCCGGGCCCGCCGCCGCGCCCGCGCCTCCGCGTCCGCGAGGCAGGCCGCCTCCGCCCGGGCGAGCGAGGCCTCCTCGACGAGCAGGCCCTGACGTTCGTACCGGGTACGGCGCCGGTTGTGGCGTACGACCACCGCCCACAGCGTGCTTCCCTCCCGCGCCCGGCGGGTGAGGGCGGTGTTCCCGCGGCGTAGGAACACCAGGTGACCGAGGTCCGCGCAGTCCAGGCAGACCGGCGCGTTGAACTCGACGATCATCCGCTCCAGAGGCCCCTGGAGACACTCCGCACAGCGGCGGCGCTTGAGCGGTTCGACGACGACCGGCGCGACCAGGTCCACGGACCGCCTCCTCAGCGCACGCCGGACGCGGCAGCGACCAGGGTCGTGTCCACGACCGGTCCCTCCTCGGTGCTCCACGGGGGACCGGCGGGTGGAACGGCCTGCTGGGGGCCGATATTCGTTCGATTCATCGCCAGATCCCCTCTAGGGTCCGTCGTGTGGCAACGAAACTCAATCAGATCATCGCAGTGGAGAAGGGCGTCAAGTCCCGAGCGCAACAGGACCTGACGGCGGCACACCACGGGCTGCAGAAGCCCGCGTTGCTCGCCGGGATCTCCCGTACCTACCAGCCGAAGGACGAGGAGGGCGAGCAGCTTCCGCCCGAGTCCACGCTGGTGCAGGTGAAGGCCGAGGACGTACTGCGCGACACCGCGCGGGCGTTGACGCGGCTCTTCGATGTGACCGCCACCAAGGACTGGGCCAACTGCGAGGCGCGCGCCGACGTCACCGTCGACGGGCGCGTGCTGGTGAGCCAGGTGCCCGTCGCGTATCTCCTCTTCCTGGAGAAGCAGCTGACGGACATCCACACCTTCGTCCGCAAGCTGCCCGTCCTCGACGCGGCCGAGTCGTGGACCCAGGACCCGTCGACCGACGCGTGGAAGACCGAGATCGTCCGTACGGTCCGCACGAAGAAGGTGCCGCGCAACCACGTCAAGGCGGAGGCGACGGACAAGCACCCGGCGCAGGTCGAGGTGTACTACGAGGACGTGCCGGTCGGTTACTGGACCACCGTGAAGTTCTCCGGCGCCCTGCCGGCCCGGCGGGTGAACGAGCTGCTGGAGCGGGTGGAGAGGCTCCAGCAGGCGGTGAAGTTCGCCCGTGAGGAGGCGAACAGCGCCGAGGTCACCGACCAGCGCGTCGGCGACGCGGTCTTCGGTTACCTCTTCGGGTAGCGGGAGGACCCATGAACTCCCCGGCCACAGCACACGGTCGGGGTGCGCGAGGAGCGCAAAGCTGAAGCTGAGCCTTGTCGTGAATGCGCGGCCCTTCTGCGAAGGGTCGCGTTCAAACTCAGACTATTGCTCCAGATTCAGTATGCGCCGCTCATCGCCGGATCGACCGGGCCCGGGCCCTGGTGCGTCGAAATGCCAGTTCGAATCTGGTCCGCCGAGCTCGATCGGCGGTGGTCCAACGGCAGGACGCGACGCAATGACGACTGACCCGGGCTCTCAAGTGCGCCGGCGTGTGATGTGAGCGGCATCGACAGGGTCCGGGGGCAGGCTACGCCCTCGGACCCGCTCCCCTTTCCGGTCCCAGGGAGCGACGCCGCGCGCCCGTCTACTGCCGGTAGCCGCTCAGGAAGCGGCCGATCCGGCTGATCGCGGCGTCGAGGTCGTCGGCGTACGGCAGGGTCAGGATCCGGAAGTGGTCCGGGCGGGGCCAGTTGAAGCCGGTGCCCTGCACCACCTGGATCTTCTCGCGCAGCAGCAGGTCGAGGACGAACTTCTCGTCGTCGTGGATCCTGTGCACCTTCGGGTCGAGGCGCGGGAAGGCGTAGAGCGCGCCCTTCGGCTTCACGCAGGAGACGCCGGGGATCTCGTTGAGCTTCTCCCACGCCTTGTCGCGCTGTTCGTGGAGCCTGCCTCCCGGGGCGGTGAGCTCGTGGATCGACTGCCGGCCGCCGAGGGCGGCCTGAATGGCGTACTGGGCGGGCGCGTTCGGGCACAGCCGCATGGAGGCCAGCATGGTCAGGCCCTCCAGATAGTTCCTCGCGTGCTGCTGCGGGCCGCTGACGACGAGCCAGCCGGAGCGGAAGCCCGCCACCCGGTACGTCTTGGAGAGCCCGCCGAAGGTGAGGACGACGAGATCCGGGGCGAGGGAGGCGGCCGGGTAGTGCACGGCCTCGTCGTAGACGATCTGGTCGTAGATCTCGTCGGCGAAGACCATCAGTCCGTGGCGGCGGGCGAGGTCGAGGATGCCCGCGACGATCTCGCGCGGATACACCGCGCCCGTGGGGTTGTTGGGGTTGATGATCACGACGGCTCGGGTGCGGTCGGTGATCTTCGCGGCCATGTCGTCCAGGTCGGGGTACCAGTCCGCGGACTCGTCGCAGAGGTAGTGCACGGCCTTGCCGCCCGCGAGGGTGGTCACCGCCGTCCACAGAGGGAAGTCGGGGGCGGGGATCAGGACCTCGTCGCCGTCCTCCAGGAGCGCCTGGACGGCCATGGAGACCAGCTCGGAGACGCCGTTGCCGAGAAAGACGTCGTCGACGTCGACCTCCGGCAGGCCCATCGCCTGGTAGCGCTGGGCGACCGCGCGGCGGGCGGAGAGGATGCCGCGGGAGTCCGTGTAGCCATGGGCCTTCGGGAGCATCCGGATCATGTCCTGGACGATCTCCTCGGGCGCCTCGAACCCGAAGAGCGCGGGGTTGCCGGTGTTCAGGCGCAGCACGCTGTGGCCCGCCTCCTCCAGGGCGTTGGCGTGCTCGATGACCGGGCCCCGGATCTCGTAGCAGACCTCGCTCAGCTTGCTCGACTGCCGGAACTCCATGCGACGACCTCCCCAGAAGTACTGATGCTTGGTTTTACCAAGTAGGAGCTTGGAAAGTCCAACAACTTGTCTAGACTGAGTCGTATGCCTCGCCGCCGGAGCTATGACCAGTACTGCGCCGCCGCCCGCGCCCTCGATGCCGTGGGTGACCGCTGGACCCTGCTGATCGTCCGCGAACTCCTCGCCGGACCCCGCCGTTACACGGATCTGCACGCCGATCTCCCCGGCGTCAGCACGGACATGCTGGCCGGCCGCCTCAAGGACATGGAGGGCGCCGCGCTCGTCACGCGCCGCCGCCTGCCCCCGCCCGTCTCGGCGTACGTGTACGAGCTCACCCCCCGCGGCTCGGAACTGCTTCCCGTGCTGCGGGCCTTGGCCGCCTGGGGCGCGCCCGCGCTGGAGGAGCCCCGACCGACCGACGCGGTGCGCGCCCACTGGTTCGCGATCCCGCTGATCGGCGCCCTGGAGGGCGTGGTGGAGGGCGTGGTGCAAGTGACGCTGGACGAGGGCGCGTTCCATGTACGGGTCGGGGGCGAGGGGGCCGCCTCGTACGCGGACGGACCGGCCGACGCCCCCGACGCGCACCTGAGGTCGGACTCCGCGACCTGCCGCGCCCTCGCGAGCGGGGAGCTCACGCTCGCGGGGGCGCTGGCGGCGGGCCGGGCGCGCCTCGACACGACGGGGGGCGCGCCACTCTCCCCGGACGCGCCGGCTGCCGTGGACGCGGAGCTTTCCGGGGAGGCGCTGCCTGCCGTGAACGCGACGCTCTCGGTGGACGGGCCGCCTGCCGTGAACGCTCAGCTCTCCGCGGACGCGCCGCCTGCCGTGAACGCGACGCTCTCCGTGGACGCGCCGCTCGCGGGCGCGCCCGGAGCCGAGGGGCGCGACTTCGTAGACTCGCTGCTCGAACCCCGACGCCCATGACAAGGTCGAGCCCGTGCGATTCGAAGCGATCACCTGGGGGCGCCTCTCCGAGGCCCTGGCCGTGCACATCGACGGTGCGACCCCCGGCGACGGGAGTGCCTGGCTGAAGGTCGGCATCGACGGGGCGCCCGCGGCGCCGGCCGGGGAGACCGCGGAGCGGATCGCCGAGGCGCTGCGGCTGCGCGGCCGGTCCGTGCTCGTGGTCGGCACCGGAGGGTTCCTGAGGCCCGCCTCCCTCCGCTACGAGTACGGGAAGCAGGACCCCGACTCGTACTACAGCGGCTGGTTCGACACCGGAGCGCTCTGGCGCGAGGTGTTCGGTCCGCTGGAGCCCGACGGCAGCGGACGCGTACTGCCCGACCTCTGGGACCCCGTCACCGACCGCGCCACGCGCAGCCCCTACGCTGATCTACCGCCGGGTGGAGTCCTGGTGGTGCACGGGCCGTTCCTCCTCGGGCACTGGTTCCCCTTCGACACGACCGTGCATCTGCGGCTCTCGCCCGGCGCCCTCGCGCGCCGCACGGAGGAGCCCTGGACGCTGCCCGCCTTCGCGCGGTACGAGAACGAGGTCGGCCCCTCCGACGCCGCCGACGTGATCGTCCGCGCCGACGACCCGCGCCACCCGGCCTGGACGGGCCTCCCACGCTAGGGCGTGTTTCGAAAGTCCCGTCTGGCCGGGGGCGTCTGGCACGCACGCTCGCCGCGTTGTCAGTCGTCGGCGCAGCCCGCTGCGCTCTCCTCCCTCCGCCGTGCGATCGCACGCACCAGACGCCCCCGGCCCCGCCCTCCGGGCGGACGACGCTACTTTCGAAACACGCCCCAGCCCGCCCCGTGCACCTCCCCAGTCAGCCCCGTTCGCGCGCGCCTCCCCGCGCCGAGGGTGGTCGCCCGCCCACCACCGTCACCGCCTCCGCGCCGGCCCGGCAGCCCGCCTCGGCCGCCTCCAGGGCGTCCGCGCCCGCGAGCCGGGCGGCGAGGAACGCCCCGGTGAAGGCGTCGCCCGCGCCCGTCGAGTCCACCGGCCGCACGTCCGGGGCTGGAACGCGGCCGGTGAGCGCGCCCGCCTCGGCGACCAGCGCGCCCTCGGCGCCCAGGGTGACCGCGACGAGCGGGAACGTACGGCTCAGGGTCTCCGCCGCCTCGGCCGGATCGGCCCGGCCCGTCAGCGCACGGGCCTCGTCGGCGTTCGGGAACAGCATGGCGACATGCCGCGCGGCCGCCAGGAACCGGTCCACCCCGAGCCGGACCAGGAATCCCACGGACGCCGGGTCGACACTCACCGGAACCCCCGCCTCCTGCGCGCCGCGCACTGCCCGCAGGGCGGCGGCGCGGCTGGCATCCGCGAAGAAGAGGTACCCGGACAGGTGGAGATGGGCCGTCCCCGCGAGGAACGTGTCGGCCCAGTCGTCGGGGGTCAGGCGCAGCGCCGCACCGCTGTCGGTCAGGAACGTGCGCTCGGCGCTCGCGTCGACCAGGGATATCACCGTCGCCGTGCCGACCTCCGCGTCCGGGACAAGCGTCGGCCGCACGCCCGCCCGACGCAGCGCGTCGTCGTGCCAGTCGGCCTCGTCCGTGCCGACGCGACCCAGCAACCGCACCGGTCGACCTCCGGAACGCGCCGCCCAGCACGCGACGTTGGCTCCCGCTCCGCCCGGCAGGCGCCGGATCTCGGCGGGCGTGTCGGTCGCGGGCGTCAGCGGGGTCCGGTACCGGGCGACGATGTCGGTGACCACGTCACCGACGACCAGGAGACCGCTCATGCGCCGTCGCCGATGTCGTACGTGCCCGGGGCGGGGTGGGGGACGTCGTGCGTGTCCGGGGCGGCGTGGGCGGACGCGATCCGTGCCGCGAGCCGCACATTGCCGCGTACCGCCGCCAGGTTCGCCTCCAGGGACGCCCCGTCGGTGTGCACCATCAGGTACTCCAGCAGGAACGGCGTGACCGCCTGCCCGCCGATCCCCTTCTCCTTCGCCGCCGCGAGGCCCTGCGCGAGCACCCGGTCGTGCAGGACCGGATCCAGCTGCTCGGCCACCGGCACGGGGTTGGCGACGATCAGCGCCGCCTGCGGCTCGCCGAGCCCGTCCTTCGCCCGCATCACCCGCGCCACCTCCTCGGGCGTCCGCAGGGTCCAGTCGACCGGCTCCCCGGAGGAGGACAGATAGAAGCCGGGGAAGTGCTCCGTCCCGTACCCGACCACCGTCACGCCCAGGGTTTCGAGGCGTTGCAGCGTCGCCGGCACGTCGAGGATCGACTTCACGCCCGCGCAGACCACCAGGATCCCGACGCGGGAGAGCAGCCGGAGATCGGCCGACTCGTCCTGCGTCTCGGTCCACTCCCGGTGCACTCCGCCGAGGCCGCCGGTCGCGAAGACCCGGATGCCGGCCGCGTCCGCCAGCCACGCCGTCGCGGAGACCGTCGTCGCTCCGGTGGCCCCGGTCGCGAGCGCGGGGGCGAGATCCCGGTGGCCCAGCTTCCGGACCGCCGGGTCCTCGGCGATCCGTATCAACCCGCCCTCGTCGAGCCCGACATGCGGCACCCCGTCGATCACCGCGATCGTGGCGGGCACGGCGCCCCCGCTCCGTACCAGCGCCTCCAGCTCCCGGGCCACGGCGAGATTGCGCGGGCGCGGCAGTCCATGGGCGATGATCGTGGACTCCAGCGCGACGACGGGCCGGCCCTCGTGGAGCGCCTGCCGTACCTCTTCGGACACCTGTGTGGACATGTCCCATTTCTGGCGCGCCCGCACACCACCCAAACCTCGGTGGCGAGCTTCAGCCACAGCGCGGCAGCCCGGGCAGCCGCCCCGCGTCGACCACCTGGATCACCGGACGGGAGTCGGACGTCTTGGCGTTGCCCAGGCTGTACGCGACCGCCAACGCGCCGTCCCTGGCCTGCGCGTAGCCGTACGCCGGGGTGATCCGCGCGTACGAGCCCGACCCCAGGTCCAGGGCGTAGGAGGTCTCCGGGGTGCGCCAGGTGACCAGACGACCGCTGATCCGCAACTGGTCCATGCCGTCGACTGCCGGGGAGCCCGTCACGACCGCCGTCGGCCGCGTGTCCCCCGTCCGCCACACCATCAGCCGAGGCGCGGACTCGCCCTCCACCCAGGCCCAGGTCCCGGCGGCGCCGCGACCGGACCCGCCGTCGGAGACGACGGAACGGATGTCCCGGAGCGCGGCCAGGGGGCCGGGCAGCGTGGCGGGCCGGCCGTCGGCGAGAGAGGCGGCGACGAGCCGGGTGCCGGAGCCCACGGACTCGCGCCACACGAGCAGCCCGCCCGACGCGAACGGCGTGTCCATCACGCCCGTACGCAGGGCACGTGGGGAGCCGCCCGCCGCCGGGGCCGCGTACACCGTCGCCCTGCCGTCGCCTACGCCCTGTGCCCAGTGGACCGTGCCGTCGCGGACGACCGGCTGGGGGAGTGGGCCCGGCTGCTCGGCCCTGGCGAGCCGTCGTGAGGAGCCCGTCTCGGCGTCCCAGACGTACAGGCTCCAGGGGCTGTCCAGGGTCCGTCCTTCCAGGACGGCGAAGGCGGCCCAGCGGCGGCCGTCGAAGTCGGCCGCGAGGAGTTGGTGTTCGACGGGGTCGGCGAGGTCGAGCAGCGTGCGGGGCGCGCCCTCGCCTCGGACGAGGGCGGCCCGGCGGTGGTCGCCGCCGGTGAGCTGGACGACCGTCCAGCCGGGGCCGGTGTCGGTCAGCACCGCCCGCTGCCCGGTGGGGGTCCGTAGCTCGCCCGCGTCGAGCGCGGAGCGCCAGGCGGTCGGGAGATCGACCTCGCACGCGGCCGACAGCGCGGTCGGCCGGGGTGCCGGGCCGGTGGACCGGTCCGGGTGCGGCTCGGGGGCGGGCCGCGCCGACGAGCATCCCGCGAACAGGAGGCCCGTCAGCAGCAGGGCGAGGGCCTGGGCCCAGGCTCGCCGGGACGGCCGAGGTGGCCTACCAGACGTAGCCACGGCCGCCCATGATGGTGGTGAGGGTGTCGGACGAGATGTGCGCCGACTTGGGGACGGAGCCCGCCCAGGAGATGACGCTGGTGCTCACCCCGCCCACCGGGTCGATGTAGTTGACCTGGGCGGCGGCGGTGTCCGTGTTGTAGCCGTCGATCGAGACCCAGTGGAATATCTCGATGTTCGGGTGGCCGACGAGGTGGGGGCCGCCCGGCACCTCCCAGGCGTTGCCCGCGATCGCGTAGTCGTTGTCGGTGTTGTGGGTGATGTGCTGCTTGAAGTTCGCCTTGTCGGTGGCGGTCGGGGTGTACGGGAGCGCCCGGGGGACGTAACCGGCGCCGGGCAGGCGGTTGTTCAGAGCGTCGGCCATCGGATACCCGGTCGGGTTGGCCACGTTGATGTTGACGCCGTACCAGGCGGTGCCGCTGGTGTTGGTCCTGAGGAGGTTCGCGGCGTCCTGCTGGGAACGGCCCGCGACCCCGTCGCGCGCGGACTGGGTGATCACGAGGGTGGCGGGGCCGCACCAGTACGAGGTCTTCTGCGGCTGGTGGAGTGCGCCGGAGACCTTGTAGCCGGCGAGCGCGGCCCGGGTGCGTACACCGTCGAAGCCTCTGTTCGCCTCGGCTTCCTTGGCGGCGCTCAGTCTCTGCTGGGCCGGGGTGAGGCGCTGCGGGCCCAGGGTGTCGTGCGCGGCCTTGTAGGAGGCGCCGGGGGCCGACGGCTCGGGGGCGTCCGGGCCGGCGGCGGCCAGGGCGGAGGGGGCGGTGGTGACGGCCGCGAGGAGTACGGCGGCGGTCAGGACGGCGGTGCGGCGTGCGGTGTGGCGTGCGGTACGGGAAGCGGGTCGGGAAGGGGCGCCGAGGGTGGTGCGGGGGGCGGGGGATATCGCGGGCATCGCACTCTCCTGCGGGAGGTGAGGGGAGGGGGTCATGGGGGAGTTTGACGCGCTCACGCCAAGCAGGACAGAGGGTCCGGCGGATTCCGACCGACCAACATTGGGCGCACCAAAGGCGCCGCGTGTGACCAGCGGGGACATCGGTCCGTAACCTGCCCCGCCGCCCTCGGTTTTCGGCCGTGCGGCGCCGTGACGCCGCCCTCGGCGGTGTGCGCGTATGAGCGTTTCCGCCCCCGAGGGGGCCGAGGTGTTCATCTGTCACCTATACGACGGCGCACCGGCCGCCAACGACCGGAAGTACGCCAAGTGGAGGTGTGCGGCACCCTGTACGAAATCGGTGGCCGCGCCCCCGGCCGGGGCCGGCCCGGGAGGGGGCAGGCGTCCCCGGCCGCGCGAGGGGCGCAGCTCCGGCCCCTGGCGGGCTCCGCCGGGGCCCCCTCGGGCGCCCTTCGGATTCCGTCGCCGACCGGCTGTCCGGTGAAGTCGCCTGGTCAGAAGGGAAGGGGAGTCGACTCCTCCAGGCCGTCCCGGCCGTGTGGGGGCCCGCAGCCCCCGCTACAGTCCCGCCCATGACGACACATGACCAGGCCTCCTTCGCCGTCCACATCCCCGACGCGGAGCTGGAGCCCGATCCGCTCGACCCCGCCCAGATCGTCTCCGGCACGCCCGAGGTGAGCGGCAAGGTCCTCTGGCAGTCCGCCGACGGCACGCAGGTGCGCGGCATCTGGCAGATCACCCCCGGCGTGGTGACCGACACGGAGGCCAACGAGCTCTTCGTCGTCGTCAGCGGCCGCGCCACCGTCGCCGTCGAGGGCGGCGAGACGCTGGAGGTCGGCCCGGGTGACGCGTGCGTGCTGCGCGAGGGTGACAGGACCACGTGGACGGTCCACGAGACGCTGCGCAAGGCGTACCACATCAGCCTCTGAGCGCCCGGCGGATATCGGATCCAAGATCCAAGATCCAAGATCCAAGATCCAAGATCCAAGATCCAAGATCCTGGATCCTGGATCCGGTATCCAAGATCCGGTATCCAATATCCGTTGTGTGCCGCCGGGGTCAGGCGCGACACAGGACCCCGCGTACCGCCAGCACCGCCATCGGAAGCAGCAGGCACGCGCCCACCAGGTTCAGCCAGCCGTAGCCGGCCTGGGCCACGATCAGCCCGGCCGTCAGGCCGCCGACCCCGGCGGCCGTGTTCATGGTGAAGTCAGACAGGCCCTGCACCGCGGCCCGGGCGGCCTGCGGCACCGAGTCCGTGAGCAGGGCCGAGCCCGACACCAGTCCCGCCGACCAGCCCAGGCCGAGGACGAAGAGGCCCGCGGCGGTCTGCCCGTGGCTCGCGCCGGCCGTGCCGGCGAGCAACGCGGCCAGGGAGAGGAGCCCGACCGCGAGCCCGATGACGGAGAGCCGGCCGAGGCGGTCCGACAGCCAGCCCATGACGGGCGAAAAGGCGTACATACCGGCGATGTGGCCGCTGATCACGAGCCCGATCAGCTGGATCCCGGCGCCGTGGTGGCTCAGCGCGACCGGGGTCATCGACATGATCGAGACCATCGCGGTGTGCGAGGCGGCCACGGTGACCAGAGCGAGGCGGGCGCCGGAGGACTCCCGTACGGCCCTCAGCCCCGCCCGCAGCGAACGGGCGTCGCCCTCCTGGCCCGCCGCGGGGGCCGCCAGGTCGCGGGCGGTCAGGAGCGGATCGGGGCGCAGCAGCAGCGCCACCACGAGCGCGGCGACGAGGAAGACGCCGGCCGCCCAGACGAAGGGCCCGGCAGTCGCCGGGATGCCGAGACCTGCCACGCTCTCGCCTGCGGGAGCGGCGATGTTGGGTCCGAGGACCGCGCCGATGGTCGTGGCCCAGACGACGGTGGAGATGGCCCGGCCCCGGTGGTCCGGCTCGGCGAGGTCGGCGGCGGCGAACCGGGCCGCGAGGTTCGCCGAGGACGCGGCTCCGAACCCGACCAGTCCTGCGAGGAGCAGGGGGAAGCTGTCGACGACCGCCCCGAGGACGACGACCCCGGCGCCCACGGCCCCGATCAGATAGGCCAGGACGAGTCCGGGCCGGCGCCCCCGCGCGCCCATCAGGGCGGCCAGCGGCATGGCGAGCAGTGCGGGACCGGCCACCGAGGCCGTCGAGGCGAGGCCTGACAGGGCCTCCGACCCGCTGACGTCCTTGGCCAGGACGGCCGCGAGGGCGATACCGGTGGTTATGCCGAGTCCGCCGAGTATCTGCGCGGCGATCAGCACGGCCTGGACCCGCCGCTGGATCGTCGGCAGACGCACGGTGGTGGCCATGGCGGCGGCCGGGTCCGTCAGATCCGCCGGAAGGCGGGCGGGGGCCATGGCCGTGGTCGGGTCGGTCACATCCGACGGAAGGGCGGCAGGGGCCCCGGGAGCGGCAGGGGCCCCGGGAACGGCAGGGGCTCCGGGGGTGTCAGGGGCGTCGGGGCTCTTGGTCACCGACGTGAGTGTGCCAGCCGCCCCCGCGCCTGAGAACGCCACTCCCGAACCTCCCGAACCGCCGCCGCCCGAACCCGCCGCCTCCCCGGCACCGCCCTCCGCGCCGACCGCCCCGCCGGTCCGCACCGGCGCCTCAGAAGAGAGGCTGCGGCAGGACGCCCTCCAGGGCCAGCAGCGTCCGCTTGGTCTCCAGGCCCCCTCCGAACCCGCCGATCCCGCCGTCACTCTCCACCACCCGGTGGCACGGCACGACGACCGGCAGCGGATTGGATCCCATCGCCGCACCGACGGCCTGGGCGGCGCCCGGCTGACCCACCCGCTTCGCCAGATCGCCGTACCCCACGACCGCGCCGAAGGGCACCCCCTCCGCCAGCTCGCGCAGCACCTGCCGGTTGAAGCCGGCCGTCAGCGTCCAGTCGAGGGGCAGGTCGAACGCGCGCCGCTCGCCCGAGAAGTACTCCGTGAACTGCCGTATCGGCTCGGCCAGCCGACCCGCGGCGCTCTGCACCGGCTCCGCGCCGAGCTGCCCCGCCAGCCGGTCGACCGCCGTCTTCCGCACCGCCTCGTCGGCGTGGAAGACCACGCTCACCAGCCCGCGATCGGTCGCCGCGAGCAGCAGCGGGCCGATGTCACTCGGCACGACCGCCCATTCCACCGTGGTGTCCATGAAGCTCACGGTACGACCGACCACTGACATCGCCCGGTACACCCGGTACGACCGACCACTGACATCGCCCGGCACACCCGGTACGACCGACCACTGACATCGCCCGGTACACCCGCTGGACCCGGTAGGCCACGTGCACCCGACAACTGGCATCGCGGCCGATATCGCCCCCCGTAGAAGGCCCGCTCCACCGCCCTCGCACCCCGCTCGCGTCACGGGCTGGTCTCGTATCGGTCTCGCCGTCGCCAATTCCCGGACCTCGTGGTCGCGCGGCCGCCGGCGCGCCATAATCTCGCCCCGGTAGGACTACTCAGCGGTACCGACTGATTTCGGACGACGTGACACCACGGGCTGGAGGACAGACGCTCATGCAGGGCACGGTCGACGGATTCAGCTACGGCCTCGTCACACCGGTCGCCGCCTTTCTCATGGCCTGCCTCGGCAGCGCCCTGGGCCTGCGCTGCACCACGAGATCCGTGCGTCACCGCAACACCTTCAAGACCGGCTGGCTCGCGCTCGGCGCCACGTCGATAGGCACCGGCATCTGGACGATGCACTTCATCGCGATGATCGGGTTCTCCGTAGACGAGGCGCCCATCAGCTACGACCGCCCCCTCACCTTCGCCAGCCTGGGCGTCGCCATCCTGATGGTGGGCATCGGCATCTTCATCGTCGGCTACCGCGGCGCCACCGCGCTCACCCTGGTCACCGGCGGCACCATCACCGGCCTGGGCGTCGCCACCATGCACTACCTCGGCATGGCCGGCATGCGGCTTCAGGGGACGATCGACTACGACAGCCTCACCGTGGCCCTCTCCGTCCTGATCGCCGTCGTCGCGGCCACCACCGCCCTCTGGGCGGCCGTCTCGGTCCACGGGTTCCTGGCCAGCCTCGGCGCGAGCCTGGTCATGGCCCTCGCCGTCAGCGGTATGCACTACACAGGTATGGCGGCCGTCAACGTCCACGTGCACGGGAGCGGCGCCGCCACCGGCGGCGGCGACTCCGCCGGCACGCTCCTCCTGCCGATGCTGATCGGCCCGGCGGTCTTCCTGCTCCTCGCCGCCGTGGTCGTCATGTTCGACCCGCTGCTGGTGATGGGCGACCCGGACTGGCAGCGCCCGCCCGCCCGCGGCCCCCACCGCCCCGGCGTGCCCACCCCGCGCCGCGCACCCGCCTACGGCGAGCCCGCGAACTGGTCCTCCCGGCAGCCCCCCGGCCGTGCGGCGCGCGGCGCCCGCAAGAGCGTCGGCCGGGGCGCCCACCGCTCCCAGGAGTGGTGAGGAAGCCGGTCCCGAGCCGCCCCGTGAGCCAGGTACGGCCCGAGTGTCAGTGGGGGGTCGTACGGTGGTTGCATGCGGCCCGTTTCCCAGATCGAACGTACGGTGGCGCCCTTCGAGGTCGTCAGCCCCTACCAGCCCAGCGGCGACCAGCCCGCGGCGATCGCCGAGCTCGACCGGCGTGTCCGCGCGGGCGAGAAGGACGTCGTCCTCCTCGGCGCGACCGGCACCGGAAAGTCCGCGACCACCGCGTGGATGATCGAGAAGTTGCAGCGCCCCACGCTCGTGATGGCGCCGAACAAGACGCTGGCCGCCCAGCTGGCCAACGAGTTCCGTGAGCTGCTGCCGAACAACGCGGTGGAGTACTTCGTCTCGTACTACGACTACTACCAGCCCGAGGCGTACGTCCCGCAGTCGGACACCTACATCGAGAAGGACTCCTCGATCAACGAGGAGGTGGAGCGGCTCCGCCACTCCGCGACGAACTCGCTGCTGACCAGGCGTGACGTGGTCGTGGTCGCCTCCGTGTCCTGTATCTACGGCCTCGGCACGCCCCAGGAGTACGTGGACCGGATGGTCTCGCTCAAGGTCGGCGAGGAGATCGACCGGGACCAGCTGCTGCGCCGCTTCGTGGACATCCAGTACACGCGCAACGACCTGGCGTTCACCCGGGGCACCTTCCGGGTCCGCGGCGACACCATCGAGATCTTCCCGGTCTACGAGGAGCTCGCCGTCCGCATCGAGATGTTCGGCGACGAGATCGAGGCGCTCTCCACCCTCCACCCGCTCACCGGCGAGGTCATCAGCGACGACAACGAGCTGTACGTCTTCCCCGCCAGCCACTACGTCGCGGGCCCCGAGCGCATGGAGAAGGCGGTCAACGGCATCGAGCGCGAGCTGGAGAGCCGGCTCGCCGAGCTGGAGAAGCAGGGCAAGATGCTGGAGGCCCAGCGGCTGCGCATGCGCACGACGTACGACATCGAGATGATGCGCCAGATCGGCTCCTGCTCCGGCATCGAGAACTACTCGATGCACTTCGACGACCGCGAGCCCGGCTCCGCCCCCAACACGCTCCTCGACTACTTCCCCGAGGACTTCCTGCTCGTCATCGACGAGTCGCACGTCACGGTCCCGCAGATCGGCGCGATGTACGAGGGCGACGCCTCCCGCAAGCGGACCCTCGTCGACCACGGCTTCCGGCTGCCCTCCGCGCTCGACAACCGCCCGCTGAAGTGGGAGGAGTTCCAGGGGCGGATCGGCCAGACCGTCTACCTCTCGGCCACCCCCGGCACGTACGAGCTCTCGCGCTCCGACGGTTTCGTGGAGCAGATCATCCGGCCCACCGGCCTCATCGACCCCGAGGTCGTCGTCAAGCCCACCGAGGGCCAGATCGACGACCTGGTGCACGAGATCCGGCTGCGCACCGAGAAGGACGAGCGGGTCCTCGTCACCACGCTCACCAAGAAGATGGCCGAGGACCTCACCGACTACTTCCTGGAGCTCGGCATCCAGGTCCGCTATCTGCACAGCGACGTCGACACCCTGCGCCGCATCGAGCTGCTGCGCGAGCTGCGGGCCGGCGAGTACGACGTCCTGGTCGGGATCAACCTGCTCCGTGAGGGCCTCGACCTGCCCGAGGTCTCCCTCGTCGCCATCCTCGACGCCGACAAGCAGGGCTTCCTGCGCTCCGGCACCTCGCTGATCCAGACCATCGGTCGCGCGGCGCGCAACGTCTCGGGACAGGTCCACATGTACGCGGACACCGTCACGCCCGCGATGGAGAAGGCCATCGACGAGACCAACCGCCGCCGCGAGAAGCAGGTCGCGTACAACACCGCCAACGGCATCGACCCGCAGCCGCTGCGCAAGAAGATCAACGACATCGTCGCCACCATCGCCCGTGAGGAGGTCGACACCGAGCAGCTCCTCGGCACCGGCTACCGCCAGGGGAAGGACGGCAAGGGAGCCAAGGCCCCGGTCCCCTCCCTCGCCACGCACACGCCCCAGAGCAAGGCCAAGGGCGGCAAGGCGGGCTCGACGGTCGAGCTCGGCGACCGCCCGGCGACCGAACTCGCCGCGATCATCGAGGAGATGACCGACCGGATGCGCGCCGCCGCGGCGGAGCTCCAGTTCGAGGTCGCCGCCCGGCTGCGGGACGAAGTGGGCGAGCTGAAAAAGGAGCTGCGCCAGATGAAGGAGGCGGGTCTCGCGTGACGCCCGGGGCGCCTCCGGGCGCCCGATGTGTTGCAAGACCGACACAAAACCGCTCCCCATCTGCTGCGCTGTCAGTGCCTCTGCGTAGGGTGCTCGCAACCGCACGCACAGCGGAGGCGGCGGCGGGGATCGCTAGAGAGGGGACAGCGCGTGACGGTCAACATGACCAAGGGTCAGGCCATCAGCCTGGAGAAGCAGGGCGGCGGCAGCCTGACGTCCGTACGGATGGGGCTCGGCTGGCAGGCGGCGCCCCGCCGCGGCCTGTTCGGTTCGCGTACGCGCGAGATCGACCTGGACGCCTCCGCGGTGCTCTTCGCCGACAAGCAGCCGGTGGACGTGGTCTTCTTCCGGCACCTGGTCAGCGACGACGGCTCGGTCCGGCACACCGGTGACAACCTGGTCGGCGGCGCGGGCTCGGGCGGTGACGACGAGTCGATCCTGGTCGACCTGCAGCGCGTCCCGGTCCACATCGACCAGATCGTCTTCACGGTGAACTCCTTCACCGGACAGACGTTCCAGGAGGTGCAGAACGCCTTCTGCCGGATCGTCGACGAGACCAACGGCCAGGAGCTCGCGCGCTACACCCTGGACGGCGGCGGCCAGTACACCGCGCAGATCATGGCGAAGGTGCACCGGGCGGGCTCGGGCTGGCAGATGACGGCCCTGGGCAACCCGGCCAACGGCCGGACCTTCCAGGACCTCATGCCCGCGATCCTGCCGCACCTCTAGGCCCGGCACCGCACACCCACCACCCACAGCTCCCGGAGGCAGCAGGCCGCCGGGAGCTGTCCCGCATCACATCACCAGTGGATCCGAGGGGACAGAGTCGATGACGGCCGAGCTGGTCCGGGGACAGAACCACCCCCTGCCCGACACCCGACTGGAGATCCGGGTCTCGGCCGGTCACCCGGTCGTCGCCGGCGCCACCCTCGCCGACGAAGGAGGCCGGGTCGCCGGCGTGGAGTGGATCGCCCACCCCGGGTCGCCCGCGCTGCCCGGTGTGGAGGTCTCCCAGCAGGCCGCCGCCGACCACCGCCTCGCCGTCGACCTGGACGCGGTCCCCGCCGCCGCACACCGCCTGTCGGTCCTCCTCGCGCTGCCCGTCGGGGTCGGCGGGCCGACCCGTTTCGGTGCCCTCGCGGCCCCCTTCGTCGCCGTCACCGGCCTCGACGGCAGCGAGATCGCCACGTACACGATCACCGGCCTGGACCGTGAATCCGCCGTCGTCGCGCTGGAGCTGTACCGGCGCCAGGGCGCGTGGAAGGTGCGCGCCATGGGGCAGGGGTACGAGGGCGGTCTCGCCGCCATGCTCGGCGACCAGGGGCTCCAGCGTCCCGCCGACCTCGCCGCCTCGATCCTGGAGGCCGTGTCCAGAGGCCTGGCCCGCTCGGTCTCCGCCCCGCCGCCCCGCGTCCCCGAGGCCGAACGCGTACGCCACTCGACGTCGGCGGCGACACAGGCGCCGACGCAGACTTCAATGCCGACGACGGCGTCGCAGGCATCAACGCCGACACCGGCTACGGCCGCCGAACCGACGACCGCCGACCCGATGACCGTCGCGCCGATGGCCGTCGGTGAGCCGAGGTCCGCGACCGACCCCGCGCCGACGCTCCCGGTGACCACACCGGCAGGGCCCTCGGAGCCGCCGCCCGCGAGCACGGGCGGCGGGCCCATCAACTACGCCCACCCCCGCCGCCGCGCGGCCGCTCCCGAGCCGCCCCGGCAGGCCCCGCCCGTGCCCGTGGCGGGGGACGCGGGCGGCTGGTCGATGGACGAGCGGCTCTACAACCAGGTGTGGGGCATGTTCGAGGACCTCGCCCGCACCACCGCCGCGTACCGCAGCGCCTGCGACTTCGCCGAGTCCCGCCTGGACAAGGAGCTCGACGGCGTCCTCTCCGATCCGCGCAGCCGCATCGGCGGCGCCGGGGACGCCGCCCGCCAGGCGGCCCGTGCCCGGCACGACGAACTCACCGCACGCGCCCAGGAGGTCCTCGACCGGGACCTCGACCAGCTCGCCGCCGAGTCCGACGTCGTCGAACCGGCGCTGCCCGCCGCCTACGCCCGCTGGGACAACCCGGTCTGGCAGGCCTACCGGGTCCCCATGGAGGCCCCGATGGCCGTCCGCCTGGGCGACCTCCACCTCCCCGAGCGCACCGACCTGCGCGTCCCGATGCTGGTCCGCCTCCCGCTGGAGCGCGGGCTGTGGGTCGACGCGGGACGCGGCCACTCCGAGGAGGCCGGGCTGCTCGACGAGACCGAGCTGCGCCGACTCGCGATGGACACCGCGGTCGCGCACGCGGCGCGGCTGCTCGCGGTGTACCCGCCCGGCGAGTTCACGGTCCATGTCATCGACCCGGCGGGCTCGGGGGCGGCGGCGCTCGCCCCGCTCGTCGAGGCGGGCGTGCTGGCCGGACCGCCGGCGGCCGGAGCGGCCGGGGTCTCGGCCGTCCTCGCCCGGCTCACCGAGCGGGTGGACCTGGTGCAGATGGCCCTCCGCGCGGGTGCGCCCGACGCGCTGCCGCCCTCCCTGGACACCGCCGAGCAGTTGTTGATCGTCCATGACTTCCCGCACGGCTTCGACGACCGGGCGGTCACCCGCCTGCGGTACCTGGCGGACGAGGGCCCGGCCGTGGGCGTCCACCTCCTGATGGTCGCGGACCGCGAGGACGCCTCCGCGTACGGCCCGGTGCTCGACCCGCTGTGGCGTTCGCTGCTGCGGCTCACCCCGGTGTCGGAGGACCACCTCGCCGATCCCTGGGTCGGCCACGCCTGGACGTACGAGCCACCGCGCCTGCCCCCGGGCAGCCGCGTGCTGCCCCAGGTGCTCGCGCAGGTCGCCGAAGCCCGTCACCAATGGGGCCGCTGACCAGGCCCTTTGGCTCCTCTTTATCCATACCTTTACCTTCTCTTGGTTTTTCGGGTAGGCTGCTTTGCGCGGAGGGGAGTACTCCCCATGCGCGGCGTTCCCGTCAATACGGACGTACCCCGAGCGGGGGCGATCCCGGGGCGTCGGCCCGGCCCGTCACGTACGGCCCCGGGTGGAAGAGACCTCCGGCAGCGACGACGCTGATCAAGTAGCCGTACGACGCCGGAGGCGCAGTGGACGTTTCAATGACCCTGTGGGTGCTGACCATTCTCGGTCTGGTCGCCCTGATCGGAGCCGACTTCTTCATCGGGCGCAAGCCTCATGACGTGTCGGTCAAGGAAGCCGGAATCTGGACGATCGTCTGGATCGTCCTGGCCGCCCTCTTCGGCGTCGGCCTGCTGATCTGGGGCAGCAGCCAGGCGGCCGGTGAGTTCTTCGCGGGCTACATCACCGAGAAGTCACTCAGTGTCGACAACCTCTTCGTCTTCGTCCTGATCATGGCGAAGTTCTCGGTGCCTTCGCACCTCCAGCAGCGCGTGCTGCTCGTCGGCGTGCTGATCGCCCTGGTGCTCCGAGCGATCTTCATCGCCGCGGGCGCCGCGGTCATCGCGAACTTCTCCTGGATCTTCTACATCTTCGGCGCGTTCCTGATCTACACCGCCTGGAAGCTCATCCAGGAGGCGCGTGCCGACGAGGACGAGGACGACTGGGAGGAGAACCGTCTCCTCAAGAGCGCCGAGAAGAGGTTCGGCGTCGCCGACCGGTACCACGGCACCAAGCTGTTCATCCGGAACAACGGCAAGCGGATCATGACCCCGCTGATGGTCGTCATGCTCGCCATCGGCACCACCGACATCCTCTTCGCCCTCGACTCCATCCCGGCGATCTTCGGCCTGACCCAGGACCCGTACATCGTCTTCACGGCCAACGCCTTCGCCCTGATGGGTCTGCGTCAGCTGTACTTCCTGATCGGCGGCCTGCTCAAGAAGCTGGTCCACCTCAGCTACGGCCTGTCGGTGATCCTCGGCTTCATCGGCGTCAAGCTCGTGCTGCACGCCCTGCACGAGTCCGGGGTGCACGTCCCGGAGATCTCCATCCCGTTCTCGCTGGCGGTCATCGGCGGCGTCCTGGTCATCACCACGATCACCAGCCTGATCGCCTCCAAGAGGCAGGCGGCGCGCGAGGAGGCCGAGGCAGCCAAGGGCGAGCGTCCGGCCGCGGAGTCGGGCGACGCCGAGAAGGACAGCGTCGACGCCTGACGGCGGGCGGCGCCGTAGGAACCACGGCACGCTACGGCACCACAGGAACCACGGCACCGTAGGAACGCACCGCGGCCGGTGCGGGCGGCCCACCACCGCCCGCACCGGCCGCATCGCGTTCCAGCCGCCCTACGCGAGCACCCGCACCGGTTCCTCCGCGCGGGCCGGCAGGGTCTCCGGCAGCAGCGCGAAGCAGCCCAGACTGACCAGCGCCATCACCGTCAGATAGGCCGCCACGCCCCAGGGCGGGCCCGCCCCCTCGGACAGCGTCGTCGCCACGATCGGCGTGAGCGCCCCGCCCAGGACGCCCGCGAGGTTGTAGCCGACCGCCGCGCCCGTGCAGCGCACCCTCGGCTCGTAGAGCTCCGGGAGGTACGCGGCGATGACCGCGAACATGGTGATGAAGGAGAGCAGGGCGCCCGCGAACCCGAGGAACATCAGCAGCGGCTGTCCGGTGTGCAACAGCGCGACCATGGGGAACATCCACAGGGCCGAGGCCGTGCAGCCGACCAGGCAGAGCGGGCGGCGGCCGTAGCGGTCGCCCAGCATCGCGGCCGGAGGAGTGGCGACCCCCGAGATCGCCACCGCCGCCATGATGCAGACCAGCATCGTCGTACGGCCGACCCCCAGGCGCTCGGTGCCGTAGGCGAGAGCCCAGGTGGAGACCGTGTAGAACACCGCGTACCCGACGGCGAGCGCCCCGGCGGTGAGCAGGACGAGGCGCCAGTGGCCGCGCGCCACCTCGGCGAGCGGAGCCTTCGCCCGCTGCCCGGCCGCGCTCAGCTCCTCGAACTGCGGGGTCTCCGCCAGTGAGGAGCGGAGCAGCAGCCCGCCCGCGGCGAGCAGCCCTGCCGCCCAGAACGGCACGCGCCAGCCCCAGTCCCGGAACTGGGCGTCCGTGAGCGTGGCCGACAGCGTCAGCATCACGCCGTTCGCCAGGAGGAAGCCGACCGGGGGGCCGATCTGCGGGAAGCTCGCCCACAGCCCCCGCCGCCGCTCCGGCGCGTGCTCCGCGGTGAGCAGGACGGCCCCGCCCCACTCGCCGCCCAGGCCGAGCCCTTGCAGGAAGCGCAGCGCGAGCAGCAGGAGGGGCGCGGTGATGCCGAGGGTCGCGTACGTCGGGACGAGGCCGATCGCCACCGTGGCACAGCCGGTGAGCACCAGCGAGGCGAACATGACCGGGCGCCGGCCGTAGCGGTCGCCGATGTGGCCGAAGAGCAGGGAGCCGAGGGGGCGGGCCAGGAAGCCGACGGCGAAGGTGCCGAACGCGGCCAGGGTCCCCGCCAGGGGGGAGAAGGTCGGGAAGAACAGGGGGCCGAGGACGAGCGCGGCGGCGGTCCCGTAGACGAAGAAGTCGAAGAACTCGATGGCCGTCCCGACGAGCGAGGCGGCGGCGAGCCGCACCATGGAGGGGGCGGAGCCCTTGCCGCCCGGAGTGCCGGGATGTGGGGGCGTGCCCGGGTCGAGCGGAGTGCCGGGATGGTGCGGCGTGCCCGGATCGAGCGGCGTGCCCGGATCCGGCACCGTGCCCGGATCCGGCACCGTGCCCGGATCCGGCACCGTGCCCTGACCGGCCGACAGGGCCGGATCGAACCCCAGGGCCGGATCGAACCCCAGGGCCGGATCGGTCGGCGGTGGCGAGTCCGGGGCGGCCAGGGTGGCCTGGGGTGCGGCCGGTGGAGTGGGGGAGGCCGGGTCCGGCGACGGACGCGGAGAGTGACTGGGGCGCATGTCGCGCCAACTACCCTGCGTGCGCCCCGGTTACGGGGGCGCGCGGAAGCACACGGTCACCGACCCGTGCGCCTCCGCCGGTCAGGCCCGCCGGGAGGGGGTCACCAGCCGCGCGCGTGCCACGTGGGAAGGTTCGGCCGCTCGTCACCGAGCGTGGTGTCCCTGCCGTGGCCCGGATACACCCAGCTCTCGTCCGGAAGGACGGCGAAAAGCTTGGTCTCCACGTCCTGGATCAGGCTCGCGAAGGCCTTCGGGTCCTTCCGGGTGTTGCCCACCCCGCCGGGGAACAGGCAGTCGCCGGTGAAGACGTGCGGGTGGCCGTGCGGGTCGTCGTAGATCAGCGCGATCGAGCCGGGCGTGTGCCCGACCAGCCGGCGGGCGGTCAGCGTGACCCGGCCGACCGTGACCGTGTCGCCGTCCTCGACCAGGACGTCGGTCGGGACGGGGATGCCCTCGGCGTCGTACGCCCCCGCGTGGGTCCGCGCCCCCGTCGCCGCGACGACCTCGGCGAGCGCCTGCCAGTGGTCGCCGTGCTGGTGGGTGGTGACGACGGCCGCGATGCCGTCGTCACCGATCAGCGTCAGGAGCGTGTCGGCGTCGTTGGCCGCGTCGATCAGGAGCTGCTCGCCGGTCGCCCGGCAGCGCAGCAGATACGCGTTGTTGTCCATCGGGCCGACGGCGACCTTGGAGATCATCAGGTCCGTCAACTCGTGCACATCGGCGGGCCCGCCGACCTTCACAACTCCGCTGTACGTCATGGGATCAGCCTATAGCGGGGGGAGGGCCGGGAGGCCGTCTCCGGCGAGTACCCGGAGGTGGGCGCCCTGGTCGCCGCGACCGGCGAGCCAGCCGAGCAGCTCGGCGCCGGTGCCCGCCAGGACGACGGGGGTGCCCTCGTCGCCGCCCGTCTTCCAGGTCGGGGCGTTCTCCTCGTGTCCGAGGTACAGGGTCACCGGAGGGACCTCGGTCCGTCCCGACCAGCGGTCGGCCAGGAAGTCGATCTCCCGCAGGACGAACTCCTCCGGCAGATCCTCCAGCTCGTAGCCGATCCCCAGGTCCACGTGGTGCAGGGCCACCTCCACCCAGCGGCGGAAGGGGACGCGGGCGGCCCGGTCCGTGACGCCGTTGCGGAGTTCGACGGTCCGCTCCCAGTCGGCGGGCTCGGTGCCCACGACCTGGAAGCGCTCGTCGGTCGCGCGGATGTCGGCGAGCTGCTCGGCGAGGGGGCGGGGGGCGTCCCGCTCGATGTCGGAGTCGCGGGTGGTGGCGTCGGGGTACATGGGGCGGCCCTGGAGAACGTTCACCAGAGCGTCGGCGTTGCGGGCGATGTGGGCCAGGACGTGGCCACGGGTCCAGCCCGGAAGCCGTGACGGCTCGGCGACCGCCGCGTTGTCCAGGGAAGCGGCCGCGGCGAGGAGTCGTTCGGTCGCTTCACGTACAGAGGCCAGGTCACGCACAGGGTCGATCATGGGGCCGACCCTAGCGCCGCCACTCGTTCGGGTGAAGCGGTCGACGCGAGGCCGGAAATCGAATGTGCGTGCTATAGGCTCGATGGAAGCATCCGGCATCCTTGGTTGTTGGGTACTCAGGCACCTCCCTGCATCACCAGGTACCTCCAGGCATATCTGCGACCCGCACTTCTGTGCCTCCGCTCTCTCAAGAAAGGTGCGGACCGGCGTGGCCGACCGTCTCATCGTTCGTGGCGCTCGCGAGCACAACCTCAAGAACGTCTCGCTCGACCTCCCCCGCGACTCCCTCATCGTCTTCACCGGGCTGTCGGGGTCGGGCAAGTCCTCCCTCGCGTTCGACACGATCTTCGCCGAGGGACAGCGTCGGTACGTCGAGTCGCTCTCGTCGTACGCCCGGCAGTTCCTCGGCCAGATGGACAAGCCGGACGTCGACTTCATCGAGGGCCTCTCGCCCGCCGTCTCCATCGACCAGAAGTCGACCTCGCGCAACCCGCGCTCGACGGTCGGCACCATCACCGAGGTCTACGACTACCTCCGCCTGCTCTTCGCGCGCATCGGCAAGCCGCACTGTCCCGAGTGCCACCGTCCGATCTCCCGCCAGTCGCCGCAGGCCATCGTCGACAAGGTCCTGGAGCTGCCCGAGGGCAGCCGCTTCCAGGTCCTCTCGCCGCTGGTGCGCGAGCGCAAGGGCGAGTTCGTCGACCTCTTCGCCGACCTCCAGACCAAGGGCTACAGCCGGGCCCGGGTGGACGGGCAGACCATCCAGCTCAGCGAACCGCCGACGCTGAAGAAGCAGGAGAAGCACACGATCGAGGTGGTCGTCGACCGCCTCACCGTGAAGGACAGCGCCAAGCGCCGGCTCACCGACTCCGTCGAGACGGCCCTCGGGCTCTCCGGCGGCATGGTCGTCCTTGACTTCGTCGACCTCGCCGAGGACGACCCCGAGCGCGAGCGGATGTACTCGGAGCACCTGTACTGCCCGTACGACGACCTCTCCTTCGAGGAGCTGGAGCCGCGCTCCTTCTCCTTCAACTCGCCCTTCGGCGCCTGCCCGGACTGCACCGGCATCGGCACCCGCATGGAGGTCGACCCCGAGCTGATCGTCCCGGACGAGGACCGCTCGCTCGACGACGGCGCCATCCACCCCTGGTCCCACGGCCACACCAGGGAGTACTTCGGCCGGCTCATCGGCGGCCTCTCCCAGGCCCTCGGCTTCCGCACGGACCTGCCGTACGCCGCCCTCCCGGCCCGGGCCAAGAAGGCCCTGATGTACGGGCACAAGACCCAGGTCGAGGTCCGCTACCGCAACCGGTACGGACGCGAGCGGGCGTACACCACCCCCGCCTTCGAGGGCGCGGTCTCCTTCGTCAAGCGGCGGCACAGCGAGGCCGAGAGCGACTCCAGCCGCGAGCGCTTCGAGGGGTACATGCGCGAGGTGCCGTGCCCCACGTGCGAGGGCACCCGCCTGAAGCCGATCGTCCTCGCCGTCACGGTCATGGAGAAGTCCATCGCCGAGGTCGCCGCGATGTCGATCAGCGAGTGCGCCGACTTCCTCGGCCGCCTGAAGCTCAACGCCCGCGACAAGAAGATCGCCGAGCGGGTCCTGAAGGAGGTCAACGAGCGGCTGCGGTTCCTCGTCGACGTCGGTCTGGACTACCTCTCCCTCAACCGCGCGGCCGGCACCCTCTCCGGCGGCGAGGCCCAGCGCATCCGGCTCGCCACCCAGATCGGTTCCGGTCTGGTCGGCGTGCTCTACGTCCTGGACGAGCCGTCCATCGGCCTCCACCAGCGCGACAACCACCGGCTCATCGAGACCCTGGTCCGGCTGCGGGACATGGGCAACACGCTCATCGTGGTCGAGCACGACGAGGACACCATCAAGGTCGCCGACTGGGTCGTGGACATCGGCCCCGGCGCCGGTGAGCACGGCGGCAAGGTCGTCCACAGCGGACCCTTGAAGGAGCTCCTCGCCAACAAGGAGTCGATGACCGGGCAGTACCTCTCCGGTCGCAGGGCCATCGGGACGCCGGACATCCGCCGCCCCGTGGACCCCTCGCGCCGGCTCACCGTGCACGGCGCCCGGGAGAACAACCTCCAGGACATCGACGTCTCGTTCCCGCTCGGCGTCCTCACGGCCGTCACCGGCGTCTCCGGTTCCGGAAAGTCGACGCTGGTCAACGACATCCTCTACACCCACCTGGCGCGCGAGCTGAACGGCGCGAAGTCGGTGCCCGGGCGCCACACGCGCGTGGACGGCGACGACCTCGTGGACAAGGTCGTGCACGTCGACCAGTCGCCGATCGGCCGCACCCCGCGGTCGAACCCGGCGACGTACACCGGCGTCTTCGACCACGTCCGCAGGCTCTTCGCCGAGACGATGGAGGCGAAGGTCCGCGGCTATCTGCCGGGCCGGTTCTCCTTCAACGTCAAGGGCGGACGCTGCGAGAACTGCTCCGGCGACGGCACGATCAAGATCGAGATGAACTTCCTGCCGGACGTCTACGTCCCGTGCGAGGTCTGCCACGGCGCCCGGTACAACCGGGAGACCCTGGAGGTCCACTACAAGGGCAAGTCCATCGCCGAGGTCCTGGACATGCCGATCGAGGAGGCACTGGACTTCTTCGAGGCGGTCCCGACGATCGCGCGCCACCTGCGCACGCTCAACGAGGTCGGCCTCGGGTACGTCCGGCTCGGCCAGTCCGCGCCGACGCTCTCCGGCGGCGAGGCGCAGCGCGTGAAGCTCGCCTCCGAGCTTCAGAAGCGGTCGACCGGCCGCACGGTCTACGTCCTGGACGAGCCGACGACGGGCCTGCACTTCGAGGACATCTCGAAGCTGATCAAGGTCCTGTCGGGCCTGGTCGACAAGGGGAACTCGGTGATCGTCATCGAGCACAACCTCGATGTCATCAAGACCGCGGACTGGGTCGTCGACATGGGCCCGGAGGGCGGCAGCGGCGGCGGTCTGGTGATCGCCGAGGGCACGCCGGAGGAGGTCGCGTCGGTCCCGACGAGCCACACCGGCAAGTTCCTCCGCGAGATCCTCGGCGCCGACCGCATCAGCGACGCCGGCGTGCCGGCGGCGCGGAGCGCGAAGAGGGCCCCCGCGAAGCAGACAGCGGTCAAGAAGACGGCCGCGAAGAAGGTGGTCGCGAAGAAGGTGGCCGCGAAGACGGCCGCGCCCGCCAAGAAGACGACGGCGCGGGCGCGCAAGGCCTGAGGGAGGGGGGCCGGGGCCGCTGAGGCGGCCTCGGCCCCCGAGCACGCGAACCGTGGCTGCCCCCGGCCGTCCCGGTGCCGTTTCGCCCTGCCATCCGGGTGTGCTGTTCCGCCCGGCCGTCCGGGTCAGCCCGGCGGGTCCGGGAGTTCGTTCGCGTACGGGGGCTCCGCGCCCGGGCGGGTGCAGGTGAGGGCGGCCGCGCCGGCCGCGTACGTCAGGAGGGCGGACCAGGCCTCGGCGTCCAGGGCGGGCACCGGGCGGTCGCCCAGGCCGTGCAGCAGCGCCGCGTTCACGGTGTCGCCCGCGCCGATCGTGTCCGCGACCTCGACACGTACCGCCGGTACCGACACCTCGGACGTCGGCGTGTGCACCGTCAGGCCCGCCCCGCCGCGCGTCACCACCACCGCCGACGGGCCCCGCTCCAGCCACTGCGCCGGGGTCCCGCCCAGCCAGGCCGCGTCCTCCTCCGAGAGTTTCAGGAGCGAGACGTACGGCAGCCAGGACGCGAAGCGCGCGCGGTAGGCGGCCGCGTCCGGGATCAGGCCCCGCCGGATGTTCGGGTCGAGCAGGGTCAGCACACCCCGCCCGGACTCCCGCCTCAGCAGCGCCTCGTACGCGCTCGCCCCCGGCTCCAGCGCCAGCGAGCACGTACCGAACGCCACCGCCCGTACCCCCTCCGGCAGCCGCTCCGGCAGGGCGAAGAGCCGGTCGGCCGTGCCCTCGACGTAGAAGCCGTACTCGGCCGAGCCGTCCGCGCCCACCGAGGCGACGGCGAGGGTCGTCGGCTCCGGGCCGCGCTGGACGAGGCCGGTCCCGACCCCCGCCTCCCGCAGCCCGTCCATGAGGGCCTCGCCGAACCCGTCCGTCGAGACCCGGGAACAGAAGCCGACCTCGGCGCCGAGCCGGCCGAGGGCCACGGCCGTGTTGTACGGCCCCCCGCCCCTGCGCGGCACCAGCGCGGGCAGCGGCCCGGGGGCGGCCCCGTCCGCGACGAGATCGATCAGGGACTCACCGGCGACGACGATCACGCCCGTGAACGTAACCCATGCCCCGCAGGCCGCGACAGCCCCCGCGCAGCCCCGCGGGGGCCCGCCGGTATCGTCGGTTCGGTCACCCTTGCCCCGATCCCACCGTGGAGCGCTCATGTCCGGCCAGTCCACCCGCCGCACCGTACTGAAGGGCGCCGCGCTCGCCGGTGCCGCCGGGCTGGGTGTCGCCGCCTGCTCCACGGAGTCCAAGCTCGGGCACGCCGAGGTCCCCACCCCGACCGCCCCGGTGACCCTCGGCGCCCCCGAGGACGTGCCCGTCGGCGGCGCCCGGCTCTACCGCGAGCAGCGGGTCCTGGTGAGCTGCCCGGCCAAGGGCCAGTACAAGGCGTTCAGCGCCCAGTGCACGCACGCCGGCTGCGTCCTCGACAAGATCGAGAACAACGAGGGCAACTGCCCCTGCCACGGCAGCCGCTTCGACGTCACCACCGGCAAGGCCCTCCAGGGCCCGGCGACCGTCCCGCTCCCGGAGGTGCCGGTCCGGGTCGAGGGCGGAAAGCTGGTGGCGGGCCCGGAGGCCTGACCCGGCGCCATTCCCCTCAGCCCCAGGACGCCTGCTCTCAGCCCTACGTCCGGGCGTGAGTCGGGGCGTGCCTGCTCTCAGCCCTACGTCCGGGCGTGAGTCGGGGCGTGCCTGCTCTCAGCCCTACGTCCGGGCGTGAGTCAGGGCACACCGGCCCTCAGCCCTACGTCCAGGCCCAGTCGATCCCCAGGATCCCCGGCCGTACCCCCTGCTCCACCAGGTGCACCGTGCGGTGCCGACCGGTCAGCGTCAGCTCCGCGCGCCCGCCGCGCGGCGCGCCCGCCGACGCCTGTGCGAAGCGCCGGCACCGCACCGGCAGCGCCGCCTCGTCGAACCGCACCTGAAGCACGTACTGCCCACCCGCGAAGCTGAACCCCCGGACGTACTCGCCGCTCGGCCCGCCGGTCCCGTCCTCGAAGCCGTAGCCGAAGAGGTACGTCTCCCCGGCCCGTAGTCGCGCGTCGAACAGCAGCTCCGCGACGAGGACACCCGTCTCCGCGTGCCACCGCACCCGGCCCGTACGGCAGTTCTCCGTCGCCCGCACCTCCACCCGCGACGGGTCGCAGCCCGGGTCGCCGTGGTGGATGGCCAGATAGCGGTCGATCCCGTCCCGGTGCGCCCGCACCACGTGCTGCGACTCGCGCCCGACCATCTCCCGCGCCGCCCCTATCCGTACCCGCTCGTGGTGGCCGACCGTGTGCAGCCCGCCGTCCACCGGCGACTCCAGCTCGGCGAGCAGCGCCTCCACCGCGCCCGAGGCCTCCACCAGCGAGCGGTACGAACGGGCCGCCGGACGCTCCACGTCCCCGCGCACCGACGCGTCATCGGTCAGCAGCCGGATCAACGAGTTGTCCGGCAGCTGGAGGACCTCCTCCAGAGCGCGGACCGCCTTCAGCGACTCCGGTCGCTGCGGGCGGCGGGCGCCCTGCTGCCAGTAACTGAGACTGGTCACCCCGACCTTGACGCCCCGGTGGGCGAGATGGTGCTGCACCCGCTGGAGCGGAAGGCCGCGCACCGCGAGGGCCGTGCGCAGCGCCAGATGGAACGGTCCGGTGTGCAGCAACTGCACCAGATCGGCCTCGGTGTGCCCCACGGGACTCCTCAGTGAACGTTCACGACGGCGCCGGCGGACCGTTGCGCCTCCGGGGGCGGGCCCGCAGATGGCGTGGGGGTACGCGTTCACACCCGGGTCACACCGTTCACAGCCCGCCGTCCTTGCGCATTGAAGCGTGTTGACCGGATCAGGACAACGTTCGATGCTCCACACCAGCGTCCGGACGCGCTCCCCCCATAAAAACCCCACCCCCCACATCCCCACCCCCCACCCCCACATCCCCACTCCCACACCCCCCGCCTCGGGAGGAACGCGATGCGCAGTAGAAAGCTGTCCCTGGCGGCACTCGCCGCTGCCGCCCTCTTCCTGCTCCCCATGTCGTCGGCGACCGCCGCGCCGACCGCCGACGACGCCTCCGCGCTCGGGTACAAGCGGCTGGACATCACCATGCAGGCGCAGCAGAAGACCAACTGGTGCTGGGCCGCCGGCGGCAACACGATCGCCACCTGGTTCGGCCGGAACTACAGCCAGAACCAGTTCTGCAACGCCGCCTTCAACCGCCAGCAGGGCTATGACTGCCCGAACAACCAGGCCACGCTGGGCAATGTGCAGACCGGCCTGCGCTGGGCGGGCGTCAACCCCGGCTCGTACGTGACGGGCTGGCTGCGCTACCCGACGGTGCAGACGGAGATCAACGCCGACCGCCCGATCGAGACACGGATCCAGTGGTCCAGCGGCGGCGGCCACATGCACGTGATCTACGGGTACGACGACACCAACAGCTGGGTCTACTGGGGCGACCCCTGGCCCTCCAGCGACCGCTACAACTGGGCCTCGCACGCCTGGTACGTCGACAACGGCTCCTTCTCCTGGACGCACTCGCTCTACCGGATAGGGGCGTGACGACGATGAACGTACGTGCCATCAGCGCCGGGTTCCTGTCGGCCGCGGCCCTCGTGGCCCTGGGTGCGGTGCCGGCGGTCGCGGCCGACGCGGCCGGCGCGGCCGGCGCGCCGCCGACGGCGGCCACCCCCGAGGCGGCGGCGTCGGCCCCCGCGACCCTGGACACGCTCTCCCGGTTCTTCGCCCGCGACGGAGCCGTCGCCCGTGCGGCGGCCAGTCCCCAGGTCCAGGGCGCGTCCGTGCCCGTGCGGATCCTGTCCCCGGACTTCGTGGCGGGGAAGGCGGGCGCGCCCGTCGCCCGTGTCGAGTTCCACGCCAGCAAGGCGGTCTCCTCGGACGGCCGGACGGCCTCCCTGTGGACGGCGCGGCGGGCGGGCGGGGGCTGGCAGGTGGTGAACATCGCCACCGGCGACGACGAGGTCCGGTACGCGGACCTGGGTGCGCGGACGCTCCCGGGCGGGATCGTGTTCCGCGAGCCGCAGATCGACGCGTGGTACGTCCACAAGGGCGTGAAGGTGCTCCCGCTGGACGAGGACGCGGTGCGGGCGGTCGGGAAGAACGGGACGAGCCTGGCCGCGTACCGGGACCGGGTCGCCCGGGCCTACGGGGACAAGCTGCCCGGCTCCGCATACGCCCGTAAGGGCACGGCCGGCGGCTACGACACTCCGGCTGCCGCTGCAGCCCACGACGAGCCCCTGGTCACGGCAGCGGCGGCGACGGCGGGGGCGGGCGCGGCGGTGGCCCTGGGCCTCCTCGCCACGCGCGCGTGGCGCCGCCGCGCGACGGACTCGCGTCCGGCGGCCTGAGGGGCGGCTTTCCCCCACCCCGCCCCTTCCCGAAACTCTGACGAGACGGGGGCTCCGCCCCGTGGTGGGGCCGGGGCGGCGCCCAGCCCCCGGCCCCGCACCGGGGCTGGGCGCCGCGCCGGGGCTGGGCGCCGGGGCTGGGCGCCGCGCCGGGGG
Organism: Streptomyces sp. NPDC090127; assembly: GCF_044746945.1. Lineage (NCBI taxonomy): Bacteria > Bacillati > Actinomycetota > Actinomycetes > Kitasatosporales > Streptomycetaceae > Streptomyces > Streptomyces sp. NPDC090127. The sequence goes on along the minus strand of NZ_JBIVDE010000004.1, from coordinate 146,299 downwards.
CGGTGCTGCGCCCCTGCCCCGAGGCCTGGCGGCTTCGCACCGGGGCGGGGCCGCCCCGGGGGCGGACGGCTCCGCGCCGGGCCTCCGGCCCGCAGCGCCGCAGGGCGGAGCTGCGCCCCGGCCAGCAGCGGGGCGGCTTCGCACCGAGGTGGGGCCGACCCGAGGGCCGGCGGCTCCGCGCCGGGGGCTCCTGCCCGCAGCGAGTCCCCTACCGGCCCGCCGGGCGCCCGCAGGTAGCCCTCCGGGCCGGCCCGCCTGCCGCCCTGCCGGTGGCTCTGCCGGCCGTCGTGCCGGTCGCTCGGGCGGTCGTCCCCTGGGCCGCCCTGCCGGTCGCCCCACCAGCCCCCCGCCGGTCGCCCCACCAGCCCCCGCCGGTCGCCCCACCAGCCCCCCGCCGGTCGCCCCACCAGCCCCCGCCGGTCGCCCTCCGGGCGGCCCGCCGCCCGCCCTCGCACCCGTCCCGCCGACCGTCCTCCCACCCGTCCCGTGGGCCGTCCCGCCAGCCGCCCTGCCGGTCGCTCAGGCGGTCGTCGTGTGGGCCGCCCTCCCGGCCGTCCCCGCGCAGCCGTCGTCACGTCCCGCCAACGCGCGCACGCGGTCGGAGTGTCGGCGCCCGCCAGTAGGGTGGGGAGCATGGCCGACCCCTCCAGCTACCGCCCCACGCAGGGGCAGATCCCCGACTCGCCGGGGGTCTACAAGTTCCGCGACGAGCACCGCCGGGTGATCTACGTCGGCAAGGCGAAGTCCCTGCGCCAGCGACTGGCGAACTACTTCCAGCCGCTCGCGAGCCTGCACCCGCGTACGGCCACGATGGTCACGACGGCCGCGTCCGTCGAGTGGACCGTGGTCTCGACCGAGGTCGAGGCGCTCCAGCTGGAGTACTCCTGGATCAAGGAGTACGACCCCCGGTTCAACGTGAAGTACCGGGACGACAAGAGCTACCCCTACCTCGCGGTCACGCTGAACGAGGAGTTCCCGCGCGTCCAGGTCATGCGCGGCCACAAGAAGAAGGGCGTGCGCTATTTCGGCCCGTACGCCCACGCGTGGGCCATCCGCGAGACCGTCGACCTGATGCTCCGCGTCTTTCCCGTACGGACCTGTTCCGCCGGGGTGTTCCGTAACGCCGCCTCCGCCGGCCGCCCCTGCCTCCTCGGCTACATCGGCAAGTGCTCCGCCCCCTGCGTCGGCCGGGTCACCCCCGAGGAGCACCGTGAACTGGCCGAGGAGTTCTGCGACTTCATGGCCGGCCGCACCGGCACGTACATCCGCCGCCTGGAGCAGCAGATGACGGACGCGGCCGAGGAGATGGAGTACGAGAAGGCGGCCCGGCTCCGCGACGACATAGGGGCGCTGCGGCGCGCCATGGAGAAGAACGCCGTCGTCCTCGCCGACGCCACCGACGCCGACCTCATCGCGCTCGCCGAGGACGAGCTGGAGGCCGCTGTCCAGATCTTCCACGTCCGGGGCGGCCGGGTGCGCGGCCAGCGCGGCTGGGTCACCGACAAGGTCGAGGCGGTCTCCACGGCCGGTCTGGTCGAGCACGCGCTCCAGCAGCTGTACGGCGAGGAGAGCGGCGACGCGGTCCCCAAGGAGGTCCTCGTCCCGGCCGTGCCCGAGGACGCCGAGGCCGTCACGCAGTGGCTGAGCGGTCGCCGCGGCTCCCAGGTCTCCCTCCGCGTCCCGCAGCGCGGTGACAAGAAGGACCTGATGGTGACGGTGGCGCGCAACGCCCAGCAGGCGCTCGTGCTGCACAAGACCAAGCGGGCCAGCGACCTGACCACCCGCTCCCGGGCCCTGGAGGAGATCGCCGAGGCCCTGGACCTGGACTCGGCGCCGCTGCGGATCGAGTGCTTCGACATCTCCCACCTCCAGGGGCAGGACGTCGTGGCGTCCATGGTCGTCTTCGAGGACGGGCTGCCGCGCAAGAGCGAGTACCGACGGTTCCAGATCAAGGGCTTCGAGGGCCAGGACGACGTCCGCTCGATGCACGAGGTGATCAGTCGCCGCTTCCGGCGCTACCTCGCGGAGAAGGAGAAGACGGGGGAGTGGGGTCCGGAGGCCGTCGCCGTCGACGCCGACGGTGACGCGGTGGACACCCATGGCGACGGCCTGGTCGTCACCGAAGCCGTCACCGGCGTCACCGGCGTGGACGGCGTCACAGGCGTCACAGGCGTCGACGGCGTCAACGGCTCCGGAGAGGTGCCGCTCGACGACGGGCGACCGAAGCGGTTCGCGTATCCGCCCCAGCTCGTCGTCGTCGACGGCGGGCAGCCCCAGGTCGCCGCGGCCCGGCGGGCCCTGGACGAGCTGGGCATCGACGACATCGCCGTCTGTGGCCTCGCCAAGCGGCTGGAAGAGGTCTGGCTGCCCGGCGACGACGACCCGGTCGTGCTGCCCCGCTCCAGCGAGGGTCTCTACCTCCTTCAGCGGGTACGTGACACGGCTCACGACTTCGCCATCCGCTACCAGCGCTCGAAGCGGAACAAGCGCATCAGGACCAGCCCCCTGGACGCGATCCCCGGCCTCGGCGATACCCGCAAACAGGCGTTGATCAAGCATTTCGGCTCGGTGAAGCGGCTCCGGCAGGCGACAATCGAGCAGATCTGCGAGGTGCCCGGCATGGGCAGGAAGACGGCCGAGGCCGTCGCCGTGGCTCTCGCCCAGGCGGCCCCGGCCGCACCCGCCGTGAATACGGCAACAGGAGAGATCATGGAAGACGACGGGGGCACCACGGCATGACCGAGCACGACCGTCAGTCAGAGCAAGAAGCGCAAGAAGTGCAAGAAGTGCAGCGAGAAGACGGAGCAGGACACGTGAGTACGGGCACGAAGGAGGCCGGTGAGGCCGCCGACGCGGCGGCCATCCCCGAGCTGGTGATCATCTCCGGCATGTCCGGCGCCGGCCGGTCCACCGCGGCGAAGTGCCTGGAGGACCTCGGCTGGTTCGTCGTCGACAACCTGCCGCCCGCGCTGATCCCCACCATGGTGGAGCTCGGCGCCCGTTCCCAGGGCAACGTGGCCCGGATCGCCGTCGTCGTCGACGTCCGCGGCCGGCAGTTCTTCGACGCCCTGCGGGAGTCCCTCGCCGCCCTCGACGCCCAGCAGGTCACCCGCCGGATCGTCTTCCTGGAGTCCTCCGACGAGGCCCTGGTCAGGCGGTTCGAGTCGGTCCGCAGGCCGCACCCGCTCCAGGGCGACGGCCGCATCACCGACGGCATCGCCGCCGAGCGGGACCTGCTGCGCGAGCTGCGCGGCGACGCCGACCTGGTGATCGACACCTCCAGCCTCAACGTCCACGAGCTGCGCGCCAAGATGGACGCCCAGTTCGCCGGGGACGAGGAGCCGGAGCTGCGGGCCACGGTCATGTCCTTCGGATTCAAGTACGGGCTGCCCGTCGACGCCGACCTCGTCGTCGACATGCGCTTCCTGCCCAACCCGCACTGGGTCCCCGAGCTGCGCCCCTTCACCGGGCTCAACGAGGAGGTCTCGGCGTACGTCTTCAACCAGCCCGGGGCCAAGGAGTTCCTCGACCGCTACACCGAGCTGCTCCAGCTGATCGCCGCGGGCTACCGCCGCGAGGGCAAGCGGTACGTGACCATCGCCGTCGGCTGCACGGGCGGCAAGCACCGCTCCGTCGCCACGTCCGAGAAGCTCGCCGCCCGCCTCGCCGCGGAAGGGGTCGAGACCGTCGTCGTCCACCGGGACATGGGGCGCGAGTGAAGCCTTACCGCCGGCGTACGTCCACCCTTCCGGTGCGTACGCTCCGCAGACGCGGCGCCCAGCCCAAGGTCGTCGCGCTGGGCGGGGGCATGGGCCTGTCGGCCTCACTCGCCGCCCTGCGCCGGATCACCGGCGACCTGACCGCCGTGGTCACCGTCGCCGACGACGGCGGCTCCAGCGGCCGGCTCCGGGAGGAGCTGGGCGTGCTGCCCCCCGGTGACCTGCGCAAGGCGCTCGCCGCGCTCTGCGGGGACGACGACTGGGGCCAGACCTGGTCCCGGGTGATCCAGCACCGCTTCCAGTCCAAGGGCGACCTGCACGAGCACGCGGTCGGCAATCTGCTGATCGTCGCGCTCTGGGAGCAGCTCGGCGACCATGTGCTCGCTCTGGACCTGGTCGGCAAGCTGCTCGGGGCGCAGGGCCGGGTGCTGCCGATGTCCGCCGTGCCGCTGGAGCTCCAGGCCCTGGTCAGGGGGCACGACCCGGAGCGCCCGGACGACGTGGACACCGTGCGCGGCCAGGCCACGGTGGCGCTGACGCCCGGGGACGTGCAGTCCGTGCACCTCGTCCCGAACGACCCGCCCGCCGTGCCGGAGGCGGTCGCCGCCGTCCGGGACGCGGACTGGGTGGTGCTCGGCCCGGGCTCCTGGTTCTCGTCGGTGATCCCGCACCTGCTCGTCCCCGAGCTGCTCGACGCGCTCACCGAGACCAAGGCCCGCAAGGTCCTCTCCCTGAACCTCGCGCCGCAGCCGGGAGAAACCGAGGGGTTCTCTCCGCAGCGTCATTTGGAGGTTTTGGGACGACACGCCCCTAAACTCGCCCTGGACGTGGTGCTGGCCGACGAGGCCGCCGTGCCCGATCGCGAGTCCCTCGCCGATGCCGCCAAGCGGCTCGGTGCCGCGGTCGAGCTGGCGCCGGTGGCCCGTGCCGACGGGCTCCCGAAGCATGATCCGGAGCTGTTGGCCGCCGCGTACGACCGTATTTTTCGGATGCATGGAAGGATCGGCCCATGGCGATGACGGCAGCGGTGAAGGACGAGATCTCCCGGCTTCCCGTCACCCGGACCTGCTGCAGGAAGGCAGAGGTCTCGTCGATCCTGCGGTTCGCCGGCGGTCTGCACCTGGTGAGCGGGCGGATCGTGATCGAGGCGGAGCTGGACACCGCGATGGCGGCGCGACGGCTCAAGCGGGACATCCTGGAGATCTTCGGGCACAGCTCGGAGCTGATCGTGATGGCCCCCGGTGGCCTGCGACGCGGCTCGCGCTTCGTGGTCCGAGTGGTGGCGGGCGGCGACCAGCTGGCCCGGCAGACCGGGCTGGTCGACGGCCGGGGCCGACCGATCCGCGGGCTGCCCCCGCAGGTCGTCTCGGGCGCCACCTGCGACGCCGAGGCGGCCTGGCGCGGCGCCTTCCTCGCGCACGGTTCGCTCACCGAGCCCGGCCGGTCCTCCTCCCTGGAGGTGACCTGCCCCGGCCCGGAGGCCGCGCTCGCCCTGGTGGGCGCGGCGCGCCGGCTGAGCATCGCCGCGAAGGCCCGTGAGGTACGGGGCGTGGACCGGGTGGTCGTCCGTGACGGCGACGCGATCGGGGCCCTGCTGACCCGGCTCGGTGCCCACGAGTCGGTGCTCGCCTGGGAGGAGCGGCGGATGCGCCGCGAGGTCCGGGCCACGGCGAACCGGCTGGCCAACTTCGACGACGCCAACCTGCGCCGCTCGGCGCGCGCGGCCGTCGCCGCCGGCGCCCGGGTGCAGCGCGCCCTGGAGATCCTCGGCGAGGAGGTGCCCGAGCACCTCGCGGCCGCCGGCCGGCTGCGCATGGAGCACAAGCAGGCCTCACTGGAGGAGCTCGGCGCGCTCGCCGAGCCGCCGCTGACCAAGGACGCGGTGGCGGGCCGGATCCGCCGTCTGCTGGCCATGGCGGACAAGCGGGCGCAGGACCTCGGCATCCCCGGCACGGAGTCGACCCTGTCGGAGGAGCTGGACGACAGCCTCGTCGGCTGATCCTCCGCCCCGTCGTTCAACTCACCGCTGCCGGTGCCTTTCTGAGGCACCGGCAGCACCCGTTCGGCCTGCATGGCACCCTTGACATGATCATGAATGGTGATCAGCCTGGCGTCTGTTCACTTTCGTGACAGACAACAGCAAGGGGGGCTGATGAGACGCAGAGCGAGAACGATCCTCGCGGTGGGTTCACTCCTGGTCGCGGGGCTCGTGGCGGCGCCCGTGGCCGGAGCGGAGTCTCAGGACGCGGGCGCCGGTGACGCCCTCTCCGTGTGGCGCGCGACGGTCGCCGAGGAGCAGGTGCCGCTTCTCCTCGAAGCGGGCGCCGACGGCCACGAGCTGACCGAGCAGGTGCCGGAGAAGGGCTCCGCCACCCTGGAGCTGTACCTCACCGACGCGCAGGCGGGGCAGCTTCGCGGCAAGGGCGTCCGGCTCACCGAGCACACCCTCTCCGCGCGGGCCGAACAGCGGGTCGCCGGCGCCGGGGACGGAGTCTTCCGTCCGTACGGCGGTCAGGGCGGGCTCAAGCAGGAGATCCTCGCCACCGCCCAGGCCCACCCGGACCTCACCAAGGTCGTCTCCCTCGGCAGGACGGTCGAGGGGCAGGACATCCTCGCCCTCAAGCTCACCAAGGGCGCCAAGAAGGCCAAGGACGGCACCAGGCCCGCGACGCTGTACATGTCCAACCAGCACGCCCGTGAGTGGATCACCCCCGAGATGACCCGGCGGCTGATGCACCACTACCTCGACGGCTACGGAACAGACGCCCGGATCACGAAGATCGTCGACTCCACCGAGCTGTGGTTCGTGCTCTCCGCCAACCCGGACGGCTACGACTTCACGCACGCCGACCCCGAGAACCGCCAGTGGCGCAAGAACCTCCGCGACAACGACGGCGACGGCCGCATCCGCTCCGGCGACGGCGTCGACCTCAACCGTAACTTCGCCTACAAGTGGGGCTACGACAACGAGGGCTCGTCCCCCGACCCGGCCGACGAGACCTACCGCGGCCCGCGCGCGATGTCCGAGCCCGAGACCAGGGCGCTGGACGCCTTCCAGAAGCGCATCGGCTTCCAGTACGGCATCAACTACCACTCCGCCGCCCAGCTGCTGCTCTACGGGGTCGGCTGGCAGGTCGCCACCGACACGCCCGACGACGTGGCGCTCAAGGCGCTCGCCGGCACCCCGGAGAAGTCCGCCGTGCCCGGCTACCGGCCGCAGGTCTCCTCCGAGCTGTACACGACCAACGGCGAGGCCGACGGACACGCGGCCAACGTCAACGGGATGCAGATGTTCACCCCGGAGATGTCGACCTGCGCCACCGCCTCCCGCGTCGACCCGAACGACGCCTGGGAGCCCGCCGACTGCGCCTCCGTCTTCACCTTCCCCGACGACGAGAAGCTGATCCAGGCGGAGTTCGCCAAGAACGTGCCCTTCGCGCTCGCCGTCGCCGAGACCGCCGCCCACCCGGACCGGCCCGTCTCCGTCACCGGCGTCGACGCCCCCGACTTCACCCCGGCCGCCTTCACCACCTCCTACGCACGCGGCGGCGACCAGGAAATCGCCGTGACCGCCCGGAAGTCGCTGCGCGGCAAGGAGCTCGCGTACCGGATCAACGGTGGCCGTACGCACACCGAACGACTGGAGGCCTGGCGCGGCGGCGAGACCTACGGCGGCGAGGACAACCTCTACTTCGACCAGTACCGCGCCGAGGTCGAGGACGCCGAACCGGGCGACACCGTCCAGGTCTGGTTCACCGCCCGCACCCGCGAGGGCCGGGCGACCACCTCCACCCCGTTCACGTACACGGTGGCCGACCGGCCCCGCGCCGACGTGCTCGTCCTCGCCGAGGAGGGCGGCACGACCGCGGCCCGGCACACCGCCGCCTATGTGAAGGCCCTCGCCGACACCGGCCGCAGGGCCGCCGTCTGGGACGTCGCCACCCAGGGCGTCCCGGACCCGCTCGGCGTGCTCGGCCACTTCCGTACGGTCGTCTGGTACACCGGCGCCGAAGAGCCCTCCGGTCCTGTCACGCTGGCCGTGCGGGAGTACCTCAACGAGGGCGGCAAGCTGGTCAACGCCGGTGAGAAGTCCGGCGGGCTCGTCGACATCGGGCGGGCCACGTCCAACGACTTCGCCCAGTACTACCTCGGCGCCTACCACCGGGCCGGGCTGAACGGCCCGCCCTCCTTCGCCGGATCCGGCGGCTTCGCCGGCACCACCGGCGCCCTCGGCGGGGCGGCCGGCAACCCGCTGGACGACGCCGGCGCCTACACCGTCACCTCGGACACCCTGGCGCCCCGCCAGTTCCCGCAGTTCGGCAGCAGCCGCTCCGCCGGCGACTACCCGGGCGTGCGCACCCCCTTCGAGCCGTACGAGGGCGCGTCGTTCGCCGCCGTCCGGCACACCGACGACACCTGGGCCCGGCTCAGCCGGACCGTCGACCTCACCGGGGTCTCCGCCGCGGACAGGCCCAGCCTCCGCTTCCAGGTCAGTTACGACACCGAGCCCGGCTACGACAACCTCGTCGTCGAGGCCCACACCGTCGGCCAGGAGGACTGGACGACGCTGCCCGACGCCAACGGCGGCACCTCCACCGCGGCCCCGGCCGACTGCGGCGAGGGCTACTACGTCCAGGGCCATCCCTTCCTCGCCCACTACCTGACCGTCGGCGACGACGGCTGCGCCACCACCGGCACCACCGGCTCCTGGAACGCCTTCACCGGCCCCTCCAACGGCTGGCGGCAGGCCTCCATCGACCTGAGCGCCTACGCGGGCAAGCGGGTCGAGCTCTCGCTCGCGTACATCGCCGACCCCGGCACCGGCGAGATGGGCGCCTTCGTCGACGACACCGGGCTCGTGGTCGGCGGGACACCGGGCCAGGGCGAGGGCTTCGAGACCTCGCTCGGCGCGTGGTCCGTACCGGGACCGCCGGCCGGCAGCCCCGGGAACGGCAGCGACTGGACCCGCTCCGCCGGGCTCTTCCACTCCCAGGCCGCCGTCACCACCCGTGACACCGTGCTCCTTGGCTTCGGGCTGGAACACATGCCGAGCGCGGTCGAACGCGGCAGGCTGATCCGCAAGGCGCTCGGCGCGCTGCACGGCTGAGCGGCCACCCGCACTATTGATCACAGTCCGTGATCGGGACGAAATGCGTACCGTGGCCCGAACCCGTCGGTAATAACGGGCCACGGTGCAATCCCGGGGTCTTCCGACCGCGCACGATGTCACTCTCAGCCGATGGGAGAGGTAGGGTCGTAAGCGGTCGGGGACATCCCTAAAAGAATCTCGCCGGCGTCGAAACCCGGCGTACCTAACGAGGAGATCGGTTCGTGACGATCCGCGTAGGCATCAACGGCTTTGGCCGCATCGGTCGCAACTACTTCCGCGCGCTCCTTGAGCAGGGTGCCGACATCGAGATCGTGGCTGTCAACGACCTGGGTGACACCGCGACCACTGCTCACCTGTTGAAGTACGACACGATCCTGGGGCGCCTCAAGGCCGAGGTCACCCACACGGCAGACACCATCACCGTCGATGGCCACACCATCAAGGTGCTCTCCGAGCGCAACCCGGCCGACATCCCCTGGGGCGACCTGGGCGTCGACATCGTCATCGAGTCGACCGGCATCTTCACCAAGAAGGCGGACGCCGAGAAGCACATCGCCGGTGGCGCGAAGAAGGTCCTCATCTCGGCTCCGGCCAAGGACGAGGACATCACCATCGTGATGGGCGTCAACCAGGAGAAGTACGACCCGGCGCAGCACCACGTCATCTCCAACGCCTCCTGCACCACCAACTGTGTGGCGCCGATGGCGAAGGTCCTCGACGAGAACTTCGGCATCGTCAAGGGTCTGATGACGACGGTCCACGCCTACACCAACGACCAGCGCATCCTGGACTTCCCGCACTCCGACCTGCGTCGCGCCCGCGCCGCCGCGGAGAACATCATCCCGACCACGACCGGTGCCGCCAAGGCCACCGCTCTGGTCCTGCCGCAGCTCAAGGGCAAGCTGGACGGCATCGCCATGCGCGTCCCGGTCCCCACCGGCTCGGCCACCGACCTGGTCGTGGAGCTGCAGCGCGAGGTCACCAAGGACGAGGTCAACGCCGCGTTCAAGAAGGCCGCCGACGACGGCGCCCTGAAGGGCTTCCTCACCTACACCGAGGACCCGATCGTCTCCTCCGACATCGTCGGCGACCCGTCGTCGTGCACCTTCGACTCCTCCCTGACCATGGTCCAGGAGGGCAAGTCGGTCAAGATCCTCGGCTGGTACGACAACGAGTGGGGTTACTCCAACCGTCTCGTCGACCTCACCGTCTTCGTCGGAAACCAGCTCTGATATTCCAGACGTAGGCACCTCGATGTGAGCACAGGGCTCGGACAGCGCAAGGATGCGCTGTCCGAGCCCTGTGCCGTGTGCTTCACCGCGTTCCAAGGAGTCCAGTAGAAGATGAAGACGATCGACGAGCTTCTCGCCGAAGGCGTCGCCGGCAAGCGGGTATTCGTCCGCGCCGACCTCAACGTGCCGCTGTCGGGCACGGCCATCACCGACGACGGGCGGATCCGCGCCGTCCTCCCCACCGTCAAGGCGCTCGCCGAGGCCGGCGCCCGGGTCGTGGTCGCCTCGCACCTGGGCCGCCCCAAGGGAGCCCCGGACCCGGCGTTCTCCCTGGCCCCGGCCGCCGCGCGCCTCGGTGAACTCCTCGGCGCCGAGGTGGCCTTCGCGACCGACACCGTCGGCGAGTCCGCCAAGGCGACCGTCGTGGGCCTCGCCGACGGCCAGGTGGCCGTGATCGAGAACCTGCGCTTCAACGCGGGCGAGACGTCCAAGGACGACGGCGAGCGCACCGCGTTCGCCCGGCAGCTCGCCGAGCTCGCCGACCTCTACGTCGGCGACGGCTTCGGCGCCGTGCACCGCAAGCACGCCTCGGTCTTCGACCTTCCGGCCCTGCTGCCGCACGCCGCCGGCTACCTCATCGCCACCGAGGTCGGCGTCCTGAAGAAGCTGACCGCGGACGTCAAGCGCCCCTACGTGGTCGTGCTCGGCGGCGCCAAGGTCTCCGACAAGCTCGCCGTCATCGACGAGCTGCTCGGCAAGGCCGACCGCATCCTCATCGGCGGCGGCATGGCCTACACCTTCCTCAAGGCCCAGGGCCACGAGGTCGGCATCTCCCTCCTCCAGGAGGACCAGATCCCGCAGGTGACCGAGTACATGGAGCGTGCCGAGAAGAACGGCGTCGAGCTGGTGCTCCCCGTCGACGTGCTCGTCTCCACGGACTTCCCGGACCTGAAGACGAAGGCCCCCGCCGACTTCGACACCGTCGACGCCGACGCGATCCCCTCGAACAAGGAGGGCCTCGACATCGGGCCGAAGACCCGTGAGCTCTACGCCTCGAAGATCGCCGACGCCGAGACCGTCTTCTGGAACGGTCCGGTCGGTGTCTTCGAGCACCCCGACTACGCCGAGGGCACCCGCGCCATCGCGCAGGCTCTCGTCGACAGCAGCGCCTTCACCGTCGTCGGTGGTGGAGACTCGGCCGCGGCCGTGCGCACGCTGGGCTTCGACGAGAATGCCTTCGGCCACATCTCGACCGGTGGTGGCGCCTCCCTCGAATACCTCGAGGGCAAGACGCTCCCCGGCCTCGCCGCACTGGAGGGCTGAACACCTTGTCTGCACCTGTTTCCTCGGGCCGTATCCCGCTCATGGCGGGCAACTGGAAGATGAACCTCAACCACCTGGAGGCCATCGCCCACGTCCAGAAGCTCGCCTTCGCGCTGGCCGACAAGGACTACGACGCCGTCGAGGTGGCGGTCCTGCCGCCCTTCACCGACCTGCGGTCCGTCCAGACCCTGGTCGACGGCGACAAGCTGAAGATCAAGTACGGCGCCCAGGACGTCTCGGCGCACGACTCCGGTGCGTACACCGGTGAGATCTCCGGCGCGATGCTGTCCAAGCTGAAGTGCACCTACGTCGCCGTGGGTCACTCCGAGCGCCGGCAGTACCACGCCGAGACCGACGAGATCTGCAACGCCAAGGTGAAGGCCGCGTACAAGCACGGTCTGACCCCGATCCTCTGCGTCGGCGAGGGCCTGGACGTCCGCAAGGCCGGCCGGCAGGTCCCGTACACCCTGGAGCAGCTCGACGGCGGCCTCAAGGACCTGCCGGCCGAGCAGGCCGAGTCCATCGTGATCGCGTACGAGCCGGTGTGGGCCATCGGCACCGGCGAGGTCGCCACCCCCGAGGACGCGCAGGAGGTCTGCGGGGCGATCCGCGGGCGTCTCGCGGAGCTGTACTCGCAGGAGCTGGCCGACAAGGTCCGCATCCAGTACGGCGGCTCGGTCAAGGCCGGCAACGTGGCCGCGATCATGGCCCAGCCGGATGTCGACGGTGCCCTGGTGGGCGGCGCGGCGCTGGACGCCGAGGAGTTCGTCAAGATCGTCCGCTTCCGCGATCAGTGACGCGATCGGTGAGTAGGCGGTAGCGACGATCCGTCGTACCCTTGCGGGGGTCGGGCAGGACCTGCCCGACCCCCGTCCGTATAAGTCCGAGGAAGTTGGTCCAGCCGTGGTTATGGGGTTCTCGATCGCCCTGATCGTCTTCAGCGCGCTGCTGATGCTGCTCGTGCTGATGCACAAGGGGAAGGGCGGCGGCCTCTCCGACATGTTCGGCGGTGGCATGCAGTCGTCCGTCGGTGGCTCCTCGGTTGCCGAGCGCAACCTGGACCGCATCACCGTCGTGGTCGGTCTGATGTGGTTCGCCTGCATTGTCGTGCTTGCGCTTCTGATGAAGTTGGACGTGTAACTCCAACCACTGGACGCGCGTTGGGCCTTACGTAGACTGGGGCATCTTCGAGCACCATCACGCAGGGAGTTACGACCGTGGCAAGTGGCAACGCGATCCGGGGAAGCCGGGTCGGAGCGGGGCCGATGGGGGAGGCCGAGCGGGGCGAGTCGGCGCCGCGCCTCCGCATCTCCTTCTGGTGCTCGAACGGGCACGAGACGCAGCCGAGCTTCGCCAGTGACGCACAGGTTCCGGAGACGTGGGACTGCCCGCGTTGCGGCTTCCCGGCCGGTCAGGACCGGGACAACCCCCCGGACCCGCCGCGCACCGAGCCGTACAAGACGCATCTCGCGTACGTACGCGAGCGGCGCAGCGACGCGGACGGCGAGGCGATCCTCGCGGAGGCGCTCGCCAAACTGCGCGGCGAGATCTGAGCGTGGTTTGACAGTGTGACGAACGGGCCCTGCCCGCGAACTCGATTCGCGAGCAGGGCCCGTTCGCGTGGAACCGGCGGGTCCGTTCGGCCGGTCCGGCGGTCCCGCTCGCGTGGGTCGGCGGGGCGCGGCGGGCCCGTTCGCGTGGAACCGGACGCCTAGCGGTGGTTGCCGGGGATGTGGGCGGTGAGCGCCATCGCGGCCGTCGCCCGCGCGTACGTCAGCTGCGCCACGCGCGCGTAGAGGCAGTCCAGGATCAGCAGCACCGAATGGCGCGTGCCGAACCCGCCGCGCCGGAAGCTGGTCTCGGCCGAGGTCGACGTCAGGTGGAGGGACGCGGCCCGGGCGACGGGGGAGCGCGGGTCCCCGGTCACCGCGACCGTCCGCGCGCCGCGTTCGGCGGCCAGCCGCAGCGGCGAGAGGACCTCACGGGTGGCCCCGGAGTGGGAGAGGGCCACCACCGCGTCCGCGGGGGTGAGCAGCGCCGCCGAGGTCTCCGCCGCGTGCACCTCCGTCCAGCCGCGGGCGTCGCAGCCGATGCTGAAGAGCCGCGCCTGGGTCTCCAGGGCCACCATGCCGGAGGCGCCGACGCCGTAGACGTCGATCCGGCGGGCCTTGGCGAGCGTCCGCGCGGCCCGCTCCAGGGCGTCGAGGTCCAGATGCTCGGCGGTGCGGCGCAGGGCGAGCAGATCGGCCTGGGCCACAGCGGCGACGACCTGGTCGAGCGGATCGTCGGGGCCGATGTCGGGACCGAGCGGGCGGTCCTCCCCGGTGCGTTCGGTCTCGCCCCGCTCCTGGGCGAGGGCGAGCAGCAGTTCCTGGTACGAGCCGAGGCCGAGGGCCCGGCAGAAGCGGGTCACGGTGGCCTGGGACGTACCGGTGCGGCGGCCCAGCTCGGCGGCCGAGACGCCGGGCACGCGGCCCGGGTCGTCGAGCACCCAGGAGCCGACCTTCCGCAAGGAACCGGACATGCGCGGCAGTTCGGTGCGGATCAGAGCGGTGATCACGGCGGCTTCCTCCTGACCGGCCTCCCGGTGCGGGGGTCTTGTCGAGGCGTGAATCTATCAACCACCATGCGGGCTGATGAACGATTCAGGGATTCATAAGTGCGTGCTCGGGATCGATGCCGGGGGCACGCGGACCAGGGCGCGGCTCGCCGACGCGGCCACGGGCGAGGTGCTGGCGGAGGGGGCGGGTGGACCGGGCAACGCGCTCAGCGTGGCCCGCGACGCCCTCGTGCGGAATCTGGCGCGGGCGCTGCGGGACGCCGTCCCGGACGGCCGGGTGGGCGCGGTCGGCTCCGTGGTGGCCGGCTTCGCCGGGGGCGGGCCGGGCGGCGGCGTGACCAACGCCCGCGGCGCCCTGCTGGAGGCGCTCGCCCGGGTGGGCGCGGCCCCGGCCCTGGTCGAGGTCCTCGGAGACGCGGACATCGCCTTCGCCGCCGGGCCGGGCGCCCCGGCGGACGGGCTCGTGCTGATCGCGGGCACCGGCGCCACCGCCGCACGCGTGGAGCGGCGCCGCGCGGTGCGGGCCGTGGACGGCGACGGCTGGCTCCTCGGCGACGCGGGCAGCGGCTTCTGGCTCGGGCGCGAGGCGCTGCGGGCGGTGCTGCGCGCCCTGGACGGCCGCGGCCCGGCGACGGCCCTCGCGGGACCGGTGGGGGAGTGGTGCGGAGGGCTGACCAAGGAGGCCGTCGTCGGGTACGGCTTCGGCGGCCACCCGGTCCGGCTCGCGGCGCTGAGCCCGCTGGTCGTCGACGCGGAACGGGCCGGGGACGAGGTGGCGCACACCCTCCTCGACCGGGCGGCGGACGAACTGGCGGCGACCGTACGGGCGTTGGCACCGCGCCCCGGTGAGCCGCTGGTCGTCACGGGCGGCCTGACCGGCCCCGAAGGCCCCTTGCTGGCCCGGCTCGCGGACCGGGTGGCGGAGTGGGGGCTCACGCCGGCGCCCGTGCCGGACGGGGTCGGCGGCGCGGTGGCGCTGGCGCGGCTGGCCGTCGGTCCGCACCCTTGACGGGGGTCGGCCGGGCTGGTTCATTGAATCGGATCGCGCATCAGAATCCGGTTCAACGAACCAATGGAGAGCTGTCATGCCCCAACCCGCCCTCGGCGCCACCCTGTTCGCCGACCACGCCCGGCAGAGCGTCGAGCGGGTGATCGCGGCCAACAAGGAGTCGGTCGGCGCGAGCGCCCGGCTCTTCGCCGACTGCGTCGCCGCCGACGGGGTGATCCACGCCTTCGGCACCGGACACTCCCAGGCCGCCGCCCTGGAGATCGCCGGGCGGGCCGGCGGGCTCGTGCCCACCAGCCGGATCGCGCTCGCCGACCTCGTCCTGCGCGGCGGCGAGGACCCCTCGGTCCTCGCCGACCCCCTCCTGGAGCGTTCGCCCGGCCTCGCCGACCGGCTCTACGCCCTCGCGACGCCCCGCCCGCAGGACCTCTTCGTCATCATCTCCAACTCGGGCGTCAACAACGCGATCGTCGACCTGGCGCTGAAGGTCACCGGCGCCGGGCACCCGCTCGTCGCGCTCACCTCGCTGGAACACACCCATGCCGTACCGGCGCTCCACAAGAGCGGCAGGCGGCTCGCCGACCTCGCGGACGCCGTCCTCGACAACGGCGCCCCCACCGGCGACGCCGTGCTCCCCCTCCCGCACGGCGGGGCGCTCTGCGGGGTCTCGACGCTCACCTCCTCCCTCCTCGTGCAGATGGTCGTCGCCGACGCCGTGGCCCTGCTCCTCGCCGAGGGCCACGAACCACCGGTCTACGTCTCCGCCAACATCCCCGGCGGCCACGAGCGCAACGCGGTCCTGGAGGCCCGCTACACGGGGCGGCTGCACCGGGGCGGCCACTGACCGCCCGTGGCCGCCGCGTTGTTCGCGCTCGCCGTTGCGGCCTCGGCCCCCTGATCAATTAGGTTGGAGTGGCAGCGGGGCAAGCAGGCAGGAAGAGAAGAAGTAGGCGATGTCCGAGATGAACGCAGAAGGACGCACGAGGCTCAACCGCACGCCGGAGTGGGCCGCCCTCGGCAAGCACCGCGAGCAGCTGGGAGACACCCATCTGCGCGAGCTGTTCGCCGCCGACCCGGACCGCGGTGCCCGGTACGCGCTGCGCGTCGGCGATCTGTACCTGGACTACTCCAAGAACCTCGTCACCGACGAGACGCTGGCGCTGCTGCGCGAGCTGGCCGTCGCGACCGGAGTGGCCGAGCTGCGCGACGCCATGTTCCGCGGCGAGAAGATCAACACCACCGAGGACCGCGCGGTCCTGCACACCGCGCTGCGCGCGCCGCGCGACGCCGTGATCGAGGTCGACGGCGAGAACGTGGTTCCGGCGGTGCACGCCGTCCTCGACAAGATGGCGGCCTTCGCGGACAAGGTCCGCTCGGGCGAGTGGACCGGCCACACCGGCAAGCCGATCAAGAACATCGTGAACATCGGCATCGGCGGCTCCGACCTCGGACCCGCCATGGCCTACGAGGCCCTGCGCTCCTACACCCAGCGGGACCTGACGTTCCGATTCGTCTCCAACGTGGACGGCGCCGACCTCCACGAGGCCGTCCGCGACCTCGACCCGGCCGAGACGCTCTTCGTCGTCGCCTCCAAGACCTTCACCACCATCGAGACGGTCACCAACGCCACCTCCGCCCGCGACTGGCTGCTCACCGGCCTCAGGGCCGACCAGGCGGCGGTGGCCAAGCACTTCGTGGCCCTGTCGACCAACGCCGAGAAGGTCAAGGACTTCGGCATCGACACGGCCAACATGTTCGAGTTCTGGGACTGGGTCGGCGGACGCTACTCCTTCGACTCCGCCATCGGCCTCTCCCTGATGATCGCCATCGGGCCCGACCGGTTCCGCGAGATGCTCGACGGCTTCCACCTCGTCGACGAGCACTTCCGTACCGCCCCGCCCGAGGAGAACGCACCGCTGCTCCTCGGCCTCCTCGGGGTCTGGTACGGCGGCTTCTTCGACGCCCAGTCGCACGCCGTCCTGCCCTACTCCCACTACCTGTCGAAGTTCACGGCCTACCTCCAGCAGCTCGACATGGAGTCCAACGGCAAGTCCGTCGACCGCGACGGCAACCCCGTCGACTGGCAGACCGGACCGGTCCTCTGGGGGACCCCCGGCACCAACGGGCAGCACGCGTACTACCAGTTGATCCACCAGGGCACGAAGCTCATCCCGGCCGACTTCATCGGCTTCGCCGAGCCCGTCGCCGACCTGCTCCCCGGCCTCGTCGCCCAGCACGACCTGCTGATGGCCAACTTCTTCGCCCAGACCCAGGCACTCGCCTTCGGCAAGACCGCCGACGAGGTACGGGCCGAGGGCGTCCCCGAGGAACTCGTCCCGCACAAGACGTTCCAGGGCAACCACCCCACGACGACGATCCTCTCCCAGGAACTCACCCCCTTCGTCCTCGGCCAGCTCATCGCGCTGTACGAGCACAAGGTCTTCGTCCAGGGCGCGATCTGGAACATCGACTCCTTCGACCAGTGGGGCGTCGAGCTGGGCAAGGTCCTCGCCAAGAAGATCGAGCCCGTGCTCACCACCGGCCAGGGCGGGGAGGAGCTCGACGGCTCGACCGCCGCGCTCGTCGCCGCCTACCGGTCACTGCGCGGGAGGTAGAACCGATGCGGGGGGAGAACGTGGCGCCGACCGGGGTGCGGCTGCGGCCGCCGGGCAACACGCTGAACGAACGGGCCGTCGGCTGGTGGCGCGCCCAGTGGCTGGTGACCGCCGCCGTGCCGGCGGTGGTCCTCGCCGTCCTCGGGACGGTCATCGAGCCGGCCCGGTTCTGGCTGTGGCTGCCCGCCGCGGTCCTGGCGGTCGCCGGGCTCGGCTGCGCCGCGTTCTTCCCCTCCTGGTGGTTCCGGGTCCACCGCTGGGAGGTCACCGAGAACGCCGTCTACGTCCGCACCGGTCTCTTCTGGCAGGAGTGGCGGATCGCGCCGATGTCCCGGATCCAGACCGTCGACACCGTCAGGGGGCCGCTGGAGCAGTTCTTCCGGCTCTCCACGGTCACCGTCACCACGGCCTCGTCCAAGGGCGCGATCCGCATCGCGGGCCTCGACCACGAACTCGCCGCGGACCTCGCCGAGAAGCTCACCCGCATCACCCAGGCCACGCCGGGAGACGCCACATGAGCGAGGGCGAGGGCGGGGCGGGGCGGCAGGGCCCCGAGGAGTGGCGACGCCTGGACCGCCGTACGGTCCTGGTCACGGCGCTCGTCCTCGCGGGGGTCGCCTGCGGCGCCGCCCTGCCCACGTTCTTCGCCCTGACCGACACCCTGTCCGCCGGGCAGGCCATCGGCTGGATCCTCGCCGGGGCGGCCCTCCTCGTCGGCGCCGGGTCGGCGGCCGACCACGTCCGCTGGCGGCGCACCCGCTACCGCGTCGGCGCCGAACGGAGCGAGAGGGGGGCGCCCCCGGCCGAAGGCTCGGGGAGGGTCGAACTCCACACCGGGCTGCTGCTGGTCAAGCGCCGCTCGCTGGCCCGCGAACGGATCCGCAGCGTCGACCTGACCGCCAACCCGCTCCAGCGCCTCCTCGGCCTGGTCAAGGTCCGCATCGGCACCGGCGAGCACCACGGCGCAGGCGAGTCCACCCTCGAACTCGACCCCGTCGCCCGGGCCGAGGGCGAGCGGCTCCGCCGCGCGCTGCTCGACCGCGCCCCGGCCGCCACCGAGGACACCCACCACGACGGCACCCTCGCGGAACTCGACCCACGCTGGATCCGCTACGCCCCGGTCTCCTTCGTCGCCGTGGTCTTCGGCGGCGCGGCGGCCGGCGCCGTGATGCAGGTCAGCGAGTGGTTCGGCGCCCAGAGGGAGGTCATCGACTGGATAGGGGACCGCTTCCAGGACTCCTCCGTCCTCTCGATGATCCTCGTCCTGACCGCCCTCGCGCTCGTCGTCGGCACCGTCGGCGCCCTCGGCCTCTGGGTCGAGATGTGGTGGAACTACCGCCTGGAGCGCGAGCCCGGCGGCACCCTCAGGGTCCGCCGCGGACTGTTCACGGCCCGCTCGATCTCCATCGAGGAACGCCGTCTGCGCGGTGTCGAACTGGTCGAGCCGCTGGGCGTACGGATGTGCCGCGCAGCCCGTGTCGACGCCGTCGCCACCGGAATCGCCGAGGGCGAGGAGGACGAGCACGCCGACCACAAGACCCTGCTGCCCGCCGCGCCCCGCGCGGTCGCCGACCGGGTCGCCGCGCAGGTGCTGCGCCAGGCCGAACCCCCGACGGGCGCCCCGCTCACCGCCCACCCCCGGGCCGCCCGCGCCCGTCGGCTGCGCTGGGCGCTGGGGAGCGTCCTCGCCCCGGTCGCGGTCCTCGTCCTGCTCGGGCTGCTCCTGACGCCCGTCCTGCTGTACGTCGCCGCGGGGTGCGCCGCGATCCTCGGTCCGCTCGCCGTGGTGGCCGCGCGCGACGCGTACCGCAATCTCGGACACGGTGTCAGCGGCGGCTACCTGGTGGCCCGTTCGGGCACGGTCCGGCGGACCACGGTCGCCCTGGAGCGCGGCGGCGTCATCGGCTGGACGGTCAAGCAGTCGTACTTCCAGCGCCGCGCCGGCCTGCTGACCCTGACCGCGACGACGGCGGCGGGAGCGGGCGCGTACGACGTCCACGACGCCGGGCAGAGCGAGGGCCTGACCTTCGCCGCCGACGCCGTGCCGGACCTGCTGGCGCCTTTCCTGGAGCCCGTACGGGAAGCGCGGGAGGCCCGGTCCACCGTGCGGTGAACCGGGCCTCCGTGAGCGTTCGTCAGGCCGAGTCCGGCGGTCGGGCCGAAGCCGGGCGTCAGGCCGAGGCCGGCGGGTACAGCGCGCGCGGCAGCTCCGATGCGGCCGCCGCGTCGAGCAGCCAGAGCGTCCGCGAGCGGCCGTAGGCGCCCGCCGCGGGGGCCTGGATCTCGCCCGCTCCGGACAGCGCGATCGCCGCCGCCTTCGCCTTGTCCTCGCCGGCCGCGAGCAGCCAGACCTCCTGCGCGGCCCGGATCGCCGGCAGCGTCAGGGAGATCCTCACCGGCGGCGGCTTCGGTGCGCCGTGCACGCCCACCACCGTGCGCTCCGTCTCGTGGACCGCCGGAGACTCCGGGAAGAGCGACGCCACGTGCGTGTCGGGCCCGACGCCCAGCATCAGCACGTCGAAGCTCGGCACCGACGCGTGGTCCTCGGGACCGGAGGCCGCGGCCAGTTCGGCCGCGTACGCTGCGGCGGCCGCCTCGACGTCGTCGCCGTACGGCCCGTCCGAGGCGGGCATCGCGTGCACACGCGCCGGATCCAGCGGGACGCTGTCGAGCAGCGCCTCGCGGGCCTGGGTGACATTGCGCTCCGGGTCGCCCTCGGGCAGGAACCGCTCGTCGCCCCACCACAGATCGAGCCGCGACCAGTCGATCGCGTCCCGCGCGGGGGCCGAACCGAGCGCCGCCAGGAGCCCGTTGCCGTTACGGCCGCCCGTGAGGACCACGGACGCCGAGCCGCGGGCGGCCTGGGCGTCCACGATCCGGGTGATCAGTCGGGCCGCCGCGGCCTGCGCCATCAGCTCCTTGTCGCGGTGGACGACGAGCTGCGGGGTGTTCACCTGGCCGCCGCCTTCTTGGCCGGGGCCTTCTTCGCGGGCGCCTTGGCTGCCTCCGGAGCCGGAGCCGGATCCGCGGCGGCCGGGACCGGAGTCTCGGGCGCGGTCGTCTTCGCTTCCTCGTCCAGGCGGTGGAGCCCGTACCGCAGCGCCGAGGCGTAGGTGTCGTCCGGGTCGAGCCGGCGCAGCTCCTCGGCGATCAGCTCCGCCGTCTCGCGGCGCTTGAGCGCCACGGCACGGTCCGGCTGCCCCTCGATGGAGAGGGTCGCCAGCGAGCCGTCCGGCCGGTCGAGGACGATCGGCCCGCAGGAGGACTCCATCCGTACGGAGGTGAGCCCGGGGCCCTGCGACGTGGACCGGCGCACCGGCACCTTCAGCCGGTCCGCCAGCCACATGGCGAGCAGTTCGACGCTCGGGTTGAACTCCTCGCCCTCCACCTCGGCCGAGGTGACCTCGCACACGACCTGGTCGAGCGCGGCGGCCAGCATCGAGCGCCACGGGGTGATCCGGGTCCAGGCCAGGTCCGTGTCGC
Organism: Streptomyces sp. NPDC090127; assembly: GCF_044746945.1. Lineage (NCBI taxonomy): Bacteria > Bacillati > Actinomycetota > Actinomycetes > Kitasatosporales > Streptomycetaceae > Streptomyces > Streptomyces sp. NPDC090127. Next base: position 125,251 of record NZ_JBIVDE010000004.1, on the reverse strand, counting down.
CGGGGGTGTAGGCGTCCGCGCGGCCGCTCAGCTCGTGGATCGGCTGCTCGGCGGCGTAGGTGTCGGTCACCCGGCGCTGGGCGAGCGCGCCCAGCGGGTCGTTCGCCGGGTCGGCCGGGGCGTTGACCGGCCACCAGACGACGGTGGGTGCGTCGGGCAGGAGCAGCGGCAGGACCACCGACTGGGCGTGGTCGACGACCTCGCCGTACAGCCGGAGGACAACCGTTTCGCCCGTGCTGGCGTCGGCGCCGAGGCGGACCTCGGCGTCGAGCCGTGCCTTCGCGCGGTCGCGCGGCGAACGCGAGACCCGCTTGATGACGACCAGCGTCCGCGAGGGGTGCTCGCGGGACGCGTCGTTGGCCGCCTTCAGCGCGTCGTAGGCGTTCTCCTCGTCGGTGACGATGACGAGGGTGAGCACCATGCCGACGGCGGGCGTGCCGATGGCACGCCGCCCGAGCACCAGCGCCTTGTTGATCTTGCTGGACGTGGTGTCCGTGAGGTCGGTCTTCATGGCCTGCGCCAGCTCCGTCCGTCTCGTGCGAGCATGTCGTCCGCCTCGACGGGACCCCAGGTCCCGGCCTGGTACTGCGCGGGCTTGCCGTGCTTGTCCCAGTACTGCTCGATCGGGTCGAGGATCTTCCAGGAGAGCTCGACCTCCTCGACACGCGGGAAGAGGTTCGAGTCGCCGAGCAGCACATCGAGGATGAGCCGCTCGTACGCCTCGGGGCTGGACTCCGTGAAGGACTCGCCGTAGGCGAAGTCCATCGACACGTCCCGGACCTCCATCGAGGTGCCCGGCACCTTGGAGCCGAACCGCATGGTCACGCCCTCGTCCGGCTGGACGCGGATGACCAGGGCGTTCTGGCCCAGCTCCTCCGTCGCCGTCTGGTCGAACGGGGAGTGCGGAGCGCGCTGGAAGACCACCGCGATCTCGGTGACACGGCGGCCGAGCCGCTTGCCGGTACGGAGGTAGAACGGGACGCCCGCCCAGCGGCGGTTGTCGATCTCCAGCTTGATGGCCGCGTAGGTGTCGGTCTTCGACTTGGGGTCGATCCCGTCCTCCTGGAGATAGCCGACGGCCTTCGCGCCGCCCTGCCATCCCGGCGCGTACTGGCCGCGCACGGTCGAGGCGCCCAGGTCCTTCGGCAGCTTCACCGCGCCGAGCACCTTGGTCTTCTCGGCCGCGAGCGCGTCCGCGTCGAAGGAGGCGGGCTCCTCCATCGCGGTGAGCGCGAGCAGCTGGAGGAGGTGGTTCTGGATGACGTCACGGGCGGCGCCGATGCCGTCGTAGTAGCCGGCGCGGCCGCCGATCCCGATGTCCTCGGCCATGGTGATCTGCACGTGGTCGACGTACGACCGGTTCCAGATCGGCTCGAAGAGGGTGTTGGCGAAGCGGAGCGCCAGGATGTTCTGGACGGTCTCCTTGCCCAGGTAGTGGTCGATCCGGAAGACCTCGTTGGGCGGGAAGACCTCGTGGACGACCTCGTTGAGCTCCTCGGCGGAGACCAGGTCGTGCCCGAAGGGCTTCTCGATGACCGCCCGGCGCCAGGAGCCCTCCTTCTGGTCGGCCAGGCCGTGCTTCTTCAGCTGCTGGACGACCTTGGGGAAGAACTTCGGCGGCACGGACAGGTAGAAGGCGAAGTTGCCGCCGGTGCCCTGCGCCTTGTCCAGCTCCTCGATGGTGGACTTCAGCTGCTCGAAGGCCTCGTCGTCGTCGAAGTCGCCCTGGACGAACCGCATCCCCTGGATCAGCTGCTGCCACACCTCCTCGCGGAACGGCGTGCGCGCGTGCTGCTCCACGGCGTCGTGGACCTCCTGCGCGAAGTCCTCGTCCTGCCACTCGCGACGGGCGAAGCCGATGAGCGAGAAGCCCGGCGGCAACAGGCCGCGGTTGGCCAGGTCGTAGACGGCAGGCATCAGCTTCTTACGGGACAAATCGCCCGTGACGCCGAAGATCACCAGACCCGACGGCCCCGCGATACGCGGGAGCCGTCGGTCTGCGGCGTCACGGAGCGGGTTGGCTCCGTGGACTGCGCTCAAAGTGCTTACGCCTCCGAAGGTGCGAGGCGCTGAAGCTCCGCCTCGGTGGACTTGAGCAGGTCGTTCCAGGACGTGGCGAACTTCTCGACGCCCTCGTCCTCCAGCAGCTGTACCACGTCGTCGTAGCTGATGCCGAGCTTCTCGACGGCCTCCAGCTCCGCGCGGGACTCGTCGTAGGTGCCGCGCACGGTGTCGCCGGTGACCTCGCCGTGGTCGGCGGTGGCCTCCATGGTCGCCTCGGGCATGGTGTTGACCGTGCCGGGGGCGACCAGGTCGACGACGTACAGGGTGTCCTTGTACGACGGGTCCTTGACGCCGGTCGAGGCCCACAGCGGACGCTGCTTGTTGGCCTGCGCCTTGTCCAGGGCGGCCCAGCGCTCGGAGGAGAACACCTCTTCGTACGCCTCGTAGGCCAGACGGGCGTTGGCGAGCGCCGCCTTGCCCTTGAGGGCCTTGGCCTCGTCCGTGCCGAGGGCGTCCAGGCGCTTGTCGATCTCCGTGTCCACCCGGGAGACGAAGAAGGAGGCCACCGAGTGGATCTTGGAGAGGTCCAGGCCGCGCTCCTTGGCCTTCTCCAGCCCGGCGAGGTAGGCGTCCATGACCGCGCGGTAGCGCTCCAGCGAGAAGATCAGCGTGACGTTGACGCTGATGCCGAGGCCGATGACCTCGGTGATCGCCGGCAGACCCGCCTCGGTGGCCGGGATCTTGATGAGCGTGTTGGGGCGGTCGACCAGCCAGGCCAGCTGCTTGGCCTCGGCGACGGTGGCCCGGGTGTGGTGCGCGAGGCGGGGGTCGACCTCGATCGAGACCCGGCCGTCCTGGCCGTCCGTGGCGTCGAAGACCGGGCGCAGGATGTCGGCGGCGTCCCTCACGTCAGCCGTCGTGATCATGCGGATGGCTTCTTCCACGGTCACCTTGCGCGCGGCGAGGTCGGCGACCTGCTGGTCGTAACCGTGGCCCTCCGAGATCGCCTTCTGGAAGATGGACGGGTTGGTGGTCACACCCACCACGTGCTGCTGGTCGATGAGCTCGGCCAGGTTTCCGGACGTGATCCGCTGACGCGAGAGGTCGTCCAGCCAGATCGCGACGCCTTCGTCGGAGAGGCGCTTGAGAGCGTCTGTCATGAGAGGTTCTCCAAAATTCGTGTCTAGGGACGTCAGCGCGCGGCGGCGGTCAGGGATTCCCGCGCGGCGGCCGCGACGGCCTCCGGCGTGAAGCCGAACTCGCGGAAGAGGACCTTCGCGTCGGCCGAGGCACCGAAGTGCTCCAGCGAGACGATCCGGCCGGCGTCTCCGACGTACTTGTGCCAGGTCAGACCGATGCCGGCCTCGACGGCCACGCGCGCCTTCACCGACGGCGGCAGGACGGAGTCCTTGTACGCCTGGTTCTGCTCCTCGAACCACTCGACGGACGGCATCGAGACCACGCGGGTCGGGACGCCGGCGGCCTGGAGCTGCTCACGGGCCTCGACGGCCACGTGCACCTCGGAGCCGGTGCCGATCAGCACGACCTGGGCGTCTCCGCCGTCGGCCTCGAACAGGACGTAACCGCCCTTGGCCGCGTCGTCGTTCCAGTCGTAGGTCGGGACACCCTGGCGGGTCAGCGCGAGGCCGTGCGGGGCGCCCTTGCCGAACACGCGGGTGTGCCGCCGGACGATCTCGCGCCAGGCGACGGCGGTCTCGTTGGCGTCCGCCGGGCGGACGACGTTCAGACCGGGGATCGCGCGGAGCGAGGCCAGGTGCTCCACCGGCTGGTGGGTCGGGCCGTCCTCGCCCAGACCGATCGAGTCGTGGGTCCAGACGTACGTCACCGGCAGGTGCATCAGCGCGGAGAGTCGCACGGCGTTGCGCATGTAGTCGGAGAACACCAGGAAGGTGCCGCCGTAGACGCGGGTGTTGCCGTGCAGCGCGATGCCGTTCATCTCCGCGGCCATGGAGTGCTCGCGGATGCCGAAGTGGATCGTGCGGCCGTACGGGTCCGCCTCGGGCAGCGGGTTGCCCTCGGGCAGAAACGACGAGGTCTTGTCGATCGTCGTGTTGTTCGAGCCGGCCAGGTCGGCCGAGCCGCCCCACAGCTCCGGGATGACCGCGCCGAGCGACTGCAGCACCTTGCCGGACGCGGCACGGGTGGCGACACCCTTGCCGGCCTCGAACACGGGGAGCTGCTTCTCCCAGCCCTCGGGCAGCTCGTTCGCCTGCATGCGGTCGAACGTGGCCGCCCGCTCCGGGTTGGCCGTACGCCACTCCGCGAGGGACTTCTCCCACGCGGCGCGCGCCTCACGGCCGCGGTCGCCGAGCGAGCGGGTGTGCGCGATGACCTCGTCGGAGACCTCGAAGGTCTGCTCCGGGTCGAAGCCGAGGATCCGCTTGGTGGCCGCGATCTCCTCGTCACCGAGCGCCGAGCCGTGCGCGGCCTCGGTGTTCTGGGCGTTCGGGGCGGGCCAGGCGATGATCGAGCGCATCGCGATGAACGACGGACGCCCGGTCTCGGCCTCGGCGGCCTTGATCGCCGCGAAGAGACCCGCCGGGTCCAGGTCGCCGTTGGCCTGCGGCTCGACGCGCTGGACGTGCCAGCCGTACGCCTCGTACCGCTTCATCGTGTCCTCGGACACGGCCGTCTCGGTGTCGCCCTCGATCGAGATGTGGTTGTCGTCCCACAGCAGGATCAGGTTGCCGAGCTTCTGGTGGCCGGCCATCGAGGACGCCTCGGCGGAGATGCCCTCCTGGAGGCAGCCGTCGCCGGCGATCGCGTAGATCCGGTGGTCGAACGGCGAGGTGCCGGGGGCCGCCTCGGGGTCGAACAGACCGCGCTCGTAGCGGGCGGCCATCGCCATGCCCACGGCGTTGGCGACGCCCTGGCCCAGCGGGCCCGTCGTCGTCTCGACGCCCGCGGTGTGGCCGTACTCCGGGTGACCCGGGGTCTTCGAGCCCCAGGTGCGGAACGCCTTCAGGTCGTCCAGCTCGAGCCCGAAGCCCCCCAGGTACAACTGGGTGTAGAGGGTCAGGGACGAGTGACCGGCCGAGAGCACGAACCGGTCGCGCCCGACCCACTGCGGGTCGGCGGGATCGTGCCGCATCACCTTCTGGAAGAGGGTGTACGCGGCGGGCGCCAGGCTCATGGCCGTACCGGGATGGCCGTTGCCGACCTTCTGTACGGCGTCCGCGGCCAGGACGCGGGCGGTGTCAACGGCCCGCTGGTCCAATTCGGTCCACTCGAGGTCTGTGGTGGTCGGCTTAGTGCTCACCCTGAGTCAGGGCTCCTCTCCACATGTACTGGATGCCGGTGACTGAGGGTGTACCGGCGGTGTCGAGCCTACCCCCGTCGTCACGTCCATCTTTTCGAGTGCGCGCGCCGGAAAACAGAAGACATGGCAAGAGTGCCGGTCACTCTGTCACTTCGCCTCCCGAGCGCCGTGCGGAGCGCTGTCCATCCCTTGGGACGAGCCCCCTCAACACGACCCCACCCCCGCGAAGATCGGCGTATGGGCAACGTCTACAGTGGCGTGGTACGCGCAAGTCTTCACCCCGTCTTCATCCGGGGAGCTTGCTGGGAATTCTCTGTCAGGGGTGTGCGTGACGGCCGTCGAGTCCCGACCCGCAGGGGTCGTCTTGACTCCCAGCCCGGGGGGCCATCGGCCGTTCGGGGCCCGCGTCAAGGCATTCGTGGCGCTGACCAAGCCGCGGATCATCGAGCTGCTGCTCATCACGACTGTTCCGGTGATGTTCCTCGCCGAGCAGGGTGTGCCGAACCTGTGGCTGGTGCTCGCCACCTGCTTCGGCGGCTACCTGTCGGCGGGCGGCGCCAACGCGCTCAACATGTACATCGACCGCGACATCGACGCGCTGATGGACCGCACCTCCCAGCGGCCGCTGGTCACCGGTGTCCTCACCCCGCGTGAGGGCCTGGTCTTCGGTCTGACCCTCGCCGTCGTCTCCACGGTCTGGTTCGGCCTGCTGGTCAACTGGCTCTCCGCCGCCCTCTCGCTGGGCGCGCTCCTCTTCTACGTCGTGATCTACACGATGATCCTCAAGAGGCGCACCTCCCAGAACATCGTCTGGGGCGGCATCGCCGGCTGCCTGCCGGTGCTGATCGGCTGGTCGGCCGTCACCAACTCGATGTCGTGGGCCGCGATCATCCTCTTCCTCGTCATCTTCTTCTGGACGCCGCCGCACTACTGGCCGCTGTCGATGAAGGTGAAGGACGACTACGCCCGCGCGGGCGTGCCGATGCTCCCGGTCCTCGCCTCCAACAAGGTCGTGGCCCGGCAGATCGTCGCGTACAGCTGGGTCATGGTGTTCGTCTCGCTGCTGCTGACCCCGCTGGGCTACACCGGCTGGTTCTACATGACGGTGGCGCTGCTGACCGGCGGCTGGTGGCTCTGGGAGGCGCACGCGCTGCTGAGCCGCGCGAAGAACGGCGCGACCGGCGCGAAGCTCAAGGAGATGCGCCTCTTCCACTGGTCGATCACCTATGTGTCGCTGCTCTTCGTGGCGGTCGCGGTCGACCCCTTCCTGAGGTAGACGCCCCGGGTCCTGGACGAACGGCCGGCGCACGTGGGCAAGACCACGTGCACCGGCCGTCGCCAATTGATCTACCCGTCGGTAGCATCCTGTCCATGGCAGACACGAAGCAGGCGGAGCGCAGGGCGGCCAGGCTCGCCAAGCGGATCCAGGCCTTCTCCAAGGAGCACGGCGGCGCCGAGGGGCAGCTCGCCCACATCGGCCAGTCCGGTACCCGGATCGTCCTCGTCGGCGAGGACGGCGGCTGGGGCGACCTGGTGGCCCCCACCTACGCGATCGCGGAGCAGGCGGCCGAGAAGGCCGGACTGACCCTCCACGAGGAGTTCGACGGCGAGTTCGCCGCCAAGGTCGTCACCGGCCCGTACGAGTGGTCCCGGATGGCCGGGATCCAGCTGGGCGGCCCGTCGAACGGGTAGGCCGCCTCTCCCGCGTGTCCGTTCGACGCGGGAGGCAACAACCTCGGGTGGGGCTCACCCGTTAGGACGGGTGGAAGAACGTCCACGCAGGGAGCCCCCCGAATGATCGCGACCCCGAGCCTGGTGGACCAGTACTGCCACGGGGTGCTCCGCACGGAGCTCGGCCTCGGCACCTTCGAGGCCCACCTCGGCAGGACCGGCGGTCATGCCGCGCCCGGCACCACCTTCTTCGACACCCAGACCGGCTTCGCGGTACGCCGGTGGTGCCCGCCGCTGCTCGGCCTGGAGCCGCACTGCCCGCCGGCCCGCTACCTCGCCCGCCGACGCGAACTGGGCGTCCTGGAGTCCGGGCGCAGGCTGCTGCGCGCCTCCGGGATCTCCACCTACCTCGTCGACACCGGCGTCCCCGGCGATCTGACCGGCCCCGCCGAGATCGCCTCCGCCGGCGCCGCCGCCGCGCACGAGATCGTCCGGCTCGAACTCCTCGCCGAACAGGTCGCCGACACCTCCGGCTCCGTCGAGGCGCTGCTCGCCAACCTCGCCGAGGCCGTCCACGGCGCCGCCGCGACCGCCGTCGCCTTCACCTCCGTGGCGGGCGTGAGCCGCGGGCTCGCCCAGGCCGCCGAGCCGCCGGGGCCTGGGGAGGTGCGCGGGGCGGCCGGGCGCTGGCTGGCCGGGCGGACGGTCGGGGGCCGGCTGACCGACCCGGTGCTGCTGCGCCACCTGCTGTGGGTCGCGGTCGCCTCGGGGCGGCCGCTCCAGCTGCACGTGGGAGCCGATGAACCGGCCGGGCTCGCCGACTTCGCCGCGGCCACGGGCGGCCTGGGCACGGACGTGGTCCTGCTGCACGGATACCCGTACCACCGGCAGACGGCCCAGCTGACCGGCCTCTTCCCGCACGTCTACGCGGACCTGGGCTCCGTCCTCGCGCGGACCGGGGCCCGGGCGGCGGCCGTCCTCGCCGAACTCCTGGAGCTGGCGCCCTTCGGCAAGCTGCTCTTCTCCAGCGGCGCGCAGGCCCTGCCGGAGCTGCACGTCGTCGCGGCGAGCGTCTTCCGGGGCGCGCTGAACCGGGTGCTCGGCGAATGGGTCGTCGACGGCTCCTGGTCCCTGGGCGACGCCCAACGGGTGGCCACGATGATCGCCGCGGGCAACGCCCGCAGGGTCTACCGGCTGGACTGACGGCCCCGAGCGGGGGTCAGGCCTTCGCCGCCAGGGCCACGTCGGCCTGGGTCGGGATCTCCGGGGCGGCCGACGGGCGCTCGCGCAGGCTCAGGGCCAGACGCAGGACCGCGACCCACATCAGCGCGGAGCCGAGCATGTGGGCGCCGACGAGGAGCTCGGGGACACCCGTGAAGTACTGGACGTAGCCGATCCCGCCCTGGGCGAGGAGCACGATCAGCAGGTCACGGGCGCGCGCCCGGGTGTCGTCCGGGGCGTCGACGACCCGCAGCACCAGCCACATCGCGAGCGCGAGGGCGCAGACCACCCAGGCGGCGATGGCGTGCAGGTGGGCGGCGGCGGTCCAGTCCCACGGCATGCGCGGGACGTCGCTGGAGTCGCCGGCGTGCTTGCCCGAGCCGGTGACGCCGGTGCCGAGGACGATCAGCCCCGCGGCGGTGGCGATGATCGCCCAGGAGAGCTTGCGGACCGGGCCGGGGACCCGGCGCCGGGGGGCCGTGTCGCCCTCGCCGGCGCGGTGCCAGGTGATCACGGCGACGGTCAGGAGGGAGTTGGCCGCGAGGAAGTGGCCGGCCACCGTCCACGGGTTGAGGCCCATCCACACGGTGATGCCGCCCAGGACCGCGTTGCTCATGACGATCCAGAACTGCGCCCAGCCGAGCCGGGTCAGACCGCGCCGCCACGGCTTGGTGGAGCGTGCGGCGATGATCGCCCAGCCGACGGCGGCCGACAGGACGTACGTCAGCATCCGGTTGCCGAACTCGATCACGCCGCGATAGCCCTGCTCGGGAGTGACGATGAGGCTGTCGTCCGTGCACTTGGGCCAGGTGTCGCAGCCGAGACCGGAGCCGGTGAGCCGGACCGCGCCTCCCGTGACGATGATGAGGACGCTCATCACGACGGCGGAGAGCGCGGCGCGCCGGAGCGTCTCGGGGGACGGGGTCCAGCGCTTGGCGATGTAGGCGAGGGGGGTCAGCACGCGCCCTATCGTAGGACGGGGCTTGTGCATGCGTTCACGAGGGGTGCGTTACGGGTGGAGTCGCCCCGGAACGTCACCCCTCCGCTACTCCCAGCGGAAGAACTTCGCCGCCGCGCCGAGCCCGAGGACCGCCCAGGCGGCCAGGATCAGCGCCTGCTCCCAGGGCAGCGCGGCGCCGCCCTGGAGCACGTCCCGCAGCCCCTCGGAGAGCGCCGAGATCGGCAGCAGCTCCAGGACGGAGCGGGCCGCATCGGGGAACCTGTCCAGCGGCACGATCACCCCGCCACCGACCAGGAGCAGCAGGAAGACCAGGTTGGCGGCGGCCAGCGTCGCCTCGGCGCGCAGGGTGCCGGCCATCAGCAGGCCGAGGCCCGAGAAGGCGGCCGTGCCGAGGACGAGCAGCACCAGGACCGAGAGCGGGTCCCCCTGCGGCGACCAGCCGAGCCCGAGCGCGATCGCGGTGAGCAGGGCGACCTGGAGCACCTCGGTGACCAGGACGGCGAGCGTCTTGGCGGCCATCAGCGCCCAGCGGGGGAGCGGCGAGGCGCCGAGCCGCTTGAGGACGCCGTACCGGCGCTCGAAGCCGGTGGCGATGGCCTGGCCGGTGAAGGCGGTGGACATCACGGCGAGCGCGAGGACGCCCGGCGCGAGGAAGTCGACGGCCTTCTCGGACCCCGTGTCCACGATGTCGACGGTCGAGAACAGCACCAGCAGCAGGGACGGGATGATCACCGTGAGCAGCAGCTGCTCGCCGTTGCGCAGCAGCATCCTGGTCTCCAGGGCCGTCTGCGCCGCGATCATGCGTCCGACGGGCGCGGCGCCCGGCTTCGGCGCGTACGTACCCGTGTGCGTACCGCTGCTCATGAGCGCAGCTCCTTGCCGGTCAGTTCCAGGAAGACGTCTTCGAGGGTGTGGCGTTCGACCGAGATGCGGTCCGGCATCACGCCGTGCTGCGCGCACCAGGTGGTGACGGTGGCGAGCAGCTGGGGGCCCACGTCGCCGCTGATGCGGTACGTCCCCGGTGTCGGCTCCGCGGCCTGGGTGCCGTCGGGCAGCGCCTTGAGCAGCGAGCCGAGGTCGAGCCCGGGGCGGCCCGAGAAGCGGAGGGTGTTCTCGGCGCCGCCGCGGCAGAGCTCCTCGGGGCTGCCCTGGGCGGCGACACGCCCGGCGTCGACGATGGCGACGTCGTCCGCGAGCTCCTCGGCCTCGTGCATGAAGTGCGTGGTGAGGACGACGGTGGCGCCGTCGGTCCGCAGCTCGCGGACGAGGTCCCAGGTGGCGTGGCGGGCCTGCGGGTCGAGTCCGGCGGTGGGCTCGTCGAGGAAGACCAGCTCGGGGCGGCCGACGACGGCCATGGCGAGCGCGAGGCGCTGCTGCTGGCCGCCGGAGAGCCGGCGGTAGGTGGTCCGGCCGCAGGAGCCGAGGCCGAGTCGCTCGATGAGGGCGTCCACGTCCAGCGGGTGGGCGTGCAGCTTGGCCATGTGGCGGAGCATCTCGTCGGCGCGGGCGCCCGAGTAGACGCCGCCGGACTGGAGCATCACGCCGATCCGGGGGCGCAGCCGGGCCGCGTCGGCGACCGGGTCGAGGCCGAGGACACGGACGGTGCCGGCGTCGGCCCTGCGGTAGCCCTCGCAGGTCTCGATGGTGGTGGTCTTCCCGGCCCCGTTCGGGCCGAGCACGGCGGTCACGGTGCCGGCCCGGACGTCGAGGTCGAGACCGTCGACGGCGGTCTTGCTCCCGTACCGCTTGACCAGGCCGCGTACCCGAACGGCGGCACCGTCGACGGACTCTTTTCGCATGCCCGGAAGTCTAGAGAGCGTTCCGGGCCGCATCCGGCGCGGGGGGCCGAACCCGCAGGTATTCGTCCTACGAATGATCATTTCCGCAGGTCAGGTAAGCCTTACCTGAGTGATGCACGGCACCGTGGCCCCGTCCCGGTGTCGCTTGTCACTGCCGGAGGAATTACGCAACAATGGCGTTGTGAAAAACGTCGACGAGGCTCCCGTGGAGGAACTCGCGACCGGTGAGCGCTCCACGCGCAACCGTGTCGCGCGGTCCGTCCTGGATCACGGCCCGTCGACGGTCGCCGATCTGGCGAAGCGGCTGGGCCTGACCCAGGCGGCCGTCCGTCGGCACCTGGACTCGCTCGTCGCCGACAATGTCGTCGAAGCCCGCGAGAAGCGCGTGTACGGCGCCCGTACGCGGGGCCGCCCCGCCAAGGTCTTCGCGCTGACCGACTGCGGTCGGGACGCCTTCGACCAGTCGTACGACTCGCTCGCCGTGGACGCCCTGCGCTGGATCGAGCAGAACGCGGGAGGGGAGGCCGCTGTCGCGGCGTTCGCCCGCGACCGTCTCGAGCACCAGGCCGAGGCCTACCGCGAGGCCGTCGAGGCCGCGGAGCCCGAGCGCCGTACGGAGGCGCTCGCCAAGGCGCTCAGCAAGGACGGGTACGCTGCCACTGCGCGGAACGCGCCGGTCGGCGAGCAGCTCTGCCAGCACCACTGCCCGGTCGCCCATGTCGCCGAGCAGTACCCCCAGCTGTGCGAGGCGGAGACGGAGATCTTCTCCCGCCTCTTGGGAACGCATGTCCAGCGTCTCGCCACCATCGCGCATGGTGACGGCGTCTGCACGACGTTCATCCCGCACAGCGCCCCACAGACCACCGAATCAGAAGCATCCGCAAGCACGGCCGGGAGGAACCCCGCATGACCACCGAGATCAGCCACCCCGAGCTCGAGGGCCTGGGTCGGTACGAGTACGGCTGGGCCGACTCCGACGCCGCCGGTGCCACTGCCAAGCGCGGTCTCAACGAGGCTGTCGTCCGCGACATCTCCGACAAGAAGAACGAGCCCGAGTGGATGCTGAAGCTGCGGCTGAAGGGTCTGCGCCTCTTCGACAAGAAGCCCATGCCGAGCTGGGGCTCGGACCTGTCGGGCATCGACTTCGACAACATCAAGTACTTCGTGCGCTCCACCGAGAAGCAGGCCGCTTCCTGGGAGGAACTGCCCGAGGACATCAAGAACACGTACGACAAGCTCGGCATCCCGGAGGCGGAGAAGCAGCGCCTCGTCGCCGGTGTCGCGGCCCAGTACGAGTCCGAGGTCGTCTACCACCAGATCCGTGAGGACCTGGAGGAGCAGGGCGTCATCTTCGTCGACACCGACACCGCGCTGAAGGAGCACGAGGAGCTCTTCCGCGAGTACTTCGGCACGGTCATCCCGGTCGGCGACAACAAGTTCGCCTCGCTGAACACGGCCGTGTGGTCCGGCGGATCGTTCATCTACGTGCCGAAGGGCGTGCACGTCGAGATCCCGCTGCAGGCCTACTTCCGTATCAACACGGAGAACATGGGCCAGTTCGAGCGGACGCTGATCATCGTCGACGAGGACGCCTACGTCCACTACGTCGAGGGCTGCACCGCCCCGATCTACTCCTCCGACTCGCTGCACTCCGCGGTCGTCGAGATCATCGTGAAGAAGGGCGGCCGCTGCCGCTACACGACGATCCAGAACTGGTCGAACAACGTCTACAACCTGGTCACCAAGCGCGCCGTGGCCTACGAGGGCGCGACCATGGAGTGGGTCGACGGCAACATCGGCTCCAAGGTCACCATGAAGTACCCGGCCGTCTACCTGATGGGCGAGCACGCCAAGGGCGAGACCCTGTCCATCGCCTTCGCGGGCGAGGGCCAGCACCAGGACGCCGGCGCCAAGATGGTCCACATGGCCCCGAACACCTCCTCCAACATCGTCTCCAAGTCGGTGGCGCGAGGCGGCGGCCGCACCTCCTACCGCGGTCTCATCGAGATCGGCGAGGGTGCCCCGGGTGCCAAGTCGAACGTGCTCTGCGACGCGCTGCTCGTCGACACGATCTCCCGCTCGGACACCTACCCGTACGTCGACGTCCGCGAGGACGACGTCTCGATGGGTCACGAGGCCACGGTCTCCAAGGTCTCCGAGGACCAGCTCTTCTACCTGATGAGCCGCGGCATGACCGAGTTCGAGGCGATGGCGATGATCGTGCGCGGCTTCGTCGAGCCGATCGCCAAGGAGCTCCCGATGGAGTACGCGCTCGAACTGAACCGGCTGATCGAGCTGCAGATGGAGGGGTCGGTCGGCTGACGCCCCCGTACCCGTAGCAGCGACCGACCTTTACGTACGCAGGAAGAGAGCAACACGACAGCCATGGCTGAGGCTCAGAACATCCCGGCGGGCTCCACCACCGCCGGCTCGATCGCGGTGGCCGCAGAGTCCACCGTCGCCACGCGCATGAGCGCGCCCCCGTCCTTCGACGTCGCGGACTTCCCCGTGCCGCACGGCCGCGAGGAGGAGTGGCGGTTCACCCCGCTGGAGCGCCTGCGCGGGCTGCACGACGGCACCGCCGTCGCGGCCGGCGAGGGCGTCAAGGTCGTGATCGAGGCCCCCGAGGGCGTCACCGTGGAGACCGTCGGCCGGGACGACGAGCGGGTCGGCAAGGCGGGCACGCCCGTCGACCGCGTCGCCGCCCAGGCGTACTCCTCCTTCGAGAAGGCCTCGGTCGTCACCGTCGCCAAGGAGACCGTCCTCGGCGAGCCGATCCGCATCGCCGTGCACGGCGAGGGCGGCGTCGCCTTCGCCCACCAGGTCATCGAGCTCGGCGCCTTCGCCGAGGCCGTCGTGGTCATCGACCACACCGGTGACGCGGTGCTCGCCTCCAACGTCGACTACCTGCTCGGCGACGGCGCCAAGCTGACCGTCGTCTCCGTCCAGGACTGGGACGAGAAGGCCGTCCACGTCGCCCAGCACAACGCGCTGGTCGGCCGCGACGCCTCCTTCAAGTCGGTCGTGGTCACCTTCGGCGGCGACGTCGTCCGTCTCCACCCCCGGGTCAGCTACGCGGCCACCGGCGGCGAGGCCGAGCTCTTCGGCCTCTACTTCACCGACGGCGGCCAGCACCAGGAGCACCGCCTCCTGGTCGACCACAACATGCCGCACTGCAAGTCCAACGTGGCCTACAAGGGCGCGCTGCAGGGGCAGAACGCGCACGCCGTCTGGATCGGCGACGTCCTCATCCAGGCCGCCGCCGAGGGCACCGACACGTACGAGCTCAACCGGAACCTGGTCCTCACGGACGGCGCCCGGGTCGACTCCGTGCCGAACCTGGAGATCGAGACCGGCGAGATCGCCGGCGCCGGTCACGCCTCGGCCACCGGCCGCTTCGACGACGAGCAGCTCTTCTACCTGATGTCCCGCGGCATCAGCGAGGGCGATGCCCGGCGACTCGTCGTCCGCGGCTTCTTCGCCGAGCTGGTCCAGCAGATCGGGCTGCCGGACGTCGAGGAACGCCTCATCACCAAGATCGAGGCGGAGCTGGAGGCGTCCGTCTGATGGCCGACTTCGTCCGCGTCTGCGCGCTGAGCGAGTTGGAGGCCGACACCCCGAAGCGGGTCGAGGTCGCCGGCACCCCGGTGTCGGTCGTGCACACCGAGGGCGAGGTGTTCGCGATCAACGACATCTGCTCGCACGCCAACGTCTCCCTCTCGGAGGGCGAGGTCGAGGACTGCTCCATCGAGTGCTGGCTGCACGGCTCCAGCTTCGACCTCCGCACCGGCAAGCCGTCCGGCCTTCCCGCGACGCGCCCCGTCCCCGTATACCCCGTAAAGATCGAAGGGGACGATGTGCTCGTCTCCGTCACCCAGGAGTCCTGAGTCACCCATGGCAACGCTTGAAATCCGCGACCTGCACGTCTCCGTCGAGGCCGAGAACGGCCCCCGGGAGATCCTCAAGGGCGTCGACCTGATCGTGAAGCAGGGCGAGACCCACGCCATCATGGGCCCCAACGGCTCCGGCAAGTCGACCCTGGCGTACTCCCTCGCGGGCCACCCGAAGTACACGATCACCGGCGGCACCGTCACCCTGGACGGCGAGGACGTCCTGGAGATGTCGGTCGACGAGCGCGCCCGCGCCGGCGTCTTCCTGGCCATGCAGTACCCGGTCGAGGTCCCCGGCGTCTCGGTCTCCAACTTCCTGCGCACCTCCGCCACCGCCGTCCGCGGCGAGGCGCCCAAGCTGCGTACCTGGGTGAAGGAGGTCAAGGAGGCCATGGAGAAGCTCCACATGGACCCGGCCTTCGCCGAGCGCAACGTCAACGAGGGCTTCTCCGGCGGCGAGAAGAAGCGCCACGAGATCCTCCAGCTCGAACTGATGAAGCCGAAGATCGCGATCCTCGACGAGACCGACTCCGGCCTCGACGTCGACGCCCTGCGCATCGTCTCCGAGGGCGTCAACCGCGTCCGTGAGACCGGTGAGGTCGGCACGCTGCTGATCACGCACTACACGCGGATCCTCCGCTACATCAAGCCCGACTTCGTGCACGTCTTCGCGAACGGCCGCATCGCCGAGTCCGGCGGCGCCGAGCTCGCCGACCAGCTGGAGAACGAGGGCTACGACAAGTACGTGAAGGGTGGCGCATCCGCGTGACATCTGCCCATCAGGGGCTCTCCGGCCTCCTCGACACCGAGGCGATCCGCAAGGACTTCCCGCTCCTGGATCGCGTGGTCCACGACGGCAAGAAGATCGTGTACCTGGACTCCGCGGCGACCTCGCAGAAGCCGCGCCAGGTGCTCGACGCGCTCAACACGTACTACGAGCGTCACAACGCCAACGTCCACCGCGGCGTCTACACGGTCGCCGAGGAGGCGACGGCGCTGTACGAAGGCGCCCGTGACAAGGTCGCGGCCTTCATCAACGCGCCGAGCCGCGACGAGGTGATCTTCACCAAGAACGCCTCCGAGTCGCTCAACCTCGTGGCCAACATGCTGGGCTGGGCCGACGAGCCCTACCGGGTGGACCACGAGACCGAGATCGCCATCACCGAGATGGAGCACCACTCCAACATCGTGCCGTGGCAGCTGCTCTCGCAGCGCACGGGCGCGAAGCTGAAGTGGTTCAACCTCACCGACGACGGCCGTCTCGACCTCTCGAACATCGAAGAGGTCATCACCGAGAAGACCAAGATCGTCTCCTTCACGCTGGTCTCGAACCTGCTGGGCACGATCAACCCGGTCGAGACGATCATCCGGCGCGCCCAGGAGGTCGGTGCGCTGGTCTGCATCGACGCCTCGCAGGCCGCGCCGCACATGGTGCTCGACGTGCAGGCGCTGCAGGCCGACTTCGTGGCCTTCACCGGTCACAAGATGGTCGGTCCGACGGGCATCGGCGTGCTCTGGGGACGGCAGGAGCTCCTGGAGGACCTGCCTCCGTTCCTCGGCGGCGGCGAGATGATCGAGACGGTGTCGATGCACTCCTCGACGTACGCGCCGGCTCCGCACAAGTTCGAGGCGGGTACGCCCCCGATCGCCCAGGCCGTCGGCCTCGGCGCGGCCGTGGACTACCTGTCGGCGATCGGCATGGAGAACATCGCGCGCCACGAGCACGCGATCACCGAGTACGCCGTCCGTCGCCTCCAGGAGGTGCCGGACCTGCGGATCATCGGCCCGACCACGGCCGAGGACCGCGGCGCGGCGATCTCCTTCACGCTCGGCGACATCCACCCGCACGACGTGGGCCAGGTCCTCGACGAGCAGGGCATCGCGGTCCGGGTCGGCCACCACTGCGCGCGGCCGGTCTGCCTGCGGTACGGAATTCCTGCGACCACGCGGGCGTCGTTCTATCTGTACTCCACCCCGGCCGAGGTCGACGCCCTGGTCGAGGGTCTGGAGCACGTACGGAACTTCTTCGGCTAGGGGAACCTCGTGAAGCTGGATTCGATGTACCAGGACGTCATCCTGGACCACTACAAGCACCCGCACGGGCGCGGTCTTCGGGACGGCGACGCCGAGGTGCACCACGTCAACCCGACGTGCGGCGACGAGATCACGCTCCGGGTGAAGTACGCCGGCTCGCGGATCGAGGACGTCAGTTACGAGGGTCAGGGCTGCTCGATCAGCCAGGCCTCGGCCTCGATCCTGAACGAGTTGCTCGTCGGCAAGGAGCTGGCCGAGGCGCAGAAGATCCAGGGCACGTTCCTGGAGCTGATGCAGTCCAAGGGCAAGCTCGAGCCGGACGACGCGATGGAGGAGATCCTGGAGGACGCCGTCGCGTTCGCCGGTGTCTCCAAGTACCCGGCCCGGGTGAAGTGCGCGCTGCTCAGCTGGATGGCGTGGAAGGACGCGACGGCCCAGGCGCTGGGCGACGCGGAGAGGAAGTCGGCATGACCGAGAACGTCGAGGCCACCATGAAGCCGGCCTCCGAGGAAGAGATCCGCGAGGCGCTGTACGACGTCGTCGACCCCGAGCTGGGCATCGACGTCGTCAACCTCGGGCTGATCTACGGCATCCACATCGACGACTCCAACGTCGTCACGCTGGACATGACCCTGACGTCGGCGGCGTGCCCGCTGACCGACGTGATCGAGGACCAGGCGAAGGCCGCGACCGACGGCATCGCCAACGAGCTGAAGATCAACTGGGTCTGGATGCCGCCGTGGGGCCCGGACAAGATCACGGACGACGGCCGCGAGCAGCTGCGCGCGCTCGGGTTCAACGTCTGAGGTTTCCGCGCGAAGACCATGCGAACGGCCGTGCCCTTCAGAAAGACTGAGGGCATGGCCGTTCGCATGTACCACCTCGCCGTCGACTGTCACGACCTCCCGGGCCAGGCCCGCTTCTGGGCCGAGGTCCTCGACTGGAAGGTCCTCTTCGAGGACGAGGACGAGATCGTCATCGGTGCCGACGAGCACGCCTGGCCCGGGATGTGCTTCCTGCCGGTGCCGGAGTCCAAGACCGTCAAGAACCGGCTCCACATCGACCTCGTGCCCGACGACCGGGACGCGGAGGTCGAGCGGATCATCGGGCTCGGCGCCCGCCGGCTCGACGTCGGTCAGGGTGAGGACGCGACCTGGGTGGTCCTCGCCGACCCCGAGGGGAACGAGTTCTGCGTGTTGCGGCCGAAGCGGTCCCTCACGGACTGAACGGGGGCGTCCCGGCCGCCTGTGCGAGGGTCGGTCCCAGGTTCTCCTTGCGGATCCGCTGGTCGACGTAGACCAGGCCGGTGACCAGGGGCGGGAAGACCGAGCAGAGGGCCTGGGCCAGGAGCGCGCCGACCAGGACGACCAGCACCATCGGTACGAGGGCGATCAGGACCTCGCTCGCGGAGTCGAAGCCGTTCGTGTCGGTGACCGAGAGAGGGGCCGAGAGCAGCAGGCTCAGCACCTGCTGGATCATTCCGTTCGCCACCCCGGCCATGACGCCCGCGACCATCAGCGCGCCGAAGACCCGCCACCACGCGCCGCGCACGAGCTCGTTGGAGCGGCGCAGGGAGGCCGTCGCGCCCTGGCCCTCGAAGACCGCCGCCGACGGGGCCAGGCTGAGCTTCACCCAGATCCAGGTGGCCAGCGGCAGGGTGGCGAGGGCGACGAGGAAGGCCACGACGACCAGGACGGGCGAGAACGCCGCCGAATCCGCTCCGCCGCTCGCGTTCGCCGCGGCGGTCACGAGCACCACGATGAAGCCGATCATGGCGACGGCGAAGAGGACGAGCGGCACCGCCATCACCAGCGTCGTCAGGAAGACCGTGCCGACCACCGCCGGCATCCGCGACCAGGAGCGGCGCCAGATCGCGCCGAAGGTCGTCGGCCGGCCGAGGACCGCCTCCTGGAGGACGGCGGGGCACGCCGCGTAGACCACGGCGCTCGCGACCAGCATCCCGACGAGCGCGACCAGCCACACGGCGCCGAACGCGAAGAGCAGCGGGCGCCCGTCGTCCCAGCTGGGCTCCTGCCCGCTCGGCAGATCGAAGACGCCGGGCATGTGGTCGGCGACCGCCAGGTACGCGATCCCGCCGACCGCGGCGAGCGCCAGCAGGGCCACACCGTAGGCGGCCGAGGCCACGCCGAGCAGGGGCTTCCAGTAGCGGCCGATGGTGGCGAAGGCGCCCGTCAGGATCTGGCTCAGACCCAGAGGCGCCAGGGGTATCACGCCCGGCTTCGGCGGTGGGGGCGGGGGCGGATAGCCGTAGCTGTGGGGCCCCGTGGGATACGTCATGCGGGACACCGTAGCGGCAGCCGTTGCGTACGCTCGTACATATCGTTGTGTACGCTTGTACGCATGGGATACGGACTGCTGGCCGGGGCCATCACGGCGGAGATCATCGCCACGGTCTCGATGAAGTACAGCGAGGGCTTCTCCAAGCTCTGGCCCTCCGTCGTCACGGGCGCCGGATACGTCGTCGCCTTCGCGCTGCTCGCCCAGGCGCTGAAGACGCTCCAGGTCGGCACCGCCTACGCGATCTGGTCCGGCATCGGCACCGCCGCCGTCGCCGTGATCGGCGTCCTCTTCATGAACGAGACCCTCAGCGTCGCCAAGGTCGCCGGGGTCGTCCTCATCATCGCGGGCGTCCTCGTCCTGAACATGGGGGGAGCGCACTGATGGCCGCCGCGCGCCCCCGCCGCCACGACCCCGAGCGGCGGCAGCGGATCGTCGACGCCGCGCTGCGGGTGGTGGGCGCCCGGGGCATCGCCGGACTGAGCCACCGTACGGTCGCGGCCGAGGCGGACGTCCCGCTCGGCTCCACCACCTACCACTTCGCCTCGCTCGACGAACTCCTCGTCGCCGCGCTGCGCCAGGCCAACGAGGGGTTCGGCAGGCAGCTGCGCGAGCGCGCGGAGCTCGCGGACCTCGGCGGCCCGTCCACCGACCTCGCCCCGGTCCTCGCGCGGCTGATGGGGGAGTGGATCGGCGGCGAGCGGACCGGGGTGGAGCTGGAGTACGAGCTCTATCTGGCCGCCCTGCGCCGGCCCGCCCTGCGGCCGGTCGCGGCGGAGTGGACGGAGGCCGTCACCGCGGCGCTCGCCCGCCACACCGACCTCGTCACCGCCCGCGCGCTGGTCGCGCTCATGGACGGCATCTGCCTGCAGGTCCTGCTGACGGACACGGAGTACGACGAGGAGTACGCCCGCGCCATGCTGACCCGGCTCCTGGCGGCCCGCCCGGACGCCCCGGGTGATCCGACGAGCGGGGTGCGGCGGGTGTCGTCGGATTCGCCGGGACCGTCGACCGACACCTGAGACCGGTTGGCCCGGGCGCCGCCCGGACCGTTAGGTTTTCCGCATGACCACTGCTCCTCGCACCACCGGCGCCGTCGCCGCCGGCCTCGCCACCATCGCCGGTGACGGCACCGTTCTCGACACCTGGTTCCCCGCCCCCGGGCTGACCGACGCCCCCGGCCCCGCCGGAACCGAGCGGCTCACGCCCGACGCCGCCGTCAACGCCCTCGGCGAGGGCGCCGCCAAGGCCCTCGGCGTGGACGCCCGCCGGGGCGTCGAGGTGGTCGCCGTCCGTACCGTCATCTCCTCGCTCGACGACAAGCCGCTCGACGCGCACGACGCGTACCTGCGCCTGCACCTGCTCAGCCACCGGCTGGTCAGGCCGCACGGCCAGAACCTGGACGGCCTCTTCGGACTGCTCGCCAACGTCGCCTGGACCTCGCTCGGCCCGGTCGCCGTCGACGACGTCGAGAAGGTCCGCCTCAACGCCCGCGCCGACGGCCTGCACCTCGCCGTGACGAGCATCGACAAGTTCCCGCGGATGACCGACTACGTCGCCCCCGCCGGCGTCCGGATCGCCGACGCCGACCGGGTCCGCCTCGGCGCGCACCTCGCCGCCGGCACCACCGTCATGCACGAGGGCTTCGTCAACTTCAACGCCGGCACGCTCGGCACCTCCATGGTCGAGGGCCGGATCTCCGCCGGCGTCGTCGTCGGCGACGGCTCCGACATCGGCGGCGGCGCCTCCACCATGGGCACCCTCTCCGGCGGCGGCAACGTCGTGATCTCCATCGGCGAGCGCTGCCTCGTCGGCGCCGAGGCGGGCGTCGGCATCGCCCTCGGCGACGAGTGCGTCGTCGAGGCCGGTCTGTACGTCACCGCCGGTACGCGCGTCACCATGCCCGACGGCGAGATCGTCAAGGCCCGTGACCTCTCCGGCGCCTCGAACATCCTCTTCCGCCGCAACTCGGTGACCGGAGCCGTCGAGGCCCGCCCGAACAACGCGGTCTGGGGCGGCCTCAACGAGATCCTCCACAGCCACAACTGACCGCTCCTCGCGCGTGACCCGCTCGTGTGACTCTGCGTTAACGGAACGACGTGGAGTCACACGAAAAGACAAGGCGAGGAGTCGACATGAGGACGAGGCCCACCGTTGTCGGGGCGCTGGCGGTGGCAGCCGCCGTAATGCTGCCCGTGGGGGCGGCGTCGGCGGACGAGACGCACACGCGTACGCACAACGGGCCGACCATCCAGAACGGTCCCAGCCTCTCCCTCCACACCGGTCAGATCGACGATCCGCTGGAGGACGTCCTCGAACACGCGGCGCTCTTCGGCACCACCTACGTGTTCGACTGAACCAGATCCTCGTACGCCGCCCGCAGCCCGTCGACCGCCTCCAGGTCGGCGGGCTGCAGCGGTTCCCGGACGTAGTCGCCGAGGAGCGCCTTCGCCGTCACCGTGCCCGGCAGCCCGGCGGCCATCATCAGCTCGGCCAGCGGCAGCGTCAGCGCGTTCAGCCGGGCCGCCCCGGCCGTGTCGCCCCGGTCGAAGGCGTCGAGCACGGCCCGCAGCTGTCGCGGCGCCACATTGGCCACCGTGCTGACATACCCGGCGCCGCCCACCGCGTACAGCGGCAGGTTCAGCTCCTCGCACCCGGAGTAGTACGCGAGCGAGGTGCGGGCGATCACCTTCGCCGAGCCGAGCAGGTCGTAGGCGCAGTCCTTGACCGCCACGATGTTCGGGTGGGCGGCGAGCCGCAGCATCGTCGCCGGCTCGATCCGGGTGCCGGTGCGGGCGGGGATGTCGTACAGCATCACCGGCAGGTCCGTGGCGTCCGCGACCTTGCGGAAGTGCGCCTCGACGGCGGCCTGCGGCGGACGGCTGTAGTACGGGGTGACGACCAGGAGCCCGTCCGCGCCGGCCTTCCCGGCCTGGCGCGCCAGCTCGGCGGTGTGGCGGGTGTCGGAGGTGCCGACGCCCGCGACGACCGACGGGCCGGGGCCGACGGCCGCGCGGACCGCCTCGATCAGGGCGGCCTTCTCGGCGTCCGTGGTGGTCGGGGACTCGCCGGTGGTGCCGTTGAGGACCAGGCCGTCACAGCCCTCGGAGACCAGGTGGGCCGCGTGCACGCGAGCGGCGTCGAGATCCAGCCCGCCCGAGGCGGTGAAGGGCGTGATCATCGCGCAGAGGGCTCGGCCGAAGGGGCGTTCAGTGCTCATTCGGGCATTCTGCGGGGATCGATGATGAAGGTCCACTTAGTTCTTCTTGGGGTGAGGGGTAAGCAGCCCTGAAGTATGGGGTGAGGGGGGTCTGGCATGATCGGGGCGGGACGCGACAGGGGACAAGGGAGAACACCACACCATGACCACGAGCGAACAGCGCGTCGCACTCGTCACCGGCTCCTCCTCGGGCATCGGGGCCGCCGTCGCCCGCAGGCTGGCCGCCGCCGGGATCCGGGTCGTCGTCAACTCCGGGCGTTCGGTGGAGGCGGGTCAGGCCCTCGCCGCCGAACTGCCCGACGCCGTCTACGTCCAGGCCGACGTCTCCGACGAGACCCAGTCCGCGGCCCTCGTCGCCGCGGCGGTGGAGGCGTACGGCCGCCTCGACATCCTCGTCAACTGCGCGGGCACCACCCGGTTCATCCCGCACGACGACCTGGAGGCCGCCTCGCCCGAGGTCTGGCGCCACCTGTACGACGTCAACGTCATCGGGGTCTGGCAGACCATCACCGCGGCCGTCCCGCACCTGCGGGCGCACGGCGCCGGCTGTGTCGTGAACATCTCCTCGCAGGCCGGCGTCCGCCCCGGCGGCAGCTCCATCCCGTACGCCGTCTCCAAGGCGGCCGTCAACCACATGACGAAGCTGCTCGCGAAGTCCCTCGGCCCGGACGTCCGGGTCAACGCGGTCGCGCCGGGCTTCGTCGACACCCCCTGGTTCGACGGCGTGGAGGGCGCCGACGAGGCCAAGGCCCATGTGGCCGGGGCGGTTCCGATGAAGCGGGTGGGCCGGCCAGAGGACATCGCCGGCGCGGTCTTCGACCTGACCAACGCCTCGTACATCACCGGCGAGGTGCTGCTCGTCGACGGCGGCGGTCACCTGCTGGGCTGACCATGCGTCGAGCCTCGCGGGGGTGCCGGTCTTGACCTCAAGCGCGCTCGAGGTCGGAGGGTGGGCGTCATCGACGCCAGGATCGTGTCGGCGCGCGGATCCCCGACGGGTTCGGCGCCGGATCCTCGACAGGAGGTCACCCCATGAACGCGGTAGCCCACCCCGACGCCCGCCCCGACCTGTACCGCCCCGGCGTGGGACTCGTCCTCGTCAGCACCTGGCAGGTCGGGACGCCCGAGCGGCAGCGGGCCACCGTCGACGCCATCGCCGGCGCCTGGAAGAGCCGTGACTGGCCGGACGCCGGGCTGCTCTCGTACTCGGTCTACCTCGGCACCGACGGCGACACCCTGCTCCACTACTCGCAGTGGACGGGCGAGGAGGCGTACCAGGGGTTCCTCCGCACCCTCCGCGACGACCGGAACGCCGAGATCGACGCCGCCGTGCCCGGGATCGTACGCGCCGGGATCCACCGGTACGCCCCGCCGTACCGCTCCGCCGTGCTGAGCGAGGAGAGCGCGGCGGCCGTCCCCGCCTCGGTCGCGTTCGCCGAGGTGGAGTTCGACGGGCCCGACTCCGCGCGCCAGCGGGCCTGGGTCGACGACGTCTGCGCCGCGCTGGACGAGAGCGCGGGGACACGGCCCGCGCACGGGGGGATCGCGGCGCACTTCCACCTCTCCACCGACGGCGCGCGGGTGCTCGACTACGTCGAGTGGGAGAGCCTGCGGGCCCAGGAGGAGTGGCAGGGCGCGGACGCCTCGGCCGACGCCTGGGCCCGGGTGCGCCGCTTCCCCGGCCTCTCCGGGAGCCTGGCCCGGCGCTGCACGCCCGCGCTGAGCCTCCACGCGGGCGTGTGACGCCGTACCGCCGCGTCTGGGTCGTGTTCGGAGAGTCTGGCCTGGCTCGCGGCGCCCGGCAGGCCGCACCGGACGCCGCGAGCCCCGCCCCGCGGGCGGACAGCCGTACTTTCCGGACACTCCCTACGGGCGGAAGCGCAGGACCTGCGGGTCGTGGTCGCTGTTCTGGTCCGCGAACTCCGCGTTGATGTGGACGCTGTCGTAGGTGAAGCGGCCGACGCCCGGGCTGGTCAGGATCTGGTCGAGGACCTGGCTGTTGCCCTGGAAGACGTACGAGTAGCGCTCGGAGCGCGGCAGCGACTTCACCGCCGGGTAGAGCGCCCCGCCGTCCGTCAGCGCCTGCGTCGTCCCGGAGAACTCGAAGTCGTTGATGTCACCGACGACGAGGACGTCGGTGTCCTTGCGGATCGCGAGCACGTCCTTGACGAAGGCGTTCACGGACTGGGCCTGGAGCAGGCGCTTCGCCTCGGAGGAGCGGACCGGCGGCTGGTGGTGCGAGACCAGGGACTCGTCGCCGCCCTTGGAGCCGAAGTGGTTGGCGACCACGAAGACCGTACGGCCGCGGAAGGTGAACTCGCCCGCCAGCGGCTTGCGGCTGTTCTCCCAGGCGGTGTTCGCCGGGTCGATCCGACCGGGGGAGAGGGACAGCGCGGGACGGCCGTGCCGGCCGCGCACCACGTCCGTCGCCGCCGCGGCGTCGCCGCCCGCGCGGTCGGTGAAGGAGACCCGCTCCGGGTTGAAGAGGAAGACCTGGCGGATGTTGCCGCCGGGCTCGCCGCCGTCCTTGTTGTTCTCCGGGTCGACCGAGCGCCACTCGTACGCCGGGCCGCCCGCCGCCACGACCGCGTCGACGAACTTCCGCACCGTCTGGTCGGCGGCGACCGTGCCGTCGTTCTTGGCGCCGTTGTCGTCCTGGATCTCCTCCAGGGCGAGGATGTCGGGCGAGGCCAGGTTCTCGACCACGGCCTTCGCCAGCGCGTCGAACTTCTCCTGCGGGTCGGACGGGTCGAGGTTCTCGACGTTGTACGTCGCGACCGCCAGCTCGTCGCGGCGCTGCTTCTCCGTGACCTCGGGTTCCAGGCCGCGGTCCACGACCGTGCCGAGGGTGCGGGCCGTCAGCGTGTAGCCGCCGAACTGGTTGAAGTCCAGCGGGCCCTCGGTCGTGCCGGCGAGCACGTCACCGACGTCGGCCTTGGGGAAGGGCTGCTGGGCGATCGGGGTCAGCGACTGGATCTGGAGCCGGCCGGTGTTCTGCGCGGTGTACGAGCCGTAGACCGTGCCGCCCCGCCAGGTGGGGTTCTCCCAGGGCTTCACCGTCACCCAGAGCTCGGAGTACGGGTCGGTGGCGCCCACCACGCGGGAGGTGCCGACGCGGACGTTGGTGCCCTCCAGGGACTCGTAGTAGTCCAGGGCGTACGTCCGCGGGCGCAGCGTCAGCCCGTTGATCGAGCCGTCGGCGGCCGGGTCGCCCGCGGGGGCGTAGGCGCTCGGGACGGACCAGGCGGAGATCGTCACGGGGGCCGGGACCGGGTTCCCCGAGGAGACCACGGTGACGGTGGGCTTGGAGATCTGCGTCATCGACTGGTTGCCGGAGGTCAGACCGCCGGGGACGTACTCGCCCACCAGGCCGCTCACGCTGACGGCGTCGCCGACGGCGACGGTCGGCACGGAGCTGGTGAAGACGAAGAGGCCCTCGCTGGTGGCCGGGTTCTCGTCGGCCTGCGGGTCCTGGATCCAGAAGCCGCGCGAGCCGTACGTCCGCACGCCGGTCACGATCCCGGTGACGCCCGTGACCTGGGTGCCGACGAGGGGCGAGACGCGGGTGGTGCCCTGGATGTCGTGGACGCGGACGCCGACGGTGGCCGCGGCCGAGGTGTCCGCCGAGGCGGTGGAGCCCGCGAGGAGGCCGGCGGCGAGCGCGGCGGACACGACGGCGGCGACGGCCGCGGATCTCGGTATGGAGGAAGGCATCAGGGTGCTCCGGAGGCGCTTGGATGATCGGTCGGTTAATCTACGCGCGTCAATCTCTTGGCTGGGTGGGGGACTTGTCAAGGCTCGACGGGTGTACGAAGGCTGACGGATCCGTGAACCGCCGGGCCGGGGCGGAAATGCGTCTACGCTGAAGCGCGTTCAGCCCGTACGTTCAGCCCGTGGGCCAGCACGTATGCCGGTCCGTGGGTCAGCGCGTACGCCAGAGCGTAGGTTCAGCCCGTACCACCCCCGGACGACAGCCCGTACACCCAGCCTTCGGCCTGGCCGGCCCTCGCGCCGATCCGCACGGCCGCCGAGGCTCACACGCCCTTCGAGGAGAAGACCGCAGATGGCACCGGACCGCCCCACCCTGCCCCCCGTTCAGCTGCACTCGGACGCGGAGCTGGCGCGGGAAGCCCTGGCCACCCCCCTGCTGTCCCGCGCGGCGCGGCTCGCCCGCTGGGCCGGCCCCGAGACCCGCGTCGGCGCGGGCGGCGAGCTCGTCGACGAGCAACTGCCCGCCGCCGCCGAGGTGCTGGGCCTCTCGGCGGACGAGGACGGCGAGGCGTACGCGAGCGAGGCGTGGCGCCTCGCGGTCGACACCGGGCTCGTGGACGTCGAGGACGGCGACGACGACGCCCCGGGCGCGGTGAGCGTGGGCGACAACCTGGCGGTTCTCACGGGCGGGGCGCCGCTCGACGTCCTCGGGATCTGGCTGGACGGCCTGGACGTGGTGTTCGCCGACGCCACCGCGCCCGTCCTCGACGACATCACGGACGTCATCGGCGAGGACGGCGAGATCGACTTCGAGCTGCTCGACTGGAACCCGGAGGAGGAGGCCGAGTTCCTGGAGGGCGTGCTCGGCAACCTGTACCTGCTCACGGTGGGCGAGGGCGGGCCGGGTGACGGTCCGGTGCCGCTGCCGGCGCTCGCCGCGTCGATGATCGTCCCCGACGACATGGGCGAGCCGACGGACGACGTCCTGGAGCAGGTCTCGGAGGCGATGATGCGCCTCGACGACCAGTTCCGGCTGCTGGAGCCCATCGGGCTCGTCGCGTACCAGCCCGTCGACGAGGCGCTGATGGCGGAGGAGGACGAGGCGGAGCCGGCCCCGCGCCACGACGAGGGCGACGACCTCGACGACGAGGACGTCAGCCGGTACGGCATGGTCCGGCTGACGCCGCTCGGGCTGTACGGCGTCCGGGCCCGGATGCTGGAGGCGGGCGTGGACGCGCCGGCCGTCGGCGAACTGGCGGACAAGGGCGCGGACGTGCTCCTCGACGGGCTGGCTTCCTACCCCGAGACGGCGGCGCGCGCCGAGACCGTGGGCTGGCTGGAGGGCCGGGGCGCGGTGGGCGCGGCACGCGAGCTGCTCGGTGCGGCGCGGGGCGCCGACGTCGGCTCGCCGCTGCGCCGGCTCCACTGCCAGCAGGCGCTCTCGCTCGTGGGCGCGGAGGCCGAGCCGGCGGTACGGGAGGTGCTCGACGACCCGGAGCTGGGCGGGCTCGCCCGGGTCTGGCTGGCGGAGCGCGGGGCGGCGGACGTGCCGGCGCCGTCGGAGGCGATGATCTTCTGGCTGGCGATCGACACGATCGCCGCGCAGCTGGACGCGCGGGGCGAGCTGGACGAACTCCGCGAGCTGGTCGAGGGGCTGACCGGCCGTCACAGCGGCTTCTTCGAGGCGGCCTGGCGCGTCGAGCACCCGGCGACGGCGGACGTCCTGGAGGCGATGGGCCGCCTGCACCCGGACAAGGCGGCGGCGAAGGAGGCCCGCAAGGCGGCCTTCAAGGCGAGGTCGCGCGGGGGCGCGTGACCCTGCGGGGCGCGGCGGGGGCTGCGGGGGCTCCGCGGGGACGCCTGCCCCGCGGGGCGAGGGTCCGGGGACTGCTCCGCGGGGGCGCCCGCCCTGCGGGGCGCGGCCGGGGGCACCCCGGGCCCCCGGCTGTTCCGCGGGCCGCGACGACCGGCTCCGCGCCCCCGGGCCCCGGCTAGGTCCTCAGGTGGGAGGCTCCGTTGAGGTCCAGGATGGTGCCTGAGGACCATTCGGCCTGGGGTGAGGCCAGCCAGAGGACCGCGTGGGCGATCTCCTCCGGGGTGCCCACGCGGCCGAAGGGGCTCTGGGCGCGGAGGGCGTCTCCCTCCGGGCCGGTGAGGCGCGGTGCGACGCGTTCGGTGGTGAAGAAGCCGGGGGCCACCGAGGCCACGGCGATGCCGTGCGGGGCCAGGGAGACCGCCAGGGACTGGCCCAGGGCGTGGACGGCGGCCTTGGTCGCCCCGTAGGCCGGGTGGTCGGGCTCGCCCCGGAACGCTCCGCGCGAGCCGATGTTGACGATCCTGCCGCCCCGGCGCCCGTCGATCATGCGGCGGGCCGCGAGGTGGCTGAGATTGGCCGTGGCCAACAGGTTCACCGCCACGTGGCGCTGCCAGACCGCGACCCACTCGTCGTACGGCGTCTCCGGCAGCGGGTGCCGTTCGTTGACCGCCGCGTTGTTCACCAGGACGTCGATGCCGCCGAGCGCCTCCGCCGCCTCGTCCGCCACGCGCGCCGCGATCGTCGCGTCCGCCAGGTCGCCCTGGACCAGGGCGTGGCCCTCGCCCGGCAGGGAGGCCAGTGTGGCCCGGGCCTCGTCCGCTCGGGAGCCGTAGTGGACCGCCACCCTGTCGCCGTTCTCGGCGAAGGCGCGGGCCACCGCGCGGCCGAGGCCCCGGGAGGCCCCGGTGACAAGGACACGACGACCGGTGGGGGGCAGGTTCATGGAAGGCCGCCTCTCTGTTCAACTGTCGTTTATACGCGGGCGGGACCGTGTGCCCCGACACCGGGTGACGACAGGGAGACGACAACGCCATGCCTCTCAACCGCCGAGAATTCGCCAAGCAGTCCACCGCCGCCGGAGCGGGGCTCGTCCTGACGGGTACCGTCGCGGCCCTCGCGACCGCGCCCGAAGCGCTCGCCACCCCCGACGACCGGGGTGAGGAGCAGGCGTCGCACGGGGACCGGCACCGCCTCGGCTACGGGCCGCTCGTCGCCGACCCGGACGGAGTCCTCGCGCTCCCCGCCGGGTTCTCGTACCGCGTCATCACCCACAGCGGCGTCACCAAGCTGGAGTCCGGCGAGTTCACCCCGTCCAACCACGACGGCACCGCCACCTTCGACGGGCCCCGCGGCACGACGCTCCTCGTCAACAACCACGAGCTCAAGGGCCCCCGCTCCAAGTGGAAGCACCCGGTCCCGCTGACCGAGGGGCTCGTCTACGACCCCGCCGCGTCCGGCGGCTGCACGGTCGTCGAGGTGCACCGTGACGGCACCGTCGCCGAGTGGGTCGGCATCGCCGGCACCTCCACCAACTGCGCCGGCGGCCGTACCTCCTGGGGCACCTGGCTCACCTGCGAGGAGAACTCCGACCGCGCAGGCGAGAACGGCATGACCAAGGACCACGGCTACGTCTTCGAGGTCGACCCGCGCGACCGCCGCGCCAACCGTGCCCCCCAGCCCATCAAGGCCTTCGGCCGGTACGACCACGAGGCGGTCGTCATCGACCCCAAGCGCGGTCACGCCTACCTCACCGAGGACGCCTCCGAGCCCAACGGCCTCTTCTTCCGCTGGGTCCCGCCGCAGGGCTTCGAGCACGGCCGGGGCAGGCTCCGTACCCTCGCCGACGACGCCGGCGTCCTCCAGGCGCCCCGGTGCATCGACTCGGGCGGCCGCTTCGTCGACGACCTCTCCCGCGCCACCCGGATCGGCACGGTCTACGGCGTGGACTGGCTGGACGTCCCCGACCGGGACGGCCGCGAGGTCGAGGTCCGCGAGCAGTTCGGCCCCGACGAGGTCACCCGCGCCCGCAAGCTGGAGGGCATGTGGTGGGCCGACGGCGGCGCCTACATCGTCTCCTCGTACGCCCGTGACGAGAGCCCCGGCGCCGCGCACGACGGCCAGGTCTGGTTCTACGACCCCAAGCGCCGCACCCTGACCCTCCAGGTCCTCCTGGGCGTCAACCCCGCCCCGGACCAGGACGGCGCCTACGACGGCCCGGACAACATCACCGTCTCCCCCTACGGCGGTCTCGTCATCGCCGAGGACGGCGAGGGCGTCCAGCACCTCTTCGGCGCCACCGAGCGCGGCCGTACGTATCCCATCGCCCGCAACGACCTGAACGACAGCGAGTTCACCGGCGTCGTCTTCTCGCCCGACGGCGACACCCTCTTCGCCAACATCCAGGACCCGGGCATCATGGTCGCCATCACCGGCCCCTGGCGCCGCCAGCCCCGCCGCTGACCCGGAAGCCGGTCGCGACGCCGACCGGCCGTGGACGGAGTGACGAAGGGGCCCGCCGGTCGATGACCGGCGGGCCCCTTTCCGTACGACCGGTCAGAGCGCCTGGGCGGCGGGCTTCACCATGCCCCGGACCGTGCGCGACTTCACGAACTCGCCGATCGCCGTCATCTCCCACTCGCCGGAGAACTGCTTGATGAGCTTGGCCATCATCACGCCCGTCTGCGGCTCGGCCGTCGTCAGGTCGAAGCGGACCAGCTCCTCGCCGGTCGCCCCGTCGATCAGCCGGCAGTAGGCCTTGGCGACCTCCGTGAACTTCTGGCCGGTGAACGAGTTCACCGTGAAGACCAGGCCCGTGGCGTCGGCGGGGAGACGGCCGAGGTCGACGACGATGACCTCGTCGTCGCCCGCGCCCTCGCCCGTCAGATTGTCGCCGGAGTGCTTGACCGAGCCGCCCAGGATGGAGAGCTTGCCGAAGTAGCAGCTGTCCAGGTGGTTGCGCTGGGGGCCGTACGCGATGACGGAGGCGTCGAGGTCGATGTCCTTGCCCCGGTACGCGGGCTCCCAGCCGAGGCCCATCTTGACCTGGGACAGCAGCGGACGGCCGCCCTTGACCAGGGAGACCGTCTGGTTCTTCTGGAGACTGACCCGGCCCTTGTCCAGGTTGATCTTGCCCGTGGAGACCGGGGCGGCGGGCGGGGCGACCGGGGGAGCGGACGGCGGAGACGGCGGCGTCGGAGCGACGGTCCTCGGGTCCAGCGGGGCCGCCACGGGCGGCGCGGACGGAGCCGAGGGGGGCGCCTGCGGGGCGACCGGCGCGGCGGCGGGGGCCGCGGCCGGCTCCTCGTCCACCGAGACGCCGAAGTCGGTGGCGATGCCCGCGAGGCCGTTGGCGTACCCCTGGCCCACCGCGCGGGCCTTCCAGGCGCCGTTGCGGAGATAGATCTCCACGATCACCAGCGCCGTCTCCGTGCCGAGCTGCGGCGGGGTGAAGGTGGCGAGGACGCTGCCGTCGTCCGCGTTGCGGAGGGTCGCCGTGGGCTCGACGCCCTGGAAGGTCTGGCCCGCGGCGTCGGGGCTCGCGGTGACGACGATCTTCTCGATGCCCGACGGCACCGCGCCGGTGTCCACGACGATCGCGTCCGGGGCCGAGCCGCCGCCGGAGCGGTAGCTCACGCCGGGGCCGGTCGGCTGGTTGTAGAAGATGAAGTCGTCGTCGGAGCGCACTTTGCCGTTGGCGCCGAGGAGCAGGCCCGAGACGTCGAGCCGAACCGGAGCGGCGACGTCCACCGCCACGCGCGCGGCGGAGAGCGGGATGTTCGAGCCGGGGGTCATAGCGGTCATGCCAGGGCTAACGAGCGAGACCGCTTTGCCGTTCCCTTACCTTGGGTCCCTTCGGCCACTTCGGTTACGGGGGTGGTTCCGGGCCGCGCGCTCGTTGCCGAACTTGTACGCGCCGGTCCAGCGCGCCATGACCAGCTGGGCGTCGCCCGATCCGACCTCCGCGAGGAACTTCGTCGCACGGTCACCCCGCAGGGTGCCCGCATCGCGCCCGCGGTGGGTGATCACCACGGTGCCGTCTCCGCGCTGGGCGTAGCTGAATCCAAAGGGCTGGGGCATGACGGGCATCGTGCCCTTCGCCGGGCACGTCCGTCATGCGAATTTCCCGATGATCGTATTCTTTCGGCTCGTGGGTGGGAGCAATTTCAGAACACGGGACGTCGACGAGGCGCGCCAGGAGATCGACGCGCGCTACTACGCCAACTCCTTGGACGTCATCGAACGGCGGGAACGGCCCTTCGCGGCCACGTTCGACACCGTCGAACTGGGACCGCTGGTCATCGGTGACCTGGCCTGCGGGGCCGACGTCCGGATGCGCTTCGGCGAGCTCGGGGCGTTCCACGTCAACGCCCCGCTCGGCGGGACGATGGAGATGCGCCAGGGCGGGGCGGCGCCGGTGGTCGCGACGGCGACCGAGGCCGTCATGCTCGACCCGCACGGCGACACGGTCCTGGAGCGCTGGAGCGGGGACTGCCGCACGCTCTCCGTCAAGATCGACGCGGCCGCGCTGCGCGAGCGGCTCGAACGCCTCATCGGCCGCCCGCCGCGCGGCCGGCTCGCCTTCGCGCCGTACCTGGACATCGCCCGCGGCCCCGGTCTCGGCTGGGCGCGCCTCGCGCTGCAGGTGGCGCGCGAGGCGCTCGCGGGGGACGGTCTCGCCCAGCACGCGCTGGTCGCCGGGCCCCTCCAGGAGGCCCTGCTGAACGGGCTGTTGCTGGCCGCCGACCACCCGTGGCGGGACGAGCTGGCCCACCCGGGCGGGCGGCTGCGGCCCGCGCCGGTCAAGCGCGCGATGGACGCCGTACGGGCCCGCCCCGAGCATCCCTTCACCACGACCGAACTCGCCGAACTCGCCGGGGTGGGTGTGCGCCGACTCCAGGAGTCGTTCCGCGAGTGCGTGGGCATGTCACCGATGGCGTACGTCCGTGACGTCCGGCTCGAACGGGTCCACGCGGAGCTGCGGGGCGCGGGCCCCGGGGAGCTGAGCGTGAGCGAGGTGGCCTGGCGCTGGGGCTTCACCCACCACGGGAGGTTCGCGGCGCAGTACCGCACCCGGTTCGGGGAGCCGCCGTCCCGGACGCTGCGTGCGGCGGGGTGACCCGCCGACTCCCCGCGTTTCGCGGACACGTGCCGCGCTGAGCGGATCGCGGGCGGCCGGGCCGCCGCCGTAACGTCTTCTCCGTCGCGTGTGCCACCGCACGGCGTGACCCGGGCCCGGCCGGCGCCCCCGCATAAGTCCGGCCGGGCCTTGTTCAGTTCCCCCTGGAGCCCCCGGGCCCCCGGCCCCCCGGCCCCCGGAGCCGCCCCCGCGTCAGTGCGGCCAGCGCGGCGGCTCCGTGCAGAAGTGGCCGCCCAGGTGCGTGTGGGCCGGGTCGTCGTCCTTCGGCATTCCCTGCTCGGCGATGATCCGTGCCGCGAACCGCTCCGAGTCGTCCTGCGGCTCGTAGCCGAGCGCCCGCGCCGTCGAAAGGTCCCACCACAGCCGGGTGTTGGCGGAGGAGCCGTAGACCACGGTGTGGCCGACGCCCTCGGCGGTCAGCGCCGCGTGGAGCAGCCGGGCGCCGTCGGCCGGGCTCAGCCACATCGACAGCATGCGCACCGACGTCGGCTCGGGGAAGCAGGAGCCGATCCGGACCGAGACGGTCTCCAGGCCGTGCTTGTCCCAGTAGAACTGGGCCAGGTCCTCGCCGAAGCACTTGGACAGGCCGTAGAAGGTGTCCGGGCGGTGCGGGGCGTCGACGGGGATCACCGGGTCGCCCTCGCGCGGGCGTGGGGTGAAGCCGACGGCGTGGTTGCTGGAGGCGAAGACGATCCGGCCCACCCCTTCCGCGCGGGCGGCCTCGTAGAGGTGGTGCAGGCCGGTGATGTTGGCGGCCACGATCGCGTCGAACTCGGCCTCCAGGGAGATCCCGGCGAGATGGACGATCGCGTCGACGCCACGGACGGCCTCGCGCAGCGCCTCGCGGTCGGCGAGGTCGGCGACGATCGCGTCCGGCGCGCCCTCGACGGGTGCCAGGTCGAGGAGGCGGAGCTCGTATCCGTACGCGGGCAGCAGCGCGCGCATCAGCGTGCCGACGCCACCGGCGGCGCCGGTGAGCAGGACGGTACGGGGTGTGGGCATCGGGAGTCTCCGTCCGTGGATCGCATTCACAACCGTGGACACGGTAGGGAGGCCGGTCGTTGAGCGTCAAGAGCGCGCACGGACCGTCAAGACCGCGCAGGCGAGACGGTCTTGCGCCTTGACCGTCGCTCCGCGGCTGCTCTAGCGTGAAGGTGTTCAAGAATATGGACAGCAATCATAATTGTGCACGACGGTGCACGACGGACTTCGCTGGGAGCGCCCGTGACCACAGCCCCGCTCGCCGAACGGCTCGACGGCCTGCTGTTCTTCCCCGTCACCGCCTTCGCCCCGGACGGCACCGTCGACCTCGACCTCTTCCGCGCCCATGTACGCGGAGGCGTCGAGGCGGGCGCCGCCGCGGTCTTCGCCTGTTGCGGCACGGGCGAGTTCCACGCCCTGACCCCCGAGGAGTTCCGCGACTGCGTCGCCGCGGCCGTCGAGGAGTCCGCCGGCCGCGTCCCCGTCGTCGCGGGCGCCGGCTACGGCACGGCGCTCGCGATCCGCTACGCGCGGCTCGCCGAGGAGGCCGGCGCGGACGGGCTCCTCGCCATGCCCCCGTACCTGGTCGTCGCCGACCAGGCCGGGCTCCTGCGGCACTACACCGAACTCGCCGCCGCCACCTCGCTCGACGTCGTCGTCTACCAGCGCGACAACGCCGTCCTCACCCCCGAGACCGCCGTCGCCCTCGCCCGCGTCGACGGCGTCATCGGCCTCAAGGACGGCCTCGGCGACCTCGACCTGATGCAGCGGATCGTCAGCGCCGTCCGCGCCGAGGGCCTGGACCTGCTCTACTTCAACGGCCTGCCGACCGCCGAGCTCACCGGCCTCGCCTACCGGGGCATCGGCGTCACCCTCTACTCCTCCGCCGTCTTCTGCTTCGCCCCCGACATCGCCCTCGCCTTCCACCGTGCCCTGACGACCGGCGACGACGCGACCGTGGAACGGCTCATCGACGGCTTCTACCGGCCGCTCGTCGAACTGCGCGCCCAGGGCCGCGGCTACGCCGTCTCGCTCGTCAAGGCGGCGGTACGGATGGGTGGCCTGGACGTCGGCGAGGTCCGCCCGCCGCTCAGCGAGCCCGCGCCCGAGCACCTGAAGGAGCTCGCCACGATCATCGAGCGCGGCCGCGCGCTGCTCGGGACCGAGGAGGGCGACGCGTGAGGGCCGGCGCCTTCGTCTACCCGTGGGACGTCGTCGGCGACCCGGCCGCGCCCGGCCTGCTCGCGGACCTCGGCCTCGCGAGCGTCACCCTCGCCTCCGCGTACCACTCCACGCGGGCCCTGACGCCCCGGCACCCCGCGCACCGGATCGTCACCGCCGCGCACGCGGCCGTGCTCTACCCGCCGGACGGGGCCCGCTGGTCGGGCCGCGCGCTCCGGCCGTACGAGGCGGGCGCCTGGGCGCCGGGCGACGCGTACGGCCAGGCGGCCGGGGCGCTCGCGGACGCGGGCCTCGAGGTCCACAGCTGGGTCGTCCTCGCCCACAACTCCCGCCTCGGGGCGGAGCGTCCGGATACCTCGGTCGTCAACGCCTACGGCGACCGCTACCCCTGGGCGCCGTGCATCGCCCGGCCGGACGTCCACGCGTACCTCGTGGAGCTCGCGGTCGAGGCGGCGGTACGGCCCGGGGCGGCCGGCACCGAGCTGGAGTCCTGCGGCTGGTACGGCCTCGCCCATCTGCACGCCCACGACAAGACCGCGGGCGTCCCGCTCGGGGACCGCGAGCAGTATCTGATGTCCCTCTGCTTCTGCTCCTCCTGCCGGGAGGGGTACGAGGCCGGGGGTGTCGCCCCCGACGCCCTGGCGGCGGCGGTGCGCGCGGCGCTGGAGGGGGTGTGGGCGGGGCCCGGGGCCGGGACCGGCGCGGGTCTCGGGGGCGCGGGGGCGTCCGGCGCGGGGCCCGGTCCGGGGCTCGGGGAGTTCGAGGAGCCGGTGCTCGCCTGGCGCGCGCGGGTGGCCCGCGCGCTCCAGGAGGACGCGGTGGCCGCCGTCCGCGCGGCCGCCCCGCCCGGCTTCCGGGTCCTGCTCCACGCCGACCCCGTGCCGTACCGCTGCGGCGCCAACGTCGGGACCGACCCGGCGCACGTGCTCGCGGTCGCGGACGGTGTCGTCACCCCGGCGGCCTCCGTGGGCCCCTTCGGCCGTGCGGCCCGTCCGGAGACCGTCCTCGTGGCCAACGTGGGGGTGGTGGCGGGAATGGGCGGTTCCCCCGGCACGCTCGCCGCGGACACCCGGCGGGCGTCCGCCGAGGGTGCCACCGAACTCCGGCTGTACCACGCGGGGTTGGCCTCCGACGCCGACCTGGCCGCCGTCGCGGACGCCCTGCGGGCCATGGCCTGAGGAGGCGGGGAAAGAAGGGTACGGGTGTCGTCTCAGGCGTCCGCCCGCGCCGGGGCTTCGGCGCGGGCGGCCCCCCACGCCGCGAGGACCGCCGCCCCCGCCAGGCCCGCCCCCGCGAGGAGCGGGAGCAGCACCCGGACGTCGACCAGCGCGACCAGGGCCGCGCCGGCCGCCAGGGCGATCGCGTTCGGGACGAAGAGCAGGGTGTGCGCCGTCGCGGCGGCACGGCCCACGGCGTCCGCCGGGGCCTCCCGCTGGACCGCCGTCATCGCGGCGACCAGGACGAGCGGCAGGCCCACCCCGATCAGGCCGCTCGCCCCCAGCGCCACGCCGTCGTGCGGGACGGCGCGGGCGCCCGCCGCCAGGGCGAAGAGGGCCAGCCCGGCGGCGGCCACCCACCGGCCGGGCACCCGGCGCAGCAAGGGCCCCGCCGCCAGGCCCGCGACGACCGAGCCCGCGCCCTGGGCCGCGTACAGCACGCCCGTGTACGTGGGGGAGTGGCCGAGGCTCGTGTCCACCACGGCGTGGATCGCCGCGCCGTTGACCCCGGCGAGCAGCATCGTGAAGGCGCCCGTCAGGACGAGCGGGCGCAGCACGGGCGACGCGCGAAGGGTGCGCAGACCCTCGCCGGTGTCGCGCAGCCAGTGCGCCGAGGCCGGGCGGACCGGCCTCTCCTCCCGTACCCGCATCAGCGCGAACAGCCCGGCGGCGAGCGCGAACGTGGCCGCGTCGAGCAGCGCCACCGGCCCGGCGCCGTACCGGGCGAAGAGGCCGGCCGCGAGCAGCGGGGCGAGCAGCTTCACGCCCTCGTTGACGGTCGTCCGCAGCCCGTTGAAGTCGCCGAGCAGCCGCTTGTCGAGCGCGCTCGCGGCGAGTGCGACCTCCGCGGCGTCGTGGACGGTGCCCTGGATCCCGTACAGCACGAGCACGGCGAAGAGCAGCCACACCCGGTCCGCGCTGTCGACCCACAGCAGCGTCGGCAGCAGCGCGGCCATCGCCGCGTTCGCCCCGACCATCAGGGGCCGCCGGCGCACCCGGTCGGCGACCGTGCCGAGCACCGGCCCGACCAGCGCGGGCGCCCACAGGGCGAAGACGGCCAGCGCGGCCAGACTGTCCGAGCCGGTCAGGGACTTGACCCAGATCCCCGACGCCAGCCACATCGCCGTCGAACCGAACCCCGACACCAGGACCCCGGTCAGATACAGACCGGCTGTCCACCGCATGCCTTTCATGGCGGCAGCCTGACGTCTGAGGGGGCCCGACGGGATCGGGCAGATGCCCTAGAAACCCCCCCGGGCCTACGCCACGAGCAGGGCAGCCAGGCGGTCCGTCCGTCCGGACGGCGACGGTGACCTGCTGCCGCGCGGCACCGCGCCGGACGGCGACGGTGACCTGCTGCCGCGCGGCACCGCCCGGCTCGTCACCGCGCGCCGTCCGAGGCGACCGGGGACGCTCGGTTCTCGTACCAGAGGGCCGCGGCCGTCGCCAGGGCGCCCAGGCCCTCCCAGAGGCCGACCCCGAGGAAGCCGGCCGGCGCCCGGCCCGAGACGACCGCGAGGGTGAAGACCGCGCACGTCAGCAGCCGGAACGGGACCGTCCAGCGGAAGAAGGCCTTCCAGTCGGCGAACGCGGCCAGGATGTAGTACACGCCCATATTGAGCGCGGCCATCGACGAAGCGGTGAGGAAGACGAGGGTGTGGTCCCCCTCCGCGCGCCCGCCGTCCGGTATGGGGTCGAAGCCCATGGCGCTGAG
The DNA here is from genome assembly GCF_044746945.1 of Streptomyces sp. NPDC090127. Taxonomy (NCBI): domain Bacteria; kingdom Bacillati; phylum Actinomycetota; class Actinomycetes; order Kitasatosporales; family Streptomycetaceae; genus Streptomyces; species Streptomyces sp. NPDC090127. The sequence goes on along the minus strand of NZ_JBIVDE010000004.1, from coordinate 87,115 downwards.
CAGGGTGTCGGGAGACACCAGACCCACCACCCCCATCGCCGCGGCGAGCAGTCCGAAGACCGCCATGGTCCAGCCGGACAGGGAACGGGGCAGGCGCACGGGGGTCCTCCGGGTCTCGCAAGTATGTTCCCCGCGAGGCTACTTGAGGGCCGGCGAGGCCTCGCGAGGGCCCTCGGGCCCGCCTCGCGAGGCCTCGCGAGACTACTTCAGCGCCGCCTTCATCATCTTCTGGGCCACCGGCGCCGCCAGGCCGTTGCCGCTGACCGACTCGCGCGCCGCGCCCGAGTCCTCGATCAGCACGGCCACCGCGACCTCCTTGCCGCTGTCCGCGTCCTTGGCGTACGAGGTGAACCAGGCGTACGGCGTCTTGCTGTTGTTCTCGCCGTGCTGGGCCGTGCCGGTCTTGCCGCCCACCTCGGCGCCGGAGATCGCCGCGTTCGTGCCCGTGCCCTTGTCGACCACGGTCACCATCGCGCTGCGCAGCTGCTCCGCCGTCGAGGAGGAGACGATCCGCGTGCCGTCCCCGTCCTCGAAGGACTCCAGGGCGTCGCCGTCGGAGTCCACGACCTGGGAGACCATGTGCGGAGCCGCCATGAGTCCATCGTTGGCGATCGCCGCGGACACCATGGCGATCTGGAGCGGGGTGGCCGTCACCTCGAACTGGCCGATCCCGGTCAGCGCCGTCTGCGCCTTGTCCATGTCGGACGGATACACACTCGGGTAGGCGCGTACGGGGACGTCCTGTTCCGTGTCGTTGAAGCCGAACTTCTCCGCCATCGCCTTCACCTTGTCCTGGCCGAGGTCGACGGCGATCTTGGCGAAGACGTTGTTGCAGGAGTACTGGAGCGCGGTGCGGATCGTGGCGTCCTCGCACGGCGCGGAGGGGTTCTCGTTCTCCAGGTCGCGGGTGGAGCCGGGCAGCCTGTACGGGTTGGGGCTCTTCGTAGCCGAGTCCACCGAGTCGTAGAGCCCGTTCTCCAGCGCCGCGGCCGCGACGACCAGCTTGAACGTCGAACCGGGCGGCAGCGGCTGCCGCATCGCGCGGTTGACCAGCGGCTTGTCCTCGTCCTCGGTCAGCTGCCGCCAGGTGGACCCGTCGGTCAGGCCGGCGATCTCGGACGGGTCGTACGAGGGCGTGGAGACCATCCCGAGGATCCGGCCGGTCTTCGGGTCGATGGCGACGGCCGCGCCCTTCTTCGAGCCGAGCGCCTGGTAGGCCGCCTTCTGCACGGCCGGGTCGATCGTCGTGACCACGGCACCGGGCTCCTGCTGCTTGCCGGTGAGCGCGTCGAGCGGGTTCTTCAGCCGGGTGTCGGTGCCGTCCAGGACGTCGGAGTAGATGCCCTCCAGCTGGTTGGCGCCGTAGGCCTGGGAGCTGTAACCGGTGACGGCGGCGTAGAGCTCGCCGTCGGTGTAGTCGCGCTTGTACGCGAGATCGCCACCCTCCGTCCTCTTCGAGCCCGTGACCGGCGAACCGGCCACGATGATGTTCCCGAGCGGATGCGCGTACTGCGCGATCACGTTCCGCCGGTTCTTCTTGTCGTCCGCGAGGGCCTTGCCTTCGTACGCCTGCACCCAGGTGGCCCGGCCCAGCAGGGCGAGCACCAGGAGCAGCGAGAAGATCGAGGCGCGCCTGATCGTCTTGTTCATCCCACTAGCCGGGACGAACGGAGGGTGGCATTCCGTTCCGGATGTGTCCTGTTTCTCAGGAAACGTTCATGCGGCGCCGGACCGGAGTGACCCGCGCCACGGCGGCGGCTCAGCTCGTCCCGACGAACCCCGACTCGTACGCCAGGATCACCGCCTGTGTGCGGTCCCGGGCGCCCGTCTTCGCCAGCACCGCCGCCACATGGGACTTCACCGTCGCCGGGCCGACGCCCATCCGCCCGGCGATCTCCGTGTTCGTCAGCCCCGTCGCGACCAGGCCCAGCACCTCCGCCTCCCGTTCGGTCAGCCGGGCGACCCAGGGCGGCGCCGCCGGGGGCCTGCGGCGGGCGTGCTCGGCGGCCAGGCCCCGTACCGCCGCCGGGTAGAGCAGCGAGTCGCTGCGGGCGACCAGCCGGACCGCGTCGACCAGCTCCTGCGCGCCGGCCCGCTTGAGCAGGAAGCCGGCCGCGCCCACCCGCAGCGCCTCGTAGACGTACGCGTCGTTCTCGAAGGTCGTCACCACCACGATCCGCGGCGGCTCCGCCGTCCCGGCGAGGATCTGCTCGGTCGCCCGGATCCCGTCGGTCTCCGGCATCCGCACGTCCATGAGGACCACGTCCGGCCGGACCGCGCGGACCACCGACACCGCCTCGGCCCCCGTCGACGCCTCGCCCACCACCTCCAGGTCCGGCTCGGCGTCCAGGATGACCCGCAGGGCCGTCCGCACCATCCGCTCGTCGTCCGCGAGCACCACCCGGATCACCGGACGTCCTCCGTCCCGCCGGCCAGCGGCAGCCGCGCCGTGAGCCGCCAGACCTCGCCGACCGGGCCCGCCGTGGACGTACCGCCGAGCAGGCGCGCGCGTTCGCTGATCCCGCGCAGGCCGCGCCCGCCACCGGGGCGGGCCGCCGGCGCGCGAGCGGGCAGGGGGTTCTCCACCGTGATCTCCAACTCCTCGTCGTCCAGGGCGATCCGCGCGGTCACGCGCTCCCCGCCCGCGTACCGCGCCGCGTTCGTCAGACCCTCCTGCACGATCCGGTACGCCTCCCTCGACACCGCGTCCGGCACCCGGTCGAGCCGCCCGCCCACGGCGAGCTCCACCTGCCGCCCGGCGCCCCGCACCAGCGCCTCCAGCGCGTCGAGCCGGGGCGCGGCCACCTCGCCGTGGTCCTCGCCGGCGCGCAACAGGCCGAGCACCGCGTCGAGTTCGCCGACCGTGCGCCGGGTCGTCTCCTCGATCGCGGCCAGGGCCTCCCGTACGAACTCCACGTCGGTGTCCAGGACCCGGCGGGCCGCGCTCGCCTGGAGCGTGACCGCGCTCAGCGCGTGGCCCACGGAGTCGTGCAGCTCGCGGGCGAGGCGGTTGCGCACGGCCAGCTCGGCCGCGCGCCGCTCGGCCGCCGCGAGGCGGTCGGCCGGGCTCGGCCCGAGCAGCCGGGGCGCCTGCCGGGCGAGGAACGCGCCCGCGCCCGCCGCGACGGCGGCGAGGGCGAGCAGCATCAGCAGTCCGACCGGGAGCCCGGCCCACTGGGCCCAGGTCCGGTGCAGGCCCCAGTGCGCCGTCAGCTCCGACGTCTGGAGCGACGCCGAGAACGGCAGGGCCATCACCGTGACCGCGAACGGCGGCAGGGCCAGCGACGCCCCGCTGACCAGCGCGCCGATCCCCAGATGGAGCGTGAACCAGGCCGCCGCCCGCGCCCGCCCGCCCGGGCCCCGGGCGGGCCCGTCCGCGAGCCGGTCGCCCGCGATCCCGCACAGGGACCTCGCCGCCGCGACCGACATCGGGCGGGTCAGCGGGAAGAGCGCGGTGAGCGCGGCGAGCGGCAGGCCGATCGCGTACGCCCCGAACTGTTGGGCGAGACCGGCCCCGAACATCGACCCGTCACCGGTGAGCGTTCCCATGACCACGGTGCCGACCAGCCAGTACGGCATGAACAGGGCACCGCCCAGGATCAGATGCACCCAGCGGAGCCGGGCCGGCCGGCCCAGGACCGGTGCGAACGGCCTTCTCACGCGCCCGCGCCACGACGGCGCGGGAGGGTGGCCGGGCAGCCGGGCGGCAGGGACCTGGTGATCATTTCCCCAGCGTAGGCCGAGCGCCTCGGACCCGGGGCGGCCTTGGCCGGATCGCTCCGCGGCAGGAAGGGCACCTCGCGCGGACAGCGGCCCCGGCGGCCGACCCCGCCCGCCCGGATCTCAGGCGGCGGGTCAGAGGCGGCGGGTCGCCAGCGTCAGGCGGTCGCGGGCGTCGAAGAGGGCGTCCTTGATCAGCTGCTCGTGGCCCGGGGTGAGCCGGGCCACCGGCACCGAGCAGCTGATCGCGTCGCGCGCCGGGGTCCGGTAGGGGATCGCGATGCCGAAGCAGCGCAGCCCGAGGGTGTTCTCCTCGCGGTCCACCGCGTAGCCCTGCTCGCGGACGAGGCGCAGCTCCTCGATGAGCTTCTCGCGGTCGGTGATCGTGTGCTCGGTCAGCGCCGGCAGCGTCTCCGGGAGCAGCGCGCGGACCTGCTCGTCGCTGTGGGTGGCGAGCAGCGCCTTGCCCAGCGAGGTGGAGTGCGCGGGCAGCCGGCGGCCCACGCGGGTGAACGGCCGCAGGTAGTGCTGCGACTGACGGGTCGCCAGGTAGACCACGTTGGTGCCGTCGAGACGCGCCATGTGAATGGTCTCGGTGGTGTCGTCGGAGAGCCGGTCGAGGGTGGGCCGGGCGGCGGCCACCACCTCGTCACCGTCGATGTACGAGGTGCCGACCAGCAGGGCCCGGACGCCGATGCCGTACCGCGTGCCCGTCGCGTCCGTCTCCACCCAGCCCAGCTCGACCAGGGTGCGCAGCAGCATGTACAGGCTGGACTTGGGGTAGCCCACCGCCTCCTGGACGGCGGCCAGCGCATGCATGCCGGGGCGCCCCGCGAAATATTCGAGCAACTCCACGGTCCGTACCGCGGACTTGACCTGGGCCCCACCCGTGTCGGCTGTCGACATCGCCCTCACCCCTCTTCCTGGTGCCTCTTGTGGAGCCGGCACACCCGTCAATAGAGTCCAGATGCATGGATTCATCTACTGGAACTCCGTTCAGAATACCGAACGGGGCGTGAAGAGGGGCATGGCCGTGGCAGCTGAACCAGTGTGGAGTGTGGACCCTCGGACGGGGAAGGCGCGGGAGCAGGTTGCGGTGGAGGCCACAGCCGAGGACGTCGACCGGGCCGTCACCGCCGCAGCCGCCACGCGCGACGCCCTCGCCGACCGTACGGTACGGGCCGCCCTGCTCCGCACCGCGGCCGGCCTCCTCGACGAGGCCCGGCCCGAGGTCGTCGAGACCGCCGACGCCGAGACGGCGCTCGGACCCGTCCGCCTGACCGGTGAACTCGCGCGCACCTCCGCCCAGTTGCGGGCCTTCGCGGACGTCGTCGACGAGGGCGCCTTCCTCGACGTACGGATCGACCTGCCCGACCCCACGACCACCCCGCCCCGGCCCGACCTGCGCCGCTGGAAGATCCCGCTCGGCGTCGTCGCCGTCTACTCCGCCAGCAACTTCCCGCTCGCCTTCTCCGTCCCGGGCGGCGACACCGCGAGCGCCCTCGCGGCCGGCTGCCCCGTCGTGGTCAAGGCCCACCCCGACCACCCGGCCACCTCCGAGCTCTGCGCGGCCCTGCTGCGGCGGGCCGCCGCCGAGGTCGGCCTGGACGAGGACGTCGTCGCCCTCGTCCACGGCTTCGACGCCGGGGTGGAGCTCGTCCGCCACCCGCTGGTCGCGGCGGCCGGCTTCACCGGGTCCGTCCGGGGCGGGCGGGCGCTCTTCGACGCGGCGGCCGCCCGCCCCGTGCCCATCCCGTTCCACGGCGAGCTCGGCTCCCTCAACCCGGTGGTGATCACCCGCGCGGCCGCCGAGACCCGGGCCGCCGAGATCGGGGCCGGGCTCGCGGGCTCCATGACCCTGGGCCGGGGCCAGTTCTGCACCAAGCCCGGCTTCGTCCTGGCCCCGGCGGGCGACGCGGGCGACCGCTTCGTGGCCGCGCTGGCGGACGGGGTGAAGGGCACGGAGCCCGGCGTCCTGCTCGACGCGCGGATGCGCGACGCGTTCGTCGCCGGCGCCGCCGAGCGCAGCGGACTCCCCGGCGTCGGCGCGCCCGTCCTGCCCGGCGCGGCCGACGAGCACACCGTCACCGCGGGCTTCCTCACCGTCGACGCCGCGACCCTGCTCCGGGGCGGGCACGAGCCGCTCCTGGAGGAGTGCTTCGGCCCGCTGACGGTGGTCGCCCGCTACGCCACACCGGACGAGATCCCGCAGGTCCTCGCCCTGCTCCCCGGCAACCTCACCGCCACCCTCCAGATGACCGGCGAGGACCCCGAGGCGGCGGCCCTGCTCGCCGCACTCACCCCGCTGGCGGGCCGCGTGCTCGTCAACGACTGGCCCACCGGCGTGGCGGTCGCGGGCGCCCAGCACCACGGCGGCCCGTACCCGGCGACCACCTCCACCTCCACCTCGGTCGGCGCGACCGCGATCGAGCGCTGGCTGCGCCCGGTCACGTACCAGTCGACCCCCCAGCACCTGCTCCCGCCGGAGCTCCGCGACGGCAACCCGCTGGGGCTGCCGCGCCGCTGAGACGAAGCGTGTTTCTGGGGCTCCCCGCCATGTCCGCGCGTCTGGCGGTACGGTGCGCGCCATGGACGTACTCAGCGATGCCGTCACGGCGATGCGCACCGGGCGCCCGCACTCCGCCCGTACGGTCAACTCCGGTTCCTGGGGCGTCCGTTACCCGCCGGGGCCGGGCGCGGGGTTCCATGTCGTGGTGCAGGGCACGGCCTGGCTCATCCCGCCGGCCGGCGACGGGTCGGCCCCGGCCGTGGCCGAGGCGATGGGGGCGTCTGAGGTGGCGGGGGCAGGCGAGCCGGTGGGGCCCGAGGCGGTGGGGGCAGGCGAGCGGGTGGCGCCCCAGCCGGTGGCGCCCCAGCCGGTGGCGCCCCAGCTGGTGGCACCCGAGGCGGCGGGGGCAGCCGAGCTGGTGGCGCACGAGCCGGTGGGGCCCGAGCCGGTGGCTCCCCGGCCGGTGGGGCCCGGTGAGCCCGTCCGGCTTCGGCCCGGCGACGTCGTCCTGCTCGCGCACGGCACCGGCCACGGGCTCGCCGGCCACCCCGGCGACCCGCTCGTCGACGCCGTCCGCGCCCCCGACGGCTCCTGGCCCGGGCCCGGGCCCGCGACCCGCGAGGCCGTCCGTGGCGACGAGACCCTGCTGCTCTGCGGCGCGTACCAGGTGAGCAGGGCGCGGGCGCATCCCCTCTTCACCGAACTGCCGCCCGTCGTGCACATCCCGGCGCGGGTCGGGGCCCACCCCCGGCTGCGCGCCGCGATCGACCTGCTCGGTGCCGAACTCGCCGACCCGCAGCCGGGATCCGACGCGCTCGTGCCCGCCCTGCTCGACACGCTGCTCCTGCTGGTGCTGCGCACCTGGTGGCTGGCCGAGCGCCCGGACCGGGCCACCGGCTGGTCGGCGGCCCTGAGCGATCCGGCCGTGACCGCCGCCCTCCGGGCGATCCACGCGGACCCGGCCCGGCCGTGGACGGTGGAGGAGCTGGGCGCCGAGGGCGGCCTGTCGCGGGCCGCGTTCGCCCGCCGCTTCACCCAGCTGGTGGGCCGGCCGCCGCTCGCGTACCTGACCTGGTGGCGCATGACCACGGCGGGGCGGCTGCTCCGCGCGGACGACACCCCGCTCCGCAAGGTCGCCCAACGAGCCGGGTACACCTCGGAGTTCGCCTTCGCCAAGGCGTTCAAGCGGGAGTACGGGATGGCGCCGGGGCGCTATCGCAAAGGGGCCTAGGGGGTGACACGAGGCCGGGGGCCGGGAGTGCGGGCGCGACCGGGCCCCGCGCGGGGACGCGCGAGGCCGCAACCGGCCCGGCGCCCCGCGCGTCCCCGTTGTCATGATCAGAACCGCGACGCCCGACGACCTCGACGCCATCGCCGCCCTGCACCTGGAGGCCCGCTCCACCTACTACAGCGGGCACATCCCCGACGCGGAGTTCTCCGGCGCCGAGGAGCTCGCCCGCTCCCGCGACGGGTGGGCGAGGGCCGTCGAGCGGGGCGACGTGCTCTGCGCCGAGCGGGACGGCGAGCTGGCCGGGATCGCCGCGTACAGCCGGGGCGACGGCACGGTCACGCTCACACAGCTCCACGTCCGCCCCGACCACTGGCGCCGGGGCGTCGGCACCGAGCTGCACACCGCCTGTCTGGACGCCTGGCGCGCCGAGGGCCTCACCGACGCCCGGCTGCTGGTCTTCGAGAAGAACGAGCGGGCCCGCGCCTTCTACACCGCCCACGCCTGGGCCCAGGACCCCGACACCCCCCGCTCCGGCACCCACCTCGTGCTCCGCCTCACACTGACGCCCGGAGCGGAATGAATCCGGCGGGCGCGGGCGTTCCGGCCCCGGAACACCGCCGACCCCGGAGAGAAACAACATGCGCGTCGAGATCTGGAGCGACATCGCCTGCCCGTGGTGCTACATCGGCAAGGCCCGCTTCGAGAAGGGGCTCGCGGCCTTCGCCCACCGCGAGGAGATCGAGGTCGTGCACCGCTCCTTCGAGCTCGACCCGGGCCGGGCCAAGGGCGACATCGCTCCGGTGCTCGACCTGCTGGCGAAGAAGTACGGCAGGACCCTGGAGGAGGCGCGCGCCATGGAGGCGCACGTCGCCTCCAACGCCCACTCCGAGGGCCTCGACTACCGCACCGAGGGCCGGGACGGCGGCAACACCTTCGACATCCACCGCCTGCTCCACCTCGCCAAGGAGCGCGGCCGGCAGAACGAGCTGCTCGACCTCGCCTACCGCGCCAACTTCGCCGAGGAGCGCTCCGTCTTCGACGCCGAGACGCTCGTCCGGCTCGCGGTCGAGGCCGGCCTGGACGAGGCCGAGGCGCGGGCCGTGCTCGCCGACGGGACCGCGTACGCGGACGCCGTACGGGCCGACGAGCGCGAGGCCGCCGAACTCGGCGCGAACGGCGTCCCGTTCTTCGTCCTGGACCGCCGCTACGGCATCTCCGGCGGCCAGCCCGCCGAGGTCTTCACCCAGGCCCTGGAGCAGGCCTGGCAGGGCCGTACGGTCCTCCAGCCGGTCGGCGGCGGCGACGCGGCGGCACCGGCCTGCGACGCCGACGGCACCTGCGAGGTCTGAGGCGGACGCCCCCGCGGACCGGACCGGCCCCGGACCTGGGTCCATAAGCGGCCCTTGGGGTTTCCCCATGATCATTCGTCATTGACGTGGGGTCGGGGGGAGCCCAGGCTGTGGGCATGGATGCCACGGATGTCATGACACCCCTCGGCGGGGCCGAGTTCGCGCCCACGCGGACGTATCTGAACACTTCCGCGTGCGCGCTGCTGCCGCGCCGCACGATCGAGGCCGTCACCCTGCTCTGCGAGGAGACGGCCGCGGGCCGTACGGAGGGCGCGGGCAGCTTCGACGTCGTCGACGAGGCCCGCGCCGCCTACGCGCGGCTCATGAGCGTCGCCCCGGAGCGGGTCGCCGTCGGCAGCTCCGTCTCCGTCCACGTCGGGATGGTCGCGCAGTCGATGCCGGCCGGCGCCGAGATCCTCTTCCCCGAGGGGGACTTCTCCTCCCTCATCACGCCGTTCACGATCCGCGGCGACCTCAAGGCGCGCTTCGTGCCGCTGGAGCGGCTCGCGGAATCCGTCCGCCCCGACACCGCGCTCGTCGCCTTCTCCGCCGTCCAGTCGGCGGACGGCCGGACGGTCGACTTCGCGGCGGTACGGGCCGCGGCCGCCGCGCACGGCGCCCGTACGCTCCTCGACGCCACCCAGTCGGCGGGCTGGCTGCCGCTGCGCGCGGGGGAGTGGGACTACACGGTGGCCGGCGGGTACAAGTTCCTGCTCTGCCCGCGCGGCTCGTCCTTCCTCACCGTCACCGAAGAGGCGAAGGACGCGCTCGTCCCGATCCACGCGGGCTGGGTCACCGGCGAGGACCTGTGGGTCAACAGCTACGGACCGGTGCGTGAACTGGCCCGCTCCGCGCGGCGGTTCGACGAGCCGCCGGCGTTCCTCTCGTACCACGGGGCGGCCCGCTCGCTCGCGCTGCTCGAAGAGATCGGCGTCGAGCGGATCGAGGCGCACAACAAGGCCCTCGCCGCCCGCTTCCGTGCCGGCCTGGTGGAGCTGGGCCACGCCCCGGTGCCGGACGTCTCCGGCGTGGTCGGCGTCCCCGGTCTCGGCGACCGGCAGCCCGACCTGGTGGACGCCGGCGTCCTGATGTCCGCCCGCGCGGGCAACCTGCGGGCGTCCTTCCACCTCTACAACGGCACGGCGGACGTCGACCGGGCCCTGGAGGTCCTGGCGGGCTGAGGGCGCGGACGCGAGCGGGGCCGGTGGAGCGGGGGGCCCTTCCGGACCCCGCCCTCCACCGGCCCCGCTCCTTCACCGGCTCACTTCACGGACGCACCGCACCCGGCGCATCGCACTCGGCTCGGCGTGCCTGAGTCGCCGCGCCCGGGCTCACCTCACCGGCGTGAAGTCCCGCGCCCCGATGAACTCCGGCCGCCGCACCGGCGCCGCGAACGGCTCCACCGCGGTGTTCTCCACGCTGTTGAAGACGATGAAGACGTTGCTGCGCGGGTAGGGCGTGATGTTGTCGCCCGAGCCGTGCATCGCGTTGCAGTCGAACCAGGTCGCCGAGCCGGCCCGGCCCGTGAAGAGCCGGATGCCGTGCGCGTCCGCCAGCGAGGTCAGCGCCTCGTCCGACGGGGTGCCCGCGTCCTGCATCTGGAGCGACCGCTTGTAGTTGTCCTTCGGCGTCTCGCCCGCGCAACCCAGGAACGTCCGGTGCGAGCCCGGCATGATCATCAGGCCGCCGTTGGTGTCGTGGTTCTCGGTCAGCGCGATCGACACCGACACCGTCCGCATCCGCGGCAGGCCGTCCTCCGCGTGCCAGGTCTCGAAGTCCGAGTGCCAGTAGAACCCGGAGGCGCCGAAGCCCGGCTTCACGTTGATCCGCGACTGGTGGACGTACACGTCCGAGCCGAGGATCTCGCGGGCCCGGCCCACCACGCGCTCGTCGCGGACCAGTCGGGCGAAGACCTCGCTGAGCCGGTGGACCTCGAAGACGGACCGTACGGTCGACGTCTTCGACTCGACGATCGCACGCGGGTCGGCCCGTACGGCCGGATCGGCGACCAGCCGGTCCAGCTCGCTCCGGTAGCCGGCGACCTCGTCGTCGGTGAGCAGCTCCGGCTCCACGAGGAAGCCGTCCCGCTCGAACGACTCCAGGCCCGGGGCGTCGCCCCACACCACCGGGTCACGGCGGGGGGTGAGCACCTCGGAGGCGCCGCGGGTGGGGTACAGGTCGGTCAGAACATCGGTGGTCATGGTTCAGCCCTCCTCCGTGAGCAGCGGGTACACCCCGTTCTCGTCGTGGTCCTCCCGCCCGGTGACGGGCGGGTTGAAGACGCAGACGCAGCGGAAGTCGGTCTTGGGGCGCATGGTGTGCCGCTCGTGACCGTCGAGCAGGTACATGGTGCCCGGCTCGATCCAGTGCGTCTCGCCGGTCTCGTCGTTCGTCAGCTCGGCCTCGCCCTCGACACACAGGACGGCCTCGATGTGGTTGGCGTACCACATGGACGTCTCGGTGCCCGCGTAGAGCACGGTCTCGTGGAGCGAGAAGCCGACCCGCTCCTTGGCGAGGACGATCCGCTTGCTCTCCCAGGTGCCGGAGGCGGCGCGGACATGGCGGTCGGTGTTCTCGATGTCCTTGAACGATCGGACGATCACGGTGGTGCAACTCCTCTTCTTCTGCGGGTGTTTCAGGCGGTCTCGCGGACCGCGCGGGACAAGGTGCGCAGCCCCTCGTCCAGTTCCTCGGGCGTGATGGTCAGCGGCGGCAGCAGCTTGACGACCTGGCTCTCCGGGCCCGAGGTCTCCAGCAGGAGCCCCAGCTCGAATGCCCGGGCGCAGACCTTCGATGCGCGCGTGCGGTCGGCGAACTCCAGGCCCCAGACGAGACCACGGCCGCGGAAGTGGGCGCCGTCGGCGGGGTTCTCCTCGCAGATGGCGAGCAGCGTCTGCTCCACCTGCTCCCCGCGCGCCAGGGTCTGCTTCTCCATCTGGCCGTCGGCCCAGTACGTGTCGAGCGCGGCGGCGGCGGTGACGAAGGCCGGGTTGTTCCCCCGGAAGGTGCCGTTGTGCTCGCCGGGCTCCCAGACGTCCAGCTCCGGCCGGAACAGGCAGAGCGACATCGGCAGGCCGTAGCCGCTGATCGACTTCGACAGCGTGACGATGTCCGGGGTGATGCCGGCCTCCTCGAAGGAGAAGAAGGCGCCGGTACGGCCGCAGCCCATCTGGATGTCGTCGACGATGAGCAGCATGTCCTGGCGTCGGCACAGGTCGGCGAGGGCCCGCAGCCACTCGGCGCGGGCCACGTTGATGCCGCCCTCGCCCTGGACCGTCTCCACGATCACCGCGGCCGGCTTGTTGAGGCCCGAACCCTGGTCGTCGAGCAGCCGCTCGAACCAGAGGAAGTCCGGCACCTGGCCGTCGAGGTAGTGGTCGAACGGCATCGGGGTGCCGTGGACCAGCGGGATCCCGGCCCCGGCCCGCTTGAAGGCGTTGCCGGTCACGGCGAGCGACCCGAGCGACATGCCGTGGAAGGCGTTGGTGAAGGAGACCACCGACTCGCGGCCCTTCACCTTCCGCGCCAGCTTCAGCGCGGCCTCCACGGCGTTGGTGCCGGTCGGGCCCGGGAACATCACCTTGTACGGCAGCGAGCGCGGCCGCAGCACGACCTCCTGGAACGTCTCCAGGAAGGTCCGCTTGGCGGTGGTCGCCATGTCGAGACCGTGGGTGATGCCGTCGCGTTCCAGATAGTCGATCAACGCCCGTTTCAAGACCGGGTTGTTGTGGCCGTAGTTGAGCGAGCCCGCGCCCGCGAAGAAGTCGAGGTACTCGTGGCCGTCCTCGTCGGTCAGGCGCGCGCCCTGCGCGCGGTCGAAGACGGTGGGCCAGCCACGGCAGTAGCTGCGCACCTCCGACTCCAGGGTCTCGAAGACGCTCAGTTCAGGCTGGGTGATGGTCACAGCGAAGCTCCGGGGGTGTGGAAGGGGCCGATGCGGTACAGGACTTCGGGCTGATGGGCGGCGCCGTCGGCGGAGTCGGGGAACAGGCCTCCGTCGAAGAGGACCTCCCGCTCCAGGGGGAGCCGGTGCCGGGCGGCGTAGGCGGTGAAGAGCCGGTCCGACGGCGTGTTGTCGGGGGTGATCGTCGTCTCGACGGCCTCCGGGGCGACCCGGGCGGTCAGCGCGTCGAGCAGCACCCCGGCCAGGCCGCGCCCGCGCTGGCTCTCGTCGACGGCGATCTGCCACACGACGAGGGTGCCGGGCCGGTCGGGGCGCAGGTACCCGGTGACGAAGGCGACCGGCTCGCCGCCGTCGGCGGCGCGCGCGACCAGCGAGGTGGCTGCGAAGTCGCGGCACCACAGCAGGTAGCTGTACGAGGAGTTCAGGTCCAGCACCCGGGAATCGCGGGCAATGCGCCAGATCGCGGCTCCGTCCTCCACGCGTGGGCTTTCCAAGGTCATGGCTGCTTGTGCTGCGGTCATGCCGAGGGAATTTACCGATCGAATTCTTGGATTGCATGGGGCGGAGGGGTGGGCGGGAGAGGATCGATGTGTTATTCGCGCGAGCGCCGGTCTGTACTGGTTTGACCGGATAAATACGGGCGAAACGGCGGCGATGTGGGGTCCGTCACAGGCGGCGAAATGGCCGGTAAGCGCTGACGAAACCTTAGCGTTTAGGGTCCCGGATGCGGGGCAGAAGAAACGCGGAAGGTGCACGGGGAATTCGCGCGACTAATGCGCGCGCGGAATTCGCTCGGGGAATGCCGACCAGGGAATGCGGCGCGGCGGATGCGGGGATGCTGGAGGAATGCGGACGGAGAATGCGTCTGGCGTGCGGGCGCGCGTGCGTGCCTCCCGGGAAACGAAGGGGGCCGGGGTGGTGGGCGGGACATCGCGATGTCCCGCCCACCACCCCGGCCCC
>NZ_JBIVDE010000004.1:0-73432 GCF_044746945.1 Streptomyces sp. NPDC090127 | reverse complement strand
GGGGGGGGGGGCGGGGGGGGGCCCCCCGGGCCCCGTGGGGGGGGGGGGGGGGGGGGGGGACACCGCGGCCGCCCCCCCCCCCCCCCCCGGCCCACGCCGGGCGCGAGGCTCCACGGCCTGCCCTCGGGTCAGGTCTGCGGCCTCGGGGCCGTGCCTTCTGGTCAGGCCCCCGGCCTCCGTCGTCTCAGGTCCTGGCCCCAGGCCCCCGGCCTCCGTCGTCTCAGGTCCTGGCCCCAGGCCTCCGGCCTCCGTCGTCTCAGGTCCTAGCCCCAGGCCTCCGCCGCCGCGCGCCGGGCCGCCTCCAGGTCCACCGGGCGGCCCGTGCCGGCGAGCGCCGAGCCCAGGGCCGCGAGGGAGGACTGGACCACGCCCGGGGTCGCGTCCACGCCGTAGTGGTTGACCCGGATCATCTCCTTCGCCAGCGCCCCGCCACCCGCGATCAGCGGCAGCGACGGGTCCGCCGCCAGCGCCCTGGCGACCAGTTCCGAGGCGTCCACGCCCTCCGGCGCGCGCAGCGTCGTCGCGACCGGGGCAGCGTCACGCGCCGTGTGGACGTACGGCTCCAGGCCGCCGCCGAGCGCCGACGCGCCCGCGCGGGTCGCCGCCGCGGCGGAGGCGTGACGGGCCATCAGCGCGTCGAGACCTTCGGACTCGATCCGCTCCGCACAGGCCTCGAGGGCGAGCATCTCCAACTGCGCCGGGGCGTGCGGCAGCGTCGTACGGCCGCCGTCGATCCAGCGCTCCTTCCAGTCCAGGAGGGAGAGGTACGAACGGCGCGGCGCCCGCGGGTTGGCGGCGAACCGCTCCCACGCCCGCGCGCTCACCGAGACCGCCGAGACGCCGGCGGGGCCGCCCATCGCCTTCTGCGCGCCGATGATGCACATGTCCACGCCCCACGCGTCCGGCAGCACCGGCTCCGCGCCGATCGACGCCACCGCGTCCAGGTAGAACAGCGCGCCGTGCGCCCGCACGACCTCGCCGATCTCGGCCACCGGGTTCGTGTTGCCCGTCGCCGCCTCCGCGTGCACCAGGGAGACGAAGTCGATCGCCGGGTGCTCGGCGAGCGCCCGCTCCACCTGGCCGGCCGTGACCGCCGTGTGGAAGGGCACCTCCAGGTCCACGACCGTGGCGCCGCAGTCCCGCAGCCAGTTGCCGAAGGTCTGGCCGTACGGGCCGGTGACGATGTTCAGCGCCGTCGAGCCCGGCCGGGCCCCGCTGCGGATGCAGCCCTCCAGTGGCAGCAGCGCCTCGCCCTGGGTGATCACCACGTCCTGCTCGGTGGAGAGCAGGGCGGCGACCTGCCGCTCGATGGACGCGAAGTGCGCGGCGGTCAACGGGGCCAGGTCCAGCAGCGGGTGTGTCACGGCGGTGCCTTCTTCGAAAGGAGGGTCGAGCGTCCGTTTCAGGGTACCGAGCCGCTTCCCGGCCCCCGTGTCCCCCGCACCGGCCCCCTCGTAGAGTGCAGTCATGAGCGATCACGCGGTGCTGCATGTGAAGGGGCGGGTGCTCGTCGGCCCGGAGGACGTACGGGACGAGCTCTGGGCGGTCGACGGGCGCATCACGTACACCCGCCCCTCCGGCGCGGCGCTGACGATCGAGGGCTGGGTCCTGCCGGGCCTCGTCGACGCGCACTGCCACGTCGGCCTGGACCGGCACGGCCCGGTCGACGACGCCACCAGCGAGAAGCAGGCGCTGACCGACCGCGACGCGGGCACGCTCCTGATCCGTGACGCGGGATCGCCCTCCGACACCCGGTGGATCGACGCGCGCGAGGACCTGCCGAAGATCATCCGGGCGGGCCGCCACATCGCCCGTACCCGCCGCTACATCCGCAACTACGCCCACGAGATCGAGCCCGAGGACCTGGTGACGTACGTGGGGCGGGAGGCCCGGCGCGGCGACGGCTGGGTCAAGCTCGTCGGTGACTGGATCGACCGCGAGGTGGGCGACCTGTCGGCCTGCTGGCCGCGCGCCGAGGTCGAGGCGGCCATCGCCGAGGCGCACCGGCTCGGGGCCCGGGTCACCGCCCACTGCTTCGCGGAGGACTCGCTGCGGGACCTGGTCGAGGCGGGCATCGACTGCATCGAGCACGCCACCGGGCTCACCGAGGAGACGATCCCGCTCTTCGCCGAGCGGGGTGTCGCGATCGTGCCGACCCTCGTCAACATCGCCACCTTCCCGCGCCTCGCCGACGGCGGCGAGGAGAAGTTCCCTCGCTGGTCGGCGCACATGCGACGGCTGTACGAGCGCCGGTACGACACCGTCCGCTCGGCGTACGACGCGGGCGTCCCGGTCTTCGTCGGCACGGACGCGGGCGGCTCGCTCGCCCACGGCCTGGTCGCGGCCGAGGTCGAGGAGCTGGTCAAGGCCGGCATTCCGCCGATCGAGGCCCTCTCGGCGACCGCCTGGGGCGCCCGCGCCTGGCTGGGCCGCCCCGCCCTGGAGGAGGGCGCCCCGGCGGACCTCGTCGTCTACGCCGAGGACCCCCGCGCGGACGTCCGCGTCCTCGCGGCGCCGCGCAGGGTCGTGGTGAACGGGCGCGTGATCGGCTGACCGGCCCCGATCTTCCTCGCGTTGCTTAGGTTAGGCTGACCTAAATGCGTCGACAGGCGACGCAGGGGGAGGCGATCGCGGTGGGGCATGGCTGGGAAGGTGTGGTCCTGAAGCTGTTCCGGGGGCGGGACTTCACGTTCACCGTGACCGGGGCCGAGCAGGTCACCGAGCACTTCCGGCGGATCCGTCTGACGGACGGCGGACTCCTCGCCGCCGCGGGCGTCCACCCGACGATGTGGGTACGGCTCTGGTTCGACAGCGCCGGCAAGCCGCACCAGCGCGCCTACACCCTCGTCGACCCCGACGCGGAGGCCGGCACCTTCAGCCTGGAGTTCGCCCTGCACGACGGCGCCGCCAGCGACTGGGCCCGCTCCTGCGCCCCCGGCGACACCATCGAGGCCACCCTCCAGGGCACCGGCTTCACCGCGCCCGAACCCCGGCCCGGCCGGATGTTCGTGATCGGCGACCCGGCCTCGCTGCCCGCCATCAACTCCCTCCTCGACTCCGCGCCCGACGTGCCGGCCACCCTCTGGTTCGAGACCTCCCACGAGGCGGACGAGGGGCTGCCGCTCCGCCTCGACGCGGAGCGGCACGAGCTGCGCCGGGTCCCGCGCCGGGGCGGCGGCGCGGCGCTCGTCGAGGCCGTGCGCAGCGAGCTGCCCGAGCTGCTCGACGGCGGCGCGGACGCCCCGTACGTCTGGATCGCCTGCGACACGGCGACCACCCGCACCCTCGCCGCGTACGTCCGCAAGGAGCTCGCGCTGCCCAAGGAGCGGGTCCACTCCCTGGGGTACTGGCGCGCCTCCTGACCGACCTCGTGCGGCCGCGGTCCACTACGCCGGATCCGGCCCGCCGTCGCTGCGTCGTGTTGACCGTCCGTTACCCCAGGTCGGTGCCGGTCGTTGAAGCACTTCCCGCGTGCGCCCGCGCAATTCGCAACGCGCGGGGCGCGCGGGAACGCCTGTGCCGAAAGAATCGAATATGGGCACGGAAACCCCCCTTTGGAGTGAACTCACGTCGGGTGTCTGCCAGTTCACCCTCCGTGCGTAAAGATTCCGGTGTCTCAAGTCGCCGAGACCGCGTCGACCCCCGTGTCCCCGTGGTGAGCGGCCGGCGACGCCATGTCTCTTGTGGGGGTACCACCAACGTGAACAGCAACACCGTCCGCATGCCCGTACGCCGCACCGCCGCCGCCGCGACCGTCGCCGCGCTGGCCGTCGGGCCCGTGGTCCTCCTGACCCCCGCGGCGCACGCCACCGGCGGCGAAGGGCGCGCGACCGCCGTCGTCCTGCGGACCGGTCTCGACGTCAACCTGCTCGACAAGACGGTCGACGTGCCGCTGCGCGTCTCCCTCAACGAGGTCGAGGCACCGGAGAGCGAGAACCGGACCGCGCTGACGGTCAAGGTGGAGGGCGCCGAGAACGGCAAGCCGATCGACGTGCTGCGCGCCGATGTCGCCACCTCCAAGGCCACGGTCGACAAGGACAGGGCCGAGGGATACGTCAACCTGGTCAAGGCGAAGGTCCACGTGCCCGGTATGCCCCTGCTCTCCCTGATCGAGGTCGAGAAGGTCACCGCCAAGGCGCTCTGCGAGACCGGCAAGCAGCCGGTCGCCGAGGCCAACCTCCTCGGACACGTGACCGTCCTCGGCAAGAAGACCACCCTGTCGACAGCCGGCCGGACCAAGGTCAGCGTGCCGGGCGTCGGTGACGTGACCCTCGACCTGTCCCGTACGTCCACCACCTCGCGCACGGCCGCCGCCACGGCCCTCGAACTGAAGGTGGAGATCAACCCGCTGAAGCTCGGCGTGGCCGAGGTCAACGGCGTGGTCACCCTCGCCGAGGCCACCTGTGAGACGCCGAAGGGCACGCGGCCCACGGAGCGGCCCACCGAGCGGCCGACGGAGCGGCCGAGCGAGCAGCCCTCGCAGGAGCCCTCCGCCAGGCCCACCGACGCCGGTGGCGTGACGACCCAGAACGAGGGCGCCGAGCCGACCGACCAGAACCTCGCCGCGACGGGCGGCAGTTCGATGACCCCGTACCTGGCAGGCGGCGCCGTCGTCCTGCTCGGCGGCGGCGCGGGAGCGCTCGTCCTGGCCCGCAGCCGCGCCCGCGGCTGACCGGACCCGAGGGGGGAGGGGGCAAGCCCACGGGGAGGGCGGGGGCGCCGACGGGCGCCGCCCTCCCCGTTCGCGGGCCTCAGCCTCGATCAGCCCTCAGCCTCGATCAGCACTCAGCCCCCGGTCAGCCCTCAGCCCTCGATCAACAGCGCCTGGTCCAGGGCCTGCAGGAACCGGTTGGTGGTGACCCGGTCCCGCACCGCCAGCCGCAGCCAGTTCCGGTCGAGGCCCGGGAAGGTGTCCCCGCGCCGGACCGCGAACCCCAGCGCCCGCAGCCGCTCCCGTACCGCGTCCGCGCGCTCGATCCGGATCAGGACGAACGGACCCTCCGCCGCCGCCACCGCCCGCACCTCGTCGAACTCCGCGAGGCCCGCCAGCAGATGGGCCCGCTCCACCCCGATCCGATGCGCCGCCAGCTCCGCCTCCGCGAGCGCCGCCCGCGACATGCAGGCCTCGGCCGCCACCAGCGCCGGGGTCGACACCGGCCAGAGGGGCTGTGCCCGCTCCAGGAGGGCGATCGTCTCCGGGTGCGCCAGGACGTAGCCGATCCGCAGCCCCGCCAGGCCCCAGGTCTTCGTGAGGCTCCGCAGCACCACCAGACCCGGTGTGTCCGTCCGCCCGGCCAGCGACTCCCGTTCGCCCGGCACCGCGTCCATGAACGCCTCGTCCACCACCAGCGTCCGCCCCGGCCGGGCCAGGGCCGCGATCGCCGCCGCCGGGTGCAGCACGGACGTCGGGTTCGTCGGGTTGCCGATGACCACCAGGTCCGCGTCCTCCGGCACGGCGGCCGGATCCAGCCGGAAGCCGTCCTCCTCGCGGAGCAGCACCCGGCGCACCTCGTGCCCCGCGTCCCGCAGGGCCGCCTCGGGCTCGGTGAACTGCGGGTGCACCACGACCGGCCGCCGCACCGGCAGCGCCCGCGCCAGCAGCACGAACGCCTCCGCCGCGCCGGCCGTCAGCAGCACCCGGGCGGGCGCCACGTCGTGCCGCTCGGCGACGGCCGCCCGCGCGACCCGGCCGTCCGGGTACTGCGCGAGGCCGGTCAGACAGTCCGCGATCCGGGTCCGCAGCCACTCCGGCGGCGTGTTCGTCCGGACGTTGACCGCGAGGTCGATCAGCTTCTCGTCCCGTACCTCCGCGTCACCGTGGTGCCGCAGATCGTGGACGTCAGAGTGCGCGTGGATATCCATGGCCGCCGTCGGGTGGTGAGTGGGGGGTGTACGGGGCTCCGTCTGACCAGCGATGTACCCCTGTCCCTGGGGCAACAACCGTGCGGTGGCGGCATCTTCGTTCGGACGAAACCGGAGGGACCGGGCAATCGCACACGTCACGCGCGCCGATTTCCGCTTCGGTACGAGCAGCACGGCACCGGTGCCCGCCGCGAGCAGCGCCGCCGCCTCCGCCACCGACGCCGTCCCCGTCGCCGCCAGCGGAGCATCCGAGGGGTGCGGTACGGCCACGGTGGCCAACTCCTCCGGCCCGTACGCACGGAGCGGTACACCGAAGCGCTGGGCCGCGCCCACGATCCCCGGATCCGCCGCCCGTGCCTCCAGCGTGGCGAACGCCGTCACGTCCGAGCCCGTCCGGCCGGCCTCCTCCAGCGCCGCCGCGACCAGGGCGAGGACCTCGTCCACGGGCACCCCGGACCGGGCGCCGACGCCCACCGTCACACCGTTCACCGCACGCCCCCCGCCGGCCCACCGATGTGCGCGGACCGCGCGCGATCGGATAGCAAAGGCCCATGGCCGTTTTCGTCGCGCTCGGCGCGTTCCTCATGACGCTCTTCGGCGGCTGGACCGCGCAGCGCGTCACGGACCGGCGCCACCTCGTCCTCGGCCTCGCCGGCGGACTGATGCTCGGCGTGGTCGGGCTCGACCTCCTGCCGGAGGCCGTGGAGGCCGCGGGCGACCCCCTCTTCGGTGTGCCGCAGGCCCTGCTGCTCTTCGTCGGCGGCTTCCTCTTCGCCCATGTCGTGGAACGGCTGCTGGCCGTCCGTCAGGCCGCGCACGGGGTCGGAGCCGACGAGCGCGTGCCACAGGTCGGCCTGACCGCGGCGGCCGCGATGGTCGTCCACAGCCTCATGGACGGCGTCGCTCTCGGCGCGGCCTTCCAGGTCGGCGGGGGCATGGGCGCCACCGTCGCGCTCGCCGTCATCACCCACGACTTCGCCGACGGATTCAACACGTACACGATCACCAGCCTGTACGGGAACGCCCGCCGCAAGGCGATCATCATGCTGGTCGCGGACGCGCTCGCCCCGATCGTCGGGGCGGCGTCCACCCTGCTGTTCACCCTTCCGGAGGAACTCCTCGGCAGCTATCTCGGCTTCTTCGGCGGCGCACTGCTGTACCTCGCCGCCGCCGAGATCCTCCCGGAGGCCCACCACCGGCACCCGGCCCTCTCCACCCTGCTGTGCACGGTGGCGGGCGTGGCGTTCATCTGGGTCGTGGTGGGCGTCTCCGGCGGCTGATCTCACGCGGCGGGCCCGTCCGCGCAGTGCTCCACGAACCGCACGGCCGCCTCCGGCGCACCCGCCCAGTGGGTGTGCACGTAACTCGCGTGCACGCCCCGCTCGACGAACCCCTCCAGACGGCGGTGCGGCTGCCGCAGTCCCCAGGCCGCCTGCATGCCCGCGCCCGGCTCGATCACGGTCCGGTGGAACTCGTGGCCCCGCATCCGCGCCCCGGCCGCCGCGAGCGAACTGTCGCTCACCGCGACCGCGTCCCGGTAGCCGAGCGTGAGCCGCTCCGACATCCGCGCCTCCGCGTCGAGCACCCCGCACATCGGCCGCCCGTCCAGCGAACGGGCGAGGTACAGCAGCCCGGCGCACTCGGCGGCGACCGGCGCCCCGGCGGCCGCCAGCTCGGCGACGGCCTTCCGCAGCGGCTCGTTGGCGGACAGCTCCGCCCCGTACATCTCGGGGAACCCGCCCCCGATGACGAGCCCGCTCGTCCCCTCGGGCAGCGACTCGTCCCGCAGCGGATCGAAGGTGACGACCTCGGCCCCGGCGGCGGTGAGCAGCTCGGCGTGCTCGGCGTACGAGAACGTGAAGGCGGCGCCCCCGGCGACCGCGACCACCGGACGACGGCCCGGCGCGGACGAGGCGGGCGCGGGGCGCAGGCCGGCGGCCGTCGCGGTGGGATCCCACGCCTCTCCCGGCATCGGCGGCGCCGAGCGCGCCAGCGCCAGCAGCGCGTCCAGGTCGCATCCGGCCCGCACCTGCTCGGCCTGCGCCGCCACCGCCTCCACGGCCGCGGTCTGCCGTTCGGCGACCGGGACGAGACCGAGGTGCCGCGACGGCGTCGCGACGGACGGCGCCCGTCGCAGCACGCCCAGCACCGGCACCCCCGAGCCCCCGAGCGCGTCCCTCAGCAGATGCTCGTGCCGGTCCGAGGCGACCTTGTTCAGGATCACCCCGCCGATCCGCACCTCCGGGTCCCACGACGCGAACCCGTGCACCAGCGCCGCCACCGACCGCGACTGCGACGAGGCGTCCACGACCAGGACCACCGGCGCCCTGAGGACCTTCGCCACCTGCGCCGTCGACGCCAGCTCGCCCTGGTCGGCGGCCCCGTCGTACAGGCCCATGACGCCCTCGACCACCGCCAGTTCACAGCCGGTCGCCCCGTGCTCGAAGAGCGGCCCGATCAGTCCCGTACCGCACATGTACGCGTCGAGGTTGCGGCCCGGTCGCCCCGTGGCCAGCGCGTGGTAGCCCGGGTCGATGTAGTCGGGGCCGACCTTGTGCGGGGAGACCGCGAGGCCACGGCCCGCGAACGCGGCCATCAGACCGGTCGCGACCGTGGTCTTGCCCGCGCCGGAGGACGGCGCGGCGATGACGAGACGTGCTACCACTCGATGCCCCGCTGGCCCTTCTGACCCGCGTCCATCGGGTGCTTCACCTTCGACATGTCCGTCACGAGGTCCGCGAAGTCCACCAGCTCCTGGGGGGCGTTGCGGCCGGTGATCACGACGTGCTGGTGCCCCGGACGGTCGCGCAGCACCTCGACGACCTCCTCGGTGTCGATCCAGCCCCAGTGCAGCAGGTACGCGAACTCGTCGAGGACGTAGAACGTGTACCTCTCCTCCGCGAGGTCCCGCTTGACCTGCTCCCAGCCCTCGCGCGCCTTGTCCTCGTGGGACTGCTCGCCCTCGGCGACCTCGCGCTGGATCCAGGACCAGCCCTCGCCCATCTTGTTCCAGGTGACGGTTCCGCCCTTGCCGGTCTCGCCGAGCGCCTTGAGGGCGTTCTCCTCGCCGACCCTCCACTTGGCGGACTTGACGAACTGGAACACCCCGATCGGCCACCCCTGGTTCCAGGCGCGCAGCGCCATGCCGAAGGCGGCGGTCGACTTCCCCTTGCCGACGCCGGTGTGGACCATCACCAGCGCCCGGTTGCGGCGCTGCCGGGTGGTGAGACCGTCGTCGGGAACGACGGTCGGCTGTCCCTGCGGCATCAGGCTGCCCTCCTCGTTGTGTACTGCTCTGCCTGTACGTTCCTGACGAGCCCGGCGATCGCGTCGGCGCGCAGCTCGTCCAAGGTCACGGCGGTACCGCCGAGTTCACGGGCGAGGTCCCCGGCGAGCCCGAGCCGTACGGGGCCGGTCTCGCAGTCCACGACGACGGCCGCCGTGCCCTCGGAGGCGTGCAGCCGCGCGGCGCGCGCGGCGAGCGCCACCGGGTCGGCGCCGCCGCCGGTCGCCCTGCCGTCGGTCACCACGACGAGCAGCGGTCGGCGCGAGGGGTCCCGCAGCCGCTCGACGCGCAGCACGTCGTGGGCCTTGAGCAGCCCCGCCGACAGCGGGGTACGGCCGCCCGTCGGGAGCTGCTCCAGCCGGGCCGCGGCGGCGTCCACGGACGAGGTCGGCGGCAGCGCCACCTCCGCGTCCCGGCCCCGGAAGGTGACCAGACCGACCTTGTCGCGCCGCTGGTACGCGTCGAGCAGCAGCGAGAGCACCGCGCCCTTCACCGCGCTCATCCGCCGGCGCGCCGCCATCGAACCGGAGGCGTCCACGGCGAACAGCACCAGGTTCCCCTCCCGGCCCTCGCGCGTCGCCTGCCGCAGATCGTCCCGGCGGACCACGAGCCTGGGGCCGGACCGGCCGCGCGCCCTCTGGTGCGGGGCGGCGGCGTGCACGGTCGCGGCCAGGTGCAGCTTGGTCAGCGCGCCCCGGGGCCGTACGGCGCCGGTCGTCCTGCCGTGCTCCGTACGGGCCCGGGAGCGGCGCCCGGCCGCGCCCTCGCCGAGCCCGGGGACGCTGAGCATCTTCGTACGGAACGGCTCGGCGGCCTTGACGGCGGACCGCTCACCGACGCCGCCCGAGCCCTGCGGGGCGGGCGCGGGCGCCTCGTCCGGGGCCGGGGCGTTCTCGGGAGCCGGGCCGTCGCCGTGCGGGGCCGTGGAGCTCTCGGGAGCCGGGCCGTCACCCTGCGGCGGCACGCCGCCCCCGCCGCCACCGTCACCGGGGCCGCCGGGGCCCTCCGGCCCGGGGCCCTCCGGCCCGGGGTCAGGGTCCTCGTCGCCCTCGCCCTGGAACCGCTCCAGGGTCTCGTCGAGCCTGTCCTCGTCCAGGCCCGGCGCGTCGAAGGGGTTCCGGCGCCTGCGGTGGGGGAGCGCGAGCAGCGCGGCCTGCCGGACGTCCTCGGAGGTCACCTCCGTGCGCCCGGCCCACGCGGCGAGCGCGGTCGCCGTCCGGGCCATGACGATGTCCGCGCGCATGCCGTCCACCTCGAACGCGGCGCAGGTCGCGGCGATCTGCAGCAGGGCCGCGTCCCCGAGCACCACGCTCGGCAGCAGCGCGCGGGCGGTGGCGATCCGCTCCCGCAGGGCGGTCTCCTCACCCGACCAGCGGGCGGCGAAGGCGGTCGGGTCGTCGTCGAAGGCGAGCCGGCGCCGGACGACCTCCACCCGCTGCTCGGGCTCGCGGGAGGCCGCGACCTCGACCGTCAGGCCGAACCGGTCCAGCAACTGCGGCCGCAGTTCGCCCTCTTCGGGGTTCATGGTGCCGACGAGCAGGAACCGGGCCGCGTGCCGTACGGAGACGCCTTCGCGCTCGACGTACGAGGAGCCCATGGCGGCGGCGTCGAGGAGCAGGTCGATCAGGTGGTCGTGGAGGAGGTTGACCTCGTCCACGTACAGGATCCCGCGGTGCGCGTCGGCGAGCAGGCCGGGCTCGAACGCCTTCACGCCCTCGGCCAGGGCCCGTTCGATGTCCAGCGCGCCGACGAGCCTGTCCTCGGAGGCGCCGACGGGCAGCTCCACCATCCGCGCGGGGCGCGCGGCGGCCGGGGTGCTCTCGTGCGGCCCGTCCGGGCAGGCCGGGTCGGGCGAGGCCGGGTCGCAGCTGAAGCGGCAGCCGGCGACCACCGGCACCTCGGGCAGCAGGTCCGCGAGCGCCCGCACGGCCGTCGACTTGGCGGTCCCCTTCTCGCCGCGCACGAGGACGCCACCGACCGCCGGGCTCACCGCGTTGAGCAGCAGCGCGAGGCGCAGGTCGTCCATGCCGACGACGGCGGTGAACGGATAGCGGGTGCTCATCGGGTGGTCCTTCCTTCGACTTCGTGGCGACCGGCGGCCGCCGACGGCGAGCAACGGCCCACGGGGGCCACGGGTAGGCGACGTCTTCCCCGCACGACGGGAGCCCCAGGACCGGCGGAAGACCGACGGCGTCCCAGCCCGGGGCGCGTGCGGGGCCGCGTGCGGGGCCGCACGACGGGGCACGTGTCGTGCCCCGTGCCGGGCCGCGTGTCGTGCCCCGTGCCGGGCCGCGTGCCGCGTCCCGTGCCGGGCCGCGTGCCGCGTCCCGTGCCGGGCCGCGTGCCGCGTCCCGTGCCGGGCCGCGTGCCGCGTCCCGTGCCGGGCCGCGTGTCGTGCCCCAAGCCGGGCCGCGTGTCGTGCCCCGTGCCGCGCCCGAGGCCGGGCCGCACGCCGCCCCCCAAGCCGGGCCGCACCGCGTGCCGTCGCCCCCTCACGGCGCACCCGGCGGCACGAACGGCAGGCCCGTCGGTGCGCCGTGTTCGATCAGCCGGAGCAGCGCGTCCGTGTCCGCGTGTTCCTCGATCAGGTCCCCGAGCCGGTCCAACTGCTCCTCGCGGAGCGCCCCGAAGGACGTGTCCGGGGCCGGGACGAAGCGCCGTCCGGCCGCCGCGGCGACCTCCCGCAGGAACGCCCGGCGGAACCCGTCGCTCTCCAGCGAGCCGTGCCAGTGCGTCCCCCAGACCGCGCCGACCCGGCACCCGTCGAGGAACGCCTCCCCGCCCAGCACGTCCGCGACGCCGTGGTGGATCTCGTACCCCTCGACCCGCTCGCCGAGCGCCTCGCCGACCGGCCGGGCCAGCGTCTTCTCGGCCGCGAACCGGACTCGTACGGGCAGCAGTCCGAGCCCGTCGACGGTGCCGGCCTTCGACTCGACCTCGTCCTCGATCCGTTCCCCGAGCGCCTGGAAACCGCCGCAGATGCCGAGCACCGGCCTGCCCTCCGCGGCCCGCCGGGCCAGCGCGTCCGCGAGCCCGCGTTCGCGCAGCCACGCCAGGGCCTTCACCGTGCCCCGGGTGCCGGGCACGATCACCAGGTCCGCGTCGACCAGCTCCTCCGCCCGGTCCACGAACCGCACGACGACGCCCGGCTCGGCCGCCAGCGCGTCCACGTCCGTGAAGTTGGACATCAACGGGACCGCGCAGACCGCGACCCGCAGCACGTCCGCGCCGACCGGCGGCGCGACGACCGACTCGCGGACCGCGCCGCGCAGGGAGACCCGCAGCCCGTCCTCCTCGTCGATGCCGAGCCCGTGCGCGTACGGCAGCACGCCGAACGTCCGGCGCCCGGTCAGGTCGTACAGCATGTCGAGCCCGGGCTCCAGCAGGGTCACGTCGCCGCGGAACTTGTTCACGAGATAGCCCGCGACCAACTCCTGGTCCTCGGCCGCCAGCAGCGCCGTCGTCCCGAAGAACTGGGCGAACACCCCGCCCCTGTCGATGTCCCCGACCACCAGGACCGGCAGCCGGGCCGCCCGTGCGATGCCCATGTTCACGATGTCCGTGCGCCGCAGGTTGATCTCGGCCGGACTGCCCGCCCCCTCGCAGATCACGGCGTCATACGTGCCCCGCAACTCCTCCAGACACGCCATCACCGGCTCGAAGAGCTCCCGCTGCCGGCCCCCGCGCAGCCTCTTCCCCGCGGACGGCCCCCCGGACCCCCCGAAGAACCCCTTCGCGCTGAGCTCGCCCACCGGCTTGCCCATCAGGACGACCTGGCTGGAGCGGTCGCTGCCCGGCTTCAGCAGGACCGGGTTCATGAGCGCGGTCGGCTCGACCCGGGCGGCCTGCGCCTGCATGGCCTGCGCCCGGCCGATCTCGGCGCCCTCGCGGGTCACGAAGGAGTTCAGGGACATGTTCTGGCCCTTGAACGGGGCGACCTTCACGCCCTGTCGGACCAGCCAGCGGCAGATACCGGCCGTGACGACACTCTTGCCGGCGTCGGACGTGGTCCCGGCGACCAGCAACCCCCCGCCGCGCCGACGCCCGCTCCCGCCGATCGCCGTCGCCCCACCGGTGGGTGCTCCGCCCGCCGTCGCCCCGCCCGCCGTCGCCTCGCCCGCCGTCGCCCCGCCCGTCATGCCTGCCTCCGCTTCAGCGCGCTCGCCGCGATCCGGCCGCCCACGCAGACCGCCAGCGTCAGCGCCGTCACGCGGCGCGACAGCCGGACCGCCCGGTCGATGTCCGCGACCTCCACGGCCCGTCCCTCCGTGTTCAGGACCGGCCGGTGCTCGACCCGCCCGCCGTACGAGAGCGTCCCGCCGAGCCGTACGCCGAGGGCTCCGGCGAACGCCGCCTCCACCGGGCCCGCGTTGGGGCTCGGGTGCTTGGCCGCGTCCGCCCGCCAGGCGCGCACGGCCCCGCGCGGATCCCCGCCGGCCACGGTCGCGAGCGCCGCCGTCAGCCGGGCGCCCGGCCAGCCGGCCACGTCGTCGAGCCGGGCCGAGGCCCAGCCGAAGCGCCGGTACCGCGCGGACCTGTGGCCGACCATGGCGTCCAGGGTGTTCACCGCCCGGAAGCCGACCAGGCCGGGAACGCCCGCGACCGCGCCCCAGACCAGTGCGCCCACGACGGCGTCGGAGGTGTTCTCGGCGACGGACTCCACGACCGCGCGGGCCATCGCCGGACCGTCCAGGGAGTGCGGGTCGCGCCCGCACAGGTGGGGCAGCCGCTCGCGGGCCACGTCCAGGTCACCGGCGGCGAGGGCGCCGCCGATCGCGTCGGCCTCCCGGCCCAGCGTCGTCCCGCCGACGACGGCCCACACGGCGGCGGCGGTCAGCGCGGCGGAGGCGCGGGGGTGGTCACGTACCGTACGGGCGGCCAGCGCGGCGGCGCCCGCGGCGCCCGTCACACAGACCGCGGTGTGCAGCGCGCCCCACCCGCGGTGGTCGCGCCACAGCAGCTTCTCGACCGCCCCGGCGGCGCGTCCGAACGCGGCGACCGGATGGCCGCGGCGGGGGTCGCCGACGATGGCGTCGGCGGCGAGACCGGCGGCGGCGCCGTACGCGAATACACCTGGGGCAGCACTGCGGCCGGGCATGGCGCTGTGTCCTCACTCAGGGTCCGCGCCCTGGCTCGACGTGACCGGCGGCGAGAGTTCCTGGCTCCCGGGGATCGCTCCCCGGTCACAGTGGCGGGACCGCGCCGGATTCGCACCGGGCT
Organism: Streptomyces sp. NPDC090127; assembly: GCF_044746945.1. Taxonomy (NCBI): domain Bacteria; kingdom Bacillati; phylum Actinomycetota; class Actinomycetes; order Kitasatosporales; family Streptomycetaceae; genus Streptomyces; species Streptomyces sp. NPDC090127. The sequence goes on along the minus strand of NZ_JBIVDE010000004.1, from coordinate 59,064 downwards.
TCCTCTGCTTGCCGCCGTAATGGCCCCGGAAGTCCACCACGTGTGCGAACACCCGTCAACTCACGCTTGACCTGCGGCGGGACAGTGTGCGGAGCACCACAGCGCGACCCGCACCGCGCCCCTGGACGACGGAAGGGCGGGCCGCACCCGAAGGTGCGACCCGCCCGTCCGTCGGAGCGGGACCGTCGTCAGACGACGATCAGATAGATGCCGTACGCGACGGCCGCCGCGCACAGCGCGAAGCAGGCGTACGCGCCGGTGCGCGCCATGGCGGCCGAGCCGCCCTGGGACGCGGCCTGCTCCTGCTTGGAGAGGCCGATGATGCCGAGGGTGAAGAGCCCCACGAGGGCGACGGTCGCCACGAGGCTGACTCCGAAGACGGAGCCGAGAGCTGCCCAGTCGATCTTCATGTCGTTTCGTTCCTTATACCGATGCGGGCGCAGTCGGCGCGGCGGGGGCCGCCGGGTCCACGGGGGCCGGCGCGGGGATGGTGGTCTTGAGGGCGTCGTCGGAGACGGCGGCGAAGGCGCCGACGGTCGCCGGCGGGGTGACGGCCGCGATGGCGGTGGTCACGACGCCCGCGGGCTCGCCGTCGATCTCGTCGGCGGTCACGTTGTGGTGGTCGACCGGCTTGCGGCGGGACAGCGCCCAGATGACGCCCGAACCGGCCACCAGAAGGACGGCGACGACGGCCACACCCCAGGGGCCCTGCTTGGTGAGGAACTCGGCGCCGGCGCCGACCAGGCCCGCGGCGGGCAGGGTCAGACCCCAGGCGACGAACATCCGGGTCGCGGTGGACCAGCGGACGACACCGCCCTTGCGGCCGAGGCCCGCGCCCATCACGGCGCCGGAGCAGGACTGCGTGGTGGAGAGGGAGAAGCCCAGGTTGGACGAGGCCAGGATGACCGTCGCGGCGCTGGTCTGGGCGGCGAAGCCCTGCTGCGGCTGGAGGTCGGTGAGGCCCTTGCCCATGGTCCGGATGATGCGCCAGCCACCGAGGTAGGTGCCGAGCGCGATGCAGACACCGGCGGAGACGACGACCCACATCGGGGGGTTGGAGCCGGGGGCGAGGACGCCGCCGGTGACCAGGGCGAGGGTGATGACACCCATCGTCTTCTGCGCGTCGTTGGTGCCGTGCGCGAGGGAGACGAGACCGGCGGAGGCGATCTGACCGGCCCGGAAGCCCTTGGCGGTGGACTTCGTGTCCGTCCTGGCGCCGATCCTGTACGTCAGCTTGGTGGCCGCCATCGCGGCGAGGCCGGCGACGAGCGGCGCGGCGATCGCGGGGATGAGGACCTTGCTGACGACGGTCGAGCCGTTGACGGCGGACCAGCCGGCCGACATCACGGCGGCGCCGATGAGGCCGCCGAAGAGGGCGTGCGAGGAGCTGGACGGCAGACCCAGGAGCCAGGTCAGCAGGTTCCAGAGGATGGCGCCGACGAGCGCCGCGAAGATCACTTCGGTACGAATGCCCTGTTCGTTGATGATCCCGCCGGAGATCGTCTTGGCGACCTCGACGGACAGGAACGCGCCGACCAGGTTGAGCACGGCGGACATGGCCACCGCCGTCTTGGGCTTGAGGGCACCGGTCGAGATGGTCGTCGCCATCGCGTTGGCGGTGTCGTGGAAACCGTTCGTGAAATCGAACACGAGAGCTGTCACGACCACAATCGCGAGCAGCAGCGTGATGTGTTCCATTTACCCAGGCAATCGTTTGACGTCAGTGGCTCGACGAACGTAGGCAACCTGAGTGAACGGAAGATGAACTGGGTCGGGCGCTGTGGTGACCCAAATCGGGTTCTGGGCATTCCGTTTGTGCTCTCGAAGGGCTCCCCGTGGACCCCTTGTCCACGATGTGGGCACCGTGCGACCGCCGGTAATCCGTGCCGTCACCGGAGACCGGGGGCGTCGTCCGCTTCGTCCCGGCTCGCCCGTGTCAGCCCGTGGACGGGCCGGCAGGCGTGTCAGCCGACCGGGGGACCCGCGAAGGAGATCCACGTCACTCGATCAGGGGACCGTCTCGGGCGGGTTTGTCCGGTGGCAGCCCCGGCCCCGGCTACCGACACTGGGACCGTGCGCCCGGCTACAGCGACGGCAGCGGCCGTCACCACTCTGCTCGGTGCCGGCGCGGCCGCGATCGCGGCCGGCCGGTACGCCGGCGACGTCGCCCTCAGGGCGGCGTCCGGACCGCCCCTGCCCGGCGACCCCCGGCTCACCGTGCACGCCACGGGCCCCGGCCAGGTCACCCTGACCCGCAGCCTCGCCTCCCTGCGCCCCGGTACGTACGGGATCGAGGGCCCCGGCGTGCACGCGGTCGTCGGCCCGGTCCTCGACCGGGTGCCGCACACCGCGGACACCGTCGTACGCCGCCTCGAACGCGTCGAGCACGGCGAGCTGGCGCCCGGCGCCCGGGTCCGCCTCACCCCCGAGCTGCACAGCGGCACCCCGGAGACCGCCCTCGGTGTCACCCAGGAGGACGTCGAGATCCCCGGCGAGCTCGGGCCCCTGCCCGCCTGGCTCGTCCCAGGGCCACGCGCCACCTGGGTCATCGCCCTGCACGGCATCGGCACCACCCGCCGGCACCCCCTCAACCTCGTCCCCTTCCTCTCCCGCCGGCAGATCCCCGTCCTCTGCCTCGCCCACCGGGGCGACGAGGGCGCGCCCCCCTTCCCGGACGGCGTCGGCCACCTCGGCGACTCCGAATGGCGGGACGTCGACGCGGCCCTGCGCTACGCCGTCCGCAGGGGCGCCGAACACGTCGTGCTGCACGGCTTCGGGACCGGCGCCTCGATGGCCCTGCACGCCGCCGCCGACTCCGGCGTACGGGACGTCGTCCGCGGCCTCGTGCTGGACTCCCCGGTCCTCGACCGGGAGGCCACCCTGCGCAACCTCGCCGCCGCCCACCGGGTCCCCGGCCCCCTGCTTCCGCTTGCGGTCCGCGCCGCGACGGGCCGGGGCTGGCCGCACGGCGACCGGCTCCCGCAGGCCGCCGACCCGGCCGCCCTGCGCGTACCGACGCTCGTCCTGCACGGCCCCGACGACACGATCGCCCCCTGGGAGCCCTCCCTCGAACTGGCCGCCCGCCGACCGGAACTGGTCACCCTGCACACGGTCAGGGGCGCCCCGCACGCCGCGATGTGGAACGCCGACCCGGTCCGCTACGAGGAGGCCCTGCGCCGCTTCCTCACCCCCCTTCTGTAGGCCGCTCCGTAGGCCGCGCCTTCTGTTCCGGTGGGCCGTGCGCCGGGCCACGGCCGGGGCCCCGGGGGCGGCGTATCCGATTCCGATTGGGCTTTCGGGCCGTCAACGGGAAGACTGCCCCCGTGACGTCTCGAAAGCCCGATGAGCAATTGGCGCGCAACTCCAGACTCCGACTTGTCCGTCCGCGGGCTCTCGCCACCGCCCGGCGGGCCGTGACGACCCGGCGCACCCGCCCGGCCCCGCGCCCGCCGGAGGGCACTCCGCCCCGCGCGGAACTGGCCCGTCAGGCACGGACCGTCCTCGCCGACGCCGTACGGATCGCCCGCTGGGCCACCCTCGACGGCGGGCACAGGACCGCGCCCGCCGCCCGCCCGCGGACCGCCTCCACGGCCGACCCCGCGACCCGCGCGGCGGACCCCGCGAGCCGCGTCGCCGCCGATCCCGCGACCCGCGCCCTCCCCGACCAGGAACGAGCCGCCGCCGCACTGGACCTGACGCCCGGCCAGATCCGGGCCGGCTGGGACCGGGCCCGGCTCGCCGGACTCGTGGAGGTGCACGGCGACACCGCCCGCCCGGGCTGGCGGCTGCACGCCTGGGACCGCGACGACTCCGCCGTGCTGCGCGGCTGGGTCGCCCTCTTCGACGCCTGGTCCCTGGTCCACCCCGCCCCCGAGGACGTCGCCCCGGGCGCCGTCGCCGAGGTCGTCGAGGCCCTTCCCCAGGTGCTCTCGCTGCTCCAGCTCTCCGCCGGGCCCGTGACCGTCCCTGCCCTGCTCGACCTGCTCGGCCAGCGGGTCGACGAGCTGCGCGAGGAGCGTTGCGAGGTCCCCGTCGAGGGCGCCACCGCCGCGGAGAGCGCAGCCATGGAGACCGCCGTCGCCGCCGCCACCGGGCCCCAGGGGCTCGCCGCACTCCTCGACTGGGCCCTGGAGGGGCTCGCCGCCGTCGGAGCCCTGACCCCCGGCGAGGGCCCGGACGGCCGGCAGGCCACCCTGACCCCGCTCGGCAACTGGGCGGTCTGGGTCAAGCTGGAGCAGATCTGCGTCGCCGCCCAGAGCCCGGCCGGCAACATCGAGCAGTCCGCCGAGGACATGCTCCGCGGCTGCGCGGGCCTCACACCCGGCCCCGCCCGCGACGAGTACCGCGCCTGGCTCGCCGCCCGCACGCTCTCCAGCGCGGTCGCCGAGCTGATCGCCGTCGCCCGCGGGGAGGACGCCCTGCTGCGCGGCCTGGCCTTCGAGGCGCTCCGTGTCGTCGGGGCCCCCGCGGAGGCGGAGGTCCGGGCCGCGGCCGAGGAGGTCTCCCTCCGGCCGTACGCCCTGCTCTGGATCGCGGAGTACGAGGGCGCCGACCCGGACGACGCCCCGGAGGTGCTCACCCGCGAGGAGGCGACCTGGCTCTGGGTGGACACCGCCGCCGCCGTCGCCGACCACGGCGAGAGCGCGCTCCTCGTCCGGCACCTGGAGTCGGCCGTCCAGGGCACCGTCCCGGCCCTCCTCGACGAGGTCCGCGCCGTCGGCCACCCCCGTACGGTCCAGGTCCTGGTCGCCCTCGCCGCCGCCCACCCCGACCCCGCCCTCGCCAAGGCGGTCCGCCGGGCGGCCTTCCAGGTGCACACCGGAGGAGCCTGACGGCCCGGCCCGGGCCTCACCGCCCGGGTCGCTCCCGGCCTCACCGCCCGGCCGCCCGGGTCCCTCCCGCGCCTCGGCCGCCCGGGACGCTCCCGGCCTCACCACCCCCGGGTCCCGCCTCCCGGGCCGCCAGTCTCAGCCGGTGGCCCCCGGCAGGTAGGTGCCGAAGCTCCAGACGTTCCCCTCGCCGTCGCGGGCGATGTAGTCCCGCGAGCCGTAGTCCTGGTCCGTCGGCGGCATCACGATCTCGACGCCATGGGCCACCGCCCGCGCGTGGTGTTCGTCCACGTCGTCCACGTGGACGTACACCCCGCTGGGCCCGGAGCCGTCGACCAGCTTGTCGAACTCGGTGCCCGTGCCCTTGCTGCCGAGCATCACCGTCCCGTTGCCGTACGACAGCTCGGCGTGCATGACCCTGCCGTCCTCACCCTCGTACACCGCGGTGCGGGTGAAGCCGAACGCCTCCGTCAGCTGCCGGATCGCCGTGTGCGCGTCGTGGTAGGTCAGGGTCGGACAGATATGGGGTGCCTCAGCCATCCCGATCACTCCTCCTCGTGGCCGAATGTGACCTGCATCTCAGTCTGGCATCCGGCGCTGACATCGCGGGCCTCAGCGGAAGGTGTTGCACCGCGCCATGTCCCCGCTCGTGTACCCGGTGTAGAACCACTGCTGGCGCTGCGCCGCCGAGCCGTGGGTCCAGTTCTCCGGCGTCACCCGGCCCTGGAACTTCTCCTGGATCCGGTCGTCGCCCACGGCGGCCGCCGCCTCCATGCCGTCCCTGATGTCCTGGTCGGTCAGCTGTGTGAGCAGCGGACGGCCGGTCTTCTCGTCCGGCGTGGTCGTCGCGTGGCGCGCCCAGACCCCCGCGTAGCAGTCCGCCTGGAGCTCGACCCGTACGGCGTTGGAACCGGCGCCCGTCCGCCCGTCCTGGGAACGGGCCAGGGTGCCCATCATGTTCTGGATGTGGTGGCCGTACTCGTGCGCCACCACGTAGGCCTGGGCGAAGTCGCCGCTCGACCCGAAGGTGTTCCGCAGCTCGTCGAAGAAGCCCAGGTCCAGATAGACCTGGCGGTCGCCGGGGCAGTAGAAGGGCCCCACCGCCGAGGTGGCCGAACCGCAGGCCGTGGCGACCCTGTCGCTGAACATGACCGTGCGCGCGTCCCCGTACCGGCCGCCGCGTCGCGCGTACTCCGACCGCCAGAAGTCCTGCACGCTGTTGACGACCGCCACGGTCCGGCAGTCCTCGCGGGTGTTCGCGTCCGCGCCGGTCCGGCAGGTCTGCTCGACCTGGGCGAGCGAGGACGCGGTCGCGACCGGCGCGGGGTCGCCGGAGGAGAGTCCCAGCTGCTCGGGGCCGACCCCGAAGAGCACTCCCAGAATCAGCGCGATGAAGCCGACGATCCCGCCGCCTACCGTGGCCTTTCCGCCGGGGACGCGGCTGCCGCGGACGTCCTTGACCTCCGAGGTGTCCAGGTCGGCGTCGTCGTCGAACTGCATGGGCCACCACCCTCTGCCGTCGTGCCGCGGCAGTGACCGCCGCCCTGCGCCCGAGTATCGGCGAATCCCCTAGGGATCGCCCCTTTTGTCGCGCATGGGCGGTAAGGGGTGGTGGTCGGCAGCCCCCGCACTGTGGCCGAAAAGCAGTTGCATGCGCCCGTTAGACTGGCCGTATGGCCATTCTCCGCGCGCATGACTAGCGGCGTCGAATCCGCTCTCAGCCCTTTCCGCCGAACCGTCCGCCCTGGAGTCTGTCCGTGATCACCGCTTCCGGCATCGAGCTGCGCGCCGGCGCCCGCATCCTCATCGAGTCCGCGTCCTTCCGCATCGCCAAGGGCGACCGCATCGGCCTCGTCGGCCGTAACGGAGCGGGCAAGACCACCCTCACCAAGTGCCTCGCCGGCGAGGGCATGCCCGCCGCCGGCCAGATCGCCCGCTCCGGCGAGGTCGGCTACCTCCCGCAGGACCCGCGCACCGGCGACCTCGACGTCATGGCCCGTGACCGGATCCTCTCCGCCCGCGGCCTCGACGTCCTCATCAAGAAGATGCGGATGAACGAGGAGCGCATCGCGACCGGCACCGGCGGCACGCGCGACAAGGCGATGAAGCAGTACGAGCGCCAGGAGACCGAGTTCCTCACCAAGGGCGGATACGCGGCCGAGGCGGAGGCCTCGACCATCGCCGCCGCCCTCGGCCTGCCCGACCGGGTCCTCGGCCAGCCGCTGCACACCCTCTCCGGCGGTCAGCGCCGCCGGGTCGAGCTGGCCCGGATCCTCTTCTCCGACGCCGACACCCTGCTCCTCGACGAGCCCACGAACCACCTCGACGCCGACTCCATCGTCTGGCTGCGCGACTACCTGAAGAGCTACCGCGGCGGCTTCATCGTCATCTCCCACGACGTCGACCTCGTCGAGACCGTCGTGAACAAGGTCTTCTACCTGGACGCCAACCGCTCGACGATCGACGTCTACAACATGGGCTGGAAGCTCTACCAGCAGCAGCGCGAGGCCGACGAGAAGCGCCGCAGGCGCGAGCGCCAGAACGCCGAGAAGAAGGCCGCCGCCCTCAACTCGCAGGCCGACAAGATGCGCGCCAAGGCCACCAAGACCGTCGCCGCGCAGAACATGGCCAAGCGCGCCGAGCGCCTGCTCTCCGGCCTGGAGGCGGTCCGCGTCTCCGACAAGGTCGCCAAGCTCCGCTTCCCCGAGCCGGCGCCCTGCGGCAAGACCCCGCTCACGGCCGAGGGCCTCTCCAAGTCGTACGGCTCGCTGGAGATCTTCACCGATGTGAACCTCGCGATCGACAAGGGCTCGCGCGTCGTCATCCTCGGCCTCAACGGCGCGGGCAAGACCACCCTGCTCCGGCTGCTCGCCGGGGCGGAGAAGGCCGACACCGGCGAGGTGACCCCGGGCCACGGCCTCAAGCTCGGCTACTACGCCCAGGAGCACGAGACGCTCGACCCCGAGCGCACCGTCCTGGAGAACATGCGGTCCTCCGCTCCCGACCTCGACCTCGTCGAGGTGCGCAAGACGCTCGGCTCCTTCCTCTTCTCCGGCGACGACGTCGACAAGCCGGCCGGAGTGCTCTCCGGTGGGGAGAAGACCCGTCTGGCGCTGGCGACCCTGGTGGTCTCCTCGGCGAACGTGCTGCTCCTCGACGAGCCCACCAACAACCTCGACCCGGCCAGCCGCGAGGAGATCCTCGGCGCGCTGCGCACCTACAAGGGCGCCGTCGTCCTCGTCACGCACGACGAGGGCGCGGTCGACGCGCTGGAGCCGGAGCGGATCATCCTGCTCCCGGACGGCGTCGAGGACCTGTGGGGCCCCGACTACAAGGACCTCGTGGCGCTCGCCTGATCATCTCGCTCTGGATCATTCGGCTCATGGGTGATCCTTCATCTGAGTGAGGGCGTCTCGTACCTCCGGCGCGGCACTGCGCGGAATCCTTCCGTCAGGGTCGCGCCGCCTTCGTTCGCCCGCTGCCGCGCTGACCTGGCACTTCCTGGTCCGGCGCGCCCTGGGGCGCGGATCGCCACGAACGGAATCAAAGGATCCGCTCGTGGCGACGGCCCCTCGGAGCGCAAACCTGGTGCCACGGACCTTGTCGAATGGGTGGCCAGGACGTCCGGAAGGGGTGATCATGAGAAGTCCAGAGCGCACTTCCCATGAGGAGGCACGGGTGGCCGAGACTCTGAAGAAGGGCAGCCGGGTGACCGGCGCCGCGCGCGACAAGCTCGCGGCAGACCTGAAGAAGAAGTACGACTCCGGTGCGAGCATCCGGGCGCTGGCCGAGGAAACCGGTCGCTCCTACGGATTCGTCCACCGGATGCTCAGTGAATCCGGCGTCACGCTGCGTGGACGCGGCGGAGCGACACGGGGCAAGAAGGCCGCCTCGGCCTGACGGGGTGCGGTTCATCGGGTCCATCGGTTCTCGCGGTGGCCACCCGGTCGCCCGCACGGTCGACCGGGTGGTTACTGTGCAGTCACTTAGCAGTGAGTGCTGCACCGGAACCGGAGGCGCCCCATGACTTCGCTCGACTCTGTTCTCATCGACAAGGACGGTGTACGGCTCACCGTCGAGGACGCCGTTGCCACGGTGACCCTGACCAATCCGGCGAAGCGCAACGCCCAGTCTCCCGCTCTGTGGCGGGCGTTGACGGAGGCCGGCCGGTCACTGCCGGGCAGCGTGCGGGTCGTCGTCCTGCGCGGCGAGGGACAGTCCTTCTCCGCCGGGCTCGACCGGCAGGCGTTCACGCCCGAGGGCTTCGACGGAGAGCCGTCCTTCCTGGAGATGGCGCGGGGTTCGGACGAGGACCTGGACGCGGTCATCGCCGAGTACCAGGACGCGTTCACCTGGTGGCGCCGTAGCGACATCGTGTCGATCGCGGCCGTCCAGGGGCACGCCATCGGTGCCGGGTTCCAGCTCGCCCTCGCCTGCGACCTGCGGGTCGTCGCCGAGGACGTGCAGTTCGCCATGCGCGAGACCAGCCTCGGACTCGTCCCCGACCTCACCGGCACGCACCCCCTCGTGGGCCTTGTCGGCTACGCCCGCGCGCTGGAGATCTGCGCCACCGGACGCTTCGTCCACGCGCAGGAGGCCGAGCGCATCGGCCTCGCCAACATCGCCGTCGCCGCCGACGAACTCGACGGCGCGGTACGGGACTTGAGCGCCGCGCTGCTCTCCGCCCCGCGCGACGCCGTCATCGAGACCAAGGCGCTGCTCCAGGGCGCCGCCGATCGCTCGTACGAAGCCCAGCGCACCGCCGAGCGTGCCGCGCAGGCGCGTCGTCTGCGCGACCTGGCGGGCCTCGGCGACTGAGGAGACCGGTGCGGGCGCGGGCGTGGCGCGCCGTGCGCCCGCTGGCGTCCGCGCGCTCGCGTGCCCGCTCGCTCGCGCGCGCTCACTGGCGCCCGGCCGCCCGCCTGTTCACGTGCCCGGCCGCCCGCCTGTTCACGTGCCCGCGCGCCCGCCTGTTCACGTGCCCGCGCGCCCACGTGCCCCGAACTCACTGGAGTTCCGAGACCAGGACCGTGACCGCCGTCCCCTCGGGGGCCGTCCCGGCCGCCCGGGCGCGCGCCGCACGGGCCACGTCCAGGGCGCGGTGACCGGCGGCCACCGCCAGTTCGATCCGCAGCGCCCCCGGCGTGCGGTGGAGCGGGGAGCCCAGGACGGACGTGAGCCCCGCGATGCCCGGCACGCCGAGCAGGGCGTGCGCCTCCGGGTCGTCCGGCGCCGGGGCGAATCGCCCGACTGGGGGAGCGGTGGCCGGGGAATCCCCGGGACCCTCCACGAGACCGGTCACCCGCAGGTCCACGGCCGCGACCACGAGACCCAACTCCCGCTCCGCCGAGGTGAGGAGCGCCGCGCGCACCTCCTCCGCCATACCCGGCAGCGGCCGTACCGCCGCCTGGGCGGCCTCCGACGCGAAGTCGCCGGTGATCCGCAGCGTTCCCGGCGGCAACCCGCCCGGCGGTACGGGGAAGGGCGCGTCCGGCCCCTCCTGCGCGAGCCCCACCCGCAGCGCCCCCGGCACCACGCCCCGCACGGACGCCGCCGCCCGCAGCAGTACTCTCCTGGCCGCGCTCTCGGCCAGCCACGCACCGTCCGTGGCGTCTCCCAGAGGCAGCAGCCGGCCCGGCCTGAATCGCCCACGGAGCGCCCCCGCCCGTCGCGCCCCAGATGTCGTCGTCATTGCCCCAGCCTAATGTGGGCAAAGGCACATGTAGGCGCAGAGAAGGGATGAATGGTGATGAACGACCCCGCACACCCCAGCGACCCGTCCGTGACCAAGCGTGGCGGCGGCGACCCCGCCACCCGTGGCCGTACCACCATCGCCGACGGCGTCGTCGAGAAGATCGCCGGTCTGGCCGCACGTGAGGTCGACGGCGTCCATGCCATGGGGAGCGGGCTCTCCCGCACCCTCGGCGCCGTGCGCGACCGGGTCCCCGGCGGAGGGGGCAACAAGGCGGGCGCCACGCGCGGCGTCAAGGCCGAGGTCGGCGAGGTGCAGACCGCGCTCGACCTGGAGATCGTCGTCGAGTACGGCGCCTCCATCTCCGAGGTGGCCGGTGCCGTGCGCGAGAACGTCATCGCGGAGGTCGAGCGGATGACCGGCCTCGAGGTCGTCGAGGTCAACATCGCGGTCAGCGACGTGAAGCTGCCGGAGGACGAGGAAGAGGAGCCGGAGTCGCGGCTCCAGTAGTCGTCGGCACTCCGACTGAAAGGGCTCAGCATGAAAATGGCTGTCGTCGGCCTTGTGGCCGGAATGGCCCTCGGGTTCGCCGGGTACTTCGGCGGATTCGGGGCGTTCGTACTGGTCGCGGCGTTGGGCGCGATCGGCTTCGTCGTCGGGAGGTTCCTCGAGGGCGACCTCGAACCCGGCGACTTCTTCCGGAGTCGCGAGCGCGGCGACCGGCGGCGGTGACCGGGGGTGACAGTCGAGCGGGTGGGTCCGGCCGGCCGTGGCGCGACCACGATCGCCGACCGGGTGGTCGCGAAGATCGCCGCGCGGGCCGCGCGGGAGGCTCTCGACGCGGTGCCCCGGGCCGGCTCCGGGCCGCAGGCCTCGGTCGTCGTGACCCGTGACACCGCGCGCGTCTCGGTCAGCCTGGAACTGGGCTACCCCTCGGACGTCGGCCGCCAGTGCGGCGCGGTGCGCAGTCAGGTGATGCGGCGCGTGCGGGAGTTGGCGGGCCTCGAGGTACCCGAGGTCACCGTCCACGTCGAGCGGCTGCACTCGCCGCACACGGCGCGCGAGGCGGACGGGCGGAGGCTGCGATGACGACGGAGACGGAGACGGGTACGGGCGCCGAGGACGCACCCGTACCCCTGGAGAAGGACCCGCCGGCCGGGCCCCGCGCGCGCCGCTTCTGGGCGGTACGGCGCATCCCCGCCGGGCTCACCGCCCTGATCCTCCTCGGCGGCACCGGCCTGCTGCTCTACGACGTGGCCGCCGTACGGGCCGGCCGCACGGCCATGAGCTGGCGCCGCGAACTCGCCGACGAGCTGGCGACCCGGCCCCTCGACAACACCTGGGTGCTGGCCGGCGCGTCCCTCGCCGCCCTCATCGGCCTCTGGCTCCTGATCCTGGCGTGCACCCCCGGGCTGCGCTCCGTCCTGCCGATGCGACGCGACCACACCGACCTGCGGGCCGGCCTCGACCGCGACGCCGCCGCGCTGACCCTGCGCGACCGGGCGATGGAGGTCTCGGGCGTGCAGTCGGTACGGGTACGGATGCGGCGCAGGAAGGTCGCCGTCCGGGCGGTCTCGCACTTCCGCGAACTCGACGCGGTCCGCGCCGACGTGCGGAGCGTCCTCGCCACCGGCATCGACGACCTGGGCCTCGCCCGCCCACCGGAGCTGAAGGTCCGGGTGGGCCGCCCGCCGACGAAGGGAGGACGGGCGTGACCGCCGTACTGCGCCGCGTCAACCGTGTGCTGCTCGCCCTGATCGGTCTGGTGCTGATCGCCGTCGGCGGGGGCGTCCTGGCCGCCGGGTTCGATCTGGCGGTGCCCTCGTGGTGGCCGTGGTCGGGCTCCTCCGACGTCCTGCTCAGCCGGGCGGACCGGCTGCGGTGGCGCGACGAGGGCTGGTGGTGGCCGGTGGTGATCGCCGTCCTCGGCGTGCTCGTGCTGCTCGCCCTGTGGTGGCTGCTCGCGCAGCTCCGCCGCGCCCGGCTCACGGATGTCCTGATCGACACGGGCGACGGGGAGGGCGCGACGGTACGGGCCCGGGCCCTGGAGGGCGTCCTGGAGGCGGACGCGAAGGCCCATCACGGCGTGTCCCGCGCCCGGGTCGCCCTGACGGGCCGCCGCACGGCCCCGCGCACGCGCGTGGCGCTGCTGCTGGAGCCGTACGCCTCCCCGCGCGCCGCCCTGGCCACCCTCTCGGACGAGGCCCTGGCCAACGCCCGCACCTCGACGGGCCTGCGCTCCCTCCCCACGGAGGCCCGCCTCCGCGCGGTCAAACACCGCGCCCGCCGCGTGACGTGACCCCGCGCCCCCGCCCGCAGGCCCGCGCCTGAGCTCACGACGGCGTACGTGAGCCGCAGGCGCGCGTGAGTTCAGGCGATGCACATGAGCCGCTGGCGCGCGCCCGAGCTCACCGCCGCGCGTCCGCCGCAGGCGCGCGCCCGAGTTCACGCCGATGCCCGTAAGCCGCAGGCGCGCCCGGGTTCCGCGCGTCGTCAGAAGCCGTGCCGCGCGCCGCCGTCCACCGACATCATCACGCCGGTGACGTACGACGCGGCCGGCGACAGCAGGAACGCCGCCGTGCGCCCGTACTCCTCCGGCGAGCCGTAGCGCCGCAGCGGGATGCGGGACTCGTTCGCCGCGCGGGCCGCGTCCGCGTCGCCCGACAGGGCGTCCAGCTGCCGCACCCGGTCCGTGTCGATCCGCCCCGGCAGCACGCCGACGACCCGGATGCCGCGCGGGCCCAGGTCCCCGGCGAGGGACTTCGCGAAGCCGGCCAGGCCCGGGCGCAGCCCGTTGGAGATCGCCAGGCCCGGGATCGGCTCGTGGACCGAGCCCGACAGGACGAAGCCGATGACTCCGCCCTCGGTCAGCTCCTCCGCCGCCGCCCTGGCCATCCGTACCGCGCCGAGGAAGACGCTGTCGAAGGCGGCCGCCCACTGCTCGTCGGTGTTGTCCGCGCCGGAGCCCGGCGCCGGCCCGCCCACGCTGACGAGGATGCCGTCGAAGCCGCCGAACCGGGACCGCGCCTCCGCGATCAGCCGGGCGGGCGCCTGCGGGTCCGCGTTGTCGGCGGCGAGACCGGCCGCGCCCGGGCCCAGCTCCGCGACCGCCTCCGCGACCGTCTTCTCCTCGCGCCCGCTGACCAGCACCTTCGCGCCCTCGGCGAGCAGCGCCTCGGCGGAGGCACGGCCGAGCCCGCGCGTCCCGCCGGTCACCACGTACACACGGTCCTTCAGTCCAAGATCCATGGGCCTATCCTGCCGCCTCCTCCCACGGGAGCGCGAGGGCGGTGCCCACCAGGCCGATGTGGCTGAACGCCTGCGGGAAGTTGCCGAGCTGGCGTCCCGACGCCGGGTCGTACTCCTCCGCCAGCAGGCCGACGTCGTTGCGGAGCGTCAGGAGGCGCTCGAAGAGTTCCCGGGCCTCCTCCTTCCGCCCCGTCATCCGCAGCGCGTCGGCCATCCAGAAGGAGCAGACGAGAAAGGTTCCCTCGCCGCCGGGCAGGCCGTCGACCGACTCGCCCTCGGTGCTGTAGCGGCGCACGAACCCGTCGTGCGTCAACTCCTTCCGTACCGCGTCCACCGTCCCCACCACCCGGGGGTCGTGCGGGGGCAGGAATCCGAACCGGGGGATCAGCAGCGTCGCCGCGTCCAGTTCCCGCGAGCCGTACGACTGGGTGAACGTGTTGCGCTCGGGGTCGTACCCCTTGGCGCACACATCCGCGTGGATCTCGTCCCGCATGGCCCGCCAGCGCGCCGGATCGCCGCGCAGCGAGGGGTCGGCCTCCAGCGTGCGCACCGCACGGTCGGCGGCGACCCAGGCCAGCACCTTCGAGTGGACGAACTGGCGGCGCGGCCCGCGCACCTCCCACAGCCCCTCGTCCGGATCCCGCCAGGTCGACTCCAGGAAGCCCAGCAGGCTCAGCTGGAGGTTCCAGGCGTGGTCGACGGGCGGGATCCCCGCCTCCCGCGCCATGAAGAGGGAGTCCATGACCTCGCCGTACACGTCCAGCTGGAACTGGTCCACCGCCGCGTTCCCGATCCGCACCGGTGCCGAGTCCGCGTGGCCACGCAGCCAGGGCAGTTCCATCTCCGGCAGCCGTCGCTCGCCGCCCGGCCCGTACATGATCTGCAGGTCGGCCGGATCGCCCGCGACCGCCCGCAGCAGCCAGTCGCGCCAGGCCGCCGCCTCGTCGACGTAGCCGGCGGACAGCAGCGCGCCGAGGGTGAGGGTGGAGTCGCGGAGCCAGCAGGAGCGGTAGTCCCAGTTCCGTACGCCGCCCAGCTCCTCCGGGAGCGAGGTGGTGGGCGCGGCGACGATGCCGCCGGTCGGCGCGTAGGTGAGCGCCTTGAGCGTGATCAGCGAGCGCAGCACGGCCTCGCGGTACGGACCCTGGTACGCGCAGCGCGCCGCCCAGTCCCGCCAGTCCGTCAGGCACTCGTCGAGCGCGGTGTACGGGTCGATCAGCGGGGGGCGCGGGTGGTGCGAGGGGTGCCAGGTGAGCACGAACGCGACCTTCTCGCCCGCGTCGACGGTGAACGACGAACAGGTCGAGAACTGCTGCCCCCAGGTCTTCACCGGTGGCTCGCTGCGCAGCCAGGCCGAATCGGGCCCCGCCACGGCCACCCGGTGGCCGTCGCTGCGCCGCACCCAGGGTACGACCGAGCCGTAGTCGAAGCGCAGCCGCAGGACGGACTCCACTTCGACGGAGCCGCTGACGCCCTCCACGATCCGCATGACGTCGGGCGCCGCGTCGCGCTGGGGCATGAAGTCGATGACCTTGACGGTGCCGCCGCGGGTCTCCCAGTACGTCTCCAGGACCAGGGAGTCACCCGCGTAGCCTCTGGTGGTGCAGGTCGTGGCTCCCTTGGGGGCGATGCGCCAGTGGCCGTTCTCCTCGTCGCCGAGGAGCGCGGCGAAACACGCGCCGGAGTCGAAGCGCGGCAGACACAACCAGTCGATCGACCCGTCGCGTCCGACGAGCGCGGCGGTCTGCAGATCACCGATGAGGGCGTAGTCGTCGATACGTTGCGTCACGCTCTGGCGTGTTCCCGCGCGAGGCGACGGTCAATCAGGTGAACGCTGTGGCCTACGCCGCTGCGGCCGGTCTACGCCGCCGGGGGGCCTGCCTGGGGCCTACGCCGCCGCGGGACTGGGGTCTACCCGGCTGCGGGCCTGCGGCCTACACCGCCGCGGGCGCGGGTTCGGGAGTTCCCGCGCCACCGTCCGTCCGGGCCGCCGCCTCCCGGTCGTGCTTCTCGCGGCGCACCAGGATCACCCAGCCGACGGGCACACCGGCCGTGAAGAGCCACCACTGGACGGCGTACGCCATGTGCGCGCCGATCGAGTCGTGGTCGGGTTCGGGGACCAGCTCGGGGGAGCCGCCCGGCGATCCGGGCGCGGTCTGCTCGACGTAGCCGCCGAGCACGGTGAGGCCGGTCAGCTCCGCCTGCTGGCCGCTGTTGATCAGCATCACCTGACGGTCCGGCAGGCCTCGCAGGTCCTTGATGCCGCTGGCGCCGGTCGTCTCGTCCGCCTTGAGCCGGCCGGTGACGGTCACCTCGCCCGTGGGGGCGGGCGGGACCTCGGGGTACGCCTTCTGGTCCGGTGCGGCCGGGACCCAGCCGCGGTTGACGACGACGGCCCGGCCGTCCGTGAGGACCAGCGGGGTGAGCACCATGACGCCCTGCATGTCGTCCGCGTTGGTGCGCCGCCGGACGACGACCTCGTGCGCGGAGTCGAAGGTGCCGGTGGCCGTGACCGTACGCCAGTAGTCGGCGCGCGGGACGGTGTGGCCGGGGGAGGTCAGCTGCTCGACGGGGACGGGCCGCGCCGTGAGGTTGTCCGCGATCAGGGCGTTCTGGGCGACCCGGCGCTCGTGCCGGTGGAACTGCCAGAAGCCCAGCTCGATCATCGTCGGGACGAGGACGAGGGCGACGAGGGTGAGGATCACCCACTGCCGGGACAACAGGAAGCGGTACACCCCATGACCGTACAACCGTGGTCATGGGGCGCACGCAGGGGGGCTCCGACGGGGGTGCGGGAAGGGCGCGCGGTCCGGGCTCGGACGCGCGGTCCGGGCTCATACGTGGTCGACGATCCCCGCCTTTCCCTCCGCGCGGGCGCAGTGTCCGCCGCAGTACCAGGCGCCCTCGACCTCGACGCCCTGGCCGATGATCTGGACCTTGCAGTGCTCACAGATGGGCGCCATGCGGTGAATGGCGCAGGAGAAGCAGTCGAAGACGTGCACCGCGCCCTGCGCGTGCACCTCGAAGGACATGCCGTAATCGTTTCCGCAGACCTCACAACGTGCCATGCGCCACAGGGTGCTGCCCGCGGCGGACGAGCCGCGGGCGGCACGCCCGGTGTTTCACCCGTCTGCCGGGGCCACGTCCCGCAGCAGTTGGGTGAAGGCGGCCTCGTCGACGATCGGCGTGCCGAAGGACTTCGCCTTGACCGTCTTGGAGGTGGCGGAGTCCGGATCGTTCGTCACCAGCAGGCTCGTCAGCCGGGAGACGCCGCTCGCGACATGGAGCCCGGCCTCGACCGCGCGGTCCTCCAGCAGCTCGCGGTCGATGGAGGTGTCGCCCGAGAACGCCACCCGCATACCCTGCTTGAGCGGTTTGTCCGCTTCGTAACGTCCGGGGTTCGGGTGCGGGCACGGCGGCCGCTTGCGCGAGGGGCGCCAGCCGTTCGTGGCGTACGAGGCCTGGTGGCCGATCCTGGCCGGGGCGGGCGTGGACACCCACTCGGTCAGCGGCCGGCACTCCAGCAGCGGGAGCCGTACGTTCCGCTCGGCCGCCGTGTGCAGGCTCGGCCGGAACGCCTCGGCCAGCACCCGCGCGTCGTCCAGCGCGTTGTGCGCCCGCTGCTGGACGACACCGAAGTGCGCGGCCAGCGACTCCAGCTTGTGGTTGGGCAGCGGGAGCGACAGCTCCTTGGCGAGCGCGATGGTGCAGAGCCGCTGCCGCACGGGCGCGGTGCGCTCGGCCCGGGCGTACTCGCGGGCGATCATCGACCAGTCGAAGAGCGCGTTGTGCGCCACCAGGACCCGGCCGTCGAGCCGCGCGGAGAACTCGGCGGCGATCTCCGGGAAGAGCGGCGCGCCCTCCAGCAGGTCACGGGTGAGGCCGTGGATCCAGACCGGTCCGGGGTCGCGCTCCGGATTGACCAGCGTGTACCAGTGGTCCTCGACGTTCCCCTGGGCGTCCAGGCGGTAGACGGCAGCCGACACTATCCGGTCGTCGCGGGCGAGTCCGGTGGTCTCCACGTCGACGACCGCGTACCCCTGTGGGTAGGCGGTCGGCCACGTTGCTGCTGTCGTGCGGTCGTCGAGCATGGTCACTGAGAATACGGGCCCCTACTGACACCCCGGCGCCCCGGTGCCCCTCCCACCCCTCGGAACCGGCCATCCGGCGGACGGCGGCCCGGCTCGCGGGCGTCAGGACACGCGCCCCGTACGGGAGTTCACCGGGTCAGGCCGACCGGTCGCCAGCAGGCCCTCCACCAGGGCCCGTACGGAGGCGGTGAACAGGCGCTCCGTGTCGACCGGGCGCGCCAGGGCGCGGTGCAGGGCGGGGTCGTCCGGATCGTCGGGGCCGGCCTGGCCGGGCTCGTCCTCGGCGGGGGACTGGGCCGGGGCCCGTTCGCGGTTGCGTTCCACCAGGACGTAGCCGACCACCTGGAACTGCACCGCCCGGACCACCTCCGCCGCCCGCGCTCCGCGCAGCCCCGCCGCGTGGACCTCGTGGGCGAGCGCGCGCTGCGCGGGCAGGAACATCCGTTCCGTCAGCCCCCGTTCGTGGACCATCGCCACCAGGTGCGGGCGGTCGCGCAGCTCGCGGCGGAGCGCCCGGGCCACCGAGACGATCCGCTCGGCGGGCGTGCGGCCGCGGGCGCCGATCGAGGCGAGGTCGGCGACCGTCCGCTCGACCAGCGCGTCCAGGAGCGACTCCCGGTTGCCGACGTGCCAGTAGATCGAGGTCACCGCCGTGCCGAGCTCGGCCGCCAGCCCCCGCATGGTGAGGGCGTCCGGGCCGTGCTGCTTCACGAGCGCCGCGGCGGCCGCCAGGACCTCCTCGCGGGTGAGTGCGCTGCGCGCCATCCGTTCCCCCGTTCTGCTCCGTGCACGGCTCTTTACCCTTCATCGCCACCGGTGTAACTGTGTTACAGGCCGACGGTCCCTGAAGGGTGGTACGTCATGGCACGAGTACGGTACGGGGCGCGCACCGACGCCGAGATCTCGGCGGCCCGCGCCAGGAGCAGCAACCTCCCCGACATCTGGTCCACCGGAGTGGTCGCCGTCTGGGAGACCGACCCGGACGTCGTCGCGGCGGTCCTGCCGCCGCCGCTGAAACCCACCGAGCGGCCCCTGGTCCGGGCCAACATCAGCCAGGTCAACCTGCCGGGCTACCCCCTCGGCGCGGGCTCGGTCGCGGTGGCCGCCGCCCACGGCGACCAGGAGGGCTGGTACCCGCTCGTCATGCCGATGACCCTGGAACGGGCCCTCATCGGCGGCCGCGAGGTCTTCGGCGAGCCGAAGAAGCTCGGCCAGGTCGTCGTCGAACGCGACGGGCTCGTCGTCCGCGCCGCCCTCGGCCGGCACGGCATCGACTTCGTCGAGGTGCGCGGCGCGGTCTCCGGACCGCTCCCGCTGCCCGAACCCACCGAGAAGACCGACTTCTACTTCAAGTTCCTGCCGGGCGTGGACGGCACCGGCTTCGACGCCGACCCCGTCCTCGTCCACTGCCTCCGCAACGAGAAGGTGCGCAGGCTGGAGCGGGTGACCGGCGACATCGTGCTGCGGGAGTCCATGTACGACCCGGTCGCCGACCTCCCCGTCCGCCGGATCGTCGAGATCACCCTCGGTGAGAAGACCACCGACCAGAAGGGCCGGGTCGCGGAACGGGTGAGCGCCCAGGCCCTCCTGCCCTACATCCACCAGCGCTACGACGACCCGCAGCAGATCCTCGACGGCCCGCCGGAAGGGAGCGTGTGATGGAGCTGCGTCAGGGACAGGTCGCGGTCGTCACCGGCGCGGCGAGCGGCATCGGGCTCGCGATGGCCCGTCGCTTCGCCGCCGAGGGCCTCTCCGTCGTCCTCGGCGACGTGGAGGAGGCGGCGCTCGCCCAGGCGGCCGAGGAGCTGACCGAGGGCGGGGCGGAGGTCCTCGCCCGTACCGTCGACGTCAGCGACCCGGAGTCCGTACGGGCCCTCGCCGACGCGGCCTTCGACACCTTCGGCGCCGTGCACGTCCTCTGCAACAACGCGGGCGTCGGCTCGGGCGCCGAGGGCCGGATGTGGGAGCACGAGCCCAACGACTGGAAATGGGCGTTCTCCGTCAACGTCTGGGGCGTCTTCCACGGCATCCAGGCCTTCGTCCCGCGCATGATCGCCGGCGGCGAACCCGGGCACGTCGTCAACACCTCCTCCGGCGACGGCGGGATCGCGCCGCTGCCCACCGCCTCCGTCTACGCCGTCACCAAGGCGGCCGTCGTCACCATGACCGAGTCGCTGTACGCGCACCTGAAGGCCGAGCACGCGCGCGTGGGGGCGTCCGTGCTCTTCCCGGGCCCTCACATGCTGCGCACCGGCCTGTGGGAGTCGCACCGCAACCGGCCCGAGCGGTACGCCAAGGAACGGCCGCGCAGGACCCCGTACCGCAGCCTCGACCAGTGGGAGGCGGCCATGAAGGAGGCCGGCCAGGAGGTCGCCTTCACTCCCGTCGAGGAGGTCGCGGAGCACGTCGTCGACGGCATCCGCGCCGACCGGTTCTGGATGCTGCCGGCGAGCGAGCACAGCGACCGGCAGATCCGGGCGCGCTCGCGGTCGATGCTCGACCGCGCCGCCCCGACGTACCTGGAGAACTTCATCCTCGACTGACTCCCGACCGAGGGGCACGCCATGAGCCATGAAGATCCGTATCTGATCATCTCCTCCGACTGTCACGCCGGTCTGCCCACCGAGCGCTACCGGCCCTATCTCGACTCCCGCTTCCACCGGGACTTCGACGACTTCCTCGCCGGGCGCGAGGCCCGCCGCGCGGCGATGACCCGGCTCGGGGTGCGCAACGAGGCCTTCGCGAACAAGTGGTTCAGCGACAACGAGGAGGGGCTGCGGGGCGGCTGGGACGCCGCCCAGCGGCTCAAGGAGCTGGACGGCGACGGGGTCGCGGCCGAGGTGGTCTTCCCCGACGCGGACGCCGTCGACAGCCAGACCGCGGCGCCCTTCGGGGTCGGCCTCGGGCTCTCCGGCGACCAGGACCCGGAACTCGGCATGGCGGGCGCGCAGGCGCACAACCGCTGGCTCGCCGAGTTCGTCGGACAGAACCCCGAACGGCACTGCGGGGTGGCGCTGCTGCCGATCACGGCCGAGCCCGCGCAGGTGGTCGCCGAGATCCACCGGGCCAAGGAGTCCGGGCTCGGTGCGCTGATGATCCCGTCGATGTGGGTGGACAAGGAGCCGTACCACGACCGGCGGTACGACCCGATCTGGGCGGCCGCCGCCGAGGCGGGGATGCCGCTCGTCACCCACTCGGGCGCGGCGCCGCGCGAGGAGTACGGCGACCATCTCGGCATCTACGTCAGCGAGGTGACCTGGTGGCCGGCCCGGCCGCTGTGGTTCCTGCTGTGGTCCGGGGTCTTCGAGCGCCACCCGGGGCTGAGGTTCGGGGTCGCCGAGTCCGGCTGCTGGTGGCTGCCGAACCTGCTCTGGTTCATGGACCGGCTCTACCTCGGCGCCCACGGCGGCAAGAAGCTGTCCCCGTTCGCTGAGCTGAAGCGCCCGCCGAGCGAGTACCTGGACCGCCAGGTCTTCGTCTGCGCCACCAACACCAAGCGGCGGGAGCTGGCGCAGCGGTACGAGATCGGCGTGGACAACATCCTGTGGGGCTCGGACTTCCCGCACCCCGAGGGGACCTGGCCGAACACGCGCGCGTGGTTGCGGAACACCTTCCACGACATCCCGGTGGAGGAGACGCGGCGGATGCTGGGCCTCGCGGCGGCGGAGGTCTTCGGCTTCGACGTCGAGGCGCTGGCCCCCCTCGCCCGCCGCATCGGCCCCACCCCGGCCGACCTCGGCCAGTCGCCCGACCAGGAGGCCGTGGAGGCCTCCTGGGCCCGCTCCCGCGAGGTGGGACGCCACTGGCTCACGGACCACGACTTCCCCACCCTGGGGGTGAGCTGATGGACCGCTACACCGTCATCTCGGCGGACTGCCACGCGGGCGCCGACCTCCTCGACTACAAGCCGTACCTGGAGAAGAAGCACCACGACGCCTTCGACGCCTGGGCGGCCGGCTACGTCAACCCGTACGAGGACCTGCTCGCCGACACCGCCGACCGCAACTGGAACTCCGGGCGCAGGGTGCGCGAACTGGAGGCGGACGGCATCGTCGCCGAGGTCGTCTTCCCCAACACCATCCCGCCGTTCTTCCCTTCGGCGTCCCTCATGGCGCCCGCGCCGACGCGCGAGGAGTACGAGCAGCGGTGGGCGGGGCTGCGCGCGCACAACCGCTGGCTCGCGGAGTTCTGCGCGGACGCGCCCGGCCGCCGCGCCGGCGTCGCGCAGATCCTGCTCAACGACGTCGACGAGGCCGTGCGGGAGATCCGCCGGACCAAGGCGGCCGGCCTCACCGGCGGCATCCTCCTGCCCGGGGCCCCGCCGGGCAGCGGGATCCCCGAGCTGTACGCGCAGGTGTACGACCCGATCTGGGCGGTCTGCGCGGAGCTGGACGTCCCGGTCAACCACCACGGCGGCTCCGCCTCGCCACCGCTCGGCGACGAACCGGCGGCGCGGGCGGTGTTCATGGTGGAGACGACCTGGTTCTCGCACCGGGCGCTGTGGCACCTGGTGTTCGGCGGCGCGTTCCGCCGTCACCCGGAACTGAAGCTGGTCCTGACCGAACAGGGCTCGGGCTGGATCCCGGGGGTGATGGACATGCTGGACTACTACCACGCGAGGCTGGTCGCGGCGGCCTCGCGGGCGGCCACGGCGGAGTCCAAGTTCGGGGCGGGCCTCGCGGAGTCGATGGGCAAGGGGCCCAGCGAGGTCTGGCGCGACAACTGCTTCGTCGGCGCGAGCTTCATGCGCCCGCACGAGGTGCCGCTACGCGACCGGATCGGCCTCGACAAGATCATGTGGGGCAGCGACTACCCGCACGACGAGGGCACCACGCCGTACTCCCGCGAAGGCCTCCGCATCGCCTACGCGGGGCTGCCGAGGGAGGAGGTCGCGGCGATGGTCGGCGCGAACGCGGCCCGCGTCTACGGCTTCGACCTGCCGTTCCTGGACACCCTGGCGGCCGTGCACGGCCCGACCGTCGAGGAGATCGCCGAGCCCCTGAAGGAGGTCCCGGCGGGCGCCACCAGCCCGGCGTTCGCCCCGGGCGGGTCGGTCCGGGTCTGGTGACGGACCGGGTGAGACCCTCCCGTGGTGACTGACACGTCCACCCACGACGAGGCCCACGGCGGCGGCCTCGGCGCCCGCCTCAACTGGCTCCGGGCCGCCGTGCTCGGGGCCAACGACGGCATCGTGTCCACCGCCGGCCTCGTCGTCGGCGTGGCCGGCGCGACGGAGTCGCGCTCCGCGCTGCTGACCGCCGGCCTGGCGGGCCTGCTCGCCGGTTCGATGTCGATGGCGGCGGGCGAGTACGTCTCGGTCTCCACCCAACGGGACTCCGAGAAGGCGGCCCTCGCCCAGGAACGGCGCGAACTCCGCGAGGACCCCGAGGCGGAGCTGGTGGAGCTGACGGAGCTGCTCTCCGCTCGCGGCCTCACCCCTGACGTCGCCCGCGAGGCCGCCGAACAACTCACCGCCCGCGACGCCCTGCGCGCCCACGCGCGCGTGGAACTGGGCATCGACCCCGACGCGCTCACCAACCCCTGGCACGCGGCGGCCGCGAGCTTCCTCGCCTTCACCGCAGGCGCCCTGCTCCCCCTCCTCGCGATCGTCCTCCCACCCACGTCGACCCGCCTCTGGATCACGGTCGCCTCGGTCCTGACGGCCCTCACCCTCACCGGCTGGTCCAGCGCCCGCCTGGGCGCGGCCCCACCCACCCGAGCAATCCTCCGCACGGTCTCCGGCGGCGCACTGGCGATGGCGGTGACCTACGGGGCGGGCTCGCTGCTGGGAGCGGCGGGGGTGTGAACCGGCGGGTGACCGTCCGGACCGCGAGCAGCAGGCCCGAGGGCGCCGGGCGGGTCTTCCGGGGGCCAGGGCGCCCACGCCGTCATCGAGGCCGTCGGCACCGAGCAGTCGATGCGCACCGCCGTCGCCGTCGCCCGCGACGGCGGCTCCATCGGGTACGTCGGCGTCCCGCACGGCAGCGGTACGGGACTCGACCTCTCCGTCATGTTCGACCGGAACATCGCCCTGCGCGGCGGCGTCGCCCCGGTCCGGGCCTACATCCCCGAGCTGCTCCCGGACGTCCTCTCCGGCCGCCTCGACCCGTCCCCGGTCTTCGACCTGACCGTCGACCTCGACGGCGTCCCGGCCGGGTACACGGCGATGGACCAGCGCACCGCCCTGAAGGTCCTGGTCAAGCCGTAGCCGTAGCCGTAGCTGGACCCGTAGCCGTAGCCGTAGCCGTAGCCTTCCGCCGGTCCGCCTCAGTCGGCGAGCCACCCCGGCTCGTCCCCGCCCTGGACACCCGGCGGGCGGGTCCAGCCGGCCGGGCCCCCGTCGAACGCGACGGGCGACAGCGCGTGCCGCAGCAGGCCCAGCGGGCCGGGCGTCCGCGTGAGGTGGCGCTCCGGGTCGTAGCGGGGGAGCGTGTGCGTCAGCCAGTGGCCGGTCCGCGCCAGGGCCAGGCGTACGAGACGGGTGCCGCCCTCCCGGTCCTGCTCGGTCAGGGCGCGCAGCACCGCGGCCGCGAGCAGGTAGCCCGTGCCGTGGTCCAGGGCCTGTGCGGGCAGCGCGCCCGGCTCGTCCGAGGAGCCCTCGGTCACCGCGATCCCGGTCGCCACCTGCACCAGGCTGTCGAAGCCGCGCCGCTCGCCCCAGGGCCCGCGGTCGCCCCACGCCGAGAGGCGGGCGATCACCAGACCGGGACGGTGCAGGTCGAAGCGGTCCAGGGCGCCCGGACGGTAGCCGGTCACCAGGACGTCGGCCGCGTCCAGGAGCTCCTCGAAGGCCCGCCGGTCCGAGGGGCTGTCCAGGTCGAGCGCGGTGGTCCGCTTGCCGATGTCCGTGTCCGCGTGCTGGTCGGGCAGTTCGGGGTTGGCCGGCGGGTCGATCCGCAGCACGTCCGCGCCGAGCAGCGCGAGCGTCCGGGTCCCGACCGGTCCCGCGATGACCCGGGTCAGGTCCAGGACCCGCAGCGGACGGCCCGCGCGCCCCCTCGGCGCCGCGTCGTCGAGCCGCTCCCGCGCCACCAGCGGCAGCGCCGCCACCTCCCGGCCCTGCGCGTGCGCCGCCCACTCCTGCGGGGTCCGCAGGGCGACCGCCAGGCCCCCCGCCCCGTACACCGCCGTCTCGACGTCCACGGCCCGTCGCTCGGCGATCGCCGCCGCCACGGCCTCCACCGAGTCCGACGCGCCGGGCGTCCCGAGTGCCGACAGCAGCGCCGCCCGGTGGTGCGGGTAGTTGGCGTGCGTACGGACCCAGCCGTCCGAGGACCGCCAGAAGCGGGAGAGCGGCGCGAAGGCGACCGGCGCCCGGCCGTCGACCCGGAGGTGACGCTCACTCACGAAAGCGGTGGCGACCGCCCCGTCGTCCACCCGGACGCGCCCCGGCAGCCCCCCGCGCTCCACCGCGGCGAGCCCCGCGACCGCGACCGTCGCCCGCGCCAGGTCCATCACCGGCAGCCGGGCCGGCAGCAGCCCCGAAGGCCCCCCGTACGCCACCCGGTCGACCAGCGCGGGATCGCCGCCCAGGGCCGCCCACAACAACTCCGTACCCGTACGCACCGTGGTGTCCGTCAGTTCGTCCATCCGCGCATGATGGCACTCCGTGCCACACGAACGGGCCGCCGCGACGCGCAAGCGCGTCGCCACACGAACGGGCCGCCGCGACGCGCAAACGCGTCGCCACACGAACGGGCCGCCGCGACACACACCCGGCCCCACGCCCCACGAACAGGCCGCCGCGACACACCCGTCGCCACGCGAAAGGGCCCCGCCACGACGCACACGCGTCGCACCGGGGCCCCTCGTCGTGCGCGATGCCTAGCGGCGGACCGCGTCCAGCGCGTCCACGAGACCGGTCCCGTAGAAGCCGTTCTTGCCCTTGCCGCCCTCGCAGACGGCGTCGACGGTGCCGTCACCGTCGATGTCGTACGGGTTGGTGCAGGCGCGGTCGTCGGCCTGCGCGTACAGCATGGCCTTGAGCTGGGCCGGGCTCGCCTTCGGGTGCGTCGACTTCAGCAGCGCGAGCACACCGGCGGCGTGCGGCGAGGCCATCGACGTACCGGCCTTGTAGTTGTAGCCGCCGTTGACCGTGGTCGACAGGATGCGGCCGTTGATCGCCGGGGCCTCCGGGGTCTGGTACTCGGTGCGGTCGCCGCCGGGCGCCGCGATGTCGACGACACCGAGACCGTAGTTGGAGTACGAGGCCTTCAGGTCCTTGGCGCCCGTCGCCGACACGGTGACCACGCCCGGCAGCATCGCCGGGTAGTCGAGGCACTTCTTCGGGTCGACGACCCGGCTCACCGGCGTGGTGTCGTTGGGGCTGGTGGCGTCCGTGAGCTCGTCCGCCGCCAGGTCCATGTCGGAGTTGCCGGCCGCCGCGACGTTGACCGTGCCCTTGTGCTCGGCGTAGTTCGTCGCACGGGTGACGGCCTCGAGCAGGGCCTTCTGGTCGGCGTCGTTCTTGCAGGCGAACAGCCACGGGTCGGTGTAGTAGCTGTTGTTGGTGATCTCGACGCCGTGCTCGGCCGCCCACACGAAGCCGCAGACGACGGCCTCCGTGTAGAAGAAGCCGTCGGTCGTGGACACCTTGATGCCCGAGACCTTCACGCCCGGCGCGACACCGGTGATGCCGAGGCCGTTCTTGGCGGCGGCGATCGTGCCGGCGACGTGCGTGCCGTGGTCGCTCTCGCCCGCCTGCGGACGCCACGAGCCGGGGGTGATGTCCGGCTTGCCGGTCACGCAGTTGGCCGAGGCGCGCGCGTCGAAGTTCGGCGCCAGGTCCGGGTGGGTGTCGTCGACACCGGTGTCGATGACGCCGACCGTGACCTTGCTGCTGCCGAGAGTCCGCTTGTGGGCCTTGTCCGCCTTGATGGCGGGCAGGTCCCACTGGAGCGGCTCGAGCGCGTCCTGGCCGTCCGTGGCGCTGGCCGCGGCGGCCGTGGCCTCGGCCGCGGTCAGCGACTGGCTGCCCTCGCCGATCGAGGTGTCCCTCTGGACGGAGAGCGGGGCGGTGCGCGTCGCACCGGCCGACACCACGCCGTACGCCTTGCGGATCGTCTTCGCGAACTCGGGGTTCTGCGAGTGGACGACTATCACACCTATCTGGTCATAGGAGATGACCACCGTGCCGCCGGCCTTGGCGATCGCCTTCTTCACCGAGGCGGCCGTCCCGCGGCCCGCGCCCACATTGACGACGTACGACAGCTTGGGGGCGCTCGTCGAGACGGCGGCCTTCGCCGGGGCTTCGCTCAGTTCGGCGGCGGACGCGCCCGCCGGGAGGAAGCCGAGCGAGGCCGTCAACGCGAGACCGACAGGCAGAGCGAGTACTCGGCCGCGTCCCGATCCCAGATGAGCCATGGGTTCTCCACATCATCCGTATGTACTGCCCGTACGCCGTTTGCGTACAGGCAGGTGCATGACGAGTGAAGTTATCGCTGATCTTCCCGCTCCATCAATGAGTTGAGAGGAGTTGATGTGGATCCGGAGGAATATCCAGGAAGAAAACCACCCCCGGTGAACCGCTTCGCCGTGCGCGCCGTGCCGTTGTGCAGGGGAGGCGCTCCGGTCGGAGCTCCGTCACCCCACCCCCAGTGAGGCCCCTTTTGTCCATGCCCACCGCATCCGCGCCCCAAGGAGACTCCGTGGTCACCGAAGCACCGCCGCCGCCGTCGACGGGCGGCCACGACCCAGCCGCCGGCCCCGTCCAGCCCACGACCGAGGCCTTCGTCGCGGTGCAGGAGAGCGCGGAGTTCGGCGAACTGCGCCGCACCTACCGCTCCTTCGCCTTTCCCCTGACGGTCGCCTTCATCGCCTGGTACCTGCTCTACGTGCTGCTCTCCAACTACGCGGGCGGCTTCATGGGCACCAAGCTCTTCGGCAACATCAACGTGGCGCTCGTCCTCGGTCTCGGCCAGTTCGCCACCACCTTCCTCATCGCCTGGCTCTACTCCCGCCACGCGGCCGACCGTCTCGACCCGAAGGCCGAGGCCATCAAGAACCGGATGGAGGCCGACGCGTGAACAGCACCACCCTCCTGCTGGCGGCGGACAGCGCGACCACCGAGCACCGGCCGCTGATCATCGCCCTCTTCGGGGCCTTCGTCGTCGCCACGCTCGTCATCACCGTCTGGGCCGGCCGCCAGACCAAGAGCGCCGCCGACTTCTACGCCGGCGGCCGCCAGTTCACCGGCTTCCAGAACGGCCTCGCGATCTCCGGCGACTACATGTCCGCCGCGTCCTTCCTCGGTATCGCCGGCGCCATCGCGCTCTTCGGCTACGACGGCTTCCTGTACTCGATCGGCTTCCTGGTCGCCTGGCTGGTGGCCCTGCTCCTGGTCGCCGAGCCGCTGCGCAACTCCGGCCGGTTCACCATGGGCGACGTCCTCGCCTACCGGATGCGCCAGCGCCCGGTCCGTACCGCCGCCGGCACCTCCACGATCGTCGTCTCGATCTTCTACCTGCTGGCGCAGATGGCCGGCGCGGGCGTGCTCGTCTCGCTGCTCCTCGGCATCACCAGCGACGGCGGCAAGGTCGCCATCGTGGCCCTGGTCGGCATCCTGATGATCGTGTACGTCACCATCGGCGGCATGAAGGGCACCACCTGGGTGCAGATGGTCAAGGCCGTCCTGCTCATCGCGGGCACGCTCCTGATCACCTTCCTCATCCTGCTGAAGTTCAACTTCAACCTCTCCGACCTGCTCGGCGCGGCCGCCACCAACAGCGGCAAGGGCCAGGCCTTCTTGGAGCCCGGCCTCAAGTACGGGGCCACCGGGATCTCGAAGCTGGACTTCCTCTCGCTCGGCATCGCGCTCGTCCTCGGCACGGCCGGCCTGCCGCACATCCTGATCCGCTTCTACACGGTGCCGACCGCCAAGGCCGCCCGTAAGTCGGTCAACTGGGCCATCGGCATCATCGGCGCCTTCTACCTGATGACGATCGTCCTCGGCTTCGGCGCCGCCGCCCTGCTGAAGAACAGCGACATCATCGCCTCGAACAAGGCGGGCAACACCGCCGCCCCGCTCGCGGCCCTGGAGATCGGCGGCGGTGCCGGCTCGACCGGCGGCGCGATCCTGCTCGCGGTGATCTCCGCCGTCGCCTTCGCCACCATCCTCGCGGTGGTCGCCGGACTCACCCTGGCGTCGTCGTCCTCCTTCGCCCACGACATCTACGCCAACGTCATCCGGCGCGGGAAGGCCACCGAGAAGGAGGAGGTCCGCGCGGCGCGCTGGGCCACCGTCCTCATCGGTGTCGTCTCCATCGCCCTCGGCGCGCTCGCCCGCGACCTCAACGTCGCCGGCCTGGTCGCCCTGGCCTTCGCGGTCGCCGCCTCCGCCAACCTGCCGACGATCCTCTACAGCCTGTTCTGGAAGCGCTTCACCACCCAGGGCGCGCTCTGGTCGATCTACGGCGGTCTGATCTCCTCGGTCGTCCTGGTGCTCTTCTCGCCGGTCGTCTCCGGCAAGCCCACCTCGATGTTCAAGACCGTCGACTTCTACTGGTTCCCGCTGGAGAACCCGGGCATCGTCTCCATCCCGCTGGGCTTCCTGCTCGGCTGGCTCGGCTCGCTCCTGTCCAAGGAGGAGCCGGACAAGGGCAAGTACGCCGAGCTCGAGGTCAAGTCCCTCACCGGCGTCGGGGCGCACTGAACCGCCCTCGGGCGTCACCCTTCGTGACCTCTCGTGACCACGCGTCGGCCGCGTCGTAGAGACCTACGACGCGGCCGACGCGGTCCTCGTTCCAATCGGCCCCTGCTGGTTGTCGGTGGTCTCGCGTAGGCTCGGCTGTACACATCACCGAACGAGCGGGAGGGGGCCCACAGTGCTCATCGACACCTATGGCCGGGTGGCCACCGACCTTCGCGTCTCGCTCACCGACCGGTGCAATCTGCGGTGCACGTACTGCATGCCGGAAGAGGGCCTGCAGTGGCTGGCCAAGCCCGATCTGCTGACCGACGACGAGATCGTCCGGCTGGTACGGATCGCGGTCACCGACCTCGGCGTCACCGAAGTCCGCTTCACCGGCGGCGAACCGCTGCTCCGTCCCGGCCTCGTCGGGATCGTCGAGCGCTGCGCCGCGCTCGAGCCCCGCCCCCGGATGTCCCTGACGACGAACGGCATCGGACTCAAGCGCACCGCCGCCGCGCTGAAGGCCGCCGGCCTGGACCGGGTCAACGTCTCGCTCGACACCCTGCGGCCCGAGGTCTTCAAGACCCTGACCCGCCGCGACCGCCACCACGACGTGATCGACGGCATGGCCGCCGCCCGCGACGCCGGGCTCACCCCGGTGAAGGTCAACGCGGTCCTCATGCCCGGACTCAACGACGACGAGGCCCCCGA
Organism: Streptomyces sp. NPDC090127; assembly: GCF_044746945.1. Classification (NCBI taxonomy): domain Bacteria; kingdom Bacillati; phylum Actinomycetota; class Actinomycetes; order Kitasatosporales; family Streptomycetaceae; genus Streptomyces; species Streptomyces sp. NPDC090127. The sequence goes on along the minus strand of NZ_JBIVDE010000004.1, from coordinate 28,863 downwards.
TCTGCTGGCCTGGGCCGTGGAGAACGGCTACGAACTGCGGTTCATCGAGCAGATGCCGCTGGACGCCCAGCACGGCTGGAAGCGCGACGGCATGATCACCGCCGGGGACATCCTGGAGTCGCTGCGCACCCGCTTCACGCTGACGCCCGAGGGCACGGACGAGCGCGGCTCGGCTCCCGCCGAGCGCTGGCTCGTGGACGGCGGGCCGCAGACCGTGGGCGTCATCGCCTCCGTCACCCGACCGTTCTGCCGGGCCTGCGACCGGACCCGGCTGACCGCCGACGGCCAGGTGCGCACGTGTCTGTTCGCCACCGAGGAGACCGACCTGCGGGCGGCGCTGCGCTCGGACGCGCCGGACGCGGAGATCGCCCGGATCTGGAAGATCGCGATGTGGGGCAAGAAGGCCGGCTCGGGCCTGGACGACCCGAGCTTCCTCCAGCCGGACCGCCCGATGTCAGCTATCGGCGGCTGAGTCCCCGGGCGGCGTATCGGCCGGGGCGTCGGGGGACTCCCACTCCGCGAGCGGGACGACGTCCTTGAGGAACCCCCGCACCCCCAGGAACTGGGAGAGGTGCTCGCGGTGCTCCGCGCAGGCGAGCCAGGTCTTGCGCCGCTCCGGCGTGTGCAGCTTGGGGTTGTTCCAGGCCAGCACCCACACGGCAGCGGCGCGGCAGCCCTTGGCGGAGCAGATCGGCGTCTCGATCGGGGTCTCGTCACTCACCGGATTGATCACGCGATCATTGTCCAACAATGGCGATGCCGAGCAGCCACGGGGGGAGCTGCCCGGCATCGGTCCGTCGCTCCGACGGGGGATGCGGAGCGCGTAGGAAGTATGTCACGGGGAATGGGGTGCGGTGCACCGGAACTTCATGATTGATCTGAGCTTTTCCTGAGCTTTTAGGTCGCCCCGATGATCAACTCTGACCGGGCGGACGCTCCGTACGCGGTTCCGTCGGAACGTCTCCGGTGGGGAGCTCCGGCCGGGTCGGCCCGGGTACGTACGTCGAGGGCAGGGACGGCGGCTTCTCCCGTCCCGCGTTGGCGATGACGACGGCGACATAGGGGAGCAGCGCACCCAGTACGAGCGCCGCGATGGAGACGTGCCGCTCCACGTTCCACAGCAGGATCGCGGCGATGACGGCCAGCGTCCGCACCGTCATCGAGATCACGTACCGCCGTTCCCGGCCGCGCACGTCCTCGGCGAGGCCCTGCCGGGCCCCGGTGATTCGGAAGACCTCGGGTCCGCCATGCTTCCGCATCACATTCCACCACCAGCGTCCACGCCGGACTCTCCCCGGTCCGGACCTGTCTCCACGGTACGCCTGACGTCGCAGGACGAGGCGGCCGGGGCTCGTATGGATCCGTCCGACATGCGTCGTATGGCAGATGCGATGAGACTGGGCGCACATGCGCAGATTGCGCCGCATCAGGAGGCGAGCATGAGTTGGTTGTGGGCAATCATCGTGGGCTTCGTGCTCGGTCTGATCGCCAAGGCGATCATTCCCGGCAAGCAGCAGATCCCGCTATGGCTGACGACGATCTTCGGCATTCTCGGCAGCATTCTCGGCAATGCTGTCGCGGGCTGGATCGGTGTCGAGGACACCAAGGGCATCGACTGGATCCGCCACCTGCTCCAACTCGTCGGCGCGGTCGTCGTGGTGGGCTTGGGCGACATGCTGTGGACGTCGATCCGCAGCAACAGACAACGGGCCTGACCCGGGCCACGCACCGGGCCTGACCCGGAGCGCGGCGGAGGCCGGTACGCATCCGCGCGTACCGGCCTCCACCGTTTCGTCACCCCGAGGACATCACCCGAGGACATCGCTCCTCCGAAGGCGTCAGCCCGCGGCGCCGACCTCGATCGCCGCCAGGTTCTTCTTGCCCCGGCGCAGTACCAGCCAGCGGCCGTGCAGCAGCTCGTCCGCCGCCACCTCGGCGTCCTCGGCGGTCACCTTCACGTTGTTCACGTAGGCCCCGCCCTCCTTCACCGTCCGGCGCGCCGCCGACCTGCTCGGCGCCAGGCCGACCTCGGTGAACAGGTCCACGACCTGCCCGAGCTCGGCCACCCGCGCGTGCGGCAGCTCGGAGAGCGCCGCCGCCAGCGTCGCCTCGTCCAGCTCGCCCAGGTCGCCCTGCCCGAACAGCGCCTTCGAGGCGTTGATGACGGCCGCGCACTGATCGGCGCCGTGCACCAGCGTCGTCAGCTCCTCGGCGAGCGCCCGCTGAGCGGTCCGCGCCTGCGGCCGCTCGGCGGTGAGCTGCTCCAGCTCCTCCAGCTCCGCGCGGGACTTGAAGGACAGGATCCGCATGTACGTGGAGATGTCCCGGTCGTCCACGTTCAGCCAGAACTGGTAGAACGCGTACGGCGTCGTCATCTCCGCGTCGAGCCAGACGGCCCCGCCCTCGGTCTTGCCGAACTTGGTGCCGTCGGCCTTCACCATCAGCGGCGTCGCCAGCGCGTGGGCGTGCGCCCCCGGCTCCAGCTTGTGGATCAGGTCGAGCCCGGCCACCAGGTTGCCCCACTGGTCGGAGCCGCCCTGCTGCAGCGTGCAGCCGTACCGCCGGTACAGCTCCAGGAAGTCCATGCCCTGGAGCAGCTGGTAGCTGAACTCGGTGTAGCTGATGCCCTGCTCGGACTCCAGGCGCCGGGCCACGGAGTCCTTGGTCAGCATCTTGTTGACCCGGAAGTGCTTGCCGATGTCCCGCAGGAACTCGATCGCCGACAGGCCCGCGGTCCAGTCCAGGTTGTTCACCATGACCGCCGCGTTCTCCCCCTCGAAGGAGAGGAAGGGCTCGATCTGGCTCCGCAGCCGGTTCACCCAGTTCGCGACCGTCTCCGGGTCGTTCAGGGTGCGCTCGGCCGTCGGGCGCGGGTCACCGATCTGGCCGGTGGCACCGCCGACCAGCGCCAGCGGCCGGTGACCGGCCTGCTGGAGCCGGCGCACGGTGAGCACCTGGACCAGGTGACCGACGTGGAGACTGGCCGCGGTCGGGTCGAAGCCGCAATAGAACGTGACGGGACCGTCCGCGAGAGCCTTGCGCAGTGCGTCCTCGTCGGTGGACTGGGCGAACAGCCCGCGCCACTTCAGCTCGTCGACGATGTCCGTCACGATCTTCGGTCTCCTTGGTTGATGGTCGTCACGCCGTGACTCAGTCTATGGGGGTCAGACACCCTTGCTGACCGAGCTCATGTTGAAGTCCGGCACCCGCAGCGCCGGCATCGCGGCCCGGGTGAACCAGTCGCTCCACTCGCGCGGCAGCGTCTTCTCGGTCCGGCCCGCCTCCGAGGCCCGCGACAGCAGGTCCACCGGCGACTCGTTGAACCGGAAGTTGTTCACCTCGCCCACCACCTCGCCGTTCTCCACGAGGTAGACGCCGTCCCGGGTCAGGCCGGTCAGCAGCAGCGTCGCCGGGTCGACCTCGCGGATGTACCAGAGGCAGGTGAGCAGCAGCCCGCGCCCGGTGGCGGCGACCATGTCCTCCAGGGACTGCTCCCCGCCGCCCTCCAGGATCAGGTTCCCCGCGCCGGGCGCCAACGGCAGGCGCGTGAGCGCGGCGGTGTGCCGGGTGGTGATGAGGCGCTCCAGTCTGCCCTCGCGCATCCAGTCGGTCCGGGCGAGCGGCAGACCGTTGTCGAAGACGGACGAGTCGTCGCCCGAGGAGTGCGCGATCACGAACGGCGCCGACTCGAGCCCCGGCTCGTTCGGGTCGCTGCGCAGCGTCAGCGGCAGCGGGGAGAGCGTCTCGCCCATCCGCGTCCCGCCGCCCGGCTTCGAGAAGACCGTCCGGCCCTCCACCGCGTCCCGCGCCGCCGAGGACCACAGCTGGTAGATCAGCAGGTCGGCGACCGCCGTCGGCGGCAGCAGCGTCTCGTACCGCCCGGCCGGCAGCTCGATCCTGCGCTCCGCCCAGCCGAGGCGCTTCGCCAGGTCGGCGTCGAGCGCCGCCGGGTCGACGTCCTTGAAGTCCCGGGTGGAGCGCCCGGCCCACGCGGACCGCGAGCGGTCAGGGGACTTGGCGTTGAGCTCCAGCGTGCCGTTCGGCTGGTCGTGCCGCAGCCGCAGCCCCGTCGACGTACCCAGGTAGGTCGAGGTCAGCTCGTGGTTGGCGAAGCCGTACAGCTCGCGGCCGCCGGCCCGGGCGCGGGCGAAGGCCTCGCCGAGCGCGGGCGCGAAGTCCGTGAAGACGGCGGAGCCGGTCTCGTTCGGCGCGTCCATGAAGTCGGGGGAGGAGTCGACGCCCTCGACCAGGGGTTGCGCGTCCTCGGCGGGCCCGGCGGCCCGGGCGGCGGCCTCCGCCGCCCGCACCAGGGGCTCCAGGTCGTCCGCGGTCACCGCCGAGCGCGAGACGACACCGGACGCGGTGCCCTGGGCGCCGTCCACGGTGGCGACGACGGTGAGCGTACGGCCGCGGGTGACGCCGTTGGTCGTGAGCGCGTTGCCCGCCCAGCGCAGGTTCGCGGAGGACTCCTCGTCCGCGATGACGACACAGCCGTCGGCCCGGGACAGTTCGAGCGCCCGCTCGACGATCTCGTACGGCTTGGTGGAACGCGCGCTCATCGACCGGCCTCCTGCGTGGTGTTCAAGATGTTGACGCCCCGGAACAGGGCGGACGGGCAGCCGTGGGAGACCGCGGCGACCTGGCCCGGCTGGGCCTTGCCGCAGTTGAACGCGCCGCCCAGGACGTACGTCTGCGGGCCGCCGACCTTCTCCATCGAGCCCCAGAAGTCGGTCGTCGTCGCCTGGTACGCGACGTCCCGCAGTTGGCCGGCCAGCCGGCCGTTCTCGATGCGGAAGAACCGCTGCCCGGTGAACTGGAAGTTGTACCGCTGCATGTCGATCGACCACGAGCGGTCGCCGACCACGTAGATCCCGCGCTCGACGCCGCCGATCAGGTCCTCCGTGGAGAGGCCGCCCGGGTCCGGCTGGAGCGAGACGTTCGCCATCCGCTGCACCGGCACGTGCCCCGGGGAGTCGGCGAAGGCGCAGCCGTTCGACCGGCCGAGGCCCGTCAGCTTCGCGATCCGCCGGTCCAGCTGGTAGCCGACGAGCGTGCCGTCCTTCACCAGGTCCCAGCTCTGCGCCTCGACGCCCTCGTCGTCGTACCCGATCGTCGCGAGGCCGTGCTCGGCGGTGCGGTCACCCGTCACGTTCATGATCGACGAGCCGTACGCCAGCTTCCCCAGCTGGTCGAAGGTGGCGAACGAGGTCCCCGCGTACGCCGCCTCGTACCCCAGCGCCCGGTCGAGCTCCGTGGCGTGGCCGATCGACTCGTGGATCGTCAGCCAGAGGTTCGACGGGTCGACCACCAGGTCGTACGTCCCCGCCTGCACGCTCGGTGCCCGCATCTTCTCGGCGAGCAGCCCCGGGATCTGCTCCAGCTCGGCGTCCCAGTCCCAGCCGGTGCCGGTCAGATACTCCCAGCCCCGCCCGACCGGTGGCGCGATCGTCCGCATCGAGTCGAACTCGCCCGTCGTCCCGTCCACCGCGACCGCCGTGAGCTGCGGGTGCAGCCGGACCCGCTGCTGCGTGGTGACGGTGCCGGCGGTGTCGGCGTAGAACTTGTTCTCCTGGACGGTCATCAGCGAGGCGTCCACGTGCGCCACGCCGTCCGCCCGCAGCAGCCGCTCGCTCCAGTCGGCGAGCAGCGCGCTCTTCTCGGCGCCCGGGATGTCGAAGGGGTTGATCTCGTACGCGGAGATCCAGGTCCGCTCCGCGTGCGCCGGCTCCTCGGCCAGCTCCACGACCTCCTGCGAGCCCGCCGCGGCGATCACCTTCGCCGACAGCTTGGCCATGGCGACGGCCTGCGAGGCGACCCGAGCCGCCCCGTCCATGGTCAGGTCCACCCCGGAGGCGAACCCCCACGCCCCGCCGTGCACCACGCGCACCGCGTAGCCGAGGTCGGTGGTGTCCGAGGAACCCGAGGGCTTGGCGTCCCGCAGGCGCCACGTGGCGCTGCGCACCCGCTCCAGCCGGAAGTCCGCGTGGTCGGAGCCGAGGGCACGCGCGCGGGCGAGCGCCGCGTCGGCGAGCGCCCGCAGCGGCAGCGCCGTGAAGGCCGCGTCGATGGAATGGGTCCCAGATGGCACAGCTGTCTCCTGTCGTATGAGACCGGTCGCCCCCGATCATGTCGCGCTTGGGGCCGCCACGCCCAGAGCTTTATGTAGGGACCCGACAGTGACATTCGTACGCCACTGTCAGGGGGCGATCCTTCGTGGCAGAGAGCGGACCGATAGGTTTTTGGTATCCAGACCGTTGTTGAAAGATCGAAAGGGTGATCTGTTGAGCCGCTCGGTTCTCGTCACCGGAGGCAACCGGGGCATCGGCCTCGCCATCGCCCGCGCGTTCGCCGAGGCCGGCGACAAGGTCGCGATCACGTACCGGTCCGGTGAGCCACCGGCCGCCCTCACCGAGTTGGGCGTCCTCGCCGTCAGGTGCGACATCACCGACGGCGAGCAGGTGGAGCAGGCGTACAAGGAGATCGAGGAGAAGCACGGCCCGGTGGAGGTCCTGGTGGCGAACGCCGGGGTCACCAAGGACCAGCTCCTGATGCGCATGAGCGAGGAGGACTTCACCACCGTCCTCGACACCAACCTGACCGGCACCTTCCGGGTCGTCAAGCGTGCCAACCGCGGCATGCTGCGGGCCAAGAAGGGCCGCGTCGTCCTGATCTCCTCGGTCGTCGGTCTCCTCGGCTCGGCGGGGCAGGCGAACTACGCCGCCTCCAAGGCCGGCCTGGTCGGCTTCGCGCGCTCCCTGGCCCGTGAGCTGGGCTCGCGCAACATCACGTTCAATGTCGTCGCCCCCGGTTTCGTCGACACCGACATGACCGCGGTGCTGACCGAGGAGCAGCGCGCGGGCATCGTGTCCCAGGTGCCGCTGGGCCGCTACGCGCAGCCCGGTGAGATCGCCGCAGCGGTGAAGTTCCTCGCCTCCGACGACGCCTCGTACATCACTGGAGCCGTCATCCCGGTTGACGGCGGATTGGGCATGGGTCACTGATCACATGAGCGGAATCCTCGAAGGCAAGCGCATCCTGATCACCGGTGTGCTGATGGAGTCCTCCATCGCCTTCCACACCGCGAAGCTGGCCCAGGAGCAGGGCGCGGAGATCATCCTCACCGCGTGGCCGCGTCCGACGCTGACCGAGCGCATCGCCAAGAAGCTGCCCGAGCCCGGCAAGGTCAAGGTCCTGGAGCTGGACGTCTCCAACGACGAGCACCTCGCGCGTCTGGAGGGCCAGGTCCGCGAGCACCTCGGTGACCGGCTGGACGGCATCGTCCACTCCATCGGCTTCGCCCCGCAGGACGCGCTCGGCGGCAACTTCCTGAACACGCCGTTCGAGTCCGTGGCCACCGCCATGCACATCTCGGCCTTCTCGCTGAAGTCCCTGACGATGGCGCTGCTGCCGCTGATGAACGAGGGCGGCTCGGTCGTCGGCCTCACCTTCGACGCGCAGTTCGCCTGGCCGCAGTACGACTGGATGGGCCCGGCCAAGGCCGCCCTGGAGGCCACCAACCGCTACATGGCGCGTGACCTGGGCAAGCGGAACATCCGCTGCAACCTGATCTCGGCGGGCCCGCTCGGTTCGATGGCCGCGAAGTCGATCCCCGGCTTCTCCGACCTGGCCTCCGTCTGGGACACCCGTTCCCCGCTCGCGTGGGACCTCGCCGACCCGGAGCCGACCGGCCGTGGCGTCGTCGCACTGCTGTCCGACTGGTTCCCGAAGACGACGGGCGAGATCGTCCACGTCGACGGCGGCCTGCACGCGATCGGCGCGTAAGCACTCACCCGTACGGCGGTACGAAAGGCCGGGTCGCCCCTGTCAGGGGGCGCCCGGCCTTCGTCGTACCCATGGCCCGGCGCCCGAGTCGAAAAGTACCGCGAACCACCCCAGACTGGGCAGAGCGTGACGTCCGGCTGCTGACGGGGAGGAGGTACGGGCATGCGCGTGCCGCATCGCAGGGCCGCGGCTCTCGCCTCGGCCGCCGCACTCCTCGCCGGGTTCGCCGTCGCCGCGGAGGTACGTGCCGCGCCCGCCCCGGCGGAGGAGTCGCCGGCGCCGGTGACCCGGGACGACGAGAACTTCGGGGCCTCCTGCCGCACGGTCGTCGAGGGCTCCCGCGTCACCGCCCACTGCCAGAACCCGTTCCCCACGACCGACAGCGTCCGGCTGCACGTCGAGTGCGCGCGCTGGTGGGACGTGGACACCGACAGCGCTCCCGTCGACGTCGGCCCGACCGCCTACGCCGAGCTCACCGGCCGCTGCTGGAAGGAGGTCCGCTCCGCCTGGCTCACGCACCAGCCGGTCGAAGGGCCCCCGTCACCGGCCCCAGGTCCCTGAGGCACATGAACGGATAGCCGGCCGCCTCCGCCGCCGCCGTCTCCGCGTCCCCCGACCGGATCGCCTCCACCAGGCGCGCGTGGTCCATGTGGTGTTCCGGCCGCAGCTCCTGGCCCACGTCGTCGCGCAGCCACTGCCGGAGCACATGGCCGAGGTCGGCGTAGAGCTCCGTCAGCACCTCGTTGTGCGAGGCGACCACCACTCCGTGGTGGAAGGCGCCGTCCGCCATCACGAACCGCTCGGCGTCGCCCGAGGACCAGGCCTCCTCGCGCCCCGCCAGCAGGGCGTCCAGCTGCTTCAGGTCACGGTCGGTGCGCCGGTGCGCCGCGAGCCCGGCCGCCGAGGACTCCAGCGTGGAGCGCAGCTCCGCGATGTGCCGGGGGTCGGAGTCGGCGAACCGGCGGTGCATGACCCCGGCCAGCTCGCTGGTCGCGACCACGTAGGTCCCCGAGCCCTGCCGGATGTCCAGCAGGCCGTTGTGGGCGAGCGCCCGTACGGCCTCGCGCACGGTGTTGCGGGCCACGCCCAGCTGCTCGACCAGTTCCGGTTCGGTCGGGATCCGCGTGCCGACCGGCCATTCGCCGGAGGTGATCTGGTTCCGGAGCTCGGTGATCACCTGATCGGAGAGCCCGGAACGCCGGGGAGAGCCGAGCGCCATGGAGCACCTTCCCTTTCGTTCCTGATTGGTTCCGGATTGGACAACCAATCATCCCATGATTCTATGATGGCGCCATGCATGACGAGCCGAAGACCCTCCACCCCGCCGCGCCCCCGGCCCGTACTTCCGCCTCCGGCACGGCCGCCACCACCGCGGATTCTCCCGCACCGGACCGGCCGGCCCTGTGGGTGACCCGGCTCGTCGTCGTCGGCCTCGTCCTCGCCGCGATCAACCTCCGCCCCGCCATCACCAGCCTCGGCTCCCTCCTCGAAGAGGTCCGCGACGGGCTCCACATGAGCGGCAGCGTGGCAGGCGTCCTCACCTCCGTGCCCCCGCTCTGCTTCGCGATCTTCGGCATCACGGCCCCCCGCCTCGCCCGCCGCTTCGGCCCCTCCGCCGTCGTCTGCGCCGGCATGGCGGCGATCTTCGCGGGTCTCGCGATCCGCCCCTTCGCCTCCGGCACCGCCGGGTTCCTCGCCGCCAGCGCCCTCGCCCTGATGGGCATCGCCGTCAGCAACGTCCTCATGCCCGTCATCGTCAAGCGGTACTTCCCCGGCCGCGTGGGCACCATGACCGGGCTCTACTCGATGGCGCTCGCCCTCGGCACCTCCCTGGCCGCCGCCGCGACCGTGCCCATGACCGAGGCGCTCGGTGGCAGTTGGCGCACCGGGCTCGGCGTCTGGGCCGCCCTCGCCGCCCTGGCGGTCCTGCCGTGGATCCCGCTCGTCCGCGACCGCGGGACCGCGGCGACGGCGGCCGACGCTGCCCCGCCGGCGCGGACCGCCGCCCCGGACTCCGCGAGCGCCCCGCTCCGGATCACCCGCAGCCGCACCGCGTGGGCCCTCGGCGCCTTCTTCGGCCTCCAGGCCACCGGCGCGTACATCACCATGGGCTGGATGCCGCAGATCTTCCGCGACGCCGGCGTCCCCGCCGGCACGGCCGGTGTGCTGCTCGCCGTCACGATGGTCATGGGCGTCCCGCTCGCCTTCGTCATCCCCGGCCTCGCGACCCGGCTCAGGACCCAGGGGCCGATCGTCATCGCCCTGGGCCTCTGCGGCCTCGTCGGCTACAGCGGCCTCTACCTCGCCCCGGCCGGCGGTGCCTGGGCCTGGGCGCTGCTCCTCGGCGTCTCCAACTGCGCCTTCCCGCTCGCGCTCACCATGATCGGGCTGCGCTCCCGCACCGGCGCCGGCGTCGTCCGGCTCTCCGCCTTCGCGCAGAGCGTCGGCTACCTCATCTCCATCCCCGGCCCGCTCCTGGTCGGCGTCCTGTACCAGCACAGCGGCGGCTGGGGACTGCCCATCGCGCTGATGGCGGGTCTCATGATCCCGCAGATGATCATCGGCACCCTCGCCGGACGGGCCCGGACCGTCGAGGACGAATGCTGAGATGCGAGACTGTCCCCATGCCAGTGCTCGACCCGAATCCCCAGAACGGCCAGAAGAAGCTCCTGCTCGTGCTCGGCGCGATGCTCGGAATCTCGGTCGTGATCGCCGTCATCGCCACGATCGCCTCACCGTGATCGCCCGACTGCCCGGCTCGTGGTGGGGTTAACCCCTCCATCCCCTAGGGGGTGAGTGTCAGGGTGAAGTAGGTGGATCACCGGATGGGCCCGGCGCCCGTCGCTCCGTAGCGTGAGGACATCGCCGCAGTCACCCGCCTGCGGACGTCGTCCCGACCCCCGGAGGCGGCCATGTCGGCCCGTACGCACACCCGGACCCCGTCCCCGTCCGTCGGCGGCGTCGACACCCGCCTTCCCTGGTGGGCGCTGGTCCTGCCGGTGGCCGCGTTCGTCGCCCTCTTCCTGCTCATAGCGGGACCCGGCGGGCCCCCGGCCGGTCCCGGCGACCCCACGGTCGGCCGGCTCCTGGAGCAGATCCAGCAGTCGCTGCCCCGCTGACCCCGCCCGCCCGCGCCCGGCCCAACACCCTGCGCCCGGCGGCCCGTTTCATGGGAAGCTGGAGCCCATGAGCGTCGCAGCGAATTCCGGGGAGACACCCCCCGGACCCCCCGAACCCCGCAGGATCGTGCTGCTCCGGCATGCCAAGGCCGACTGGCCCCAGGTGTCCGACCACGAGCGACCGCTCGCCGAGCGCGGCCGCACGGACGCCCCCGTGGCCGGCCGCAAGCTGGCCGACACCGGGATCGCCTTCGATCTGGCCCTCTGCTCGACCGCCGCCAGAACGCGGGAGACCTGGAAACTGGCCGTGCACGAGCTGCCGCACCGCCCCAGGACCGTGTACGAGGAGCGGCTCTACGAAGCCTCGCTCGGCGAGCTGATCGCGCTGCTCAACGAGGTCCCCGACGAGGTGCGGTCCGTCGTCGTCATCGGCCACAACCCGGGCATGCACGCGCTCTCCGACGCCCTCGCGGGCTCGGCCGAGGGCGACGCGCTGACCCGGATGAACCGGGGCGGCTTCCCTACCGCCGCCTTCTCGGTCCTCTCCTTCGACGGTTCCTGGAAGTCCTTGGAGCACGGCGCCGGCACCCTCGTCGACTACTGGGCGCCGCACGACTGACCCCTCGCTCCGCGAACCCCCGCCAACGCGCCGGAAGGCCCGGGCACCCTCCGGTGACCGGGCCTCCTGCCGCGAGCTCCTGCCGGGAGCCCCCGCCGCGAGCTCCTGCCGGGGGCTCCCGCCGCGAGTTCCTGCCGGGAGCCCCCCGCCGCGAGTTCCTGCCGCACGCCCGCGCCGTGAGCTGCCTCCGTAACGCCCCTGCCGTAGAACCCAGCGCTCAGCCCTCGCCGTACACCGTCGCCGCGACGGTACGAGCGAGCGGCACTCAGTGCAGCAGGTCCTCGTCGCCGTCCGCCGCCTCGACCTCTTCGCGGGTGATCCCCAGGAGGTACAGCACGGTGTCGAGGAACGGGACGTTCACCGCGGTGTGGGCGGCCTGCCGCACCACCGGCTTGGCGTTGAAGGCCACCCCGAGCCCCGCCGCGTTCAGCATGTCCAGGTCGTTCGCGCCGTCGCCGATCGCCACGGTCTGGGAGAGCGGCACGCCCGCCTCCGCCGCGAACCGGCGCAGCAGCCTCGCCTTGCCCGCCCGGTCCACGATCTCGCCGGTGACCCGCCCGGTCAGCTTCCCGTCCACGACCTCGAGCGTGTTGGCCGAGGCGAAGTCGAGCCCCAGCCGCTCCTTCAGATCGTCCGTGACCTGGGTGAAGCCGCCCGACACCACACCGACCTGGTAGCCGAGCCGCTTGAGCGTACGGATCAGGGTGCGCGCGCCGGGCGTCATCCGTACCTCGGCCCGGACCTTGTCCACCACCGAGACGTCGAGCCCGGCGAGCAGCGCCACGCGCGCGTGCAGGGACTGCTCGAAGTCCAGCTCCCCGCGCATCGCGGCGGCCGTCACCTCGGCGACCTCCTCCTCGCATCCCGCGTGCGCGGCGAAGAGCTCGATCACCTCGTCCTGGATGAGCGTGGAGTCCACGTCCATGACCACCAGCCGCTGCGCGCGGCGGTGCAGCCCGGCCGAGACGACGGCCACGTCCACCCCGATGCCGTGCGCCTGGGTGGCCAGCGCCGTCCGCAGCGGCTCGGTCTCGCACCCGGAGACGGCGAACTCGACGGCCGTCACCGGGTACTTCGCCAGCCGAAAGATACGGTCGATGTTGCCGCCGGTCTCGGCGATCCTGGCCGTTATGGCGGCGGTCTGCTCGGCGGTCAGCGGGTGCCCGAGAACGGTGACGTGCGAGCGCCCGACGCCACGCGGACGGTTGTCACCGGTGCCGGAGATGATCTCGGCCTGGAGCTTCAGCGACTCCGCCCAGCTGTGGACGGTCGCCCGCAGCTCTCCCTGGGAGGCGACGGTCGGCTCGGTGACGAGCGCGCACAGGACGAGTCGGCCGCGGGAGACGACCTGCTCGATGTCCACGACGTCGACGGAGTAGGCGGCGAGGGTGTCGAAGAGTCCGGCGGTGATCCCGGGACGGTCCTTCCCGAAGATCTTGACGAGAAGGGTGGGAACGTCTGAGGTCTGCGATGCGCTCATGGTGCTTCCACCGTATCGGGCACGGCGTGCCACCAGTCACCCCGTCCCGCGTGGCGGACACCCGGCCGACGGCGGGCGGGACCCTCTGCCGGGTCTTCACACCGCCCGACTTTCGGAGTACGGGCCCGGCCTGAAATAGTTCCCCCCGATGTTCGCCATCCCTAGACCCCCGTCGACGGGGGTACATCGGGGGACAAATAGTGGGGCATGGAGTGCCAGAACTCGTACTGGAATTGAACGGAAGGACCTGGACGCTCGATCCGTCCAGGTCGTACACCCTGGGGCGTGATCCACAGGGCGACCTGGTGATCGACGACGCCAGGGTCTCGTGGCGTCACGCCACCATCAGCTGGGGCGGCCGGAGTTGGGTCATCGAGGACCACGGCTCGACCAACGGCACCTTCGTCCGGGGGCAGCGGATCCACCAGATGGAGATCGGCCCCGGTTCCGCGGTGCACCTCGGCAACGCGACCGACGGCCCGCGGCTGAATCTCGCCGCTGCCGCCGCCGCGCAGCAGCAGGCCCCCGCACAGGCGGCAGCCCCGCAGCAGGCAGCCCCGCAGCAGCCGGCCCACGCCGCCCAGGCGGACTGGGCCGCGCACCAGGCCCCGCCGCAGCACCAGCAGCACCAAGCCCCGCCGCAGCACCAGCAGCACCAAGCCCCGCCGCAGCACCAGCAGCACCAAGCCCCGCCGCAGCAGCCCCACCAGCAGGGCTGGCAGCAGCAGGCCCCGCAGCCGCCGCAGTCCCACCTCCCGCACCAGCAGGGCGGCGGCCCCGCCGAGCAGTTGGCGCAGAAGGTCCCCGCCCAGGGAGGCGGCGCCGCGGGGGCGCCACCGGTCTACGGCGACCGCAGCCCCACCACGTTCCACCAGCTCGCCCTCGGCCACGTCATGCGCATCGGCCGTGCGCTCGAGAACGAACTGGTCGTCTCCGACCTCCAGGTCTCGCGCAACCACGCCGAGTTCCACGCGACGCCCGACGGCCGCTTCGAGATCCGCGACCTCGGCTCCCACAACGGCACGTACGTCAACGGTCAGCCGATCACCAAGGGCGGCTCCGTCCTCATCGGCCCCAACGACATCGTCGGTGTCGGTCACTCGACCTTCCGTATGGTCGGCGGCCAGCTCGAGGAGTTCGTCGACACCGGTGAGGTCTCCTTCTCGGCCCGCCACCTCACCGTCACGGTCGACGGCGGCAAGCAGATCCTCAAGGACGTCACCTTCGGCGTCCCCGAGAAGTCGCTGATCGGCGTCATCGGCCCCTCCGGCTCCGGCAAGTCGACCCTGCTCAAGGCGCTCACCGGCTACCGTCCGGCCAACGAGGGCGACGTCCTCTACGACAACCGGAGCCTCTACAAGCAGTTCGCCGAGCTGCGCCAGCGCATCGGTCTGGTCCCGCAGGACGACATCCTGCACAAGGAGCTGACCGTCCAGAAGGCGCTGCGCTACGCCGCCAAGCTCCGCTTCCCCGGCGACACCGCCGAGGCCGAGCGCGAGGCCCGCATCGACGAGGTGCTGCGCGAGCTCAAGCTCGACATCCACAAGGAGAAGAAGGTCACCTCCCTCTCCGGTGGCCAGCGCAAGCGCGTCTCCGTCGCCCTGGAGCTCCTCACCAAGCCGTCGCTGATCTTCCTGGACGAGCCGACCTCCGGACTCGACCCGGGCATGGACCGCGACGTGATGCAGCTGCTCCGCGGCCTCGCCGACGACGGGCGTACGGTCCTCGTCGTCACGCACTCGGTGGCCGAGCTCGGCCTCTGCGACAAGCTGCTCGTGATGGCACCCGGCGGCTCCGTGGCCTACTTCGGCCCGCCGGAGGAAGCGCTGAACTTCTTCGGCTACAGCACCTGGGCCGACGTCTTCTCCGCCTTCGAGAACTACCGCGACTACGACTGGGCGGGCCGCTGGAAGGGCTCGCAGCACTACCAGATGTACGCCGCGGACATCGACGCCGTCGCCGCGCAGCCCGTCCAGATGCCACAGCAGGCGATGGCCAGGCCGCCCAAGCCCCAGGGCTGGGGCTCGCAGCTGTGGACCCTGATCCGCCGCTACTCCTCGGTGATCGCCTCCGACAAGGGCTTCATGGGCCTGATGGTGATCCTGCCGGCCGTCCTCGGCGCGGTCTCGGTCGTCATCCCCGCCGACTTCGGTCTCGGCAAGCCCACGCCGCCCTCCCGCTTCAACGGGGACGCCGGCACGATCATGCTGATCCTCGCGGTCGGCATGTGCTTCAGCGGCGCCGCCAACTCCGTACGAGAGCTGATCAAGGAGCGGGTCATCTACGAACGGGAGCGGGCCACCGGCCTGTCCCGCTCGGCGTACCTGATGTCCAAGGTCATCGTCCTCGGCCTGATCACCGCCCTCCAGGGCGTGATCATCTGCGGCATCGGCTTCGCCACCCGCGAGCTGCCGGAAGAGGGCCTGGTCATGCCTCCGGCCGTCGAGCTCTGCGTCACGATCATCGCGCTCGGCTTCACCTCGATGATGTTCGGCCTGGTCATCTCCTCGCTGGTGAAGACGGCGGAGAAGACCATGCCGCTGCTCGTGATGTTCGCGATCGTCCAGGTCGTGTTCACCGGCATCCTCTTCCAGGTGTACGGATCGCCCGGCCTGGAGCAGTTCGCCTGGCTCATGCCTTCGCGGTGGGCGATCGCCGCGGCGGGCTCGACCCTGGACCTGGCCCACCTGATGCCGCCGTGGGACCAGAAGGACCCGACCAACCTGGACCCGCTGTGGGACCACACGGTCGGCCAGTGGGGCTTCAACCTCACGGTCCTGGTGCTCATCGGCGTCGTCTGCGCCTTCGTCGTGGCGCGGCTGCTGCGCCGCCACGAGCCCGAGGTCATGCGCAAGTAACCGCACGGCCCACGAGACGCCCGGAGGGCGGCACCCGCACGGGGTGCCGCCCTTCGGCGTCGGTCGTCGACAGGCTCAGTAGGCGCTGTTGACGTTGTCGATCGAGCCGTAACGGTCGGCCGCGTAGTTGGCGGCGGCGACGAGGTTGGCGACCGGGTCGTACTGGTCGAACTTGGTGCCGGGGATGTGGTAGGCCTTGAAGGTCGGGTAGATGACCTGCAGCAGGCCCTTCGACGGGACGCCGTTGATGGCGTTGATGTCCCAGTTGTTGATGGCCCGCGGGTTACCGCTGGACTCACGCATGATGTTCTTGTGCAGGCCGTTGTACGTGCCCGGGATGTTGTGCTTGTCCATGATGAACAGCGCTTCCCGGATCCAGCCGTCCAGGTTGTTCGCGAAGACGGGGGTGCGGGCGGCGGCACGGCTCGCGGCCGCCTTCGCCTCGGCACGCGCCTTCGCGGCGGCCTTGGCCTTCGCCTCGGCCTGCGCCTTCGCGGCGGCCTTGGCCTTGGCGTCGGCCTGGGCCTTCGCGACAGCCTTCGCCTTGGCGGCGGCAGCGGCCTCGGCGTCGGCCTTGGCCTTCAGACCGATCGCGTTCTGCTGCTCGGTCAGGCTGGAGTGCAGGGCCTTGGCCTGCGGGCTGTTCGCGTCGTAGGCGAGCGCGACCTGCTGGGTGTTGTTCAGGGCCTGGGGCTCGGTCTCAGCGGCGGCGTTGCCGGGGACCAGGGTGACACCGAGGGCGACGGCGCCAAGGGCGGCGACACCGGCAAGGGAAGCCTTGTGCGTCTTCTTCAGGCGATAGTGGCCAGGAGTGTTCGCGGACATGCAGGACTACCTCTTCGAATAGCAGGGGGTCGCTCAGGCCGGGGGCGGCGCTGCGCCTGCTCGGCGGCGACGGATGCAATTCTTAGCGGCAGCAAAATGCTGTGGCAAAGGTGTGACGTACGACCTCGGGTAGTGGATCAGGGTCTCGTGCATAGCGCACCAAAACCCCCATGAGGCCCACTTATACGGCCCTGATCTGCCGAAAACGGACAACTAGCAGCCTTCGTAAGTGACCTGAGTCCTATGCCCGGGCTCACATCGGGCACGTAACGAACTCACCGGGCGTTGCTCGCGCAATGCGCTCAGTGAGTGTTCTCCTCCGGCAGGACGAGATGGACGTCCCCGAACTCGTGCCAGAGGTAGAGCTCGCCCACCGCCGCGGTGTAGGCCCGGTGCAGGGCCGGCCGTCCCGCGATCGCCTCCAGCATCAGCAGATGCGAGGCCTGCGGCTCGTGCAGCCCGGTCAGCAGCCCGTCCACCGCCCGCACGCCCCGCGCCGGGGTCACCACCAGGTCCGTCCACCCCGCCGCCGCCCGCACCACGCCCGCGGGGTCCGCCGCCGACTCCAGCGCCCGGACGGCCGTCGTCCCCACGGCGATCACCCGGCCCCCGCCCGCCCGCGCCGCGTTCACCAGCCGCGCCGTCGCCGCCGACACCTCGTACCGCTCCGGGTACGGCGGCTCGTGGGCCTCGGCCGACGCCACCCCCGTGTGCAACGTGAGCGGCGCGAACTGGACCCCCCGGCTCACCAGCTCCGTCACCAGCCGCGCCGTGAAGGGGCGGCCTGCGCTCGGCATCTCCGCCGACCCGGCGCCGTCGCGGGAGGGCAGGGCGAAGACCGTCTGGTACACGGAGAGCGGCTGGTCCCGCTCCGTGTACCCGTACCGGATCGGCCGCCCGTACCGCGCCAGCAGCGCCGGTACGGGCGTGTCCACCCGCGCCCACCAGAGCCGCGCCGTCCCCGGCAGCAGCGGATCCGTCAGGACGAGACCGGCCCCTCCCGGCAGCCGGACCACCGACCCCGCCGGACCGCCCGGCCGCGGCCGGGTGCTTCCCCCACCGTCCGGCTCCCGCACCTCGACCGCCCAGCGGCCGTCCGCCCCGCGCGTCGAGAAGTGCACGACGACCGGCGCCCCGCCGCCCTCCGCGCCCCACCGCCCGGTCACCGCCGCGGGCAGCGTCGTGCTCGTGTTCACCACCAGCACGTCCCCGGCCCGCAGCAGCCCCGGCAGCGACCGGAAGGCGTGGTGCGACACCTCCGTCCCGCGCGACACCATGAGTCGTACGTCGTCCCGCCCACGACCCGGCCCCCGCTGCTCGGCCGGGACCCGCGCCGACAGCTCCGCGGGCACCCCGAGACTCTCCAGCACGCTCATCGGACCCCCTCCGCCCGCACCGGCCGCGCACCCGCCGGATCCGGCTCCACCAGATCCGGTGCCGTGTACCGCCCGCTGGCCGGCCTGCGGTCCAGCAGCGCGAGGAACCCCGGCACCACCGACTCCGGCGCCGGCCGCGCACCGCCGTCGTCCGGCACGGCCGCCGCGTAGAGATCCGTCGCCATGTCACCCGGATCCACCGCCCACACCCGCAGCCCCGGCTCCTCCACCGCCAGCACCGCCACCAGCTGGTCGAGCGCCGCCTTCGACGCCCCGTAACCGCCCCACGTCTCGTACGCCTCCACCGCCGCGTCGGAACTCACCGCGACGACCGTCCCCGCCCCGCTCTCCCGGAGCAGCGGCAACCCCTCCTGTACGAGACCCAGGGCGGCCACCACGTTCGTCTCCAGGGCCGCCCGCAGGCCGTCCGGCGGCAGCGCCTCAAGACGCACCAGCGGCTCGGCCCCCAGCGCGCTCGCGTTGCTCACCAGCAGGTCGAGACCGCCCAGCTCCCGCGCGGCCGCCACCAGCTCCCCGCGGTGCGCCGCGTCCGTCACGTCCCCGGCCAGCGCCACGACCCGCCCTCCACGCGCGCGTGCCGCCTCGGCGCTCTCCCGGAGCGCGTGCGGCGACCGTGCGTCGAGCACCAGGTCCCAGCCCCGCTCGGCCAGCGCCCCGGCCAGCGCGCGGCCCAGCCCCTTCGACGCCCCCGTGATGATCGCGACAGCCATGACGTCCATCCCCTCTCGTACCGATGGCTCCAGCCTCCGGCCGCCGCCCCGCCCGCCGCCTCGTCCGCGGGCCCGGACCGCACACGGCACTTCGGCCTAGTCCGGTGGACCTAGGCGACCGCCGTCCCCAGGCGGATACGGACTGTCACAGCCCACCGGTACGGTGAATTCATGAGTCACCGACCACGCTCCGGTCTCGCCGCCGTGAGCACCGCGCTGCTGGCGATGAGCCGCCATCTGGAGGTGCGCGACGTCCTCAAGACGATCGTGGCCTCCGCCCGGGAGCTGCTCGACGCGGAGTACGCGGCGCTGGGCGTCCCGGACGACCACGGTGGCTTCGCGCAGTTCGTCGTCGACGGTGTCAGTGACGAGCAGTGGCGGGCGATCGGCCCGCTGCCGCGCCAGCACGGCATCCTCGCGGCCATGCTCCACAAGGCCGAGCCCGAGCGTCTCGCCGACGTCCGCGAGGACCCCCGCTTCGAGGGCTGGCCGTCCGCCCACCCGGACATGTCCGACTTCCTCGGCCTGCCCATCCAGGACGGCGAGGAGACCATCGGCGCCCTCTTCCTCGCCAACAAGCGCTGCCCCAAGCCGTCGGGGTCCCCCCGGACGGAGTCTGGGGGAGGCTGCGGCTTCACCCAGGAGGACGAGGAGCTGCTGTCGATCCTCGCCCAGCACGCCGCCATCGCCCTGACCAACGCCCGGCTCTACGAACGCAGCCGCGAGCTCACCATCGCCGAGGAGCGCTCCCGGCTCGCGCACGAGCTGCACGACGCGGTCAGCCAGAAGCTCTTCTCGCTCCGGCTCACCGCCCAGGCCGCCGCCGCCCTCGTCGACCGCGACCCGGCCCGCGCCAAGGGCGAGCTCCAGCAGGTCGCCGTGCTCGCCGCCGAGGCGGCGGACGAGCTGCGCGCCGCCGTCGTCGAGCTGCGCCCCGCCGCGCTGGACGAGGACGGCCTCGTCCACACCCTCCGTACGCAGATCCAGGTCCTGGACCGGGCCCACACCGCCCGGGTCACGTTCGACAGCTCCGGGGTGCGCGCCCTGCCCGCCGCCCAGGAGGAGGCCATGCTCCGGGTCGCACAGGAGGCCCTGCACAACGCGCTGCGGCACGCGGAGCCGAAGCGGGTCGCCGTCTCCCTGGTCCGCCACGGCCAGGGCGCGCTGCTCACCGTCACCGACGACGGCAAGGGGTTCGACCCCCGTACGGTCCGCCGGGCGGGCCGGCACCTCGGCCTGGTCTCCATGCGGGACCGCGCGGGTGGCGTCGGCGGCGCCCTCACCGTGACGTCGGAGCCGGGCGAAGGCACCACGATCGAGATGGAGGTTCCCGGTGGCTGAGAAGGAGAAGGGCAGCGCGGAGCGCTTCGACACCAGGGCGGGGGCGGGTGAAAGGAAGGCCATCCGCGTGCTGCTGGTGGACGACCACCAGGTGGTCCGGCGCGGCCTGCGGACCTTCCTGGAGGTCCAGGGCGACATAGAGGTCGTGGGGGAGGCCTCCGACGGCGCCGAGGGCGTCGCACGGGCGGAGGAGCTGCGGCCCGACGTGGTGCTGATGGACGTCAAGATGCCGGGCATGGACGGCATCGAGGCGCTGCGGAAGCTGCGCGAGCTGGCGAACCCGGCGAAGGTCCTGATCGTCACCAGCTTCACCGAGCAACGCACGGTCGTCCCCGCCCTGCGCGCCGGCGCCTCGGGCTACGTCTACAAGGACGTGGACCCGGAGGCCCTGGCCGGCGCCATCCGCTCCGTCCACGCGGGCCATGTGCTGCTCCAGCCCGAGGTCGCGACGGCACTGCTCTCCCAGGAGGAGGGCCACGGCGGGACGGGGCGCGGGACGACGCTCACGGAGCGCGAGCAGGAGGTGCTCGGCCTGATCGCCGACGGCCGGTCGAACCGGGAGATCGCCCGGGCGCTCGTCCTCTCGGAGAAGACGGTCAAGACGCACGTCTCGAACATCCTGATGAAGCTCGACCTGGCGGACCGTACGCAGGCGGCGCTGTGGGCGGTGCGGCACGGCCTGACCCTGTGAGACGGATGTGACGGAAGGGGCACCTCCGTTCTCATCTTCATACCGTCGGGTGTATGTCCCCCGTTCGGCGCAACCCACCGGGCGTGGGGGCGTTCTTCATGGCGTGCTGCGGCGGCCGGCCGCAGCGAATACCAGGAGGATCCTGAAGTGAAGAACCTGAAGAAGGCCGCTGCCCTCACCATGGTCGCCGGTGGCATCGTCGCCGCGGGTGCGGGTGTCGCCTCCGCCCACGGCGCGGACGCGCAGGGCAAGGCCCTCAACTCCCCGGGCGTCGCGTCCGGCAACCTGGTGCAGGTCCCGGTGCACGTCCCGGTGAACGTCTCGGGCAACACGGTCAACGTGATCGGCCTGCTCAACCCGGCCTTCGCCAACGGTGCCGTCAACCACTGACGCCCCACCGATCAGCCCGGCCCCGGACGACCCCGGCGGCCGGGCTGTCCCATATCCGCTATCCGCACGACGACAGGCTGTCCCTGCCCATCGGGCGGTGTCATGCCCGCACGGCGGCGAGCTGTCCACATCCCCGCCCACCGGCCTGCCCCCAACCGATACCGCGACAGGCTGTCCCCGCCCACCGGGCCCGCCCGACGGCGAGCTCCCTACGGCCCCCACACGCCGGACCCCCCACCCGGCCCCCTCACCGCTCCCGTTCCAGCTCCTCCACGTACGCGTTGTACGCCGCCACCTGCGCCCGCCGGGCCACCCGCTCCACCGGCCGCAACGCCGCCCCCCGCGCCGCCATCTCCGAGGCGCTCACGGCGCCCCCGTGGCCGTGGTCGTACGCCAGGTCGATCAGCAGCCCGATCCGCTGGGCCAGCTCCAGCACCCGTACCGCCCGCGCCGGATAGCCCGGGGCCAGCACCTCGCGGCCCACCTCCGCCCGCGCCCGGTACGCGTCCCGCGCCGCCTCCGCCATCGGGCCCGAAGCCGCCACGTCCAGCTTCGTCAGCACCGCCGTCGCATCCCGCAGCGCCTCCGCCAGCTCCCGCTCCGCCTCGCCGAGCGACGGCACGTCCGCCGGGGGCGCCTCCCGCACCGTCAGGCACCGCCAGACCACGTCCACGTGCACGTCCCCCGGGGGACCCGCCTCCGTGACCTCCGGCACCAGGCCGTACGGCGCGCCGAAGCCGACCACCGCCTCCTCGGCCTCCAGCGCCCGCGCGTTGAAGTCCGGCGGCCCGCTCAGCCCCAGCGGATGCCCCGGCGCCGGCAGCGCGACCCGCCACCCGGTCACTCCGAGCCGCCGCAGCCGCCCCAGCGCCAGCGTCAGACCGACCGGCCCCGCCTCGCCCGGCAGCCCCACCACCCGGTGCACCGCGTCGTCCCCGACGATGGCCAGCGCCGCGTCGTCCGGCGACACCGATCCGGCCAACAGGGCATTGCCCCAAGCGGCCAGCCGTCCTGAGCGTGGTTCCGAAAGCATGCCCCCCAGCGTAGGGGCGCCCCGGGGGCTGCCCGCGCCGTTCCAGGGAAGTATCCGGACCTAAGGACCGGCCCGCTCCGGCAGTGGCGTAGGTTTTCCCTGGACGCCGCGCCCACCGGCGCAAGGCGACGACACGACTCGACCGCAAGGGGAGACAACGCGCTCATGAGCGATGTACTGGAGCTGGTGGACGTATCCGTGGTCCGCGACGGACGGGCTCTGGTGGACGATGTCTCCTGGTCGGTCAAGGAGGGCGAGCGTTGGGTCATCCTCGGCCCCAACGGCGCCGGCAAGACCACCCTCCTCAACATCGCCTCCAGCTACCTCTTCCCGACCACCGGCTCGGCCAAGATCCTCGACGAGCAGCTCGGCAAGGTCGACGTCTTCGACCTCCGCCCGCGCATCGGCATGGCCGGCATCGCGATGGCGGAGAAGCTCCCCAAGCGCCAGACCGTCCTCCAGACCGTCCTCACCGCCGCGTACGGCATGACCGCCACCTGGCACGAGGACTACGACGACGTCGACGAGCAGCGCGCCCGCGCCTTCCTCGACCGCCTCGGCATGACGGAGTACCTGGACCGCAGGTTCGGCACCCTCTCCGAGGGCGAGCGCAAGCGCACCCTCATCGCCCGCGCGATGATGACCGACCCCGAGCTCCTCCTCCTCGACGAGCCCGCCGCCGGTCTCGACCTCGGCGGTCGCGAGGACCTCGTCCGCCGACTCGGCCGGCTCGCCCGCGACCCGTACGCCCCCTCCATGATCATGGTCACGCACCACGTCGAGGAGATCGCCCCCGGCTTCACCCACGTCCTGATGATCCGTCAGGGCAAGGTGCTCGCCGCCGGCCCGATGGAGACCGAGCTCACCTCCCGCAACCTCTCCCTCTGCTTCGGTCTCCCGCTCCTCGTCGAGCGCAACGGCGACCGCTACACCGCGCAGGGCCTGCCGCTGAAGTGACGGACGGGCGCCGAGACCGCACAGCTCCGCGCCCTGTCCGACTCCACCCCACCGCCCCTACCATGACCACGTGGACATCGACGCATGGGTCTGGTGGTTGATCGGCGCCGTGGGACTGGGCATTCCGCTCGTTCTCACCGCGATGCCCGAGTTCGGCATGTTCTCCGTCGGCGCGGTCGCGGGCGCCGTCACCGCCGCTCTCGACTTCGGCGTCGTCGCGCAGGTGGTCGTCTTCGTGGTCGTCTCCGTCGCGCTGCTCGCGGTGGTCCGCCCCATCGCGGCCAAGCACCGCAACGGACCACCCCAACACGCCACCGGCATCGACGCGTTGAAGGGCCGTCAGGCCGTCGTCCTGGAACGGGTCGACGGCAGCGGCGGCCGCATCAAGCTCGCGGGCGAGGTCTGGTCGGCCCGCACGCTCGACGCCGGCCAGAGCTTCGCACCGGGAGACCAGGTCGACGTCGTCGAGATCGACGGGGCGACCGCCGTGGTCATGTGACCATCGGGCCGGTTGGCCGAACGCCCCCCACGACGGCCCGCGTTCTGGGAAACTCGATCATCAGATCAACCCGGCACATCCGGCACACCCGCCAGCGAACCGGCAGCGAAGGGCACAGGGAACACGATGTCAGCCATCATCATCGTCCTGATCATTCTGGTGGTGCTTGTCTTCATCGCCCTGATCAAGACGATCCAGGTCATCCCACAGGCGAGCGCCGCGATCGTCGAGCGGTTCGGCCGCTACACCCGCACGCTGAACGCCGGCCTGAACATCGTCGTCCCATTCATCGACTCCATCCGCAACCGGATCGACCTCCGCGAACAGGTCGTCCCCTTCCCGCCCCAGCCGGTGATCACCCAGGACAACCTGGTCGTCAACATCGACACCGTCATCTACTACCAGGTGACCGACGCCCGGGCCGCGACCTACGAGGTCGCCAGCTACATCCAGGCCATCGAGCAGCTCACCGTCACCACCCTGCGCAACATCATCGGCGGCATGGACCTGGAGCGGACCCTCACCTCCCGCGAGGAGATCAACGCGGCCCTGCGCGGCGTCCTCGACGAGGCCACCGGCAAGTGGGGCATCCGCGTCAACCGCGTCGAGCTCAAGGCCATCGAGCCGCCGACCTCCATCCAGGACTCGATGGAGAAGCAGATGCGTGCCGACCGCGACAAGCGCGCGGCGATCCTCACCGCCGAGGGCATCCGCCAGTCGCAGATCCTCACCGCCGAGGGCGAGAAGCAGTCCGCGATCCTGCGCGCCGAAGGCGAGGCCAAGGCCGCCGCCCTGCGTGCCGAGGGTGAGGCCCAGGCCGTCCGCACGGTCTTCGAGGCCATCCACGCCGGCGACCCGGACCAGAAGCTCCTCTCGTACCAGTACCTCCAGATGCTGCCGAAGATCGCCGAGGGCGACGCGAACAAGCTCTGGATCGTGCCCAGCGAGATCGGCGACGCGCTCAAGGGCCTCTCCGGAGCCTTCGGCAACCTCGGCGGCGGAGCACCGGGCTTCAACACCGGCGGGGAGCGCCGCGAGCAGCCCCCGGTTGACTGACACGTACACGTAATCGTGCATGATCGGTGCGAGCCCCTCGACCCCGGCGGACGTCAGGGCGGGGAGGCGAGCCACTGATCCTGTAAGGAGATGGCGTTGTCCATCTGGGAAGTACTGGCAGTCTTCGCGGCCGGCATCGGAGCCGGCACCATCAACACCATCGTCGGATCGGGAACGCTCATCACGTTCCCGGTCCTCCTCCTCACCGGACTCCCTCCGGTCACCGCCACCGTCTCCAACGCCCTCGGCCTCATCCCCGGCTCCATCAGCGGAGCCATCGGCTACCGCGCGGAACTCAAGGGCCAGCGGCGCCGCATCCTGCGCCTCGGCGCCGTCGCCGCGATCGGCGGACTCGGCGGAGCCATCCTCCTGCTGATGCTCCCGGCCCGCGCGTTCGAGACCATCGTCCCCGTCCTCGTCGCCCTGGCCCTGCTCCTGGTCATCCTCCAGCCGCGGCTCTCCAAGGCCGTCCAGGCCCGCCGCGCACGCGAGGGCAAGGAGAGCGACCCCGACGGCGGCCCGCTCCTGATGACCGGGCTGCTCCTCGCCAGCGTCTACGGCGGCTACTTCACCGCCGCCCAGGGGATCATCTACCTCGCCCTCATGGGCATGCTCCTGGCGGACAGCCTCCAGCGCCTCAACGCCGTCAAGAACGTCCTCGCCGCGATCGTCAACAGCATCGCGGCGCTCTTCTTCCTCTTCGTCGCCGAGTTCGACTGGACCGCCGTCGTCCTCATCGCCGTCGGCTCCGCCATCGGCGGCCAGATCGGCGCCAAGGTCGGCCGCCGTCTCCCGCCCCCGGTCCTGCGCGGCGTCATCGTCGCCATCGGCACGGTCGCCATCGTGCAACTCCTGCTCCGCTGACGACAACGGCCCGCTCCCTCACGACGGAGCGGGCCGACACACACCAACATACGCACATCAACACGGGCATACGGGACTAAGCCGCCGAACTGGCCAACCACGTCGGCAGCTCGGACCGCTCACCGGCCCGCATCGCCAGCAGCATCGCGTCCGCCGGAGTCGGTACGAACGGCTCGTGCAGCAGCGGCATCCCCGCCTGCTCCGGCGTCCTGTCCGCTTTGCGGTGGTTGTCCTCGGCGCAGGACGCCACCGTGTTCAGCCAACTGTCCCCACCACCCTGCGCACGCGGCACCACGTGGTCCACGGTCGTCGCCCTCCGCCCGCAGTACGCGCACCGGTGTTGGTCCCTGACCAGCACACCCCGCCTCGACCACGGAGCCTGTCTTCGGAACGGCACCCGGACGTAGCGGCAGAGCCTGATGACCCGAGGTACGGGGATGTCGACGGCGGCACCCCGCATCCGCAGCTCCGGATGCTCCTGCTCGACGACGGCCTTGTCCTGCAGGACAAGCACCACCGCACGGTTGAGTGTGACCGTCGACAGCGGCTCGAAGCTCGCGTTCAGAACCAGCGTGTCCCGCATGGTGCCCACCTCCCGTGTGCCGGCCCGGCCCCGTTGCGGAGCTCCGGGCTCGGATCAACTGTGGCCGGGCGCGCCGGGTTGGACAACGCAATATCCGTGCAACGAAAGATGCCCGCTTCTGATCTCTCCAAGACCAGAAGCGGGCAAACAACAAACGAACGCTCAGCCGAGCTACGCGGGAATCTCGTACTCCCCGATCAGCTGGGCGCGCGCCAGCGCGTGGAACCGTAGCTGGAAACCGATCACCGCGGGCGAGACGTCGGCGTCCGGACCGAGCTTCTCCCGGTCCACGGCGTACACGGTGAAGACATACCGGTGCGAACCGTCGCCGGGCGGCGGAGCGGCACCGCCGAAGTCCCGTGAGCCGTAGTCGTTACGGACGTGCACGGCACCGGCCGGCAGCCCCTCGAACGACCCCGAACCCGCGCCCGCCGGCAGCGCGGTCACCGACGCCGGGATGTCGAACAGAACCCAGTGCCAGAACCCGCTGCCCGTCGGCGCGTCCGGATCGAAGCAGGTCACGGCGAAGCTCTTCGTCTCCGCCGGGAACCCCTCCCAGCTCAGCTGCGGCGAGGTGTTCCCCTCCGACTGCACCTGCGCGCCCTTCAGCACACCGCCCGGCACGATGTCGTCGCTCACCACGGTGAACGCCGGAACCGGCGGGTGGAAGTCGTGAGGGAGCGGCGCCCTCTTCCCCTCGGCCACGTCTGTACCTCCGTATCGCCTGACCTGCTGTACCGGGCAGAGCCTAGAGCCAGTTGCGCTTGCCACCGACGTCGGCGAGCCACTGGTTGAGGTATGCCGCCCAGTCGGTCGACTGATAGCTGTTCAGCCCGACCTTGAACGAACGGAACGAGTCGCTGCCCTCGCTGAAGAGCCCCGGCTTCTTGTCCATCTCCAGGACGACGTCCATCTCACGGTCGTCCGCGACGAAGCTGATCTCGACCTGGTTGAGACCGCGGTACTGCTGCGGCGGGAAGAACTCGATCTCCTGGTAGAACGGCAGCTTCTGCCGGGTCCCACGGATGTGCCCGCGCTCCATGTCCGCGTTCTTGAAGCGGAAGCCCAGCTGGATGAAGGCGTCAAGGATCGCCTGCTGCGCCGGCAGCGGGTGCACGTTGATCGGGTCCAGGTCACCGGAGTCCACGGCCCGGGCGATCTCCAGCTCGGTCGTCACCCCGATGTTCATGCCGCGCAGCTGCTGACCCGCGATGGCCGTGACCGGCGTCTCCCAGGGGATCTCCAGGCCGAAGGGCACGACGTGCACCGCCCCGGCCTGCACCGTGAAGGCACCGCCGAGGCGGACCTTCACGAACTCGATGTCCTGCTTCGTCTCCTGCTCGCCACCCTCGACCTCGACCCGCGCCTGCAGCCCGACGGAGAGTCCCTCGATCTGCTGATCGACCGAACCACCCTGGATCCGCACCTCGCCCTGCACGACACCACCGGGGACCACGTTCTCCTCGGTGAGCACCGTCTCCACCGACGCACCACCGGCACCCAGGCTCGCGAGCAGCTTCTTGAATCCCATGAACTCTCCCTCTCGGACTGCTTGGCCTTGACCTCTACATACGCGCGACGACCGTAGCCGGTTCCCCCCGCCTTCCCCGCCAGGACCCCAGTACGCTCGGACGCCATGACCGAGAGCCCCGACCGAACGCCGCTCCCGCGATCCTTCTTCGACCGGCCCGTCCTGGAGGTCGCCCCCGATCTCCTGGGCCGCACCCTGGTACGGACCTCCACGACGGGGAGCATCGAACTACGCCTCACGGAGGTCGAGGCGTACGCCGGGGCGATCGACCCCGGCTCGCACGCCTTCCGCGGTCGCACCGCCCGCAACGCGGTGATGTTCGGCCCGCCCGGACACGCGTACGTCTACTTCACCTACGGCATGTGGCACTGCCTCAACCTGGTGTGCGGTCCCGAGGGCCAGGCAAGCGGAGTCCTGCTGCGTGCGGGCCAGATCCTGACCGGCGCGGAGCAGGCCCGCCCCCGTCGACTCTCGGCCCGCTACGACGCGGAACTGGCCAAAGGCCCGGCCCGCCTGGCGACCGCCCTCGACGTGGCCCTGTCCCTCAACGGCACGGACACCTGCGCCGGCCCCGACTCCCCTCTGTACGTACTCACCGGCACCCCACCCCGAGCTGACCAGGTACGCAACGGCCCGCGCACGGGAGTGGGCGGTGAGGGCGCCCCTCACCCGTGGCGCTTCTGGATCGACGAGGACCCGACGGTCAGCCCGTACCGCGCTCACACCCCGCGCAAGAGGCGGTCTTGACCCGACTTGACTCGGGTGCATCGGACGCCTAACGTAGGCGAGCCGCTTGAAACGGGACGTGCTTGTTCAAGCACCCCGGAGCGGCCATCCACTACCTACGACGAACCCCAACGGGTGCGGTATTCGGCATGCCGAAAACTGTTCCGAATGGCTCGATTATGAGTCGCCGGGGAATTCGGCTAAAGTAGTGACCACGCCGAAAGGCAGCCGAAAGGCAAAGGCCGCCAACAGGCCACCGGAAACAAAATCCGAACCGGAAACGGAGCGGAAAAGGATCTGGTAAGGTTGGAAACACGAAAGACCGAAGGGAAAAGCCCGGAGGAAAGCCCGAGAGGGTGAGTACGAAGGAAGCGTCCGTTCCTTGAGAACTCAACAGCGTGC
>NZ_JBIVDE010000003.1:0-1034531 GCF_044746945.1 Streptomyces sp. NPDC090127 | reverse complement strand
AGGCTCCCAGTAGACGACTGGGTTGATAGGCCGGATGTGGAAGCCCAGTAATGGGTGGAGCTGACCGGTACTAATAGGCCGAGGGCTTGTCCTCAGTTGCTCGCGTCCACTGTGTTAGTTCTGAAGTAACGACCGTGATTATGCCCGGTTGGTTAACTTCATAGTGTTTCGGTGGTCATAGCGTTAGGGAAACGCCCGGTTACATTCCGAACCCGGAAGCTAAGCCTTTCAGCGCCGATGGTACTGCAGGGGGGACCCTGTGGGAGAGTAGGACGCCGCCGAACAATTTTTAGCCTCAACCCCCGGACCTTGTCCGGGGGTTGAGGCATTTTTGCGTTCCGGAACAGACAGTCGACCCCTGTGCATCCTGCCGTCGTGGCTGAGGGTAAGGTCAGGAGGCATCATTGGCACGTTCCCAGCAGGAGGCCCCCGGGTGGAGGTCCAGGAGACTCGCGTTCAGACCGACCGGGTCCTCACCATCCCCAACATCCTGAGCATGGCTCGGCTGGTGGGTGTGCCGCTCTTCCTGTGGCTGATTCTCCGCCCTGTGTTCGGCGGCCCCAACAGCGACGGCTGGGCTCTGCTCGTGCTGATGCTCAGCGGTGTCAGTGACTATCTGGACGGCAAGCTCGCGCGGCGCTGGAACCAGATCAGCAACCTCGGCCGGCTCCTCGACCCCGCCGCCGACCGCCTGTACATCGTCTCCACCCTCATCGGGCTGACCTGGCGCGAGATCCTGCCGCTCTGGCTGACCGCCGCCCTTTTCGCCCGTGAGCTGATGCTGCTGGTCATGGTGGGAATCCTCCGTCGGCACGGGTATCCGCCACCGCAGGTGAACTTCCTGGGTAAAGCTGCGACTTTCAACTTGATGTACGCCTTCCCCTTGCTGCTGCTCAGTGACGGAACGGGCTGGCTTTCGTCACTCGCCGAAGTTTTCGGGTGGGCCTTCGCCGGATGGGGTACAACTCTGTATTGGTGGGCAGGGATCCTCTACGTGGTCCAGGTCCGCCGACTCGTGAAGGCGGATACACCGGCCGATTGAGCCCGTCTGTCCCGTGCCGTGCAGCGTCGCCGGCACGAACGAGGACGCCCGAGGGCCACCTGGCGGACAGGGTGAAGTCGGCAGGACCGTCGTCTCTTCAAGGAGGACGCTTCCGACATGAAGGCCGTCGTGATGGCCGGTGGCGAAGGAACTCGACTTCGCCCCATGACCTCGAGCATGCCCAAGCCTCTGCTGCCGGTGGCCAACCGGCCGATCATGGAGCACGTCCTACGACTGCTCAAGAGGCACGGTCTCACCGAGACCGTCGTGACCGTGCAGTTCCTCGCCTCACTCGTGAGGAACTACTTCGGTGACGGCGAAGAGCTCGGAATGGAGCTCACGTATGCCAACGAGGAGAAACCGCTCGGCACCGCGGGGAGTGTCAAGAACGCCGAGGAGGCGCTGAAGGACGACGCCTTCGTCGTCATCTCGGGGGACGCGCTCACCGATTTCGACCTCACCGACCTGATCGCCTTCCACAAGGAGAAGGGCGCCCTGGTCACCGTCTGTCTGACCCGTGTGCCGAATCCGCTGGAATTCGGCATCACGATCGTGGACGAGGAGGGCAAGGTCGAGCGGTTCCTGGAGAAGCCGACCTGGGGGCAGGTCTTCTCGGACACCGTGAACACGGGCATCTACGTCATGGAGCCCGAAGTCTTCGACTACGTCCAGGCCGATGTTTCCGTGGACTGGTCCGGTGACGTCTTTCCTCAGCTGATGAAGGAAGGAAAGCCGATCTACGGCTACGTCGCCGAGGGCTACTGGGAGGACGTCGGCACCCACGAGAGTTACGTCAAGGCCCAGGCCGACGTGCTCGAAGGAAAGGTCAACGTCGAACTCGACGGATTCGAGATCTCACCCGGGGTGTGGGTCGCGGAAGGCGCCGAGGTGCATCCCGACGCCGTGCTGCGCGGGCCGCTCTACATCGGTGACTACGCCAAGGTCGAGGCCGGCGCCGAGGTGCGTGAGCACACCGTCATCGGGTCGAACGTCGTCGTCAAGAGCGGGGCCTTCCTGCACAAGGCCGTCGTCCACGACAACGTCTACATCGGGCAGCAGAGCAATCTCCGCGGCTGTGTCATCGGGAAGAACACCGACGTCATGCGGGCGGCCCGGATCGAGGATGGCGCGGTCATCGGCGACGAGTGCCTGGTCGGTGAGGAATCGATCGTTCAGGGCAACGTCCGGGTCTATCCGTTCAAGACCATCGAGGCCGGTGCCTTCGTCAACACCTCCGTCATCTGGGAGTCGCGCGGGCAGGCGCACCTCTTCGGGGCGCGCGGGGTCTCCGGGATCCTGAACGTGGAGATCACGCCGGAGCTGGCGGTTCGGCTGGCGGGCGCGTATGCCACGACGCTGAAGAAGGGCGCGACGGTCACCACCGCGCGTGACCACTCCAGAGGCGCCCGAGCCCTGAAACGGGCCGTGATCTCGGCGCTGCAGGCCAGCGCCATCGACGTACGCGACCTGGAGAACGTGCCGCTGCCCGTCGCGCGTCAGCAGACCGCCCGGGGAAGTGCGGGCGGGATCATGCTGCGGACCTCGCCGGGCGTGCCGGACTCCGTCGACATCATGTTTTTCGACGAGCGGGGAGCGGACCTCTCGCAGGCGGGGCAGCGCAAGCTGGACCGGGTCTTCGCACGTCAGGAGTACCGGCGGGCGTTTCCCGGCGAGATCGGCGACCTCTCCTTCCCGGCGAGCGTCTTCGACTCGTACACCGGCTCGCTGCTGCGGAACGTCGACACCTCAGGGGTCGCCGAGGCGGGTCTGAAGGTCGTCGTGGACGCGTCCAACGGCAGTGCGGGGCTCGTTCTGCCGAGCCTTCTCGGCCGGCTCCAGGTGGATGCGTTGACGATCAACCCGGGGCTCGACGAGTCGCGGCCGACCGAGTCGGCGGAGACCCGGCGGGCCGGGCTCGTACGGCTCGGGGAGATCGTCGCCTCGGCGCGTGCCGCGTTCGGGGTGCGGTTCGACCCGGTGGGCGAGCGGCTGTCGCTCGTCGACGAGCGCGGCCGGATCATCGAGGACGACCGCTCGCTCCTGGTCATGCTCGACCTGGTGGCCGCCGAGCGGCGGTCGGGTCGGGTGGCGCTGCCCGTGACGACCACGCGGATCGCCGAGCAGGTCGCCGCCTACCACGGAACACAGGTGGAGTGGACGACGACCTCGCCGGACGATCTGACCAGGGTCGGCCGTGAGGAATCCACGATCTTCGGTGGCGACGGCCGGGGCGGGTTCATCATTCCGGAGTTCAGCAGCGTCTTCGACGGTGCCGCCGCGTTCGTGCGGCTCATCGGTCTGGTGGCGCGGACCCAGCTCACGCTGAGCCAGATCGATGCCCGGATTCCGCGGGCGCACGTCCTGAAGCGGGACGTCGCGACGCCGTGGGCGGTGAAGGGGCTCGTGATGCGCCGGGTGGTGGAGGCGGCCGGCGAGCGGTCCGTGGACACCACCGACGGCGTGCGGGTCGTGGAGGCCGACGGGCGGTGGGTGATGGTGCTGCCCGACCCGGCGGAGGCTGTCACCCATCTGTGGGCCGAGGGTCCCGACGACTCCTCCGCCCAAGCCCTGCTCGACGAGTGGTCGAGCGTGGTCGACAGCGCAGGTCACTGAACCGACGGGGCAGGTGAGCCGGGTGGTGTCCACAGGACGCCGCCCGGCTCATCGGTGGGGCCATTCGGCGGTAGCAGCCCCGACGTGCGACGATGTGCGGCATGTCGCAGCAGCACCCCGTTCGGAGCACCGGAACACCACCACCGCGTCCGGACGCGTCCATGTCGCTGCTGAACAACGTGATGGACCACGCGCTCGACGACGGCTACGCCGAGGCCTCCGCCCGGCGTGACGCCGAGGGCGGCGGACTTCCCCGTACGCTCCGGGCCAAGCTCGGCCTCGCGGCGGGCCTCGTCCTGGCCGCCGCCGTGGTGACCGTGGGCGCGGCCGAGGCGCGGATCTCCGCGCCTGTCGTCGCCAAGGAGCGGCAGGAGCTGATCGACCGGATCGAGGCGGACACCAGCGCGGCCGACAGGCTGGAGGCGGACGTCGAGAAGATCCGCGTCGAGGTCGGGGAGCGGCAGCGCAAGGCGCTCGAACAGCACGGCGGTGACCAGGCCGAGCTGGTGGCGCTGCTCTCGGGCGCGACGCCCGTGCACGGTCCCGGTGTGAAGCTCGTCGTCGACGATGCCAAGGACACCGAGAGCGACGGCGGGGGTCCTCGGGAGAGCAGCGGGTTCTCCGACACCGGCCGGGTTCGCGACCGGGACATGCAGCGGATCGTCAACGGGCTGTGGGAGTCGGGTGCCGAGGCCGTCGCGATCAACGGCCAGCGGCTGACGTCACTGTCCGCGATCCGTGCGGCAGGCGACGCCATACTGGTCGACAACAAGCCGCTGGTGCCGCCGTACACGGTGCTCGCGGTGGGGGACGGGCAGCGGTTGAGCACCGCGTTCCAGGACAGCGCCGACGGGCAGTATCTGCACGCGCTGCAGGAGAACTTCGGGATCCGCACCAGCATCTCGGCCGAGGCCGAGGTGCGTCTGCCGGCCGCGCCGAGCCTGATCGTACGTACAGCAGTGCCGAGGGGATCCGGGGCGGCCAAGGCCACCGGGCAGGCCACGGCCGACACAGGGAAGGGCACATCTTGATCGCCGTACTGGGCCTGATCGTGGGAGTCGTGGTCGGACTGTTGGTCCGTCCCGAGGTTCCGGCGGTGGTCGAGCCCTATCTTCCGATCGCCGTGGTCGCCGCCCTGGACGCGGTCTTCGGCGGCCTGCGGGCCATGCTCGACGGGATCTTCGTCGACAAGGTCTTCGTGGTCTCCTTCCTGTCGAACGTCGTGGTGGCCGCGCTGATCGTCTTCCTCGGCGACAAGCTGGGTGTCGGCGCGCAGCTGTCGACCGGCGTGGTCGTCGTGCTCGGCATCCGGATCTTCTCCAACGCGGCCGCCATCCGGCGGCACGTCTTCCGGGCGTGACGCCGATGAGCAACGACGCGACGCCGGGAACCCCGGAGAACGCAGAGAACCCGGAGAACCGGGAGGTCTCGGGGAACCCCGAGAACCCCGAGAACCCTGAGAACCGGGAGAACCCGGGCAAGGCGAGCGGTCCGGGTGACGAGCGGGGGGCCTCCGTGCCGCCGCCCGTCGTGACCGAGCCGCAGGCCACCGGGCGGCAGCGGCTGGCCGCCGGGCTGTGGCCGCCGCGGGCGAGCCGGGCCCAACTCATCGTCGCCCTGCTGCTGTTCGTCCTCGGCCTGGGGCTCGCCATCCAGGTCCGCTCCACCAGCGACAACAGCGCGCTGCGCGGGGCGCGCCAGGAGGACCTGGTCCGCATCCTCGACGAGCTCGACGACCGCACGCAGCGCCTGGAGGACGAGAAGGCGCGTCTGGAGACCCAGCGCTCGGAGCTCGAGTCCAGCTCGGACCAGGCCGAGGAGGCCCGGAAGCAGACCCAGGAGAAGGAGCGCCAGCTCGGAATTCTGGCTGGAACCGTCGCTGCGGAGGGGCCGGGGATCACCCTGACCGTCCGTGGGGCCGCGGCGGCGGTCGAGTCGGACATGCTGCTCGACGCCATCCAGGAACTGCGCGCCGCCGGCGCCGAGGCGATCCAGATCAACGACGTCCGGGTCGTCGCGGACAGCTACTTCACAGGAAGTGGCGGTGACATAGAGATCGATGGAACGAAGGTGACCGCTCCGTACGTCTTCAAGGTCATCGGCAAGCCCGAGGACCTCGAGCCCGCGCTCAACATCCCCGGTGGAGTCGTGCAGACGCTGGAGAAGGAGCAGGCCACCGCGACCGTGGCCCGCTCCCAGAAGATCGTCGTGGATGCCTTGCGACCTGCGAAGCGGCCTGACTACGCTCAGTCGTCCTCGCAGTGAGGCGGGGGCACGTGGCAGCCGCGCGACAAGGCGAAGGCGTTGCGGGGGGTCGCCGCACCACAAGGGTGGTGCGTGGTGGAAACTGTCGGATGGATACGGACGTTGTGAGGGTGTCCGGGTCGGCAGGTGTGTTCATTCAGGGTTCGTCCTGCCCCACGGGCGGGTCTGTTTCGGTCAAGGGGAATCGCCCGTGAGTTTTTTTGCGAAGTTGTTCGGCAAGAGCGCACGCGAGGACGGCGGCAACGCCAAGCACCGCGCGC
This sequence comes from Streptomyces sp. NPDC090127, assembly GCF_044746945.1. Lineage (NCBI taxonomy): Bacteria > Bacillati > Actinomycetota > Actinomycetes > Kitasatosporales > Streptomycetaceae > Streptomyces > Streptomyces sp. NPDC090127. The sequence goes on along the minus strand of NZ_JBIVDE010000003.1, from coordinate 1,028,351 downwards.
CGCGCCACGCCCAGAGCGAGGAGGAGCAGGGCGGCGAGCGCCCGCTCTTCCGTGACGAGGTGGGCGACCAGGGCGCGTCGTCTGTTGACCCTGCCGGTGCCGGGCGCATAGGTTTCGGAGAACCATCAACCTCAAGTACGGGTGGAGGGTTCACCCCCGACCCGTACGCGACCCAGACCTCCGCGGGTCAGCCGCGGCGGGAGGACGCGTCCATGCCGGTGTGTACGAGGTGCGGTCACCGCAACGCCGCGGACAGCCGTTTCTGCTCCCACTGCGGCACGCCGCTGCGGGGCGGGGCGAACGTCGAGCGTGCGTCCGAGACGACGTCGACGATCTCGATCTCCGGCCTCGAGGCGTACGACGCCGAGGTCACCGGTCAGACGCAGCTGCCGAACCTGTCGCCCGAGGCGCTGGCTGCCGTCGAGGCGCTGCCCGTCGGATCGGCGCTCCTGGTGGTCCGTCGCGGTCCGAACTCGGGCAGCCGCTTCCTGCTGGACGGCGAGCTGACCACGGCCGGCCGGCACCCGCAGAGCGACATCTTCCTCGACGACGTCACCGTGTCGCGCCGCCATGTGGAGTTCCGCCGGGCGCACGACGGCAGCTTCACCGTCGCCGATGTCGGCAGCCTCAACGGCACGTACGTCAACCGTGAGCCGATCGACTCGGTCGTGCTGTCCAACGGCGACGAGGTGCAGATCGGCAAGTACCGGCTGGTCTTCTACTCGAGCCAGCGAGGCATGTGACGCCTCGGGAACTCTTCAGGGAAGGTCCATGCTGCGAACACCGACGGGCGGTGCCGGTCACGGCACCGCCACCGCGGGCGACCGGCTGGTCAGCATCGGGACGGTGCTGAACCAGCTGCGTGACGAGTTTCCCGAAGTGACCATCTCGAAGATCCGGTTCCTGGAGGCCGAGGGGCTCGTCGAGCCCCGGCGGACGGCCTCCGGGTACCGGAAGTTCAGCCCGCAGGACGTGGAGCGGCTCGCTCAGATCCTGCGGATGCAGCGTGACCACTATCTTCCGCTGAAGGTCATCCGGGAGCATCTCGACGCGCTCGCCCGGGGCGAGCAGGTCGGGCTGCCCTCGCCCGGCGCCCAGCGGGACCTGCTGGACGGCGCGTGGGACACGGACGGTGACCGTCCGACCGCCGCACGGGTGGGGCGCGCCGAGCTGCTCGCCGCCGCCGAGGTCACGGAGGAGGAGCTCGTGGAGTGGGAGTCGTACGGACTCATCGCTCCGGGGCCCGAGGGCGCATACGACGCCGAGGCCGTGACGGTCGCCAGACTCGTCGCGGATCTGGGGAGATTCGGTCTGGAGCCGAGGCATCTCAGGGCGGTCAAAGCAGCCGCCGATCGCGAGGCCGGGCTCGTCGAGCAGATGGTGGCGCCACTGCGCCGGCACCGTAACCCGCAGACCAGGGCCCATGCGGAGGCCACCGCGAAGGAGCTCGCCGGGCTCTCCGTACGGCTGCACGCGGCACTGGTCCAGACCGCGCTGGGACTCCGGTTGCAGTGACCTTGTGGGGGCCCGACTACCCAAACCGGCCGGGCACGTCCTAGGGTTGCTGTGTGAACGAGCTCGACGTTGTGGGTGTCCGGGTGGAAATGCCCTCGAACCAACCGATCGTGCTCCTGCGTGAAGTGGGAGGCGATCGGTACCTCCCCATCTGGATCGGACCGGGGGAGGCGACCGCGATCGCCTTCGCCCAGCAGGGCATGGCCCCTGCCAGGCCGCTGACGCACGACCTTTTCAAGGATGTCCTTGAGGCGGTGGGCCAGGAGCTCACCGAGGTCCGCATCACCGATCTCCGTGAAGGTGTCTTCTACGCGGAGCTGGTCTTCGCCAGCGGCGTCGAGGTGAGCGCCAGGCCTTCCGACGCGATAGCGCTGGCCCTGCGCACCGGAACGCCGATCTTCGGCAGTGACGGCGTGCTGGACGATGCCGGTATCGCGATTCCCGACGAGCAGGAGGACGAGGTGGAGAAGTTCCGCGAGTTCCTCGACCAGATCTCCCCGGAGGACTTCGGGTCCAGCAGCCAGTGAGGCGCTCGGCTTCGGCGGCGTCCGGGCGGCTGTGCCGGGCGGCGTCCGGTCGGTCCCGCTGGACGGGTTCTGACCGTCGTGCGCCGGGCGCCATCAGCGCATTCGGATACCCCTTCCCCGGAGAGGGACACGGGAAACCACTCTCAGGGTGATTATCACTCGGCGTGCCGAGTGTGGCGATCGTTGACGCACCCCGAGTGACTGCCTACCTTCGTGTGGGCAGGTCAAGGACGGAGGGTCGGCGTGATGAGCAGCGGCGACGGTACGGCGGGGGGCTCCCCCGGGCGCGCGCCCGGGGAAAGCGGTCCGTATCCGCTTCACGGCAGTGTGGGCGACTTCGGGACGGACTCGAGTGCGGGTGCGAGCACGGGCGTGAACGCCGGTGTGGGCGTGGCAGCGGCGGTGGGTGCCCAAGCGGCACCGGACTCCGCGGCGGGCGCGTCGGCCGGTACGGAGACGGTGGGGTACCGCGGGCCGACCGCGTGCGCGGCGGCCGGGATCACCTACCGCCAATTGGACTACTGGGCACGCACCGGGCTCGTCGAACCGAGCGTGCGGCCGGCTTACGGCTCCGGGACGCAGCGTCTCTACAGCTTCCGTGACGTCGTCGTCCTCAAGATCGTCAAGCGTTTCCTGGACACCGGGGTCGCCCTGCAGAACATCCGGGCCGCCGTCCAGCACCTGCGGGCCCGTGGCTTCCGCGACCTGGAGCGGATGACCCTGATGAGCGACGGGGCGACGGTGTACGAGTGCTCCTCGCCGGACGAGGTCGTGGACCTCCTCCAGGGCGGTCAGGGAGTCTTCGGCATCGCCGTGGGCGTGGTCTGGCGGGACGTGGAGGCGGCGCTGTCGCAGCTGCACGGGGAGCGGATCGACACCGGCGAGACGCTCGTCGGACACAACCCGGGCGACGAGCTCGCGCGACGGCGGCGCGACCGGGCGGTCTGAGCGCGGGGCCGGGCTTTCGGGCCGGTGGTGTTCGGCCGGTGGTCCTCGGCTGTGGTCTTCGGGCCGGGGGCCTTCGGGCCGGCAGCCTTGGGGGTGCCGTTCCGGCACGGCGGACGACGTGTCCGCGGCGACCGCCGATTGTCAGTGGCGTAGGGCAGCATCGGAGATGTGAGAGCCGCGCCGACGATCCTGCATCTCGACATGGATGCCTTCTTCGCCGCCGCCGAGCAGGCGGCGAAGCCCAGTCTGCGCGGAAAACCGGTGGTGGTCGGGGGGCTGGGCCCCCGTGGGGTCGTGGCGACGGCGTCGTACGAGGCACGGCGATTCGGGGTGCACTCCGCGATGCCCATGGCGCAGGCGCGGCGGCTCGCGCCGAACGCGGCCTACCTCGTGCCGCGCTTCGCCTTCTACCGGTCGATCAGCGAGCAGGTCATGGAGCTCCTCGGCCGCCTCTCACCGCTGGTGGAGCCTCTGAGCCTGGACGAGGCCTTCGTGGACCTGGAGGCCGGGGGAGTGGCCGACGACAGCGGGACCGCGCGGGAGGCCGGTGAGCGGCTGCGCAGGGACATCCTCGCCACCACGGGGCTGGCGGGGTCGGTGGGGCTCGCGGGGTCGAAGATGCTCGCCAAGATCGCATCCGAGGAGGCGAAGCCGGACGGTCTGGTGCTCATAGAGCCGGGGACCGAGCGGGAACTCCTCGGTCCGAAGTCCGTACGGATCCTCCCGGGCGTCGGGCCGGCCACGGGGGAGCATCTGCGGCGGGCCGGGATGACGACGGTGTCGGACCTCGCGGAAGCGGGCGAGGACGAGCTTGTGCGGCTGCTGGGGCGTGCGCACGGGGCCTCGCTGTACCGGATGGCCCAGGGGTACGACGATCGGCCCGTGGTGGCCGAGAGGGACGCGAAGTCGGTGTCGGTCGAGGACACCTTCGACGTGGATTTGCACGACCGGGTACGGATCCGGGCCGAGGTGGAACGGCTCGCCGAGCGGTGCGTGGGGCGGCTGCGGGCCTCGGGGCACTCGGGGCGGACGATCGTGCTGAAGGTGCGGCGCTTCGACTTCTCGACGCTGACGCGCTCGGAGACGCTGCGGGGGCCCACGGACGATCCCCTGGTGGTGCGGGAGGCGGCGGGGCGGCTGCTGGAGGGAGTGGACACGACCGGCGGGGTGCGGTTGCTGGGGGTCGGGGTGAGCGGGCTGGCGGACTACACCCAGGAGGACCTGTTCGCGCAGGCGGCGGGAATGGAGGGGGCGGGCGCGTCCGGTGCCTCCGGTGGCTCGGGAGCCTCGGGTGCCTCCGGTGGCTCCGGCGCCTCCGGAGACTCGTCGGCCTCGGTTGAGGAGGCGCCCGTGGCGGAGGTCGTCACAGGGGCGGAGGAGCCGGTTGCCGTCGAGCGGAGATGGGCCCCTGGGAACGACGTACGGCATGCCGTGTACGGGGCCGGGTGGGTGCAGGGCAGCGGGGTGGGGCGGGTCACCGTGCGCTTCGAGGAACCGGGGTCGGCACCGGGGAGGGTGCGGACGTTTCTCGTCGACGATCCGGAACTGGCGGCGGGGGAGGCGCTGCCGCTGGTGGGCGGCGGGGAGGGGGCGGCGGCGGTCGCCTGACAGGGGTGCGCCCGGCCTGCGGCCGGGCTGGTGTTCCCACCCGCACCGCCCGTGCGGGTGGCAGGGCAGGGGTGCGGGTCTTCCTGTGGGCCGTGCTGTTCGTCGGCGACCGCGACCGCGACTGCGACTGCGACTGCTACTGCGACTGCGGTGGCGTGGCCGGGGCTCCCACGTGTTGTTCTGGGGGAGTGCCTCTGGGGAGGGGCGGGTTCGGTGTTACTTGTCCTCCTGGCCTGCCAGGCGGCCGAAGTCGTGGTCCGGGGGCGGGGGCGGGGGGAGGGCCAGGCTGTAGTGGCGGTAGAGCTGGAGTTCCTGTTCAGGAGAGAGGTGGCGGCCCACGCCGAAGTCCGGGGCGTCCTTGATCAGGGCGCGTTCGTACGGGATGTGGAGACCGCCCTCGACCAGCTCGCTCGGTTCCAGGGGGACGAACGCGTCCCGGCCGAAGAGGCCCGTACGGACCGCCGCCCACTCGGGGACGCCCGTCGCGTCGTCCAGGTACACCTCGTCCACGGTGCCGATCTTGTGTCCGTTGCGGTCGAACGCCTTGCGGCCGATCAGGCTGCGCGGATCGATGTCGGTCTGCACGGTCCCTCCAACTGGTCGCAACTGCTCTACAAGGACTACGAAAGTGCACATCTGGGATGTCGGCCACTTGAGCGATGCGACCCGGAACCGCGCTGGTAGGCTGGCTGTGGCTGTCGACCCCGTGCGGGAGAGTCCTCCGGAGAAACCTTTCGGAGGCGCCGAAGGAGCAAATCCTCCCCGGAATCTCTCAGGCCCACGTACCGCATGGACGAGGTCACTCTGGAAAGCAGAGCGGAGGTCCGACGGCGTCCGCTCTCACCGACGGTGAAAACCGGCGTGCCTTTGGCGTGCCGGTGAAACTCTCAGGTTGACATGACAGAGGGGGAGGCCGTCCGGGCACCCGCGCCGTGGTGCCCCTCGCAGGTCGTGACGACCAGGAGGCCTCCGTACATGACCGCCCACCGCATTTCGCTCTCCGAGCTCGAACAGGGCATCCCGTTCGAGCAGCGGCACATCGGGCCCGACGCCGAAGCACGGGCCAAGATGCTCGCGCAGGTCGGCTACGGCTCCCTCGACGAGCTCACGGCCGCCGCCGTGCCGGACGTGATCAAGAACGCCGAGGCCCTCGGTCTGCCCGCCGCCCGTACCGAGGCCGAGGTCCTGGCCGAGCTGCGTGAGCTCGCCGACCGCAACCAGGTCCTCGCCCCGATGATCGGGCTCGGGTACTACGGGACGTTCACCCCGCCGGTCATCCTGCGGAACGTCACGGAGAATCCGGCCTGGTACACGGCCTACACGCCGTACCAGCCCGAGATCTCGCAGGGGCGCCTCGAGGCTCTGCTGAACTTCCAGACCATGGTCGCCGACCTCACCGGTCTGCCCACCTCCGGCGCCTCCCTCCTCGACGAGGGCACCGCTGCCGCCGAGGCCATGGCGCTCGCCCGCCGGGTCGGCAAGGTCAAGAACGGTGTCTTCCTCATCGACGCCGACGCCCTGCCGCAGACCATCGCCGTCATCGAGACCCGCGCCGAGCCGACCGGTGTCGAGGTCGTCGTCGCCGACCTCAGCGACGGCATCCCGGCCGAGATCGCCGAGCGCGGTGTCTTCGGCGTGCTCCTGCAGTACCCCGGCGCCTCCGGCGCCGTCCGCGACATCAAGCCGCTCATCGACGCGGCCCACGAGCTCGGCGCCGTCGTCACCGTCGCCGCCGACCTGCTCGCCCTCACCCTGCTGGCCTCCCCGGGCTCGCTCGGCGCGGACATCGCCGTGGGAACGACGCAGAGGTTCGGTGTCCCCATGGGCTTCGGCGGACCGCACGCCGGCTACATGGCCGTCCAGGACAAGCACGCGCGCTCGCTGCCCGGCCGCCTCGTCGGAGTCTCCGTCGACGCCGACGGCAACCGGGCCTACCGCCTGGCGCTGCAGACCCGCGAGCAGCACATCCGCCGGGAGAAGGCCACCAGCAACATCTGCACCGCGCAGGTGCTGCTCGCCGTCATGGCCGGCATGTACGCCGTCTACCACGGCCCGGACGGGCTGAAGCAGATCGCCCAGCGCGTCCACCGCTACGCCTCCGTCCTGGCCGCCGGCCTCACCGAGGGTGGCGTCGAGGTCGTCCACGGCGACTTCTTCGACACGGTCACCGTCCGCGTGCCCGGCAAGGCCGCCGAGGCCGTCGCCGCCGCCCGCGAGGCCGGCGTCAACCTCCACCTCGTCGACGCCGACCACGTCTCGGCCTCCTGCGACGAGACCACCGGCCGCGCGCAGGTCGCCGCCGTCTGGGCCGCCTTCGGCGTCGACGCCGACATCGAGGACCTGGACGCCGCCGTCGAGGACGCCCTGCCCGCCGGGCTGCTGCGCTCCGACGCGTACCTCACCCACCCGGTCTTCCACGCGCACCGCTCCGAGACGTCGATGCTGCGCTACCTGCGCAAGCTCGCCGACCGCGACTACGCGCTCGACCGCGGCATGATCCCGCTCGGCTCCTGCACCATGAAGCTGAACGCGACCACCGAGATGGAGCCGGTGACCTGGCCCGAGTTCGGCCAGATCCACCCCTTCGCCCCGATCGAGCAGGCCCAGGGCTACGTCACGCTCATCACCGAGCTGGAGGAGCGTCTCGCCGAGGTCACCGGCTACGACAAGGTGTCGATCCAGCCCAACGCCGGTTCGCAGGGCGAGCTCGCGGGTCTGCTGGCCGTCCGCGCCTACCACCGCGCCAACGGCGACGAGCAGCGCACCGTCTGCCTCATCCCGTCCTCCGCGCACGGCACCAACGCCGCCTCCGCCGTCATGGCCGGCATGAAGGTCGTGGTCGTCAAGACCGCCGACGACGGCGAGATCGACGTCGCGGACCTGCGCGCCAAGATCGAGCAGTACCGCGACGAGCTGTCCGTGCTGATGATCACCTACCCGTCCACGCACGGGGTGTTCGAGGAGCACGTCGCCGACATCTGCGCCGAGGTGCACGAGGCCGGCGGCCAGGTGTACGTCGACGGTGCCAACCTCAACGCGCTGGTCGGGCTCGCCAAGCCGGGCAAGTTCGGCGGCGACGTCTCGCACCTGAACCTGCACAAGACCTTCTGCATCCCGCACGGCGGCGGTGGCCCCGGTGTCGGCCCGGTCGGTGTGCGCGCGCACCTCGCCCCGTACCTGCCGAACCACCCGCTCCAGCCGACCGCCGGCCCGGAGACGGGCGTCGGTCCGATCTCGGCCGCCCCGTGGGGCTCGGCCGGCATCCTGCCGATCTCGTGGTCGTACGTGCGGCTGATGGGTGGCGAGGGGCTCAAGCGCGCCACGCAGGTGGCCGTCCTCGCGGCGAACTACATCGCCAAGCGCCTGGAGCCGCACTACCCGGTGCTCTACACCGGTCCGGCCGGGCTCGTCGCCCACGAGTGCATCGTCGACCTGCGCCCGCTGTCCAAGGCGACCGGCGTCAGCGTCGACGACATCGCCAAGCGCCTGATCGACTACGGCTTCCACGCGCCGACCATGTCCTTCCCGGTGGCCGGCACGCTGATGATCGAGCCGACCGAGTCCGAGGACCTCACCGAGCTCGACCGGTTCTGCGACACGATGATCGCCATCCGCGGCGAGATCGACAAGGTCGCGTCGGGCGAGTGGCCGGCCGGGGACAACCCGCTGGCCAACGCCCCGCACACGGCCGCGGCGCTGGGCGGCGAGTGGAACCACTCGTACACCCGCGACGAGGCGGTCTTCCCGGCCGGCGTCTCGGCGGCGGACAAGTACTGGCCGCCGGTCCGCCGGATCGACGGTGCCTTCGGCGACCGTAACCTCGTCTGCTCCTGCCCGCCCATGGACGAGTACGACCACTAGGACGGCGCGCCGCACGACATGAGTCAGGGCCGGTTCGGAGAGTCTCTCCGGGCCGGCCCTTGCGGTTCCCTCGTACGCGTCGTGCGCGACATGCCGTCCTGTGGCGTCAGGCGGCGGTCGTCACGCGGCCCGTCGTCAGCGGGCGGTGCGGGGCGATGATCTGGCCGTCCGGCAGCAGTTCACCGGTGTCCTCGAAGAGCAGGACTCCGTTGCACAGCAGGCTCCAGCCCTGCTCCGGGTGGTGCGCCCGCATGCGGGCCGCCTCCCGGTCGGCGGAGTCGGCGGTGGGACAGGCAGGTTGGTGCTGGCACATGGATGGGTTCTTTCGCTGCGTCGTGGTGAGAGTGCGTGTCGTCCTGCGGCTCGGTTCGGTGCTCATGGCCGCCCCCCGTCATCGGTTCGGTTGGTCCAGTCTTCCCCTACGGACGGCGATCCGCAGGTATTTCGCGGCAGCTCTTCCTACTGCATGAAGACGTATCACCCGCGCGGGCGGTTCAGCTCAACTGGGCAGTCTCTTCGGGTGGTTCGGAATAGCCCGGGTGGGCTAGCCCGTACGGGGAGGGGCGTTCGACGGGGGCGTTCGGCGCCCGGGCGGCCTTCCGCTCGGGCAGGTGTGCGGCTCGCGCACGGGCATGAGAGCGCCCCGCGGCCGGGCCGGCCGCGGGGCGGGACGGGCACTCCTCAGGGGTGGTTCAGGCCGGCGCCGGGGTGCCGAAGAGCGGCGGAGGAGCCAGCCGCATGGTGAGGACCGGCAGCAGGTCGGCGACCAGATGCGGCTGGTTCGCCGCGATACCGGGCGGCGCCGGGGCGAGTGGGATGAGCAGGTCGGCCGGATCGGGCGTGGACGACGCCCCGTCGGCCTCCGTGTCACCGTGCAGCCAGAGCGTCAGCATGTACAACTCCGGTACGGACAGCAGCCTCGGCTGGTAGGTCGTGGGCAGCGCCTCGGCCTGGAGCAGGGCGCGTTCGGTGGCGGAGACGTAAGGGCCTTCGAAGAAGTGCGAGAAGGCCCAGCCGTCGGGTGTGAGCATGGTGTCGGCGGCGGCCACCGCCCGGTCGGTGCCCCGGATCAGGAAGCGCCAGCCGGCCAGCCGCGTGCGCGGGGCCTGCCCGGGCGGGGTGACCTGGTCCCGTACGTCGACGACCTGGTCCCGTACGTCGAGGACGTGCACGGGCAGGGGCAGCTCGGGGCTCAGTGGCCCCTGGGCCGACCGCAGGGCGGGGGTTCGCGCCTCGCGGACGGCGGTGGGGGAACCGAGGGCCGCGAGGACACTGCGCAGGGCCGGCCCGGGGGCCGGGGTGGGTCGGAGCATGATGGGTCGCCTCTCGCTCAGGAGACACGGTGATGCGTGGGCAGGTACGACGGCGCTGTGGGCTGCCGGGCCGAAAGGGCCATGAAGCCATGGCCGGGCGCCAACACTCTGCCTCGTTCGCGGAGTTTATACGAGACGTGTTCACGCAGTGTTTCCGCTAGCGGTCGCCGATATTGCAGGCAAGGCCGCATCCGGTCTTGCTCCTGAGGCGATTCATCGTATTTGTGATGCCTATCGGCCGTCTGCCTGCGGGAACTTCACCGGAGCGGACGGCCGGATATCGACCCCATGTTTTCCGTGAATATGGTCGCGGAATATGTCTATTGCGGTATGCCCGTGGGACGTGCCGGATGGGTGCTCGAACCAGCCTATCGTTCAACGAGGACGGCCCGCAGGCGTTATGGATCAATCGTCTGGGGCATCATCGTCCGTGACGCGCGCGGCCGTCGCCGTGGCCGCCCGATCGGAAGGGACGCTTCCATGGGGGAGAAGGTCGTGGCAGACGGGTTCGACCTGTCCGATCGGCAGCGATACCGCAGGAAGCTCCAGCAGTGCCTGGCGGGGCTCGCGAGGCTCCTGGCGGAGAAGAGGTTCGACCGGCCGAGGAATCTGATGGGCCTGGAGATCGAACTCAATCTCGCGGGCGCCGACGGCATGCCCAGGATGGTGAATGGGGCCGTCCTGGAACGTATCGCCAGCCCCGATTTCCAGACGGAACTGGGAATGTTCAATCTGGAAGTGAACATCGCCCCGCACCGGCTCGGCGGTCGCGTTTTCGACCGGCTCGCGGAGGAGCTCAGGGCCGGTCTTGGATATGCCGACCGCAAGGCCCGGGAACTCGACGCGGGCGTCGTCATGATCGGAATTCTGCCGACCCTGGCCCAGGACGATCTCGTCTCGGACAACCTCTCCGACGTCGACCGGTACACGCTCCTCAACGACCAGATCGTCGCCGCCCGGGGAGAGGAGTTCACCCTCGACATCCACGGCGTCGAGCGCCTGAGCTGCACGGCCACGTCGATCGTGCCCGAGGCGGCCTGTACGTCCGTGCAACTGCACCTCCAGGTCACGCCCGGCCGGTTCGCCGCCGTGTGGAACGCGGCGCAGGCCGTGGCGGCCGTCCAGATCGCCGTCGGCGCCAACTCGCCGTTCCTCTTCGGCCACGAACTGTGGCGCGAGTCCCGGCCGCCGCTCTTCACCCAGGCCACCGACACCCGGCCGCCGGAGCTCCAGGCCCAGGGGGTGCGACCGCGGACCTGGTTCGGGGAGCGCTGGGTGGACTCCGCGTACGACCTCTTCGAGGAGAACCTCCGGTACTTCCCCGCCCTGCTGCCCATCTGCGACGACGAGGACCCGCTCCGCGTCCTGGACCAGGGCGGCGTGCCACGGCTGCAGGAACTGGTCCTGCACAACGGGACCGTGTACCGCTGGAACCGGCCGGTCTACGGCTGGGTCGACGGCGTCCCGCATCTGCGCGTGGAGAACCGGGTGCTGCCGGCCGGGCCGACCGTCACGGACGTCGTCGCCAACGCGGCCTTCTACTACGGCCTGGTGCGGGCGCTGGCCGAGGACACCCGGTCGCCGATCTGGAAGCGGCTCCCCTTCGAGGACGCCTCCGCGAACTTCGACGCCGCGTGCCGTCACGGCATCGACGCGGAGCTGCGCTGGCCGCGCCCCGGGCGGTCGGGCGGGGTGGCGGCCGTACCGGCGGTGCGCCTCGTCCTCGACGAGCTCCTGCCGCTGGCGGCGGCCGGGCTCGACGCCTGGCACGTCGAGCCGGCCGATCGCGACTTCTACCTCGGGGTCATCGAGGAACGGTGCCGGGCCCGGGTCAACGGCGCGTCATGGCAGGCCGACACCTTCCACCGGGCGCTGGCGTCCGGTCTGGACCGGGACGCGGCCCTGGCGGCCACGACCCGCCGGTACGTCGAACTGATGCGGGGCGGCGAGCCGGTGCACCGGTGGCCGGTGGGGATCGGGTAGCCGGCCCGGGCCTCCCCTGAATGGCGCGCGGCGGGGGCCTTCACGCATGATCTCCGTACCCGGAAAGCGATGGGGAAGTGGAGACAGGTGTGGTGTCGGATCAACGAGTGGTGCCTGATGCCCTTCCGCCGGGAGGGCTCCCGCGCGGGATCCTGCGCTCCGAGACCCTGATCGTCCTGGCGTTGTCGCTCGGCGCGAGCGCGCTGTCGTCCCTCATCAGCTTCATCGGTTCGCTGACCAAGCCCGGCGGGCTGAAGGACCAGGCGGCGACGCTCAACGGCTCGTACGCGCCCGGGCGGCCGTGGCTCGACCTGGCCTGGCAGCTCTTCGGCATCGCCACGGCGCTCGTTCCGGTGGTGCTTGTCGCGCACCTGCTGCTGCGAGAGGGCGCGGGGATGCGGGCGCTCGGCTTCGACCGGACCCGGCCCTGGCCCGACCTCGGCAGGGGTGCGCTGGTCGCGGCCGGGATCGGGAGCGCGGGGCTCGCGTTCTACCTCGCGGCGCGGGGCGCCGGGTTCAATCTGACCGTGGTGCCCGAGTCGCTGCCGGACGTGTGGTGGAAGTACCCGGTGCTGATCCTGTCGGCGGTGCAGAACTCCGTACTGGAGGAGGTCATCGTCGTCGGCTATCTGCTGCGCAGGCTCGGGCAGTTGGGCTGGACGCCGATGGCCGCACTGGTGGCGAGTTCGGTGCTGCGCGGCTCGTACCACCTCTACCAGGGCATCGGCGGCTTCGTCGGCAACGTCGTGATGGGCGTCGTCTTCGTCTACCTCTACCGCCGCTGGGGGCGGGTGGGCCCGCTGGTGGTGGCGCACGCGCTGCTCGACATCGTGGCCTTCGTCGGCTACGGGCTGCTGGCGGGACGGGTGGGCTGGCTGCCGACCGTGTAGGGCCGGCGCGGGGCGGCCGATCCGGGGAGGGGCGTACGGCGACGGCTGTACGCCCCTTCGGCGTCCCGGCGCGGGCGTACGGCGGTGGGTTGTACGCCCCTCGTGGGTCCCGAGAGCGGGCGTACGGTCGCGGGTTGTACGCCCCTCTCGGGTTCCTGGGTCGTCAGGCGTGCAGCTCGCCTTCGATGACCGTGACCGCGGTGCCGGTGAGCAAGGTGCGGTCGCCGCGCAGCCGGGTGCGGACGATGCCGGTACGGGCGCCGCCCTGGAATCCCGAGAGGTCGTCGCGGCCGAGGCGGGCGGACCAGAGCGGGGCGAGCGCGGTGTGGGCGCTGCCGGTCACCGGGTCCTCGTCGATGCCGAGGCGCGGGAAGAAGCCGCGGGAGACGAAGTCGTAGCCCCGCTCGGGTTGTTCGGCGGCGGCGGTGACGATGACGCCGCGCGCGGAGAGGGCGACCAGGGCCGCGTGATCGGGGGTCAGGGCGCGTACGGTGGCCTCGTCGCGCAGCTCGACGACCAGGTCTCCGACGTGGCCGGCGGTGTCGTGGACCGAGACGATCTCGGCGCCGAGGGCCTTCGCCAGCCCGTCGGGGGCGGTGACGGGGGTCAGCGACGAGGTGGGGAAGTCCATGGTGATGGAGGAGTCCGGGGCGGCCGTGGCGCTGAGGATGCCGCAACGGGCCGAGAAGCGGACGGTGCCGGTCGCGGTGCCCGTGGTGTGCAGGACGTGCGCGGTGGCGAGGGTGGCGTGCCCGCACATGTCGACCTCGGCGGCCGGCGTGAACCAGCGCAGCGCCCAGTCGGCCTCGCCGCCGGGGGGAAGGGGGTGGGCGAAGGCCGTCTCGGAGAGGTTGACCTCGGCGGCCACCTTCTGGAGCCAGTCGTCCTCGGGGAAGGCGTCGAGGAGGAGGACCCCTGCCGGGTTGCCGGAGAAGGGGCGGTCGGTGAAGGCGTCGACGATTCGGATCCGCATGGACCGGACCGTACCGTGAGGGGAAAGCGGCAGGCCAAGGCCAATCCGGGAGCACTGGACCGATCTCGGTCGGCGGGGTTGCGCGCGTACCCGATCGGCACATGCGCGAGCGGCGCTGGGCCGGGAGCCACGGGCCGGGGGCCGGGCGCCACGGGCCGGGGGCCGGGCGCCGGGAGCGGGAGTCGCGGGCCGGGTGCGGGTGCGGGTGCGGGGGCCACGGGCGGGTGCGGGGAGCCGGGCGCGGGGGCCACGGGCCGGGTGCGGGGAGCCGGGCGCCGGTCGTCAGACGTCCTCAGTCCTTGTCGGTCACGGCGGCCGCGTCCCGCGCCCTGTCGTCGGCCTCCCGCGCGGTGCGCTCCAGGCGACCGCGGTACTCCTCCCACCAGGCCGCGCCCTCCGGCGGGACGCTGGTGTTGCCCTGGTTCATCCCGACGGCGCCGTCGATGAGTTCCCGGAGGATGTCGGCGTGGCCGGCGTGCCGGTGCGTATCGGCGATGACGCGTACGACGGCGTGGTGCAGCGTCACGTCGTCCCTGCCCTCGGGCCACCAGGGCACCGTGCCGACCGTCTCCAGGGCCAGCGCGCCGATCGTCGCGTCCGCGTGCGCCCAGGCCCGGCGGTAGAGCCCCACGATCTGCTCGCGTGATTCCTCGGCGATGGCCCACATGTCCGCGTTGGGCTCGGCACCGTCCTCGAACCAGGGCAGTGGCTCGCCGGACGGCCGCCCGAAGGTGTCCCCGAGGTACCCCAGCTCCACGGTCGCCGCGTGCTTCACCAGGCCCAGGAGGTTGGTGCCGGTCGGTGTCATCGGGCGGCGGACGTCGTACTCGGAGAGCCCGTCGAGCTTCCAGAGCAGGGCGTCGCGAGCGGACTGGAGGTAGAAGCGGAGGTCGGCCTTGGGATCCGTGGCGGTCATGGGGCCTCAGTCTGCCGCGCGGATGATCGTCCGCAAGCGATTTCCCTCGCCCGGGGGCAACCGACCCGCCTGCTCCGCCGCCCCGCGCGCCGCTGACCTGCGCGTTCGGGCAGGGTTGGCAAACGAAGTATTCCGATATATCGTTGAGGCATCGCGATCGTTCAATGATGTAACCCGATGGAAGGAGCGTTGCGATGCGTTCACATGGACACGAACACGGACATGGAGACTGCGGACCCGGCCCTCGTGGTTGGGGTGGCCCTCGCGGTGACGACGAGCGGCGGCGTGCCGCGTTCGGGCCGTTCGGGCCCGGGTTCGGTGGTGGCCCCTTCCGGGGCGGGCCGTTCCCCGGCGGGCGCGGTCATGGCGGCGGCCGGGGGAGGGCGCGGCGCGGAGACGTGCGGGCCTCGATCCTCGCGCTGCTGAAGGACCGGCCGATGCACGGTTACGAGATGATCCAGGAGATCGGCGAGCGCAGCGGTGGGGCGTGGAAGCCCAGCCCCGGCTCGGTCTACCCGACCCTGCAGCTCCTCGAGGACGAGGGCCTGATCACCAGCGAGAGCGAGGGCGGCAAGAAGCTGTTCACGCTCACCGAGACCGGCCGCACCGAGGCCGAGTCGGGGCCGGAGGCCCCCTGGGAGGAGGCCGGCCGCGGTGTCGACTGGGAGGCAGTCAACGAGATCCGGCAGGCCGGCTTCGGTCTGATGGAGGCGTTCGGCCAGGTCTGGAAGACCGGCAGCGCCGAGCAGCGGCAGAAGGCTGTCGAGGTCATCAACGAAGCCCGTAAGAAGCTGTATCTGATCCTCGCCGATGAGGGCTGAGGTCAGGCTTCGGGACCGGAAGGCGAAGGGCCCCCGCGGTGGTTGCCGCGGGGGCTCTTCGTGCGTGCTCGGGGTCGCTCAGGTCACCAGGCCGGTCAGCTTGCGCAGTGACTCGTTCAGGGCCGCCGTCGCCGAGTCCTTCAGCCTGCCCGCCATCAGGGAGACGGCGGCGCCCGTGAAGTCGCCGTCGATCCGGACCGTCGTGGCGTCCCCGTCCGGCGCCAGTGAGTAGCGCGTCCCCACGATCACGCCCATGGGGCCCTTGCCCCGGATGGCCAGGACGCGCGCCGTCTCCAGCTCCTCCACCGTCCAGGTCACCTCGGCGGGGAAGCCCATCAGCTTCATGTTCTCCGCGAAGGTGGCCCCCGCCTCCAGGGTGGTCGGACCGCCGTTCGGGAAGTTCGTGTGGGTGGCGTTCCACTCGCCGTACGAGGAGAAGTCCGTCAGCCGCGCCCAGACCTTCTCGGTCGGCGCCTCGATCCGTGCCTCCGCGCTGACTTCGGCCATGCGACCACCCCTTCGACGCGTTTCCGTCCGACTCACTCTGGTGTCGCGGAACGTAGCCGGGTGGCCGTGAACATTCAATACTGATGAACCGTCAGTTCTTCGACGTCGCCGATCCACCAGATCTGCGCCGCGTCGAACCAGTCGGAGGCGCGCGGGCCGCCGCCTTCGTCATGGCAGTGGAACGCGGCCCAGAAGAGATCGGCGGGCAGTGCCTCACGCGGTGCGTACACGCGGTAGAGGTACTGCCGCCCGTCGAGTGCGAGCAGGGCGACCATCCAGAACATGTCCAGGAGACGAAACGGAGGGGCCTCGTGGTTGCGTTCGGGGCGCAAAGCAAGGCGGCGCGCGCCCCTCGGGGGTGAGGAAGTGCAATCTCCTCCGTAAGGAGGAGGAACCGTTCGCCTGTGCCCAACTCCGGTGGGATGCGCACATGCTCCTCGGCGGGGATGTTCCGGCCGCCGGAGGCTGATGAGGTGGAAGGGTGCATAGCCCTGTCCCTCGCGTACCGCAGCAGCCCACCTCCCGCCGCCCGGAGATCCAGCTCGGCCGACTCACCGCCGAACTCGCGACGGTCGTGGCGAGCGCGCGCCGCCGAGCCCTGCGCGACGGTGACCGGCACATCGACACCGCCCATCTGCTGCACTCCCTCGTCGAGTCCGACCCCGAGGTCGGCGCCGCCTTCGAGGGCGGCGCGCCGCAGCTCGCGCGCGTCCGCGGCTATCTCGTCCAGCGCTCCATCGGGTACGGCCTGCGCTGGCGGGGCTCGGTCGAGGACTCCGGTGCCCTGGATGTCGTACGGGACGCGGCGGCCGCCGCCGGCTGGTCGCCGACGGCCGCCGCCGCGATGGACGGCGCCTGGGAGCGAGCCGCGCTGCGCGGAGACCAGCGGGCGCGGGGCCTCGATCTGCTGGCCGTCATCGCCGCCGATCCGGACAGTCGGGCCGTCGAGGTGCTGCGTCGGGCCGGGGTCGATCCGCTCGCGCTCGCCGACCGGATCGGGGAGCTGTCTCAACAGGTGTGACGGGGGTGACGCTCCTGACGCCGTCCTGTCATGATGGCCGGATGCACGCGTCTCAGGGGAGAAGCGCCGGCCTGGGACTCGCCCTGGCCTCGGCCTTCGCATTCGGTGGTTCAGGTGTGGCGGCCAAGCCGCTCATCGAAGCGGGACTCGACCCGCTCCATGTGGTGTGGCTCCGGGTCGCCGGTGCCGCCCTGGTCATGCTGCCCGTGGCCTGGCGCCATCGCGACCTCCTGCGGCGCAAGCCCGCCCTGCTCGCCGGTTTCGGCCTTCTCGCCGTCGCCGGGGTCCAGGCCTTCTACTTCGCCTCGATCTCCCGGATCCCGGTCGGCGTCGCGCTGCTCATCGAGTACCTCGCGCCGGCCCTCGTCCTCGGCTGGGTCCGCTTCGTCCAGCGGCGGCCCGTCACCCGCGCCGCCGCGCTCGGTGTGGTCCTGGCCGTCGGCGGCCTCGCCTGTGTCGTCCAGATCTGGTCCGGGCTCAGCTTCGACCTGCTCGGACTCCTCCTCGCGCTCGGCGCCGCCTGCTGCCAGGTCGGCTACTTCGTCCTCTCCGACCAGGGCGGCGACGAGTCCGACCCGGTCGACCCGCTTGGCGTCATCGCGTACGGCCTGCTCTTCGGCACCCTCGTCCTGACCGTCGTGGCCCGGCCGTGGGGGATGGAGTGGTCGGTGTTGGGCGGTACGGCGGACCTCGACGGGACGAGCGCGCCCGCCTGGCTGCTGCTCGGGTGGATCGTGCTCGTCGCCACCGTCCTCGCGTACGTCACCGGCGTCGTCTCGGTCCGTCGGCTCTCGCCGCAGGTGGCCGGTGTCGTCGCCTGCCTGGAAGCCGTGATCGCGACGGTCCTGGCCTGGGTGCTGCTCGGCGAACACCTCCAGGCGCCGCAGATCATCGGTGGTGTGGTGGTGCTCGTCGGCGCGTTCATCGCGCAGTCCTCGACGCCGAAGGTGGCATCGGTGGAGCCCGTCGCCGGGTCCGGGGCGAGCGCCCCGGACAGCGCGGAGTTGTCCGCCGGACGGACCGCCCCGTAGGGTGACGATCATGCATTCGACCGTGCTTCCGCCTCCTGCCGCCTAGGCGCGGGCGGCCACTCTCCCTGACGAAGACCGGGCTCGGGCAGTCCCCGAGCGGTTCGTCGCTGCCCGCGTGCGGAGTTGAGCGACCCCATCACCCCGTCTTCACACGGAGAAGTACGTGTCGAATTCCTCCCTTTCCACCTCCGCGCCCACGGCGGCCGTGCCTGCCGTCGGGTCACCCGTCGGGCGGAGTCTGCTCTATCTGATCGTCGCCGGAATCGCCTGGGGCACCGCCGGCGCGGCGGCCTCGCTGATCTTCCGGGTCAGTGACATGGGACCGCTGGCGCTGTCCTTCTGGCGCTGCGCCGGTGGGCTCGCGCTGCTGCTCGGGGCGCTCGCCCTGCGCTCCCGGTCTCGACGGGCCTCCACCGTCGGGGTCGCGGAGCCGCGTCGGCGGCGGCTGATCCGGATCCTCGGTACGGGGATCGGCCTGACCGTCTTCCAGAGCGCCTACTTCGCCGCTGTCGAGGCCACCGGGCTCGCTGTCGGCACCGTCGTCACCCTCGGCGCGGGCCCCGTTCTCATCTCGCTCGGCGCCCGCCTCACCATGGGCGAGCGGCTGGGCCGTGGCGGTGTGGCGGCTGTGGGCGGCGCGCTCGCCGGACTGGCCGTGCTCGTCCTCGGCGGCGAGGGCGCCGAGGTCCGGCCGGCCGGGGTGGGCCTCGCGGTGCTCTCGGCGGCCGGATACGCGGCGATCACCCTGCTCACTCGGTGGCTCGGCCGTGACGGGGGCGGCTCGGACGCGCTGTCGACGACGACATGGGCGTTCGCGATCGGGGCCGTCGGGCTGCTGCCGGCGGCCTTCGTGGAGTCCCCCGGGGGGCTGCTGCCGCAGACCGGGCAGCCGGTGGAGGTGCTCTGGCTGCTGGTGTACGTGGCGGCGGTGCCGACGGCGCTCGCGTACGCGTTGTACTTCGCCGGGGCGGCCGTCGTACGGGCCGCGACGGTGTCCGTGATCATGCTCCTCGAGCCGGTCGGCGCGGCCGTCATCGCCGTGACCGTGCTGGGGGAGAGGCTGACCGTCGCGACCGTGGCGGGCACGTTCCTGCTGCTCGTGGCCGTCACCGGGCTCGCCCTCGCGGAGGCGCGGGCGGCGACGGTCCGCCGTAGGGGCGCGGTGGCCGCGGCGTAGGTCGGATGTGGCGTGTGGGGGCCCGGGCGGGGAACGGCCGGGCCCCCGGTGGTGCTGCCTCAGGCCGTGGGGAGGTAGGCCGGCAGGGCGATGGACGGGTCGAGGTCGTCCGCCGGGATCGGGGCGCCGTAGGCCCTGCCGACCGGGACCACTCCGGACCAGTGGGGGAGCGTCGCGTCCTCCGGGTCGTCGTTCGGGCCGCCCGTGCGGAGCTTGGCGGACACCTCGTCGAGGTCCAGGCGCAGGACGGCCGTCGCGGCCAGCTCCCTGGCGTTGGCCGGGCGGGAGTCGGCGGCGCGGCCGGGGACGACGTGGTCGACCAGCGCGTCGAGCGCGGTGCGCCGTTCCTCGGGGTCGGTGACCTGGTAGGCGGTGCCGTGGACCACGACCGAGCGGTAGTTCATCGAGTGGTGGAACGCCGACTTGGCCAGGACCAGGCCGTCGACGTGGGTCACCGTCAGACAGACCGGCAGCCCGGGGGCCTCGGCGCCCGAGCCGGCCATGCGCAGCGGCCGGGAGCCGGTGGAGCCGTGGACGTAGAGCCGGTCGCCGATCCGGCCGTAGAGCGTCGGCAGCACGACCGGCGCGCCGTCGCGGACGAAGCCGAGGTGGCAGACGTACGCCTCGTCGAGTATCGAGTGCACCAGGGCGCGGTCGTACGAGGCGCGGTCACGGGAACGGGTGGGGATGGTCCGCTCGGTCGGCTCGTAGGTGTCCGTCGTCATTGCGCTCTCCATTGCACTAGTGCATAATCGTGTTTGTGCTAGGAGAGTATCGGATCGAAGGGCGCCGCGCATCGGAGATTGCCGCGAGCGTCGAGCGCGGGGTCGCCGCAGGCGCGCTGAAGCCGGGGCAACTGCTGCGCCCCATGCGGGAGTTGGCCGCCGCCCTCGGGGTGAACCCGAACACCGTCGCCGCCGCGTACCGGACCCTGCGTGAGCGCGGGGTCATCGAGACCGACGGCCGGCGCGGCAGCCGGGTGCGGGCGCGACCGGCGACGACGGCGCGCGGCTCGATCCGGGTCGAGGCGCCGGAGGGCGTACGGGACGTCAGTCGGGGCAACCCCGACCCGGAGCTGCTGCCGCCGCTCGGTGCGGCGCTCGCCGAGGCCGCGCGGCGGGCGGCGCAGCTGCCCGGGCTGTACGGGGAGGCACCGGTGGACGAGGAGTTCGCCCGGCTCGCCCGGGCCGCGCTGGACGCGGACGGGGTCCCCGACGGCCCGGTCGCCGTCGCCTCGGGGGCGCTGGACGCGATCGAGCGGGTCCTCGCCGTCCACCTCAGGCCCGGGGACGCGGTCGCCGTCGAGGACCCGGGGTGGGTCAGCCTCCTCGACCTCGTACCGGCCCTCGGACTGCGGCCCGTGCCCGTCGCGGTCGACGACGAGGGGCCGCTGCCCGCGGCCGTCGCGGCGGCGCTGCGGGACGGGGCGCGTGCGGTGATCGTCACCGACCGCGCGCAGAACCCGACCGGCGCCGCCGTCGGCGCGGAGCGGGCCGCCGCCCTGCGTCGTGTGCTCGCGGACCATCCGGACGTGCTGCTCGTCGAGGACGACCACGGTCACGGCATCGTCGACCTGCCGCTCTCCCCGCTGGCCGGAGTGACCCGTCACTGGGCCTTCGTGCGCTCCGTGGCCAAGGCGTACGGGCCGGATCTGCGGGTGGCGTGTCTGACCGGCGACCACGAGACCGTCGATCGGGTCCTCGGGCGCCAGCAGCTCGGCCCGGGCTGGGTCAGCAGACTCCTCCAGCGCGCGGTCGCACACCTGTGGGCGACGGGGGCGGTGGACCCGGCGGTCGTCGCGGGGGCGTACGCGGAGCGGCGCGACGGGCTCGTACGGGCCCTGGCGCGGCGCGGAGTCGAGGCGTACGGGAAGAGCGGGATGAACGTGTGGGTCCCGGTCTCCGACGAGACCGGCGCGGTGACCCGGCTCCTCGGCGCGGGGTGGGCGGTGGCCCCCGGCGCCCGCTTCCGCCTGGACACCGGGCCGGCGGTCCGGCTCACCGTCTCGGGGCTGCGAGCGGCGGACATCGAGCCCCTGGCCGACGCGATCGCCCTCGCGGCGGGGCCGGCGCCGGCCAGGAGCTACGGCTGAGGGGTGACCCGTCCACTGACACCCTGACCCCTGACCCCTGACCCCTGGCCCCTGGCCCCCGGGGTCCGACGGGGTCCCGCGGGGCAGGGGCCAGGGACGGCGGCTATGCGTGGCCTGCCGGGTGGCGGTCTGCGGTCGGTGTCGGTGTGGGCGCGGGTGTGGGCACCGGGGCCGGTGCGGGTGCCGTTGTCGGCGCCGGTGCGAGCGCCGTTGCGGCTGTCGCTGTCGCTGTCGCTGTCGCTGTCGCTGTCGCTGTCGGTGCAGGCGCAGGCTCATGTGTCACCACGTGCACCCTGTTCTTCGGGTGTCTCGCCGGGGCGCGGCGCTGGGTCAGGGCCGCGCCCGCGAGGACGATCGCCGCGCCGACCGGGGTGTTCCAGGTGAGCCGCTCGTCCAGGAGGGCGACGCCCGCCGCCGTGGCGATCACCGGGATGAAGTACGTGACCATCGACGCCGTCGTCGGGCCGACCTCGGACACGACGCCGTACTGCAGCAGCATCGCGTACCCCGTGCCGAGCGCGCCCAGGGCGATCACGGCGAGCAGCGGAACGACCTCGACCGACGACGGGAGCGACGTGAACAGAGGCGTCACCACCGCCAGTTGCAGCGTCGCGATCCCCACCTGGGACCCGGCGAGCGAGAGGTTCGAGGCGCCGGTGCCCGCCAGCGTGCGGCGGACGTAGATCCAGCCGACCGCGTAGCTGAAGGAGGCGAGCAGGGCCATCGCCGTGCCCGTGACGTCGAGTCCGGAGAAGCCCTGCCAGGCGCCGAGCACCGTCAGGACGCCGATGAAGCCGATGCCGAGCCCCGCCGCGCGCACCCGGGTCGGGCGGTCCTCCGAGAGCGCGACCAGCGAGAGGACCATGCCCCACAGGGGCGTCGTCGCGTTGCAGATCCCCGCGAGCGTCGAGGGGATGGTCAGTTCGGCGTACGAGAAGAGCGAGAACGGCAGCGCGTTGAGCAGGAACGCCGCCACCGTCAGATGGAGCCATGTGCGGCGGCCGCGCGGCAGCCGCTCCCGCTTGGCCACCATCGCGACGGCCAGCACCGCCGTACCGAACAGCAGACGGCCGAAGGTCACCTGGAACGGCGCGAACCCCTCCGTGCCGACCTTGATGAAGACGAAGCTGAAGCCCCAGATCAGGGCCAGTACGCCGAAGCGGACCCGCCAGTCCAGGAGGCGCGGGCGGCGGGCGGGGGGAGAGGTCGCGGAGCTCATGCCCTCAGAGTGGCCTCAGTCATCTCGTAGAACAAGCGAGATTAAATGAAGCTCTCCCCTTAGTATTGCTTACATGTTGAATCTGGAGCGCTTGCGGACCCTGGACGCCGTCGCACGGCACGGTTCGGTCAGCGGTGCGGCCGACGGCCTGCACGTCACGACCTCGGCCGTCTCGCAGCAGCTGTCCAAGCTGGAGCGGGAGATCGGCCAGCAGCTGCTCGCCAAGAACGGACGGGGCGTCCGGCTCACCGACGCCGGTCTGCTGCTCGCCGAGCACGCGGCGCGCATCCTCTCGCAGGTGGAGCTCGCCCAGGCCGACATCGAGGCGCAGCGCGGTCAGGTGGTCGGCGAGGTGCGGATCGCGGCCTTTCCGACCGCGGCGCGCGGGCTGCTGCCCGGCGCCCTCGCCGCGCTGCGCACCGCCCATCCCGATCTCCGGGTGAAGACCACCGAGCTGGAGCCCGAGCGGGGCATCCGGGAGGTGCTGCGGGGCGACGCCGACCTCGCGATCGTCCTGGACTGGAGCAACAAACGAGCCCCGGTGCCGGGAGGTCTCGAGCGCGCGCACCTCCTGGACGACGCGGCGGACGTCGCCATGCCCGTCGACCACCCGCTGGCCGGGCGGGAGGAGGTGGACCTGACCGACTTCGGCGACGACGACTGGGTCTCGTGGCCCGAGGGCGAGTTCTGCCACGACTGGCTGATGTTCACGCTGCGCTCGCAGGGCATGGAGCCGCGCATCGCCCACCTCGCCGGCGAGCACCACACCCAGCTCGCGCTGATCGCCGCCGGACTCGGGGTCTGTGTCACCCCTCGCCTCGGTCGCGGCCCGACGCCGGAGGGGATCGCGTTCGTGCCGGTACGGCAGAAGATGAAGCGGCACATCTACGCGACCTGGCGCAGCGACGCCGACCGGCGGCCGTCGATCCGGGCCGCGGTCGAGGCGCTGCGGGGGGTGGGGGGCCCGCTGAGTCTCTGAGGCCGGAGCGGGCGTTCAGGGCTCCGCCAGTTCAGAGCCCTGCTGGTTCTCAGAGCTCCGCCAGTCTTCAGAGCCCCGCGAGCCTTCGGAGTCCTGCTGGTTTCAGAGGCCTGCCAGTTTGCGGAAGTCCCAGGAGACGACGGCGTCCGGCGTCAGCTTCAACCAGGCGTGCCGACCGTCGTGCGGCATCTCCTCCAGGCCGAAGTTCTTCGCGGTGAACAGGCGTTCCGGCACGTCGAGTTCGGGACACGGCTCGCCGGTGCGCGGGGCCTCGCCGACGAAGACCGCCGTGCCCGACAGCTCGACGCCGCGCAGCTCTCCGTACTCCACGCCGTCGTCGACGACCACCGCGATCCGTGGGTCGGCGCGCAGCTCCGCCCAGCGACGGCTCCTGGTGATCGAGTAGAGCCAGAGCGAGGTCCCGTCCCAGACGAACCAGAGGGCCCCGACATGGGGCCGACCGTCCGCGGAGACGGTCGCGACCCGGCAGGTCCGCTGTTCGGTGAGGAAGGCGTCCAGCTCGTCCGGGGTCATCATGATCCGGCGCCCACGGCGCTGTGCGACGGTCATCGCCCGCCCCTTTCCGTAGTTCTGATTGAGTGTCAGAAATCATGGGTCCTCTTCCCTCCTGGGGCAAGGGTGGCTAGCCTCCCCGGCCCGGAGTACGCGGAGACGGCGCAGGGGGACAGGGGAGATCATGACCAGTGCGAAAGAGTGGGCCCAGCTCCAGGAGCAGCTCGACCCCGCCGGAACGGTGCTGCTCACGGTCGAATGCCAGCAGGGAGTCGTCGGCCGGAACAGCGCACTGCCCGAACTGGCCACCGCCGCCCGCTCGTCGGGCGCGCTGGCCAACGTCGCCCGGCTCGTCTCGGCCGCGCACGAGGCCGACGTGCAGGTGATGCACGCCGTCGCCGAGCGCCGGCCGGACGGGCGCGGCGCCAACTCCAACGCCCGGCTCTTCCGCGCCGCCGCCCGGCTGCCGGTGCAACAGCACAGCGGCAGTACGGCGGTTCGGATCGCCGAACCCATCGAGGTCGCCGACCAGGACCTGGTCGTACGGCGGTTGCACGGTCTCTCGCCGCTCGCGGGGACCGACGTCGACCCGCTGCTGCGCAACCTCGGCTGCCGCACCCTCGTCGTGACCGGTGTGTCGGCCAACGTGGCGATCCCCAACGCCGTCTTCGACGCGGTCAACCTCGGATACACCGTGGTCGTGCCCGGGGACGCCATCGCGGGGGTGCCGGCCGACTACACCCCCGCGATGATCCGTCACACCCTCGCGCTCGTCTCCACCGTCACCACCACGGAGCAGGTGCTGCGCTGCTGGAAGAGCCCGCGGCGCGTCACGCGAGCGTGATCGAGTCCCCGTCCACCTGGATCGGGGTCGGCGGCAGCGGCGCGGTGGCCGGGCCGCCCTTCACGCTGCCGTCCGAGAAGTCGAACAGGCTCTGGTGGCACGGGCAGGTGATGACCCCGTCGGCCACCCCGCTGACGGCGCAGCCCTGATGGGTGCACGTGGAGGAGAACGCTTTGAACTCGCCCGCCTTCGGCTGGGTGATCACCACTCCCCGACCGTCGATGACCTTGCCGCCGCCCACCGGGATGTCCGCCGTCTTCGCGAGCGGCGCCCCTGCCTCCGCCGGGGCGTCCGCCCCGCCGCCGCTGCCTCCCTTGCCGTCCGTGCCGCTGCCGCCGCCGCTGCCGCAGGCGGCGAGCGCCGCCACCAGGCCCGCGCCACCCGCCGCCGAGACGACCGTCCGACGTGCCACTCCACTCATCGCACTCCCCTTGCGTTCCGATCCGACCAGCCGATCGTGGATCGAGGCGATCACCTTGTGGAAGTGAGTACGAGCGGGAGCCCTGAAACGTTCAACCTCTCGATGCGACGGACCCGCCCAGGGCCGCCAGGACCTCGCCCGCCAGGGCCACCGGGTCGCCGGACGGGCGCGTCGGGTAGGACACGTGACCACGCGCCCAGGTGTCGTCCACCGCGAACCAGTCGACGGCGGCCGGAGCCGTACCGTTCACCAGCGCCTGGTCGAGACCGGCGAAGTACGCCCGCCAGCGCGGCCCGTACAGGTCCTGGAGCAGACCGGACCACTCACGGTTGGCGTAGTCACGCAGCCCGCCCTCGCTCGGCACGCGGTCGCCCCAGGTCGTCAGGATCGAGCGGGCGTCGTACTCGAGCCGGTCGCGCTCGGCGGCGTCCGCACCCCAGGACCGCGCGGCGGAGAGCCACGGCCCGAGCAGGAACCGCCGATCGGAGCCGACCAGCCGGCCGAGCAGCTCCCCATCGCGGTTCCACTCGCCCACCAGCGCCCGGAAGACCGCCAGGTCCTTCGCCTCGTACGCCGTCCTGATGCGGGGGAGGAGGACCCGGCTGCGGTTGGCGAGCGCCTGGCGGGCGACATCGACCAGGTCGTAGCGGTACGCGTCCGTGGTCCGCAGCTTCGGGTCCACCTGGAGCAGCTCCGCGAGCGCGCGCTCCACCCGCTCCGGGTCGTACCGCATCGACGGCGGGCTCCACCGGGCGGAGCGCACCGCCGTCAGGCTCGGCCGTGCGGTGAACAGGCCGTCCTGCGGCTCGCTCCACGCCCCCGTGGGCATGCTGTACGGGCCGAGCCGCAACTGCTCCCACGCGGCGGTCGCGTGCGGGTCGGCGCCGCCGTAGCGGCGGGAGGCGTACGCGGCGAACCAGGCGGCCTGGTCGACCGGCTCGGACTGCCAGGCGAGTTCGGTGAAGAGGTCGAAGGCCGCCGGGTTCCCGCCGGTGGCCTCCGGCAGGTACGCGATGCCGCGCAGCGCGCTGCCGGGCTCGGCCAGCCACGCGTGGAAGCGGCTCACCCACGCGCCGGTGTTGGCGCCCAGGCTGGTGTGGCCGCCGAAGTTGGGGATCGTGCCGAAGGCGTAGGGCGTACCGCCCCACTGCGCCTCCCGGTCCAGGTCGTCGTACCGGTCCGAGAGACCGTCGACGACGAGGACCCGGCTGCGGTCCACCCCGCTGAGGAGGGACTCCGACGGGTTGTTCTGCCAGCCGAGCATGACCCAGGTGGCGCCGGGGTGCGCGCCGTCCAGGGCCTGCTGGACGGCGCGTGCCGCGCTCGGGACGTCGACGGAGCCGGCGCTGCCGCCCTCGTGCAGCAGGTCCATCTTGAACATGTCGGTGTCGCCGAACTTCTGCTGCTGTACGCGGTAGTAGGTGGCCGCCAGCTGCCCGAAGACCGGCCCCGTCGGGTCCAGCCAGTCGGGGCGCGGGAACCCCACCCACCTGCCCTGGGGCACCGTGACCGCGCCCGGGTTGCGGTCGGCGAAACCGGGCGGCACCGTGCCGAAGAAGCCCGGCAGGACGGGGGTCATGCCCAGCGCGCGCAACCGGTCCGCGATGCGGCGGCCCAGGTCCGCGCGGGCGTCGACCAGCTGCCGTGAGACCGGGCCCGCGAAGCCGGACAGGTTCTGCAGCAGCCACCAGCTCTGATGGGCCGGGCCGGGGATCCACGCGCGCAACTCGGCCTCGCCGTAGCCGAACCTCTGGAGCGTCTCGTAGTACGTGTACTCGGCGCCGGTCGGGACGAAGACCTCGTTCACCCCGTGCAGCGCCAGCAGGTCGATGTCGCGCTGGTAGGAGGCGAAGTCCCGGTACGGGCCGGAGTAGCCCTCGTCGGTGTCGTTGAGGGCGTAGCGGTGGGGCACGCTCGCCGAGCGCGTGATCGTGCCGCCGACGGCGGGGAGCGTCGCCGGCAGACGGCCGAGGCTGTCCCCGGGCCAGCCGACGTCGACACCGGCGACGTGCTCCAGGTACCAGCCGACGCCGGTCAGCAGCGTGGCCGGCGACGTGCCCCGTACGACGATCGCCCCCCGCACGCCGGAGACGGCGAAGTAGTCGCCGGTGGCGGGGCGCTCGACCGGGACGAGCGTGAACTGCGCGGCCCGGGAGGCCAGCAGCCGCTCCAGACCGGCCCGCGCGGGGGCGGCGTCGAACGTCGCGGCTCGGGTGGCGCGCCACCCTGTGGCGGGTGTGGCGGGTGTGGCGGGTGCGGCGGCGGTGGGCCCGAGTGCGGTGGCGTGGAGGGCTGTGGCGGGTGCTCCGGGTGTGGCGGGTGCGGCCGGGAGGGCCGTGGCCGGGCATGCCAGCGCGTGCGTCGCGGCCAGCGCCACGGCGACGAGCGTCAGGCGACATCGAAGGACCCTGTGACTGCCCATCTGGCTCCCTGGTCGGAGTGGTCGAGGCATGATCAGCCCACTCTCCGACGACCTGCCGGTCCGACGGCGCAGGCGGTGCCGAGGACCTGGCGACGCTCATCCGTGCGGGTGCAAGGACGGGCCGACGTCATGGCGGGGACACGTCACCGGAGTGCGGTGACGCCGTCAGAGCCCGGAGCGTGCGACGCGGAAGCCGACGTCGTCGATCCGGTACGTCGGGTGGCTGCGCCGCCTGACCGAGGCGCGGCAGCTCCAGTGCTCGTCGGCCCAGCCACCGCCGCGGAGGACCCGGTAGGTGCCGTACACCTCCGGGTCGTAGAGGTCCCAGCACCAGTTCCAGACGTTGCCCAACATGTCGTAGAGACCCCAGGCGTTGGGCAGCTTGCCGCCCACGGGGCGGGTCCGGCCCTCCGTGTTGCCCCGGTACCAGGCGACCGCGTCGAGCCGGCCGTACCGTGGGCCGGCCGTACCGGCACGGCAGGCGTGCTCCCATTCGGCCTCCGTCGGCAGCCGGTAGCCGTCGGCGGAGGCGTCCCACCCGACCGCCTCGGCCTCGACGTCCAGGTCGTACACAGGCGTCAGCCCCTCGCGGAGGGACAGGGCGTTGCAGAAGCGGACGGTGTCCCACCAGGAGACGCCCTCGACCGGCAGCCGCTCGCCCTGGGCGGTGCTCGGCCGAAGGCCGGTGACCTCCGCGTACGAGGACTGCGTCACCGGGACCGCCGACAGCCGGAACGGCGCGACCTCGACGGGCCAACTGCGCTGCGTCCGCCGGTCCGACAGCGTCACCTGCCCGGGCGGGACGGCGACCAACTCGTTGCGTAAGCCTGTGTCCACAAGGGTCGACCCTACCGGCGGCGCGCCGGTGCCCCGCCCGGGCGGGGGCCGGCGGGGGTCAGCTCACGGCCTGCTTCACCAGCGCGCCGACCCGCGCCTCGACCTCCGGGGTCACCTCCGTCAGGGCGAAACCCGCCGCCCACATCGGCCCCTCGTCGAGCCGCGCCAGGTCGCTGAAGCCGAGCGTCGCGTAGCGCGCCTTGAACTTCTCCGCGCTCTGGAAGAAGCAGACGACCTTGCCGTCCAGCGCGTAGGCCGGCATCCCGTACCAGAGCTTCGGCGCGAGGGCGGGGGCGTTGGCCGTGATCACCGCGTGGAGGCGCTCCGCCATGATCCGGTCCGAGTCCCGCATCTCGGCGATCTTCGCGAGGACGCTCTGCTCGGCCTCCGCGGCCTTCTCGGCCTGCGAGGCACGGCGCCCCGCACTCTTCAGCTCCTGGGCGTGATCCCTCATCGCCGCCCGCTCCTCGGCGCTGAAACCCTCGTACGACGTCGTCTTCGTGGTGCCGGCCATGGTCACTCCCGTGGTGGTGGGTGCGGGCCCGGTGTGTCGCGCCGGACCCGTTCGCTGTGGTCACAGCCTCCCCCGGCCGGGGCACGGGCCGCCTCCGTGGTGACCACGGATTCCGCTACGGAGTGGGTCGACCGTTCAGGGGGATGTCATAGAGGGCGAAGGCGCGGTCGATCACCGGTTGCGCCACGTTGCGGACGTGGACGCCGCCGGAGGTCATGCCGTGCTCCGTGCCGAGGTGGGCGTGGCCGTGGACGGCCAGGTCGGCGCCCTGTTCGTCGATCGCCTCCGCCAGGAGGTAGCTCCCGAGGAACGGGTAGATCTCCAGCGGCTCACCCGCGAGCGTGTCGGGCACGGGGGAGAAGTGCGTCAGGGCGATCCGTACCTCGCACCCGTCCGCGGTGAGCTCCCCCAGGGCGCGGCCGAGTCCGGACGCCCCCTGCCGGGCCGTACGGACGAAGGTCTTCATCTCCGGCTCCCCGAACTCGCCCGCGCTGCGCCCGGCGAACCCTCCGCAGAACCCCTTCACCCCCGCGATCCCGACCTTGTGCCCGGCCACGGTCAGCTGCACGGAATCCCCCTCCAGGACCGAGACGTCGGCCTCGGCGAGGATGCGGGAGACGCCCGCCTCCTGTTCCGAGTGGTAGTCGTGGTTCCCGAGGACGGCCACGACGGGCACGCCGAGGCCGGACACCTCCTCGGCCACCACCTCCGCCTCGGCGAGGGTGCCGTGCCGGGTCAGATCACCTGCCAGCAGCAGGACGTCGGCGCATTCCGGGAGCGTCTCGAAGGCCGGGCGGAGCAGACCGCGACAGTCCGGCCCGAAGTGGATGTCACCGACCGCCGCGACGCGCACCACGTCGGCCCGGGCCCCGGAGCCCTCCGTGCCGGTCGCGCCGCTCATGGCAACTCCTCGTGTCGGGTGGGCGGTTGGGAGCCGACGACGACGAGGTCGGCCCGCACGGGGACACCGGCGAGCTCGGACTGCGCCAGTCGAAGGATCTCCTCGCGCCGCGCCTCCGTCGACACCGTGCCCGAGAGCAGGACGGTCCCTCCCCGCAGCTCCACCTGGATGCCGAGTTCGGCCACGTCCTCGCGCGCGAGCCGGTCCCGTACCCGCTCGATCCGATACTCGCCCAGGTACGCGCCCTGGTCACCGGTCGTCATCGCTCACCCCTTCCTCCGGCGTGCGACGCCGCGGCACGACGTCGAGCAGTTCGAGCAGGTACAGGAAGGCGGCCGCCATCGGCGCGCTCTCCGTCTCCCGGCGTACGGCGTCCCAGTCGATGCGCTCCCGCAGTCCGCGCGCCACCGGCAGCAGGCGGCCGAAGTCGCAGTGGTGCTCGGAGAGAGCCGCGAGCCGGCTGATCATGAGGTCGGTCGGGGCGAGGACGGGCATGTGCACCGAGTCGACGGGCAGCGTCTCGGCCCGGCCGAGGAGCTCGTCGGTGACCGGTCGCCCGGCCAGCGCGAAGATCAGGTCGATCTCGGCCGCGCCGGTGTGGGCCTTGATCAGCCAGTCCTCGGGCCGGTCGACGATCCGTACCCCCGATTCGCGCAGCAGGCGGGTGATCTTCTCCGCGTCCTCGCGGCGCACGGCGAAGTCGGTGTCGTGCTGAAGCCGTACGGGCAGGCCGTGGGCGTACGTCGCCACGCTGCCGACCAGCGCGAACGGGCACCCGGACGTCTTGAGGACGGCCCCTACGGACTTCGTCGCCTCGAGGATCGCCTGGGTGTGGTCGATGGGCAGGCTCTGATGGGCGGTGTCGGGCGCCGCGGACGGTACGGGCGCCGCGGACGGCCCGGAGTGCGCGGGCTCGGGCGACCGCGTGGGCTCGCCGGACCGCGTGGGCTCGGCGGACCGCGTCGGCTCGGCGGTCTCGGCCGTCAGGCTCCGGTCATCCGTGAGTTGCCTGGTCAGTCCGTCTGCTGGTTCCGCGAGATTCATCAAGAACTCCTCTCCGGGCGGTTCGGCCCGCCCGCCCCGGTGGCGAGAGCGCGTCTACCCACAGCGCGGTCGCGCATCCACCCGGCGCCGCTCCGTTTGCGGCGGCCCAGACGGGACAGACGCGCTGCACATCACAGCGGTCCGAGAGAAAGGCAATCATGATCGCCATCACTTCGGCGGTATCGCCCGTCCCCTCCGAGCCCGCTCTCGCGTCGGCAGGATCCAACGGAGTGCTGTTCGCTCTGGTCATCGGTGTGGTGGTCGTGGCCCTGCTCATCGGCGCGTTCTGGTGGGGCAGCCGCCGCGTCGCGCGCCGGCGGCGCGCGGTCGGTGATCCCACCCAGGCGAACGCCCAGCCGGGCCGGGACTCCTGGACCACACCCGACGACGACCAGAACCTCGGCGACTCCCGCCGCTGACGGCCCGCTCCGTCCTGTCGGGGGCGATCAGCTCGACCCCTTCGGCGCGCGTCTGTCAGACCGGGTAGACGTCCGGCGTCGAGGTGTCGGCGAGTTCGTCGGTGTGGTCGGTGCTGCCGTGCCACTCGCAGAGCAGGACCGTCGCGTCGTCGGCGAGGGCGCCCTGGTGGTGGTCGAGGACGGCGTGGACGAGGCGGCGCAGTGTCTCGGGTACGGGCAGGCCCGCGGACTGGTGGCGGATGATGAAGTCGGTGAACCGGTCGACCCCGAATTCCAGGCCGTCGGCGTCGCGCGGCTCGGTGATGCCGTCCGTGTAGAACAGGACCCTGTCGCCGGGCTGGAGCTGGACGCGGGTGACGGTCAGCGGCAGACCGAGATCCGTGCCCAGGGGGTGGTGGGCGGGATGGTCCGGGTGGAGGATGCGCCGGTTCGCGCGGATGAAGAGCGGCGGCGGATGGCCGCAGCTGACCCAGCGCAGTGTGCCGGTCGTGAGGTCGAGGGTGGCGAGGATCCCGGTCACGTAGCGGTCGTGGTCGAAGTGGGCCAGGAGCAGCGTCTCGACGGCCTCGCACATCTCGGCGAAGTCGGCGCCCTGCCGCCGGAGGTTGCGGCAGACGGCGAGCGCCAGGGTGGCGGTCAGACCGGCCGCGGTGTCATGGCCCATGGCGTCGAAGACCGCCAGGTGGACGGTGTCCCCCGCGAGCGCGTAGTCGTAGGCGTCGCCTGCCGTCTCGTACGCCGGCTCCATCTGCGCCGCGATGGTGACCCGGTCGTTGACGAAGGTACGGGCGGGCATGAGCGTCCACTGCATCTCCGCGCTGACGGCCATGCGCCTGCTGCGCGTCAGGCGGGCGTACGAGTCGCTGGTGGGCCGCTTGGTCACCAGGATCAGCCCGAGAAGGGTGGCCAGGTCGTCCATCGCCTCCTGCTCGACCGCCGTCACGGGCATCGACGGCGTCAGACGGAGAACGCCCAGGCGTTCGGTCCCGTTCAGCACGGGCAGCCAGACGTCGACCGTCCCGTTCGTGCTCGTGGACAGGAACTGCGCGGTCCGAAAGACGCGACCGGCGAGCGTGGAGTCGATCGGCAGCTCGCTGCCTTCCCCGCCCGCGTCCCGCCCCGCGCCCGTGAGCTCCCGCAGAACCTCTTCCTGCAGGTCGGAGACGAAGAGGCGGGCGTTGTGCAGCCCCGCGCGGCCGGCGTGCAGGGTCAGCAGGCGCGGCAGCTGTTCGAGGGTGGCCTGATGCGAGGCCCGCAACAGGGCCCGCAGCATCGGGGCGGAATCCAGGACGGGCATAGGGCGGCTCCTGGGTGAGCCCGCCTCCGCCCGGTCCTCGCGGAGCTGTGGAGGGTCTCGGTGCGGCGCCCTCTGCCCGGCAGACCGGCAGACGAAAACGAGAAGCACGGAAATGCTGTCAAACCCACCCTAAGCCGTCCGCGCGCCCACCCGTGCGAGCCTCGGGGTTCCCGGGCGGATGGTGTAGTTACTCCTGAGGGCCCTGGTGCCGTACGCCACCAAAGCCCTGCACGTGTTCCGTAGAGAGGTGCGATGACAGCAGACGACTCGTTCGGCCGACTCGATGACGACGACTACCCCGCCTTCACGATGGGCCGGGCGGCCGAGGTGCTCGGCACCAGCCAGGGGTTCCTCCGCGCCCTCGGCGAAGCCCGCCTGATCACCCCGTTGCGCTCGGCCGGCGGCCACCGCAGGTACTCCCGCTACCAGCTCCGTATCGCCGCGCGTGCCCGAGAGCTCGTCGACCAGGGCACCCCCGTCGAGGCCGCGTGCCGCATCATCATCCTTGAGGACCAGCTCGAAGAGGCCCAGCGCATCAACGCCGCATACCGGAAGGCCGCCGAGTCGGTGGAGCCACCGCCCGAGAGCTGAGACGACAGCCGCGTCGGCCTTCTGAGAAAATCCGCGCTCACGATCGACCGGAATCTATGACCGCGAGATGAGGCTTTGAGCCCCGGTGGGGGAAGAGATTTACCGCGGCGAAAAGAGAGCGCACACGGATCGACACAGCGTGCTATCGTCGATCTCAGTTGCAGTTGTGGTTCCCATATTCCAAGCACCTCCGGACGGCTCTGATCGCCGTATCGGGAGGGCTTTGTTCTTCCGGCGTCATTCTCCGGGCGGGGCATCATCGCGGCGACCCGGCGCCCGCACAGTGCGGATGTCGGCGTACTGCCCCCTAAGGAGATTCGACATGGCATCTGGCACCGTGAAGTGGTTCAACGCGGCCAAGGGTTTCGGTTTCATCGAGCAGGACGGTGGCGGCCCCGACGTGTTCGCCCACTTCTCGAACATCGCCGCCCAGGGCTTCCGTGAGCTGCTCGAAGGCCAGAAGGTCACCTTCGACATCGCGCAGGGCCAGAAGGGCCCGACGGCCGAGAACATCGTTCCCGCCTGACGCTGACGCGCTTTTTGTAGCTGGGGCCCGCATCCCTAGGGGTGCGGGCCCCAGCTACATCCATTTCCGCGGGGATTCGCCGATGCGCGTCCCTGCGACCAGGTTTTCGCTTTCGCATTTCAGCTGGCTCGTTCTTGTGATTCTCAGCGCTGCGCATTTGCCGCGGGAATTCCTTGATACGCGCCGTATCAAGAAAGGTTCTGAATGAACCCCACCCGTACGAATGCCCGCTCCTCCCGCACCCGCCGCTTCGGCGCGTCCGCCCCCATCAGGTCGGGAGGTCCGAGTCGTTCGGGTGGCTACGGCCGACGGCCCGCCGCGGTCCAGGGTGAGTTCGCCCCGCCGAAGACGATCACTCCGGCACTGCCTGCCGTCGAGGCGTTCGCGGACCTCGACATGCCCGCCGAACTGCTCGCCGCGCTCACCGCGCAGGGCGTGTCCGTTCCGTTCCCGATCCAGGGCGCGACGCTGCCGAACTCCCTCGCCGGCCGCGACGTGCTGGGGCGCGGCCGGACCGGGTCCGGCAAGACCCTCGCCTTCGGCCTGGCGCTGCTGGCCGGCACCGCGGGGCAGCGCGCCGAGCCCCGCCAGCCGCTCGGCCTGGTCCTCGTCCCCACCCGCGAGCTGGCCCAGCAGGTGACCGAAGCCCTCGCCCCGTACGCCCGCGCCGTCAAGCTCCGCCTGGCGACCGTCGTCGGGGGCATGCCCATCGGGCGCCAGG
This sequence comes from Streptomyces sp. NPDC090127, assembly GCF_044746945.1. NCBI lineage: Bacteria > Bacillati > Actinomycetota > Actinomycetes > Kitasatosporales > Streptomycetaceae > Streptomyces > Streptomyces sp. NPDC090127. The sequence goes on along the minus strand of NZ_JBIVDE010000003.1, from coordinate 993,920 downwards.
CCGGCGCGCTGCGCGGTGGCGCCGAAGTCGTCGTCGCCACTCCCGGCCGTCTCAAGGACCTCATCGACCGCGGCGACTGCCGGCTGAACCAGGTCGCCGTCACCGTCCTCGACGAGGCCGACCAGATGGCCGACATGGGGTTCATGCCCCAGGTCACCGCCCTGCTGGACCAGGTACGTCCCGAGGGGCAGCGCATGCTGTTCTCGGCGACCCTGGACCGCAACGTCGACCTGCTCGTCCGCCGCTACCTCACCGACCCCGTCGTCCACTCCGTCGACCCCTCCCAGGGCGCGGTCACGACGATGGAGCACCACGTCCTGCACGTGCACGGAGCGGACAAACACCGGGTGACGACGGAGATCGCGGCGCGTGAGGGCCGGGTGATCATGTTCCTGGACACCAAGCACGCCGTGGACCGCCTCACCCAGGACCTGCTCAGCAGCGGGGTACGGGCCGCTGCCCTGCACGGCGGGAAGTCGCAGCCCCAACGGACGCGCACCCTCGCCCACTTCAAGACCGGGCACGTCACCGTCCTGGTGGCCACGAACGTCGCGGCCCGCGGCATCCACGTCGACGACCTCGACCTGGTCGTCAACGTCGACCCGCCGACCGACCACAAGGACTACCTCCACCGCGGCGGCCGCACCGCCCGCGCGGGCGAGTCGGGAACCGTCGTCACGCTGATCACCACCAACCAGCGCCGCGACATGACCCGGCTCATGGCCACCGCCGGCATCGTGCCCCGGACGACCCAGGTCCGGTCCGGCGAGGAAGCCCTCAACCGGATCACCGGCGCCCGTACCCCCTCCGGCGTTCCCGTCACCATCAGCGTCAGCGCGCCGTCGACCGAGCGGCGCAAGCGCGGCACGGCCTCCCGCGGACGCCGCCGCCCCGCGTCGGCCGCCAGGCGCGCGGCGGGTCGACAGTCCGTCGCCGCCGCGGCGGCCTGACCGTCACGTCGTCAGGACACCGACCCATCTCCGCAGGAGGCACGACTTTGACGCAGGTCCCGACGCAGGCCCCATCGCAGGACGTGGACATGGGCATGGGCATGGGCATGGGCATGGGTATGGACACGGCCGAACCGCAGGTCTGCGACGACATGACCGTCGAAGTGGCCCTGTCCGTCATGAGCAGTGCCCGTACGGGACAGCTGCTCGTCTGCGACGCGGACGGCGTGTGCACCCACCGGGTCACCCAGGCCCAGCTCGTCGCGGTCCGGGACAGCGACGCGTACTCGGACCGCGTCCGGCTGCGGGACGTCCTCGACGGCCATGGGCCGTTCGCCTCCGCCCGCACCACGACGGGCCAGGCCGACCACGCGACGCGTCACCGCCGGCTCGCTGTCGTGCACGTCGTCGACGCGCACCACAGCCCCCTCGGGTCCCTCGCGCCTGCCTGCTGAACGGCCGTACCCCGGCCCGACCTGTTCTCTCCTCTTCCCTCAGTGAGGCACCATGCGCTGTGTCATCGCCCGTTTCCCGTTCGACCTGACCAAGACCGGCGTCCTGGAAACCATGAAGGGCGTCAAGCCCGAGCCGATCACCGGCGAGTCCGTGATCATCGGCCGACGCACCTACCCCGCCAAGCAGGTCGGCCAGGTCATCACCCGGCAGGACCCCCGTGACTTCAGCGTCGGCGAAGTCCTGCGGGCCATGACCCAACTCGGGTTCACCTGCCGCGACCTCCCCCGGCCCGACGCGCCCCTGTCCGGCCTCGACCCGCTCCAGCGGGCCTCCGCCATGCTCGGCGCACCGACGTCGGTCTGACCGGCCAGGCTGCCCCCGACCGGGGCTCGGGCCACCGGACTTCCACCGCCGGCGCCCTCCGTGAGGGTGGAGCGTTCCCCTGGGGGAACCCCCACTGATGATCACCCTCGGTTACTATGCACTCTTCATGCCGGAGGCCGGCGGCGCGTGACTCCCCCTCGGGGCGACCGTGGCCCGCAAGGCTGAAGAGATGGGTGGCCTGGGAAAGTGTTGGAAGAGGTCGTAGCGACCCGCTACGTCACGCCTTTGCGTGAGGGCGGCTCGCTCCCCGGGATCGTCGAGGCCGACGATCTCGGTACGTACGTCATGAAGTTCACCGGCGCCGGGCAGGGGCGGAAGACGCTCGTCGCCGAGGTCGTCTGCGGGCAGCTCGCCCGGCGGCTCGGGATGCGGGTGCCCGAGTTGGTGGGCATCCAGCTCGACCCCGTCATCGGGCTCTCCGAGCCCGACCAGGAGGTGCAGGAGCTGCTGAAGGCCAGCGGGGGGCTCAACCTCGGCATGGACTACCTGCCCGGGTCCCTGGGGTTCGACCCGCTGGCGTACGAGGTGGACCCGAAGGAGGCGGGCAGGGTCGTCTGGTTCGACGCGGTGATCAACAACGTCGACCGCTCCTGGCGCAACCCGAACATGCTCGTCTGGCACGGCGACCTGTGGCTGATCGACCACGGGGCCACCATGATCTGGCACCACAACTGGCGCGGCGCCCAGGCCTCCGCCGCGAAGCCGTACGACGCCTCCGACCACGCCCTCGCGCCGTTCTCGCCGGACGTCGCCGCCGCCGCGGCCGACCTCGCGCCGCTCGTCACGCGGGAGCTCCTGGAGGAGGTCGCCGCCGACGTGCCCGACGAATGGCTCGTGGACGAGCCCGGCTTCGACAGCACCGACGCCCTGCGCCAGGCCTACGTCGAGGCGCTGCTGCCGCGCGCCGCGACCATCCACGAGCGCATCACCCTCGGCCCGCGCGTCGAGCGCCGGGCCGAGCAGCCGCCCGGCTGGCTCGCCGACCGCCTCGCACCCCGGCCGCACCCCACCGAGAAGGACCGCACCACGTGACCGACCGCGATGTCTTCGAGTACGCGCTGCTGCGCGTCGTGCCCCGCGTCGAGCGCGGTGAGTGCTTCAACGCCGGTGTGGTGGTCTACTGCCGCGCCAAGTCCTACGTCGCCGCCCGTACGCACCTGGACGAGACCAAGCTCCGCGCGCTCGACCCCGGCGCGGACGTCGTCGGCGTACGGGCCGCGCTGCACGCGGTCGAGGGCGTCTGCCTGGGCGGCGAGGACGCCGGACAGGCCTCCCGCGACGACGCCGGGCGCCGCTTCCGCTGGCTGATCGCGCCCCGCTCCACCGTCGTCCAGCCCGGCCCTGTGCACACCGGTCTGACGGCCGACCCCGAGGGCGAGGTCGACCGACTGCTCGCTCTTCTGGTGCGCTGAGCCCCGTTCGAGCCCTGCCCCGCCCCCCGGCCGGAGGTGCGGAGTGAGCCGGTGCACCCGGTGGGCCGTTGACACCGAGTGCCAGGGCTTCTAGCGTCTCGTCGCGCGGGTACTAAGCGGTCGCTCATGTGAGGGACGCACCGTGCGGGCCGCATCCAGGGATGACCCAAGGGCGAGGAGAACCAGCATGTCGACCACCGAGCAGCGCGTAGCCGTCGTCACCGGCGCGGCGCGGGGCATTGGCGCAGCGACCGCCGTACGGCTGGCCGCCGAGGGCCGCGCCGTCGCCGTACTCGACCTCGACGAGGCGGCCTGCAAGGACACCGTCGAGAAGATCACCGCCGCCGGCGGCACCGCCATCGCCGTCGGCTGCGACGTCTCCGACAGCGCCCAGGTCGAGGCCGCCGTCGCGCGCGTGGTCACCGAGCTCGGCGCGCCGACGATCCTCGTCAACAACGCGGGCGTGCTCCGCGACAACCTGCTCTTCAAGATGTCCGAGGCCGACTGGGACACGGTCATGAACGTCCACCTCAAGGGCGCGTTCCTGATGGCCAAGGCCTGTCAGAAGCACATGGTGGACGCGGGCTTCGGCCGGATCGTCTCGCTCTCCTCGTCCTCCGCGCTCGGCAACCGCGGCCAGGCGAACTACTCCGCGGTCAAGGCCGGCCTGCAGGGCTTCACCAAGACCCTCGCCAAGGAGCTCGGCAAGTTCGGCGTCACCGCCAACGCCGTCGCCCCGGGCTTCATCGTCACCGAGATGACCGCGCAGACCGCCGAGCGCATGGGCATGGGCTTCGAGGACTTCCAGGCCGCGGCCGCCTCCATGATCCCGGTGCAGCGTGTCGGCAACCCCGACGACATCGCCAACGCCATCGCCTTCTTCACGGGCGACGACGCCGGCTTCGTCTCCGGCCAGGTCCTGTACGTCGCCGGCGGACCGCTCAACTGACGCCCCAGCGGGAAGAGGAGTCGTACATGAGCACGAAGGAACTGCCCCAGCTGTCCGGCAAGGTCGCCCTCGTCACCGGCGCCAGCCGGGGCATCGGATACGGCGTCGCCGAGGCCCTGGTCGCCCGCGGCGACCGGGTGTGCATCACGGGACGCGGCGAGGACGCCCTCAAGGAGGCCGTCGAGCGGCTCGGCTCCGACCGGGTGATCGCCGTGCCCGGCAAGGCCCACGACGAGGCCCACCAGGCCGCCGCCGTCGCGGCGACGATGGAGGCTTTCGGCCGGGTCGACTTCCTGGTGAACAATGCCGGGACCAACCCGGTGTTCGGCCCGATGGCCGATCTGGACCTGAATGTCGCCCGCAAGGTCTACGAGACGAATGTGATCTCGGCGCTGGGATTCGCCCAACAGACCTGGCACGCCTGGCAGAAGGAGCACGGCGGCGCGATCGTGAACATCGCGTCCGTCGCCGGGATCGCCCCCTCGCCGTTCATCGGCGCGTACGGGATGAGCAAGGCGGCGATGGTCAATCTGACCCTCCAGCTGGCGCACGAATTCGCGCCGTCCGTCCGGGTCAACGCGATCGCCCCGGCGGTGGTCAAGACCAAGTTCGCCCAGGCCCTCTACGAGGGCCGCGAGGCGGAGGCGGCGGCCGCCTATCCGCTCGGCCGGCTGGGCGTCCCGGAGGACATCGGCGGCGCCGCCGCGTTCCTCACGTCCGACCAGTCGGACTGGATCACGGGCCAGACTCTCGTCGTCGACGGGGGGATTTTCCTCAACGCCGGTGTCGGGTGACCGATATCCGGACACTTTCCGGATTTCCTGACCGGTTTGCACCCGGTTAATCGTCGAATGCCTCAAGTGCCCCGTCAGGGTCGAACATTGACCTGACGGGGCGCTGCGGTATGGTCGGCCGACCCAAGGCTGAACGAGGAGCGTGCGCACGTGTTCAACCGGACCAGTCTGCAGGTCGCTGCAGCCCTTGCGTCCATATCCCTGGTGTCCGGATGCGGGGTGTTTTCGGACAATGAATCCGCCGGGGAACAGAGAATCGTGGTCGGCACGACGAGTTCTCCCACCACGCTCGATCCGGCAGCCGCTTGGGACAATTCCTGGGAGCTGTTCCGAAATGTCTTCCAGACGCTGGTGAGTTTCCCGACGGGCAGTACGACGCCGCAGTCGGACGCCGCCGACTGCAAGTTCACCGACACCGCCAGCCGCGTCTTCGAGTGCACCCTCCTCGACGGGCTGAAGTTCTCCAACGGCCACACGCTGGACGCCAAGGCCGTGCAGCACTCGATCGAGCGCATCCGGAAGATCAACGCCGAGGGCGGCCCGAACGGGATGCTCGGTTCGCTCGACACGATCGAGACGGTCAACGACCGCACGGTCGTCTTCAAGCTGAACAAGCCCGACGCGACCTTCCCCTTCGTCCTGGCCACTCCCGCCATGTCGCTGGTGGACCCTGCCGAGTACCCGGCCGACAAGCTCCGCGAGGACGGCCAGCTCACCGGCTCCGGTCCCTACGTCCTCGACGAGTACACCGAGGGCGAGTCGGCCGAGCTGACCAAGAACCCCCTCTACAACGGGTTCGCGGACCGCAAGAACGCCGGCGTGACCATCCGGTACTTCAAGGAGTCCGAGCCGATGGTCGCCGCGCTGAAGAAGAAGGAGATCGACGCCACCTACCGCGGTCTCACCGCCGAGGAGGTCGTCGACCTCCAGAGCCCCAGCGACGCGAACGAGAACCTCCAGCTGGTGGAGTCGACCGGCGCGGACATCCGCTACCTCGTCTTCAACGCCCAGGACCCCTCGGTCGCCAAGGAGCCCGTCCGCCGGGCCATCGCCCAGCTCGTCGACCGCGAGGAGCTCGTCGCCAAGGCGTACAAGGGGACGGCCGAACCGCTGTACTCGATGGTCCCCAAGGGCATCGTGGGCCACACCACCGAGTTCTTCGACCGCTTCGGCGAGCCGAGCGTCCCCAAGGCGCGGGAGATCCTGCGCGACGCCGGCATCAAGGAGCCCGTCGAGCTGACCCTCTGGTTCACCACCGACCGGTACGGCTCCGGCACCGCGCTGGAGTTCGCCGAGCTCAAGCGCCAGCTGGACGGCTCCGGCCTCTTCGACGTGACCCTGCGCAGCAAGCCGTGGAAGGACTTCGCCGCCGGCTACCAGAAGGGGGAGTACCCGGTCTTCGGCCGAGGCTGGTTCCCCGACTTCCCGGACGCGGACAACTTCATCGCCCCCTTCGTCGGCAAGCAGAACGCGCTGGGAACGCCGTACGTGAGCCCCCGGATCACCGACGAGATCCTCCCCAAGACGCGGCGCGAGAGCGACCGGGGCGCCGTCGCTCCCGACTTCCGCAAGGCGCAGGAGATCATGGTCGACGACGTCCGACTGCTCCCGCTGTGGCAGGGCAAGCTGTACATCGCGGCGAGCGAGGACATCGGCGGCGCCGAGCGCGCGCTCGACCCGCAGACCGTCATGCAGATGTGGGAGCTCAGCCGCCGGGCCAGCTGGTAGACGGCCCGACCAGCACCGTTGTCAGTGGCCCCCGGTAGGTTCTCAGGCGTAGAAGAGATCGCCTACCGGAGGTTGTTGACGTGACCGACACCGACATGCTGCCCGAGTCCTGGCGCGGCGTCCTCGGGGACGAGCTGCAGAAGCCGTACTTCAAGCAGCTCACCGAGTTCGTCGAGGAGGAGCGGGTCAAGGGGCCGGTCTACCCGCCGCGCGAGGAGGTCTTCGCCGCGCTGGCGGCGACGCCGTACGACAAGGTGAAGGTCCTGATCCTCGGTCAGGACCCGTACCACGGGGAGGGGCAGGGGCACGGCCTCTGCTTCTCCGTGCGGCCGGGCGTCAGGACCCCGCCCTCCCTGCGCAACATCTACAAGGAGATGCAGGAGGAGCTCGGCCACCCCGTGCCGGACAACGGCTATCTGATGCCGTGGGCCGAGCAGGGCGTGCTGCTGCTCAACGCGGTCCTCACCGTCCGGGCCGGCGAGGCGAACTCGCACAAGAACCAGGGCTGGGAGAAGTTCACGGACGCGGTGATCGGCGCGGTGGCCTCGCGGCCGGACCCGGCGGTCTTCGTGCTCTGGGGGAACTACGCGCAGAAGAAGCTCCCGCTGATCGACGAGGAACGGCACGCCGTGGTGAAGGGCGCGCACCCCTCGCCGCTGTCGGCGAAGAAGTTCTTCGGATCCCGCCCCTTCACGCAGATCGACGCGGCGATCGCCGCCCAGGGCCACGAGCCCGTCGACTGGCGCGTCCCGAACCTCGGCTGAGCCGCCGAGGCCGTGAGCCCGCGCGGCTGACAGGCGCGGGCCGCCACCCGAGCCTGTGCCGGATCACGGGCCCCGGCGGTTAGCGTCGGAGCCCCCGGACGGCGAGCGCGTGGAGGCCGCAGTGACCGAGCAGCAGCAGGTGTCGGACGACGGCGTCATGACCCGGATCGGGCAGGCGACGATGCTGCTCCACGGCGGGGACCGGGAGGAGGCGCGCAACCGGTTCGGCGAGCTGTGGCTCCAGATCGGCCCGGACGGCGACCCCCTGCACCGCTGCACGCTCGCGCACTACATGGCCGACGCGCAGGACGACCCGGACGTCGAGCTGGCCTGGGACCTGCGGGCCCTGCTGGCGGCCGAGGAGCTGAACGAGGAGCGGCTGACCGCGCACGACTCGTCCCTCGCCCTCCGGGCCCTGTACCCCTCGCTCCACCTCAACCTGGCCGCCGACTACCTGAAGCTCCAGCAGCCCGACGCGGCCCGGATCCACCTGGACCGGGCCCGCGTGGCCTCGGACTCCCTGGACGACGACGGCTACGGCAACGGCGTCCGGGCCGCGATCGCGCGCCTGGAGGTACGACTCCGGTCGAGGTGACCGCCGGGGGCGTCGCGTCAGTCGCCCGTCGCCCCGTCGATGCGTTCGCGCAGCAGATCCGCGTGGCCGTTGTGGCGCGCGTACTCCTCGATCATGTGGGTGTAGATCCACCGCAGGTTGAACACCTCGCCGCTCGGGTGCTTGCCCACGCCCACCTCGTCGAGCCCGTGGGCCGCCGCGACGGCGCGCGCCGCCTCGATCTCCCGCTGCCAGACCGCGTGGGTCTCCTCCCAGGTCTCGCCGGGGGAGTCCGCGTCGGTGACCCGGAAGGCGCGGTCGGTGTCCTCCGGGGTGCTGTAGATCCGCTCGGCCCGCTCGCCCGCCATGATCCGCCGGAACCAGCCGCGCTCGACGTCGGCCATGTGCCGGACCAGGCCGAGCAGGGTGAGGTTCGAGGGCGGCGCGGAGGCCGTGCTCAGCTGCGCCTGATCGAGGCCCCGGCACTTCAGGGCGAGGGTCTGCCGGTGGTAGTCCAGCCAGCCTTCGAGCATCTCCCGCTCGCCGGCGAGGGTGGACGGTTCGGTACGCGCGCTGTCATCGACGGAGGTCATGCCGGGCATCGTCGCCCATGGTCGGGGCGGGCGCCAGTGGATTCGGCGCCGCGTTCACCCGCCGAGCATCCCGCGCAGCAACTCCTGGAATCCGGTGCGCAGTTCCTCCCGGCTGGGCACGGACGAGTGGAAGGAGCCCGCCGCGCAGGAGAACATCAGCCCCTCGCACCAGGCGATCAGGGAGAGGGCGTGCCGCTCGGGGGCCGCTGAGCCGGCCTCCGCCATCATCGCGATCAGCGGCCCGTGGAACGTCGCTGAGCCCGCCTCGTCGAAGAAGGTGCGGAGTTCGGGGCGGCGGGTGGCCTCCAGGGCGAGTTCGTAGCGCGAGACGAGCAGCGCCCGATGGTCGGTGAGGTACCGGTGGAGGGCCAGCGACAGGGCGTCCACCAGCGCGTCGGATCCGCCGTCGGGCCCCGGCATCTCGTGCGGGGTGAGCACCCGTGACTCCAGCTCGACCTGTCTGCGGACCGCCGTTTCGAGCAGCGCCTGACGGGTGCGGGCGTGGTTGGACGTCGATCCCTGCGGCAGCCCCGCCCGCTCGTCCACCGCGCGGTGGGTCAGGCCGCGCATGCCCCGCTCGACGAGCAGCTCGAGCGCGGCGTCGCCGATGCGGGTGGGGCGGGTGAGGGGCGTGGGCGCGGGGGTGCGGGCGGTCATGGGGACAATCTATCTATCCAAGGGACTACAGCTGTAGTAACGTCATCGACACGACACTACATCTGTAGTTGTCGAGGGCTCGTGGTCGAGGGAGAAGCCATGGAACAGCACCGTGCCGTCGTGATCGGAGCCGGCATCGGCGGGCTCACCGCCGCCGTCGCCCTGCACCGGAGCGGCTGGGACGTCACCGTCCTGGAGCGCGCCGCCGCGCTCACCCCGGTCGGGGCCGGCATCGGCCTCGCCCCCAACGCCCAGCGCGCCCTGGACGTCATCGGCCTCGGTGACCGGGTCCGCGCTCTCTCCGCCTGGCAGGGCGACGGCGGGATGCGCGCGCCCGACGGCCGCTGGCTCGCCCGTACGAGCGCGCAGGCCGCCGCCGACCGCTTCGGCGGGCCGCTCGTCCTGCTGCACCGCGCCACGCTCGTCGAGATCCTCACCGCCGCCCTGCCCGACGGCGTCGTACGGACCGGGGCGCCGGCGACCGTCGCCGACCCCGGCGACGACGCACGGCCCGCCGTCGTCCGGACGCCGGACGGGGACGTCGAGGCCGAGCTGGTCGTCGGGGCCGACGGCATCCACTCGGCCGTCCGGGGCGCCCTCTTCCCCGGCCACCCGGGACTCCGCTACTCCGGCTTCACCACCTGGCGCGTCGTCGTCCCCGCCCCCGACCGGCCGTTCGCCCCGCACGAGACCTGGGGCCGCGGCCGCCTCTGGGGCACCCAGCCCCTCAAGGACGGCCGGATCTACGCCTACGCCATGGCCGCCGCCCCCGAAGGCGCCCACGCGCCCGACGACGAGCGGGCCGAACTCCACCGGCTCTTCGGCGACTGGCACCACCCGGTCCCCGAGATCCTCGCCGCCGTCGCCCCCGACGCCGTCCTGCGCCACGACGTCCACCATCTGCCCGACCCCCTGCCCGCCTTCCACCACGGCCGCGTCGCCCTGCTCGGCGACGCCGCCCACGCCATGCAGCCCACCCTTGGCCAGGGCGGCAACCAGGCCATCGAGGACGCCGTCGTCCTCGCCCACCACGCCCGCCCGGACCTCCCACCGAGCCGCGCCCTCGCCGCGTACACCGCCGACCGGCTGCCGCGCACCACCGCCATCGTCCGCAAGGCCGCCCGCACCGGCAGGCTCACGCTGGTCTCCGCCCGGCCCGCCGTCGCCGTGCGCGACGCCCTCATCACGGCCGTCTCGCGCTTCGGGCCCGGCCTCGTGCTGCGCGGCTTCGACGGCATCGCCGACTGGCGGCCGCCGCTCGCCGAGAAGCGCCCCCGCGTAAGCTGACCGGCGCGAACGGCACGTCGGACGCCGTCGCGGACACTTCGTCACGCGTAGAGGGAGAACCCGTGAAGGTCGGCTGCATCGGACTCGGCGACATCGCGCAGAAGGCATACCTCCCCGTCCTGGCCGCTCTCCCCGGGGTCGAACTCCACCTCCAGACCCGGACGCAGGCGACCCTCGACCGGGTCGCCGAGGCCCACCGCGTGCCGTCGCCCCAGCGCCACACCGACCTCGACTCGCTGCTCTCCGCAGGCCTCGACGCCGCCTTCGTGCACGCGCCGACCGGTGTGCACCCGGAGATCACCACCCGGCTCCTCCAGGCCGGCGTACCGACGTACGTCGACAAGCCGCTGGCGTACGAATACGCCGACTCCGAGCGGCTCGTGGAGCTCGCCGAGGCGCGCGGGGTGAGCCTGGCCGTCGGCTTCAACCGCAGGCTCGCCCCCGGCTACGCCCAGTGCCTGGACCACCCGCGCGAGCTGATCCTCCTGCAGAAGAACCGCGTCGGACTGCCCGAGGACCCGCGCACCCTGGTCCTGGACGACTTCATCCACGTCGTCGACACCCTGCGCTTCCTGCTGCCCGGGGAGGTCGAACACACCGACGTACGGGCCCGGATCCGCGGCGGGCTCCTGCACCACGTGGTGCTCCAGCTCTCCGGCGACGGATTCACCGCCATCGGCATGATGAACCGGATGAACGGCTCCACCGAGGAGATCCTGGAGGTCTCCGGCCAGGACACCAAGCGTCAGGTCCTCAACCTGGCGGACATCGTGGACCACAAGGGCCAGCCGACGGTCCGCCGGCGCGGGGACTGGGTGCCCGTGGCCCGCCAGCGCGGCATCGAGCAGGCGGTCCTCGCCTTCCTCGACGCCGTACGGGAGGGTCGGACGCTCAGCGCCCGCGACGCCCTGCGGACCCACGAGCTGTGCGAGCGCGTGGTGCGCGAAGCTCTGACTCAGGCCTCCTGAGCGCGCCCATGCCCTCGGCCGCGCAGAGCGCGGCCAGCGCGGTCAGGGCCAGGTACAAGGGCCAGTCGCCGTACCGGACATAACCCGTCGACGTCTTCGAGAGCGGTACGTCGTACACCGCGGCGGCGCTCCGGTCGGTGCCCAGCGGCCGGCCGATCCGGCGCCCGTCGGGGCCGTACGCGGTACTGATGCCGGTCAGCGTCGCGTGCACCATCGGGCGGCCGGTCTCCGCCGCGCGCAGCGCCCCCAGCGAGGCGTGCTGCGCGGGCGCCCAGCTGTCCTGGAAGGTCGAGGTCGCCGACTGGGCGACGAGCAGGGCGGCGCCGTCGCGGACGAGGCGCCGGCTCATGTCGGGGAACGCGGACTCGAAGCAGACCAGCGGACCGATCCGCAGCGCGGGACGACCACCCTCGGCGGGCACGGTCATCACCACCGGCTCCGTACCGCGCCGCCGGTCCTCGTTCGCGGCCTTGCCGAACGAGGTCACCCAGCCGAGGACCGGACGCGCGGGGATGTACTCGCCGAACGGCACCAGCCGCATCTTGTCGTACCGGTCGCCGGTCGGTCCGTCCGCGCCGATCAGGACACTGCTCTTGAAGATGCCCGGCCGGTCGGAACGGCGGGCGTCCACATTGACGAGGATCGGCGCGTCCACGGCCCGGGACAGGGCGGTCAGCCGCTGCGCGAGGTCGGGACGGGCGGACAGGTCGGAGCCGACGCTGCTCTCACCCCACACGACGAGGTCGACGTCCCGGCCCGCGAGCTCCCGGGTGAGCTCCTCGCCACGGGCGAACCTCCGCTCCGCGCCTCCCGATCCGTCGTGGACCCCCGGCTGGACGACGGCGATCCGTGCCGTGCCCTGCTCGCGGGGCGGGCCGACACCCCACCAGACCGTGGCCACCACGAGGGCGCACACCACGAGGCCGACCAGCGCCGTGAGCCGTACGGCGGTCGCCGACACCACAAGGAGGGCCACCGCGGTGTTGACGGCCACCACGAGCAGGGACACCAGCCAGACGCCACCCACGGAGGCGAGCCGCAGCGCCGGGCCCACCTGCCACTGACTGGCGCCGAGGAGGCCCCAGGGCCCGCCCAAGCCCTCCCAGGAGCGCACGAGTTCGATGATCAGCCAGCCCGAGGGGACGACCAGCATCGCGGCCGCGGCGCGCGCTGCGGACCGGTCGTCGCCGAGCATCGCCCGCACCAGCCAGCCCCACGGCAGCCACAACAGCCCGAGCAGCGCGGCGACCACGAGGATGAAGACGTGCAGGCTCGGCATCAACCACTGGTGCACGGCCAGCATGAACCCGACGCCGCCCAGCCAGCCCTCCAGGCCCGCCCGGCGCGCGGTGGGCGCGGTGCGCAGGAGCAGCAGCCAGGGGACGAGCGCGAGGTAGGCGAACCACCAGAGGCCGGGTGCGGGGAACGCGAGCGCGGGCAGCGCACCACACAGCACCGCGCCCACCGCGCGGACGGCACGCTGGAGCGTGGGGGCGGTGGGGCGCGCGGGGGAGGGCGCGGAGGCGGGTGCGGCCGGGTGCGCGGGGGAGCCGGCGGCGCGCCGGGGCGTCGTCGCGGCGGTGCGGGCGGCGTCGGCACCGCGACCACCACGACGGCCGAACGGATTCCGCATGCCGCGTCGCCTCCCGGTGTCGCCTCCAGTGTGCGCCGTACGACGGCCCGCGGCCGTGCCCGCCACGACGGTACGTGAGCTACAGGCGGCGCCACTTCTCCTCGACGACCACGGAGCGCAGCCGCCAGCCGGCGTCCGTGCGGAGCAGGGAGAACGCGTAGCGGCCACCACAGACGAAGTCCTCGCCCGACTCGAACCGCATCGGGTTGACGTAGTCGGCGCGCACGTCCGCGCTGTCGCCCGGGTAGCCCCCGAGGTCCTGGATCCGGACCCGCCGGTTCACGATGAGGTGCTGGCGCACCGGGAAGAGCCGCATCGTCTCGGCGAGCCAGTCGGCGATCTCGCCCACCGGCCCCTCGACACCACCGGAACCTCGGTAGTCGGCGCGGCCGTCGCGGGTGAACAGCGCCCGGTAGCCCGCCCAGTCGGAGTCGTCCACGGCCACCGCGTACCCGGTGACGAGGTCGTCGATGGCCAGCCGGTCCATCACGGTCGCGAGATCCACGCGCTGCGTCATCGCCTCAGTCTCCGGCAGCGGGAGGCGGGCGCCAAGAGCCGTGGGTGGGCATGGTCGGATCCCGGTCATACTTCTCCGCGCCCGGGAGGGGCAGGGGGCGTCCTGTGGATCAGGCCCCTAGGCCGCTTCCCAGCGGTGGGGGCGGCCGCCGCGCCATTCCACCAGGTGGGGGTCGTCGAGGATCATGTCGGCGTCTTCGAGGCCCGCTCGACGCAGGAACTCGACCAGGTCGGTGTCGTTGTGCGCCAGGCCCACGATCTGTCCGCGGACGGTGACGCGCCGCCCGCCGCCGGGGGACGGGCGGTGCACGATGATGGGTGCTTGCCAGGCCATGGTTCCAGGGTGCGGCGCGCACCCGAAGATCGCCCGGCGGCGGGCGGCACCAGGGTCACGGACGGTACGGGCGGTACGGACGGAGCGGGCACGGCGGTACGGGGGTCAGCCCGCGGACTCGCCCGCGTGGGGGCTGAGGACGTCCGTGCCGACCAGGATGAAGAGCAGGATGCCGAGCGCGATCCGGTAGATCACGAACGGCATGAAGCTCTTGGTGGTGATGAACTTCATGAACCATGCGATGACGGCGTAGCCGACGACGAACGCGATGATCGTCGCGAAGACCGTCGGACCCCAGGAGACGTGGCCGCCCTCGGTCGCGTCCTTCAGTTCGAAGACGCCCGAGGCCAGCACGGCCGGGATGGCGAGCAGGAACGAGTACCGGGCCGCCGCCTCGCGGGTGTACCCCATCAGCAGACCGCCGGAGATCGTCGCACCCGAGCGGGAGACGCCCGGGATCAGGGCCATCGCCTGGCAGACGCCGAAGATCAGGCCGTCCTTCACGCCGAGGTCCTTGAGCGTCTTGCGCTCGCGGACGACACGGTGCCGTCCGCCGGCCTCGTCACGGGCGGCGAGGCGGTCGGCGACGCCGAGGACGATGCCCATCACGATCAGCGTGGTGGCGATCAGCCGCAGGTCGCGGAAGGGACCCTCGATGTGGTCCTTCAGCGTCACGCCGAGGACGCCGATCGGGATCGAGCCGACGATCACCAGCCAGCCCATCTGGGCGTCGTGGTCGCTCCGCATCGACTTGTCACGCAGCGAGCGGAACCAGGCGGAGACGATCCGCGCGATGTCCTTGCGGAAGTAGATCAGTACGGCGGTCTCCGTGCCGATCTGGGTGATCGCGGTGAAGGCCGCGCCGGGGTCCTCCCAGCCGGCGAAGGCGGCGGTGAGGCGGAGGTGCGCGCTGGAGGAGATGGGAAGGAACTCCGTCAGCCCCTGGACGAGTCCGAGGATGAATGATTCGAACCAACTCATGGGGCTAGGGCCGTCCCGAATGTGCTCGTGCCGTCAGAAAAGGCGGTCGCGTCTCGGATCGGAGATCAACCGCCGGTCGTTGCGCAGCGTACCGTCCTCAGATGAAGGCCCCGATCCCAGGTCTCGGGTCCCCGGCGCGACGGGCCCCGCCGTCCGCCCTAGGGCGTGTTTCGAAAGTCCCGTCTGACCGGGGACGCCTGGCACGCACTCCCCCGTAGCCCTTCGGGCACGGGAGGGGCCCCCACGCCGCGTTGTCAGTCGTCGGCGCAGCCCGCTGCGCTCTCCTCCCTCCGCCTTGCGATCGCACGCACCAGACGCCCCCGGCCCCGCCCTCCGGGCGGACGACGCTACTTTCGAAACACGCCCTAGCGGGGGTCCCGGGCTCCGGTGGTCTCCAGGGGGCGCATGGGCGCCGGGTCGGCGGCCGAGGCCCGTACGGCCGCCGCGCGGGCCCGGAGGCCGTGACGCTTGCGCCAGGCCACGGCCGCCGCCCCGAGGCCGGAGACGACGATGAAGCCCATCGAGATCAGGAACGCGGGCGAGGTCGGCGAGCCCGCCTCGCTGCCCGCCACCACGTACGCCGCCGTGTTCGGGATCGACCCCAGCCCCGTGGCCAGCAGGAACGGCGTGTACCCCATGCGGGAGACCGCCGCGCAGTAGTTGGCCGCCGCGAACGGCACCCCCGGGAAGAGCCGGATCGCCAGCACCGACCGGAACCCGTGCCGGCTCAGCTGCCCGTCCGCCGCCGTCAGCCAGCGCCCCCGCAGCAGCGGGCGCAGCGCGTCCTGCCCGAGCAGCCGCCCGAGCGTGAACGCGATACCGGCGCCCAGGACCGTCCCGGCCAGCGCGGCCACCAGCCCCGCCTGCGTGCCGAAGAGCGCGCCGGCGGCCAGGTTCAGGATCGGCCGGGGTACGAAGGCCGCCGTGCACACCCCGTACGCCAGTCCGAACAGGATCACCGCCCCCGCGCCGCCGGTCTGGGCCGGCCAGCCCTCCGAGAGCAGCCGCTGTGGCTCGTAGAGCAGGACGACCGTCGCCGCGGCGAGCAGCAGCACGGCGAGCAGGGACAGGCGCGACCAGGGCGACAGCAGAGCCCGGGAGCAGCGGAGCGCGAGGGAGCCCGGCGGCCGGGTGACGGGGTCGAGCATCCGGGGAGACTAACCGAACTACCCGTGTGATCGCCGTAATGTCCGTCATCCGCCGTACTGCCATCACAGGAACGGCGAGCCCTCGGACCGTGAGCCGCCGTACCGTGAGCCGTATGCCGTCCGCGTCGCCCGCCGTCCCCGCCAGCCCCCTCGCCGACACCGTGCTGGGGCGTCTGACCGAGCTGTACCCCGCCGCCGGTGACCCGTTCCGGGCCCAGGAGATGGTCGCGTACATGAAAGGCGTCGCCCCCTTCCTCGGCATCCGCACCCCCGAGCGCCGCGCCCTGTCCCGTACGGTCCTGGACGGCACCCCGCGCCCCGACGAGGACGACTGCACGGCCGTCGCCCTGCGCTGCTTCGCCCTCCCCGAGCGCGAGTACCACTACTTCGCCGTCGACTACCTGCGCCGTCACGTCCGGAGCTGCTCGTCCGGCTTCCTGCCCGTCGCCCGCCATCTGGTGACCACCGAGTCCTGGTGGGACACCGTCGACCACCTCGCCGCCCACGTCGTCGGCGGGCTCGTCGCCGCCGATCCGGCGCTCGCCGCGCGCATGGACGAGTGGATCGACGACGACCTGTGGCTCGCGCGCACGGCCCTGCTGCACCAGCTCCGCTTCAAGGACGCCACCGACACCGAGCGGCTGTTCGCCTACTGCCTGCGCCGAGCCGGGGACACCGACTTCTTCCTCCGCAAGGCCATCGGCTGGGCGCTGCGCGAGTACGCCAAGACGGACCCCGGCGAGGTACGCGCCTTCGTCGCACACCACCGCGCCCGGCTGGCCCCGCTCTCCGTGCGCGAGGCGCTCAAGAACCTCTGAACTCCTCCTCGGGAGAAAACCGTTCGACGTCGGCCGTCCGCTCGGCAAGGATCGTGGACATGTCCCGGTACGCCTTCCTCGCAGCACGGCCCGCAGTCGCGGCCGCGCCGAAGGCTGCCGTTGTCGATTCCACGTTCCTCGCGGTCGCAGTCGCAGTCGCAGTCGCAGCCGCTGCCGCAGTCGCAGCCGCTGCCGCAGTCGACGGCGCCCGAAGCTGACCCTCCCCGGATCGTCCGGCGGACCCCGCAGGGGGAGGGTCGGTCCGGCCCCGGGGTCCCCTCACACGCTTCGAGCTCAAGGAACGAGCGAACCATGCCCAAGACGGCATACGTGCGCACCAAGCCACACCTGAACATCGGCACCATGGGCCACGTCGACCACGGCAAGACCACCCTCACCGCCGCCATCACCAAGGTCCTCAGCGAGCGCGGGACCGGCACCTTCGTGCCGTTCGACCGCATCGACCGCGCGCCCGAGGAGGCCCAGCGCGGCATCACCATCAACATCGCGCACGTCGAGTACGAGACCGACACCCGCCACTACGCCCACGTGGACATGCCGGGCCACGCCGACTACGTCAAGAACATGGTCACCGGCGCCGCCCAACTGGACGGGGCGATCCTCGTCGTCTCCGCGCTCGACGGGATCATGCCGCAGACCGCCGAGCACGTGCTCCTCGCCCGCCAGGTCGGTGTCGACCACATCGTCGTCGCGCTGAACAAGGCCGACGCGGGGGACGACGAGCTGACCGACCTGGTCGAGCTGGAGGTCCGGGAGTTGCTGACCGCGCACGGCTACGCCGGCGACAGCGTGCCCGTCGTCCGGGTGTCCGGACTCAAGGCCCTTGAGGGGGACGCCCGGTGGTCCGGGGCGATCGAGGCGCTCCTCGACGCCGTGGACACGTACGTACCGATGCCGGTGCGCTACGTGGACGCGCCGTTCCTGATGTCCGTCGAGAACGTGCTCACCATCACCGGGCGCGGCACGGTCGTGACGGGCGCGGTCGAGCGCGGCACGGTCCGCGTCGGCGACCGGGTCGAGGTCCTGGGCGCGGACACCGAGACGGTCGTGACCGGTGTCGAGACCTTCGGCAAGCCCATGGAGTCCGCCGAGGCGGGCGACAACGTGGCGCTGCTGCTGCGCGGTGTCGCGCGCGACGCGGTCCGCCGCGGGCACGTGGTGGCGGCGCCCGGCAGCGTCGTGCCGAGCCGGCGGTTCACCGCCCAGGTGTACGTCCTGTCGGGCGCGGAGGGCGGGCGCACCACCCCCGTCGCCACGGGCTACCGGCCGCAGTTCTACATCCGCACGGCGGACGTCGTCGGCGACGTCGACCTCGGTGAGGCGGCGATCGCGCGCCCCGGCGACACGGTCACCATGACCGTCGAACTGGGCCGTGACGTCCCGTTGGAGGCCGGTCTCGGCTTCGCGATCCGTGAGGGCGGGCGCACGGTCGGCGCCGGCACGGTCACGACCGTGGACTGAGCCCTGAGCCCTGAGCGCCTCCCGCGTCGGAGGCCCGCATTCCGCACCCCGCGGAATGCGGGCCCTCCGACGCCTGCCGGGGCGTGGGCCCGCCGCCCGACCGGAGGCGGTGGGCGACGGGCGGGCACAATGAGGGGGTGAACGAGGACAGCGCGGGCGGGCACGCGGGCGTGGAAGCCGGCGGCGAGGGCGGGGACGAGGTCGACGAGCGGATCCCCGTCGTCCGTGACGTCGACGGCGGCACCGCCCGGCTCATGCCGGACATCGACCGGGACCGGGCCTGGCTGCTGACCGTCGACGGCGCGCCCCAGTCGTACGTCGACCTGGACGAGCCCACGCACCTCGAATTCGAGTACGCGCGCCGGCTCGCCCACGTCCTCGACGGCGCGGCCGAGGACGGCGCCGCCCTCGCCGTCCTGCACCTCGGCGGCGGGGCCCTCACCCTGCCCCGCTACGTCACCGCCACCCGCCCCGGCTCCCGTCAGGACGTCGTGGAGGCCGACCGGGGTCTCCTCGACCTGGTCGGTACGCACCTTCCGCTGCCCGAGGGCTCCGGAGTGACCGTGCACGGGGCGGACGCGCGGGCCTGGCTGGAGCAGGCCCCCACGGCGTCGGTGAACGTGCTCGTCGCCGACGTCTTCGGCGGATCACGGGTCCCCGCGCACCTGACGTCCGTGGAGTACGCCCGCGAGGCCCGGCGGGTGCTGCGGCCGGGCGGGATCTACGCCGCCAACCTCGCCGACGGCGCGCCCTTCGCCTTCCTCCGCTCGCAACTGGCCACCTTCGCGGCCGTCTTCCCCGAGCTGGCGCTGATCGCCGAACCTGCCGTGCTGCGCGGCCGCCGCTTCGGCAACGCCGTCCTCGTCGCCTCCGACGAGGACATCGACACGGCCCGGCTGGCCCGGCGCACGGCGGCCGACCCCTTCCCCGCGCGCGTGGAGTACGGCGCGAGCCTCACACGCTTCACGGGCGAGGCCCGACCGGTGGCCGACGCGGACGCGGTGCCGTCTCCCGTACCGCCGGACGGGGCGTTCAGCGTCGGGTGACGGTCTCAGGTGACAGGTGACAGGTGACAGGTGACAGGTGACGGTCTCGGGTGACGGGTGACCGTCTCGGGGGACGGGGCCCGGGCGGCATGGCGCCGGGGACGGCGCGGCCCGGCCGACGGCGACGGCGGCGCTCCACGCGCCACCGCCGCCAGGCCACGTCACTCCGAGGGCTCGGGCGCCTCCGTCAGGCGGAGGGCGGGGCGAGCCGTACGGTCGCGAGGATCTTCTGGATCGTGGCGTCCGCGAGCTCGTCCTTGACCCCGTCGGCCCCGTAGAGCACGAACGACGAGAAGTCGCCCTTGGCGTTCTTGAAGGAGAACGCGAGGGACTTGCCGTCCGACTCGCACTTGTTCCGCTTCTTGATCCCCGGTGCGGTGGCCGTCGAGACGCTGCCGGTCAGGCCGGACGTCGTGGTGTACGGGACGGCCTTGGTGATCTTGATGGTGCCCTTGGGCATGTGCTGGGCGTAGCCCGCCCACACCCAGTTGCCGGCCTCGTTGTACGCCGCCTCGTCGGTGTTCTTGGCGCCCTGACCGCCCTTGGTGCCGGCGCTGCTCAGGCCCCAGCTCTCCTGGGAGCCGTCCTTGTTCGTGTCGAACGTGCACCACTTGCTCTTGTAGCGCACCGGAGCCGACATCGTGACGACAGGGGAGCCGTCACCCTTCTTCTCGTCCTCGAAGAAGGTGACGCTGCCGGGCTTCAGGAGCTCCCAGTCCGGCGGTACGTCGAACAGCGTGCCGTACTTCGGGTTGTGGACGACCTTCCAGCCCGGGATGGTCGGCTGCAGGTCGGCGTCGTCGCGCGGGTTGTCGATGGAGGGCGACACGGGCGCGGGGCCGGGCGCCGAGCTGGACGTGGAGGCCTTCGGGTCGTCGCCCGCCTTCGTGTTCTTGTCGTCGTCCTTGCCGAGGACGAGGAAACCGGTGACACCTGCCGCGACGACCACGGCGGTCGCGGCGACGATCGCGACCAGGGTCGTCTGCTTCTTCTTGCCGTCGCCCGGTCCACCCGGCCCGCCCTGCGGCGCTCCCGGCACCGCGTACTGCGGCATGGTCGGCTGCTGGTACGGGTTGGGCTGCGGGTAGCCGGGCTGCGCGGGCTGCTGCGGGTAGCCCGGCTGCGTGGGCGGCTGGGCCGGCTGCTGCTGCGGGTACCCGGGCTGCTGCTGATAGCCGGGCTGTTGGTAGGGGTTCGGCTGCTGGTACCCCGACTGCTGGTAGGGGTTCTGACTCTGGTCCTGCGGGTTCTGCTCGCCCCCGGGCGGCTGCTGTCCTGGCCACATGGCCAGTAACCATAGAGGTGTGGCGGGAACGCTGCTACGTCCGCCCCCGTGCGGACGGGGGACGGTGGGGATGGCCATCCGTACTACTCGTGGGTAACATCGCCGCATGAGCGCAGACCAGATGTCCGTCGGCGAGATGCTCGCCGCGACGGTTCCCATGGCCAGGACCCTCAACCTCGAGTTCCTGGAGACCACTTCCGAGCGGGCCGTCGTGCGCCTGCCGGACCAGGCCGACTACCACAACCACGTCGGCGGCCCGCACGCCGGAGCCATGTTCACGCTGGCCGAGTCGGCCAGCGGCGCGATCGTCCTGGCCGCCTTCGGCGACCAGCTGAACCGCGCGGTGCCTCTCGCGGTCACGGCCGAGATCGGCTACAAGAAGCTGGCCATGGGCGTCGTCACCGCCACCGCGACCCTGGGCCGCCCGGCCGCCGAGGTCGTCGCCGAACTGGACGCGGGCGAGCGCCCGGAGTTCCCCGTGCACATCGCGATCACGCGAGAGGACGGCGCGGTGACGGGCGAGATGACCGTCGTCTGGACCCTGCGGCCGAACGGCCAGGGCAAGTAGGGAGTGGGGGCGGGGGGTCTTCCGCCGGACGGTACGGCGCCCACGAAGGCCCCTCCGCCGGACGTCGGCTCCCGGAGAGGGCCCCCTCCGTCGGACCTCGGCGTCGTGCGGGACGACCGTCTCGGCCCTCGTGCCGGCGGTCGGCGTTCAGGCGCCGATGACGACCACGCGCGCCCAGTCGGGCGGCGAGTCCGGGGCGTAGTCGGGGTTGTTCTCGTCGTCCTCGTCGTGCGGCCGAGGACGCCTCGTGCGCGGGAAGAGGCCCACCACCGTCCGGCACCGCGGTGGCGCGCCGGGCCACGCAGCGGGTCGGGGGCGAGACGGCGGAGATCCCGGCGGATCCGGCCGGCGAGTTCCGGGCCACGGGCCCGCGCCGCGGCCCGCAGGTCGACATCGACATCGACGCGCGCGGCGGCACACGCCCCGGTCCAGTCCCCGTCGAGGCGACGAGCGGTCGCTGTCCTGATCATGGAGGGCGGCACGGCGAACTCGCGGACGCGCAGCCAGAAGGACCAGAAGGAGAGGAAGGGAGGGTGGGAATCCTCGTACGCGGGGGGAGTGGTCATCAGCACTCACCTTGCGCGGACGGGACCCCCCAACACTGAACGGTGTGAGTCGTCATCGCGGCGGAGCGTAGCGCGCTCCGCCCGCGACGGACCAGCCATTTACGTGCGCGGGGGCGGCGACCGGCACGCCCTCGGGCAGGGACGGAAACGCCCTCGGGCGGCGACGGCGGGCCCTCCGGTGGCGGCGGGCCGGTCGGCCGCGACCAGGTAGGCTGCCTCGGCGCGCGCGACGCGGCGTGCGCCACGACACGGGAGGATCCGCGTTGCACGTCCAGGAGTGGCTGGAGACGATCCCCGCGGTGGCGATCTACGCGCTGGTGGGAGTGGTGATCGGGCTCGAAAGCCTGGGAATCCCGTTGCCCGGCGAGATCGTCCTCGTCAGCTCGGCCCTGCTCGCCTCCCAGCACGGCGACATCGATCCGTACGTCCTCGGTGCCTGCGCCACCGCCGGGGCGATCATCGGGGACTCGATCGGTTACGCGATCGGCCGCAAGGGCGGGCGTCCGTTGCTCGCCTGGCTGGGCAGGAAGTTCCCCAAGCACTTCAGCGAGGCGAACATCGCGCTGGCGGAGCGCTCCTTCGAGAAGTGGGGCATGTGGGCCGTCTTCTTCGGCCGCTTCGTCGCCCTGCTGCGGATCTTCGCCGGACCGCTCGCGGGCGTGCTGCGCATGCCGTACTGGAAGTTCCTCATCGCCAATGTCTTCGGCGGCATCCTCTGGGCGGGCGGTACGACGGCCGTCATCTACTCGGTGGGCGTCGTGGCCGAGGCGTGGCTCAAGCGGTTCTCGTGGCTGGGTCTGGTGCTGGCGGTCCTGATCGGCGTCACGTCGATGCTGATCCTGAAGAACCGCGCGAAGAAGGCGGCGGCGCAGGCCGGGACGAAGGCGGAGCCGCAGGCGGGGCCGACTGTTGATCCGACGCCGGTGTCGGTGGGCGACTGACCCTCTGCTCGCCGGGACTCCGCCGGGGACTCGCCGGAGACCGGCCGGGGACTCGCCAGGACTCGCCGAGGAACGAAAAGGCGCGACGGCCGTGAACGGCCGCCGCGCCTGTCGCTGTCCGTCCTCGGGCTCGTGGCGGGCCCGAGCTTCCCGACCCGAGTGTCCGGGGTCCCGCCTCAGTTCTCGAACGCCTCCGCGTGGCCCTTGGCCAGGTGGAGGTACATCTCCGCGTTGAGGCGGATACCCGCCTGCTCCTCCTCCGTCAGCGGGCGCCGCACCTTGGCGGGGACGCCTGCGACCAGCGAACCCGGCGGGATCTCCATCCCCTGCGGGACGAGCGCCTGCGCGGCGATGAGCGAGCCGGCGCCCACCCGGGCCCCGTTGAGGACGGTGGCGCCCATGCCGACCAGGACGTCGTCCTCGATGGTGCAGCCGTGCACGGTCGCGTTGTGGCCGACCGTCACCCGGTCGCCGATGGTGACCGGGAAGCCGGGGTCGACGTGGACGGTGCAGTTGTCCTGGATGTTCGAGTCCTCGCCGACGACGACGGGACCGCAGTCCGCGCGGAGCACCGCGTGGTACCAGACACTGGCGCGGGCGCCCAGCGTGACGTCACCGAGCACCACGGAGGTCGGCGCGGTGAAGGCGGTCGGATCCACCTGGGGCTCCTTGCCGCCCACGCCCTTGATCAACGCCTCGGTCATCGTTCGCTCCTGATCGCTCGTGATCTCTGAAGACTGCGTCACGCCCTGCCGGGCAATGTAGCCGCAGCCCCATGACGGACATCACAGGGCACCCCCCTGATCAGGTACGACGGCGACGACTACGGTGTCCGCGTGCCCAGGAACAGAAACACGTTCTCCTCCCTCACCGCCTGGCGGCGCCGCGTTCTCGCCCGGGCCGTCCAGGGCGGGTGGCGCTGGGTGCAGGAGACCGGCGCGGTGACCGCCGAGAGTCCGGGGCGGCTGCGCTTCCGGCGCCTCGGCGCGGGCACCCGGCTCGCGTTCCCGCAGGGCACGGTCTTCGGTGAGCAGTGGATCGAGATCGGCGAGCACTGCATCATCGCCGAGCAGGTCACGCTCACCGCGGGCATGCTGCCCGGGCTCGACCTCGGCCCGGCGACGGTTCTGACCCTGGGCGACGGCGTCGTACTGGGGCGCGGCAGCCACGTCATCGCCGACACCCGGGTGACCATCGGCTCGGACACGTACTGCGGTCCGTACGTCTACATCACCTCGACCAACCACAGTTACGACGACCCCGACGAGCCGGTCGGCCGGCAGTGGCCGCGCTCCGAGCCGGTCGAGATCGGCAGGGGCTGCTGGCTGGGCACGGGAGCGGTGATCCTGCCGGGAGCCCGACTCGGCCGCAACGTGGTGGTCGCGGCGGGCGCGGTCGTACGGGGTGAGGTGCCCGACCACTCGGTGGTGGCCGGTGCCCCGGCGAAGGTCGTCCGCAGCTGGGACCCGGAGCGCGGCTGGCAGCCGCCGCTGCGGACCCCTGCGCCCGTGCCGATCCCCGACGACCTGACGCCCGAGCAGCTGGCCGGGCTCGCGCAGCTGGACCTCACGGAGAGCTGAGCCGCGAGCCACGCCTCCGCGCGGCCGGCCGTCCCGTCGGCCGTCCGGCAACCGGCGGTCGGCCCGGCCGTCCAGGTAACGAGCGGTCAGCCCGTCAGCCCAACAGTCCGGCCGTCCAGGTAACCAGCGGTCAGCCCGTCAGCCCGTCAGCCCGTCAGCCCGTCAGTCAGGCCGTCCCGGTAACCAGCGGTCAGCTCCTCAGCCCCTCGGCTCCTCAGCCCGTCGCGAGAAGCACCGTGCCGACCAGGGCCAGGCTCGCGCCCGCCGCCTGGACGGCGCGCAACCGTTCCTTCAGCACCCCGCGCGCGGCGAGCGCCGTGATGACCGGGTAGAGGTTGGCGAGGACGGCCGCCACGGTCACCGGGCCGTTCTGCGCCGCGAGGGAGTACGTACCGTTGGCGGCGACGTCCGCGAGGCCGACGAAGGCGAGGGCGGGGAGGGCGGCCCACACGACCCTCATCCCGGCGCCGCCCTCCGGCAGGGCCCGCCCGCCGCGCTTCACCGAGACGTACAGCGCGCCGCCGCCCACCGCCACGTTGGTCACCCGCTGGACGAACAGGGCGAGGAAGAGGCCCGTCAGCGTCGAGGACGCCTCGGCGATCAGCGCCATGACCGAGCCGAAGCCGAAGGCCGCGACGAGGGTGAGGAGCACGGCCTGACGCTGCACGGGCGCGCCCCGCAGTTCCGGTCCGCCGGCGAGGAGGACGCCGACGATCGCGACACCGATGCCCGCGAACTGGAGCAGCCCCGGGCGGTCGCCGATGAGCAGTCCCACCGAGACGGGCACGACGACACCGAGCGAGCCGAGGGGGGAGACGACGCCCATCGGGCCGAGCGCCAGGGCCTTGTAGAAGCAGAGCATCGCGACCGGACCGACGACGCC
The DNA here is from genome assembly GCF_044746945.1 of Streptomyces sp. NPDC090127. Classification (NCBI taxonomy): domain Bacteria; kingdom Bacillati; phylum Actinomycetota; class Actinomycetes; order Kitasatosporales; family Streptomycetaceae; genus Streptomyces; species Streptomyces sp. NPDC090127. Next base: position 968,644 of record NZ_JBIVDE010000003.1, on the reverse strand, counting down.
CGCCGCGACGGCGTACCAGAGCTGGGGGCCGGCCTCGGTCCAGCCGCCGGTGGCGACCACGAGGGCGCCGAGGACGACCACCGCGACGGTCTGCGAGGCGACGACCACCGTGAGGGCGGGCATCCGCCGGGTGAGGAGCCCGCCGCCGAAGTCGGCCAGGCCCCAGAGCAGGGCGGTGGCCAGGGCGAACAGCGCAGTCATGGGTCCTCGCAGGGGGGCGGTCTCGCAGTACAGTGCGGTGGACAGCTGGTGCACCGCGGTAGACCCCACCGTAGTTCAGCTTGTTGGACTATGTCATCCAAAATATTGGACGGAATGTGTCGGACCTCGATCAGCTCACGCAGTCGCTCGCGCGGAACCTGAAGCGGTGGCGCAAGGAACGTGGCTTCACGCTGGACGCGCTCGCCGTACGGGCCGGCGTCAGTCGCGGCATGATCATCCAGATCGAGCAGGCCCGGACGAACCCCAGCGTCGGTACGACCGTGAAGCTCGCGGACGCGCTCGGCGTCTCGATCACCACCCTCCTCGACTACGAGCAGGGTCCGCAGGTCCGCCTCGTCCCGCCCGACCAGGCCGTCCGCATGTGGTCCACCTCCACGGGCAGCCACACCACGCTGCTCGCGGGCACGGAGGCGCGCGGCCCGCTGGAGCTCTGGTCCTGGACGCTGATGCCCGGCGACGGCAGCGCGTCCGACCCGCACCCCGACGGCACGACGGAGCTGCTGCACGTCACGGCCGGTGAGCTCACCCTCGTCGTGGAGGGCGAGGAGCACCGCATCCCGGCCGGTACCTCCGCCGTCTTCGAGGCCAACGTGCCGCACGCGTACCGCAACGACGGCACGGAGCAGGTCGAGATGACCATGGCCGTCTCCATCCCGCCCGCACGCTGAGACGCCCGACGCCGTCCCCGCCGACTGTTGTTAGCGTGGCCGGCATGCGCGCACCCCTCGGAGACTTCGACAACGCCGTTCCCGCCCCCGAGTGCCTGGACCGGCTCACGGAGCCGGTCGCCGCGGCCGTCCGAGCCTGGCGGGGGACGGTCCCGGCGGAGCAGCTGCTGTACGTCGACACCGACCCGGAGATCGCCGACACGGCCGCCTTCGTCGAGCACCACGGCCGTGACCTCCTCGACGCGTCGGCGAACTGCGTGATCGTCGCCGGGAAGCGCGGCGAGGAGACGACTCTGGCCGCCTGCGTGGTCCGCTCGGCCACCCGCGTCGACGTCAACGGAGTGGTCCGCCGGCACCTGGGCGCGCGCAAGGCACGGTTCGCGGACATGGACACGGCGACCGGCGAGAGCGGCATGGAGTACGGCGGGATCACCCCGGTCGGCCTCCCGGCGAGCTGGCCCCTCCTCGTGGACGCGACCGTCGTCGACACCGCGTGGGTCCTCGTCGGCAGCGGCCGCCGCCGGGGCAAGCTGATCGTCCCCGGCAAGGCCTTCGCGGAACTGCCCGGCGCCGTCGTCCTGGAGGACCTGGGCGTGGCGTGAGCCGCGCCGTCGGTGGGGCGTGACCTCCGCCGTCACTGGCGTGAGCCCGCCGTCAGGGACGTGAGCCCGCCGTCACTGGCGTGAGCCCGCCGTCAGGGGCGTGACCCCCGCCGTCACTGGCGTGAGCCCGCCGTCAGGGGCGTGAGCCCCGCCGTCAGCCGAGGTCGGGCCGGGGGTCGAGCAGCGGGATCTCGATGGCGGGGCAACGGTCCATCACCATGTCCAGCCCCGCCTCCCGGGTCCGCGCGTAGGCGTCCTCGTCGATCACGCCGAGCTGGAACCACACCGCCTCGGCCCCGACGGCCACGGCCTCGTCGGCGACCTGCCCGGCGAGTTCGCTGTTGACGAACACGTCGACCACGTCGACCGGGAACGGGATCTCGGCGAGCGACGCGTATCCCTGCTCCCCGTGCACCGTCTCCGCCTTCGGATGCACGGGCACGACCCGCTTGCCGTAGCGCTGGAGCACCGCGGCGACGCCGTAGGCCGCGCGTGAGCGGTTCGACGACAGGCCCACGACCGCCCAGGTGTCGCCCGTGGCGGTCAGGATCTTCTTGACCGTGTCCGACTCGGTGGTGGACGTCTCGACGCTCATCTGCTGCCTCCTGTGGCTCGTCGCTGTGCACAACGAGCCGCGACCACCGGTGATTCCCGGTGTGGGGAGGTCCCGGGTGCCCTCCCGGGACGGGGGCGCCGTGCCGGGCGCATAGGGTGGCGGGATGCAGGAGCAGTACCGCACGCTCGCCCGCGAGGGTGTGCACGAGACCGAGATCAACCGCTCGCGCTTCATCTGCGCGCTCGCGCCGGTGGCCACCGAGCAGGAGGCCCAGGACTTCGTCGCGCGCGTCCGCAGGGAGCACCCGACGGCCAGCCACAACTGCTTCGCGTACGTCGTCGGCGCCGACGCCTCGGTCCAGAAGGCGAGCGACGACGGCGAGCCCGGCGGCACGGCCGGTGCCCCGATGCTCCAGATGCTGATGCGGCGCGAGGTGCGGTACGTCGCCGCCGTCGTCACCCGTTACTACGGCGGCGTGAAGCTCGGCGCGGGCGGGCTGATCCGGGCGTACGGCGGTGTGGTCGGCGAGACCCTGGACGCGCTCGGCACCCTCACCCGGCAGCGCTACCGCCTCGCCACGGTCACCGTCGACCACCAGCGCGCGGGCAAGCTGGAGAACGACCTGCGGGCGACCGGCGGGAACGTACGCGACGTGCGGTACGGCGAGGCCGTCGCCATCGAGATCGGCCTTCCGGACGCGGACGTGGAGGCCTTCCGGGCCTGGCTCGCGGACGCCACGGCCGGCAGCGCGAGCCTGGAGCTCGGCGGCGAGGCGTACGGCGATGGGTGAGCGGTCGGTCGGCGAGATCGGCGTCTCGTCGATTCATGTGGTGCCTGCGGCGGCGAGCCCTGCGGCTCCGGCCGTCCGCGCCGCCCCCGCGTCGTCCCCCCTCCCCGAGGTCGCCCGATTCTCCGAACCCGTGCCCGTTGTCCGACCCCACCGATACGCTCCTGGATCATGAGATTCCTGCACACGTCGGACTGGCACCTGGGGCGGTCGTTCCACCGGGTGAGTCTCCTCGACGCCCAGGCCGCGTTCCTGGACCACCTCGTGGCCACGGTGCGCGCGCGTGACGTGGACGCGGTCCTGGTCGCCGGGGATGTCTACGACCGTGCCGTGCCGCCGCTCGCCGCCGTCGAGCTCTTCGACACCGCCCTGCACCGGCTCGCCGACGCCGGAGTGCCGACGGTCATGATCTCCGGCAACCACGACTCGGCCCGCCGCCTCGGCGTCGGCGCCGGGCTCATCGAGCGGGCCGGCATCCACCTCCGGACGGACCCGGCCGGCATCGGCTCGCCCGTCGTCCTCGCCGACGCGCACGGCGAGGTCGCCCTGTACGGACTGCCGTATCTGGAACCGGCCCTCGTGCGCGAGCGGTTGGGCGCCGCGCGAGGCGGACACCAGGCGGTGCTCTCCGCCGCCATGGACCGGGTCCGCGCCGACCTCGCCACCCGTCCCGTCGGCACCCGCTCGGTCGTCCTCGCGCACGCCTTCGTCGCCGGCGGCGAACCGAGCGACAGCGAGCGGGACATCACCGTCGGCGGTGTCGCCGCCGTGCCCGCCGGGGTCTTCGACGGCGTCGACTACACGGCCCTCGGTCACCTGCACGGCAGCCAGACCGTCACCCCGCGCGTCCGCTACTCCGGCTCGCCCCTCGCGTACTCCTTCTCCGAGGTCCACCACCGCAAGACCATGTGGCTGATCGACCTCGGAGCCGACGGCGGGGTCGAGGCGGCCGAGCGGGTCGACTGCCCCGTGCCCCGGCCCCTGGCCCGGATCCGCGGCCGGCTCGAGGACCTGCTGGCCGACCCCGCCCTCGTACGGCACGAGGAGTCCTGGGTCGAGGCGACGCTCACCGACGCGGCGCGGCCCGCCGAGCCCATGGCCCGGCTCGCCGAGCGTTTCCCGCACGTCCTGAACCTGGTCTTCGAGCCCGAGCGCACCGAGAGCGACCCCTCCGCCTCGTACGCGCGGCGGCTCCGCGACCGCACCGACCAGCAGATCGCGGAGGACTTCGTCGCCCACGTGCGCGGCGGCGCCGGACCCGACGAGACCGAACGGACCGTGCTGTACGGCGCCTTCGACGACGTCCGGGTCGACGGGGCCGCCACGGAGCGCGAGGTGGGCGCCCGGTGAGACTGCACCGCCTCTCCGTCACCGCCTTCGGCCCCTTCGGCACCACCCAGCAGATCGACTTCGACGCGCTCTCCACCGCGGGCCTCTTCCTGCTGCACGGCCCCACCGGCGCGGGCAAGACCTCCGTCCTCGACGCCGTCTGCTACGCCCTGTACGGAGCCGTGCCCGGCGCCCGCCAGTCGCCCGGGACCTCGCTCCGCAGCGACCACGCGCCGGCCGGCAGGCAGACCGAGGTCACGCTCGAACTGACGGTGGGGGAGCGGCGGTTGGAGATCACCCGACTCCCCGCGCAGCCACGCCCGAAGAAGCGGGGCGGCGGCTTCACCACGGAGAAGGCCCAGAGCCGGCTCCGGGAGTACGACTCCGGCACGGGCCAGTGGTCCGTGCTGAGCCGCTCCCACCAGGAGATAGGCGAGGAGATCACCCAGCTCCTCGGCATGAGCCGGGAGCAGTTCTGCCAGGTCGTCCTCCTGCCGCAGGGCGACTTCGCGCGTTTCCTGCGGGCGGACGCGGAGGCGCGCGGCAAGCTGCTCGGGCGGCTCTTCGACACCCGCCGGTTCGCCGCCGTCGAGGAACGCCTCGCCGATCTGCGGCGCGCCGCCGAGCAGCAGGTACGGGCGGGGGACGAGCGGCTGCTCGCCCTCGCCCACCGGACGGCCCAGGTCACCGGTGGCGCGGTCGTCGACGAGCGGCCGGGTGAACCGGGACTCGCGCAGGCCGTCCTCACCCAGGCCGCCGTCGCCCGCTCCGAGACGCGCGAGGCCGTCGACATCGCCGGCGCGGCGGTCTCGGCGGCCGAGTCCCGGCAGGCCGCGGCGCGTCGGATCCTCGACGCGGAACGGGAGCTGGCGGCCCGCCAGGCGCGGTTCGCGGAGACCCGGCGCCGACAGGAGGCGCTGGAGGCCGGCAGGCCCGAGCGGGACCGCGCGCAGGCCGTGCTCGACCGCTCGCGCAAGGCCGACCTGGTGGCCCCGGCCCTCGGCCTGCGCGCCGACGCCGAGCGCGACCACGCGGCGGCCCGGACGGCCCGGGAGCAGAGCCGAGGGCGGCTGCCCGCCGAGCTGGCCGACGCCGGCGCGGAGCAGCTGTCCGCCCTGGAGCGGCGGCTGACCGGGGAGCTGGGCGGGCTGGAGTCCGCGCGCCGCGCGGAGCGGCGAGGCGCCGAGATCGCGCGCGAGCGCGCCGAGTTGGCGCGGCAGGCCCGGGCGGACGAGGACATACTCCAGGACACGAGCGGCTGGCTCAGCGGCTGGGAGTCCCGCAGGGGCGAACTGGCGGCTCGGATCGAAGCGGCCCAGGAGGCCGCCGCCCGTGCCGAGCACCTCGCGGGCCGCCTCGAACCGGCCCGTCGCCGGCTGGCCGCCGCGCGCCGCAGGGACGCGCTCGCCGAGCGGACGGCCACCGCCGAGTCCCGACTGACCGCCGCCCGCGAGCGCCGCAACGAAGCCCACGAGAGCTGGCTCGACGTCAAGGCGCGCCGCCTCCAGGGCATCGCCGCCGAGCTGGCCGCCGCCCTCACCCCCGGCGACCCCTGTCAGGTCTGCGGCTCCGCCGACCACCCCGACCCCGCCCGCACGGGCGCCGACCACGTCGACCTGGCCACCGAGGACGCCGCGTACGCCGCCTTCACCCGCGCCGAGGAGGACCGTACGGCGGCCGAGCGCGACACGGCCGCCACCGCCGAGGCGTGGGCGGCCGCCCGCGCGGAGGTCCAGGCGGGCGCCGACCCCGAGACCGAGCCGACGGTCGGCGAACTCGCCGCCGAGGCGGAGGAGTTGGCGCATCAGTACGCCGAGGCGCACGGCCTCGCCGCCCAGACGCACGGCGCGCGGGAGACCCTCGCGCGGGCCGAGCGCGAGTACGAGAGCCGGGTGGGCGCCCAGCGGGACGCCGAGCGGCGCGTCGCCGCGCGGACCTCCCAGCGGGAGGCGCTCGACCGGGAGCAGACGGCCGTGGACGCCGAAGTGGCCCGGGGACGCGGCGAGTCCGCGAGCGTCGCCGAGCAGGCCTCGCGGCTCGAGCGGAAGATCGCCATCCTGATCGACGCCGCCGCGACCGTACGGACCGTGGAGCTCACCGCGCAGCGCCTGAAGGAGGCCGACGGCCGGCTCGCCGACGTCGCGTTCCGGGCCGGATTCGAGACGCCCGCCGAGGCCGCCGCCGCACTCCTGCGGGACGGCGAGCACCGCACGCTCCAGCACCGCCTCGACGCCTGGCAGGCGGAGGCCGCCGCCGTCGCCGACCGGCTCGCCGAGCCGGAGACCCGGGCCGCCGCCGAACGCCCGGCCGCCGACCCGGAGGCCGCCGAAGCCGCGTACACCGCCGCCGAACGCGCCCTGCGTGACGCCACCTCCGCCCTCGCCGCCGTCCGCGAGCGCGGCACGGAGCTGGCCCGGCTCTCCCGGCAGGCGGACGCCGAGGTCCGCCGCCTCGGACCGCTGCGCGCGGAGTACGACCGGGTCGCCCGGCTCGCCGGACTGACCGCCGGCACCTCCGCGGAGAACGAGCGGAAGATGCGCCTGGAGTCGTACGTCCTGGCCGCCCGCCTCGAACAGGTCGCCGCCGCCGCCACGGCCCGGCTCCAGCGGATGTCCTCCGGCCGCTACACCCTCGTCCACTCCGACGCCCGGTCCGGAGGCAAGCGGGCCGGTCTCGGCCTGCACGTCGTGGACGCCTGGACGGGCAACGAGCGGGACACCGCCACGCTGTCCGGAGGCGAGACCTTCTTCGCCTCGCTGGCCCTCGCCCTCGGACTCGCCGACGTGGTCACGGACGAGGCCGGTGGCGTCCGGCTGGACACCCTCTTCATCGACGAGGGCTTCGGCAGCCTCGACGACCAGACGCTCGACGAGGTCCTGGACGTCCTCGACTCCCTGCGCGAACGGGACCGCAGCGTCGGTATCGTCAGCCACGTCGCCGACCTGCGCCGGCGGATCCCGGCCCAGATGGAGGTGGTCAAGGAGCGGCACGGCTCGGCCGTGAGACTCCGTACGGGAGCGGGCGCCGCCGGGACCTGAGCCGCGGGGGCGTGGGGCACGTGGTCCTGGCCGCGGGAGCCCTGAGCTCCGGGACCGAGGGACGCTGTCCCGGGTCAGCGGCTGATCGCGCGCCGGGGGAGGGGCGAGGAGTACACCACGCTCGTGGTCACCGACCCCAGCGCGCCCACCTTGCCGGAGATCTCCTCCAGGTGCTTCATGGACCGGGCGGTGACCTTCAGCACGAAGCAGTCGTCGCCGGTCACATGGTGCGCCTCCAGGACCTCCGGAGTGGCCGCGATCAGATCGTGGAACGGCTTGTAGTTGCCGTTCGGATAGCGCAGCCGGACGAAGGCCAGGATCGGCATCCCGAGCCGCTCCGGGTCGACGACGGCCGTGTAGCCCGTGATCACCCCGGCCTCCTCCAGCCTGCGGACCCGCTCGGTCACGGCGGAGGCCGACATGGACACGGCACGGGCCAGCTCGGTGAAGCCGGCCCGGCCCTGGCTCTGCAGGGCGTCGAGAATGCGCCAGTCGGTGGCGTCCGGGGTGTATCCGGTCAGAGCGGTCATGACGGTGATGGTGCAGGGGAATCCCCGGGCGATCAAGCGATCCCCGGGGAGTTCTCACCGTCCGGGACGTGCGAGGGCGGGAGATCCCACCGTGCGGGAGCCGGGGGATCCCACCGGGCGGCGGACAGGGCGTCCCGCCCGGTCAGAGCCGCGAGATCTCCTCCACGAGATCGTCCAGGCCCAGCGGTCCCTGCGACAGCGCCGCCATGTGCCAGGCCTTCGCGTCGAACGCGTCGCCGTGCGCGGCCCGCGCGTTCTCGCGGCCCAGCAGCCAGGCACGCTCGCCCAGCTTGTAGCCGATCGCCTGCCCCGGCATGGAGAGATAGCGGGTCATCTCGCTCTCGACGAAGGCCGGCGGCCGACTGCTGTGCCGCTGGAAGAACTCCTGCGCCAACTCGGGCGTCCACTGCTCGCCGGGGTGGAACGGCGAGTCGGCCGGGATCTCCAGACGCAGGTGCATGCCGATGTCGACGATCACCCGGCAGGCGCGCATCATCTGGGCGTCCAGGTAACCCAGGCGGCGCTCGGCGTCGGGCAGGAAGCCCAGCTCGTCCATGAGGCGCTCCGCGTAGAGCGCCCAGCCCTCCGCGTTGGCGCTGACCCCGCCGATCGTCGCCTGGTAGCGGGAGAGCTGGTCGGCGACGTGCACCCACTGGGCGATCTGCAGGTGGTGGCCCGGCACGCCCTCGTGGTACCAGGTCGACACCAGGTCGTACACCGGGAAGCGGGTCTGGCCGTCGACCGGCAGCCAGGTGCGGCCGGGCCGGGAGAAGTCCTCCGAGGGGCCGGTGTAGTACGGCGCGGCGGCGCCGCCCGGCGGGGCGATGTGCGACTCCACCTTCCGTACCCGCTCGGCGAGTTCGAAGTGGGTGCCGTCCAGGGCCTCGATCGCCTCGTCCATCAGCCCCTGCAGCCAGACCCGTACCTCCTCGACGCCCTCGATGTGGGTGCCGTGGACGTCGAGGTGGGCCAGGGCCTCCCACGGGTCGGAGCCGGGCAGGATGCGGTCCGCCTCGGTGCGCATCTCGGCGTACAGGCGGTGGTACTCGGACCAGCCGTACGCGTACGCCTGGTCGAGGTCCAGGTCGGTGCCGTTGAAGTAGCGCGACCAGCGCCGGTAGCGCTCGCGGCCCACCGTGTCGGGGGCGCCGGCGACGGCCGCGGCGTACACGTCGCGCATCCAGTCCCGCAGCGCGACGACCGCCTCGGTGGCGCCGCGGGCCGCCGAGGCCAGCTCCGTACGCAGCTCGGGGCCGAGGGAATCCGGCCCGGTGGCCGCGAACTCCTCGAACCAGCCACGGTCCCCGGCGTCGCCCCCGCCCGCCCACTCCGTCAGCTGGCCGACGAAGGTCGCGGTCGCCCGGGGGCCGCCCAGCAGCTTGCGCTCCAGGCCGAGCGCGAGGGAGGCACGGTAGCCGTCGAGCGCCGCGGGGACTCCGCGCAGCCGCCGGGCGACGGCCTCCCAGTCCTCCTCGGTCTCGGTCGGCGCCACCGTGAACACCATCCGCACGCTGTGCGCGGGGGAGCGCATGTTGCTGACCGCGCAGAGGCCCTCGTCGGCCTCGTGGACGGCGAGTTCGGCCGTCAGGCGCTCCCGCAGCAGCCGGGCGCAGCGCCGTTCGGCGTCGCTGTCCGCGCCCGGGAGCCGTTCGGCCTCGTCGAGCCGCGCGAGGGTACGGCGGGCGAGCTCGGCCACCTCCTCCTGACCGGCCGGTGAGAAGTCGGGAAGGAGGCCGGCGCTCGCTGCGACTCCCAGGTATGTACCGGTGATCGGGTCGAGCTCGATGAGTGCGTCGACGTAGCTGTCGGCGACCTGGCGGGGCAGCGCGCTGCTGGAAGTCTCTGGCATGGGGGCCATCCTCGTGCCTTCACGGTCCTCGCGTCATCCTCAATCGATCTCATGAGGCTGACAAATGAGCGCCCGGGAGGACGGTCCGCCGACCCCCGGGGGGAGAGCCCGTCGGGGATCTACGCGGGTCACCGAGCGTATGTGCTCGACGGACGGGCCGAACAGTTCGCGCCGGTGTGGGCGCGTTCCGACCGGGCGCCGGGTATCCGGCCCCCGACAGAGTTTGGCCGGATCCCGTCGGAGGTCTTGCCCCGGCGGGCTCCGGGCGCCGCGCCCCACCTCGGCGGTGAGCCCGTGGAGGGGGCCCCGGGCGCCGTTGCCCAGGGGCGGAGAAGGGGCGGTCTGGCCGGGCCGGGTGAGGCGGATCCGGCCACCTTCTGTCCGGCGTCCGAATTCGGCCCGGCGTCGAGGGGCGCCCGCCGTGACCGCATGTAGGTCCTCAGCGCTCGCCCAGCGGCAGGCGGTGGCGCGGGGCCGCCGGCGCCGTCGCGAGACGGGCGGTGATGACCAGGGTGCCGTCCTCGATCTGGTAGTCGAGGGGGAGGTTCAGGGCGCGCATCGCGGCCACCATGCCGGTGTTGGACGACTGCGTCACCGCGTAGACGCTCGCGCAGCCGGCCTCGACGGCCATCGCGACCAGCCGTCCGAGGAGTTCGGCGCCGATACCCCGGCGCTGCCAGTCGTCCTCGACCATCAGGGCGACCTCCGTCTCGTCGCCGTCCCAGAGCAGATGGCCGAGGGCGACCAGCCGGCCGGAGGCCGTCTGGACGGCGAGGGTGCGGCCGAAGCGGGGGCTCAGGAGGTGGTCGAGGTAGCGGTCGGCGTCCCCGACCGGGCCGTGGTAGCGCAGGGCGAGCGTCCGGGGGGAGCAGCGGTCGTGCATGGCGCGCGCGGCGACGAGGTCGCGCTGGTCGGCGCGTCGGACGGTGATCTCGTTGCCCTCGGGCAGGGTGAGGACGTCCTGGCTGCGCGGGATGCGCGGGCCGAGGCGGGCGTCGAGCTCGACGAGCGCGCGGGCGCGCGCGAACTCGGTCGGGGTGAACGGCAGATGGGGTCGCTCGATGGTGAGCACGCCGCCGTTCGGGTCGCGCAGGCGCATCACCGTCTCCTCCAGGACGCCCTCCACCGGGGCGGTCTCGCCGGTGGGGCGGCCGCTCAGGGAGACGGCGGGCAGGGAGTGGATCCGGCAGCGGCCGAGGAGCTGGCGCAGGGCGAGGGGGAGTTCGGCCGCGTCGAGCGCGGTACGGGTGGCGAGGCCGAGGAGCCGGGTGGGGGTGTCCACCAGGTCGTGGGCGTCGGCCCGCTCGATCCAGGTGCTCCGGCCACCGGCCGTGGCGATGGCCCGGGTCAGGTCGGCGGCCTGGAGTCCGGCGGGGGCGCGGAGCAGGAACTCGTCGACGGTGCCCACGGCGAGCGGGTGGGTCTGGAGCGTCAGGATGTCGACCTCGTGGCGGGCCAGCGCCGTGCACAGCGCGGCGAGGCTGCCCGGGGTGTCGCGGACCGTGGTCCGCATCCGCCACAGGGAGGTCTCGACGGGGGCGCGACGATCGTCGGCGCCGCCGGACGACCCGTCGTGTGCGGGGACGTCGGCGCCCGGCGACAGCGGGGTGGGCCCGCTGCCACCGGGATGGGCGGCGGGCGGCGCATGGCTGTGGCGCCTGGCCCACCAGGTGTGGAAGGTCGCCGTGGCGATCAGCGCGATGGCGGAGAACACGAGCATGTACGGGCCGTCGGCGCCGCGGACGACGGTCTTGGCGATCGTGTCGGCCACCACCACGGCCGTGAAGAGGGCGGCGAGTTCGATGAGATCCCGCCGCCAGTGGTGCGGGCGGCGGGCGGTCTTCGCGGAGGTCACATCGGTCATGACCTCACTGTGACCCAGTGGTGTTGCGTGATCACGAACGCTCTGTGACTGGCGGGTTAAGCGCCGATCTGGGGGTTTACTGGCTGGTTTCGACCGCTTGTGTCATCTCCTGACCGGCCGCCGGTGCGGATCCTTCCGAGGATGCCCCGAGCGCCTTCCGCAGCCGTCCCGGCCTGCACGACGACAGCCCCTCACCAGGGCTTTCACGCCCCGCCTACTGGCCCACGCGCCCCGGCTGGAGCACCCGGCTGAACAGGACGGTCCCGCCCTCGGCCCGCAGCCGGACCGTCAACTCACCGCTTCCGCCGTCGATGTCGACCTCGCCGAAATACTGCGGCGACTCCATCGGCGACAGGTTCGCCCGCTCGGGCGCCCGCACGAAGACCCGCTCGGGACCGAACGTGGCGTCCAGCGCGTTCGCGGGGAAGCCGCCGGCGGCCAGCGGCCCGGAGACGAACTCCCAGAACGGCGCGAAGTCCTTGAACGCGGCCCGCTCCGGCGCGTAGTGCTGCGCCGAGGTGTAGTGCACGTCGGCCGTCAGCCACAGTGTGCCGGTGATCCGGCGGTGCTTGACGAACCGCAGCAGCTCCGCGATCTGGAGCTCCCGGCCGAGCGGCGCGCCCGGGTCGCCCTGGGCGATCGCCTCGATGTTCGTGCCGTCGGGGACGACCAGGCCCAGCGGCATGTCCGCCGCGAGCACCTTCCACACCGCGCGCGAGCGGCTCAGCTCCCGCTTCAGCCAGGCCAGCTGCTCCGCGCCGAGGATGCCCTCGGTGTCGTCCGCCTGCCGGCCGGGCGAGTTGGCGTTCCGGTACGAGCGCATGTCGAGGACGAAGACGTCGAGCAGCGGACCGTAGCGCACCACCCGGTGCATCCGGCCCTCGGTGGAGAGGCCGTCACCGCGCGCGTGGAGGGTCGACACGGGGAAGTACTCGGCGAAGGCGCGGGAGGCGCGCGCCGCCAGGACGTCCACGTTCTTCTCGGTGTAGCGGGCGTCGTCCAGGATCTGGCCGGGGTACCAGTTGTTGCGGACCTCGTGGTCGTCCCACTGCACGATCGAGGGGACCTGCGCGTTGAACGCCCGCACGTTGTGGTCGAGCAGGTTGTACCGGAACTGTCCGCGGTACTCGGCCAGTGTCTCGGCGACCTTGGCCTTCTCGGGGGTGGTGACGTTCCGCCAGGTCCGGCCGTCCGGCAGCGTGACGCTCGGCTGGAGCGGGCCGTCCGCGTAGATCGTGTCGCCGCTGCAGAGGAAGAAGTCCGGGTTCAGCCGGCGCATCTCCTCGAAGGCGCGGAAGCCGCCGATGTCGGGGTTGATGCCCCAGCCCTGCCCGGCGATGTCGCCCGACCAGAGGAAGCGCACCCCGTCACGGCGCCGGTCCGGAGCCGTACGGAAGGTGCCGACGACGCGTTCGCCGGTACGGCGCGGGTCGTCCGGGTCCGCGAGCGTGACGCGGTAGTGGATCTGCTCGCCCGCCGGCAGGCCGCGCAGCGCGGTCGTTCCGGTGAAGTCGCTGCCCGGGCCGAGCAGGGGGCCGTAGTGGCGGTGCGTACGGCGGAACGACTCGCTCGCCGAGGTCTCCACGATCATCCGGGCCGGCCGGTCCGAGCGCACCCACACCAGTCCCGAGGAGGCCGTGACGTCACCCGTCTGCACGCCCCACGCGGCCCGGGGCCGCCCCGACAGCGCGAGCGCGGGGGCGGCGGAGCCGACGATTCCGCCGCCGAGGGCGAGCGCCGACGAGGCGGCCAGGGAGCCGCGCAGGACGCTGCGGCGGGCGGGGGCCGGGCCGGGAACGGAGTGGGACATCGAAGCGCCTCCAAGTGGGGTACGGGATGGGTCCGTTGTGCCACCCCATGCCTAACGGCCGGGGACGGCGCGCACACGAACCCGGGGTGAACACCCCGGAGCCGCCGCCCGTTCGGCCGCCGGCTGCCGCGATGGCCGCCCCGGGTGAGGCCCCCGGCAACCGGCCCGGTAGCCCCGCCAGTCCTTCGGCTACCGCTCCGCCCCGCACGCGGCGGCCACCAGGCGTACGCCTCGGGCGATCTCGGAGGGGGACAGGTGCGCGTAGCCGAGGACCAGGCGTACGGCGCCGTCCGCCGGTCGTGCCGTGCCGAACTCCTCCAGCGCGCGCAGGGCCACCCCGGCGGACGCCGCCCGTGCCACGAAACGGGCCGTCGGGCCGTAACGCGGCTCCACGCGCGCGATGATGTGCAATCCGGCCGCGATCCCGCTCACCGTCGTCCCCGGGAAGGCCTCCCGGAGCGCCGCCACCAGGGCGTCCCGCCGCTCCCGGTACGCCCGCTGGCAGCGGCGCAGCTGCCGGTCGTAGGCGCCGCGCGTGACGAACTCGGCCAGGAGCGCCTGGTCCAGGGCCGGGTTCCCGAGGTCCATCGTCCGCTTGCGCTCCACGACCTCCGCGAGCAGCTCGCGCGGTACGAGCATCCAGCCGAGCCGCAGCCCCGGGGCGAGGGACTTGCTCACCGACCCCGTGTAGACGACCCGCTCCGGGTCGAGGCCCTGGAGCGCGCCCACCGGTGCCCGGTCGTAGCGGAAGTCGCCGTCGTAGTCGTCCTCCAGGACGTACCCGTCCACCGCCCTCGCCCAGTCCAGGAGCGCGGCCCTGCGCCCGGCCGAGTAGGCGATGCCCGTCGGGAACTGGTGCGAGGGCGTGGTGACCACCGCCCGTACCCCCGACGCGGCGAGTGGACCGGGCAACAGCCCCTCCTCGTCCACCGGCAGCCAGAGCGTGTCCACGCCGGTGGCCGCGAACAGCCGGCCGTGCTCCGGACTGCCCGGGTCCTCGATGCCGACCGTGCGCAGCCCGCGCGCCCGCAGGACGAACCCGAGCAGCGTCGACGCCTGCGCGACCCCCGAACAGACCACCAGGCGCTCCGGATCGGCCACCACCCCGCGCCGCCGCGTGAGCATCGCGGCGAGCGCCGCCCGCAGCTCCGGAATGCCTCGCGGATCCGGGTAGCCGAGCGCCCGGTGGGGCAGCGCGGACAGCACCGACCGCTGGGCGGCCGCCCAGGCCGCGCGCGGGAAGAGCGCGAGGTCGGGCGTCCCGGGGCGGAAGTCCACCTCGACGCCCGGTGCGCGCGGCGCCATGTCCCGTACGGTCCGATCGGTCGCGGCGCGCGCCGTCTCCCCGACCCACGTGCCCGAGCCCCGGTCGCTGCGCAGATACCCCTCGGCGGTCAGCTGCTCGTACGCCTCCGTCACGAGGCCGCGCGAGACCCCCAGATCGGCCGCCAGTTCCCGGCTCGACGGCAGCCGCGTCCCGGCCGTCAGCCGCCCCGTGCGCACCGCGTCGCGCAGCGCCTCCTGGAGCGCCCGGCCGCGCCGCCTGGCCGGTGCGGCGGCCGCCGGGAGCAGAAGCTCCCAGGCAGCCGCGGCGGTCTCGACCTGGGCCTCGACCTCCTGCGACCGTCTCGTCCGCGGCCCTCGCACGTCTGTCTCCCCTCGTGTCCCTGACTGTTGCCTGTTCCCCGTGCGCGGCTTCACGGCGACGCACTGTCCTGACCGCGTCAGGATGACAGGACAGGCCGTGGCTGCCTCCCCTCGTCCGTCCTGGACCGTTCCAGCATGCGGTGCGGTCTGGACGGTGGACCGGATGTCTGATCGGCTCGACCCGAAGACGTCCCGGTCGACACCGTCCGGGGCGACGACGTCAGGATCGAACACCTCCGGGTCGAGCGGGTCCGGAGCCGAGGAGAGCGGGACACAGAGGTGAACGTGAGCGAGCACATCGAGGCCGTGTACGCGGAGGTCTGCCGGCGCAACCCGGGGGAGGCGGAGTTCCATCAGGCGGCGGCCGAGGTGCTGGAGTCCCTCACCCCCGCGCTCGAACGGCACCCCGAGTACGTCGAGACCGGGATCGTGGAGAGGCTGGTGGAGCCGGAGCGGCAGCTGATCTTCCGCGTGCCGTGGGTCGACGACCGGGGCGCGGTGCGCGTGAACCGCGGCTTCCGGGTGGAGTTCAGCAGCGCTCTCGGGCCGTACAAGGGGGGCCTGCGGTTCCATCCGAGTGTCAATCTCGGGATCGTGAAGTTCCTGGGCTTCGAGCAGATCTTCAAGAACGCGCTGACCGGGATGGCGATCGGCGGGGGCAAGGGAGGCGCCGATTTCGATCCCAAGGGTCGTTCGGACGCCGAGGTCATGCGGTTCTGCCAGTCGTTCATGACCGAGCTCTACCGTCACCTGGGCGAGCACACGGACGTGCCGGCCGGCGACATCGGCGTGGGCGGGCGGGAGATCGGCTACCTCTTCGGGCAGTACAAGCGGATCACCAATCGCTACGAGTCGGGTGTCCTGACCGGGAAGCCGGTGGGCTGGGGCGGCTCCCAGGCCCGCACCGAGGCGACGGGCTACGGCGCGGTGTACTTCACGCAGGAGATGCTCGCCACGCGCGGGGAGAGTTTCGACGGGCGGCGCGTGGTGGTCTCCGGGTCGGGGAACGTCGCGCTGTACGCGGTCGAGAAGGTCCACGCCCTGGGCGGTCGTGTGGTGGCCTGCAGCGACTCGTCCGGGTACCTGGTGGATGAGGACGGCGTCGACCTGGAGCTGCTGAAGGAGCTCAAGGAGGTGCGGCGGGCCCGGATCTCCGACTACGTGGAGGCGAAGCCGTCCGCGCGGTTCTCGGCCCGTGGCGGGGTGTTCGACCTTCCGTGCGACATCGCGCTGCCGTGCGCGACCCAGAACGAGTTGGGGCGTGAGGACGCCGTCGCGCTGGTCAAGAACGGGGTGCGGGCGGTGGCGGAGGGCGCCAACATGCCCTGTACCCCCGAGGCGCTGGCGGTGTTCCGGGAGGCCGGGGTGCTGTTCGGTCCCGGGAAGGCCGCGAACGCGGGCGGGGTGGCCACCTCGGCGCTGGAGATGCAGCAGAACGCAGCCCGTGACACCTGGTCCTTCGAGCAGACCGAGGCGCGGCTCGCCGAGGTCATGCGTGACGTCCACACCCAGTGCCGCGCCACCGCCGAGGCGTACGGCGGCAACGCGGACGACTACGTGCTCGGCGCCAACGCGGCGGGCTTCCTGAGGGTCGCCGAGGCGATGGCGGCCCAGGGCGTCATCTGAGACCACGCGACCGGACAGCGCTGAGGAGCGGGTCTGAGGAGCGGGTCTGAGGGACGGGTCTGAGGGACGGGGCGGACCGGGGCGCAGGGCCGGACCGCGGTCGGTCCCTTCATCCGCTCGGTCCCGCCGGGATGCTCGGCGGTCAGGGAGTGGGCAGGCTGGTGCGCGGACCGGGCTCGCGGCCGCACGGGCGGGGAGCCGACCACGTCGTGCGAGGAGACCATGGGCGGGACACGTGCGCGGGGGCCCGCCGGGACCGGGGCCGCACGCCTCCTCGCCCGTCTCGCCGTGCTCGCGGCGATCGGTTCGCTGGTCGTGCTCGTGCTCGCGGTGGGGGAGGGCGGGCTGGAGGTCGTCGGGGCCGGGCTCCTCGGACTTGTCCTCTGCGCCGTCGGTGTGTGGTGGTTCGTGGCGCACCGAGGCGCTCTGCGTCTGCTCGGGGCGCTCGTCGCGGTGGCGGCGCCGGTCGCCGTCCTGGTGCTGTTCGCACACGACGGCCTCTGGCTGACGGCGCTCGTCCTGCTCCTGTGCTGGGGTGCCACGCTCGCCTGGGCCCGGGCGGCGCTGCGCATGTCGCGCCCGGAGCGGTCGACGCCGGTGAGAGCCGCGGTCCGGCCCGGACGAGCGGTCCTGATCATGAATCCGAAGTCCGGTGGCGGGAAGGTCGGGCGCTTCGGTCTGGTCGAGCGGGCGGAGGAGCTCGGCGCGCGGGTGATCCTGCTCGACCCGTCCGCCCCCGCCGACGTCGCCGAGCTGGCCCGGGCTGCCGTCGCCGAGGGCGCGGACCTGCTCGGCGTCGCCGGCGGCGACGGCACCCAGGCGCTGGTCGCGGCGGTCGCGGCGGAGCACGGCCTGCCGTTCCTCGTGGTCTGCGCCGGCACCCGCAACCACTTCGCCATGGACCTGGGCCTCGACCGCTCCGACCCGTCGCGCTGCCTCGACGCGCTGACCGACGGCGAGGAGGTGCGGATCGACCTGGGCGACGTCGCGGGCCGGGCCTTCGTCAACACGGTGTCCTTCGGGGTGTACGCCGATGTCGTGCAGCGCCCGGAGTACCGCGACGACAAGACGGTCACGGCGCTGAACCTCATGCCGGACCTGCTGCTCGGTGAGGGGGTGCGACGGCTCGACGCGCGCGTCGACGGCACCGCGCTCTCGTCCCGGCAGGCCCTGCTCGTCAGCAACAACCCGTACGTCTCTCCCGACGAGCTGAGCGGTGGCGGCCGTCGGCCCCGCCTGGACGGCGGCGAGCTCGGGGTGCTCGGGATCCGGGTCGAGGACGCGACCCAGGCCGCCGACCTGGCTCTTCGGGGCTCGCGGTCCCCGGGCCTCACCGTCATGACCGCGCACCGCGTCGAGGTGACCGCCGACACGGACGAGATCGCCGTGGCGGTCGACGGCGAGGCCCTGCGGATGCCCGTCCCGGTGGTGTGCACGCTGCGCGCGGGCGCACTACGCGTCCTGGTGCCGCGCGACCGTCCGGGCGTCGCCGTCCCCACGCCGCCGGTGCGATGGCGACGCATCGTCGACCTCGCGCTCGGCCGCACCGAACAACCGGCCACGGAACGAACGGCCACACCCGGAAGTGGTCCCCGAAGGCGGCGCGGAAGTGGACCTTCAACCGGACCGCCGCGCTCCCTAGCGTCGGGACCATGAACGCGAACTCCCTGCGAGGGATCCTCCTCGTGACCGTCGCCTACGCGCTCGTGGGCGCCTCCTTCACCGCCAACAGCCTGCTGGGCGACTATCCCTACGCGGGCGGCCAGGCCCTGCGCTACGGCGCCGCGTGCCTGCTCCTGCTGCCCCTGCTCGGCGCGGGCGGGCTCGCCCCGCTGCGCGCTCTGGGCGCCCCGGCCTGGATCCGGCTGGCCCTGCTCGCCGCCGTCGGCATGGTCGGCTTCAACCTCGCGGTCCTCGCCGCCGAACGGACCGCGGAGCCCGCCGTCCCCGGCGTCCTCGTCGGCTGCGCCCCGGTGGTCGTGGCCGTGCTCGTCCCCCTCCTGGAGGGCCGCAAGCCCTCCCGGGCGGTGCTCTACGGCGCACTGCTCGTCGCCGCCGGAGCCTTCACCGTCCAGGGGTGGGGACGTACCGACCTCGCCGGGCTCGGCTACTCCGTGGGGGCCCTGGCGGGCGAGGTCGGGTTCACCGTCCTCGCCGTCCCCGTGCTCCGTCCGCTCGGGCCGAAGCTCCTGACGGCGGCGGTCTGCGGGATCGCGGCCGTCGAGTCGGCGCTGCTCGGGCTCGTCGTGGACGGCGGCGCGTTCCTGCGGACGCCGACGGCCGTGGAGACCGGGGCCCTGGTCTGGCAGGCCGTCCTCGCCACGGTCGTCGGCTTCATCCTGTTCTACATGGGCGTCCAGCGGATCGGCATGGAGCGGGCCACCCTCTTCACCGGCGCGATCCCGGTCGCCGCCGCCCTGACCGCCGCGCTCGTCGCCACCGGCGGCTTCGGCCTCCCGCAGGCCGCCGGCAGCGTCCTCGTCGGCGCCGGAGCGGCGCTCGGGACGGGCCTCTTCACCCGGCGCAAGCCCACGGCGGCAGTCCCCGCGACTTCTCCGACCGATCTCGCGGCCGCCCCTGCGACTCCTCCGACGGATCCGGCGGCAGTCCCCGCGACTTCTCCGACCGATCTCGCGGCCGCCCCCGCGGCTTCTCCGACGGATCCGGCGGCAGTCCCCGCGGCTTCTCCTACGGATCCCGTGGCCGTCCCGGCGACGCCTCCGACCGATCCCGCGGCCGCCCCCGCGACTCCGCCGTCGCATCCCGCGGCCGCGTTCCCGTCAGCGGCTGCTGCCGTCCAGGATCACCCGCGCGACCAGCGCCGGGTCGTCGCTCATCGGGACGTGCCCGCAGCCGGGCAGTCGCACGAGCCGGGCTCCCGGGACGGTGCGCTTGGCCCGGACGCCCTGGCGGCGCAGGAGGAGACGGTCCTGGGTGCCCCACGCGACGGTCACGGGCACGGCCGGGACGTCGTCGCCGAAGAGTACGGTCCGGCCGGCCTCCAGCGTCTGGCGGAAGCCGGTGGCCTCCCGTAGCGCGAGCGTCTCGGCGACCACCGCCTCGGGCGAACGGCGCCCGGGGCGCGCGTAGATGGTGCTCGTCAGCGCCGTCCGCCCGGCGGCGCTGCGGGACAGCCGCTCGATCAGCGGCACCGGCATCGAGAGGGCGGCCACCCGCATCGCGCGCAAGGTCCCGAAGGCGTACTGCCGTTCGCGCTCCGACCAGAATCCGGCCGGGGAGAGCGCGGTGACCGATCGCGCGAGCTTCTCCCGGCCGAGCGCCAGGGCGAGCAGCCCGCCCAGCGAGTTGCCGGCCACGTGCGGCTGCTCGATGTCGAGGGCCGCGCAGAAGGCGCCGAGGACCGGAACGACCGTCGACAGGTCGTAGGCGCAGCCGTCCGGCAGCGCCGGGGAGGTCCCGAAGCCGGGCAGGTCGACGGCGACGACGTCCCGTTCGGTGGCGAGGATGTCGAGGACCGGCTCCCAGGCCTGCCAGTGGTGGCCGATGCCGTGCAGCAGCAGGAGCGGTTCACCCGCGCCCCTGCGTTCGTACGTCACCGAGGCCGTGCGCGGACCCCCGGGGGTCTCGAACGTGAACGAGATCTGTGCGGACATACGCGCTCTCCTTGACTTAGACACCCTGTCAGCAAGAATTACCGCTCAGTAGATACGAGTTCAAGGGCCTGGACGGATCTGGACAGCGCGCGGCCGGTCGGCTGGGATGGGGGAGTGGTGACCGACTCGCTGACCGACGTCTTCCAGGAACACAGGCCCCTGCTCCACGGCGTGGCCTACCGCATGCTCGGCCGCGCCGCCGACGCCGAGGACGTCGTCCAGGACGCGTGGCTGCGCTGGACCGCCGCCGACCGCGAGGACGTCCGCGAGCCACGCGCGTATCTCGTCCGCATCACCACCCGGCTCGCCCTCGACCGGCTGCGCCAGGTCCAGGCCCGCCGCGAGGCCTACGTCGGGCCCTGGCTGCCCGAGCCCGTCCTCACCGACTACGGGCCGTCCGCCTCCGACACCGCCGAGCGGGCCGTGCTCGCCGACTCCGTCTCGCTCGCCGTCCTGGTCGTCCTCGAATCCCTCTCGCCGCTGGAACGCGCGGTCTTCGTGCTCCGCGAGGCGTTCGGCTTCCCCTACGCGCAGATCGCCACCGTGCTCGACCGCTCCGAGGCCGCCGTCCGCCAGCTCGCGGGCCGCGCACGCCGCCATGTCGACGAGGGCAGGCCCCGCTACGACGTCGACCCGGCCGAACGGCGCGATCTCACCGAGCGTTTCCTCGCCGCGGCGGCCGACGGCGACCTCGACGGTCTCCTGGCCCTGCTCGCCCCGGACGTACGACTCGTCGGCGACAGCGGCGGCAAGTCCAAGGCGCCGCTGCGGGTCATCGACGGCGCGGACAAGGTCGGCCGCTTCCTCCTCGCCGTCGCGTCCGGCGCCGAGGCCGCCTTCGAGGTCCGCATCGCGGAGGTCAACGGCGGTCCCGGGCTGCTCGTCCTCGACGGCGGAAAGCCGGACTCGGTCTTCCAGATCGAGGTGCGCGACGGACGCGTCCAGTGCGTGTACATCGTGCGCAACCCCGACAAGCTGCACGCCGTCGCGCCCGCCTGACCGGGTTCCGCTTCCGTCGTTCCCCCGCGTGCCCCGTCTCCGCCCGGAGGCGGGGCACCGTGCCGCGCGGGGCACACATCGGTGCGAACGTCCTGTGAACGATCTACGCCAGAGGCCCGCATTCGGGGGCATCGGGGCCAGGATTGGTCTTGACCAAGGGGGTGCGCCGCCTTATGGTCGCAGAGTTAGTGCAGGAACCTTTAATAAACAAGGGCGCGGAAAAACCGCCGCGGGACACGGCGAATTGCGGAGGATCAGGGTGGGGACCACGCAGCTGGAATCGGTACCGGAGCCGAAGTACTGGCACCTCAAGACCGTGATCGGTGAGGCGCTCGACTCCGACTTCGCGGTCGGCGAGATCCTGCCCAACGAGCGGGACCTGGCCGCGCGCTTCGGCGTCGCCCGGGCCACGCTCCGCCAGGCCCTGGAGCAGCTGGAGCTGGAGGGCCGCCTGCAGCGCCGCCGTGGGGTCGGCACGACCGTCGCCCCGCCGCGCGTGGGCGTCGACGTCTCCACGACCCAGCACGTCTGGCCCGGCGTCTCCGAAGAGACCTGGCAGTCCATGGACTCCGCCCTCGACACCGCCCCGGCGGCCGTCGCGCGGATCCTGGAGCTCGCCCCCGACGAGCAGGTGCACGTCGTGCGCCGGCTGCGGGTCACGCACGGCCAGCCCGTCGCCGCCGAGCTGCTGTACGTGCCGTCCGGCTCGGTCCCCGAGCTGACCGCGATCGACACCCCGACCGGCCCGGCCCGCGCCCGCAGCGTCCTGCGCGAACTCCAGCGGCTCGCCCTCGACGGCCAGGACCGCTCCGTGGAGCTCGGCTCGGCCCGCGCCGACGACGCCAAGGAACTGGACCGCCTCCCGGGCGCCCCGGTCCTCGTCGTCACGACCCGCTACCTCTCCGCGGGCCGCACGGCCGCGGTCTCCCTCGCCACCTACCGCGCCGACACCTGCCGCCTGACCTTCGGCGACTCGGGCGACCTGGTGATGGCGTCCTGACACCCCCGCCCCCGGCGCACCCGTCACCCACCCGAGCCCGGTGAGACTGCTATGGCAGTCTGCCCGGGCTCGGCCACGTCCGAGGTGGTGTCCGGAAAGTCTGGCGTGGCTCGCGACGCCCTGCGGGCGGATGGCCATACTTTCCGGACACTCCCTGGCCCCCGCCGTACGCCTTCCGCCGGGGCCGCCGCAGGACTGGCCTTGGCGACGGCTCTCGTCGTGGGAATGGCACCGGTGGCGCTGGGGGGCGCCGTGGCCGTGGCCGCGCCGGTGACCACGCAGTCGGCGACGGCTGTGGAGCCGGGCACGGTGGTCCAGAACGGTGGCCGGCTGACTGTTCCGGCGGGGCCCGAAGGGCCCGTGACGCTGCGGTTCACGGCAGCTCCCGCGGCCGGGACGACCGGCCCGCTCACGGCTCGCCTGACCCTTCCCGTCACCAACTGGCAGCCCGGCGGCTGGACCGACTACCGCACCGCGGCCAGGATCGCCTCCACGTGCTCGGTCGGCGGCGGGGCGTTCGCGTCCTGCGGCTGGACCGGGACGAGCCTGGAGGAGAGCGGTCCGGCCCGCCTGGTGCTCGACCTTCCCGTCGTCGAGACGGCGGACTCCCTCGACTACGCCGTCACCCTCGACCTGCCGCAGGAGCTGGGCTGGCTGGGCTCGCTCGACGCTCCCGTCGAGGTGAAGGACGCGGGCGGCACCGTGGTCGCCCAGGGCAGGGTCGGGGTCGACGTCGTCGAGAGCGTCCCGGCGGCCGACGCCCGGGGCGCCGTCCACGCCCGCGACCGGGACGGCGTCCTGTGGCGCTACGAGTCCGCGGGCAGCACCGACCGCTCCCTGACCGCCCGCAAGCGGGTCGGCGGCGGCTGGAACGTCTACCGACAGATCATCCAGCTGAACCCCCCGACCGCCGCCGGCACGGGCGACCTGGTGGCCCTCGACTCGACCGGCGTCCCCTGGTTCTACGGAGGCTCGGGCAACCCCGCCGCCCCGTTCCACCCGCCCGTGCGCGCCGCCGGCGGGATGCCGCCGTGGGCGAACTACACCGCCATCGCCTCCAACGGCAAGGGCGGCGTCGTGGCTCGCGACAAGGACGGCGTCCTGTGGAACTTCGAGCGCAACCCCGAGGGCGCCCCCCTCTTCCTGGGGGGTGTCCGCGTCGGCGGTGGCTGGAACGTCTACACGCAGATCACCGGCTTCGGTGACGGCCTGGTCGCCCGCGACACCGCCGGCGTGCTCTGGAAGTACAACGGCACCCCCGCGACGGCAACTCCCGACAAGCCGTTCGAGGCCCGCTGGAAGGTCGGCGCCGGCTGGAACGTCTACAACTCCCTCACGGGCACCAAGGAGATCGGCCGCTACAGCAACACCGAACTCGTCGCCCGCGGCACCGACGGCGTGCTCTGGGCCTACGACTCCACGTCCACCGGCCCCGGCCGCGTCCCCGGGCCCACCCGGACGATGATCGGCTGGGGCTGGGACATCTACAACACCGTGTTCTGATCCGCCCGGTGAAACAGGAGGGCAGGCCCGTACACCCGGACCTGCCCTCTGGCACTTCCGCCTCGCGCACTTCCGCCTCCGGCACACGTGTTCCGCGCCCTCGGTGCCGGGATCCACGCACGGCACCCCGCTCCCCCGCCCTCAGCGCCGGGCCGTCGCCGTGCCCTCCACGGCGAAGAGTTGTTCCTCCACGTGGTCCAGGGCCAGGCGCAGGGCGCCCGTGCCGACCGCGGCCTCGCCCAGCATCGACAGGGCCACGCGCGGCGGGCGGAGGCAGAACCGGGCCAGTTCGTCCCGGAGGGGCTGGAGGACGCCGTCCAGGCCCGCCGCCCAGCCGCCGATCACCACCAACTCCGGGTCCAGCGCGAGGACCAGCGCCGCCACGTCGTGGACCAGGCGCTGCGTGAAGCGCTCGACCGCCGCCTCCGCGCGCGCGTCGCCCCCGCGCGCCAGCGCGAAGACCTTCGCCACCGCCTGCTCGTCCAGCGGATGGAGCGGCTCGTCCGTGGTCGAGAGCAGGTGCTCGGGGGTGACCCCGCGGCCCAGGAGATGCAGCGCGCCGATCTCGCCTGCGGCCCCGCCGTACCCGCGGTGCAGACGGCCCCCGATCAGGGACCCCGCGCCCGGGCTCAGTCCGGCCAGGACGAAGACGATGTCGTCGGAGTCGGTCGCCGCGCCCTTCCAGTGCTCGGCGACCGCGGCCGCGTTGGCGTCGTTCTCCACCAGCACCGGGCACTTGAACGACCGCCGCAGCCGCTCCCCGAGAGCCAGGCCCGTCCAGCCGGGCAGTGCCGTGCCGAGCCGTACCCGGCCGTCCGCCTCGACGATCCCGGGCGTGCCGACACCGACCGCCCGCAGGTTCGACCGGGCGACCCCGGCCCTGCGCAGCACGTCCGCGACGACCGTACGGACCCGCTCCAGGCGCTCGTCCTCCGGAGCCGTCTCCGAGACCTCGCGGGAGCCCGCGCCGATGATCCTGCCGTCCAGGCCCGAGAGCAGAGCGGCGACCCGGTGCGGGCCGATCTCGATGCCCAGCAGATGCCCGGCCTCCGCCCGGAAGCGGAACCTCCGGGCCGGCCGGCCCTGCCGCCTCGCCTCGCCCTCCTCGGGCGCGACCTCGACGACGAGCCCCCCGACGATCAGCCCTTCGACCACGCCCTCGACGGTCGGCCGGGACAGCCCGGTGATCCGCGTCAGGTCCGTGAGCGTGAGCGCGTCGGCGCCCCGCAGAGCATGGAGTACCACCGCGGAATTGATCCGCCGCAGCAGCGACGGATCCCCGCCGGTCAGCCGCCCCACCGTGTGTCCTCCCAGCTCGTGCGCATGTGTGCCGGATGTTACTCAATGGACAGGTGCGCGGCGAGGGCCGCCCGGGCGCAGAGGTGCCCGAGTCAGTCGGGCGGGCCCGCCGACGCGTCCGGGCGCCGGTCCGGCACCCCCGCCGCCTCGCGCAGTCGCGTGAACTCCTCCGCCATCGTCTCCAGGGTCCAATGCGCGTTCAGACCGCTCGGGTTGGGCAGCGCCCAGATCCGCGTCCCGCCGATCGTGCGCTCCTGCGGCCCGATCACCGCGCGCCGCTCCCCGAACGCCGTCCGGTACGCCGTGATACCGACCACCGCGAGCCAGCCGGGCCGGAGCCGCTCCACCCGCCGGGTCAGCAGCCGGCCGCCCTCCCGGAACTCCTCGTCGGTCAGCTCGTCGGCCCGTGCCGACGCCCGCGCCACCACGTTCGTGATGCCGAGCCCGTACGCGAGCAGTTCGTCCTGCTCGGCCGGGAGCAGCAGCCGCGGCGTGAAGCCGGACCGTGCGAGCACCGGCCAGAAGCGGTTGCCGGGGCGCGCGAAGTGGTGGCCCGTCGCGGCCGACATCAGCCCGGGGTTGATCCCGCAGAAGAGGACCGAAAGGCCGCCCGCGGCCACGTCCGGGATGACGCGGTCGCGGGCGGCCTGAAGCTCCTGCGGGGTGAACCTGGTCAGAGGATCGACCCGGGGGTGTACGCGGCGGCCTCCGGGTGCTGCTTGGTGATCTCCTCGATACGGGAGACCACGGCGGCGACCTGGTCGGCGGCGGCGCCGGTGAACGACAGCTTGTCCGCCATCAGCGCGTCGAGCTGCGCGCGGTCCAGCGGGATCCGCTCGTCGGCGGCCAGCTTGTCGAGCAGCTCGTTGCGCTCGGCGCCCTGCTCGCGCATGGCGAGGGCGGAGGCGACGGCGTTCTCCTTGATGGCCTCGTGGGCGATCTCGCGGCCCACACCGGCACGCACGGCGCCCATCAGGACCTTGGTGGTGGCCAGGAAGGGGAGGTACCGGTCCAGCTCGCGGGCGACGACCGCCGGGAACGCGCCGAACTCGTCGAGCACGGTCAGGAAGGTCTCCAGCAGGCCGTCCAGGGCGAAGAACGCGTCCGGCAGCGCGACCCGGCGGACCACCGAGCACGACACGTCGCCCTCGTTCCACTGGTCGCCCGCCAGCTCGCCGGTCATCGACGCGTACCCGCGCAGGATGACCATGAGGCCGTTGACGCGCTCGCAGGAGCGGGTGTTCATCTTGTGCGGCATCGCGGACGAGCCGACCTGGCCCGGCTTGAAGCCCTCGGTCACGAGCTCGTGACCGGCCATCAGGCGGATCGTCTTGGCCACCGACGACGGCGCGGCGGCCAGCTGGACGAGCGCGGTGACCACGTCGTAGTCGAGCGAGCGCGGGTAGACCTGGCCGACCGAGGTGAAGGCCTGCGCGAAGCCGAGGTGCCCGGCGATCCGGTTCTCAAGGTCGGCCAGCTTGCCCGCGTCGCCGCCGAGCAGGTCGAGCATGTCCTGGGCGGTGCCGACGGGGCCCTTGATCCCGCGCAGCGGGTAGCGGGCGAGCAGCTCCTCGAGGCGGCCGTGGGCGACGAGCAGTTCGTCGGCGGCGGTCGCGAAGCGCTTGCCGAGGGTGGTGGCCTGGGCGGCGACGTTGTGCGAGCGGCCGGCCATGACGAGCTCGGCGTACTCGCCGGACAGCTTGCCGAGGCGCGCGAGGACGGCGACCGTACGGTCGCGCATCAGCTCCAGGGAGAGCCGGATCTGCAGCTGTTCGACGTTCTCGGTGAGGTCGCGCGAGGTCATGCCCTTGTGGACGTGCTCGTGACCGGCGAGGGCGTTGAACTCCTCGATCCGGGCCTTCACGTCGTGCCGGGTGACCTTCTCGCGCTCGGCGATCGAGCCGAGGTCGACCTCGTCGAGCACGCGCTCGTAGTCGGCGAGGGCGGCATCCGGTACCTCGATCCCGAGGTCCTTCTGGGCACGCAGGACGGCGAGCCACAGCCGGCGCTCCAGCCGCACCTTCTGCTCGGGGGACCAGAGGACGGCGAGCTCCGCGGAGGCGTAGCGGCCGGCCAGGACGTTGGGGATACGGGGCTTCGCAGTCACAGCAGTCACGTGGACAGATTCTACTGGCGGTTTCTGCAGGCCAGCGCCACGGCCGGGTTCGTCTCTTACTACGAGACGCACCTCACGCGCGCGTGCGGCGGCCGATCCCGGTCCGTCCGGGAGGCCGGGGCGGCCGAGGGGTGCCCGAGGGGGAGGTGCCCGCCCGAGGGGGAGGTGCCCGCCCGAGGGGCGCCCGAGGAAAGCCGCCCTTCCTCAGGCCGACGGCGGCGGCTCGTACGGGAGCAGGTCCGGCCGCTTCGCCGGGCGGCCGTCGCCCGAGGAGCGGCCGGTCAGGCGGCGGCCGATCCAGGGGCCGAGGTGCTCCCGCGCGAAGCGGGCGTCCCCGACGCGGCGGTTCAGCCAGCCCGGGGGCAACGTCGGCGGCAGCGGCGTCCGCCAGTCGGCCTCCGGGGTCAGGCCCAGCGCCTGCCACACGGCCTCGGCCACGCGCCGGTGCCCCTCGTCGGTCAGGTGCAGCCGGTCGACGTCCCACATGCGCGGATCGCCCAGCGCGGGCGCTCCGTACAGGTCGACCACCACGGCGCCGTGCCGGGCGGCGAGCTCGTCGACGTACCCGAAGAGCTCCTCCATGCGCGGCCGGAAACGCTCCATGACGGGGCCGTTGCGGCCCGGGCTGCGCATCAGGACGAGCTGCCCGCAGGAGGGCGCCAGGGTCTCGACGGCCTGGGTGAGCAGCCCCCGTACCCGTCCCATGTCGACCTTCGGCCGCAGGGTGTCGTTCAGGCCGCCGACCAGGGTCACCACGTCCGCCTTCATCGCGGCGGCGAGCTCCACCTGCTCCTCGACGATCTGGCTGATGAGCTTGCCGCGCACGGCGAGGTTCGCGTACCGGAAGTCGGGGGTGCGGGCGGCGAGGCGGGCCGCGAGGATGTCGGCCCATCCCCGGTACGTACCGTCGGGCAGTCGGTCCGACATGCCCTCGGTGAAGCTGTCGCCGACGGCGACCAGACTGGTGTAGGTGGCATTCATCTCCATGGCGGAAGCGATCATACCGCGCGGTATGCGTACGCCGACCTGCTCCTGCTGCTGTACGGCCGCGGCCCGGCGGACGACGCCCGGTACCCGCACACCGGAGGCCGTCCGGATGCACCGGGGCCCCGGGGCGCACTGCGCACCCCGGGGCCCGGTCCGTCCGTCCGTCGCTTCCGTCGGTCGGTTCCGTCCATCGCGTCGCTACGTCCGTCGCGCCCGTCGGGCGCTTCCCGAGATCTACGGCGTTACGGTGCCGTCGGCCGTCCGACCAGTTCCCGCAGGACGTCCTCCATCGTGACCAGGCCGGCCAGCCTGCCGTCGTCGTCCAGGACCGCCGCCAGGTGCGTACGGCTGCGCCGCATCGCCGTCAGGACGTCGTCCATCGGCGTGGCCGCCCGGACGCGGGCGATCGGCCGCATCGCCGAGACCGGGAACGGCAGGTCCCTCGGCGCCGCGTCCAGGGCGTCCTTCACATGGAGGTAGCCCAGGATCCGGCTGCCCGTGTCGACCACCGGGAAGCGGGAGAAGCCCGACTCGGCGGAGAGCGACTCCAGCTCCTCCGGTGTCGTCCCGACAGCCGCGTACACGACCTTCTCGATCGGCATGACGACGTCCCGCACCGGGCGCCGACCCAGCTCCAGGGCATCGTGCAGCCGCTCGGCGGCACGGTCGTCGAGCAGGCCGGCGACCCCGGCGTCGGTCACCATCCGGGCCAGCTCGGCGTCCGAGAACGTGGCCGAGACCTCGTCCTTCACCTCCACCCGCAGGAGCTTCAGCAGCCCGTTGGCGAAGGCGTTGATCGTGAAGATCACCGGACGCAGCGCCCGCGCGAGCGCGACCAGCGGCGGCCCGAGCAGCAGCGCCGTGCGGGTCGGCTCGGCGAGCGCGATGTTCTTCGGGACCATCTCGCCCAGCAGCATGTGCAGGTAGGTCGCCACGGACAGCGCGATCACGAACGAGATCGGGTGCACCAGACCGTGCGGCACGCCGACCGCGTCGAAGACCGGTTCGAGCAGGTGCGCGATGGCGGGCTCGGCGACGATGCCGAGCACCAGGGTGCACAGCGTGATGCCGAGCTGGGCCGCCGCGAGCAGCGCGGAGACGTGTTCGAGGCCCCAGATGACGCTGCGCGCCCGCCGGTTCCCGGCCTCGGCCTCCGGCTCGATCTGACTGCGGCGTACGGAGATCAGGGCGAACTCGGCGCCGACGAAGAAGGCGTTGACGACCAGGGTCAGCGCGCCGATGAGCAACTGGATCGCGGTCATCGGCCCTCCTCCAGGGTCATGCCGAACTCGTCGTGGGGCGGCACGTGCACCAGCACCCGCGCGGCCCGGCGCCCGGAGGCGTCCACGACCTCGAGCAGCCAGCCGGCGAACTCCACGCGGTCGCCGACCTCCGGGATCCGCCCCAGTTCGTTGGCGATGACACCGGCCAGCGTCTCGTACGGTCCGTCCGGGATGCGCAGCCCGATCGCCTGCAACTGGTCGGTGCGGGCCGCGCCGTCGGCGGACCAGAGCTCACGCCCGTCCGCGTCCACGCCCGCCCGCGCCAGGTCGGGGGTCTCGTGCGGATCGTGCTCGTCGCGCACCTCGCCGACCACCTCCTCGACGATGTCCTCCAGCGTCGCGACGCCGGCCGTACCGCCGTACTCGTCGATGACGACGGCCATGGTCTGCCGGCTGGACAGCCGGTCCAGGAGGCGGTCCACCGTCAGCGTCTCCGGGACGAGCAGCGGCTCACGGAGCATGTCGCCGACGCGCCTGCGGGGCCGCTCGTCGGCCGGTATGGCCAGGACGTCCTTGATGTGGGCGATGCCGACCACGGTGTCGAGGTTTCCTCGGTAGACGGGGAAGCGGGAGAGGCCGGTGGCCCGGGTCGCGTTGGCGACGTCCTCGGCCGTGGCCTGCACCTCCAGGGCGGTGACCTGCACGCGCGGGGTCATCACGTTCTCCGCCGTCAGCTCGGCCAGGTTGAGGGTCCGTACGAACAGCTCCGCGGTGTCCGCCTCCAGGGCCCCCTCCTTGGCGGAGTGACGGGCCAGGGCCACCAGCTCCTTGGGGGAGCGCGCGGAGGCGAGCTCCTCGGTCGGCTCCATGCCGAGCCGGTGCAGGATGCGGTTCGCCGTGTTGTTGAGGTGGCTGATCAGCGGCTTGAACGCGGCGGTGAAGACCCGCTGCGGGGTCGCCACCCGCTTGGCGATCGCCAGGGGGGAGGAGATGGCCCAGTTCTTGGGCACCAGCTCGCCGACGACCATCAGCACGACGGTCGACAGGGCGGTGCCGAGGACGAGGGCCACCGAGGAGGCGACCGAGGCGGACAGGCCGAGGTCCTCGAACGGGCCGCGCAGCAGCGCGGCGATCGAGGGCTCGGCGAGCATGCCGACGATCAGGTTGGTGACGGTGATGCCGAGCTGGGCGCCGGAGAGCTGGAAGGTGAGCGACTTGACGGCCTTGAGGGCGCTCTCCGCGCCCCGCTCGCCTCGCTCCACCGCCCGTTCGAGCTCGGACCGCTCGACGGTGGTCAGTGAGAACTCGGCCGCGACGAAGGCGCCGCACGCGAGCGAGAGCAGGAGCGCCACCAGGAGCAGAAGCACTTCGATCATCGGTTCACCTCCGTTCCATGATCAGTCAGGGACGGAGAGATCGCGCGCGTGGTACTGGGAGGCTCGCCCATGGGCGGACGCTCACACCTTTCGATCGTGCTGGGATGGAATCACCCATGGTAAAGGAGGCGCAAAGCACCCCATGGGTGGGGCGGCGGGTTCATCGGTCGGGTGGCGGGTTCACCCGGCGGGCAGCGGCTTCACCCAGCGGGTCCACTGCTCCTCGGGGCCGTAGGCGGCCGCCCGCCAGGCACGCCGGCCGAGTGTGTTGCGGTCGAGCACCATCGCGTCGGCGCGCCGCCCGCCGAGCCGTACGAAACGTTCCTCCGCCGCCGCGAGCAGCGCGCCGCCCACGCCCTGTCGGCGGTGGTCGGGGTGCACGGCGAGGCGGTAGAGGTGGCAGCGCCAGCCGTCGAAGCCGGCGATCACCGTGCCGACGAGCTCGCCGTCGCGCTCGGCCAGGATCAGGGCCTCGGGGTCACGGGCGACGAGGCGCTCGATCCCGTCGCGGTCGTCGCTGATGCTCGTGCCCTCGGCGGCGGTCTTCCAGAACGCGAGGACGGCGTCGAGGTCGGCCGGCTGGGCGGCCCGGAGGTGTGGTGCGGTCATGGCCGAGATCCCATCACCGGCCCCCGCCGCCCGTCGACCGCGTTTCGGTATACGGAACGATCTCCACCCACGGAACGACGGACAGGTCGAACGACGGACGTCCAGGCCCGCCCGTACGGGTCAGGCCTGGACGTCACCGCACAGGTGCCGTGATCAGACGAGGTCGAAGCGGTCCAGCTCCATGACCTTGGTCCACGCGGCGACGAAGTCCTTGACGAACTTCTCCTTCGCGTCGTCGCTCGCGTACACCTCGGCGACCGCGCGCAGCTCGGAGTTCGAGCCGAAGACGAGGTCGGCGCGGGTGCCGGTCCACTTGACGGCGCCGCCGGCGTCGCGGCCCTCGAACTCGTCCTGGGCCGAGCTCGTCGACTTCCACGTCGTGCCCATGTCGAGCAGGTTGACGAAGTAGTCGTTGGAGAGCGTGCCCGGCCTGTTCGTGAGGACGCCGTGCTTGGACTGGCCGTGGTTGGCGCCCAGGACGCGCAGACCGCCGACCAGGACCGTCAGCTCGGGCGCGCTCAGGGTCAGCAGGTTCGCCTTGTCGAGCAGCAGGTACTCGGCCGGCAGGCGGTTGCCCTTGCCGACGTAGTTGCGGAAGCCGTCGGCGGCCGGCTCGAGCGCGGCGAACGACTCGACGTCCGTCTGCTCCTGCGAGGCGTCGACACGGCCCGGCGTGAACGGGACCTCGACGTCGAAGCCGCCGTCCTTGGCCGCCTGCTCGACGGCCGCAGAGCCCGCGAGCACGACGAGGTCGGCCAGCGAGACCTTCTTGGCGCCGGCGGCGTTGAAGGACTCCTGGACACCTTCGAGCGTACGGAGGACCTGGGCCAGCTCGTCCGGGTTGTTGACCTCCCAGTTGCGCTGCGGCTCCAGGCGGATGCGGCCGCCGTTGGCGCCACCCCGCTTGTCGCTGCCCCGGAAGGAGGCGGCGGCGGCCCAGGCGGCGGAGACCAGCTGCGGGACCGTGAGGTCCGAGCCGAGGATCTGCTCCTTGAGGGAGGCGATGTCGGCGGCGTCGATCAGCTCGCCCTCGCGCTCCGGCAGCGGGTCCTGCCACAGCAGCGTCTCGGCGGGGACCTCCGGGCCGAGGTAGCGGACGACGGGGCCCATGTCACGGTGCGTGAGCTTGAACCAGGCGCGCGCGAAGGCGTCCGCGAACTCCTCCGGGTGCTCGTAGAAGCGCCGCGAGATCTGCTCGTAGACCGGGTCGAAGCGGAGCGACA
The DNA here is from genome assembly GCF_044746945.1 of Streptomyces sp. NPDC090127. NCBI lineage: Bacteria > Bacillati > Actinomycetota > Actinomycetes > Kitasatosporales > Streptomycetaceae > Streptomyces > Streptomyces sp. NPDC090127. The sequence goes on along the minus strand of NZ_JBIVDE010000003.1, from coordinate 936,167 downwards.
GGTCGGTGGTGAGCATCATCGGGAGGTGCTTCTTCGACGCGTCGTGCGCGTCGGGGATGATCGCCTCGGCGTCCTTCGCCACCCACTGGTGCGCACCGGCCGGGCTCTGCGTGAGCTCGTACTCGTACTCGAAGAGGTGCTTGAAGAAGTCGTGGCCCCACTGCGCCGGCGTGGTGGTCCAGGTGACCTCCAGACCGCTGGTGATCGCGTCGGCGCCCTTGCCGGTGCCGTACGAGTTCGCCCAGCCGAAGCCCTGCGCCTCCATCGGGGCGGCCTCGGGGTCGTCGCCGACGTTGTCCGCCGGGCCCGCCCCGTGGGTCTTGCCGAAGGTGTGGCCACCGGCGATGAGGGCGACGGTCTCCTCGTCGTTCATCGCCATGCGGCGGAAGGTCTCGCGGATGTCGCGGGCCGCGGCGACCGGGTCCGGGTTGCCGTTGGGGCCCTCCGGGTTGACGTAGATCAGACCCATCTGGACCGCGCCGAGCGGGTTCTCCAGCTCACGGTCACCGCTGTAGCGCTCGTCGGCGAGCCAGGTGGTCTCGGGGCCCCAGTAGACGTCCTCGTCCGGCTCCCACACGTCGGCGCGGCCGCCGGCGAAGCCGAAGGTCTTGAGGCCCATCGTCTCCAGGGCGACGTTGCCGGTGAGGATCATGAGGTCGGCCCAGGAGATGGACTGGCCGTACTTCTGCTTGACCGGCCACAGCAGGCGGCGGGCCTTGTCCAGGTTGCCGTTGTCCGGCCAGCTGTTCAGCGGCGCGAAGCGCTGCTGACCGGCGCCGGCGCCACCGCGACCGTCGCTGATGCGGTACGTACCGGCGCTGTGCCAGGCCATCCGGATCATGAGCGGGCCGTAGTTGCCGAAGTCGGCGGGCCACCAGTCCTGGGAGGTGGTGAGCACCTCGGCGATGTCCCGCTTCACGGCCGCGAGGTCGAGCGCCTCGAACGCCTCGGCGTAGTCGAACGACTCGCCGAGCGGGTTCGCCACGGCGGGGTTCTTGGCGAGGATCTTCAGGTTGAGCCGTTCCGGCCACCACTGACGGTTGCCGCCACCCTGGGTCGGGTGCGCGGCGCGCGGGGTGTGCGCGACCGGGCAGCCTCCCGAGTTCTCGGGTACGGGGTCGGTGACGATGGCGTCGTGGTTCTCGGACATGGGAATCCTTCCGGACGGGGCGGATCGCGGGGCTCTGCCGGGGTGGTCCGTGTGGGTGGTGGTACGCCCGACCGGAGCCATGTTGTCCCTTGGCTATTGCCGGAAGTGATCCTACAATGGACAGAGTCCAAGTCAAGAAGCACGTCAACCCACTGTCCGTTCGGAAACCCTGGCGTCTCCGGGTGAACGCCGTGTGTCCCGCCGAAGTCCAAGCTGAATGGGTGAACCGATATGAGCGACCTGCTGGAGCGACTGCGTGGGCGCGGCTGGCGGATGACCTCCCAGCGGCGCGTCGTCGCGGAGGTCCTCAACGGCGAGCACGTGCACCTCACGGCCGACGAGGTGCACGTCAGGGCGGCCGAGCGGCTCCCGGAGATCTCCCGGGCGACGGTCTACAACACGCTCGGCGAGCTGGTCTCCCTCGGTGAGGTCATCGAGGTCTCCACGGACGGCCGCGCCAAGCGGTACGACCCGAACGCCCACCAGCCGCACCACCACCTGGTGTGCTCCCGCTGCGGCATGATCCGGGACGTCCACCCGGACGGCGACCCGCTGGCGGACCTGCCGACGGGCGAGCGCTTCGGCTTCACCGTGTCGGCCGCCGAGGTCACGTACCGGGGGCTCTGCCCGTCCTGCGCCTGAGGCCCACTTGCCGGTGCTAGCACGACGGCGCTAGCGTGGTGCTGTGGCCAAGACCCAGCTGAACGTCCGCGTGGACGAGACGACCGCCGACACCGCGCGCCGGCGGGCGCAGCAGCGCGGCGTGAGCGTCAACCGGTACATCGAGGAACTCGTCCAGCAGGACGCCGGGGAATCGGGGCGCGCCTTCGTCGAGGCGGCCGCCGATTTCATGAAGCAGTACGAGTCGGTGTTCGCCGAGGAGTTCGGAACGGAGCGCGACCGCACCGCATGAGCCTCACGGTCGACCTCTCCTGGCTGCTCATGGTGGCCGAACACCAGACGCCCGGCGACCCCCAGGTCAGCGACTGGGGCGCGCTCGTCGCCGCCGTCGGCCGCCACGACGCCGAGATCTTCGGCGTGCCCGTCTACGGAGACCCGCACGCCCGCGCCGCCGCGCTGCTCCAACTCCTGCTGCACGTCCCGGCCCTGGAGCACTCCAACGCCATGTTCGCCTCCGCCGTCGCCTACGGCTACCTCGTCGCCAGCGGCCTGAAGGTCGTCACCTCGCCGGAGCAGGTCAGAGACCTGGCCCGACTGGTGAAGAAGGGCGAGGCGGACGTCCGGGCCATCGCCGACGAGCTGCGCCAGTGGAGCCGCTGAACGGCTGACGCGCCCGCGCCTCCTGGTGGGCCGCAGGCCCCGCGCGCCTCAGCTCTTCCGGGCGGTGCCCAGCACACAGAACGAGCTGGGCATCCGGGGTCCCTTCTCCGGGACCGTGAACCGGCGGTACGTGACGTCTCCGAAGCCCGCCGCCTCGATCGCCGCCAGCGGATCACGGCCCGTGTGGCAGCCGCCGAACAGTCGCGGCCACACCGTGCGGTCCAGGACCCGCTGGGTCCGCGCCATCCCCGGCGACGGGGCGACCCCGTGCTCGAAGAACCGGAGTTCGCCGCCGGGCCGCAGCACCCGGTGCATCTCGGCGAGCGCGCGCGGCACGTCCCGCACCGTGCACAGGACCAGGGAGGCGACCGCCGCGTCGAACGCCCCGCTCTCGACCGGCAGCGCCTCCGCCGCGCCCGGCACCACGTCCACCGGGACGTCGACGCGCAGGGCGGCGTCGGCGGCCAACTGGCGCAGATGGCGTTCCGGTTCGACGGCCACGACCTCGGAGACCGCCGCCGGGTAGGCGGCGAAGTTCAGCCCGTTCCCGGCGCCGACCTCGATGACCCGGCCGGACAGACCCGTCAGCAGCTCCGTGCGGAGGGCGCCGATGCCGCCCTTGGTGTCGGCGGAGACGCTGAACCGGGCGTAGAACCGGGCGAAGAGGGGATGGTGGACGGCGTCCCGGGGAACGCGGGCGGTACGTGATGACGGCATGGGGGGCCTCCTCCGACGCGACGCGCGGACGGGGTGATTCTGCCCCGTCCCGACCTGTCCGGACCCGTTCCGACCCGTTCAGCCCGATACGAAGCAGAACTCGTTGCCCTCGGGGTCGTGCAGCACCTGGAAGTCGCCCCCTTCGTCGGTGCGGAGCCCGCCGGACCGGGTGGCCCCGAGGGAGGTCGCCTCGTCGGCCGCCGCGCTCACGTCGTCCGCGTGCAGATCCAGGTGGAGCCGGTTCTTCGCGACCTTGCCCTCGGGCACCTGCTGGAACGCGATCCGGACGAAGCCGGGCGGTTCGACGTACGACCAGTCGGGGCCGCGGTCGACCGGCGTGCCGCCGAGGAGCTCGGCCCAGAACCGCACCAGCCGGGCCGGGTCACCGCAGTCGAAGACGATCTCCGAAACGTATGCGCGCATGACCTCAGCCTACGGAGGTCAGAGCGTCCCGGCGTCCCAGACCCCGCCGAGCGCCGGGGCCAGCCAGCGATGCGCCCGTGCCCGGAACGCGGCCGGGTCGAGGGCGCCCGCGCCCTCCGGTACGGCCCCGAGCAGCGGCGCACCGGCCGCCTCCGGCAGGTCGGCCAGGTTGCAGCGCGAGGCCAGGTCCGGCGCGGCAGGCCAGCTGCCGACGACGACGCCGAGCTGCTCGATGCCGCGCGCCGCGAGCGCCTCGGCGGTCAGCGCGGTCGCGTTGAGCGTGCCGAGACCGGCGGGCGCCACCACCAGGACCGGCGCCCCGAGGAGCCGGGCCGCGTCGGCGAGCGTGCCGCCCTCGTGGTCGAAGCGGACGAGGAGCCCGCCCGCGCCCTCCACGAGGACCAGGTCATGCGCGGCGGCCAGCTTCTCGGCGGCCTCGGCGACCTCGCGGGGGCCGACCGGGGTCATCCCGGCCCGCCGGGCGGCCGTGGCGGGCGCCAACGGCTCGGGGAACCGGCCCAGTTCGGACGAGACGGCGGCCCCGGAGAGCCGTACGACCTCGTCCGCGTCGCCCCGCTCGCCCGGCGCGAGGCCGGTCTGCGCGGGCTTGAGCACGGCGACGGACCGCCCCTGGGCCGTGGCCACGGCGGCCAGGGCGGCGGTGACGATCGTCTTCCCGATCTCCGTCCCCGTACCGCTGACGACGATGACGCTCATGGTGTGCAGTCCTTTCCGCCGCGCCTCCTTGGCGCGACCCGCCACGGGACACCCCGCGGCGACTCCCTCCGGTCGACCCGCCGGCCGGGCCGAGCCCATCCGTGCCGAGCCGAGCCCCGGGCCGAGCCCAGCCGTGCGGGCTCCGGCCGTCCGGACTCCGGCCGTGCCGACCCCGGCCATGAGGGCTCCTTTCGCCGGGCCCGTTCATCCGAGCCCGCCTGTCCGCGCGCGGCCGTCCGAGCCCGCCTGTCCGCGCCCGGCCGTCCGAGCCCGACTGTCCGCGCCCGGCCGTCCGGTCCGGCCTGTCCGCGCCCGGCCGTCCGGGCCCTGGCCGCGCGAAGTTCCCGCCGTGCCGGCCCCGGCCGTGCCGGCCCCGGCCGTCCGGGCCCTAGCCAAGCCGGCCCCGGCCGTGCGGGGGCGGGCTCAGCCCGCTGCCGCTGCCGACCGGATCGCCGCGCAGATCCGGGCGACATCCTCGTCGCCCGTCACGAAGGGCGGCATCGTGTAGATCATGTCGCGGAACGGGCGCACCCAGACGCCCGCGCGGACCGCCGCCTCCGTGGCCGCGGCCATGTCGACCGGGTGGTCGAGCTGCACGACCCCGATCGCCCCGAGGACCCGTACCTCACGGACCCCCGGCACGGCCGTCACGTCCGCGAGGCCCTCCCGCAGTCCCGCCTCGATCCGCTTGACCTCCACCTGCCAGTCCTGGGACAGCAGCAGGTCGATCGAGGCGCAGGCCACGGCGGAGGCCAGCGGGTTGCCCATGAAGGTCGGCCCGTGGGCGAGCACCGGGACCTCGCCCCGCGAGATCCCGTCCGCCACCCGCGGGGTGCACAGCGTCGCCGCCATCGACAGATATCCGCCGGTCAGCGCCTTGCCGACGCACATCACGTCCGGCGAGACGGCGGCGTGGTCCGCCGCGAACAACTCGCCCGTACGGCCGAAGCCGGTCGCGATCTCGTCGAACACGAGCAGGACGTCGTGCGCGTCGCACGCCTCCCGCAGCACCCGCAGGTACGCGGGGGAGTGGAACCGCATACCGCCGGCGCCCTGCACCAGCGGCTCCACGATCACGGCGGCCAGCTCGTCCGCGTGCCGGCCGATGAGCTCGCGCAGGTGCTCCGCGTACGACTCCTCGTACGCGGCCGGCGGCGGGTCGGCGAAGAAGTGCTTCGGCAGTGCGCCGGACCACAGCTCGTGCATCCCTCCGTCGGGGTCGCACACCGCCATCGGCTGCCAGGTGTCTCCGTGGTAGCCGCCGCGCCAGGTCAGCAGCCGCCGCTTCTCCGGTCGGCCGACCGAGCGCCAGTGCTGGAGGCACATCTTGATCGCGACCTCGACGGCGACCGAGCCCGAGTCGCTCAGGAAGACGTGCTGGAGCGGCTCGGGCGTGATCTCCACCAGCCGGGCGGCGAGCCGGACGGCCGGTTCGTGGGTGAGCCCGCCGAACATGACATGGCTCATCCGGTCCAGCTGGCCCCGGACCGCCTCGTTGAGCACCGGGTGGTTGTAGCCGTGGATGGCGGACCACCACGAGGACATGCCGTCGACCAACTCGCTCTGCCCGTGCGCCTCTTCGGCGAGGCGGAGCCGTACCCCGGACGCGGACGCGACGACCAGCGGCTCGGCCCGGCCCGGCATGGGGCCGTACGGATGCCAGACGTGCGCCCGGTCCAGGGCGAGCAGTTCGTCGTTACGCATTCGGCGCGAGGTCCGTTCCGGCGCCGCGACGGCGCACGGCCACCAGGTCGGTCCGCGGGTTCGACACGTCGTTCGGCACCTCGGCGGGGGCCGCCTCCGAGGGCTCCGGCGCGTGGCCGCCGCACGGCCCGCACCCGCCACCGGCGCCGGCGTGCGAGCCGCACCCGCCACCCGCACCCGCCGCCGCGTCCGCACCGGCCTCGGCGTGCGATCCGCACCCCGCCGACGCCTGCGAGCCGCACCCGTCGGCCGCGACCGCGCCGGCCGCGGCGAGCGCGTCGGCACGGTGTGCGGGCAGCGTCGTCGTGCCCGCGCCCTCCACCTCGAAGCCGGCGTCCGCGATCATGTCCAGGTCGGTCTTGCCGGCCTGGCCCTCGCTCGTCAGGTAGTCACCGAGGAAGATCGAGTTCGCGATGTGCAGCGCGAGCGGCTGCATCGAGCGCAGGTGCACCTCGCGCCCGCCGGCGATCCGGACCTCGACGTCCGGGCAGACGAACCGGACCATCGCCAGGATCCGCAGGCAGCGCTGCGGGGTGAGGTTCCACTCCTTCGCCAGCGGGGTGCCCTCGAAGGGGATCAGGAAGTTCACCGGAACCGAGTCGGAGTCCAGCTCCCGCAGGGCGTAGACGACGTCGACCAGGTCCTCGTCGCTCTCGCCCATGCCCGCGATCAGACCCGAGCACGCCGACAGTCCGGCGGCGTGCGCCTTCTGCACGGTGTCCACCCGGTCCGCGTAGGTGTGGGTGGTGGTGATCTCCCCGTACGTCCCCTCGGACGTGTTCAGGTTGTGGTTGTAGGCGTCGGCGCCCGCCTCGCGCAGCCGCTCCGCCTGGCCGTCCGAGAGCAGCCCCAGACAGGCGCAGACCTCGACGCCCTCGTTCTGCTCCTTGATGGCCTCGATCGTCCTGCCGACCCGCTCGACGTCCCGGTCCGTCGGGCCGCGGCCGCTCGCGACGAGGCAGACCCGCTTGGCTCCGCCCGCGACACCCGCGGCGGCCGCCTGGGAGGCCTCGTCCGGCTTCAGCCAGCTGTACTTGAGGATCCCGGTCGTCGCACCGAGCCGCTGCGAACAGTACGAGCAGTCCTCCGGGCACAGCCCGGACTTCAGATTGACGAGGTAGTTCAGCTTGACGCGCCGGCCGAACCACTGGCGGCGCACCTTGCCCGCCGCGGCCACCACATCGAGCAGTTCGTCGTCGGAGGTCGCCAGCACGGCGAGCGCTTCTGCACGGCTCGGCAGCTCGCGCCGCAGCCCCTTGTCCACCAGCGTGTTCAGCAGGTCCATAAGGGCTGATCCTTGCCTACGGCACACCTCGGGGCCAAGGAGGATCTGAACAAACGCGCCGGTTTGACGTGTGTGGATGGCCACACCCTGTCCCGGCGCGCGGACGGTTAGGGTCTGTGCGCTGCCTACAAAAGGATCTGCCCCATGCACCGGGACGAGGACACCCGCCGGACGCCGTTCGACTGGATCGACGCGGAGGCGCGCCGCCGTGCGGAGGCGGGTCTCGTCCGCACCCTGAGGCCCCGGGCCGCCGAGTCGGAGCCGCTCGATCTGGCGAGCAACGACTATCTCGGGCTGACCCGCCACCCGGACGTCACGGAGGCCGCCGCCGAGGCGGCCCGCCGCTGGGGCGCGGGCTCCACCGGGTCGCGGCTGGTCACCGGCACCACCCGGCTGCACACCCGGCTCGAACGCGAACTCGCGGAGTTCTGCGGCTTCGAGGCGGCCCTCGTCTTCTCCTCCGGCTACACCGCCAACCTCGCCGCCCTCACCGCTCTGAGCGGCCGCGACGCGCTGATCGTCTCCGACGCGGGCAACCACGCCTCGATCGTCGACGGCTGCCGGCTCTCGCGCGCCGAGACGGCCGTGGTCCCGCACGCCGACCCCGAGGCGGTACGCAAGACCCTCCAGGCGCACCCGGACCGCCGGGCGCTGGTGGTCTCCGACTCCGTCTTCTCCGTGGACGGCGACCGCGCCCCGCTGCCCGAACTGGCCGGGGCCTGCCGGGCCCACGGCGCCGGACTCGTCGTGGACGACGCCCATGGCCTGGGCGTGCTCGGCGACGGCGGGCGGGGCGCCCTGCACGCCGCCGGGCTCGCGGGCGCCCCGGACGTGGTCGCCACCCTCACCCTCTCCAAGTCGCTGGGCAGCCAGGGCGGGGCGGTCCTCGGCCCGGCCCGGGTGATCGAGCACCTGGTCAACGCGGCCCGGACGTTCATCTTCGACACCGGGCTCGCACCGGCCGCCGTCGGCGCCGCCCTGGCCGGCCTGCGGCTCGTCCAGGGTGAGCCCGGCCTCGCCGAGCGCGCCAGGACGGTCGCCGGCACGCTGCACCGGATGCTCACGGCGGCCGGCCTGACCGCCGTACGGCCGGACGCCGCCGTCGTCTCGGTCCGCGCGCCCTCGCCGGAGGCGGCGCTGCGGTGGGCGGCCGACTGCCGTGCGCAGGGACTCGCCGTCGGCTGCTTCCGGCCGCCGTCCGTCCCGGACGGCATCTCGCGGCTGCGGCTCACCGCCCGCGCGGACCTGACGGACGCGCAGATCGAGCAGGCGGTCGCCACGATCGTGCGAACCGCGCCGCCCCTTCACGGATCGGACCCCAAATACGGGCTCTCGTAGCAGAGTTCACCGCTTCGAGCGACACATATGCCCATATCTTGGTGGATCGCCGCCCGGGACGGCGCGATCGGTGGCACTCTGACGCGAAGTGCAGTCCGGGCCGGGCCCGGTGGGAAAGGGACAGCGTCGCCATGGCAGACCACCAGGAAGCATCCGTCACTCTGCCGAGCGATCCCGCCTCGGTGTCCGCCGCCCGGAGATATGTCGCCGACGTCCTGACCGGCTGGGGGCTCGCGGGCGGCAGCGACACCGCCGAGACGGTCCGGCTGATCGTCTCGGAGCTCGCCACCAACGCCGTCCAGCACACCTTCGGGCAGTCGCCCACCTTCACCGTCGACGTCCGCCTGGAGCGCGAGGAACAGCTCCACATCGGCGTGACCGACAGCCACCCCCGCTGGCCGAAGCGGCTCCCGGCGGCCGTGCAGCAGGACAACGGACGCGGGATGGTCATCATCCGCAGCCTGACGGCCGAGGCCGGCGGCCGTCTCTCGGTCACCCCGACCGCCGAGGGCGGCAAGACGGTCCGGATCAACCTCCCCTGGACCGCCGCCACTCCGGCCTTCCCTCTCTAGCAGCGCGATCTCTAGCAGCGCGATCACCGGCCGCGAAAACGCCGCCCGCGCGTACAGGAACTCCGGCCGCGCGAAGGCCCCGCCCCTACGCGCGCGCGAACGCGCCGCGCAGCAGTGCCCGCAGGGACGCGGCCGCCGGGCCCGACTCCTCGCCCCGGTGGGCGACCGAGATCGTCCGGCGGAACGAGGTCGGTTCCAGGGCCCGTACGCCCAGCGGTGACGCAGCCATCGACGCGACCATCTCCGGCACCACCGCCACCCCGAGGCCCGCGCTGACCAGGGCGCAGACCAGGGCGTAGCCGGGCGTCCGGCACACCACCGACGGCGTCGCACCCGCCCGGGCCAACGCCCCCTCCACGCCGCGGCGCGGCGGGTGGTCCGGCGCGCTGCTGATCAGCGGCTGGCCCGCGAGCTCGGCGATCGGGAGCCGGCCCGAACCCTCCGCCAGGACATGGCCCGGCGCCGTGACCAGGACCAACTCCTCGATCAGTAGCGGCTCCAGCTCGACCCCCGGCGGCAGCGGCGCCGGTTCCGCCGGCTCGTACGTGTGGGTCAGCGCGAGGTCCACCTCGCCCGCGGCCACGGCGTGCACCCCGCCCGGCGGCTCGTACTCGGCGACCGTCAGCTCCACGTCCGGGTGCGCCCGGCGGAACGCGCTGAGCACCGGCGGCAGCAGATGGATGCCGACCGTGGTGAACGTCCCGACCCGCAGCCGCCCGCCCGACAGGCCGCTGAGCCGTGCCAGCTCATGGCGGGCCCGGTCCATCTCGTCCAGGACCCGGCGCGCCCGGGTGACCAGGAGCTCGCCCGCCGGGGTCAGCCGTGCGCCCCGGTGGTGGCGGACGAGCAGCGCGGCGCCCGCCTCCCGCTCCAGCTTGGCGAGCTGCTGCGAGAGCGCGGGCGGGGTGTAGCCGAGCCGGGCGGCGGCCCGGGTGATCGAGCCGTCCTCGGCGACGGCCACCAGGGCGGCGAGCCGCACCAGATCCTGCATAAAGCATCCCTTTGGGCAGACCCAGTAAATCGTGTCTACACACTAAAGGCTCGCGGCGGGCAGGCTGGGGTCATGGACGGACAGCTGATCGCCTTCATCGGGGTCGCGGCGGGCATGGTGGCCATGCCGGGCGCGGACTTCACCGTCGTCGTACGCGGTGCCCTCGCCTCGCGCCGGGCCGGGGTGGCCTGCGCCGTGGGAGTGGCGGGCGGGCTCGTCGTGCACACCGCCCTCGCGGTGGCCGGGCTCGCGGCCGTGCTGATCGCTGTCCCGGTGCTCTACCGCGTGCTGCAGATCGCCGGCGGGGTCTACGTCCTCTACCTCGGCGTACAGGCGCTACGCGGCGCGCTGCGCGCGTCGGCGGGCGAGCCGGCGGCGGACGCGGCGGGGGAGCGGGAGGTCGGCCGGGCCTTCCGGCAGGGCTTCCTGACCAACGTCCTCAACCCCAAGGCGCCGGTGCTCTTCCTGAGTCTGCTGCCACAGTTCGTACCGGACGGCGCGGCGGTGCTGCCGCGCACGCTGCTGCTGGCCTCGATCGTGGTGCTGCTGGCCCTGCTCTGGTTCCCGCTGGTGGCACTCGGCGTGGACCGGCTCGGCCACCGGCTGCGGCGGCCACGGGCCGCGAGGACCGTGCAGGGGGTGACGGGCGGCATGCTCGCCGCCCTCGGGGTGACGCTGCTGGTGTCACCGGGGCACTGAACCGGAGGCGAGGGTGCGGCGGCGCCACCGCGCCCCCCGCTCGCGTCGGACCACCGCACCCCCCGGGCGCGGGGACCACCGCACCCCGCTCGCGTCGGAGCGGACCGGGCGTCAGCGGACCCGGCCGTAATACACCTTGGACGACCAGATCCTGTCGAGCTTCACCCACGAACCCTTCTTGGGGGAGTGCCAGATCTTTCCGCTGCCCGCGTAGATCCCCACGTGGTACACCCTGCCACCGGAGTGGAAGAAGACCAGGTCCCCCTTCTGCCTGCTGGACGCGGAGATGTGCCGGGTCTTGTTGTACTGCTGCTGCGCGGTACGGGGCAGCGACTTGCCCGCCTTCTTGTACGAGTAGAGCGTGAGCCCCGAGCAGTCGAACCGGGACGGTCCGGACGCTCCGTACTTGTACGGCGATCCCTTCTTCGAAGCCGCGATGTTCAGCGCCTTGCCGGCGTACGAGGTCGCGGCCTGGGCCTCCGGTGCGGCACCTGGTGCCAGCATCGTGCCGCCGAGGGCGGCGAGGGTGAGAGCCGAGACGGCTCCGGCCCGGGACAGCACGGACGGGACATGAATCTGCGCACTCATGCGCAACCCTTCGTCAGCCGCCTGTGAAGGATGACCTGTCGGGTTCGGACTGGCGAAGTTGCCCGGCCGCGGCTGCGGCTTCACCCCGAGGAACGGCCCATCCGGCCGGCCGTCCCGTACTGCTCGGGTCCTCCACTCCTGCCGATCCACTCCTGTCGACCAGACATCCGGGACAGCGGCAGGACTCGGCGTCCGCCCGGACCGCCCCGCCGCGGTGGCGGGGGCTTGTCGTCGTGAGGGATCTTGACCCAGATTCAGGGCGAAATCCGAGTCGAAACGAGGTTATGTGAGGCTCCTCACGACTGATCCATTCGGGTGGACAGGCATGTTTCGTGATCGTCACAGGTTTGGCCGACGAGTCCCGGACCAGGGGTGGAATGCCCGATTCGGCCAGATGCGTACACCTGCTGTGCAACTCACCCCGCACATATGTTGATTCGTCGACTACGCCGAACGGGGGAGCGATTCCGCGGCCGCGCTGCGCCGAGTGGACCTCGACACGACACGGGGGAATGTCAACTTGCCGGAGTCTCCGGGACGGTGACGCGGCCGGATCTACGCTCCCCGTCCAACACCCGCAGCGCTCGGGCCAATGTCTCGGCGTGCACCTCGCTCTCGCCGCGCGCGTGCATCGCCGTGAGCGCGTCGCGCAGGGCGCCGACCCGTCCCACCAGCGCCTGAGCGGCGCGCAGCGCCCCATACGTATGCGAAGCCCTGGATGGATTGATGCGGCCCAGCAGATCGACCACTTCGAGGTAGGCGTCGACGAACTCGCCCTCCGCGCGCGTCAGAGCGGGCAGCGGCGGCAGATCGGGGACCATCGCGCCGTCACCTGGTCCCGGCGCCGCCCGACGCCCCCCGGTTCTGAATCACGTGGTCCACCAGGCCGTAGACGGTCGCGGCCGGCGCGTCGAGGACGGTGGTCCGGTCGATGTCGGCGTCGATCCGCTCGCCGCTCTGTCCGGTGTGGGTGACCAGCATCCCGGCCAGCATCGCGCGCTGCCGGATCAACTCCCGTGCCTGGATGTCGAGATCGCTCGGCTGCCCCCGCAACGGCTCGTCCATCGCGGGCTGCTGGAGCACGACCCGGGCGCCGGGCAGGGCGAGCCGCTTGCCGGGCGCGCCGGCCGCGAGCAGGACGGCGGCGGTCGAGACGGCCTGCCCGAGGCAGGTGGTCTCCACGTCGCAGGTGACGACCTGCATCGTGTCGTAGATCGCGGACATGGCGCTGATCGACCCGCCGGGGGAGTTGATGTAGAGCGCGATGTCCCGGTCCGGGTCGGCGTACTCCAGATGCAGGAGCTGCGCGATGACGTCGTTGGCGGAGATCTCGTCGATGGGGGTGCCGAGGAAGACGATCCGTTCTTCGAGCAGCTTGGAGTACGGGTCGAGGGTCCGGCTCCCGAAGCTCGTGCGCTCGGTGAACTCGGGCAGGACATAGCGAGCGTGCATGGCGGTGCCTCCTTGTAGAAAATGTACAGGACGTACAACCCGTAAGATGAGGAGCATGGCCTACGAGATTCCGGTGACGCAAGCACGAGCAGAGCTCGCCGACCTGATCAACCGGGTGGTGTACGGCGACGAACGGGTCGTCGTGACCCGGCACGGAAAGCCCCTCGTCGCGCTGGTGTCGGCCGCTGACCTGGAGAAACTCGAAGCGGACCGGGAGGGTGCCGAGGGGCCGACGGGCAGTGCGCTCTCCGAGGTCCACTCGCTGACGTCCGCTCCGGGTGAACAGGGCCGCTTCGGTCTCGCGGCCCGCCACCACACCCCCGGCGCCCCCGGAGCATGAGAAAGCCGCGTGCCCCCGTCCGTCGGGACGGGGGCACGCGGCCGTACGGGAAGGGCGTCAGCCGACCCGCGCCGGCTCCGGAGCCGGGGTGACCGTCGGCGCGGCCTCGGCCCGACCGCGCCGACCGCCGACCAGCAGCGCCGCCAGACCGGCGGCCGCCCATATGCCGAGGACGAGCAGGGCCGGGCCCGCGCCCGCGCCGTCGAAGAAGGCGACCGAACGCAGCGCGGATCCGCCCGCGCCCGGCGGCAGCCACTGGCCGAGCGTGCCCACCGGCGCGGGCAGCAGCTCGGGCGCGCTCACGACGCCGGAGAACGGGTTGCCGAGCAGGATCATCAGGAACGCCCCGACGCCGATGCCCGGCTTGCCGATGAGCGCGGCGAGACCCGCGATCGCCGCGCCGATCGCGAGCACGGTCAGCCCGAGCACCCCGGCCTCGGTCCACCAGTCGCCGGCGAACACGCCGAGCCAGGAGTGCGCCAGCGTGGCGCCGACGATCCCCGCGAGCGCGGCGGCGCCGAGCAGCGTGCCGGCCGCCCGGGCGCCGCGCAGGCCGAGGACGGTCACCACGATGCCGGAGGCCGCGCCGGCCAGGATCAGCGGGAAGAGACCCGCCCCGAACGCGCTGCCCCGGGGGTCCCCGGCGGGGGCCGGGACGACATCGGTCACCGTGACCTGGGTCCCGGCCGGGACCTGGGCCGTGACGGCCTCGCGCAGCAGACCGGCGACGACCGGGCTCGCGGCGGACGCGGTCAGCAGTTCGGGCCCCTGCGCGGTCACGACCACCGCGCCGTATACGACCCGGTCCTCGATCGCCGTACGGGCGGCGGCCTCGGAGTCGTAGCGGTGGACCTCGAAGGCGCCGTCGCGCTCGGCGAGGCGCTGCTCCAGCGGGGCTGTCGCGGTGGCCGGACCCGCGACGCCGATCGGCAGGTCGCGCGGGGCGATCCGGGCGGCGGGCCAGGCGAAGGCCCACAGGGCCAGGGCCACGACGACCGGGATCAGTACCAGCACCGCGAGGGTCTTGCGGGTGGCAGAGGCGGACATGAGCTCTCGATTCACAGAGAAGGATCGTTCGTTTTACGGTGCGCCCACTGTCTCGCCGGGGCTGTCACTTGTCAAGAATGAATGTTCGTTTTAGGTTTCGGGCATGGCCCGTGTCTCGCAGGAACACCTCGACGCCCGCCGCCGTCAGATCCTCGACGGCGCCGCGCGCTGCTTCGCCCGTAACGGCTTCCACGCCACGTCCATGCAGGACGTGCTGACCGAGGTGGGGCTCTCGGCCGGTGCCGTCTACCGCTACTTCAGCGGCAAGGAGGAGCTCATCGCGGCCAACGCGGCGGAGGCCTTCACCAAGATCCGCGCCGCGTTCGCCGAGGCTGCGGACACCACCCCACCACCCACCCCCGACGTCCTGCTCGGGCACGTCCTCGGCCACGTCCTCCAGGAGGAGATCCCCGGCGGAGACCGCCAGGCCTACGCCCGGCTGATCCTTCAGGTGTGGTCCGAGACGCTGCGTAACGAGGAGCTGTTCCAGACCCTCTCCGACGGCTACCACGGCATGCGCGCCGCCTGGGGCCTGCTCGTCGACGCCTACCGCGAGAGCGGGATGATGGCGGCGGACGTCCCCGCCGACCGGGTGGCCCGCACGCTCATCGCCACCGCCCAGGGCTACATCGCGCAGCAGGCGCTCTTCGGCGACGTGCGGGTCGAGGTCGTCCAGGACGGTCTGCGCGGGTTGATGTCCATGCGGTCGCAAAGCGCGAGTTAACGCGTAGGAAAAACTTCCGCTCTAACGTGCAATGTCTGGCCGGGAGGGCCATCTCCGCAGCTCAACAAAGTGTTGACGCTCGGTAAGGTCCGCTGCTGTCCGGGGCTTGCCCGGTGAAGACTGTGAGGTGGAAGCGTGCAACTGTCGCCGCACGAGCAGGAACGCCTGCTCATCCATGTGGCCGCCGACGTGGCCGAGAAACGCCGTGCGCGCGGTGTGAAGCTCAACCACCCCGAGGCCGTCGCCCTGATCACCACCCACATTCTGGAGGGGGCCCGCGACGGCAGGACCGTCGCGGAGCTCATGCTCTCCGGCCGCAAGGTGATCACCCGGGACGAGGTCATGGCCGGGATCCCGGAGATGATCCACGACGTCCAGGTCGAGGCCACCTTCCCGGACGGCACCAAGCTCGTCACCGTCCATGACCCGATCGTGTGACGGGGGAGCACCGCCGATGATTCCCGGAGAAATCCTTTTCGGTGAAGGTCCCGTCGCCCTCAACGACGGCCGGCCGGTCACCCGGCTCACCGTCCTCAACGCCGCCGACCGGCCCGTCCAGGTCGGCTCCCACTACCACTTCGCCGAGGCCAACCCCGGCCTCTCCTTCGACCGCGCCGCCGCGCACGGCCTGCGGCTGCACATCGCCGCCGGGACGGCGGTGCGCTTCGAGCCCGGCATCCCGGTCGAGATCGAGCTCGTCCCGCTGGCGGGCCGCCGGATCGTCCCCGGTCTGCGCGGCGAGACCGCGGGCCCCCTCGACGCGAACGGAGGCGACCGTGCCTGAGCTGCACCGCGCCGTCTACGCCGACCTGTTCGGCCCCACCTCCGGTGACCGCATCCGGCTCGCCGACACCGACCTCGTCGTCGAGATCGAGGAGGACCGATCCGGCGGCCCCGGCCGCGCGGGCGACGAAGCCGTCTTCGGCGGCGGCAAGGTCATCCGCGAGTCCATGGGCCAGGCCCGCACGACCCGGGCGGAGGGCGCGCCCGACACCGTGATCACCGGCGCCGTGATCATCGACCACTGGGGCGTGATCAAGGCCGACATCGGCATCCGCGACGGCCGGATCACCGGCATCGGCAAGGCCGGCAACCCCGACACCATGGACGGCGTCCACCCCGACCTGGTCATCGGGCCGGAGACCGAGGTGATCGTGGGCAACGGCCGGATCGTCACCGCTGGCGGCGTCGACACCCACATCCACTTCATCGCGCCGACCATCATCGACGAGGCCCTGGCCTCCGGCATCACCACCCTCGTCGGCGGCGGCACCGGGCCCGCCGAGGGCAGCAAGGCGACCACCGTCACCCCCGGCCCCTGGCACCTCGCCGGGATGTTCGCCGCGCTGGAGAACTCCCCGGTCAACATCGGGCTGCTCGGCAAGGGCAACACGATGTCCCGCGAGGCCATGTACTCCCAACTGCGAGGCGGCGCACTCGGATTCAAGATCCACGAGGACTGGGGAGCGACCCCGGCCGTCATCGACGCCTGCCTCACCGTCTGCGACGAGACCGGCGCCCAGCTCGCCATCCACACCGACACCCTGAACGAGGCGGGATTCGTCGGGGACACCCTCGCCGCCATCGCCGGGCGCACCATCCACGCGTACCACACCGAGGGGGCGGGCGGCGGGCACGCTCCGGACATCATCACGGTGGTGTCCGAGCCGTACGTACTGCCCAGCTCCACCAACCCGACCCGGCCGCACACCGTCAACACCATCGAGGAACACCTCGACATGCTGATGGTCTGCCACCACCTGAACCCGGCCGTCCCCGAGGACCTCGCCTTCGCCGAGTCCCGGATCCGGCCCTCCACCATCGCCGCCGAGGACGTCCTGCACGACCTCGGCGCCATCTCGATCATCTCCTCCGACTCCCAGGCGATGGGCCGCATCGGCGAAGTGATCATGCGGACCTGGCAGACCGCGCACGTGATGAAGAAGCGCCGCGGCGCGCTGCCGGGAGACGGCCGCGCGGACAACCACCGGGCGCGTCGCTATGTCGCCAAGTACACGATCAACCCGGCGGTGGCCCAGGGCCTCGACCACGAGATCGGCTCCGTCGAGAGCGGCAAGCTCGCCGACCTTGTGCTGTGGGAGCCCGCCTTCTTCGGTGTGAAGCCGCTGGTCGTGCTGAAGGGCGGCCAGATCGCGTACGCGCAGATGGGCGACGCCAACGCCTCCATCCCCACCCCCCAGCCGATCCTGCCCAGACCGATGTTCGGCGCACTCGGCAAGGCGCCGGCGGGCAACTCCCTCAACTTCGTGACCCAGGCGGCCATCGAGGACGACCTGCCCGAACGGCTCGGTCTGGACCGGAAGTTCGTCGCCATTCAGAACACCCGACGGGTCACCAAGGCGGACATGCGGGAGAACGACGCGCTGCCCCGGGTCGAGGTCGACGCCGACACCTTCACCGTCACCATCGACGGCGAAGCGGTCGTCCCGGCCCCCGCCGAAGAACTGCCCCTCGCCCAGCGCTACTTCCTCTTCTGACATGGGCGCACGCGCAGCTGCTCTGCTGGTGCTCGCCGACGGACGGTTCCCCGCCGGCGGGCACGCCCACTCGGGTGGCGCCGAGGCCGCCGTCAAGGCCGGCCGGATCACCGACGCGGCGAGCCTCGCCGCGTTCTGCCGGGGCCGGCTGCACACCACCGGCCTCACCTCGGCGGGCCTCGCCGCGGCGGCCGCCCACGGCCACGACCCGTACGAACTCGACGCGGCCGCCGACGCCCGCACCCCCTCGCCCGCCCTGCGGGCGGCGGCCCGCAAGCTCGGCCGACAGATGATGCGCGCCGCCCGCGCGACCTGGCCCTGCCCCGAACTCGACGCGCTCGCCGCCGCGTTCCCGCGCGGGGCACACCAGCCGATCGTCCTCGGCGTCACCGCCCGCGCCGCGGGGCTCGGGCCCGAGGAGGCGGCCCACTGCGTCGCGTACGAGACGGTCAGCGGCCCCGCGACGGCGGCGGTACGGCTCCTCAGCCTGGACCCCTTCCAGGCGACGGCCGTCCTCGCGCGCCTCGCGCCGGAGATGGACCGGGTCGCCGAACGCGCGGTGGCCGCGGCGGTCTCCGGTGTCGACGCCCTTCCGGCCGCGTCGGCGCCGCTCCTCGACATCACGGCCGAGCACCACGCGACCTGGCCGGTCCGGCTGTTCGCGTCGTGACCACCCGTGGTACCTCCCTCGATTTCCTCTCATCCCAGGAGCCCCCCATGCACCTCGACCACTCCCACGACCACCTCGGCGCCGTCTCCGCCGACGCGCGCCGGCCCGACGGGACGCGGCGCGCCCTGCGGATCGGGCTCGGCGGGCCCGTGGGCTCCGGGAAGACGGCGACCGTCGCCGCGCTCTGCCGCGAGCTGCGTGACCGGCTCTCGATCGCCGTCGTCACCAACGACATCTACACCCGCGAGGACGCCGAGTTCCTCCTGCGCAACGCGGTCCTGCCGCCCGAGCGCATCCAGGCCGTGGAGACCGGCGCCTGCCCGCACACCGCGATCCGCGACGACATCTCCGCCAACCTCGAAGCGGTCGAGGAGCTGGAGGACACGGTCGGCCCGCTCGACCTCATCCTGGTCGAGTCCGGCGGCGACAACCTGACCGCCACCTTCTCCAAGGGCCTGGTCGACGCACAGATCTTCGTCATCGACGTGGCCGGCGGCGACGACATCCCCCGCAAGGGCGGCCCGGGCGTCACCACCGCCGACCTGCTCGTCGTCAACAAGACCGACCTCGCCCCGTACGTCGGCTCGGACCTGGAGCGCATGGCGCGGGACGCCAAGGAGCAGCGCGGCGACCTGCCCGTCGCCTTCACCTCGCTCACCGGTGCGCAGGGCGTGGGCCCGGTCGCCGACTGGGTCCGCGAGCGGCTCGCCGCCTGGTCCGCATGACCCCCGCCGCCACGGCCGGGACCACCGCCACGGCCGGGACCACCGCCACGGCCGGGACCGCCGCCTCTTCCAGGATCGTCGCCACCGCCCGGATCGTCGCCGACGCCGCCGGCGGGCTGCCCCTCCTGGTCAGCGACGGGCCCCTCGCCCTGCGCAGGACCCGGGCGGCCACCGGGGCGTACACACGGGTCACCGTCGTCGGTGCGATGAGCGCGCCCCTCGGCGGTGACCGGCTCACGGTGGAGGCGGAGGTTCGGGACGGGGCGCGGCTCCTGGTCGACTCGGCCGCCGCGACCGTCGCCCTGCCCGGCCGGGGCGCCGAACCCGCCACGTACGACGTGCGGTTGACGGTCGGCGACGGCGGCGTACTGCGCTGGCTGCCCGAACAGCTGGTCTGTGCCCGGGGATCCGACCTGGTGATGCGCACCACCGTCGAACTCGCCCCCACCGCACGGCTCGTGCTCCGGGAGGAGCAGATCCTCGGCCGCCACGGCGAGGAGCCCGGCACGCTCCTCTCCCGGCTCACCGTCCGCCGCGCCGGACGGCCCCTGCTCGACCAGGAGGTGGCATACGGCCCCGGCGCGCTCGGTGGCTGGGACGGTGGAGCGGTCCTCGCCGGCAACCGGGCGACCGGTCAACTGCTCGTCGTCGACCCCGGGTTCGAGGAGAAGCCGGTGGCGGCACGGGTGCTCGCGGCGAACGCGGTCCTCGCTCCGCTGGCCGGGCCGGCCGCCCTGGTCACCGCCGTCGCCCCGGACGCGCTCCGGCTGCGCAGGGTGCTCGACGAGGCGCTCGGCGCCCTCGCGCCGTTCTGAGGTCACCGCTCAGCGGTACAGCCGTATCCGGTTATTGGTTCGGCAAAGAAACGCCTGTGCGACTTACCGCGTCTGCCCCACGGACGAAAGGATCCCCCGGACAGATCGCACCCACAGGGGGAGGCATCACGTGAGACGCACGGCAGCGCTCGGCTCGGCAGGCGCTCTGATAGCCGGCACGCTCATGGCGGGCGCGCTGGCCGCGCCGGCCGCGAGCGCCGACCAGCGCCACCGGCCCGACGCGGAGGCACGGGGCACGGCCGTCGCCGCCCAGCGCGCCGCCGACCGGGGCATCGACTGGCAGGACTGCCCGGCCGACTGGGGGCTCGAGAAGCCCATCCAGTGCGGCTGGGTCACCGTCCCCGTCGACTACGCCCGGCCGAACGGCAAGCAGATCAAGATCGCTGTCGACCGCATCGGCTCCACCGGCACCCCCGCCGAGCGCCAGGGCGCCCTGCTCTACAACCCCGGCGGTCCCGGCGGCTCCGGCCTCCGCTTCCCGCGCCGGGTCACCACCAAGAGCACCATCTGGGCGGGCGCCGCCAAGGCGTACGACTTCGTGGGCTTCGACCCGCGCGGCGTCGGACACTCGGCCCCCATCTCCTGCGTCGACCCGGCCGAGTTCGTCAAGGGCCCCAAGCTCGACCCGGTGCCCGACAGCGAGGCCGACAAGCGCGCACAGCGCAAGCTCGCCGCCGAGTACGCCGAGGGCTGCGCGGAGAGGAACGGCGACCTCCTGCCGTACATCAACACCCGCAACACCGCCCGCGACCTCGACGTCGTCCGGGCCGCGCTCGGCGAGAAGAAGCTGAACTTCGTCGGTGTCTCCTACGGCACCTACCTCGGCGCCGTCTACGGCACCCTCTTCCCGACGCACGTGCGGCGCATGGTGCTCGACAGCGTCGTCAACCCGTCGAAGCAGAAGATCTGGTACGAGGCCAACCTCGACCAGGACATCGCCTTCGAGGGCCGGCTCAAGGACTGGATGACCTGGGTCGCCCGGCACGACGCCACCTACCACCTCGGCGACACCTACACCGAGGTCCGCGGCCAGTGGGACACGCTGCGCGCCGCCGCCAAGAAGAACCCGCTCGGCGGCAAGGTCGGCCCGGCCGAGCTCGTCGGCTTCTTCCAGAACGCGCCCTACTACGACTCCATGTGGGCCCCGGTCGCCGAAGCCTGGAGCGCGTACGCCGCCGGAGACCCGCAGCCGCTGATCGACTCGGCCGCCTCCGACCCCACCGACACGGCCGGCAACGCCGCGTCGGAGAACGGCAACGCCGTCTACACCGCCGTCGAATGCGCCGACGCCCCCTGGCCGACCAGCTGGCGGAAGTGGGACCGGGACAACAGCCGACTGCACGAGCGCTACCCGTTCATGACCTGGGCCAACGCCTGGATGAACCTGCCCTGCGCCACCTGGTCGGCCCCGCGCCAGCAGCCGACCGAGGTCCGCACCGGCAAGGGCCTGCCGCCCGTGCTCATCACCCAGGCCGAGCGCGACGCGGCCACGCCGTACGCCGGAGCCGTCGAACTGCACCAGCGCTTCAAGGGCTCGCGGCTCATCACCGAGCGCGACGCCGGCTCGCACGGCATCACCAACCTCGCCAACCCGTGCCTGAACACCCGGGTGGAGGCCTACCTCCTCACCGGCACGCTCGACGGCCGGGACGTGACCTGCGCCCCGCACGCCACGCCCCAGCCGTGACCACGGCATGACGGGGGAGGGACGGACCTGCCCGGACGGGCGGTCCGCCCCTCCCTTCTTGTCTCAACGCGCCGCGAGCCAGACGTCCTCGGCCGCGTAGTCGAAGAAGTCGACCCCGTACTTCACCAGGCCAGGGAACGCCTCCCGCCACCCCTCCTCGGCCACCCGCCGGGACAGATAGGCGACCGTCTCCGGCAGCGACTCGGCGTACGAGACCACCGGCCGGTACCCGAGCTCCCGCTCCGCCGCGCCCATGTCGAGGACGACCGGGCGAGGCGCGGTCCACGGCGAAAGCCCCACCGTGCCCTCCGGCGCCCCCGCCATCAGCACCGTCTCGCTCTCGACGCCCATCACCGCGTCGATCGCCGCCCCGATCTCCGCGACCGCCGGAGCCTGCGGGTCACCGCCGTTGAGCACCCGGCTCCCCGGCGACGCCGCCGCCAGCCGGACCAGCTCGCCCAGGTTGTCCACGTGCACCGGATGGAACCGCGAGCCCCCTTCGTACGACAGGATCCGCACCGGCCGCCCGTCGAGCGCCCGCTTGACGAACCACAGCTCGCGCGGGCCCGGGCAGTACGGCCCGTGGATCGCGCCCGCCCGCAGCACCGTCGTCGGCAGCGCCCCGCCCGCCGCGAGCAACTCCCGCTCCAGGGCCACCTTCCGCGTCCCGTACGAGCCATCGCCCGGCGCGACCGTCCGCCACGTCTCCGGGATCGGCACCGGGTAGGCGGGGAAGCCGTCCGGCTCGTCCTGGGTGTCGAAGTTCCGGCCCCGGTCGTCCTCGTACACCGCGCCGCTGGAGACCACCACCGCCGAGCCGATCCGGTCGGCGAGCGCCGTCAACTGCCGTGCGTGCCCGCTGTGATAGGCGACGATGTCGACCAGCACGTCGGTCCCGTCGCCGAGCGCGGCGGCGAGCGCGCCCTCCTCGTCGCGGTCGACGGCCACCGACCGGACCTCCGTCGGCCACTCCTCGGCCCGGCCACCGCGCCGCGAGGCCGCCGTCACCTCCCAGCCGTCCGCGACGAGCGCCCGCACGGCCGCCCGCCCCACCTGTCCCGTCGCTCCCAGTACCACTGCGCGTCCTTGTCCCATGGCGGCGACGATACGACGGCCGTGATCACCGCCCCAGGCCCTTACGCCGTGCGCGGATCCGCCGTCAGCGTCCCCGGCGCGGGAACTTTCGGCGCGCCCCGCCGTTCCGCTCCCTCGCCTCCTGCTCGGCCGCCTTCACCGAGGCCGCGTAGTCGTCGACGTACTCCTGCCCGGACAGCGCGAGGATCTCGTACATGATCTCGTCCGTCACCGCGCGGATCGCCGCCTTCTCGCCCTCGAGACCGGCGTACCGGGAGAAGTCGAGCGGAGCGCCGAACCGGACGGTGACGCGCTTGATCCGCGGCACGACCTTGCCGGGCGGCTGGATCTCGAAGGTCCCGACCATCGCGCACGGGATCACCGGCACCCCGGCCGTGATCGCCATGACGGCGACCCCGACCTTGCCCTTGTAGAGCCGCCCGTCGTGCGAGCGCGTGCCCTCGGGATAGATGCCGAGCAGCTCGTCCTTGGCCAGCACCCCGAGCCCCTCGCGGATCGCCGCCTTCCCGGCCTCCTTGCCGGAGCGGTCGACCGGGATCTGCCCGGCGCTGCGGAAGAACGCGGCGGTCAGCCGGCCCTTGACGCCCGGGCCGGTGAAGTACTCCTGTTTGGCGAGGAAGGTGATCCGCCGTTTGAGGACCACCGGCATCAGGAAGTGGTCGGAGAACGACAGATGATTCCCGGCGATGATCGCCGCGCCGTCCGCCGGGACGTGCTCGAGGCCCTCGATGCGCGGCCGGAAGACCAGCCTCAGCAACGGCCCCAGCAGGACGTACTTCAGGACGTGATAGAACACCGACGGCCCCCGTCTCGGTAGAGCGATGGTTATTTCTAACGAGTCGCGCGACCCTGGTCCACACTGGAGACGGAGAGTGGGGTCCCCGATGGCCGCCGAACGCCGACGCAGTCCGCGACAGAAACGCCCCGGCGCGGCCGTCACCGTGCTTCTGTGCGCGGTGACGACCGCCGGGTTGTACGGGTGTGCCGGCTCGGGCGCGCCCGAACCGGCGCCGACCTCCACCTCCGACGGCCGCTCGCCCTTCACCGGACTGCCGGCCCGCGCCGCCCCGGTCCTCGCCGTCAAGATCGACAACGTGCCACCGGCCCGCCCGCACACCGGCCTCGGCGCGGCCGATCTCGTCTACGTCGAGCAGGTCGAGGGCGGCCAGACACGGCTGCTCGCCGTCTACTCCGGCGACCTGCCCGAGAGGATCGGACCGGTCCGCAGCGCGCGCGAGTCCGACATCGAACTCCTCCGCCAGTTCGGCCGGCCCGCACTCGCCTACTCCGGCTCCCAGACCGCCCTGAAGCCCCTCCTGAAGGCCGCCCCGCTGGACGCCCTGCCACCCGAGGACGCCCCGGGCGCCTACCTCCGCGACCGGAGCAGGGCCGCTCCCCACAACCTGTACGTGCGGCCAGGGCGCGCCCTGGCCGCCGCGCCGGACGCCGAGAACGCCAAGGACATCGGCTTCCGCTTCGGCCCGGCCCCCACCGGCGGCGAAGCGGTCAACGAACGGACCGTGCGCTTCCCGGCCTCCCGCTACACCTTCACCTGGGCGCCGGCGGAGAAGGGCTGGCTGGTCGCGATGGACGGCAGACCGGCCCGCACCACCGACGAGGGCCCGGTCACGGCGTCGACGGTCGTCGTGCAGTACGTGACCATACGGTCCTCGCGCTTCCACGACGTGCTCGGCAGTGTCTCCCCGTACACCGAGACGGTCGGCAGCGGCAGCGCCGTCGTGCTGCGCGACGGCCGCGCCCACGAAGCCCGCTGGAGCCGTCCGACGGCCGCGGACGGCACGGCCTTCACCACCCCGTCCGGTGAGCCCCTGAACTTCGCCCCCGGTCATATCTGGGTCGTCCTCGCGCCGCGCGGATAGCCGGGCGGGTGCGCACCGCACGTGTGCTCAGGGCTGCGGACCGGGCCTCCCCTGACCTTGGCGGCGCGTCCCCGTCGGCACGGAGCTGTCGGCGGCCGCCATCCCGATGGTGACCACGCCGAGCACCACCCAGCCGAACCAGAGCCAGCCGCTGCTGCCGAGCGCCACCGTGTACGCCGTCGTCAGCACCAGGGCCGCGACGGTGATCACGCTCATCGCCTTCGTGGGACCGGACATCTGTCCGCCCTCCTCCTGACGGGACCGTCACGCTCATGGTCACCCCTGAGGCGGGCGAATGCTACTCCCGTGCGAAAACTACTGGCCGCGGGCCTGGAGGGAGGCGAGGTAGGCGTTGTACGCCTCCAGCTCCTTGTCCCCGTCCCGGTCGGCGGCCCGGTCCTTGCGGACGGCCTGCCGCTGCTCCGAGTGGTACCACTGGTAGACCAGCGCGATCAGCACCAGGACCGACGGGATCTCGCTGAACGCCCAGGCGATGCCGCCCGCCGCGTTCTGGTCGGCGAGCGCGTCGATCCCGAGCGACGCCGGCGGGTTCTCGTACGCCTTGATCATCGGCTCCGACGCCATCATCAGGGCGATGCCGAAGAAGGCGTGGAACGGCATGCCCGCGAAGAGCTCCAGCATCCGCATCACATAGCCCGGGCGGTGCGGACCCGGGTCGACGCCCATGATCGGCCAGAAGAAGACGAGTCCGACGGCGAGGAAGTGCACCATCATCGTGATGTGGCCGATCTTCGACCCCATCAGGGTGTCGAAGAGAGGCGTGAAGTAGAAGCCGTACAGGCTCGCGATGAAGAGCGGGATCGTGAACGCGGGGTGCGTGACGATCCGCATGTACCGGCTGTGCAGCAGCATCAGCAGGAGCTCGCGCGGCCCCTTGTCGCCCCGCGGCGCGACCGGCAGCGCGCGCAGCGCCAGGGTCACCGGCGCGCCGAGCAGCAGCAGGATCGGCGAGAGCATCGAGATCACCATGTGCTGCACCATGTGCACGCTGAACATGACCATGCCGTAGTCGTTCAACTTGGTGCACATCATCAGCGCGACGCTCAGCACGCCCAGGGTGAAGAAGACCGTCCGGCTCACCGGCCAGGCGTCACCGCGCCCGCGCAGCCGGGCCACGCCCCAGCCGTACACCGCGAGTCCCACGAGGCAGCCGACGAGGAAGAACGGGTCGGGCGAGAACTCCAGCCCCCGTCCCAGCGTGAACGGCGGCAGATCCATCGTCATGCCGTGCCCGCTGTGATCCATCTGTCTACTCCTGGAGCCCGTTTCGCGCTTGTTGTCCGCACCAGACTAGAACCGCCCCCGTTCGCGGAAGCGACCGGGGGCGGTTCGTGGTGTCGACACCAGGGAAACGAGGGTCAGAGCACCGTCTCTGCCTCGGCGTAGCGGTCGGCGGGGACCGTCTTCAGGGTCTCCACGGCCTGGGCCAGCGGAACCATCTCGATGTCCGTGCCGCGCAGCGCGGTCAGCATCCCGAACTCGCCCCGGTGCGCCGCCTCCACGGCGTGCCAGCCGAAGCGGGTCGCGAGGACACGGTCGTACGCGGTCGGCGTGCCGCCGCGCTGGACGTGACCGAGTATGACCGGCCGGGCCTCCTTGCCGAGCCGCCGCTCCAGCTCGACCGAGAGCTGGTTGGCGATGCCGGTGAAGCGCTCGTGGCCGTACTGGTCCTTGGCGCCGACCTCGACGTTCATCGATCCCTCGCGCGGCTTGGCGCCCTCGGCGACGACCACGATCGCGAACCGCTTGCCGGCCTCGAAGCGCGCGCCGACCCGGGCGGTCAGCTCGTCGATGTCGAAGGGGCGCTCGGGCACGACGATCGCGTGCGCGCCGGCGGCCATGCCGGAGTGCAGGGCGATCCAGCCGGTGTGGCGGCCCATGACCTCGACGATCAGGACCCGCTGGTGGGACTCGGCGGTGGTCTTCAGCCGGTCCAGGGCCTCGGTCGCCACGCCCACGGCGGTGTCGAAGCCGAAGGTGACGTCGGTCGAGGCGATGTCGTTGTCGATGGTCTTCGGCACGCCGACGATCGGCAGCCCGGCCTGCGAGAGCAGGTTGGCGGCCTTCAGCGTGCCCTCGCCGCCGATCGGGATGATCGCGTCGAGGCCCAGGTCGGCGACGTGGCCGCGGGCGCGCTCGACGCCGTCGACCAGGTGCGCGGGCTGGACCCGGGAGGAGCCGAGGATGGTGCCGCCGCGGGCGAGGATGCCGGCGACCGCGTCAAGGTCGAGCTTGCGGTAGTCGCATTCCAGGAGGCCCTTCCAGCCGTCGTGGAAGCCGATGACCTCGTCCCCGTGGTCGACGACGGCGCGGTGCACGACGGAACGGATGACGGCGTTCAGACCGGGGCAGTCGCCTCCGGAGGTGAGCACACCAATGCGCATAGCCCAAATACCTTTGCAACGTGGGCCGACTCCCGGACCACGTCGTCCGGTTGGATCCCCGCCACCCTATCGGTGCCGGATGGCGGGGCTGAAACGGATGTCCGCACAGTGGACACCGTAGGTTCGTACGAGACGTGTCCGGCGCGCGTCCTGGAGGCGTCAGGCGGGCTGCGTCGCGGTGGCGATCCGCTCGGCGCGCAGCGCCTCGTACCACCGGTCGTCGGTCGGCGGCAGCGCGTTGACGTCCAGGGCCAGCTTCAGCATCAGGTCCGCGATCTGCGGGTTGCGGGCCATGACCGGGCCGTGCATGTACGTACCGAAGACCGTGTCGTTGTACGCGCCCTCGGTGCCGTCGCCGGTGCCGTTGCCCCGGCCGAGGACGGTCCGCGCGAACGGGCGGGCCGTCGGGCCGAGGTGGGTGATGCCCTGGTGGTTCTCGAACCCGGTGAGCTGCGGCAGGTTGAGACGCGGGTCGATGTCCGCGAGGACGTCGCCGACGCAGCGCTCGCCCTCGCCGCGGGTGGAGATCACGTCGATCAGACCGAGACCGGGCTCGCGCTCGCCGAGGTCGTTGATGAACTCGTGGCCCAGGATCTGGTAGCCGGCGCAGACCGAGAAGATGATCGCCCCGTTGGACGCGGCGCGCTCCAGGCCGCCGTCGCGGCGCAGCCGCTCGGCCGCCAGCCGCTGCGGCCGGTCCTCGCCGCCACCGATCAGATAGATGTCGCCGGAGGTCGGCACCGGCTGGTCGCTGCGGACGTCGACGCGCTGGACGTCCAGGCCGCGCTGGCGGGCGCGGCGCTCGACGACGAGGGCGTTGCCCTGGTCGCCGTACGTGCTGAGCAGGTCCGGGTAGACCCAGACCAGGCGCAGGCTGCTGTCACTCATGCTGCATGTCCTCTACGGGTCAGTTGCCGACGCGGCGGCGGACGTCCTGGAAGGCGGTGTAGTTGGCGATCAGCTCGATCTGGCCGGGCGGGGCCAGCTGGACCGCCTCGTCGAGCGTCTCGCAGACCCGGAAGTCCACGCCCGCGACCTCCAGGCGGACCGCCAGGTCCAGCTTGCGGTCGCCGAGGACCATGATCGGGTGACCGGCGAGCCGCCCGTAGTCGACGTCCCAGAGCCAGGAGGTGTCCGTGCCGTCGGCGCCGCGCGCGTTGACGGAGAGGATCACCGGGGTCGGTGGCTGGTCGATCAGGGAAAACGTTTCGAGCCACCCCGCCGGGTTCTTCGCGAGCAGCAGTCGCAGCTCCCGGCCCTGGAAGGAGACCACGTCGTAGCGGCCGGCCACGGCCTGCACCTGGTACATCCGCTCCAGGGCGACCTGCGGCGGGACGCCGAAGACGGCGGCGACGGCGGCCGAGGTGGCGGCGTTGGCCTTGTTGGCGCGGCCGGGCAGCTGGAGGTGGATCGGCCAGGCCGAACCGTGCGGGTCCAGGACGTGGTCGCCGTTGAGCGCCCAACTCGGCGCCGGGCGGCGGAAGCCGCACTCGCCGCAGAACCAGTCGTCGCCGGGACGCTGCATCACACCGCCGCAGGAGGGGCACGACCAGGCGTCGTCCTTCCACTCCTGGCCGGCGGCGACCCACACCACGTTGGGGGAGGAGGAGGCGGCCCACACGATCAGTGGGTCGTCGGCGTTGGCGATGACCACGGCCTTCGTACCGCTGAGACCCTCGCGCCACTTCTCGGCGAGCATCCGGGTCTCGGCGGCGCGGTCCAGCTGGTCGCGGGAGAGGTTGAGCAGCGCGATCGCCTTGGGGGTGGTGTCCCGGGCGACTCCGGCGAGGTACTTCTCGTCGACCTCGATGACGCCGTACTTGGCGTCCGAGCCGCCGGCCAGGGCCGAGGTGATGCCCGCGGGCATGTTGGCACCGAGCGCGTTGGAGACGACCGGGCCGCTGGCCCGCAGCGCCTCGGCGATCAGCCGGGTGGTGGTGGTCTTGCCGTTGGTCGCCGACACCAGGACGACGTCCAGATGCTGCGCGAGCCGCCCCAGCAGATCGGGGTCGAGCTTGAGCGCCACCCGGCCGCCGATCACCGATCCGCTGCCGCGTCCGGCTGCCCGCGACACCGCGGCGGCGGCCTTGCCCGCCGTCACGGCCAGCTTGGCGCGCGGCGACAGCGGCTCTGGATTACCGGGGTGTCCTGACATCTTCCTTGTTCCTCCTTGCGTCGGTCCGGGCTCAGCCTATCGAGATCCGGCCAGCGACCCGAACTGCGGCACCGCTGGGCCCCGCGCCGAAACGACGAGGTCACAGCGGACCGTACCCTTACGCCCATGCGAAACCGGCCGATCCCCGGCAGTTCCGGCCACGTCCGAGCGATGACCCTGCTCGGCGAACCGGTCCTGCACACCCCCTGTGAACCCGTCGTCGACTTCGGTCCCGAGCTGGCCCGGCTGGTCGAGGACATGTTCGCCACGATGTACGCCGCGAACGGCGTGGGCCTCGCGGCCAACCAGGTGGGCGTGGGCCTGCGGGTCTTCGTGTACGACTGCCCGGACGACGAGGAGGTGCGCCACCTCGGGCACCTGGTCAACCCGCGTCTGGTGGAGGCGGACGGGGACGTGATCCGGGGCGCGGAGGGCTGCCTGTCGCTGCCGGGCCTGGAGGCGCCGACACCCCGCTTCGACCGCGCGGTCGTCGAGGGCGTCCTCCTGGACGGCACCCCGACACGCGTCGAGGGGACGGGCTTCTTCGCCCGCTGCCTCCAGCACGAGACGGACCACCTGGAGGGCGGGGTGTACGCGGACCGGGTCACGGGGTGGCGCAAGTCACGCCTGGTGCGGGCGATCCGCAAGGAGCCGTGGGGGCGCGGGTGAACCAGCTCCGGGGCTGAACGCCGGGCGCGCGTCAGGACCCGCTCCGGGGCTGAACGCCGGCGCGCGGCAGGACCCGCTCCGGGGCTGAGTGCCGGGCGCGCGTGCAGGACCCGCTCCGGGGCTGAACGCCCGGTGCGCCTCAGAACCCCGGCGCCCCTTCGCGGTCGCCCGCCGCGGCCAGCCGGCCCCACAGCAGGTCCGCCAGGGCGCGGACCAACTCCGTGCGCGAGCACGGGCGTTCGCCGAGCCACCAGTCGCCCGCCGCGTGCATCATGCCCACGATCCCGTGGCCCCAGATCCGGGCCTGCGCCTCGCCGGCCGGGCCGAGGTCGATGCGCTCGGCGATGACCTGGCCGAGTTCCTCGCCCATCCGCCGCAGCACCGGCGCCGAGTGGCGGCCCACGTCGAAGCCCTGCTCGGCCTGGTGGGTCTCCTCGGCCGGGTGCATCAGGAAGCGGTAGACCTGGGGCATCGCCTCGATCGAGGCGAGGTAGGTGTCGAGCGTCGCCTCGACCCGTCGGCGCCGGTCGGCCGGTGCGTCGAGCGCCGCCCGCAGCGCGGCGAGCAGCGCGTCGGTGTGCCGGGTCGCGAGCGCGCGGTACAGCCCGCCCTTGTCGCCGAAGTGGCGGTAGAGGATCGGCTTGGTGATCCCCGCCTCGGCCGCGATCGCGTTCATCGAGGCCTTGGGGCCGTCCCGGAGCACCACCCGGTCCGCCGCCTCCAGCAGTTCACGGCGCCGCTGGTCGGCCGGCTTCTGCTGGTCGGTGGTCCGATGTGTGGTCTCCATAGCGTGTCTCCCCGCCCGTGCGAATTCCCTGAGGCTGTCGCAACGTAACACCCGAGCGGCACCCGGTGCCGCGCCGCCTGTGCGGCTCCGGTGCAGGTTGACAGCGCCTACCCGCGAGTAACAGACTGCTGTTACCGCAAGTAACGCACTGCTGGGAGGGAACATGGCCGAGTTCACGCTCGAACTCAACGACGACCAGAAGCAGGTCCGTGACTGGCTGCACGGATTCGCCGAGGACGTGATGCGCCCCGCCGCCGCCGAGTGGGACGAGCGTGAGGAGACTCCCTGGCCGATCATCCAGGAAGCCGCCAAGATCGGCATCTACTCTCTCGATTTCTACGCCCAGCAGTTCTTCGACCCCACCGGCCTCGGCATCCCGATGGCGATGGAGGAGCTCTTCTGGGGCGACGCGGGCATCGCCCTCTCCATCGTCGGCACGGGCCTCGCCGCCGTCGGTGTCCTCGCCAACGGCACCGAGGAGCAGATCGGCACCTGGATCCCGCAGATGTACGGCGACGCCGACGACGTGAAGGTCGCCGCCTTCTGCTCCTCCGAGCCCGACGCCGGCTCCGACGTCGCCGCCATGCGCACCCGGGCCGTCTACGACGGGGCCAAGGACGAGTGGGTCCTCAACGGCACCAAGACCTGGGCGACCAACGGCGGCATCGCCAACGTCCATGTCGTCGTCGCGGCGGTGGACCCGGAACTCGGCTCCAAGGGCCACGCCTCCTTCATCGTGCCGCCGAACACCCCCGGCCTCTCCCAGGGGCAGAAGTTCCAGAAGCACGGGATCCGGGCCTCGCACACCGCCGAGGTCGTCCTCGAAGACGTCCGCGTGCCCGGCCACTGCCTCCTCGGCGGCAAGGAGAAGTTGGACGAGCGCCTCGCCCGGGCCCGCGAGAAGGCGAAGGCGGGCGGCGGTGAGCGCGTCAAGAACGCGGCCATGGCCACCTTCGAGGCCTCCCGCCCGGCGGTCGGCGCCATGGCCGTCGGCACGGCCCGCGCGGCGTACGAGGTCGCGCTCGACTACGCCAAGACCCGCGAGCAGTTCGGCCGCCCGATCATCGACAACCAGGGCGTCGCCTTCCAGCTGGCCGACATGCGCACCCAGATCGACGCGGCCCGGCTCCTCGTCTGGCGCGCCTCCTGGATGGCGACCGCCGGCAAGCCGTTCACCTCGGCCGAGGGCTCGATGTCCAAGCTGTACGCGAGCGAGGTCGCCAAGAAGGTCACCGGCCAGGCGATCCAGATCCTCGGCGGAAACGGCTACACCCGTGAGTACCCGGTGGAGCGCATGCACCGTGACGCGGCGATCTACACGATCTTCGAGGGCACGAGCGAGATCCAGCGCCTGGTGATCGCCCGCACCCTCTCGGGCATGCCGATCCGCTAGGTCACGGACCCGCCTCCCGGCCCCTCCGCGACAGGGGCCGGGACCCGGGCCCCAGGCCCCCGGCCCGTCACACCACGCAGAACTCGTTGCCCTCCGGGTCCTGGAGCACCACCGCGTAGTAGTCCATCCCGTGGGGCTCGTCCATCGCGTACAGGATCGTCGCGCCGAGCGCCGTCAGCCGCCCGACCTCCCCGTCCACCCGCTCGCGCCGGACCGCCAGCGGGACCTCCCGCCCGCCGCCCACCTTCAGGTCCAGGTGCACCCGGTTCTTGACCGTCTTCACCTCGGGGACCTGCTGGAACCAGACTCTGGGGCCGACCCCCTTCGGGTCCACGAGGGACTCGGGCAGGTCGCCGGCCCCCTCGCCCAGCTCCTCCTCGGGCACCCCGATCGACGCCCAGTACGCGCGCCAGCTCTCGTGGCCCTCCGGCGGGGGCTGCGGCACATAGCGCAGAGCCTCCGCCCAGAAACGTACGAGCCGCTGGGGCTCCGCACAGTCGATGGTGATCTGCAGGGACATCTCGATCGGTTCCATGGACCGAGCGTCCCAGACACCACTGACAACGACCCTCACCTGCCGGAACGGTTCACGGGCCGGCCCGGTGGCTCGCGACGACCACCGTCGCGTACAGCTCCTCCGAGGTGATCACCCGGGGCGCCAGGCCGTGCCCCGCGACCGCCTCGACGGCGCGGGCGGCCTGTTGTTCGGACGTCTCGACCAGCAGGTGCCCGCCCGGTGCCAGCCAGTCGGCGGCCTCGGCGGCCACCCGGCGCAGCACGTCGAGACCGTCCGAGCCGCCGTCGAGCGCGACCAGCGGCTCGTGTTCGCGCGCCTCGGGCGGCAGCAGCCCGATGGACTCGGTCGGTACGTACGGCACGTTGGCGACCAGCACCTCGACCCGGCCGCGCAGCCCGTCCGGGAGCGGGGCGAAGAGGTCGCCCTCGAAGACCCGGCCGCCGCGCGGCTCGATGTTGCGCCGCGCGCACCGCACGGCGGCGGGGTCGATGTCCGACGCGTACACCTCCGCGCCCGCCACGGCCGAGAGCAGCACCGCTCCCGCCGCGCCGGACCCGCAGCACAGGTCGACGCAGAGCGCCCCGGGCCCGGCCAGACCCACGGCCTGCTCGACGAGGAACTCCGTACGTCTGCGGGGCACGAAGACCCCCGTGTCGACGGCGACGCGCAGTCCGGCGAAGGCCGCCCAGCCCACGACGTGCTCGATGGGCAGGCCGACGGCCCGCCGCTCGACCATCGCGTCGAGTTCGTGGGCGTCCCGGGCGGTGGAGAAGAGGAGCTCCGCCTCGTCCTCGGCGAATACGCAGCCGGCGGCGCGGAGCCGGGAGACGGTGGCGGAGCGAAGGGGGACAGAGAGGTCGAGCGACATGGAACCTTCCGGGAAGCCGTGGGGCTCTCCCGTGGTCACCTGGGTCGGGCGGACCATACGGTCGTCGAGGGGGAGCACCCTGTCTGCATGGCGTTGATGGGTCCCACCTCCTCGGTCGTCCTTGCTGAAGCCGTCACATTACATGATCGACACCGTCCGGCCCCGCCCGCCCGCCCGCCCGGCCCGGGCGTCGGCTCAGGCGGAGAGGCGTGCCTCGATGGCCGAGACGACCTCCGGGGCCTCCGGCTCGGTGCGCGGGCGGAAGCGGGTGACCTGCCCGTCGGGACCGACGAGGAACTTCTCGAAGTTCCACTGCACGTCCCCGGACTCGCCCTGCGCGTCCGCGACCTTGGTCAGCTCCGCGTAGAGCGGGTGACGGGTCTCGCCGTTCACGTCCGTCTTCTCCAGAAGGGGGAACGTCACGCCGTACGACGTCGAGCAGAAGGTCTGGATCTCCTCCGCGCTGCCCGGCTCCTGGCCCATGAACTGGTTGCACGGCACGCCGAGCACCGTGAAGCCACGGTCCCCGTACTGCTTCTGCAGCCGCTCGAGCCCCTCGTACTGCGGCGTCAGACCGCACTTGGAGGCCACGTTGACGACCAGGACGGCCTGGCCGCGGTAGTCGGCCAGCGAGATCGGGTCACCGGACAGGGTGCGCAGCGGAATGTCGTACAGGCTCATGGTCGCTCCTCGTCGAGACTGGGATGCGGCCAGCCTACGACCCCGGGTCACAGCGTCCGGAACAGTCCCTCCTGCACCACCGACACCAGCAGTCGGCCCTCGCGGTCGTAGATGCGCCCGCGGGCCAGGCCCCGGCCGCCCGTCGCGATCGGCGACTCCTGGTCGTAGAGGAACCACTCGTCCGCGCGGAACGGACGGTGGAACCACATCGCGTGGTCCAGGGACGCCATGTCGAAGCCGCGCGGGCCCCACAGCGGCTCGACCGGAATCCGCACCGCGTCCAGCAGCGTCATGTCGGAGGCGTACGTCAGCGCGCAGGTGTGCACCAGCGGGTCGTCGCCGAGCGGGCCCACCGCGCGCATCCACACGGCGCTGCGCGGGTCCGCGTCCTTGACCTCTTCCTTCGTCCAGCGCAGCCGGTCCACGTAACGGATGTCGAACGGCTGCCGCCGGGCCATCCGCTCCAGCGCCTCCGGCAGCGCGCCCAGGTGGTCGCGGATCTCGTCGGCGAGCCTCGGCAGGGTCTCCGGGTCGGTCATGTGCCGGGGCGGCAACTGGTGCTCGAACCCGGCCTCCTCCGGCAGGTGGAAGGAGGCGGTCAGATTGAAGATCGTCCGGCCCTGCTGGATCGCCGTGACCCGGCGGGTGGTGAACGAACGCCCGTCCCGCACCCGCTCCACCTGGTAGACGATGGGGACGCCGGGCCTGCCGGGCCGCAGGAAGTAGGAGTGCAGCGAGTGCACCGGCCGGTCGCCCTCCGTGGTGCGCCCGGCCGCCACCAGGGCCTGGCCGGCGACCTGCCCGCCGAAGACCCGTTGCAGCGACTCCTGAGGGCTCTGACCACGGAAGATGTTGTCCTCGATCCGCTCCAGATCGAGCAGGTCGACGAGGCTCTCGGCGGGGTTGGTCACTCTCTCTTCTCCTTAGAGCTGGCCGACGGACGTCACGCGGACGACCGCCCGGCCCTCCTCGTCGGAGGCCGCGAGATCCACCTCCGCACTGATGCCCCAGTCATGGTCGCCGTTCGGGTCGGCGAAGGTCTGCCGGACGCGCCACAGGCCGTGGGTCGCGTCCTCCTCGATGTTCAGCAGCTTCGGCCCGCGCGCGTCCGGGCCCGTGCCCAGGTCGTCGTACTCGTCCCAGTACGCGTCCATCGCCTCGCCCCACGCGTCCGCGTCCCAGCCCGACTCGCCGTCCAGGTCGCCCAGCGCGTCCACGTTGTCCAGCGCCGCCAGCTCCACCCGACGGAACATCGCGTTGCGCACCAGCACCCGGAAGGCGCGCGCGTTGGCCGTGACCGGCTTGACCTGGTCGGCCTTCTCCTGCGCCTCCTCGGCCGTCTGGACCTCCGGGTTCGCCAGCTGCTCCCACTCGTCGAGCAGCGAGGAGTCCACCTGGCGCACCATCTCGCCGAGCCACTCGATCAGGTCCTCGAGGTCCTCGGTCTTCAGGTCGTCCGGGATCGTGTGGTCCAGCGCCTTGTACGCGCTCGCCAGATAGCGCAGCACGATGCCCTCGGTCCTGGCCAGCTCGTACCAGGACGTGAACTCCGTGAAGGTGAGCGCCCGTTCGTACATGTCACGGATGACGGACTTCGGCGAGACCGGGTGGTCGCCCACCCACGGGTGGGACTTCCGGTACACGTCGTAGGCGTGCCAGAGCAGCTCGTCCAGCGGCTTCGGGTACGAGATCTCCTGGAGCCGCTCCATGCGCTCCTCGTACTCGACGCCGTCCGCCTTCATCCGGCCGACCGCCTCGCCGCGCGCCTTGTTCTGCATCGCGGCCAGGATCTGCCGGGGGTCGTCGAGCGTCGACTCGACGACCGAGACCATGTCCAGGGCGTACGAGGGGGATTCGGGGTCGAGCAGGTCGAACGCGGCCAGCGCGAACGTCGACAGCGGCTGGTTCAGCGCGAAGTCCTGCTGGAGGTCGACCGTCAGACGGATCGTGCGCCCTTCGGCGTCCGGGGTGGCCAACTGCTCCACCACACCGCCGTCGAGCAGCGAGCGGTAGATCGCGATGGCCCGGCGGATGTGCCGCAGCTGCGCCTTGCGCGGCTCGTGGTTGTCCTCCAGGAGCTTGCGCATCGCTTCGAAGGCGTTGCCCGGCCGCGCGATCACCGAGAGCAGCATGATGTTGGTGACCTTGAAGCGGGAGGTCAGCGGCTCCGGATCGGCGGCGATCAGCCTCTCGAAGGTCGTGTCGCTCCAGGCGACGAAGCCCTCCGGTGCCTTCTTGCGCACCACCTTGCGGCGCTTCTTCGGATCGTCGCCGGCCTTGGCGAGCGCCTTCTCGTTCTCGATGACGTGCTCGGGCGCCTGCGCCACCACGAGTCCGGCCGTGTCGAAGCCGGCCCGGCCGGCCCGGCCCGCGATCTGGTGGAACTCCCGCGCGCGCAGCGTCCGCACCCGGTTGCCGTCGTACTTGGTCAGGGCCGTGAACAGCACCGTACGGATGGGCACGTTGACGCCCACACCGAGGGTGTCCGTCCCACAGATCACCTTCAGCAGTCCGGCCTGCGCCAGCTTCTCCACCAGGCGCCGGTACTTCGGCAGCATCCCCGCGTGGTGGACGCCGATGCCGTGGCGGACGTAACGCGAGAGGTTCTGGCCGAACTTGGTGGTGAAGCGGAAGTTGCCGATCAGCTCGGCGATCTTGTCCTTCTCCTCCCGCGTGCACATGTTGATGCTCATCAGCGACTGCGCCCGCTCGACGGCCTGGGCCTGCGTGAAGTGCACGATGTAGACCGGCGCCTGCCTGGTCTCCAGGAGCTCGGTCAGGGTGTCCGTGATGGGCGTCAGCCGGTACTCGTACGAGAGCGGCACCGGTCGCGTCGCCGAGCGGACCACCGAGGTCGGCCGACCCGTGCGGCGGGTCAGGTCCTGCTCGAACATCGCCACGTCGCCGAGCGTCGCCGACATGAGGACGAACTGCGCCTGGGGGAGTTCCAGGATCGGGATCTGCCAGGCCCAGCCGCGGTCCTGCTCCGCGTAGAAGTGGAACTCGTCCATCACCACCTGGCCGATGTCGGCGTACTTGCCGTCGCGCAGCGCGATGGAGGCCAGCACCTCGGCCGTGCAGCAGATCACCGGCGCGTCGGCGTTCACCGACGCGTCGCCGGTCAGCATGCCCACGTTCTCGGTGCCGAAGAGCTTGCAGAGGTCGAAGAACTTCTCCGACACCAGCGCCTTGATCGGCGCGGTGTAGAAGGTCACCTTGTCCTGGGCCAGCGCCGTGAAGTGCGCCCCCGCCGCGACCAGCGACTTTCCCGAACCGGTCGGGGTCGACAAGATCACGTTCGCCCCGGAGACCACTTCGATCAGCGCCTCTTCCTGGGCCGGGTAGAGCGTGATGCCCCGGCCCTCCGCCCAGGAGGAGAAAGCCTCGAAGAGGGCGTCGGGGTCGGCGTTCGGCGGCAGCTGATCGATAAGGGTCACGCCCCCCATCTTGCCTGGATTCCGCCCGGATGAGGGAACCGGCCGGCGACGTGAAGATCACGGACGATACGCTGACCCGTCGACCGGTCGTCAACTGCGCACCGGCGCCGGAGGAATGGGGCGGGAACAAGCATGATGGGACCGGCGCACTCGCTGTCCGGAGCGGCGGCCTGGCTGGGCGTCGGAGCGGCGGCGGCCGCCGCCGGCCACCCCATGCCGTGGCCGGTTGTCGTCGTCGGAGCGCTCATCTGCGCGGGTGCCGCGCTCGCCCCCGACCTCGACCACAAGTCCGCGACCATCTCGCGCGCCTTCGGGCCGATCTCCAAGGGCCTGTGCGAGATCGTCGACAAGCTCTCCTACGCCGTCTACAAGGCGACCCGCTCCACCGCCGACCCCCGCCGCTCGGGCGGTCACCGCACCCTCACCCACACCTGGCTCTGGGCGGTCCTCATCGGCGCCGGCGCCTCGGTCCTGGCGATCACCGGCGGCCGCTGGGCCGTCCTCGGCATCCTCTTCGTCCATCTCGTGCTCGCCGTGGAAGGCCTGCTGTGGCGGGCCGCCCGGATGTCCAGCGACGTCCTGGTCTGGCTGCTCGGCGCCACCAGCGCCTGGATCCTGGCGGGCGTGCTCGACCAGCCGGGCAACGGCGCGGACTGGCTCTTCACCGCCCCCGGGCAGGAGTACCTCTGGCTGGGCCTGCCGATCGTCCTCGGCGCCCTCGTGCACGACATCGGCGACGCCCTGACCGTCTCGGGCTGCCCGATCCTGTGGCCGATCCCGGTGGGGCGCAAGCGCTGGTACCCGATCGGCCCGCCGAAGGTGATGCGCTTCCGCGCCGGCAGCTGGGTGGAGCTGAAGGTCCTGATGCCCGCGTTCATGCTGCTCGGCGGGGTGGGCGGCGCGTCGGCGCTCGGATACCTCTAGCAGACCGTACGACCGTGGGCCCGCCCCTTGCGAGGGGCGGGCCCACGGTCGTGTCATCGCCGGCCGGCGGATGGCCAGCCCTGTCGGCCCGGTCAGCCGTGCCAGGAGCGCCACAGCGCCGCGTACGCGCCGTCCGCCGCCACCAGCTCGTCGTGACTGCCCAGCTCGCTGATCCGGCCCTCCTCGACCACCGCGATCACGTCCGCGTCGTGCGCGGTGTGCAGCCGGTGGGCGATCGCGACGACCGTACGGCCGTCCAGGACCCGGGCCAGCGAGCGCTCCAGGTGGCGGGCCGCCCGTGGGTCCAGGAGCGAGGTGGCCTCGTCCAGGACCAGCGTGTGCGGGTCGGCGAGGACCAGCCTGGCCAGGGCGATCTGCTGCGCCTGCGCCGGGGTGAGCGCGTGC
The DNA here is from genome assembly GCF_044746945.1 of Streptomyces sp. NPDC090127. NCBI lineage: Bacteria > Bacillati > Actinomycetota > Actinomycetes > Kitasatosporales > Streptomycetaceae > Streptomyces > Streptomyces sp. NPDC090127. Next base: position 897,507 of record NZ_JBIVDE010000003.1, on the reverse strand, counting down.
CCACCCGAGCCGACCTCGGTCTCCAGGCCCTCGTCGAGGGCCCGCGCCCAGCCGTCCGCGTCGACCGCGCCGAGCGCCGCCCACAGCTCGGCGTCCGCCGCGCCCGTCCGCGCCAGCAGCAGGTTGTCGCGGAGCGAGCCGACGAAGACGTGGTGCTCCTGGTTGACCAGGGCCACGTGCTCGCGGATCCGCTCGGCCGGCATCCGCGCCAGCTCGGCCGCGCCGAGCGTCACCGAGCCGGTACGCGGGGCGTAGATGCCCGCGAGCAGCCGGCCGAGCGTCGACTTGCCCGCGCCCGACGGGCCGACCAGCGCGAGCCGGGTCCCCGGGGCGACGTCCATCGACACCCGGTGCAGCACGTCGACGCCCTCGCGGTAGCCGAAGCGCACCTCGTCGGCCCGGACGTCCCGGCCCTCGGGGCGTACCTCCCCGTCGCCCGCGTCCGGCTCGATGTCGCGGACGCCCACCAGCCGGGCCAGCGACACCTGGGCCACCTGCAGCTCGTCGTACCAGCGCAGGATGATTCCGACCGGCTCGACCAGCATCTGGGCCAGCAGCGCGCCCGTGGTCAGCTGACCGACGTCGATCCAGCCCTGGAGCACGAACACCCCGCCGAGCAGCAGCACGCCGGACAGGACCAGCGTGTGGGTGAGGTTGATGACCGGGAAGAGCACCGACCGCAGGAAGAGGGTGTACCGCTCCCACGCCGTCCACTCGCCGATCCGCCGGTTCGACAGACCGACGCGCCGGGCGCCCAGGCGGTGTGCCTCGACCGTGCGGCCCGCGTCGACCGTCTCGGCGAGCACCGAGGCGACCGCCGCGTAGCCGGCGGCCTCCGAGCGGTACGCCGACGGCGCCCGCTTGAAGTACCAGCGGCAGCCGACGACGAGCAGCGGGGCCGCGACCACGATCGCGAGGGCGAGCGGGGGCGCGGTGACGAGGAGGCCGCCGATCAGCAGAGCGACCCAGACCACGCCGATCGCCAGCTGCGGGACGGCCTCCCGCATGGCGTTGGCCAGCCGGTCGATGTCCGTGGTGATACGGGACAGCAGGTCACCGGTCCCGGCCCGCTCCAGGACGCCCGGCGGCAGCCCGACCGACCGGACGAGGAAGTCCTCCCGCAGGTCGGCGAGCATCTCCTCGCCCAGCATCGCGCCGCGCAGCCGCACCAGGCGGACGAAGAAGGTCTGGACGAGGAGAGCGGCCACGAACAGGGCGACCGTACGCGTCAGATCGAGTTCGCGCGCCCCCTGCGAGAGCCGCTCGACGAGCGTGCCGAGGAGGTACGGGCCGACCATCGAGGCGATCACCGCGACCATGTTGACGCCGACGAGGAGGGCGAACGCCCTGCGGTGCCGGCGCAGCAGCTCGCGTACGTAGTCGCGCACGGTGGCCGCCGTGCCCACGGGCAGGGTCGTCGCCGACGTGGGGGCCGCCGGGTCGTACGCCGGTGGCGCCAGGCCGATCATGCCGACTCCCCTTCCAGCTCGGCTTCGAGCTTGTCGTCGATCCTGTCGTCCAACGCCTCCTCCTCCAGGGCCTGTTCGTCGTCCGTCTCGCGGGTGACGACGGCCCGGTAGCGGGGTTCGGTACGCAGCAGGTCGCGGTGCGTACCGACGGCGACCACCTCGTCGTCGTGGACCAGGGCCACCCGGTCCGCCCGGTCGAGCAGCAGCGGCGAGGAGGCCAGGACCACCGTCGTACGCCCCTCGCGCAGCTCCCGCACCCCGGCCGCGACGCGCGCCTCGGTGTGCGAGTCGACCGCCGAGGTCGGCTCGTCGAGCACCAGCACCTCGGGGTCCGTCACCAGGGAGCGGGCCAGCGCCAGGCGCTGGCGCTGGCCACCGGAGAGGGACCGGCCGCGCTCGGTGATCCGGGTCCTCATCGGGTCACCGTCGGTGTCCACCGACGCCTGCGCGAGCGCGTCGAGCACGTCACCGCAGTGGGCCGCCGCCAGCGCCTCCTCGGGCCGGACCGCGCCCGAGGAGGGCACGTCGAGCAGCTCGTGGAGCGTGCCGGAGAGCAGGACCGGGTCCTTGTCCTGGACGAGGACGGCGGTCCGGGCGGTGTCCAGGTCCAGTTCGTCGAGCGGCACCCCGCCGAGCAGGACCGAGGTGTGGCCCTCGCCCGGCTCCGTGGGGTGGCCGCCGAGCCGGTCCGCGAGCCGGCCGGCCGCGTCCGGGTCGCCGCAGACGACGGCCGTGAAGCGGCCCTCGGGGGCGAGCAGTCCGGTGACCGGGTCGTAGAGGTCGCCCGTCGCCTCGCCGTGGCCGTCCGTCGTCGTGGTGGTCCGTGCGAGCGCGAGCACCCGGGCCGCCCGCTTGGCGGAGGGCCGCGAGAAGGAGTACGCCATGGCGATCTCCTCGAAGTGGCGCAGGGGATGGAGCATCAGCGCCACCGCGCCGTAGACGGTGACCAGTTCACCCACCGCGATCCGCCCGTCCAGCGCGAGCCGCGCCCCGTAGGCGAGGACGCCCACCAGGAGCAGACCGGGGAGCAGGACCTGGACGGCCGCGATCAGGGCCCACATCCGGGCGCTGCGCACGGCCGCGCGCCGGACCTCCTGGGAGGCGACCCGGTAGCGGCCGAGGAACAGCTCCTCGCCGCCGATGCCGCGCAGCACCCGCAGCCCGGCCACGGTGTCGGAGGCCAGCTCGGTGGCCCGGCCCGCCTTCTCGCGCTGGATGTCGGCCCGGCGCGTGGCGCGGGGGAGGAGCGGCAGGACGGCCAGGGTGAGGACCGGGACGCCGACCGCCACGACCACGCCGAGGGCCGGTTGGTAGACGACGAGGCCGACGCAGACCAGGACGACGGTCAGCGCGGCGGCGGCGAACCGGGACAGCGCCTCCACGAACCAGCCGATCTTCTCGACGTCGCCGGTGGAGACGGCGACGACCTCGCCGGCGGCGACCCGACGGGTGAGGACCGAGCCGAGCTCGGCCGTCTTGCGCGAGAGGAGCTGCTGGACGCGGGCGGCGGCGGTGATCCAGTTGGTGACGGCGACGCGGTGCAGCATCATGTCGCCGACCGCGATGCCCGATCCGAGCAGGGCGAGGAGCCCGCCGACGAGCGCCAGCCGGCCGCCGTCGCGGTCCACGACGGCCTGGACGGCGAGGCCGACGGCGAAGGAGAGTCCGACGATGGAGAGCTGCAGGAGCAGCCCCCACAGCAGGGCCTTCACCTGCCCGCCCCGTTGATTGCGGCCGAGCCAGAGGAGGAACCGGGTGCCCGAGCGGACATCGGGGATCCCTGGGTCGGCGTACGGTAGATCGCGAATCTGCATGGCGTCCCGGGGTCTTCCGATGGGGCGGGGAATGGCTCAAACCGTGCAAGGTTCGCGCCGCGGGACCGCCCGCGGCAATCGAATTTCCGCATCGGGGTACGGAACAGGCCAAGGTCCACCAGACCGCTCCGACGTCCCCCGAGCCCGTGGCGGGATTTCGTACGCCCCCCTGTGCAGTGGCCGACCGAACCCTTACTCTCCCTTCCTGAGAGCGCTCTCACCACGCGCTCGGAGCGTTCTCGGCACCACACGCACCTGATGTTCCCTCCCCCACACACACAGGAACAGCAGAAGGGTCACGCCCGTGAGACGCACCCCCGGCACAGCCACCACCGGAAAGATCGGCTTACGCACCGTCCTCTCCGCCCTCCTCCTGATCGCCACCTGGGGCGGCGCCGCACTCGCCCCCTCCACCGCCGCCGCCGCGACGCCCGGCCCCGAGGCATCGCCCGGCCTCGTCACCGCCATGCAGCGTGACCTGGGCCTGACGGAGCGCCAGGCGCGCACCCGACTCGCCCAGGAGAAGGCCGCGTTCGCCCTCCAGCCCTCGGCCGAACGGGCGGCGGGCGCCGCCTTCGCCGGGACCTGGTTCGACGCGGACAGCGGCCGGCTCACCGTCGCCGTGACGAGCCACCGGCAGGCCGAGGCCGTCCGGAAGACCGGCGCCGACGCCCGTGTCGTCACCCACTCCGTCGCCCGGCTCGACGCGGTCAAGCGCCGCATCGACCGCTTCGAGGCGCCCGCAGCCGTCGGGAGTTGGCACGTCGACGTCCGGGCCAACGAGGTCGTCGTCCAGGTCGCCGCCGACCGGATGCGCGCCGCCGACGTCACCGCCTTCCTCGACCGCGCCCGCGCCGCGGGCCCCGTACGGGTCGAGGCCGTGGACGCGGCACCGACCACCTTCGCCGCCGGGACCGTCGGCGGGGACCCGTACTACACCCACCAGTACCGCTGCTCCATCGGCTTCTCGGTGCACGGCGGCTTCGTCACCGCCGGACACTGCGGCGCGCCCGGCACCTTCGTCCGGGGCTGGGACGGCACCGACATGGGCACCTTCCAGGGCTCCTCGTTCCCCGGCGACGACATGGCGTGGGTACGCACCGGCTACGGCTGGTGGACCGTGCCCGTGGTGATCGGCTGGGGACAGACCCCCGACCGGCTGGTGCGCGGCTCGTGGGAGGCGCCGGTCGGCTCGTCCGTCTGCCGCTCCGGCTCCACGACCAAGTGGCACTGCGGCACCGTGCTCGGCAAGAACGAGACCGTCAACTACAGCCAGGGCCCGGTGCACCAGATGACGCGTACCGACGTCTGCGCCGAGGGCGGTGACTCCGGCGGCTCCTTCATCACCGGCGACCAGGCCCAGGGCGTCACCTCCGGCGGCTGGGGCAACTGCTCCACCGGCGGCAACACCTGGTTCCAGCCGGTCAACGAGATCCTCGGCCGCTACGGGCTCACCCTGCACACGGCCTGACCCCCGTCCTGCCTGGCGTCCCCCCACAAGGAGGCCGCGCCCGCGTTCGTCGGCGGGCGCGGCCTTCGTGATGCCGCTCGGTGGGGACGGGCCCGGGCGGGCGCCGTCAGACCTCCGTCAGACCTCCGTCAGGCCCGTCACGTGGCCGGCTTCACCGAGTCCACTCCGGAGCGGGCCTTCTTCCACTCGCCACGCGTGAAGTCCGGGATCGCCTGCGGCGCGCCGTTGGCCTTGATCGAGTCGTGGCTCAGCGGCACCGGGGCCGTCCAGGTCGCCGCGTCGTACACGTCGAAGTCGGGGACCAGACCGAGCTGCATGCACTGCATCAGCCGGTAGAGCATGATGTAGTCCATTCCGCCGTGCCCGCCCGGCGGATTGGCGTGCTCCTTCCAGAGCCAGTGGTCGAAGTCCTTCGCGTACGCCCCGAAGTCGCCCCACTGATGACCCTGGTGGTCCGGCTCCAGATAGATCCGCTCCGGGTAGTCCTCGAACACGCCCCGCGTGCCGCCCAGACTGTTGATCCGGCTGTACGGGTGCGGGGTGGAGACGTCGTGCTCCAGGCGGATCAGACGGCCCTTCTCCGTCCGGACCAGGCTGATGGTCCGGTCGCTGCCGATGTACGACTCCTTCCAGCTCGGGTCACCCGCCGGCATGTGCTTCGCCCGGTACTCGGCGAGCCCCAGCGCCGGAGTGCCGAAGCTGCTGATGCTGACCACCCGGTCGCCCCGGTTGACGTCCATGTAGTTGGCGACCGGACCGAAGCCGTGGTTCGGGTAGAGGTCGCCGCGCAGCCGGGTGTGCCAGAGCCGGCGCCACGGGCCCTCGTAGTAGGTCGGCGAGAACATCAGGTCGCGCAGGTCGTGGTTGTACGCCCCGGCGCCGTGCAGGAGCTCCCCGAACTTGCCCGCGTGCGCCATCCGCAGGACCCGCATCTCGTTACGGCCGTAGCAGCAGTTCTCCAGCTGCATGCAGTGGCGGCGGGTCCGCTCCGAGAGGTCGACCAGCTCCCACAGGTCCTTGAGCGTCATCGCGACCGGACACTCGACCCCGACGTGCTTGCCGTTGAGCATGGCGGTCTTCGCCATCTCGAAGTGGAGCTCCCAGGGCGTCACCACATAGACGAAGTCGACGTCCGTGCGCTTGCAGAGGTTCGCGTAGTCGTCCTCCCCGTTGGCGTACACGGCGGGAGCGGGCTGCCCGGCGGCGACGACCTTGGCGGCGGCGCGCTCGGCCTGGGCGCGGACCGGGTCGCACAGGGCGATCACCCGGACCCCGGGGAGGGCGAGGAAGAGGTCGATCATGCTGCCGCCCCGGTTGCCGAGGCCGATGATCCCCACCCGGACCGTCGAGCGCCGCGTGAAGGGGACGTTCACCATGGTGGCGCCTTGGCGCCGGGGCGCCGCAGCGGCGTGCGCCACTCGCTGAGCGGCGGTCGCGGTGGTCTCGGGCGTGGCGGCCTCGGCGCTTCCGGTGCCGAGGGCGCCGAGGCCGATGCCCGCCCCCGCGACCCCGGCCGTGGTCCGCAGGACGGAGCGGCGGCTCGGCGGCTGCGGTGCGTTGTCGTTCATGGAACCTCCAGTAGCTGCTTGCACGGCTGGCTCATGAATCCCGCTCAGGACCCTGGCCGTCGGGACTGGTGGTGCGCAAGGGCGCGGATTGGACTCTTGTGACAAGTGGTTGGACTCTTTCATTCCGGATCGCCGCAGCACGCGGACGACGAGGGTCCCTCACCCACATGGGGCAAGGGACCCTCGTCGTGTTCCGCCACACGGGATGACGGGGCGTCAGGGACGCGTCGCGCGCTCCAGGGCGAGCAGAACGGAGTGGTAGCTCCGTCCTGTCGCCCGATCCATCCCGATCTCGCACATCCGGTTCGCCGACAGATGGACGTCGAACGGGCGCGCCGTCACCTCCGCCGCCTCCCGCGCCGTGGCCGAGGCCGTCAGCTCGGGGTGCAGCATGCCCCGGTCGCCCGCGAAGGCGCAGCAGCCCGCGTCCGCCGGCACGACGACCTCATCGGCGCACGCCCGCGCCAGCGCCGTCAGCTGCTCCTCGTCCCCCAGATGCCGCATCGAGCACGTCGGGTGGACCACCGCCGAACCGACCGTGCGGCGCACCTCGAGGCGGGGCAGCAGCTCCTCGGCCGCCCACACCAGCGAGTCGACGACGGTCAGCTCCGCGTGCAACTCCCGGTTGTCGTCACTGAGATACGGCACCACCTCGTGCGCGATCCCGAGCGTGCACGACGACGCGTCGACCACCAGCGGCAGCTTGCCGCCCGCCGTCCAGCCCCAGGCCGCCTCCACGATCCGGTTGGCCATCACCTCGTTGCCCCGCTCGTACCCCTTGGAGTGCCAGATCGTCGCGCAGCACGTACCGGCCACGTCGTCCGGAATCCACACCGGGCGGCCCGCCCGGCCGGAGAGCGCCACCACCGCCTCCGGCAGGGACGGCCCCGACAGCCCCTCGGGACCGGCGAAGATCCGGTTCACACAGGCCGGGTAGTACACGGCGACCGCCGCCGGGCGATGCGTGCGGGGGAGCCGGCGGCCGGCCGCGCCCGGGATCTCGGGCAGCCACTCCGGTACGAGATCCGGCCGCACCGCCTTGCGCGCGAGGCCCGTCACCGCCGCGAGCAGCCGGTCGCCGATCCGGTCGGCCGCCGCGACCGCCAGCCGGGCCGAGGCCTCCACGGCCCGGAAGTTCGTCGCCGTCAGCGCCGCGATCCGCTCCTCGCGCGCCGAGTGCCGCCGGTGCCGGAACTCCTTCATCAGCGCCCCGGTGTCGATCCCCACCGGGCAGGCCAGCTTGCAGGTGGAGTCGCCGGCGCAGGTGTCCACGGCGTCGTAGCCGTACGCCTCCAGCAGGCTCGCCTCCACCGCGGAACCATCGCTCTGGCGCATCACCTCGCGGCGCAGCACGATGCGCTGCCGCGGAGTGGTCGTCAGGTCGTGGCTGGGACACGTGGGTTCGCAGAACCCGCACTCGATGCACGGGTCGGCGATCGCCTCGACCTTCGGGATCGTCTTCAGACCCCGGAGATGGGCCTGCGGATCGCGGTCGAGGACGATCCGCGGGGCGAGCACCCCGTCGGGATCGATGAGCTCCTTGGTCCGCCACATCAGCTCCGTCGCCCTCGGCCCCCACTCCAGCTCCAGGAACGGCGCGATGTTGCGGCCGGTGGCGTGCTCCGCCTTGAGCGAGCCGTCGAAGCGTTCCACCGTCAGCTTGCAGAACTCGTCCATGAACGCGGCGTACCGCTCCACGTCCGCCGGGTCGGCCGCGTCGAAGGCCAGCAGGAAGTGCAGATTCCCGTGGGCCGCGTGACCGGCCACCGCCGCGTCGAAACCGTGCCGGGCCTGGAGGTCCAGGAGGTCGGCGCAGGCCTCGGCGAGTCGGGCCGGCGGTACGGCGAAGTCCTCGGTGATCAGCGTCGTACCGGAGGGGCGTGCCCCGCCGACGGCCGTCACGAACGCCTTGCGGGCCTTCCAGTACCCGGCGATCCGCCCGGGGTCGCGGGTGAACGCGTTGTCCACCGAGGCGACCGGCGCGACGAGCTCCAGCTCGCCCAGCACTTCGGCCGCCGCCCGCTCGTACCCCTCCTGCGCCGCGATGTCCGGGGCCCGGAACTCCACCAGCAGCGCCGCCGTCTCCCCGGGCAGCTCCGCCCAGTCGGCGGGGACCCCGGCAACGCTGACCGAGGCGCGCAGGGTGTTGCCGTCCATCAGCTCGACCGCCAGCGCCCCGGCCTCGTTGAAGCGCGGCACGGCGGCGGCCGCGGCGGTCAGCGAGGGGAAGAAGAGCAGCGCGGTGGAGACCTGACGGTCCAGCGGAAGCGTGTCGAAGACGACCTCGGAGATGAAGCCGAAGGTGCCCTCCGAGCCGACCATGAGCCCACGCAGGATCTGCACGGGCGTCGCGCCGTCCAGGAAGGCGTCCAGGCGGTAGCCGTTGGTGTTCTTGATGGCGTACTTGGCGCGGATGCGGGCCACGAGCTCCGGGTCCGCCTCGATCTCGGCCTTCAGCTCCCATAGCCCCGCGCACAGGCGGGGCTCGGCGCGCGCGAGCTCCTCGTCGGCGGCGGGGTCGGCGGTGTCGACCACGGTGCCGCTCGGCAGCACGACGGTGAGGGAGGAGACGGTCCGGTACGAGTTCCTGGTCGTCCCCGCCGTCATGCCCGAGGCGTTGTTCGCGACGACCCCGCCGATCGTGCAGGCGATGGCGCTCGCCGGGTCGGGGCCGAGCACCCGGCCGTGCCGGGCGAGGGCCGCGTTGGCCCGGACGACCGTGGTGCCGGGGCGGATCCGGGCCCGGGCCCCTTCGTCGAGGACCTCGACGCCCACCCAGTGCCTGCGCACGTCGACGAGGATGTCCTCGCCCTGCGCCTGCCCGTTCAGACTGGTCCCGGCCGCCCGGAAGACCACCTCGCGGCCCTTGCCGTGGGCGTAGGAGAGGACGGCGGAGATGTCGTCGACGTCCGCCGCGACCACCACGACCTGCGGCACGAAGCGGTAGGGGCTGGCGTCGGAGGCGTACGCCACCAGCTCGGAGATCGTGGAGAGGACCTTCTCGGGGCCGAGCAGCGCCACCAGTTCCTCGCGCAGCAGACGGGGGGTGCCCCGGGACTGGAGGTCGGGGACCCGGTCGGGGGCGGGCCGCCGCTCCCTGCCGGGGCGCAGGGCCCGCGCGTTCGGCTCCAGCAGTGGCATGGCACGGCTCCCCTCGGCGCTCCCGGTGCCCGCGCGGTCAGCAGCTGCGCTCCGGCATGTGGTCGACCAGAGCGGACAGCAGACCTCCGAGCACCTCGCGCTGATCGACGGTCAATGGAGCAAGGATGTCCTCTGCGGCGGCCCGACGCGCGCTGCGCAACGCGCGCAGCGTCTCCCGTCCGGCGTCGGTGAGCTCGATCCTGATCACCCGTCGGTTCGTCGGATCGGCGACCCTGCGCACCCGCCCCGCGGCCTCCAGGCCGTCCACGACGCTGGTGACGGCCCGCGGGACGACCTCCAGGCGCGTGGCGAGATCGGCCATCCGGGGCGGCTGCTCGTAGTGCGCGACCGTGCGCAGCAGCCGGGACTGGGCGGGGGTGATGCCGACCGGCTCCAGGAGGCGCTTCTGGCTGCGTTGCAGCCGGCGGGTGAGGCGGAGAAGCTGCTCGGCGAGGAGGCCGTCGGCATCGGGACTGTTCATGGAGGAACAATATCAGGACCTGGTTCATTGTGAGTATAGGTAACAATGAGCTATGCTCTGATCGTTCCGACCTCTCACACCCCTCGTAGGAGCCCATGCGCAACCACGAAGAGTCCGACTGGACACCTCCCCCACGCGATCCCGCGCAGCCGAAGGAGCCCGCCCAGACGCGGCGCATCCTGCGGCTCTTCCGTCCCTACCGAGGCAGGCTCGCGATCGTCGGCCTGCTCGTCGGCGCCTCGTCCCTGGTGTCGGTGGCCTCGCCGTTCCTGCTCAAGGAGATCCTCGACACCGCGATCCCCCAGGGCCGGACCGGGCTGCTCAGCCTGCTCGCCCTCGGCATGATCGCCACCGCCGTGATCACCAGCGTCTTCGGCGTGCTCCAGACCCTGATCTCCACCACCGTCGGCCAGCGCGTCATGCACGACCTGCGCACCGCGGTCTACGGCCGGCTCCAGCAGATGCCGCTCGCCTTCTTCACCCGCACGCGCACCGGCGAGGTCCAGTCCCGCATCGCCAACGACATCGGCGGGATGCAGGCGACGGTCACCTCGACCGCCACCTCCCTCGTCTCGAACCTCACCGCCGTCGTCGCCACCGTCGTCGCGATGCTCGCGCTCGACTGGCGGCTGACCGTCGTCTCGCTGCTCCTGCTGCCCGTCTTCGTCTGGATCAGCCGCCGCGTCGGCCGCGAGCGCAAGAAGATCACCACCCAGCGGCAGAAGCAGATGGCCGTCATGGCCGCGACGGTCACCGAGTCGCTCTCCGTCAGTGGCATCCTGCTCGGCCGCACGATGGGCCGCTCCACCTCCCTGACCAGCTCGTTCGCCAAGGAGTCCGAGCGCCTCGTCGACCTCGAAGTGCGCTCCTCCATGGCCGGGCGCTGGCGGATGTCCACCATCGGCATCGTGATGGCCGCCATGCCCGCGCTGATCTACTGGGCCGCGGGGTTCGCCCTGCAGTCCGGCGGTCCGGCCATCTCCCTGGGCACCCTGGTCGCCTTCGTCTCGCTCCAGCAGGGCCTCTTCCGTCCGACGGTGAGCCTGCTCTCCACCGGCGTCCAGATGCAGACCTCCCTCGCGCTCTTCCAGCGGATCTTCGAATACCTCGACCTCCCCGTCGACATCACCGAGCCCGCCGACCCGGTGCGGCTCCAGAAGATCAGCGGCGAGGTGACGTTCGAGGACGTCGACTTCCGCTACGACCCCGAGGCCCCCGGCCGCCCCACGCTCGACGCCGTCGACCTGACCGTCCCGGCCGGCGGCAGCCTCGCCGTGGTCGGCCCCACCGGCTCCGGCAAGTCCACCCTCAGCTATCTCGTGCCCCGGCTCTACGACGTGACGGGCGGCCGGGTCCTCCTCGACGGCGTCGACGTCCGGGACCTCGACTTCGACACGCTCGCCCGGGCCGTGGGCGTGGTCTCCCAGGAGACGTACCTCTTCCACGCCTCCGTCGCCGACAACCTGCGCTTCGCCAAGCCCGACGCCACCGACGAGGAGATCCGCGCCGCCGCCCGCGCCGCGCAGATCCACGACCACATCGCCGGCCTGCCCGACGGCTACGACACCCTCGTCGGCGAACGGGGTTACCGCTTCTCGGGCGGCGAGAAGCAGCGCCTCGCCATCGCCCGCACCATCCTGCGCGACCCGCCCGTGCTCATCCTCGACGAGGCGACCAGCGCCCTGGACACCCGTACCGAACACGCCGTCCAGCAGGCCATCGACGCCCTCTCCGCCGGACGCACCACCATCACCATCGCCCACCGGCTCTCCACCGTCCGGGACGCCGACCAGATCGTCGTCCTCGACGCGGGCCGGATCGCCGAGCGCGGCAGCCACAAGGAGCTGCTCGCCCTGGACGGACGGTACGCCGCCCTGGTGCGCCGCGACGAACACACGAACGTGGGAGCGGTTGTTCCCCAGAACGTGTGATCGTCTCCGGATTCGTTGCTCAACTCCCTTGTGGCAGCTGATGATTACGGTGCGCAAGCGACGGGCTGCAGACCGCGACCGCGCACTGTCCCGCAGATGCACTTGGCACAAGGAGAAGCACCACCATGAACGTCATCACCAACCTGCTCGCCGGCGTCCTCCACTTCCTGGGCTGGCTCGTCTGACCCTCACGCCCGGCAGGAAAGCGGCGCCGTCGGCCCCCCGTCCCAGGGGGCCGGCGGCGCCGCCGCATGTGCGGGGCTCCCCGGTTTCGCCACCGGGCCGGGTTAGCGTGCGCCCATGACGTACCGGTCCTGGCAGCCCGAAGACCGTCGCCGCCGCCCCCGGCTCACCCGGCGCGGCTGGATCGCCCTGCTCACCGGCACCGCCCTCGCCGTGGCCGCGGCGGTCACCGTCCCCCTGCTCCTCGGCGAGGAGAAGCCCGCCCCGGAGAAGCCGCGGACCCTGCTCGTCCCCGAGGGCTGGCGCGCGGGCCAGGTCTACACGGCCGTCGACCGCTCGCTCGGTCTCGCGCCGGGGGCCACCCGCAAGGCGGCCACCGCCCCGGTCGCGCCCCTCGGCCTGCCGGCCGCCGCCCAGGGCAACCCCGAGGGATACCTCTTCCCGGCGACCTATCCGTTCGTCTCTGCGACCACCCCGGAGGGCCTGCTCCGCTACATGGTCCAGACGGCGGGCAGGCGCTTCGGCGCCGATCACATCACCGCGGGCGCCCAGCGCAACCAGGTGAGCGTCCACCAGACGGTGATCATCGCGAGCATCGTCCAGGCGGAGGCCGACACCACCGAGGACATGGGAAAGGTCGCCCGGGTCGTCTACAACCGCCTCGCCCGGGGGATGGCGCTCCAGATGGACTCGACCCTGAACTACGCCCTGGGCCGTTCCACCGTCGACACCACGCACGCGGACACCAAGATCGACAGCCCCTTCAACACCTACGAGCGCACCGGGCTGCCGCCCACCCCGATCGGGAACCCGGGGGAGCAGGCGATGACGGCCGCGATCGAACCGGCCAAGGGCGACTGGCTGTACTTCGTGACGGTGAAGCCGGGGGACACCCGGTTCACCGCCGACTACGCCGAACACCAGGCGAACGTCGAGGAGTTCAACGCGAACCGCCGCGCGGCCGACGGCGCGGGCTGAGCGGGAAACCCGCCGGCTCCGACGGGCGGCACCGGCCGGCTGTGCCGGAGAGCCGAGAGCCGGCGCGCGGAACCGGAGGGTCCGAGCTGATTCGGGCCACGGCGGGCCGCGCTACGAGGCGGCCACCGGCTCCCGCTCCAGCAGGTGGAGGATCTCGGTGACGGCCGCCCGCCCGGCCCGGTTGGCGCCGATCGTCGAGGCCGACGGGCCGTACCCGACGAGATGGACGCGCCCGTCCCGTACCGCCCGGGTCCCCTCCACCTGGATGCCACCACCGGGCTCACGCAGCCGGAGCGGGGCGAGATGGTCGATCGCGGCCCGGAAACCGGTCGCCCAGAGGATCACGTCGGCGTCGACGGTCCGGCCGTCGGCCCAGGCGACCCCGGTCGGCGTGATGCGGTCGAACATGGGGTTGCGCTCGAGCACGCCCCGCTCGCGGGCCTCGCGGATCGCGTCGGTGAGCGGCAGGCCGGTGACGGAGACGACGCTCTGCGGTGGCAGCCCCTTGCGTACCCGCTCCTCGACCATCGCGACCGCCGCCCGCCCCGCCGCCTCACCGAACGGCCCCTCGCGGTAGACGGGCTCGCGCCGCGTCACCCAGGTGGTCTCCGCCGCGACGTCGGCGATCTCCATCAGATGCTGGGTCCCGGAGGCGCCGCCGCCCACGACGACGACCCGCCGACCGGCGAACTCCGCGGGGCCCGGATAGTTCGCCGTGTGCAGCTGACGGCCCCGGAAGGTCTCCTGCCCCGGGTAGCGCGGCCAGAAGGGGCGGTCCCAGGTGCCGGTGGCGTTGATCAGGGCGCGGGTGGCGTACGTCCCCTCCGAGGTCTCCACCAGCAGCCGGCCGCCCTCGCCCTCGCGGACGGCGCTCACCTCCACGGGGCGGTGGACCCGCAGGCCGAAGCGGTTCTCGTACGCCGTGAAGTACGCGCCGATCACCTCGGACGAGGGTCGGCGGTCGTCGGCGCCGGTCAGCTCCATGCCGGGCAGCGCGTGCATCCCGTGGACCTTGCCGTAGGTGAGCGAGGGCCAGCGGAACTGCCAGGCCCCGCCGGGGCGCGGGGCGTGGTCGAGGACGACGAAGCCGCGGTCCGGGACGAGCCCGGTGCGGCGCAGGTGGTAGGCGGCGGAGAGCCCGGCCTGCCCGGCACCGATGACGACCACGTCGATGTCACGCACCGCATCGACGTCAGGCACCACGGCGATGTCACGCACCGCATCGACGTCAGGCACCACGGCGATGTCACGTGCCGTATCGACGTCACGCACTACGTCGACGTCACGCACGACGACGGCGTCACGCACCGTATCGACGCCCCGCACGCGCCCGGTGCGCACGTCCTGACCGTTCTCCACGCCGAAGTCGTTCACGATTCCACCAACCGTGACGGGCGCGCGGATCTTCCCGACGCGCCCGCCACGGCTTCGGCTAGCGGCCGCCGCCGCCCGCGAGGAGCAGCGGGGCGCCGCCGGGCGCCGACGCCGGTCGCCCGTTGGCCGCCGGGACGCCGAGCAGCGGCGAGGCCGGGATCCTCGGCAGCAGGCCGCGCGCCGCCAGCTCGGGGGTCACGCCCTCCCCGAACCAGTACGCCTCCTCCAGGTGCGGATAGCCGGAGAGCACGAAGTGCTCCACCCCGAGGGCGTGGTACTCCTCGATCCGGTCGGCGACGTCGGCGTGGCTGCCCACCAGCGCGGTGCCGGCCCCGCCCCGTACGAGACCCACGCCCGCCCACAGGTTCGGCGCGATCTCCAGCTTCTCCCGGTCGAGCGAGCCTCCGCCGTGCAGCGCCAGCATCCGCTGCTGACCGACCGACTCGCTCCGGCCCAGCGTCCGCTGCGCCGCCGCGATCGTCTCCGCGTCGAGGTCGGACAGCAGCCGGTCCGCCACGCCCCACGCCTCGCGCGCGGAGTCCCGCGAGATCGTGTGCAGCCGGACCCCGAAGCGCACCGTCCGCCCGCGCTCCTCGGCGAGCCGCCGGATCCAGTCGATCTTCTCCTTGACCTGCCACGGCGGCTCGCCCCAGGTCAGATACACATCCGCGTGCTCCGCCGCGACCGGCCCGGCCGCCTCGGACGAGCCGCCGAAGAAGATCTCCGGCACGGGGTCGGGCGGCAGGGCGGTGAGCGCGCCCTCCACCTGGTAGTGCTCGCCCTCGAAGTCGTACGGCCGCCCGCTCCACGCACCGCGCACGATCTTCAGGAACTCGGCCGTGCGGGCATAGCGCCGGTCGTGGTCCAGATGGTCGCCGAAGCGGCGCTGCTCCACCGAGTCACCGCCGGTGACGACGTTGAGGAGCAGCCGGCCCCGGGTGATCCGCTGATAGGTGGCGGCCATCTGCGCCGCGAGGACCGGCGAGATCACCCCCGGCCGGAACGCCACCAGGAACTTGAGCCGCTCGGTGTGCTGGGCGAGCGCCGCCGTCGTCAGCCAGGCGTCCTCGCACCAGGTGCCGGTCGGCGTCAGCACGGCCTCGAAGCCCAACTGCTCGGCCGCCTTGGCGATCTGCGCCAGATACTCGATGTCGGGGGCGCGCACGCCGGTCACGGACCCGGTCCGGGTGATGCCGCCGTCGGTGTAGGCGTGCCGGTCGACGAGCGTACGGCCGTCGCCGCCGGTCGGCAGGAACCAGTGCAGATGGACGGTCATGAGGGGGAGCCCTTTCCGTAGGTGCGCGCCGGGGTGGTGGACGGCGGCAGGTCCTTGTCGAAGCGGGTGTCGACGTAGTCGGCGAAGTCGAACGTCCGCGGAATCAGCTTCAGTTCGGCGAAGGTGTCGGCGATCCGCTGCTCGGAGGCGATGGCCTCCTTGTCGAGCGCGACCGCGATCCGGGTGCCGCTGCTGCGCTTCACGGCCGCGAGCGCGATGTCATAGGGGAGCCCGGTCTCCTTCGCCCAGGCCTTCGCCCAGACGTCCGGGTGCTCGTGGACCCAGTCCTGGGCGCGCCGCAGCCGCTCGATGTAGTCGCCGATCGCCGCGGCCTTCTCCTTGTCGGCGAGCGCGGCGGGCGCGGCGACCTGGAAACCGAGACCGTTGACCACGCCCCGGCCGTCGGTCAGCACCCGCGCCTTCCCGCCCGCGAGTACCTGCGAGGTGTACGGGTCCCAGACGGCCCACGCGTCGACCTTGCCGCTGGTGAACGCGGCGAGCGCGTCGGCGGGCTGGAGCAGGCTCACCTCGATGTCGTCGAGGGCGAGCCCGGCCTTCTTGAGCGAGGCGATCAACTGGAAGTGGGCGGAGCTGCCCTGGGCCACGGCGACCTTGCGGCCCTTCAGGTCCTGGGGCGTGCGGATCGGCGAGTCCGCCGGCACGAGGATGGCCTCGCCGGCCGGGTCGCCGTGGGTGGCGGCGACCACGGTGATCTTGGAGTCGGCGCCTGCCGCGAAGACGGGCGGGGTGTTGCCGACGGCGCCGATGTCGACGGCCTTGGCGTTGACCGCCTCCAGGAGTGGTGGTCCGGAGGTGAAGGTCGACCACCTGATGCGGTACGGCAGGTCGTCGAGTTCTCCGGCCGCACGCAGGACGGCTTCCGAACCGCCCTTCTGATCACCGACGTTGAGGACGACGGATCCCTTGCCGTCGACGCCGGAGTCGGCGGCGGAGGGGGAGGAGCAGGCAGAGGCCAGCAACGCGAGGGGAAGGAGGAGGACGGCGGGCAGGAGGGAGCGTTTCATGGTCGGGGTCCTTCGGGTCGCGGGGGAGTGGAGGTCAGGCGGCCTGGTGCACGGCGGGGAGTTCCGTCTCGACGCCGAGTTCGGCGAGGAGCCGGGAGCGCAGGGCGGCGAGGTGCGGGTCGCCGGCGGCGCGGGGGCGGTCGAGGGCGACGGGGGTGTCGTACGCGATGACGCCGTCGCGCATCACCAGCGCCCGGTCGGCGAGCAGCAGCGCCTCGTCGACGTCGTGCGTCACCAGGAGCACCGCGCACCCGCGCCGCTGCCACAACTCGGCCACCAGGCGCTGCGCCTTGATGCGGGTGAGCGCGTCGAGGGCGCCGAACGGCTCGTCGAGCAGCAGCAGATCGGGCTCCCGTACGAGAGCGCGGGCGAGGGAGGCGCGCTGGGCCTCGCCGCCGGACAGCGTCTTGGGCCACGCGCCCGCCCGGTGGCCGAGCCCGACCTCCTCCAACGCCTTCTCCGCGACGGATCGTTCGGGCCTGCCGGGCAGGCCGAGCAGGACGTTGCGCCAGACCCGCTTCCACGGCATCAGGCGGGGCGCCTGGAAGGCGACGGCCCGGCGCCGGGGGACGAGGACGGTCCCGGAGATCTCCCGGTCGAGCCCGGCGAGGACCCGCAGCAGCGTGGACTTGCCGCAGCCGCTGTGGCCGAGGAGCGCGGTGAACTCGCCCGCGCGCAGGGTCAGATCGAGCTGGTCGATGACGGGACGGCCGTCGAAGGAGCGGGTCAGCCCTTCGATGGTCACTGCCCGGTGAAGGTCGGTCGCCATTGCAGCAGCAGCCTTTCGAGAGTACGGACGACGGCGTCGGCGAGCAGGCCGAGGAAGGCGTAGACGACGAGGCAGACGACGATGACGTCGGTACGGAAGAACTCCCGTGCCTGGTTCATCAGGAAGCCGATGCCGGCGTCGGCGTTGATCGACTCCCCGAAGACCAGGGCGAGCCAGGCGGTGGCGAGGGAGTACCGCAGTCCGGTCATGGCGCCGGGCAGCGCCCCCGGCAGCACGACGTGCCGGATGAGCCCCCAGCGGCGCAGGCCCAACGACTCGCCCGCCTCGACCAGCTGGGCGTCGACCCCGCGGATCCCGGCGTACACGTTGAGGTACAGATGGAAGGCGACGCCCAAGGCGATCAGCGCCACCTTGGGCGCCTCGCCGATGCCCAGCCAGATGATGAACAGCGGGATGAGCCCCACCCACGGGACGGTCCGCAGCATCTGCACGGTCGCGTCGACGAGATCCTCACCGAGCCGTGAGAGGCCGGACACCAGGGCGAGCGAGATACCGATCGTGCCGCCCAACAGCAGCCCCACGGCGACGCGTTGGAGCGAGACACCCATGGCGTGCGGCAGGGTGCCGTCGGCGATCAGCTCTCCCCCGGCGCGGGCGATGGTCCCGGGGGAGGCGAGCACGTCGGCGGGGAGGACTCCGGTCGAACTGAGCACCTGCCAGGAGACGAGCAGAAGCAGGGGCCCGATCGTCCGGCGCGCCCAGCGAGGCACGCGGGTCCGCCGTCCGGATCCGCCTCGGGCGGTGGGAATCACCTCCTCAAGTGCGGAAACGGGGGATATGTCGGGCAGGGAAGAGGGCGGGGCATGGCCGACCGTCATGAAGGGTCTCCACAGGGAGGAGAAGAGGGAGGAGAAGGGTGCGTACGCGTCAGCTCCCGTGCGCACGCCGACGACGGCGCGCGACCACGGATGTCAGCGCGGAGGGTTCAGAGGTGTGAGAGGGCGTCAGCAGCCGCGACGACAGGCGGCGGAGGCCACCCGCAGCAGGTCGATGTGACCGCGCGTGGTGAGCAGGGCTGTACGCAACATGGCGCGAACCTAGCGACTCGTTCCGGTGGCGGTCAACGGTGTCTCGGAGCGTGGACGAGCCGTCCCGCGTCGTGAGCGGCAGGATGGTCTCATGTCCACCTTCACCACCCGCGTCCTCACGCTCACCACCGGCGGCTCGGAGACGGTCACCGACCTGACCCGGGCCTGCTCCGACTTCCTCACCGAGACCGCCCCCGGCCTCGACGGCCTCCTCAACCTCTTCGTCCCGCACGCCACCGCCGGACTCGCCATCCTCGAAACCGGCGCGGGCAGCGACACCGACCTCCTGACGGCCCTGCACCACCTGCTCCCGGCCGACGACCGCTGGCAGCACCGCCACGGCTCCCCGGGCCACGGCCGCGACCACGTCCTCCCGGCCATGGTCCCGCCGCACGCCACGGTCCCGGTCCTCGGCGGCCGGCTGGAGCTGGGCACCTGGCAGTCCATCTGCCTCGTCGACACGAACAAGGACAACCCGGAGCGTCAGGTCCGACTCACGTTCCTGGGGTAGCGGCCGACGCGGTCCGCGTTCCTCGGGCAGCCGCCCGCGCGGTCCGCGTCGCGTCCGCCGAACCGACGACCGCCGCCCGCCCCGATGGAGCGCACAGGGTGCCGGGGTGGGGGTGGTGGTCGATGCTGGGAGCATGCGTGGTTCGCTCCGTCTGCCCGCCGCGTACGTGGCCGCGGCCCGCGGGTCGCTGCGGGTCACGGTCGCCGCGGCCGCCGGGTTCTACGTGTTCCTGTACGGGTTCGGGCAGACCGTCGCCGCGACCTACGCGCTGTTCGCGGCGGTCGCGCTGGGCGGTCTTTCACGCGTTCCGGGGACCGGACGGCAGCGGGCCGGGGTGGTGCTGCGGGCGCTGCCGGTGGCCTGGGTCCTGGTCGCCGTCGGCACGTACCTCGCCGTGCGGACGTCGAGCGCCGTGGCCGGGATGCTGGTCATCGGCTTCGCGCTCGCCTTCGTCGCCGTCGGCGGGCCCCGCCCGGCCGGAGTGGCCCCGGGGCTCCAGCTGCTCTACATCCTCCCGTCGTTCCCTCCGTACGCCCCCGGCACCCTGGGCGAGCGGCTGACCGGCACCACCGTCGGGCTCCTGCTCCTCGCCCTCGCCGAAGCGACCCTGTTCCGCGATCCGCCGGCCCTGCCGTACCGCGAGCTCGCCGCACGCGCCGCCGACGTCGCCGGGCGGTGCGCCGGGGAGCTGGCCCGGTCTCCGTACGCGCTGTCCCCGCAGACGGGCGACGCGGCCGACGCGGCGGCCCAGGCACTGCGGCCCCTGTCGGTTCCGGAGGCCGAGCGGCCCGCCGGCCCCGGGGTCCGCTCGCGGGCCCTCGCCCACACCGGGCTCGCGGCCCGCACCCTGCTCAACCGGCTGCACCATCTGCCCGCCGTGCCACCGGGACGACCACCCTCCGCCGCGTACCCGGACCTGCTGCGCGCCGTCGGGCGTTCGGCGGCCGACAGCGCCGCCCTGCTGCGCGGCGCTCCGCCCGAGAGCACGGCCGGCTCCGGCCTGGCACGTGAGCGGGCGCTCCTCGCCGCCGCGCCCACCGGCTCGGCCGACGCGGCGGCCGTGCGGCGCAGCGCGGCCCTGCTCGAACTGGCCGACGCCGCCCTCGCCCTGTCGACCGCCGTGGGTTTGGTCGTACGGGGGCGCAGCACCGGGCCCCCACTGCCCCTCGGGCGGTTCTGGTACGCCAGGATGCGGGCGCCGCAGCTGTGGTGGCGGCGGCTCGTGGGCAACGCGGGATCCCGGTCGGTCTTCTTCCAGAACGCGGTCCGGATCGGCCTTGCCCTGGCGGCCGCCCGGACCGTCGCCGGACTCGACACGCTCCCGCACGGCTTCTGGGCCATGCTCGCGACCCTGACCCTCACCCGGACGACCCTGTACGCGACCCGGGCCGGCATCAAACAGGCGGTCGCCGGGACGTTCATCGGCGCCCTGTGCACGGCCGGGGTGCTCGCCCTGGTCGGGACGGACACCACCGTCTACGCCGCCGTGCTCGTACCGGTGCTGTTGATCACCTTCACGGTGGGGCCGGTCAAGGGCCTCGGCTGGGCCCAGGCGTTCTTCGCGCTCGTCGTCTCGATGGTCTTCGCCCAGCTGGCACCCGCCACCTGGCAGCTGGCCGAGGTGCGGCTGCTCGACGTGCTCGTCGGCAGCGCGATCGGTGCCGTCTTCGGACTGCTGGCCTGGCCGCGCGGCGCGCAGCGGGAGGTACGGCAGTCCTGCGCGGTGCTGCTCCGGTCCGCGGCGGAGGTCGTGGTGGCCACGGCCTCGACGATCGCGGCGGGCGGCCTGCGGGACCCGGACCGCCCGCCCTCGCACACCGCGCTGCGTCACGCGCTCATCCTGGCCGAGTCGGCGTTCGCGCAGTTCCAGAGCGAACCGGCGAGGCCGACGGCCGCCACGGCGCGCCCGGTCGACTTCCAGGCCGTGCTGCTGACCGGTCACCACACCCTGTGGGGCGCCGACCGGCTGGTCGCTGCGCCGCCCGGGCCGGAGGAGGACCCGGGCGGGCCCTTGTCCAGACCCTCCTCCGGGCCGGGGAAGGGGCCCGCCGAGCCCGTCGTCGTACCCGACCCCGTCGTCGTACCCCCGCTGGATCCCGCCGCGGCCCTCGCCCTGACCCGGCTCGCGGACCGGGTGGCGGCCCGGATGCTGCTGCTCTCCACCCTGATGGTCCCGAGCGAGGACGCCCCCTCGCGCACGCCGGGGCCGGGGACCGAGCCGGACGCGCCGGGCGCCGCGTCGCACGGCGGGCTGGACGACGGGCCCGGCGGCGATCGGGGCGCGGTGTCCGGCGGCGAGCAGGGCGCGGGCTCCGGCGGCGCGGCCTCCCGGGCCGGGGCCGAGGAGACCGCTCCGGCCGGGGCGCCGGGCCGGTACTACGCGACGGAGTCCTGGCTGGACGCCGTCCTCGCGGATCTCGGCCGGATCACCGACGGCCGCCGCGAGGGACTCAGAGCCCCGTGACCTTGGAGCTCGCCGACAGTTCGTAGACGAGGGTGAGCGTGCGGCGGCCGCCGGGGGCGAGAGGGACGTCCCAGCGGACGATGCCCTCGGCGTCGACCGCGTCCGGGGCCGGGGAGCAGGCGTCCTTGTGGAGCCGTACCTCCACCGCCGAGACCTCGGAGACCGGGATCCGCTCCCGGACGGCGACCACCCGCTCGCCCTGCTCCCCGGGGGCGGAGAACCGGGACAGGTGGAGCCGGACCGTGCGGGTGACCACCGTGCGCTGGGTGAGCCCGGTGGTGTCGCGGGACTCCTCGGTCTCCCGGACCACCCGGTGGTCGTCGCGGCTGCCGAAGGCGAGCTCCACGGGGGCGCCCAGGGCGGTGAACTCCAGCGCCCCGCGCCCGCCGAAGCCGCCCGCGCCGACCAGGTCCACCGGCCCGGCGAGCAGCACGTGGCCGGAGCGGTTGTCGAACCGCACCACCTGGGTGACCAGCGGGGACAGCTCGGGCGAGCAGGCGTACTCCCTGCGCGCCGCCGTGGTGAACACGGAGAGCGGCACCCGGTGGGCCCGCCCGTCACCGGGCACCGAGACCGGCGCGGGGGCCCGCAGCACCCGTGTCTCACCGCCGTCGTCCACCCCCGGCAGGCCGACCACGGGGACCGGGCCGAGGCTGCCGATCTCCTCCTCGCGCAGCTCGACGTCGACCGTGCGGCGCTCCGCCGCCGAGCGGTCCTTGAGGGTCAACCGGTCCTCGCCCAGGGACGGCGGATCGGTGGCCAGGGCGGAGCGGGCGGTCGACAGGGTGAGCCGGACGTCGGACCAGTCCTCGCCGGTGCGCTGCCACACCACCGCCCCGGTCTCCAGGGTGAGCGCGTCACCGGCGAGCTCGGCCCGGTAGGCGGGCCGCCACAGCGCGCACGAGGTGAGGTGGCTCAGCCGCAGTGCGACCGGCCCGGCCGCCTCGGCCTCCACGGTCAGCTCGACATGGCCGACCAGCTCGGCGGCCTCCTCCTCGGCGAGCTCCATGGCCCGCTGGACGTCCCGGAGTTCGGCGGTCAGGGCGGCCGACCGGACGTCCACGGTACGGAGTTCCTCGCCGTACGTCTCCCGCTCGCCGTCCACCCGGTCCAGCTCATCGGCCCACCGCGTCCGCTCGGTCTCCCCGGCCCCCGCGCCCTCGCCGATCTCCCGGAGCAGGTCGGCGGAGAGGCGGCCCAGCAGGTCCAGGCGGGTGAGCAGCCGGTCGCGTCGCCGCTCCAGGTCGAGCCGCTCCTTTTCGAGGGCGTGCTCGCGCCGGCGGAGCGCCGAGTCGTCGTCGGTGGGCGGCTGCGGCCCGCGCGGGGTCCAGGTGCGGACGATCCGTGCGTCGAGCACGGCCGCCCCGTGCTCGGCCGTCAGCTCGGCGTGCAGGGTCCGGTCGACGGCGAGCGCGCTGACCGGTCCGAGGCGCAGCCGCTGGACCCCGCCCGCCAGGTCGAGCACGGTGGCGCGTTCGATGTGGGCGCGGTCCTCCAGGCAGGTGACGGCGGTGACGGGGAGGGCGATGGGGTTCGGGGCCGTGGCCATGGGGTGTGTCAGCTCCTGCGGTTGCCGCCGACCAGGGCCTTGCCGGTCGGGATGCGGATCTCGTAGCCGCCTTCGAGGGCGGTGGTGGCCCCGGCGGGCAGCTCCCGGCGCCACACGCGCGTGCCCGGCGCGTGGCGATCCGGTCCTGCGTCCGCCTCCGGCGCCGTCCAGTCGGCCCGCTCCTCGACGCGGACGTCCGCCTCGGAGGTGACGGGGACCCGTTCGCGGACCTCGACGGTGACCGGCCGCGCGAGCCGGTTGGCGAGTTCCACGTGGACGCGGTGGTCGAGCACCGTGGTGGTGTTGCGCAGGCCCGAGGTCGACTCGCGCAGGTGGGTGCGGCGGGTGACCCGGATGCCCTCGGCGGGCCCGAGCCCCACCCGTCGCACACCGCCGGGGGCGAGCGTCGGCAGCGCGGCGGTCAGCAGGAACTCGTCGTCGGCGGTGACCTCGACGGGCCCGGCCAGGAGGGCCTGGTCGGTGGCGTTGGAGAGCACCAGCGTCGCGTACACGGTCTGCTCCACGGACGGCACACAGAGGTACTCGGTCCGCAGGCCGACCGGGATCTCACCGACGGTGACGGTGTGCCAGGTGCCGTCCGACGGAACGTCGGCGCGGGCGGCGGCGTCGAAACGGTGGTCGAAGGAGCCCGCGGAGACGCGGGGCCGGACGGCATGGCCGGGCAGCGGCAGCGCGGCCACCGCCTCGGCACGGCGGCGGTGCTCCGCCGCCACCGGATCGAAGCCGACGGCGGGGAACAGCCGACCCCGACGGCCGGCCGGCTCCTCGGGCCCGCTCAGGACCAGTGCGGCGTAGTCGAGTTCGTCCCCGCTCGGCCGCGGCGGCCCGGCGACCGGAGGCGGCGGTGGTACGGGTGCGGCGGCGCCGGGCGCGGCGGGAGCGGGGGCCATGGCCGGCGCACCGGGGGCACCCGGGGCGCCCGGGCCTCCGCCGAACGGACTGCCACCGGTCCGTGCGCGGGCGGCGCGGGGCGGACCGGACGGTTGCGCCGGGCCGGGGGGCGCAGCGCCGCCGTACGCGGCGACGGGCCTCGGTACGCCGCCGGTCGGCGCGCCGTACCCCTGCGGGGCCGGCGGCGGCGGTGGCGCGACCGGAGAGGGCGCGGCTCCGCCGACGGCACCGGCCGCTGCTCCGGAGCGGCCGGTCGCGTCCGGGGAGGGCCCGGCCGCGTCGAAGCCGGAGAACAGGTCGGCGAGCCCGGCCGGGGGCTCGCGCCAGCCGGACGGCGCGGGCGCGGACTGCCGGCGCCCGATCCGTACCGAGTGGAGCCTGGGCAGATCGGTGCGGCGGCGCAGATCGGCGGTGGCGAGGGCGAGACGTACGCCCGTCCAGTCCTCGCCGGTCCGCTGGGCCACCGAGGCGCGCAGCACCAGGCGCCCGCTGTCGTCGCCCTGACGGTGCGTGAGGCGGTACGTCGGCACCCAGACGGCGCCCGGAACCCCGTACTCCAGCTCCACCTCGAGGTCGTCGTCGCCGGTGGCGTCGGCGGCGCCGGCGAGCGTCAGGAGCGCGCCGACAGTGGTCTCCACATGCGCCGGCGGCGCGTCGGTGGAGGCGCGGGCCAGCCTGTCCTCGGCGACGGCGTAGGCGTGGTCCGCCTCGCGCACCGCCTCCTCCGCCTCGGCGAGGCGGGCGTGCAGGACCGCCAGCCGCTCGTCGACGAAGTCGGCCAGTTCCAGCCACGCGTCGACCGGGGTGCGGCGGTGCGGATCGTCGCGCTTGCGGCCGGGGGGCACCGGGCGGAGCGCCTCGACCTCCGCGATCAGGCTCTTCTGCCGGTCCAGACGGGCCGAGGCCTTCGCGTACGCCTCGTGCAGTCGCTCGCCCTCGCGCCGCAGCTCGTCGGGTGCGCCCGCGCCGAGCGGCTCGGCCTCGAACGCCACCCGGGCCTCGGTGACGCGCACGCCCGACGTGCCGAGGACGCGGGCCCGCAGCGAGCCCGGGTCCAGCGAACGGGGCAGGCCCGTCACACGGATCCGGCCGTCGGCGGGCACGCTGCCCCGGGCAAGCCGTCGGCAGAGCGCGCCCTGTGCGTACACCACGACCGAGTCGAGGGTGGATCCCCACCGTCGTTCCGTTCCCATGTCCATGTGCCCCCGTCCCCTGGAACCTCGATGCCGAGCGAAGCCTATGCCCGGGCCGTCGACGCGTCCGCCTAAGCTGCCGACCGGTACCGGCCGCGACCCAGGAGCGCACATCATGCACGACCCCGCCCAGCAGCCCCCGTTCCCCGACGCCCTGCGTCCCGACGCGGTCCCCGCACCTCACCCGCTGCTCGCGCCCGTGACCGGACTCATCGGGACCTGGGTCGGCCGGGGCCGGGGCACGTACCCGACGCTCGACGAGGAGTTCACCTACGCCCAGCAGGTCACCTTCAGCCACGACGGGCGCCCGTTCCTCCAGTTCGAGGCGCGCGCCTGGCTCCTGGACGCCGACGGCCGTCCGCTGCGGCCGTCCGCCCGGGAGACCGGCTGGTGGCGGCTCCAACCCGAGGGCCGGGTGGAGGCGTTGATCACCCAGCCGACCGGCATCGCCGAGATCCTGGTCGGCGGCGCCGACGCCGGCGCGGTCGACCTGGCCAGCCACGGGGTGGCGCTCACCCCCACCGCCAAGGAGGTGACCGCCACCCGCCGCCGCTACACCGTGACGGACGAGGGGGCCGCCCTGGAGTTCACCCATGACCTCGCGGCGGTCGGACAGCCCCTGCAACACCACCTCGCGGCCCGGCTGGTGCGCGCGGACGGCGTCACGCCCTGAGGGCCTGGGCCCTCACGCGGTCGAGGTGCGGAGGAAGGCGGCGAGGCCTTCGAGAAGGCGGTCCACCTCGTCGGCCGTGTTGTAGGGCGCCAGCCCCATCCGGAGCGCCGGACCCTCCAGTTTCAAGGCGGTGAAGGGCTCGTACGCGTAGAACTGGCCGGCCGTCGCCAGGATGCCGCGGGCGGCCAGCTGGATCTGCGCCTCGCGCGGGTCGCGCCCTTCGAGGGTCATCAGGAGGGTCGGGGTGCGGTCCCGCGCCTTCGAGTGCAGGGTCACGGCGGCGTCCCCCAGGTCGCGCAGCCCCTCCTCCAGCCGCGTACGCAGGGCCAGTTCGTGCGCGTGGAGGGAGCGCAGGGACGACGTCAGCCGCTCCCGGCGCGAGCTCCCCTCGCCCGGGTCGACCGCCGCGAGGAAGTCCACCGCGGCCCGCGCGCCCGCCAGGATCTCGTACGGGAGCGTGCCGAACTCGAAGCGCTCCGGAACCGTGTCCGGAGACGGCAGGAGCTTGTCCGGGCGGAGGGTCTCCAGGAGCTCGGGCGCTCCGGTGAGGACGCCGCAGTGCGGGCCGAGGAACTTGTACGGCGAGCAGACGAACAGGTCCGCACCCAGCGCCGGTACGTCCACGAGGTGGTGCGCCGCGTAGTGCACCCCGTCCACGTACACCAGCGCGCCGACCTCGTGCGCCAGGTCGGCGATCCGGCGCAGCGGCGGCTTCGTCCCCAGGACGTTCGAGGCCGCGGTGACGGCCACCAGACGGGTACGCGGTGAGAGGACCCGCTCGTACGACTCCAGGTCGAGTTCCGCCGTCGTCGGCTCGATCTCGATCCAGCGGACCCTCGCCCCGGCGCGCTCGGCCGCCTGGACCCAGGGGCGGACGTTGCAGTCGTGGTCGAGCCGGCTGACGACGACCTCGTCGCCCGCACCCCAGCCGCGGGCCAGCAGACGGGCGAAGTCGTACGTGAGCTGGGTCGCGCTGCGACCGTGGACCACGGCGTCGGCGGGCATGTGCAGCAGGTCGGCGTAGGCGGCGCGGAACTCCGTGACGGACCGCTCGGCGTTGAGCTCGGACGGGCTGATCGTGCCCCGGTTGGAGAGCGGCCCGGTGAGCGTCTCGGCGATGGCCTCGGCGACGGGGCGGGGGGTCTGCGTGCCGCCCGGCCCGTCGAAGAAGGCCAGGCCGTGGTCGAGGGAGGGGAAGTGGGCCCGGAGGGCGGTGACGTCGATGGCCATGGCCTCGGCTTTCTGTGCGGCGGACGAGGGGACTGGTGCGGGGCCGTAGGGGCGGGGCTGGGGTCGGGGAGACCGATCTCCGTGTGGGCGGTCGGGGAAACCTTTCTCCGCACGGAAGTCGGGGGAGACCGCCCGTGCCGGGCCGTCGGAGGCGACGACCCGGCACGGGGGTGTGCTCGGCGGGGAGCCTGCCTACTCGGTCACCCCTGCTCGGTCACGCCTACTCGGTCACGCCGTAGACGCGAGGCGCGCGCGGGGCGGTCGCCGCCGCCGCGGACGCCGCGGCGCCGTCCGTCCGTGCCGCGCCCGTCGGCTGCCGCAGGGAGCCGAGGTCGTGCGCGTAGGTACCGACGGCGTGGGCGATGACGTCGATGTGGGTGTCGAACGCCGTCATGCTGATGTTCCTGATCGTGTCACCGGCCCCGTGGTAGTTCGGGTCGAACGCCACCCCCGCCGTGCCGCCGAACTTCTCCGCCTCGGCGGCCGTCTTGAGCGCCTCCGCGCCCGCGTACGTACCGCCGGAGGGTATTCCGGCGTCGAGGAACGGGCCGTAGTCGAAGCGGGCGACGAACGGGGTGCCCGCGTGCGGCAGGCCCCGCTTGCCGAGGAACGCGGAGATGTCCTGCTCCAGCCGGTCCGAACCGGTGGGCGCGAGCTGGCCGTTGGCGCCGTCCGAGTTGTCGCCGTCATAGACGAACAGGCCGTGGTTGGTCGAGGCGATCAGCTCGAAGTTGAGGTAGAGCTTGATCTCCCGCCGGTCGAGCGGGGTGAGGTTCGCGACGTAGTGGTGCGAGCCGACCAGGCCGCTCTCCGCCGCCGACCACCAGGCGAACCGCACCTTGTTGCGCGGCTTCTTCTCCGTCGTGGCCAGCTTCAGGGCGACGTCGAGCAGGCCGGCCGAGCCGGAGCCGTTGTCGTTGATGCCGGGGCCGGCGAGGACCGAGTCCAGCGAGGCGCCGAGCATCACCGTGTCGGCCGCGTTGCCGTTCCTGGTCTCGGCGATGACGTTGTTGGTGGACCGCTTCTCCTGGAGCTGGCGGAGCTCGAAGGAGAGGTTCACCGGGCCCCGGGCCAGGTCGGCGGTGAGCTTCTCGCCCGCGGCCTTGCTGATCCCGCCGGTGGGGATACGGGCGGCGGCCGGGTCGCCGAGGGTGCCCGAGAGGGGGCCGTACCCGGCGTCGATGTTGTTGTAGACGAGGGCGCCGATCGCGCCCGCCGCCGCGGCCTGTTCCTGCTTGACGGCGAAGGCGCAGCCGCCGCGCTTGATCAGCGCGATCTTCCCGGCGAAGGCGCCGGCGGCGTAGTCGCCGGGCTCGCAGCCGGTGGTGCCGTCGGCGTCGACCGGGACGGCCGCCACGTCGGCGCGGACACCGCCGACCGGCGTGGACCTCGTGTAGGTCAGGGCCCTGACCTCGACGTCGTACGGGGCCGGTGTGACGGCGGAGACCTTCTCCGCGAGCGTCTGCGTGTAGACGAAGTCGAACCTCTGGTACGAGACGAGGTACCCGGCCTTCTTCAGCTGCTGGTAGACGTAGGCGGCCGAGGCGTCGTGGCCGAGCGAACCGGCGACGCGGTGGCCGCCCGCCGAGTCGGCGATGGCCTGAAACTTCTCCAGGTGCCGTAAGGCGTCCTGGGCGGACGCCTCCCGGACGAGCGCCTGGGAGAGCTTGGCGGCGTCCTTGCCCGGCCTGTCCTGTTGCGAGGAGGCGGGCGATGCGGCGACCAGCAGGAGCGGGGTCGCGAGAGCGGCTGCGGCCAGGGTGGCCACGGCTCTGCGAGGTGATGCGTCCACAGAGGTCCTTCCCGGTGCGAACGAGGTTGAGGGGAAGCTAGCGATCTCTGGGGGGTTCTGTGAACAGATGTGCCACAACTCACGTCATTTCGCGCACAGTTGTAGACGTACAGTGGAGATGTGTGAACGGAGGCCCGGTGTCCGGTGCGGTGTGCGTGAGGTGCCGTGCGGCGGCGCGGTGGCCGGTGGGGTCGCCGGGCGCGGGTCAGTCCTGGTGGGTCGCCGAGCGGTCCGCCCCGCTTCCCGCAGTGGAGAGGAAATGCTCGTGGGCGAGTCGGCGCAGCGCGGAGAGGGCGATGTCGCCCAGTGCGGTGACCGTCACCAGGCGCGTCGCGGCGCTTT
This sequence comes from Streptomyces sp. NPDC090127, assembly GCF_044746945.1. Classification (NCBI taxonomy): domain Bacteria; kingdom Bacillati; phylum Actinomycetota; class Actinomycetes; order Kitasatosporales; family Streptomycetaceae; genus Streptomyces; species Streptomyces sp. NPDC090127. The sequence continues at coordinate 868,312 of NZ_JBIVDE010000003.1, read as the reverse complement.
CGGGATCGTCCTGTTCGCTGAGGATTTGCATCTCCAGCCGGGCAATCCGCTCCAGGTTCTCGGCGTAGGCGGGGAACAACCGCGGAATGTCCTGTTGGTCGAGCGACTTGCAGGCGATGGCCACCTGGCAGAGCGTCTGCCAGGCCGGGTTGTCCGGCCCCACCTGCCAGCCCCGGCCCCGGATCAGGCCGGACACCCTGGCCTGGGCCCATTCCCACTCCTGGTCGGGGGAGGCGGAGCCGGGTGTCGGTAAGGCGTGCTGGGTGAGGCGCAGCATTTCCTTCGCCGGTGGTCGTTCCTCCTCGACATGACGGACGAGCCGGCGCACCTCGGCGTGGGAAAGGCCGCCGACATTCAGGAGCGCCTTTACCAGTGCAACCCTGCGTACATGTGATTCGTCGTATTCCGGAACGGTCGGCAGGAGTTCCAGGTCCTGATACGACCGCAGGGTGCGAACGGGTACTTTCGTCCGGCGACTCAGGGAGGCGAGCTGCGACATATTCCACCGGCTTTCCGGAAGGTATCGGCACGGGCGCGGTGCGCGGCCCGGAGGGGAAATTCAAGGCCGCCGTGACCTTATGGGGCAGGAATGCGGCGACACAAGGCGTGGCGGTCCGGCCGACGGGGGAGTTGGCTCAAAGGAGAAGCCCCCCCGAGCTCCCCGTGCACGCGGAAGGGGTGGTCTCTCTATACAGGCCTTCCGGCGCGGCGCCCGGGAGGCCCGATCAGGTCCCCCGGCACGGCCGGAAAAGGCCGTTCAGTGGTAAACGAAAAAGGGCCGGTCGGGCGAGTGATCTTCCATCCCGCCGGAACGCTCCGCCGAGGAGTTCGACGGGTGTTCGCCCGGCCCCCGGTTCGTGTTCGGTGCGCCTTGGTGTCATGCCGGAAGGAGTTATGCCGGGCGTTCGTGGGCGTCCGAGTTCTTTCGGCGGATTTGTGTCGCTGATCAAAGAGGAGGGGAAGCCCGGATTCCGCGGGCGGGACACTTGACGTTCTTTAGGTGGTACGGCATGATCATGGCGATCTCCGGCATTTAACTCCGTTTTGCACCCTCTGGCGACGAGGGGCCGGCGGAGGGGGACGGGTAAAGGGGAGGGGGGAGGCGTTGTCCGACGCGTCGGCACGGGGAATGTCAGGGCAGGCCCCATGTGTCGAGGACGAGGAGCTGGCCGCGGAATTAGCGGCCGGCGAGCCCGAGTTACTCGACGCCTATCGGAGCAGGCTCATCGATCAACAGAATCCGCTGGGGACCCATGCGGCATCCTGGGAATCCTGCCGTGACCAGGCGCGCAGAATCCTCGCGGAGTGCCGCCAGGCGTCCGGGAACGCGCCCGGGGCGCCCGAGGGGGAGCGAGCCGCACGCCCCCCGCACCCTTCGGCGGGGGCACGGATCGCCCGAGGGACGGTACCCCTCCACGCCGTACGGGCGGGAGCCCTGCTGGTCCAGCTCGTCGCGGAGTTCCTGGAGCGACGGCCCCGGCCCCCTGGGCCGTACGACGATCAGGGCGGCCGGACGCGACTCCTGGCCCGCGTGCAGGCGGCCGTCACGCACTCCATGGAGGAGGCCGCGGACGGAGACGATCTCCATCTGCTCGACGTCGTACGCGACTCCACCCGGGCGAGCCGCGACGCCATGGCGCGGGAGATCCACGACCGCGTCGGCAGCGCGGCGAGCCTGGCACTGCGCCAGCTGGAACTCTACGAACTCACCCAGCACGTCTCGTCGGTGACGGATCCCCGGCTGGACGCCCTGAAGCAGGCGATCCTGGAGACCATGCAGAGCGCCCGGGACATCGTCACCGAGCTGCGCACGGGCGCGCACTCCACCGGCTCGCTGGGCGTGGCGCTCTCCGCCTTCGTGACCGCCATGGCCATCGACCGGCCCGTGGTGGAGATCCGGGTCGAGGACGTCGACGATCCGCTGCCGGACGCCGTCGGCGAGCAGCTCTTCCTCGTCCTGCGCGAGGGGCTGCGCAACGCCCTCGCGCACGCCGACGCCACCCGGGTCACCGTCGAGGTCCGCGGCGACGAGCGCCCGGACGGGGGCGGCGCGGGGGGCCTGGACGCGTACGGCGAGGCGTACGGGGACGGGGACGGGGACGGGGGCGGAGAGGCGTACGGCGACGGGGACGGAACGGCGTACCGCGACCGCGCGTACGGCGACGGGGAGAGCGAGCCCACGGGGCACGTACGACGCTTACGGGCATCCGTGAGCGACGACGGCGTCGGACTCCCCCAGGAGCGGGAGTTCGGCAACGGCCTCGCCTCCGTGGCCGAACGGATCCGGCTGCTCGGCGGGCGGATGGAGATCAGCACCGCTCCCGGACGCGGCACGACCCTCGCGTTCTCGGTGCCGATGGGCGAGGAGTGGCATGCGGACCCCCGATGACCACCGGACGCCGCCGGTGCGTGAGCCGATCCGCATCGTCGCCGTCGACGACCACTCCCTGCTGCGCGACGCCCTCTGCCAGCTCCTCAACGCGGAGGACGACCTGCGCGTCGTGGCCGAGGCCGACACCTCCGTCGGGCTCGGCGAGATCGTGGCGAGCACCGCAGCACACGTCGTGCTGCTCGACGTCGAGATGCCCCAGCACCACGCGCCCACCGTGGTGGCCGAGTTGACGGCGCGCTTCCCGCTGCTGCGGGTGCTGATGCTGTCGATGCACGACCACCTCCCGCTCGTACAGGAGCTGCTCGCCCGCGGGGCCCACGGCTATCTCCACAAGAGCGCTCCACGTGCCTCCCTGCTCTCCGCCATCCGGGGCGTGATGGCGCGCGACCCCCAGGTCATGATCGCCCTGCCGTGCAGCGCCACGCCCGGGACGGCTCTCGGCGGCGCCGGGCACACCCTCTCGCCGCGCGAACGCGAGGTGCTCACCCATGTCGCCGGGGCCCTGAGCAACCGCCAGATCGCGAACGAACTGGGCATCACCGAGGCGACGGTGAAGCGGCACCTGCGGAACATCTTCGAGAAGCTGGGCGCGGCCTCGCGGATCGGGGCCGTCAACAAGGCCGTGGAGGCCCGGCTGATCGACCCGTCCGCCAAGGCCAAGCAGCCGGCCGCGCAGCAGCACGCCGTGCGACGGTCCGTGCCGTTCCCGGAGTTGGCGTTCCGCCGTGTCGTGTGACCGTGCGGGGCGGGTGGGACGGCATACGCCTTTCGGAGCATGCCCGATGCTCCCTGAAGGGCCTGGTGTCACCCTGGTGACCGGAATAGATTCGCGGCCATGCCTCGAGTGACGCCGTGCGAGACGCACAGGACCCGCGAGCGCGACCGCCACCACCGGATCGCGAACGGGACGGTCCGGTACCTGCCGGGACGCGCACCGGCGGCTCCTTCGTGTTGTCACCGCGTCATCGGCCGGCACGACCCGCGCCGGAGCCCCTCAGGCAGGTCCTGAGTCTCCGGGCGGGCCTCCCGCCCGTCGCCGGACCGCCGCGGGCGGACAACACCGGCTCTTCATGAACGCGCGACGTGCGGCCCAACTCGCCGCCGCCGCGAAGCCCGGGGCCCGAACGGCCACCACCGGGGACCGGCATGAACAGCACGCGACCCTGAGGGGTGAACGGGATCATGACCTGCACGGGGGCACCTCTTCGCATCCAGCTCCTCGGACCGATACGCGCCTGGCGGCACGGCGAGGAGGTGGCGCTCGGCTCACCCAAGCAGCGTGCCGTCCTGAGCCTGCTCGCCAGCCGCGCGGGCGAGGTGGTCAGCGGGGAGACCATCACCAACGCCCTGTGGGGCAGCGACACCCCGCAGACGGCCACCAACGGAGTCCACACCTATGTGGCCCGGCTCCGGCGCGCCCTGGAACCGGGGCGCGGCAGCCGTGTCGCCAGCACCGTGCTCTCCTCCGAGGCCGGCGGCTACTGCCTGCGCCTCGACCCCGCCGACGTGGACGCCACCCTCTTCGTCGAACGGCACGGCCACGCCCGCAGGTCCCGCGAGGGGGGCAGCGCGGAGACGACGTTACGGCTCTACGAGGACGCCCTCGCGCTCTGGCGGGGCGAGGCGTACGCCGGAGTGCCCGGCCCCTTCGCCGCCACGGAGGGGGTTCGCCTCCGGGACCTCCGGCTCACCGCCGTCGAGGAGTGGGCCTCCGTCATGCTGGCCACCGGCGGGTACGCCGAGGCGGTCGACACGCTCTCCCGCGCGGCCGTCGAGGAGCCGCTGCGCGAGAAGGTCCGCTGGCTGCTGATGCTGGCGCTCTACCACGCGGGCCGCCAGGCGCACGCCCTCGCCGTCTACGCCGAGACCCGGCAGCTGCTCCGCCGCGAACTGGGCATCGAGCCCGGCACCGAACTCCAGGACCTGCACCGCCGTATCCTCGCCGGTCAGCGGGAGTTACGGCTCCCCGGCGGGAGCTCCTCCCCCGGGAGCCGGCAGGGGCCCGGCGGCGCCGTCCCCGTACCGGCTCAACTCCCGCCGGTGGCCCGTGGATTCACCGGTCGTGACTCCGAACTCGCCCACCTGGAGGGCCTGCTCGACGACGATACCGTCCAGGGTGGCACCCCGGTGATCGTCGTCGACGGCCCGGCGGGCGTCGGCAAGTCGGCGCTCGTCCTGGAACTGGCCCACCGGCTCGCGCACCGCTTCCCGGACGGCCAGCTCTATGTGGACCTCTGCGGCAACGGGCTGCGCGGCAGACCGCTGAGCGCATCGGACGCGTTGCTGCACCTGCTCACCAGCCTCGGCGCCGACAGCAACCGGATCCCGCGCGACCCGGCCGGCCGCGCCACGCTCTTCCGCAGTCTGCTGTACGGCAAGAAGACGCTGGTGGTCCTGGACGACGCCCTCAGCGTGGACCAGCTGAGACCCCTGATACCGCGCGGCGCGTCCTGCGTCGTGGCCACGAGCCGACAGCGGTTCGCCGGCCTCGCCGCCCGCGACGGGGCGCGCACGGTCAGCGTGCGTCCGCTGGCCGTCCCGGAGGCGGCCCAGCTGCTCACCACCCTGTCCGGGGGACGGCTGGTGGGCCACCCGGAGGCCGCCCGACGGCTCGCCGCCCTCTGCGGCGGGCTGCCGCTCGCGCTGCGGATCACCGCCGAGGGGCTCCTCGCGAACTCCGGCGTACCGCTGGGCACGCTGGTGGAGCAGTACACCGCGGAGAGCGGCCGGCTGGACCGGCTCACCGTCGGCGACGACGCCCTCGCCAGCGTCCGGGACGCGTTCGAGACCTCGTACCAGACGCTGTCCCCGGAAGCGGCGCGGATGTTCCGCTTCCTGGGCCTGCGCAAGGACGGGCCGATCACGGTCCCCGTCGCCGCGTCGCTCGCGGACACCGACCACACCACCGCCCGGCGGCTGCTCGGCCTGCTGGTGGCCCACCACTTCCTGGAGGAGTACGGGCCCCGGTTCCGGCTGCACGACCTCATCGGGATCTACGCGGCGGAGTGCGCCGAGCGCGAGCCCATGCTCAGCCGCCGCGCGGCCCTGGCCCGGCTGGGCGAGACGGACCAGGACCCGACCCACCCGGCCGCCCCGCCCCACGCCGCCCCTCGCCCGCTGCTGCCGCGCCCCGCCGACGCCGTCGCGCCCGGGTCCGGGGCGGCCAAGGAGCCGGGCGAGGCGTACGCGGGCGTGTTCCGCCGGGCCGCCGTGCTCCGCAGGGCCGCGTTCCGGAAGTGGGAGGACCCCGTGCGGCCCGGCGACTTCACGGACCTGACCGCACGTCCCACCGACCTCACCGCGCGGTGAGCGCGCCGTCCTCAGGGCCCGTCGGCATCTCGCGCAGCCGGCCGACCGGCGACAGGAAGATCGGGACCAGCATCGCCGCCGACAGCACGCCCGCGATCCACAGGGCGCCGTGCAGCCCCGCCAGCGCCGCGAGCAGACCGCCGACCGGTCCGCCCAGCGCACCCCCGCCGTACAGCAGCATCCGCATCGCGGCCGTCATCCGGCCCATCAGGTGCTGCGGGGTGATGGTCTGACGCAGGCTCACGATGAGGACGTTCGAGACGCTGGCTCCCACGTACTCCATGAAGAAGGAGACCACGAAGAGCCCCACGAGCAGCCAGCGCGGCCCGCCCGCCGCCGGGATGAGCAGCGGACCGAGGAAGATGACCGAGACCGACAGCCGGTAGGCGGTACCCACCGAGAGGCGTCGCACCACCGCACCCGACACCAGCGCCCCCAGCAGACCGCCCACGGCCGCCGCGCCCATGACGAAGCCGACGGCGGCGGCCGACAGCTCCTGGTCGCGCACGGCGTACAGCAGGAACAGCGACTGCACCATCGTGAGCAGGAAGTTGCAGGCGCAGCCCACCAGCCCCATCGCCCGCAGCCAGCGGTTGCCGAAGACCCAGCGCAGCCCCTCGGTGAGCTCGGCGCGCAGCCGCCGCTTCTCCTTCGGGACCTCCGGGGCCGGCTCGGGCGTCCTGATCAGGAGCAGCGAGAGCACCGACAGGGCGTAGGAGAAGGCGTTGGCGGTCATCGCGAACGGCGCCGAGAACGCGCTGACCAGCGTGCCGGCCAGACCCGGCCCGGCGATGTCCGCCGAGGAAAGGGTCGCGTTCAGCTTGGTGTTGGCCTCCAGCAGGCTGCGCCGGTCCTTCACGAGCACCGGGACGTACGACATCCAGCTGACGTCGAAGAGCACCGTGGCCACCCCGACCCCGAGGGCCAGCGCGTACAGCGCCGGGAGCGTCAGCAGGTCCAGCTCGTACAGGACGGGGACCAGGCCGATCAGCACCAGCCGCACCACGTTGGCGCCCAGCATCACCGGCCGCTTCCGTCGCCGGTCCACCCACACCCCGAAGAGCAGCGCGAGCCCGAGGAAGGGGACCAGCTGGGCGAAGCGCAGCATGCCGAGCTCCCCGGCCCCCACGTCGAAGACCAGGACGGCGGTCAGCGGCAGTGCGAGGTGGGTGATCTGGGTGCCGTAGAGGGAGAGCGCCTCGCCCGCCCAGAACACCATGAAGTCCTTGTCGCGCCAGAGCGACCGAGGGGGTCCCTCCGCCTCGGCCGGGGAGGCCGCCGCGGTGGACGTGCCGTGCTCCGTCATGCCGGCGTCGCCTCCCGCAGGGCACGGTCGACGATGCCGCTGATGGCGTCGAGCCCCGGGCCCCGCCACACGGAGTGGTGGTCGCCCGGCGCGGTGTGCACGGTGAGCCGGCCGACGTACGGACTCCAGTCGAGCAGCCGGTCCACCGACTCCTCAGCCTTGATCAGGATCGCCGAGCCGGGGTGGACCGCGTCCAGCCGGTGGTGGCGCAGGGCCAGGACGCCCGTACGGAAGAGGGCGTAGCGCTCCAGCAGGAACTCGGCGTCGAACTCCTCGGGCACCGCGCCGGCGCGCTCGACCTCCGCGAAGACCTCGGCCGGCTCCGCCCCCGGCGCCATCCCCGCGAGCGCCTTGTCGATCCCCGGCGCCCGGTCCCGGGTCACGCCGAGGAAGTCGTACAGGAAGTGACGGGCCAGCTCGTCGTCGGGCGGCACCGCCTGCGTCCCGGGCAGCGCCGCGTCCACGATCACCAGCAGCGGCACCTCCTCGCCCCGGGCGGCCAGAAGCCGTGCCATCTCGTAGGCGACGACCCCGCCGAGCGACCAGCCGAGCAGCTGGTAGGGGCCGTGCGGGCGGGAGACCAGGAGCGAGGCCGTGTGCAGCTCGGCCAGTTCCGCGATCGAGGTGGCCGGCTCGGAGGCCCCGTCGAAGCCGGGGGCCTCGAATCCGAACACCGGTCGCCCGGAGGGGAGTCGGTGCGCCATCGCCGAGTAGCAGTAGGGCGAACCGGAGACCGGATGGACGCAGTGGAGCGGGGTCAGGTCACCCTCGTCCCGGAGCGGGACGAGGCTGCCGTCGGAGGATGCGGTCACGGTGCCGGTGTTCCCTTCGTGGTGGGGGCGAGCCGCTCGTCGATGACGGCGGCGATACCGCTGACGGTGCTCCCGCCGTACAGCAGACGCACATTCACCCGGATCCCGAAGTGCTTGTTCAAGCGGGTGACGGCCCGCATGGCTTGAAGTGAGTTGCCGCCGACCGAGAAGAACCCACTGTCGGCGCCGATCCGGGAGGCGCCGAGCACGGCCGCGAAGATCCCGGCCACCGTCCGCTCGGTCTCCGTGGCCGGCGGGGTGTAGCGCGCCGCCGGCTCGCCGAGACCCTCCGGCGGTTCGGGCAGGGCCTTGCGGTCCACCTTGCCGTTCGGCGTCAGGGGCAGCTCCGCCAGGACGAGGACGGTGCTCGGCACCATGAACGCGGGCAGGGAGCGGGCCGCGTGCTCGCCGACCTCCGCGAGCTCCACGGTCCGGCCGGCCTCGGGGACGAGGTAGGCCACCAGGCGCCGGTCGCCCGAGCCGTCGGGGTGCGCGGTCACGACCGCCTCCCGGACCGTGTCATGCGCGCGGAACACGGCCTCGATCTCGCCGAGTTCGATGCGCAGCCCGTGCAGCTTGACCTGGAAGTCCGCCCGGCCCAGCAGCTCGATCAGACCGTCCGGGCCGTACCGTGCCACATCGCCCGTCCGGTAGAGCCGCTCGTCCGCGACCTCGCCGTACGACCAGACGAAGAACCGCTCCGCCGTCTGCTCCGCGCGCCCGAGGTACTCCCGGGCGAGCCCGACCCCCGCGAGATGGAGCTCACCGGGCACACCCGGCGGCACCGGCTGGAGCTCCTCGTCGAGGATGTACGTGCGCTGGTTCGCCATCGGTCGGCCGTACGGGATGCTCGTCCAGCGCGCGTCGGTCTTCGTCACCTCGTGGATCGTCGAGTGGATCGAGGACTCGGTCGCCCCGCCGAGGGCGACGAAACGCAGCGCGGGGGCCACGGCCCGGGCCCGGTCGGGGAGCGACACGGGGATCCAGTCGCCGCCGAGCAGCGCCAGGCGCAGCTCCGCGAGCGGCGCCGCGCCGGTGGACTCCAGGTGGTCGACGACCATGTCCAGGAGCGCGGGCGCCGAGTTCCAGACGGTGACCCGGTGTGCGGCGAGCAACTCCGACCAGTGCTCGGGGTCCTTGGCGCGCTCGGGTTCGGTCAGGACGACCGTGCCGCCGACGGTGGTCAGCCCGAGGAACTCGTACACCGACATGTCGAAGCTCGGCGACGACAGCGCGAGGACCCGGTCGCCGGGGCCCACGCCGAAGCGGGAGTTGAGGTCGGCGATGTTGTTCATCACCCCGCGGTGACGCAGCGCGATCGGCTTGGGCGCGCCGGTGGAGCCCGACGTGTGGATGATGTAGGCGAGGTCGTCGGGTGTCGCCCCGCCCTGCGGGTTGTGCGTGGGCTGTCCGGCGAGGAGCGCCGCGTCCCGGTCGAGGAGCAGCACCGGCGTTCCCGGCCCGTCGCCCTCGTCGGCGGGCGGGAGACTCGCGGCCGGGCCGCTCCGGCTGACGACCACCGCGCAGGACGTGCCGGCCACCATGGTGGCGAGGCGCTGCCGCGGGTAGTCGGGGTCGAGCGGCACATAGGCGCCGCCCGCCTTGAGCACCCCGAGGACGGCGACCAGGAGCTCGGCGGACCGGTCGAGACAGATCCCGACCCGCCGGTCGGGACCGACCCCGAGCCCCCGCAGATGATGGGCGAGCCGGTTCGCCGCCTCGTTGACCTGGCGATACGTCCAACTCGGCCCGGCGCCCACCAGGGCGAGGGCGTCGGGCGCCTCGGCGGCGCGGTCCTCGAACGCGGCGTGCAGGCACACCTCGTACGGCAGGTCCGCCGCCGTGTCGTTCCAGTCGACGAGCATCCGGCGCAGTTCCTCGTCCGGCAGCAGCCGCAGCCGTGCCACCGGCCGGTCCGGGCGGGTCAGCCCGTCCTCCAGCAGCACGACGTAGGAGGCGAGGAACCGCAGCGCCGTGTCCCGGTCGAACAGCTCGGCCGCGTACCGGAGTTCGGCGCTCGGCAGGTCGTCGTCGTCCTTGTCCTTGCCCGGTGGGTGCAGCAGCAGTTCGAACTCGTCGCCGTGGGAGCCCTGTTCGGCTCGGTCGGCGGTGGCCGCCGCCAATTCGCTCAGGGTCTCCGCCCCGGTGACGGTCCGGCTCAGCCGGACGCCCGGACCGTCACCGGGCGACCGGACGAGGACGCCGAAGGCGGACTGTCCGCTCCAGCGGTGGACCAGCGCCGTGAACCCGGCGAGGAGCACCTCCACCGGCGCGGTACGGGCCGAGGGGCCGAGCCGCATCCGGACGGCGGCGGTCCGTTCCGGGGCGGCACCGGGCAGGCGCGGCCGGTCGACCGGCAGCAGCGCCGGCGGCGCGGGGGCCGGCACCCGCGCAGGTACCGACGCTGCTCCGGTCTCCGGTACGGGCCCAGGTACGGGCGCCGCCTCGGGCGCCGGGGCGGGGTGCGTCGTCGGAGTCGTCACGGGGACGGTGTTCCGGCTGCTCAAGGCCTCGCTCCTCGCTCGTGGTCGGCGGCGCCGGCCGACGTGAGACCGGCGCCGAAGGGCAGGGGGTGGGTGCGGCACAGCGCCTCCACCTCGGCCGTGACCCGGTCGCGCACCGTGGGGTCGGTGCGGAACTCGGTGTCGCTCAGCACGGTCGTGGCGCCGAGCACCTCGTGGAGCAGTCGGGCGCAGACCCGCATCTCGTCGGGCCCCATGCCCCGCTGCGCCAGCACGTTCGTGCCCAGCCGCAGGCCGCTGGCGACCAGCGGGGCCTTGGTGTCCTTGGGGATGCGGTTGCGGTTGGTGAGGATGCCGCACTCCTCCAGGGCGCGTTCCGCGACCACCCCGGTGACGCCCCGGTCGAAGATGTCGAGCAGCACCATGTGGTTCTCGGTCCCGCCCGTCAGGACCCGGTAGCCGAGCTCGTCCAGGGCGTCGGCGAGCGCCGCCGCGTCGTCGCGGACCAGCCGCATCGTCTCCCGGAACGCCGGCTCGGTGACCAGCTTGAGCGCGTGCGCCTTGGCGGCGATCGACGCCGGGCTCGGCGTCCCCTGGGACTGCGGGAAGACCGCGCGCTGCATCAGCCGGGCCAGCGGCGTACGTCGGCTGTCGGGGCCGGCCGTGCGGTGCTCCGCGCCGATGAGGATCAGCCCGCCGCGCGGCCCGCCCAGCTGCTTGTAGGTGCTGGTCGTGGTGACGTGCGCCAGATCGATGGGGCTCGGGTGCTCCCCGGCGGCCACCAGACCGGCGATGTGCGAGATGTCGGCGACCAGGTACGCCCCGACCGAGTCCGCGATGGCGCGGAACCGGGCGAAGTCCAGGGTCCGCGGATAGGCGCTGGCGCCCGCGATGAGCACCTGCGGCCGGTGGGCCAGGGCCAGTTCGGCCACCTGCTCGTAGTCGATGAACCCCTTGTAGTCCAGGCCGTAGTGGACGGCCCGGTAGTGGTGGCCGGTCACCGAGGCGGCGGACCCGTGCGTGAGATGGCCCCCGGAGTCCAGGTCCAGCGCGAGCAGGGCGCCGCCCGGGGGCAGCAGCGCCGCCAGGACGGCCTGGTTCGCCGAGGAGCACGAGTGCGGCTGCACATTGGCGTACTGGGCGCCGAAGGCCTGCCGGGCCCGCGCCACGGCGAGCCGTTCCACACCGTCGAACCGCCCCGCGCCGGGGTGGTAGCGCGCCCCCGGATAGCCCTCCGCCGTCACGTTCGACAGGGCGGCCCCGCCCGTGGCCAGGACGGCCGGGTTCGCGACGCTGGCGGAGGCCACCATCGCCAGGGTCATGGCCTGCTCCTCCACCTCACGGTCGAGGAGCAGGGCCAGATCGGGATCGGTACGGCTCAGCAGCGCCGCGCCCTGGCGCAGCAGCAGGTGCTGTGCCGAGCCCGCGCCGGGCCCCGTTCCCGAGCCGGTGCCCTGGCGGGGGCCGGCACCCGTCACGGGGGTGTGCGGGGGCGGGAGCGCCGCCCCCGTGGTCTCAGGCACGTGCACCCGCCTTCGACTCCACCAGCGTGTCGATCGCGGTGGCGACGGTGGCGACCGAGGCGCCGCCGTACAGCAGCCGGACGTTGACCTTGACCCCGAAGTGCTTGTTGAGCCGGCTCACCACCCGCATCGCCTGCAGGGAGTTGCCCCCCAGCTCGAAGAAGTTGCCGTCGGCGCTGATCTGCGGCGTCGACAGGACGGTGCTGAAGACCTCGGCCACCTTCTCCTCGGTCGCGGTCACCGGGGCGACGAAGCTCGCCGTGCCGTCTGCCGAACCGGCCACCGGCGCGGGCAGCTTGGCGCGGTCGATCTTGCGGGCCGGGGTCAGCGGGAACTCGGTCAGCTCGACCCACGCCGTCGGCACCATGTACTCGGGCATCGTGCGGCCCAGGTGCTCACGGAGCTCGGCCACGCTCGGCGGTGTGTCGCCGAGGACCGTGTAGTACGCGACCAGCTGCTTCTCCCCGTAGTCCTCGCGCAGCAGGACCAGCGCCATCCGGACCTTCGGGTGCGTCAGCAGGCCGGACTCGATCTCACCGAGCTCGATCCGCAGCCCGCGCAGCTTCACCTGGTTGTCGAGCCGCCCGATGAAGTCGATCTGCAGATCACGCGTCCAGCGGACCAGGTCCCCGGTGCGGTAGACCCGGCCCTCGCCCAGGAACGGGTCGGGTACGAACTTCTCGTCCGTCATCTCCGGCAGGTTGAGGTAGCCGCGGGCGAGGCCCTCGTCCCCGCCGATCAGCAGCTCGCCCGGGACCCCGACCGGCACCAGGTTGAACTCCTTGTCCACCACGTAGTGCAGCCGGCTGAACTCCGGCCGGCCGATGGGCGGCGAGGACTGCCACTCCTTGTGCTCGCAGAGGTACTCGGTCGTCGCCACCGACGCCTCGGTGGGGCCGTACAGGTTCACGAACTTCCGGCCCGGCAGGTTCCACTTGTTGACCAGCTCGGCCGGCAGGGCCTCCGCGCCGCCCATGATGTACTTCAGATCCGGGTACGGCCCCGCCTCCACCACGGAGAGGATCGCCGGCGAAAGACCCGCGTACGTCACCCGCTGGTCGCGGATCAGACCGCCCAGCGCCTCCGGCGACGAGGCGTCCTCCGGCGCCACCAGGACCAGGGCCGAACCGCTGATCAGACCGGCGAAGATCTCGCCCTGGGACATGTCGAAGGTCAGCGCGGGCAGTTGGAGCAGCCGGTCCTCGGTGGTCCACTCGCCGAAGGTGCGCCGGTACGCCTCGATGAACATGCGCAGGCCCCGCTGCTCGATCATCACGCCCTTGGGGCGCCCGGTCGAGCCCGAGGTGTAGAGGACGTACACCAGGGAGGTCGGCTCGGCCCACTCCTCCAGCGGCTGGTCGTCCGGCTGCGCCTCGATGAGCGGCCAGTCGGCGTCGATGCGCACGCTCTCCCAGCCGCACGAGTCCGGCAGGTCGCCCACCGAGCCCGCCCGCGTGATGACCAGCGGGCTCTTGGTGTCCCGCAGCATGTGGTCGAGCCGCGCGTTGGGGTGCGAGGGGTCGATGATCGTGTACGCCGCGCCGGAGACCATCACGCCCAGGATCGCCACCAGGGCGTCCAGGTCGCGGTCCATCGCGATGGCCACGACCTCCTCCTGCCGCACGCCTCGGGAGCGGATGTACCGCGCGAGCTTGCCGGCCCGCCGCATCAGCTCGCCGTACGTCATCTCCACGCCCCGGCAGACCAGCGCGACCAGCTCCGGGGTCTCCTCGGCGATCCGGGCGATCGTCGCGTGCACCGGCTCCGTCGGGTAGTCGAAGTCCGCGCCGCGCCCCACGTCGAGCAGCTCGCGGCGCTCCTCCGCGGAGAGCAGCGGCAGCGCGGAGACCGGGGTCTCGGGGGCGTCCGCGGCCGCGTCGAGCACGGTGCGGAAGTGGCCGATCATGGCGTCGACCCGCCAGCGGTCGTACAGGTCGGTGGCGAACTCCACGATCAGCCGCAGCCGGTCGGCGCCCTCCACGAAGCTGAAGGACAGGTCGAAGCGCGAGCGGGAGGTGGCCAGGGTGATCGACTCGGACGTCAGGCCCGTCAGCTCCAGGGCGTCGCCCGTGCTCGCCTCGCCGAGCAGCTGGCAGGCGATCTGGAAGAGAGGGTTGCGGCCCGCGTCCCGGGTCGTCTGCACGCGGTCCACGACGTGGTCGAACGGCACGTCCTGGTTGTCGTACATGTCGAGGTTGGCGTCGGCGATGCGCTCCAGGAGCTCGGCGAAGGTGACCCCGCCGGACAGGTCGCAGCGCAGCACCGTCATGTTGATGAACAGGCCGACGACGTCCTCGAGTTCGGGATCGGTGCGGCCGAGCATGGGGACGCCGAGGGCGATGTCGTCCTGCCCGCTGTAGCGGCTGAGGACGACGTTCAGCGCCGCCGCGACGACCATGTACAGCGACGCGCCCTGCTCGTGCGCCAACGTGCGTGCCTTCGCCAGCAGTTCGGCCGGGAAGTCGACCACGAAGGTCTCGCCGTTCTGCGTGGGCTCGGCCGGGCGGAGCCGGTCGGCGGGCAGTTCGAGCGCCTCCAGGCCGGCCAGCCGCTCCTCCCAGAACTTCAGCTCCTCCTCCCACACCCCGTCTGCCCGCTGCTTGCGCTGGCGCTGGATGTGGTCGCCGTAGCCGATGGTCAGCTCCGGCAGCGAGGGCTCACGGCCGGCGGCGAGATCGGCGTACGCCCGGGAGATCTCACGGCTGACCACCCCGCCGGACCAGCCGTCGGTGACGATGTGGTGGAAGCTGAGGCCGAGCACGTGGTGGTCGGGAGCCAGCCGGAACAGCTGGAACCGGGAGATCGGCCCGGCCGCCAGGTCGAACGGGGTGTCCGCCTCGGTCTGGAGCGCCTGTCGCAGGGCCTCCTCCGCCGCCTCGGGAGCCAGACCGGACAGGTCCCGGAGGGGCAGCGGCCGGTCCTCGGCCGGTGAGACCACCTGGTACGGAACGCCGTCCGCCGCGTGGAAGGTCACCCGCAGCTGCTCGTGGCGCCGCACCAGCAGGTTCAGCGCGCCTTCCAGGGCGGCGACGTCGAGCGCACCGCGCAGCCGGTAGGCGATCGGGACGTTGTAGGTGGTCTCCCCGGGACTCATCTGGTCCAGGAACCACAACTGCTCCTGTCCGAAAGACAGTTGGATGCGCGACTCGGCGGTGTGGATGCTCATCGTCACAGGACTCCGTTTCAGGGCATGGCAGAGCAGGGCGAAGCAGGGCAGGGCGAAGCAGGGCGGGGCGGGCGAGGAAGGGCCGAACGCGGCACGGCAGGGCGGGGCGGCAGCGCGGCGCATCGCCGTGGGGAGGTACGGGAGGGGGAACCGCGGGGGCTCCTGACGGGCCGGGGCGGCGGCCCCCGGTGGTGGGGGGCCGGGCCCCGGCAGGTCAGCGGGCCGGGGCGGAGCCGGCCGGGGGAGAGGGCGGTCTGAGCACGCGCTCCACGCGGCTCAGTCCCTCCGCCACGGCCTCCGGCGAGCGGGCGAAGCAGATCCGGAAGCCGTCACTGGCTCCGAGGGTCTCGCCGGGCATCAGCAGCACGCCCAGGTCGAGCGCGCGGCGGCACATCGTCAGCGGCTCCTCCCCGGTGGTGAGCCAGAGCCAGGCGAACGGGGTGCCCTCCGGCTCCACGAGGGTCACCGCGTCCGCGTTGCGGCGGGCGAAGTCCCGGACGAGGTCGAGGCCTCGGCCGGTGAGCTCGTGGTAGGAGCGCAGATGGTCCGTGCGGTGCGCCAGGACGTCGCAGGCCAGCGTCTCGCACAGCACCGAGTTGGAGATGGTGGACAGGAACTTGCGCCGGGCGCAGGCCTCCACGACGTCGGGTGGACCGTAGAGCCAGCCCACCCGCAGCCCGGGGAAGCCGTACACCTTCGACAGACTCGACACGGAGATCACCCGGTCGGAGCCGACGGCGGCGGAGGACGAGAGGTCGAGCGCGTACTCCTCGTCCAGGAGCAGATGGGCCCCCGTGCGCTCCGCCAGTCCGGCCAGGGCCCGCAGGTCCTTCTCCGCGATGCGCCGACCGGTCGGGTTGCACGGGCTGTTGGCGACGATCAGTCGCACGTCCGGCCCGGCCACCGCCGCCGCGGCCTCGACGTCGAAGCTGAGGTCCGGCCGGAAACCCACGAGGTCGACCGTGGACCCCAGCTCGGGGGGCACGTCCCAGGACTGCTGCCAGCCCGGCCGGAAGGCGATCACCCGCGAGCCGGGCGCCAGGAGCGCCGCGTACACCAGGTACAGCGCCTGCTGGGCGCCCTGGGTGATCAGGACCGAGTCGGCCGCACCGCCGTAGAGGCCGGCCACCGCCTCGCGCAGCGCGCCGAGGCCCCGGTCGTGTCCGTAGTCCAGTTCCAGCCCCGGCGGCACCGCGAGGGCGTCGAGGCGCCCGGGGAGCATGTTGCTGTCGCCCAGGTCGATGTCGAAGCGCCCGGCGGCGTCCTCGAACACCCAGCGCTGGATCGGGTAGTCGCGCGAGCGCGGCGAGGAGACGGTCATCGTACGGTCCCCGCAGCCCCGGCCGTCGCCGGCGCCGGCCGGCCGAGCCGTGCGCGCAGGGCGGGCGCGAAGGATCCTGCGGCCACCTGCTCGGCGTCGCCGGTCATGGTGACCCGGCCGTCCTCGCCGACGGTGACCCGTGCCTCGCCGCCGGGCATCCTGACCTCCACCCGGCTGTCGCACAGCCCCAGTTCGCGGGCGGCGGAGACCGCGGCGCAGGCGCTCGCGCCGGACGCGGTCACATAGCCGGCGCCGCGCTCGAAGACCTCCAGCTCCATCACCGACCGGCTCACCATGCGCAGGAACTGCACGTTGGTGCGGTCCGGGAACCGGGGGTGCCCGGCGATCCTCGGACCGAGCCGGCGCGCCAGCTCCTCGGACGGCTCGTCCACCGGCACCACCGTGTGCGGATTGCCGTTGTGGACGCAGGTGACGGTGAGCCTCTCGCCGTCCACCGCGAGCGGCACGCGCACCGCCCGGCCGTCGTACGGGGCCGTGCCGTCCTCCCGGAGCAGCGGCAGGTCGGCGGCGTCGAAGCTGGGGCGCCCCATACCGACCTCCACCCGGCCCTCGGCGGCGTCGAGCACCCGCACGGGGCTGTCGCCGGCCGCCGTACGGAGCGTGAACTCCCGCCCGTCGGCCCAGGCGCCGGGCTCCTGCCCGGCGAGATGGAGTGCGAACATCCGCAGCCCGTTGCCGCTCCTGCCGCAGTCGGAACCGTCGGAGTTGTACAGGTCGAGCACGACCGGGACGCCGGGTCGCGGCGGCTCCAGCGGCCCGTGGAGGACACCGTCGGCGCCCACCCCCAGGTGCCGGTCGCAGATCAGCCGGACCGCCTCCCGGGTGACGGGGAAGTCGGTGTGGCGGGGGTCGATCACCAAGTAGTCGTTGCCTGCTGCCTGGTACTTGTAGAAGTCGATCACGGATGATCTCCCTTGGCTGCTGGGCGCGGCGCCGCCCCGAGGCGAGGTGCCCCACCCCGGGGCGGCGCCCCCGGTTACTGCTCGGAGAGCGCGGCGGCGTCGTGCTCCTCGCCGTACCACTTCTCCGCCCACCGGGAGAAGGCGACGATGACGATGTCCCGGTGGCCCGGTCCGCCGTCGGCGGAGAGCACGTCCGTGACGTCGTGGGCCAGCGCCCGGTCGTCCAGCAGGACCGCCTGTCCGGGCTCCAGCGTCCCGGTCCAGAAGGGCCCGTCCGCCCCCGGGTTCCACAGCCGGGTCTGGCCACCGCCGACGTTCACCTTGTTCAGGACCGCGATCATCACGAACTCGTGCCCGTCGTGGTGCACGCCCTCGGGGGTGAGCGGGCCCGGCTGGCCGCCGTCCGCCCGGGTCCGGTTCTGGTGCACGTTGATCTGCCAGTCCTCGGCCCGGTCGAGGCCGAACTCGCGGACGCCGTGCTCGATCAGCGGTGTGAAGTCCACCTTGATCGGCTCGTAGACCCGGCGGATGCCGCCGCCGACGGAGTTGAACTTCTTGTACGTGGTGTAGTCCCGGTGCGCCAGCCGCTCGAACGACCAGCCGTCCTCGCCCTCCGGGCGGAGCCGGTACTGCGAGAACCGCTTGAAGCGGGTGCCGTTGCCCATGTACTCGTCGACCGGGCAGTCGTCGTAGCTGGGCAGGATGTCGGCCGAGACTTCCGGCAGGTCGATGATGGTGAACCGTTCGCTGCCGAGGGGCATGGTCTCTCCTCCAGAGGGTGGTGGGGCGTCGGACGTCAGGCGGCGACGGACGGCATGCGCTCGTCCAGGTAGGCGGCCGAGGAATTGAGCCGCCAGAGGATCCCCCGGGCGATGGCGCGCCGCATGTCCGCCGATTCGGCGGCCGGCAGCACCACGTTGTGGAACCAGCCCTGGGCGTGCTGGGAGTCGATGGTGATGTGCAGCTTGTGGTACACGATCCCGACCTCCGGCAGCCCCAGCCGCTCCCAGGCGTGCACGACCTGCACGAACCGGTCCGGTGCCATCCACTCGGTCATGCCCAGGAAGCCCACCGCCTCCGGGTACAGGGTGCGGTGGCGGCACAGCATGACCGCGAGGTTGCCGTTGAGCAGCGAGGTGGCGGTGAGCGAGCGGGCGAGCTCGTCCTCCGAGATCTCGAAGACCTCGTAGATCTTGTTGAAGAGGTGGGTGTGGACCTGGTCCGGAGTGCCGTTGCCCATCTCGTCCCAGAAGTTGGCGGCGATCTCCATCTTCGCGGCGCCGGCCGTGCCGACCTGCATCATGGCGAGCAGGTCGTCGAAGCGGCCGTCCACGACCGACTCCTGCATCACGTAGTTCCGCAGGTCGCTCTCGGTGGCGTCGTTGCGGATGAAGTCGTGGTAGTACGGGTGCTTGTACACCCGGTGGCCACGCGCCGTGTTCTTGAGCCAGGACAGGTACTCCCGCGGCTCCGTGGGCGCCTCTTCGAGCAGCCCGGGCTCGATCAGCCGGTCCTGCGCGGCCGCCGTGGCGGTCTCCAGGAGCCGGGCTATCTCGTAGACGACGACGGACCCCTCGGCGCTCTGCTGCCGGGGGATCTTCGTGTACAACTGGTAGATCCTGTCGAGCAGATACTGTTGCGCGTACAGGGCGCCGCCGTCGCCCCCGGCAGCGGCGGCGTTGATGTCGGCCACCTCGCCCAGGACGCGGCTCCGCTCGCCGCCCGACAGGGCGTCGACCTTCTCAGGCGCGGAACCGAGCCATGCGCACACCCTGTCCACCGTGGACAGGAACGGGTCACCGGAGACAGTCAGACCCTTGGAGCCGCCGACTTCTGGCATGTGTTTCCCCTTGGATTCACTGGACGAATCAGATTCTCGACACGTGGTCCGTACGTGGTCCGCGCACCGCCGCCGCGGCGAAGGTCGTGCCTCGCGGCGGCCGCTGGGGCGGCGGGCGATGCCATTCTGCAAGGGGCGCGCTGGACGTCCTGTGTACGTGCTCTGTACGTCCCCCGGCACTCCCCGCGGTTACGCTGACGTGGCCCTGACGGACCGTGACGGAGGTGGCCGGAGTGACCGACATGACCGGAGAGGCGGCGGAGGTGCCCCTCGGGTACGGGCTCCTGCGGGTCGAGCGGGACGACCTCGCCCCGGCCCGGTGGCTGACCGAACGCCGGCCCGGGTACGGCGCGTTCGGCACCGTGAGCGGGGTCGCCGCGCCCGGCTTCGCGGCGTACGCGCGCGTCCTGCACCCGGCGAGCCTCGACGAGCGCCCGGTGCGCTGGGAGAGCGTCGCCGCCGCCCACGGCCGGCGGGTCGGCGCGCTGACCGACTGGCACGAGGTGATCGGCGCCGACCGGTTCTACCAGAACGCCGAGGAGTACGGCCTGCCCGGCGTGTGGGACGAGCACCCGGCCGAAGGCCCCACGCCCGGCGACGTGGCGCGCGTCCTGATTCCCGTACTGGCCCGGCACACCGGCACCCCCGAGCGGTGCTGGTTCGGCCTGTGGCACGGCTACGGCCGCCGGGAGTGGCCCGGGATCCCGACCTTCCCGACCCCGGAACGGGACGAGATCCTGCTCTCGGGACCGCTGGCGGACGTGACGTCCGCCGAGCGCGAGGAACCGTTCGCCGAACTTCCCGATCTGTGGTGGCCGCAGGACCGGTCCTGGTGCGTCGGCGGAGACGTCGACCTGGTGAGCACGTACGTGGGCGGCTCGCGGGAGCTGATCGACGAGCTGCTGGCCGCCCCCGGCCTGGAGGCGCACCGGGTGGCGACCGGCGACCGGGTCGGCTGACCGTCCCCCGCCCGGGTGCAGGCCCGCGGGGATGGGGCCATCCTGGGGTCATGGGTGCCCAGGGTGGTGGGACCCTTCGTCGGGGTCCGTCGGGAGTCCGGGGCGCGCACCGCGTCCCGGCCGTCGCCGTTGCCTCGGTCGTGGCCGTCGTCGCGCTCGTCGCCGCGCTCTGCGGCTGTACGGGCGCGGCCACCGCCAGCGACGACAGACCGGCCTCCGTCGCCAGCGCGGCCCCTGCCGCGCCCGCTCCGACGACGTCGGAGCCACCGCCACCGGCGCCGCGGCAGCCCGTCGCCGGCGAACTGTCCATACCGTCGATCGGCGTCGACGGGCTGGACGTCGTGCCGTACCCGGGCACCACCGACGACCGGGCGGGGACCGTGATCCAGGACCGTGGCGTGGCGGCCAGCCCCCACGGGCCGCGCGGAGGCGTCGGACCGGGGGAGATAGGCAACTATCTGGTGACCGCCCACCGGCTCTCGGCCGGCGGGGCGCTGCGCGACCTGCCCGCGGTCGACAAGGGCGACCTGGTGCACGTGGAGGCCGCGGGCACCGTCTACACGTACACGATCGTCGAGACCCGGACGACGTCCTTCCGCTCGGACCGCTCGCTCGCCGAGCAGCGGGCCGCGGTGCCCGGTGAGCCGGGCGAGAAGCCCACTCGGGCCATGATCACGCTCTCCACCTGCGCGACCCCCGAGGACGACGCGGCGGGCAACTACTGGCGGGACGCCAACAACAACCCCGAGCACCGCATCGACAAGGTCGGTGTCCTGACCTCGCAGCGGCCCGCCTAGGGCGGCGGGTCAGGACGGATCCGAGCGGATCGCGACAGGTCAGGCGAGCGTCCGCGCCGCGTGTGCGCGGACGTCGGCGTCGGGGTCGGTCGTGGCCGTCGCGAGGGCGGCGCGGGCGACCGGGTCGGCACGGTGGGGGTGCAGCGCGAGGACGGCCGCCTTGCGGACGTCCGCGTTCGCGTCGGCCAGGGCCTCGGCGAGCGCGGGGACGGCCCGCCCGGCCGGGGCCGCGCGGAGAGCGGTCGCGGCACCGGCCCGCACCTGCCAGGCGGGGGCGGAGAGGGCGACCACGGCCGCCTCGGCGTACGCGGGCGGGCAGCCGGTGACAGCGAGGCCGGCCAGAGCGGCGCCCTTGACCAGCGGGTCCGCGTCGTCGAGCAGCGGGAGCAGGGGCTCCGGCGCGGGGGTGCGGACGGCGGCCAGGCCGCGGGCGACGGCGACCCGGACCTCCCGGGCGGGGTCGGCGGCGGCCGCGCCGAGCTCCGCGACGGCGTCCACCGAGACGAGGGCGCGGACGGCGTGGATACGGACGTCGGTGTCGGCGTCGGTGAGCGCGGCGGCGTACACCGACGCGTCGCCGAGCCGCCGGGCGCGCAGGACGTCGAGCGCGGCGGCACGGACCACCGGGTCGTCCACGCGCAGGGCCGCGCGGAGCCCCTCACCCCACGCGGCTTCGGCGGGCAGCACCTCGACCAGCTCCCGCAGGGCTGCCGCGGCGGCGTGCCGGACCTGCGGCGCCGCGTCCCGCAGCCGCTCGGCGAGCGCGGGCCCGGCACCGGCCGGCACGGTCTCCCCGAGCGCCACGACGGCGGCCACCCGCACGGCCGGGTCGGCGTCGGCGAGGTACGGCCGGAGCGCGGCCAGGTCGGGCGTCTCCTCGGTGAGCACGAGCAGCCGGAGGAGCGCGGGGTTCGTCCCGCCCGACGCGGCGGTCGAGACCGGGTCCGGTGCGGAGGACGCGTCCTCGGCGGACGCCTGTCCCGAGGCGTCCAGGACGCCCGACGAGGCCGCCGCAGGCGGGACGTCACGGCGGCCGGCCGTGGCCGTCGGGACCAGCTCGACCTCACCGAGCCACCGCTCCGGGCCGGGCTCCGGGGTGAACTCCGGCACCGGGACCACGTACGGCTCGATCGGGCGTGCGGTGAACTCCATCGCCCCGGAGGGGGACTTGCGCAGGTCGACGTGGTGCAGCCAGCCCGTGTCGTCCCGCTCCGGGTGGTCGAGACGCTCGTGGTAGAGGCCCCAGCGGGACTCGGTCCGCGCCAGCGAGGCGCGGGCCGCCATCTCGGCGCAGTCCCGGATGAAGGACACCTCCGCGCATCGCATCAACTCGTGCGCGGTGCGCGCCCCAAGGCCCTCGATCTCCGCCGACATCCGTGTGAACGCCTCCACCGCGAGGGACAGCTTCGCCCCGGTCTTCGGCGGCGCCACGTAGTCGTTCACGAACCGGCGCAGCTTGTACTCCACCTGCGGCTGCGGCGGTCCGTCGGGGTTGCGCAGCGGACGGTAGACCAGCTCGTGGGCGGCGACGAGCTGTTCGCGCGGCAACTCCCCCTCGTACGCCCGGTACCGGGACGCGTCCTCGCCCGCCAGGTCGCCGAAGACGAACGCCCCGATCATGTAGTTGTGCGGCACGCACGCGAGGTCACCGGCCGCGTAGAGGCGGGGCACGGTGGTGCGGGCGTGCGCGTCGACCCGTACCCCCGAGGCGGAGTGCCCGCCGCACAGGCCGATCTCCGAGATGTGCATCTCGATGTCGTGGGTGCGGTAGTCGTGGCCCCGGCCCTGGTGGAAGGTGCCGCGGGTGGGCCGCTCCGTCGTGTGCAGGATCGACTCGACGGCGCTGATGGTCTCCTCCGGCAGATGGCTGAGCTTCAGGTACACCGGACCCCGGTCCGAGGCGAGTTCGGCGGCGAACTCGGCCATCATCTGGCCCGACCAGTAGTCCGACTCCACGAACCGCTCCCCGTGCCGGTTCACCTGGTACCCGCCGAACGGGTTCGCCACGTACGCGCAGGCGGGCCCGTTGTAGTCCTTGATCAGCGGGTTGACCTGGAAGCACTCGATGCCGGTCAGCGCGGCACCCGCGTGGTACGCCATGGCGTAGCCGTCGCCCGCGTTGGTGGGGTTCTCGTACGTCCCGTAGAGATAGCCGGAGGCGGGCAGTCCGAGTCGGCCGCAGGCGCCCGTCGCGAGGATCACCGCACCGGCCCGGACCGTGACGAACGCGCCCGTACGGGTGTGGAACCCGACCGCGCCGATCGCCCGCCCGTCGTCGGGGTGCGTGAGGACGCGCACCGGCATGATCCGGTTCTCGATCCGGATCCGCTCCCGCATCTCCCGCCGCCGCAACTGCCGGTAGAGGACCTTCTTGACGTCCTTGCCCTCCGGCATCGGCAGCACGTACGAGCCGGAGCGGTGCACCTGGCGGACCGCGTACTCGCCGTGCTCGTCCTTCTCGAACTTCACCCCGTACGACTCCAGTCGCTGGACCATCGCGAAGCCGCGGGTCGCGGTCTGCCGGACCGTCGACTGGTCGACGATGCCGTCGTTGGCGCGGGTGATCTCGGCGACGTAGTCGTCGGGTTCGGCCCGCCCCGGGACGACCGCGTTGTTGACCCCGTCCATGCCCATGGCGAGGGCGCCGGAGTGCCGGACGTGCGCCTTCTCCAGGAGGAGGACGTTCGCGCCGCGCCCGGCGGCCGTCAGCGCGGCCATCGTGCCGGCGGTGCCACCGCCGATGACGAGGACGTCGCAGGTCAGCTCGGTCGCGTCGGCGATGTCGGGGACGGCGAGGGCGGGGGCGACGGGGGCGGGGGCGACGGGGTCGGCGGCCGGGGGAGTCTCCACGGGATGCCTTTCGGGATCTGCGGGCGGATCGGAGGGACCGGATCAGGGACCGGATCAGAGGGATGCGAGGACGCGGCGGCGCAGCGCCGCCGTCTCGGGCGCCTGACGGGCGTCCCGACGGCGCGGGTGCGGTACGTCGAGAACCTGGCCGGAGGGGAGGAGGGCGACACGGTCGCCCAGGTGCAGGGCCTCGTCCACGTCGTGCGTGACGAAGACGACGGTGGCTCCCGCGCCGCGCAGGATCTCCACGAGGAGGTCCTGCATCCCGGCGCGGGTGTGGGCGTCGAGCGCGCCGAAGGGCTCGTCCAGGAGGACCGCCCGGGGCCTTCCGGCCAGCGCCCGGGCCAGCTGGACGCGCTGGCGCTGGCCGCCGGAGAGCTGGCGCGGCAGCTTGTGCGCGTGGTCGGCGAGGCCGACCCGGTCCAGCCAGTCGGTGGCGGCCCGGCGCCGTTCGGCGCGGGGGACCCGGCGGATCGCCAGCGGCAGTTCCACGTTGGCGCGGACGGTCCGCCAGGGCAGCAGGGCGTCGTCCTGGAAGACCAGCGCCCGGTCGGCGCCCGGGCCGTCGACGGGCCGGCCGTCGTGGGTCACCCGCCCGGCCAGGGGCGGCAGGAGTCCGGCGAGGGTGCGCAGCAGGGTGGACTTGCCGCACCCGGACGGGCCGACCACGGTCAGCCACTCGCCGGGCCGCACCCGCAGTTCGGCGGTGGTGAACACGGGCGCACCGTCCGCGTGCCCCAGCCGTACGCCCTGGAGGGCCAGTTCGGCACCGGAGGCGGAGGCGCGGGTCGGGTCGGAGGCGCGCGTGGGGTCGGAGGCGCGGGTGTCGGACGTGGACGCGCTGGTCATGGCACCGGCTCCTTGTCGAGAGGGGTGACGGGGGCGGGGACGGGGGTGGGACTCGGGCCGGGGGCGCCGCGACGGAGCACGGGTCGGCCGCGCGGGCGGAGCACTCGCCGGCCGTGCGGGCGGGCCACGGGGCGACGCGCGGCCGGCCGGGGCAGCCAGGCGGTCACCCGGCGGCCGAGGAGTTCCACGGCGGTGGAGGTCAGCCAGCCCAGGGCCCCGATGGTGGCCATGCCGACGAAGACTCCCGGATAGTCGACGACCGTGTAGTCCTGCCAGGTGCGGTAGCCGACCCCGTACTCGCCGGAGATCATCTCCGCCGAGATCACACAGATCCACGAGACGCCGACACCCACCGAGAGCCCGCCGAAGACCCCTGGCAGGGCGCCGGGCAGCACCACCGCGAACAGCACCCGCAGCCGGCCGCCGCCCATCGTGAGCACGGCCTCCTCCCACACGGGAGAGAGGGCCCGCACCGCGTGCCGGGTCGAGACCAGCACCGGGAAGAAGGCCGCGGTGAAGGTGATGAACACGATGCCCTGTTCGTTGGTGGGCAGCAGCAGGATGGCGACCGGGACCAGGGCGATGGCCGGAATCGGGCGCGCCACTTCGAGGAGCGGGCCCAGCAGGTCGGCGGCCCGGCGGGAGCGGGCGACCAGGGTCCCGACCGCCACCCCCAGGACCGAGGCCAGCAGGAAGCCGACCACGATCCGGCGCAGGCTGTGGCCCAGGTCCTGCACGTACGCGTCGGTGCCGACCCGGTCGGCGAACGCGGAGGCCACCTCGTCGACCGTGGGGAACTGCTCGAACCGCAGCCAGACAGTGACGTCCAGCGTGGTCAGCAACTGCCAGAGCCCCAGGGCCGCCACGAGCGAACCGGCCCGCAGCAGCCGGCGGCCGACCCCGCTCATGACGCCGCCAGCCGCAGGGCGGTCGCGTAGTCGACCACCCGGGACGCGGCGTGCCCGTCGACGTACGCCCGCGCACCGGCCGGGGTCACGAAGGCGCGCAGATCGGCGCCGTCGGCGACCCAGACCGCCTTGTCGGCGAACCAGGACGTGCCGGTCACCGCGTCCGGCACGTACGCGGCCCGGACGCCCGCGCCCGCGCCGCTGACCGCCTTCAGCAGCTCCCTCGGGCTGTCGAAGGTACGCGTGGAACTCTGGCCCTTCAGCCACAGTTCGGGGCGGGCCGCGGCCGCCTTCGGGTACGGAGCGTTCTTCGCGGTCGTCCGCGCCAGCGGCGCCCGGTCGACGAAGGCGTCCACGTCGACGTCGCCGACCAGCTTCGCCGCCTTCAGCAGCGGCACGTCCTTCTTCAGCGCGTCGACCAGCTCCGGGCGCAGCTCCGGGTCGAACGTGGCGATGCCGTGGGCGCCGTTGTAGAGGTAGACCACCTCGGCCGGCAGCCCGGTCTCCTCGGCGACCGACTCGGCGGCGGCGACCGGACGGCTGCGCAGATGGTCGGTGGCCCGCCGCTGCGCGGTGAGGAAGTCGTCGAGGACCCCCGCCCGCTCCGTGGCGAACTTCTCCCGGACGGTCACCCCGTGGAAGGTCGGCAGGTTCAGCTCCGCCCCGTCGTACAGCGCGTTCGCCCGGCCCTCGAAGGCCAGCAGGCCCGGCCAGGCGACGAACTGGGACAGCGCGTCGACGCTTCCGGCGGACAGGGCGGACGCGCCGACGCTGGGCTGCTGGTTCAGCTTCCGGATGTCCTTCTCCGGGTCGACGCCCGCGCGCCGGAGGGCGCGGACCAGGGTCCCGTCGGCGGCCGAGCCGACGCTCGTGGACACCTTCTTTCCACGCAGGTCGGCCAGCGACCGCACGGGTGAACCGGGGGCGGTCACCACGGTGTTGAGGCCGCCGCGCAGGTTGTAGCCGGTCACGGAGACCAGCCGCGTCGGCTGCCGCAGCTGCCGGCCGCGCGCGGCGTTGATGAGGAGCGGGAAGTCGCCCATCGAGCCGATGTCGATCTTTCCGGCGGTCATCTGGGCGGTGATCGGGGCGCCGGTCGCGTAGTCCTGCCAGACGACCTCGTAGTGAACGCCGTCCTTCCGGCCGCGCGCGGCCAGCTCCTCCTCGAAGTAGCCGAGCGAGCGCAGCAGGGTGCCGGCGGTGACGGTGTTGATGGTCTTGGACTGGTAGCCGACGGTCACCGTGACGGTGCGTGCGCCGGCCGGGCCGTCGGCGTCCGCCGCGCCGCCGCAGGCGGTGGCCGGCGACGCCAGCAGCGCGAGGGAGAGGAGCGGGACGAAGCGCGTGCCGCGCATGGGAGTCGGACCTTTCACCGGAGCAGGTAGGGCATGTTGACGGTGACCGCGCCGGTGGGGCAGCGGGCCGCGCAGGGGCCGCAGTACCAGCACTCGTCGACGTGCATGTACGCCTTGCCGTTGTCCTCGCGGATCGCGAGCGAGTCGAGCGGGCACATGTCGACGCAGAGCGTGCAGCCGTCGATGCAGAGGGACTCGTCGATGGTCACGGGCACGTCGGCGCGGTGCGGCACCACAGGCATGGCTGTCTCCAGGAGGGAAGGGCGAAGGGGCGGGGAGGGTCAGAGGGAGCGGTGCAGCACGCCGCTCATGGTGATCCGGTCGCCCCGGAACCGGATGAACTCCAGGTCGACGGGGCGCCCGTCGGGCAGACAGGTCAGTCGCTCCAGCATCAGCACGGCGGCCCCGCGCGGGGCCTGGAGCACGGCGGCGGAGTGCGCGTCGGCGTTGACGGCTTCGAGGGTGATCTCGGCGTGCCCGAGCGGGCGGCCGGTCAGGGTCTCCAGGAGCCGGAAGACATCCGTGTTCTCCAGGTCGCAGCCGAGGAGTTCGGCACCGATGTCCATGGGCAGGTACGACAGGTCGAGGGAGAGCGGCAGTCCGTTCAGCCGGCGCAGCCGCTCGATGCAGAGCACGTCCGTGTGCTCGGGCAGGCGCAGCCGGTGGGCCACCGGTCCGGACGCGGCGACCGGGCCCACCGTCCGGACCTCGTTGGTGACCCGGCCGTGCTCGTGCAGGGTCTCCGCCAGGCCCTGGAGCCGGTCCAGGGCGTGCGGGTACTTCTCGCAGACGACGACCGTGCCGACCCCCGGCTGCCGCTCGACGAGCTGCTCGCCGCGCAGCAGGTCCAGGGCCTGCCGGACGGTGTTCCGGCTGGTGCGGTGGTCGGCGGCGATGGCGTCCTCCAGCGGGAGGACGCCGCTGGGAAAGCCGCCCGTCAGGATCTGATGGCGCAGCAGGTCGGCGAGTTGCCGGGCCCGGTCCGCGCGGAGCCGCCGACGCCGCGCGGCGGCGACAGGAAGGGAGGCGGGAGTGGGTTCGGCTGGCATGTCGAGGAACGTACCGGCGTCGGCCCGGGGTTGGTGTTGCGGCGGTATTGCGCCACCTGAAGCCCCGAGAGCGCCGCTGTGACCTGCGGTTTCCCGGGCACCCCGGAAAGATCCGCCACCCGGGCGACCACCAGCTGGACACCCCCTGCCCACGATGCGACACACCCACCCTTGACGGCGGCCTCGGGCGGGGAAGCTGCGCGGAGAGCCGCCGTCCGGTGCCCGACCGGGCCGGGGCGGGCGCCGGTCCGGGGGCTTCGCGCGGGGCCAGCCGCAGGATCGGCGGCTGACCTGGGTTTTCCCGGGGTAAATGCCGGGAACCTGCCTTTTTGCCCTTCGTTCATCCGCTGGACTGCCAGGGCACACCCGAGGTTCCGTCTGGAGGTCGCATGCTTCTCACCCACCACATCGACGTCGGCACGCTCCGCGTCACGCTGCATCAGGGCCTCGACGTCACGAACCGGGCCGCGGCCGCCCTTCTCATCCAGGCCCTGGTCGACGCGCACCGGCCGCAGGCCGTGGTGCTGGACGTGCCGGGGGGCCCGCCCTCCGCCGCGACCATGAGCGCGGTCGCCCGCGCGAAGCGGATGTGCGACAGCCTCTCCATCCCGTTCACCCTCGTCCACGGGCCGACCGAGCGCGTGCCGGTCTCCCACAAGCGGCTGGCGGCGGCAGCGGGGGAGTGACGGGTCCCGCCGGGCAGACCGCCCGGCGGGACGACGCTCAGGCCACGCCCGAGAGCAGGACGACGTCGAGCCGGCGGGGGCCGTGGACGCCCTCGACCCGGTCGAGCTCGATGTCACTGGTGGCGGAGGGGCCGGAGACCCAGGTCAGAGGGCGGGTGGGGACGAGCCGTTCGAGGGCCTGGGGGACCGAGGCGACGACCTGGTCGGGCACGCGGACCAGGCAGATGTGGTGATCGGGCACGAGGGTGAGGCGACGGCCGCCCTGGTCCGGGCCCGCGTCGAGCACGACGGTGCCGGTCTCGGCGACGGCGACCGCGCACCCGGTCACGACACTGTCGACGGCGTCGAGGTCGTACGGGGTGAGGCCGGGGCGCTCGTCCACGACGGTGGCGTCCGTACGGCTCAGGACCGCGCGGGGCAGCCCCGCGGGAGCCAGGACGTGACGTGCGCCGGTGTCGGAGAGAAGCCGGGCGATCAACGCCGGCAGCTCGTCCGGACGGCAGCGGTGGACGACCGCCCGGTAGTCCGCCAGGTTCTCGGCGAGGAGGTCGACGATCCGGTGCGTGTCCGGCTCCCCGTGCTCCCGCAGATAGGTGCGGGCGACGGCCTGCCCGTCAGGGGTTTCGGCCTTCGCCACGTCGGACAGGGCCCGACGGATCCGGCCCAGCACGAGGTCCCTGCTGCTCACGCGGAGCCCTCCGTTCCCTCGTGCTCGCGCTTCCACCAGGTGCGGAAGGACTCCGCCGGGACCTCCGGCAGATCACGACTGTCGGTCCACGCCCGCCCCGGACCCGGCAGGCGGGAGGGGTGCAGGCGCCGGGTGAGGGAGGCGAGTCGCTGTCCTGCCTCGTACGCGCGGGGATGGTCGAAGGCCCAGGCGGCGGCCTTGAGCGCCGCCCTCTCCACGGAGTGGCCCGGTTGCTCCGCGACCTTCTCGCGGAGGTGGACGAGGACCTCGGGGATGTCGATGGCGACCGGGCACACGTCGTAGCAGGCCCCGCAGAGGGAGGAGGCGTACGGCAGCGAGGCGTCGATCTCGCTGCTGGTGCCCCGGAGTTGGGGCGTGAGGATCGCGCCGATGGGGCCCGGGTAGACGGAGCCGTAGGCGTGACCGCCGGCCCGCTCGTAGACCGGGCAGACGTTCAGACAGGCGGAGCAGCGGATGCAGCGCAGGGCCTGGCGGCCGACCTCGTCGGCGAGGGTGTCGGTGCGGCCGTTGTCGAGCAGGACGAGGTGGAAGGTTTTCGGCCCGTCCCCGTCGGCCGTGCCGGTCCACATCGAGGTGTACGGGTTCATCCGCTCCGCGGTCGAGGAGCGGGGCAGGGTCTGGAGGAAGACCTCCAGGTCCTGCCAGGTGGGGATGGTCTTCTCGATGCCGACGACGGAGATCAGGGTCTCCGGCAGGGTCAGACACATCCGGCCGTTGCCCTCGGACTCCACCACGACCAGCGTGCCCGTCTCGGCGACCATGAAGTTGGCGCCCGAGACGCCGACCTTGGCCCGCAGGAACTTCTCGCGGAGATGGAGCCGGGCCGCCTCGGCCAGGTCGGCGGGGGTGTCGGTGAGGTCGTCGGGCGCCGGGCGGCCCCAATGCCCCATCTCGGCGCGGAAGATGTCCCGGATCTCGCCCCGGTTGCGGTGGATGGCCGGGACGAGGATGTGGGAGGGCCGGTCCTTGCCGAGTTGGACGATCAGCTCGGCGAGGTCGGTCTCGTAGGCGGCGATGCCTTCGGCTTCGAGGGCCTCGTTGAGGCCGATCTCCTGCGTGGCCATCGACTTGACCTTGACGACCTCGGTCTCACCGGTGGCCTTCACGAGGTCGATGACGATCCGGTTGGCCTCGGCGGCGTCCGCCGCCCAGTGGACCGTGCCCCCCGCCCGTACCACCCCCTCCTCCAACTGCACCAGGTAGTGGTCGAGATGGCGCAGGGTGTGGTCCTTGATCTGCTTGCCCGCCTCGCGCAGCTCCGCCCAGTCGTCCAGTTCCGCGACGGCCTTGGCCCGCTTGTCGCGGATGGTGTGGGTGGCGTGCCGGAGGTTGGCCCGCAGCACCGGGTTCCGTACGGCCTCGTGCGCGGCCTCCGGGAAGGCGGGCATGCCCAGGAACGTGCCGCTCATGCCGCGGGCTCCTCTTCGGTGCTCGCCAGGATCTCGGCGATGTGGACGGGCCGGACACCGACGGCGAGCCGGCTCATCGTGCCGCCGAGGTGCATCAGACACGAGTTGTCGGCGGCGCACAGCACGTCCGCGCCGGTCGACACCGCGCTGCGGACCTTGTCGGCGCCCATGGCGGCGGACACGTCGGGGTTCTTGACCGCGAAGGTGCCGCCGAAGCCGCAGCACTCCTGCGCACCCGGCAGGTCCACCAACTCCAGCCCCCGGACCGCCCGCAGGAGCCGGTGCGGGCGGTCCGCGAGGCCGAGGCCCCGCAGACCGTGGCAGGTGGGGTGGTAGGTGACCTTGTGCGGGTAGTACGCGCCGACGTCGGTCACGCCGAGGACGTCGACCAGGAACTCCGTCAGCTCGTACGTCTTCGGCGCGAGCGGCGCGACGGTCGCGGCGAGCCCGTCGCCGCGACCCTCCGCCCGGGCCCGCTCACCCATGCGCGGGTACAGCTCGCGCACCATGGCCCCGCACGAACCGGAAGGGGTGACGATCGCGTCGTAGCCGCCGAAGACCTCGGCGAAGCGCCGGGCGAGCGGCTCCGCCTGGTGGCGGTAGCCGGTGTTGTACTGCGGCTGCCCGCAGCAGGTCTGGCCCGGCGGGAAGTCGACGTCGACGCCCAGCCGGGTGAGCAGCCGCACGACGGCCCGGCCCGTGTCTGGATACAGCGTGTCGTTGACACAGGTCAGGAAAAGAGCGACACGCATCACGGCTCCCTCACGTCACGTCGACTTCGTTGATCCATTCCCCGGAACGTAGCCCTTCGTGCCCCGCTCGCGCACCCGCCGCCGCCCCACCCCGGTCGTCCGGGGCGGGCGGCCGCTCCGCTCCCACTTCCGCGTTCGACCCGGCACCCGTTCGGTGGCAATGGGACGGCGGGGCGTGTCCAGGTCGCGCCCGGCGGCCTTCCTGGGAGGGGGCTTCGCGGCAGGGGCTCACTTCCAGCAAGGGGAAACGTGTGCGTATCACTGACATCCAGCGTGGCGAGGTCCGGCCGGGGCGGCTGGTCGAGTGGACGCTGAGTCCGGCCACCGTCGCGGCGGCGAGGGGCCTTCCGGTGGACTCCCGGCCGCCGGCGTACATCCAGGAGACACACCTTCGCCGGGCCCGAAGCGTGCGCGACGACGGCCTGTTCGTACCGACCTGGATCGGCGTCGCCTTCGACCTGCCGGGGCCGGTCGATCTCGACGTCCTCCAGGAGGCGCTGCTGTCCTGGACCGTGCGGCACGAGACGCTGCGCAGCGGATTCCGCTGGGCCGGCGACTCGGGCGACGAACTGCACCGGTTCACGCTCGACGCGGCGGACATGGCACTGCGCCGCGACGAGGTCGGCGACTTCCCGCACGCGGAGGGACTGGTCCGGCATCTCCAGGACCGCTTCGACGAGGTCGCCGACGCGCTGGTCTGGCCGAACCTGATCTACACGGCGGTGCTGCGGGACGACTCGGCCAGCGTGTACATGGCCTTCGACCACAGCAACGTCGACGCCACCTCCCTGTTCCGCGTTCCGGCCGAGCTGCACGATCTCTACACGGCCGGACGGGAGCCGAAGGAGCTTGCTCCGGCGGCGAGTTACGTCGACTTCTGTGAGATCGAACGGGCCCGGGCGGACCGTGTCGACGGCGGCCACGACAGCGTGGCCCGCTGGCAGGAGTTCATCCGGCGCTGCGGCGGCCGGCTGCCGAGCTTCCCGGTCGAGCTGGGGCTCACGCCCGGCAGCCCGCCCGCCCCGCAACGGCTGCTGTGCGAGCCGCTCGCGGACACGGCCGGGACCGAGGCGTTCGAGGCGTACTGCAGGCCGTACGGCGGAACCATGGCCGGTGTGCTGGCGGCGACGGCGCTGTTCGTCCACGAGATGGGCGACCAGGACGTGTACCGCACGGTCGTGCCCTTCCACACGCGCGGGAAGTCGGGGTGGAACGACTCGGTGGGCTGGTACGTGGGCGGCGCCCCGATCGAGGTGCCGGTGGGCCGCGGCCCGCGCTTCCCGGACGTGCTGCGGGAGGTGCGCGGTGAACTCGTGGCCAACCGGCCGCTGGCCCGGATTCCGCTGTCCCGCGTGCTGGCCCTCCTCGACGAGGGCGACCGGCCCGGCTCGACGGACCTCTGCTCACTGGTCTCCTACGTCGACACCCGTTCCTTCCCCGGCGCGGAGCGGTGGCAGGAGCAGCGGGCCCACGGCCTGGTGCGGGTGTCGTACAGCGATCACGTGTACGTGTGGGTCAACCGGACGCACGAAGGGCTGTGGCTGGCGAGCCGCTACCCCGACACGAACGAGGCGGCCAAGGTGATGAGGCTGTACGCCGAGCGGCTCCGGGACCGCGTCGCCTCGGCCGCGGGCTGACCTCCGGCCGCCACGCTGTCCGCGGCCGGGAAAGGGTCGAAGGGGAATTCGAGAAGCGGAAACAGGAATGTCACCCGTTGGGGGAGAGAACCGTGGGTTCTCTTCACCTCTTGCTATGTTTCGTGGCGCCCGGACACGCCTCATGTCCGTGTCGAAAGGGAACAGGAGAAGTGCTTGGAGACGTGCGCGGTCGTCGCCGGGTGGGGTGGGTGTCTTCCCCCGGGATCCGTCTCGAACGACGACCTGGCGACGCGCCTGGACACCTCGCACGAATGGATCCACCGGCGCACCGGGATCTCGGCGCGGCACTGGGCCGATGCGCACACCAGCACCTCCGACCTGGCCGTCGGCGCCGGACTCGCGGCTCTGGAGTCGGCCGGTTCGAACGCCGCTGATCTCGTCCTGCTCGCCACCACCACCCCGGATCGGCGCTGTCCGGCCACGGCCCCTGACGTCGCGTGGCGCCTCGGGCTCGGGAACGTCCCCGCACTCGACATCGGCGCCGTGTGCTCCGGGTTCGTCTACGGACTCGCGCTGGCCGGCGCCCTGATCCGGTCTCAGCCGGGGCAGCGCGTCCTGCTGATCGCGGCGGAGACGTACAGCAGGATCGTCGACCCCGACGACCGGAACACCGCGGTGATCTTCGGTGACGGGGCGGGAGCGGTCCTCCTGCGCGAAGGCACCCCTGAGGAGCCGGGCGCGCTGCACGGTGTCCACCTCGGCAGTGACGGCTCCGGCGGGGACCTGATCACCGTGGCAGGCGGCGGGGCGCGCACACCGGTCGCCGGTCACGGTGGGGCGGCCGAGGACAAGTACTTCCGCATGAACGGAAAGAAAGTCTTCGGGCTCGCCATTCGGCACATGGTCGATTCGTCGAGGGAAGTTCTTCTGCGGTCCCGATGGGATGCCTCGTCCGTGGACGCGTTCGTGGGTCACCAGGCCAACCAGCGCATTCTCGACGCGGTCGCCGAACGCATGGGAATCGATCCCGGGAAATGTTTCGGGAACATCGGACGTGTCGGCAACACCGCGGCGGCGTCCATTCCCCTGGCGCTGGCCGACGTGTCCGCGCGAGGGGTGGTTCGTCCCGGTGCCCGGACACTGCTGGCCGCCTTCGGCGGCGGCCTCACCTGGGGGGCCGCCGCCCTCTCCTGGCCGACGGCCACAGCCGTTCACCGCGAGCCCGTCCTCGCCTGACCGCCCGTTTCCCTCACGACGTCCACCTCGTCGACAAGAAGAAGGTACCGATGGACCACGTCTACGACTTCCTCGTCCGCACGCTGACGGAGAAGTTCGAGGTCGCGCCCGAAGCCGTCTCGGCCACCGCCACCCTCGGTGAACTGGATCTGGACTCCCTGGAGATCGTCGAACTCACCGACATCCTCCAGGAGTACTGCGGCACTCCCCTGGAAGAGGACGAACTCAGGGAGAACTCCACGCTGTCCGACCTCGCGCACTACGTCGGCTCCAAACCGCAGACGGTCTGACCCCGCCCGACCCACCGTGCCCCCACCGACGTGGCACCCCTACCCGTGCGGCCCGACGGGCCCGCGCAAAGGACGTGAGGCAATGACACGGGGCGTTCCCGTCGCGATCACCGGCATCGGCCTGGTCACCCCGGCGGGGCTGGGAACGAAGGCTTCCTGGCGGCGCCTGCTGGCCGCGTCCCCGACGGCCGGAAAGGACCCCCGGCTGGCAGGTCTGAGCATCGACTTCTCCTGCCGGGTGCCCGACTTCGACACCGCGGCGGGTATCGCTCCGGCCCTGACCCGGCGGCTCGACCTGAGTGCCCGGTACGCGCTGGTCGCCGCGCAGGAGGCGGTCAGGGACGCCGGGCACGACTGCTCCGTCTGGGACGCCGGCCGGGTGGGCGTCGTGCTCGGGTCCGCCGCCGGAGGCGTCCAGGCCTACGACCGGGAGGCCGGGCGTTACCTCGCACACGGACAGGCCGGTGTGACGGCCGCGTTCCTCCCGAAGTACCTGCCGAACATGGCCGTCGGCCATGTCGCCCAGGCCCTCAACGCGCAGGGGCCCAGCCTCCACACGAGCACCGCGTGCGCGTCCGGCACGACGGCCGTCGGACTCGGTGTCTGCCTTCTGCGCTCCGGCGCGTGCGACATCGTCGTCGCAGGTGGCACCGAGGCCTTCACCACTCCCGTCATCACGAGCGCCTTCGCCCGCATGCGGGCCCTGTCGAAACGCGCCCACGATCCGGCCGCCGCCTCGCGCCCCTTCGACGTGGACCGGGACGGCTTCGTGATGAGCGAAGGCGCGGGCGTACTCGTCCTGGAACGCGCCGACCGGGCACGCCGCCGGGGCACCCCTGGCTACGCCCACATCGTCGGCTACGGCGCGTCGTCCGACGCCCACCATCCCGTCGCCCCCCACCCCGAGGGCAGAGGGGTCAGGGCAGCCATCCGGGCAGCGCTCGACGACGCCCACGCCCGCCCGCAGGACGTCGATCACGTCAACGCGCACGGCACCAGCACGCCCGCCAACGACGCGGTGGAGGGCGCGGTGCTCGCCGAGCTCTTCCCCCATCACCCGGCGGTGACCGCAGCCAAGGGCGTCGTCGGCCACATGATCGGCGCCGCCGGAGCCGTGGAGGCCGCCTTCACCGCTCTGTCCATCGCCCACAGGGTGATCCCGCCCTGCGCGAACCTGGACACCCCCGACCCCGCGATCCGGGTGGACACCGTGCGCGGCAGCGCACGCCACGGCGACATCGACCTCGCCCTCAGCAACTCCTTCGGTTTCGGCGGACACAACGCCGTGCTGGCCATGAGGCCCGCGACATGAGAGCGGTCCGGCGGCGCTGAGTCGCCATCAGGGTCGCGCGGCCGGTGCCGGGCTCCAGCCGCGACGGGGCACGGAGCCCAGGAGGAGGCGGGTGTAGGGGTGGGCCGGGGAGGCCAGAAGGCGTGGGGTCGGGGCGTGTTCCACCACGCGGCCCGCCTTCAGGACCATCACCTCGTCCGTGACGTGCCGGACGACCGCCAGGTCGTGGGTGACGAAGAGGAAGCCGATGCCCACCTCCCGCCGGATGGTGTTCAGGAGTTCCAGCACCTGCGCCTGGATCGAGACGTCCAGGGCCGCCACCGCCTCGTCCAGGACGAGCACCCTCGGTTCGGCGGCCAGGGCACGGGCGATCGCCACGCGCTGGCGCTGGCCGCCCGAGAGCCTGCCGGGCAGGGCCGCCGCCTCCCGGTCGCCGAGCCCCACCTGGTCGAGGAGTTCGGCCACCCGGGCCTTCCTGGCCCGCGGCTCCCCGGGGTGGTGCAGGCGCAGCACCTCCTCCACGCACCGGGCCACCGGCACACGCGGGTCAAGGGAGAGGTACGGATCCTGGAAGACCATCTGGATCTCCCGGGCGCGCGCCAGGCGTTCGGCGCGCCCCCGGGCCGGCGCCGAGCGGTCCCGGCCGCCGACCCGGACCGTCCCGCCGTCGGGCCGCTCCAGACCGACCAGCATGCGCACGGTCGTCGTCTTGCCGCTGCCGGACTCACCGACGATGCCGAGCGAGGCGCCCGGCGCGAGGGTGAACGACACGTCGTCGACCGCCACATGGTCGCCGTAGCGCCGGGTCAGGCCCTCGACCACCAGTTCCTCGGACCGTGCGTTCACAGGGCGATTCCTTCCTCTGCGCGGTGGCAGGCAGCCAGGCCCTCGTCGCCCTGGTACGCCAGGACGGGTGTCTCCTCCACGCACCTCGGCAGCGCGTGCGCGCAGCGCGCCGCGAACGCGCACCCCGGCGGGGACTCCGCGAGGGAGACCGGCCGGCCCGGGATGGGCCGGGGCGCAGGGGCCCCCGCCTCGATACGGGGGGTGCAGGCGAGCAGCCCCGCCGTGTACGGGTGGCGAGGCCGGTCGAACAGCGCGTCCGTGCCCGCGGTCTCGACGATCCGGCCGGCGTACATCACGTACACCCGGTCGCAGATCGCCGACGCCAGCTCCAGGTCGTGCGTGACGAAGAGCAGCCCCGTGCCGCGTTCGGCCTGCAGGCGGGTGAGGATCGCGATGATCTCCGCCTGTGTGGTGACGTCCAGGGCCGTCGTCGGCTCGTCGGCGACCAGCAGCTCCGGCTCGCCCGCGAGCGCCGCCGCGATCACCACCCGCTGGAGCATGCCGCCGGAGAACTGGTGCGGATAGCGGCGCAACGCGCCCCGGGGATCACGGATGCCGACCGCGTCGAGGAGTTCCTCCGCCCGGGCGCTCGCCGCCGCCGCGGAGGTTCCGGTACCCCGCAGCCCCTCGGTGAGGAAGTCGCCGACGCGGCGCAGCGGGTTCACCGAGGCCCGTGGATCCTGGTAGATCATGGCGACCTGCCGGGCACGCAGCCGGTTCAGCTCCGCGCGGCCCATCGTCAGGACGTCCCGGCCTCCGACCCGTACCGCACCCGTCGTCCGCGCCCCGCTCGGCAGCAGGCCGAGCACACTGCGGCACGCGACCGACTTGCCCGACCCGGACTCGCCGACCAGGCCGACGGTCTCGCCGGCCGCGACCCGGAGCGTGACCCCGTCGAGCAGCGGCCGGGCCGCCCGCCCGCCCGGCAGCCGGACCCCGAGCCCGTCGATCTCCAGGACGGACGACCGCGTGTCCCTCGTCGTCGCGACGCGCTTCTCGCTCATCGTCGTCACCGCTCCCGCTTCGCGATCCGGTCGGCGAGCCCCTCGCCGACGATGCCGAACGCCACCACGGCCAGCACGACGCAGACCGACGGCGCCATGGCGGGCAGCATCGCGCCCTGCTGCAGCGCACCCTGACCCTCGTTGATCATGGCGCCCCAGTCGGCCGTGGGCGGCTGGACGCCGAAGCCGAGGAACGACAGCGCGGCCAGGTCCATCAGGGCGTACCCGAAGTTCATCGCGGACTGCGCGAAGACCGTCGGGGCGATGTTGGGCAGCAGATGGCGCAGACAGATCGTCCACCCCGACCAGCCCTGCACCCGGTACGACTCGATGTACGGACGCGCCTTCTCCTGACGGGCGATCCCCCGCACGAGCCGCCCCACGTACGGCGTGTACGCCACCGCCATGGCGAGCACCGGCGCGCGGTCATGCCCGAGCCGAGGACGGCCACGAGCAGGATCGCGAGCAGCAGCCCGGGCAGCGCGAAGACCAGATCCATCGAGCGCGAGAGCACGGTGTCGGCCCAGCCGCCGCGCCACGCGGCGACGAGCCCGAGGAGCGTGCCGAGGAGCGTCGAGACGCCGACCACGAGCAGCGGTCCGAGCAGCCCCGTCCGGGCGCCGTGCAGCAGCCGCGACAGGATGTCCCGACCCGACTGGTCGGTGCCGAGCGGATGTTCACCGCTCGTGCCGACCAGGCTCGCCGACAGATCGAGCGCCTCGGGGTCGTACGGCGCGAGGACGGGCGCGAGGGCGGCGACCAGGACGAGCGCCACCAGCACGACGACGGCGGCCGTGAAGAGCGGGCCCTGGCCGAGGACGCGCAGCCCGCGCAGTCCCGGCCGGCGGCGCAGCGCGCCGGGCGGCGCGGGGGAGAGAGCGGTGGTCATCGGGAGGCCTCCCCGTGGAGCGACAGCCGGGGGTCGACGAGCGGAACGAGCAGGTCGACGAGGAGATTGACGACGACGAAGGCCGTCACACCGAGCAGGGTGATCGCCTGGACGACGGCGAAGTCCTTCGCGGTCACGGACTGCACGAGCAGCGAGCCGACCCCCGACACGTCGAACGCGGTCTCGACGATCGACGTGCTGATCAGCAGGCCGGCCAGCATGGTGCCGCCGACGGTGACGATCGGGCCGAGCGCGTTGCGCAGCACGTGCCGGCGGACGACGGCCCGGCCGGCGACCCCCCGGGCGCGCGCCACCTCGACGTGCTCGCGCCCCATCTCGTCGAGCATCGCCGACCGGGTCACCCGGGCGAGCAGCCCGGCGAAGGTGATCGCGAGCGCGAAGGCGGGCAGCGTCAGGTGGTGCACCCGGTCGGTGAAGCCCTCCGGGGTGCCACCGGGCCCCGGGAACCAGCCCAGCTGGACGGAGAAGAGCGAGACGAGCGCGATGGCGCTGACGAAGGACGGGGTCGCCGTCGCCACTCCGGTGCCCAGGAGCACCGCCCGGTCCACCGCGCCGGGCCGCAGGGCGGCCAGCACACCGCCGGACACACCGAGGAGGGCGACGAGCAGCGCCGCGTACCCGATCAGGACGCCCGTACCCGGCAGGCGCGAGCCGATCAGCGAGCCGACGTCCTGGTGGAACTGCGCGGAGCGGCCGAAGTCGCCGCGCACGACCCCGCCGAGCCACTTCGCGTACTGGACCGGGAGCGGGTCGTCCAGGTGGTACTGGGCGCGCAGCGACGCGACCGCTTCGGGCGTCGCGGGCCGCCCGTGCAGCAGGAACGACACCGGGTCGCCGGGGGCGAGGTGCACCGCGCCGAAGACCACGACCGAGGTCACGAACACCACCGCGACCAGGCCGAGGAGGCGGCCCGCGAGATAGCGCGTCAGAGGGAGCGCCCGAGAGCGCGTCGGGGAGGACGTCATGACCGTGCGGCCCCGATCGTCGCGGCCCACGGGTAGTACAGCTGGGCGATCCCGGTGGGCGCGCCGGTCACCCGGCTGCCGAGGAAGACCGAGTACGGCGCCTCGTAGAGCGGGATGACCGGGAGTTCACGTACGGCGATCCTCTGGAGCTCGGCGGTCAGGTCCGCCCGGCGGGCCGGGTCGGGCTCCGCGTTCGCCCGGTCGAAGGCGGCGTCGTAGGCCGCGTTCGACCAGTTGCCGTAGTTCCCGAAGTCGCCCGTGCGCAGGTACTGGTAGAACTCCAGCGGGTCGGGCGTGCTGTCGTACCCGCTGGTGACGACCAGGTCCAGACCCTTGCGGGCGGCGGGGTCCACGAAGATGCCGCTGTACGCCTCCGGGGCGACGGACCTCAGCCGGACGTCGAGCCCGATCTCCTTGCCGGCCGCCTGGACGGCGTTGGCCACGACGCTGATCTCCGGCGCGAGCGTGCTCGTCGCGAGCGTGACCCGGCGCCCGGTGGCGCCTGCCTCCTCGACGAGCTTCTTCGCGGCCGCCACGTCGTACACCGGCTCCGGCAGCGCCGCGAAGTACGCCTCGGTCCTCTCCGGTACGAGCGCCCACGCGCCCCGCGCGGTGGGGGCCTTCGCGGGAACGCCGACGCCGCCGGCCGCCGCCCTGACGATGTTCCTCCGGTCGAGGGCCATCGACAGGGCCCGGCGGACCTTCAGATCGCCGAGCGGGCCCGTGAAGTCGAGGACGGAGAGGTCGGCGGCCGCCGTGTGCGGGCCGAAGTACAGCGTGCCCTTCGTGGTGCTCCGCAGCTGCGCGATCGAGGACGACGGCACCATGTAGCCGCCGTCGGCGCTGCCGGAGAGGAAGGCGCTGGTGCGGGCCGCCGGGTCCTCGATGAAGGTGAAGGTCACCGTGTCGTTCTTCGGGACCAGCGCCTTGTCCCAGTACGCCGGGTACCGGGTGAGGGTGACGCTCTCGCCCTGCGCCCAGCCGGCCAGCGCGTACGGCCCGGTGCAGTTCACCTTGCCCTTCGGACCGCCGTAGTCCTTGCCCGCCTTCTTCAGGAACGCGGCGCTCTCGACGGTGCCGGGGGAGGCGGCGAGCAGCTCGTTCAGGAGCACGTCCGGCTTGGTCAGCCGGATCGTCACCTCCAGCGGTCCGGAGGCGGTGACGGACGCGACGTTCTTGAACGCGGAGCCCCAGGGGGAGCCGGTCGCCGGATCCATGTGGCGGGTGAGGGAGGCGACCACGTCGTCGGCGGTCATCGTCGTGCCGTCGTGGAACGTCACGCCCGGGCGGAGCGAGTACACCCATGTCTTCGGGTCGGGGTTGGCGTACGTCACGGCGAGACCGGGCTCGATCTTCAGGTCGGGGGTGACCCGCAGCAGCTGCTCACAGACGTTGGCGAGGACGGTGTTGGGCGGGTAGTCGTACGCCAGCGCGTAGTCGAGGGTGTACGGCTCGGCGTAGAGCGCCCAGGTGAGGGAGGTGAGCGTGCCCTTGGCCGGCGGGGAGGTGGGGGTGACGGTGTACGCGGCGGCGCCGGACCCGGTGCGGGTCGCGCCGGAACAGCCGGCGGTGGTGGCCCCGAGGGTGGCGACGACGGTACAGACGAGCAGCGCGGTGGCTCTGGACATGCGCAAGGAGACCCACCCCTTTACGGGTGTAGTGACGGGCGCTGGGTGAGGGAGCGAGCGGTGCTGCGGGCGTCCCGCGCGGGGAGGGCGCGGGTGGTGGGGGCGGCGGGGATGGCGGGGGTGCCGGAGGCGGCGGGGCCGGCGGCGCGGCGGTGTGCCATCAGGCGGAGTACACCCGTGCGCCGCCGACGTAGGTGCTGTCCACCCTCGCGTCGGCGATCTCCTCCGGAGGCCCGGTGAAGATGTCGCGGTCGAGGACGACCAGGTCGGCGAGCATGCCCGGGACGAGCGTCCCCGTCTCGTCGTGTCCGTTCACATGCGCCGAACCGGCCGTGTACGCGGCGACGGCGGTGGTCAGGTCGAGACGCTGCTCCGGCAGGAAGACCCGCTCGTCGGCCGTGCCGGGCTCCTTCCGGTTGACCGCGACGTGCAGGCCCGCGATCGGGTCGGGGCTGGAGACGGGCCAGTCGCTGCCCGCCGCGAGGGTGGCACCCGCGCGCAGGAGCGAGCCGAACGGGTACTGCCAGGCGGCCCGTTCGGGCCCGAGGAAGGGGATCGTCAGCTCGTCCATCTGCGGTTCGTGCGCGGCCCACAGCGGCTGGATGTTGGCGATGGCGCCCAGGCGGGCGAAGCGCGCCACGTCGTCCGGGTGGACCACCTGCAGGTGGGCGAGGTGGTGCCGGTTGCCGCGCCGCCCGTTCGTCTCGACCGCCGCCTCGATCGCGTCCAGGGCCTCGCGCACGGCACGGTCGCCCAGCGCGTGGAAGTGCACCTGGAAGTCGAGGGCGTCCAGTCGGGTCACGTACGAGCGCAGTGCGAGCGGATCGACGAAACTCAGGCCCGAGTTGGCGGTGGCACAGCCGCAGCCGTCGAGGTACGGCGTGGTCATAGCGGCCGTGAAGTTCTCCGCGACGCCGTCCTGCATGATCTTCACGGAACCGGCCCGGAACCGCCCGTACGCCAACTCCTCGCGCCGTGCGACGAGTTCGTCGATCTGCTCGGCGCCCCGCTCGCGGTCCCACCACAGCGCCCCGTTGACCCGGGCGGTCAGCGTCCCCGCGCGGGCGGCGGCGAGATAGGCGTCGGAGG
This sequence comes from Streptomyces sp. NPDC090127, assembly GCF_044746945.1. Lineage (NCBI taxonomy): Bacteria > Bacillati > Actinomycetota > Actinomycetes > Kitasatosporales > Streptomycetaceae > Streptomyces > Streptomyces sp. NPDC090127. Next base: position 826,078 of record NZ_JBIVDE010000003.1, on the reverse strand, counting down.
GGTCGGGATGACCGCCGTACACCCCGAGCATCGCGTCCTGCCAGCCGGTGACGCCGAGCGAGTGCAGCACCTCCTGCGCCCGCAGCAGCCCGGCGAGCCGGTCGGCGGCGGTGCTCGGCGGGACGAGCCGTGAGACCAGACCGGTGGCGCCCTCCTGCAGGGTGCCGCCCGGGGTGCCGTCCGGCTCGCGCTCGATCCGGCCGTCGGCGGGATCGGCCGACTCCTTTGTGAGCCCGGCGAGTTCGAGGGCCCGCGTGTTGACCCAGGCGCCGTGGTGATCGCGGTTCACGAGATAGACCGGGCGGTCGGGAACGACCGAGTCGAGGAGCAGACGGGTGGGCAGACCGCCCTCGAAGCTCTCCATCGACCAGCCGCCGCCGGTGATCCACGGGCGGTCCGGGTGCGCGTCGGCGAACGCGCGGATCCGGGCCAGGTAGTCCGCGACACCGACCGTGCCGGTCAGATCGCATTCCGCCAGCTCCGTCCCGCCGAACACGGGGTGGATGTGCGCGTCCTGGAAGCCCGCCAGGAGCACCTTGCCCCGCAGGTCGACGACCTCGGTGGCCGGTCCGATCAGCTCCCGTACGTCGTCGTGGCCCACGGCGGTGATGCGCTCCCCGGTGACGGCCAGACTGCCGGCCCGGGTGCGGGCGGGGTCACCGGTGTGGACGGGGCCATGGGTGAAGACCAGATCGGCCTTGGTCATGGGTGCTCCAGAGAGGAGAGAAGGAGGGGGCTGGTGAACGCACATGCAACTGGGAGGTGCGTTTACATGTCAATGGTGTTGTCGTAAGGTCCGGGCATGGTCGAGCGAGTGGTCCCCGAGGGGCAGCGGCGGCGCCGCAGGCCCACCAAGCACGGCGCCGTCCTCTCGGAGCGGCTGATCATCGAGACGGCGCTGCGGCTCGTCGCCCGGCACGGCGCGGAGGCGCTGTCCGTACGGCGGCTCGGCACCGCCCTCGGCGCCGACCCCAGCTCCCTCTACCGGTACTTCCGGAACACGGACGACCTGCTGCTCGCGCTGGCCGACGAGTTCGTCGGGCGCGCCCAGCAAGGCTGGCGGCCCAGCGGGGACTGGCGGGCGGACCTGCGCGAGATGGGCCTGCGGATCCACGCGGTGTACCTGGCGAACCCGCAGGTCGCACTGCTCGCGGCGCACCGGACGACGGGTCGCGCCCACGAGACGGCCGCGGTGGAGACGATCCTCGGCATCCTGCGCGGCGCCGGCTTCCCCGACCCGGTCGCCGTCCGGCTCTACCACGCCTTCGTGGACCAGGCCCTCGCCTTCGCCGCCCTGGACGCGGCGGCGCTCGCGCTGCCGGCCCCGGCGCGCGAGGCCGACGAGGCGGTGTGGCTCGCCGCGTACGGGAAGCTCCCGCCGGACACGCACCCGAACGTCGCGGCGACGTTCCCGCTGCTCGCCGCCGACATGCGGGACAGCGGCTACCCCTTCGCCCTGGAACTGATGCTGGACGCGGCGGAGGCGCGCCTGCGGGGGTAGGGGGCGGGGTGGGGCTGGTGGGGCTCGTGCGGCGGGTGGGGGTGGTGGAACTGGTGGGGCTCGTGCGGCGGGTGGTGCTGGTGGAACTGGTGGGGCGGCAACGGGCGGGGGTGATCGGGAGGCCGTGGCCGAGGCCGAGGCCGAGGCCGTGAGCGGCCGGGTGGGCTGCTCACGGCCTCGGCGAGGGCTTCACGGCGCGCTTCGGCGCGCTCCGGTCCGTCGCCGGCGGGGGATCAGGCCGGCAGGGGCGCCCTGTCGTTCGTGCTCGTGCTCGTGCTCGTACGGGCGCGGGTGCGGGCGCCCGCGCCGTCGGACGGCGACGGCGCGGGCGGCTGCGAGGCCAGGGGGGCGGTGGGCTCCTCGGTCAGGAGGGCGATCAACGCGCCCCGGGCGCGGGCGACTCGGGAGCGGACCGTGCCGACCGGACAGCCGATCGCGGCGGCCGCGTCGGCGTACGGAAGCCCGAGCAGCTGGGTGAGGACGAACGCCTCGCGCCGCTCGGCCGGTATCGCCGCCAGGAGTTCGGCGAGCGCGATGCCGTCCTCGAAGCCCGGCAGGCCGCGCGGCTGGGCCAGCTCCGCCGCCGTCTGCCAGTCGTCCCGGCCCGAGAGCCTCGGCCGTGCCGCGGCGTGCCGGATGCTGTCGATCACCGTGCGGCGGGCGATCGCGAGCAGCCAGGTCCGCGCGGACGAGCGTCCCTCGAATCGGCGGAGTGCGCCCAGTGCCCGCAGGAACGTGTCCTGGGTCAGGTCGTCCGCCGCCTGGGCGTCGGCGCTGAGGAACGCGACGTACCGCCAGACGTCGCGCTGGGTGGCGCGGACGAAGCGGTCCACGGCGTGCGGGTCGCCGCTGCGGGCGGCCAGCGCCAGCCGGGTCACCGCCTCGTCGCCGGCGGGGGAGTGTCGCGGTGTGCGCGGCGGGTTCAGGGCAGGGGTCATCGCCTGGGGTCCTTCGTGAGGATGGTGGGGTCCGGCGGCGCGCGTGAGGGCGTGGCCGGTGCGTCGTACGGCCGGTGCGTGGGGCGCCTGGCCGGTGGTTCCGGGTGCCGCTGAGCCTCAGAGGGCAGCGGCAGCCGGTGGCGGACCCCGGGAGGTGAGGACGTGGGCGAGGAGAAGCCGCCGGAGCCGGCGGGCCCGCTCCGCGCGGCGGGCGCGGATCCGGGGGCGGTGGGGCGGTGCGGGGAGCCGGAGGATCAGACGGAGCGGCGCGAGGAGAAGGGCCGCGAGCGCGCGCAGGACGCGGAACGCGGCCCGCTCGCCGTGGGCGAGCCAGAGGCCGCACAGGAGGGCGGCCAGGAGGTGGGCGGCGAGCATGCCGCCCGGTGACATGTCCGCCATGACGTGACCGGACATGGGGTCCGCCCCCATGGGGTCGGACACCATAGGGGTGAACCCCATGGCGGCGGCACCCGTGGGGTCGGGCCCCATGGGAGCGAACCCCATGGCGGCGGCACCCGTGGGGTCGGGCCCCATGGAGTGGTGGCCCACGGAGGTCGCCGAACCCATGGTGGCGTGGGCCATGTGGTCGTCGCCCAGCGTGGCGCCACTCGCCTGCGCCAGCGAGAAACAGGTGTGCAGGGCGCTCTGGGTGACGAGCGCCGCCACGGTGACCGCGACAGGGCCGCGTTCCCGCCCGGCGAGCCACCACGCCGCCCCGCCCGTCGCGGCGAACGCCGCCGCCAGCGCCCACCAGGGCACGGACGCGTCCGACATCAGGACGTGGCCGGTGGCGGTGAGCAACACGCAGGCGGCCGCGAACATCGCGGCCCGTATCCCTCGACACCATCGGTCCGGAATCATGGCGGGGGTCATCCTCGCACTCCCCCCGTCGCTAGGCACCGGTAGGTACGCAACCTTCCCGATGCCGTACTCAGTAAAGGAGTTGTGGCGCACGTCACAAGCCGGGCGGGGAACTGACGGGCCCCCTGATCCGACCACGTGCGCATGGCGAGGGACGGGGGCGTGATGGAGCGGGACGCGCGGGCGGGGCGCCGGCTCACGGCGTTGCTCACCTGCGCGATGGCGTTCTCGATGCTTCAGCTGTTCCTGCTGGGCGCGCTCGGACCGCGCCTGGTCGACGAACTGGACATCTCCGCGACGACCTTGGGCCTGACGACGACCATCGGTTTCGGAACGGCCGCGGTGCTTTCGCCGTCGGGCGGACGGCTCGTGGACCGTATCGGCCCCCGCCGCTCCCTCCTCGTCCTGCTCCTCGTCTCCTCGGCGGCACTCGCGCTGATCGGTGCGGCGCCGGGGGCGGGGCTGCTGCTCGGCGCGGTCGCCCTGGGCGGGCTGCCGCAGGCGCTGGCGAACCCGGCGACCAACAAGGCCGTCCTGGCGGCCGTGGAGCCGGAGCGGCGTGGCGCGGTCACCGGGATGAAGCAGTCGGGCGTCCAACTCGGCGCCTTCGCCGCGGGATTGCCCCTGGCCGCGCTGGCGGGCGGGGTGGGGTGGCGGGGCGCGGTATGGACCGCCGCGGGTACGGCGCTGCTCACCGGCCTGTGGGCGTGGCGCGCCCTCCCGGCGGACCCGCCCACGCCCCCGGTGACGGGTGGCCGCCCATCGCTCGTACCGCGCGGGCTCATCGCCTGGCTGACGGTCTTCTCGTTCTTCCTGGGCTGCGGGATCGCCTCCGTCAACACCTACCTCGCCCTCTTCGGCACCCGTGAGCTGGGCCTCGGGCCGACCGCCGCCGCCGCGCTCGTGGCGGTCCTGGGCGTGGCGGGGATCGTCGGCCGCGTCGGCTGGTCGCGGGCGGCCCGCCCCGGCCGCGCCGCATGGCTCCCGGGCCTGCTGGCCGCAGGAGCGGTCGGCGCGGCGCTGCTGCTCGCGGCGGCGCCCACGATCGCGCCCGTCGGCGGCGCCTGGGTGGGCGCGGCGGCGGTCGGCGTCTTCGCGGTCGCGGGCAACGCGGTCTCGATGGTCCTCGTCCTCCAACGCGCCGCGCCCGGACGGGCGGGCCAGGACTCCGCCCTCGTCGCGGCCGGCTTCTTCGCCGGCTTCGCCGTGGGCCCGCCGCTCTTCGGCCTCCTCGCGGAGAGCGGCCGCTACGGCACGGGCTGGCTCCTGGTGGCCGCGGAGTTCGCGACGGCGAGCGCGGTGGCCCTCCTGTGGGCGACCAGGGACCGAGCGCCGAGCCCGGTGAAGGCGGCGCCATGACGGGGGCCGCCGCCGTGCCGGGGGAGGGGAACCTGGAAGGACGCGCGGCACGCCGAGGGGAGCCCGTCGCGGAATGGGCGTCTCCGGCACTCGACGCGGTGCTCGACCGGGTGCCGCTGACCCATGCCGAAGTAGGGTCGCGTTTCCCGCTGTTCGCCGCCCCCGACTCCGCCCGATGGACCACGACCGCGCGCGGGTCCTGGACGGGCGGCTTCTGGGCCGGGCTGCTCTGGCTGAGGGCCGGACGGACGGGCGACGCCCGGGACCGGGAAGCGGCGGCGCGATGCACCGGCCGCCTCGCCGCCTGGGCGGACGCCGACACCGCGACCCGAGGCCTCATCCTCTGGTACGGAACCGCACTCGCGACCGGCGACTGGGGCGGCGTGAACGACGGGGGCGCCGAACGCGATCCGAGGGCCGAGGGCGACGGTGCCTCGGGCGCCGACCGCCATCCGGGCCACGTCCGCGCCTCGGGCGCCGACCGCGCTCCGGTGGTCGAGGGCGACGGTGCCTCGGGCGCCGACCGCCATCCGGGCCACGTCCGCGCCTCGGGCGCCGACCGTCATCCGGGCCACGTCCGCGCCTCGGGCGCCGACCGTCATCCGGGCCACGTCCGCGCCTCGGGCGCCGACCGCGCTCCGGTGGTCGAGGGCGACGATGCCTCGGGCGCCGTCCGCGACTCGGGCGTCGACCGCGCTCCGGTGGTCGAGGGCGACGATGCCTCGGGCGCCGTCCGCGACTCGGGCGTCGACCACGCTCCGGTGGTCGAGGGTGAGCGCGCTTCGGGCGCCGACCGCGCCCCAGGCCACGTCCGCGCCCCGGGCGTCCCCCGCGTCCCCTTCGTCGACCGCGCCTCGTACGCCGACGCCCACGCCCTCCGGGCGCGCGCGGCGCGGGCCTGTCTTCGGGACTTCGAGCCGCGCCTCGGCCTGGTGCCCTGGGGTGCGGCGTTCGGCGGGCCGCGCCTGCTGGCCCGGGCGGACGGTGTACCCGGCATGGTGCCGCTGCTCGCCACCGAAGACCCCGAGGCCGCCGTCTCGCATCTGCGTACCCACCTCCACCTCTGCGTCCGCGGCGCCGACGGCCTGCGCCCGGCCTGGCAGGGCGACACGACCGGCCGCTGGCAGCCGTACGACGATCCGCCCCCCGACTGGACCCGTGGCCGCGCCTGGCTCCTCCTCGCGCTCGCCGACGCCCTGCTGCTGACCCCCTCGGCGGGCATGGGCGCCCAACAGGCCCACGAGACACTGGAGATGCTGCTTCCGCGCTCCTCCGACCCGCTCGTGCCACCCGCCCGCGCCGCGCACCCCGACGGGCCCCTCGACACCTCCGCCGCCGCGATCACCGCGGTCGCCCTGCTGAAGCTCGCGCTGCTGCGGGACGGCCGGGCCGCCCGGTACGAGCGACGGGCGCGGGACGTCCTCCGTCGGCTGGTCTCCGCGCACCTCGTCGACGGCAGGCTCCTCGACGGGTGCTACGACCCGGTGCGCGGGACCGCCGTCCGGCATCAACTCGTCTGGGGCGACTTCTTCCTGGCCCTCGGGCTGGCCGCGCTCACCGGGCTCGTCGACCTCACGGCCGTGTAGCGGCGGCGGTGCCGGGGCCGCGCCGGCGCAGGGCACGGCGAGCGACCGCCGTGATGTGGAGCTCGTCCGGGCCGTCGAGGATCCGTGCCGCGCGGCCGGTGCGGAAGAGCGCCGGGAGCGCGGTGTCCGGGCCGAGCCCCGCCGCGCCGTGGACCTGGATCGCCGCGTCCGCGACCTTCTGCAGCATCCGCGCCGCCGCGACCTTCGCGAGGCCGACCTCGGTGCGCGCGTCCCGCCCCGCCACCAGCAGCGCCACCGCCTCGTGGACGAGGGGCCGGGTGGTGCGCAGCGCGAGCAGGGCCTCGAAGACGTGCTGCTGGACCAGTTGGTGACCCGCCAGCGGCCCCCGCGAGCCCGTACGCGACACCGCGCGGTCACACATCAGATCGAACGCGCGCTGCGCCTGCCCCAGCCACCGCAGGCAACGCAGCGTGCGCCCCCACAGCAACCGCTCCCCGGCGACGGCGAGGCCCCGCCCCCGCCCGCCCACGAGATGGTCGGCGGGTACGGCGACCCCGTCCAGCTCGATCTCCCACTGGCCGCCCGCGCCGAACACGGGCAGTTCGCGCACGACGCGGAACCCGGGCGAGGCCGTCGGGACCAGGAGCAGCGACAGGCCGTCCCGGTCGCCGTCCGTGCCGTCCGTACGGGCCAGCACCGTCACCAGGTCGGCGCTCCCCGCCCCCGAGGTGAACCACTTCCGGCCCGTCACCCGCCAGCTCCCGTCCGGCTGCCGATCGGCCCGCGTCGCGGTCACGAACGGGTCCGTACCGGGCACGTCCGGCTCCGTCATCGCGTAACAGGTCCGCGTCTCCCCGGCCACGAGCGCCTTCAGATACCGGTCCCGTACCCCCGCGCTGCCGTGCCGCGCCAGCATCCGTACGTCGAGCAGCGGCGCCGAACCCAGCGCGGCGGGGCCGTGGTCGCTCGCCCCCTCCCCTTCGGCGTAGGCCGCGTACTCCGCCAACCCCAGTCCTCCGCCACCCAGTTCGGCGGGCAGCGGCAGCGCCCACAACCCCCGGTCGACCGCCTCGCCCCGCAGCTCGCTCAGGGCCGCGGAGGCGGCCGCCCCACCGGCGTCGAGCGCGCCCTCACGCGGGACGACCAGCGTCCGTACGAACGCGGCCACCCGCTCCTGCACGGCCGTATCGGGCACGTCACTCCTCCACTCCGGGTCGCGGGTCGCCGGGAACCCGTGGGAACTGCTGTCCGACTGACTCCTTCGTGGAACTGGTCGGGAGCGGGACCCCGCGGGTTCCCGCTCGCCGCTTCTCCCGCGCACCGGTTCACCGCGCACCCGTCCACCCGAGCCTCCCCGAGACCCCCACCCACCACCCCGCCCCTCACCGATCACCCATCACCCACCACCCGCCGGGCGCGCTCACTGTCGCGCCGGGAGAGGAGAGGCATGGCGTCATCCGCCCCCACACAGACGGTCCGGCCGCTCGACGCACTCCGGTGCGAGGCCGTCGGGCCCCCGGAGCTCACCGGTGTGGTCGCCGGCCACCTGCGGCTGCTCGGCGCGACGGTGCACACCGCCGTGGCGCACGGCGGCGAACAGCCTTCCGCGACCGTCGGGTTGAGCGGTGGCGGCTTCGCGGCGGTCGAGGCGTCGACGGCCTGGAGCAGCACACCGGGCGGGCACGGGATCGCCGACGAGGCCACCGTCCAGGCCGCCACCGGCGTCATGGCCGTGCACGGCCGCCGCGACGGCTCGCCGAGGGGACTCGCCGCCGACTTCATAGCCACCGCCACCGGAGTGCTCACCGTGCAGGGGATGTTGGCGGCCCTGCTCGCCCAGGCCCGGGGCGGCGCGGCGCCCGCCCGGGTCGGCACCTCGGCGGACCGGGCCGGGCTCCTCGCCGTCTCCCAGTACCTCGCCGCCGCCGGGGCCGACGAGGGCGAGGCGGCCGACATCGCCCCGGGTGGACCGCCGTTCACGTCCGCCGACGGAGTCGTCTTCGAACTGGAGACCCTCGATCCCGGGGCCTGGGCGGCCTTCTGGCGCGCCCTCGGCGCACCCGCCGACGCGCTACGTGCGGGCTGGCGGCCCTTCCAGTTCCGTTACGCCACCGCCTGTGCGCCCTTCCCGGCGGTCCTCCACGCGACCACGCGCGCCCACTCCTGGGAGCGTGTACGCCGGGCCGCGAGCGGGTCCGGGGCCGAGGTCTGCGCCCTGCGCACCCTGGCCGAGCGCGCGGCGGAGGACGACGGCGTCGCTCCTTGGGTGTTCGGCCCGCTGCGTCCGGACACCACCGCCGCACCCGGCGGTTCCACGCGCACCGTCCCACCCGCAGGCCTCGCTCCCACCCTCGCTCCCACCCTCGCTCCCACCCTCGCTCCCACCCCCGACCGCCCGCTCGCCGGGCTGACCGTCCTGGAGGCGGGCCGCCGCATCCAGGCCCCGCTCGCCGCCCATCTCCTCGGCCTGCTGGGCGCCGAGGTCATCCGGGTCGAACCGCCCGGCGGCGACCCGCTACGCGGGATGCCACCCGCCTGTTCGGGCGTCTCCGCGCGCTGGCTCGCCCTCAACCGGGGCAAGCGCGCCGTCGAGATCGACATCAAGGCGGGCGCCGACCGGCGCCGACTGCGGGAGATGGCCGCCGAGGCCGACGTCTTCCTGCACAACTGGGCGCCGGGCAAGGCCGCCGAACTCGGCCTCGACGCGGAGGACTTCGCCGACGTCAACCCGGCGCTGGTGTACGCGTACACCAGCGGCTGGGCCGACCGTCTGGCCGACGCCCCGATGGGTACGGACTTCATGGTCCAGGCGCGTACGGGAGTCGGCGAGGCCGTCCGCCCGCATGGCGAACCCCCCGCACCCTCCCTCATGACCCTCCTCGACGTCCTGGGCGGACTCCTCGGCGCGGAGGCGGTGCTCGCCGGGCTCCTGACGCGCGAACGCGGCGGCCACGGTGGTGGGGGCGTTCGGGTGGACTCGTCGCTCCTCGGCGCCGCCGACGTGCTGACCGCTGCCGCCCGGCGCCGGGCCGACGCCGGGACGGATCCGCGCAGGGCCGCCGGTTTCCGCCGCCCGCTGCGGACGGCCGACGGCTGGGTCGCCCCGGCCGACGCGTGCGGCCGGGCGGCGGCCGCGTACGACCTGCGCGAGCTGGCCACGGACGAAGCCGTACGACAGCTGCGCGGCCACGGCCTGACCGCGACGGCGGTCACCACCGACCTCGCCGACCTGCACCACGACCCGCGCTTCGCCGGCTCGATCAGCCGTGACGCGCACGGCGCGCCCGCCGTCCCCGACCCCTGGAGCTTCGCATGACCACCGACAGCCTGACCGCCGACACCTGTACCACCGCCGCCGGTGCCACCGCCGCCGGTGCCACCGCCGCCGGTGCCACCGCCGCCGGTGCCACCGCCGCTGGTGCCGCCGACACCGGTACCACCGCCGCTGGTGCCGCCGATGCCGGTGCCGCCGACGTCCGTGCCGCGCCCGCCCGTAGCGCGGACAGCCTGGGCGCCGACGCCCGTACCCCTGCCGCACGGAGCCTCCCCGCCGCCCGGCCCTCCAGCGTCCCGCCCTCCGCCGCACAGCCCGCCACCACGCAGCCCGCCACCACGCAGCCCGCCACCGCCCCGCTCGCCACCGCCCCGCTCGCCACCGCCCCGTCCTCGGCCGTCGAGGCGTCCGGTGCGCGGTTGCGGGACCTCGTTCCCGTGGGGTTGCGGCGCTCCTGGGCCGTCGACGGCACCTGCCCCGACCTCGACCTCTACAGCCTCTTCCGCGCCCGCCAGATCGCCGACCTGCACCGCACGGCCGTCCTCGACTCCAAGGGGAAGCTCTGCTACACCGCCCTCGACCGCAAGGTCCGGAGCCTGGCCACCGGCCTGAGGGGCCTCGGCATACGCGAGGGCGACGTGGTCGGCGTCCAGCTCCCCGACAACCGCAACGCCGTCATCGCCGACCTGGCCCTCGCCGCCCTGGGAGCCGTCGCGCTGCCGTTCCCGGTCGGCCGGTGCGCCCAGGAGGCCGAGTCGCTGCTGCGGCGCGCCGAGGCGGTCGCCGTCATCGCCGCGACCGAACACCGCGACACGCACCCCGCCGCCGACCTCCTGCCCCTGGCGTCGCGCCTGCCCACCCTGCGGTACGTCGTCGCCGCCGGACCTGGCACCGCGCCCGAAGGGGCCGTGGCCTTCTCCCAGTTGCTGCGCTCGGACCCGGCCGACTTCGTCGCCGCCCGCCCCGACCCCGACAGCGCGGCCCGGATCCTCGTCTCGTCGGGCTCCGAGGCGGAGCCGAAGATGATCGCGTACTCGCACAACGCGCTCGCGGGCGGACGCGGGAACTTCCTCGCCTCCCTCATCCCCGACGCGACCCCGCCGCGCTGCCTCTTCCTGGTCCCGCTCGCCTCAGCGTTCGGCTCCAACGGCACGGCCGTCACCCTCGCCCGGCACGGCGGCACGCTCGTCCTGCTCGACCGGTTCACCCCCGAGGCCGCCCTCGCGGCGATCCGCGCGCACGAGCCGACCCACATCCTGGGCGTGCCGACGATGATCCGCATGATGCTGGACCGTCTCGCCACGACCGCCGACGCGGCGCCCGCCACGACCGCCGACGCGGCACCCGCCGCGAACGCCGACGCGGCGCCCGCCGCGAACGCCGACGCGGCGCCCGCCGCGGCCGCCGACGCGGCGCCCGCCACGACCGCCGACGCGGCACCCGCCACGACCGTGCTCGCCGCCACCGACGACGCCCCCCACGCCGCGACCGACGACGCCCCGGTCGCCGCGACCGACGACGCCCCGCACGCCACGACCGACGGAACAGCGCCCAGCTCGCCCCCGCCCCCGTTCCCGCCCGCCGCGCAGCTCCCCGTGCCCACCGCGCTCGTCCTCGGCGGCGCGCCTCTCGACGCGGTGACCGCGGCCGACGCGGCGGAGGCCTTCGGTTGCCCGGTCGTCAACCTGTACGGCTCCGCGGACGGCGTCAACTGCCACACGGGCCTGGAGCACCGCACCCCGCCCACCGACGGCTCCGGCCTGGTCGCCGGCCGGCCGGACCCCCGGGTGGCCGAGATCCGGATCACCGACACCGACACCCACGAGCCGCTCCCCGACGGCGGCGTCGGGGAGATCGTCGCGCGCGGCCCGATGACCCCGCTCTGTTACGTCGGCGCTCCCGAACTCGACGCCCGTTACCGCACCGCCGACGGCTGGGTCCGCACCGGTGACCTCGGCTTCCTCGACCCGGAGGGCGTCCTCCACGTGGTCGGTCGGCTCAAGGACATCGTGATCCGGGGCGGCGTCAACATCAGCCCCGCCGAGGTCGAACGCGCCCTCGCTTCCCACCCCGGGATCCGGGACGTCGTCTGCGTCGGCGTACCCGACGAGCTGATGGGGGAGCGGCTCGCGGCCTGTGTGGTGCCCCGTGCCGACGATCCCGCCGCGCCGCCCCTCACCCTCGGCTCCCTGGGCGCGCACCTGACGACGTACGGCCTCGAAACCGGCAAGCACCCGGAACGCCTGCTGACCGTCGCCGAACTCCCCCTCACCCCTGCCGGCAAACCCGACCGGACGGCGTTGCGCTCCCGACTCGCCGCGAAGGAGGGCGGAGTCGGGGCCGGATGAGACGAGGGTGGGGGGGCGGTCCGTACGGACCGCCCCCCACCGCTGTCACGCCGGGCTTCTCCGAGGCGTCCCGCCGTCCCGCCGTCCCGCCGTCCCGCCGTCCCGCCGTCCCGCCGTCCCGCCGTCCCGCTGTCACGCCACCGCGCCCATCGCCTTCTTCAGTTCCGCCGCCGCGGCCCGGTGGACCGCCAGCAGGTCGAGGTCCTCGCCCGGGTAGTTGACGATCTTCACCTGCGTCGCGCCGGAGTCGGGCAGGACCGTGCCCGTCGACATGTGCGCGTTGTCGAGGACGAGTGACGGCTTCTTCTTCGACAGCTCCGCGAGCTGCGCCGGTGTGACCGCCTCCGGACCGTACGTACCGACCGTGGTGGCGCCCGCCAGCTTCGCCGACCAGCCGGTGAAGACCTGCGCCACGACGTTCGGGCTCTTCCCGCCAGGCCAGGCACCCTTCAGCCCCTCGGACAGCTTGGTGTACTCGGCGTCGAAGCCGGTCTGCCACGTCGCCGCCGCCTTCTCCGTGCCGAACAGACCGCCCAGCCGGGCGACTTCGTCACGGATCCGGTCGGCGTCGTTGTCCAGGGCGACCTCGACCAGCTCGGCGTCGGAGCCCGCCGCCTCCTTGATCTTCGCGGCGTACGGCTCGAACGGCGCGTACAGCACGAAGTCGGCCTTCGCGACGGCGGCGAGGTCGGAGGGCTTCGGATCGTAGTCCGGCGCGTGGTGGGTGGACGGGGGCACGATCACCGTGATGTCCTCGGCGCCCGCCGCCTTGGCGAAGGCTCCCTCCCAGGTGGTGGTGACGACCACGACCGGCTTCCCGTCGCGGGGCGCCGCGCCTTCGCCGTCGCCGGAGGAGCCGGTGTCGCCGCCGCAGCCGGTCACCAGGGCTGCGGCCGCGCTCAGTGCGAGGACGGGGAGGAGGGAAGAGATACGGACGCGGGTGCGCGCCATGAGCGGATTCTCCGTTCGGGGACGAGGTGGACGGCGAGGACGACGGCCCCCGCCGTCAGGACGAGAACGGGCCCCGGGGGCCAGTCCAGCCAGAGGGCGATGAGGAAACCCGTCAGGTTGACGGTGACGCCGAAGGCGATCGCCCAGAGGGTGATCGACTTCAGGGAGTCGCCGAGCCGCCGCGCGGCCAGCGCGGGCAGCAGGGTCAGGGCGTCCACGAGCAGCGCGCCGGTCAGTTTGATCGCCCCCGCGACCGCCACCGCGACCAGGACGAGCAGCACGAGCGTCAGGGCCCGCACCGGCACACCGGAGCAGAGCGCCAGCTCACGGTCGTAGAGCAGGAGGGCCAGATCCCGCCGTTTCCACCAGAACAGCCCCGGTACGACGACGGCGAGCAGACCGAGCACGACGAGGTCGACGCTACCGACGGACAGGATCGAGCCCCACAGCAGGGCGAACGCCCCGGAGGCGTTGACGCCCGACACGGCGAGGACGAGCAGGGCGGCGGCGATGGCCAGGCTCATCAGCAGCCCCATCGCCCCGGACAACCCGTCGGGGGTGCGGGCCAGCGGAGCGACCCCGGCGCCCGCGAGGGCGCAGGCGACCAGGGCGCAGACCATCGGGTCGAGGCCGGTCAGCAGGCCGACGGCGATCCCGAGCAGCGCCACGTGCATCATCGCGAACCGCACCGGCATGATGTCGAGGCCGACGATCACCACCCCGACCACCGGCAGCCCGACCGCCGCCAGCAGCAGCGCGAAACCGGCCCGCTGGACCGGCAGCAGCTGGAGGAGTTCTCCCAGGTCGGCGGCGACGTTCACCGGACCTCCCGCAGCCGCCCGGCGGCCATCTCCAGGACCCGGTCGCACCGTTCGGCGAGCGTCCGGTCGTGCGTCACCACGACGAGGGTGACCGGCAGCGACGTCAGCGCCCCGGCCGCCTCCTCCTGGCCCTCGAAGTCGAGGGCGGCGGTGGGCTCGTCCGCGAGCAGCACCTGCGACCCGGCCGCCACGCAGCCCATCGCCCGCGCGAGGTACATCCGCTGCAACTGGCCGCCGGAGAGCGTGTGCAGCGGACGTTCCGCGAGCTCGGCGACCCCCAGCCGGGCGGCGGCCTCGGCCGCCTCCTCCGCCGCGCCGCCGCTGGCCAGCAACTCGCGCGCGAGCAGCGGGAACCGGCCGACGGCCGGCTTCTGCGGGATCCAGGCGCAGGCCCGGCGCCGCCAGGCCATCCCGGCCGGCGACCCGGTGCCCCGGCCACCGACCAGGATCGAACCGCTCGTCTGCCGGTGCAGCCCCAGGACGGCCCGCAGCAGGGTGGTCTTCCCCGAACCGTTGGTCCCGGTCAGGGCCACCCGCTCGCCGGCCGCGATCTCCAGGTCCACGCCCGTGACGGCGTCGATCCGGCCATGGCGGCAGGCGACCCCGCGCATGTGAACGTCAAGTCCGCCCATCCCCTGCCTTCCTGCCGCGCCCTCGCGCCGCCACCCTCGCGCCGCCACCCTCGTGCCGACGTGCCGACGTGCCGACGTGCCGACGTGCCGATGTGCCGATGTGCCGACGTGCCGGCGTGCCCGTGGCTTCCGCCGTTCGCGCGCCGCCACCCTCGTGCCGGCCGTTGTCGTGGCGTCCGCCGCCCGGGTAGTCGGACGCGACGCCTCACCGGTTCCCGCCGGGTGACCGGTCGGCCGGGAGGCATCGGTGGGACAGTCCGAACGCTTGGTCAACGCCCGTACGTCTGGGTTACGTTGACATCGTCGGGGTACGGGGGGCGGGGCGACCGGAAGTGGGCGCGGGGCGATGAACGTCGAGGCGACAGCGCAGCGCATCCTGGACCAGGTCCTGCGCGCGGACGAAGATCCCGAGGCACTCGGCTGGTTCCTGACCGAAGAGGCCGCGGCGACCGCCGAGGCGGTACGCCGCGCGGGGCTGCTCCCGGACGGCACCGTCCTGCTGACCGCGGTCAACGCCATCGGCTACTACGACTGGGGCCGCTTCCTCGCGGGCGGCGCGACGGACCTGGAGGCGCTCGGCTCGGCCGTCGTCTGCTTCCTGGACGTCCACCGCGCCTCGCCCGCGCACGTCCCACCCGTGCTGAGCCCCCTGCTCGCGCTGCTCGCGGGCGAGCCGGCCGGCTCGGACGCCGACCCCACGAGCGCGTACGAGGCGGGCGTCGGGGTCCTCCTCCAGTACACCCGGCTCCGCAACCCCGCCCTGCTGCCCGCCGCGAACGCCCTGCTGCGCCACGCCGCCGACGGATTCCCCGAGGGCAGCGCCGAGCAGGGCACCTGCCGGTCCGACCTCGGCCTGGTCCTCCTCTACGGCTTCCGGGACGGCGGCGGCCCCGAGCTCATCGACGAAGCCCTACGCCAGAGCCGCGCCGCCGTGGCGGCGGCCTGCGGGGAGCGGGCCGAACAGGCCCGCAGGCAGGGCAACCTGGGGCTGGTCCTGAAGCACGCGGGGGAGGCGACGTCCGATCCGGAGACGGTGCGCGAGAGCGTCGAGGTCCTGCGCCGGACGCTGCGCGTGAGCCTGCCGGGGGACCCGTACCACGCCCTGCACCTCGGGTTGCTCGGCTCGGCGCTCCTCGGCGCCGCGGGGCAGCTCGACACGCCGGACCTCCTCGTCGAGGCCGTCGACTTCCTGCGCCGCTCCGTGGCGGCCGAGCCTCCGGGGCAGGCGCCGCCCGCCTCCCATCTCGCCGATCTGGGCATGGCCCTGATCACCCTGTCCATCGCGCCGGTCACGGCTCCCGGCCCCCCGCAGGAGCGCACCGCCCTCCACGACGAGGGCATCGAGACCATCCGGCGCGCGGCCGGGACCGCGGGTAACCCGGTCGAGGCCTCGCTCTACCTGTCCCATCTCGCCTTCGTCCTCAACGGCCATGCGGTGAACACCAGGAACCCGGCCGTCCTCGGCGACGCCCACAGCGTGGCCCGTGACGCCCTCGCCACTGCCCCGCCCGGCCATCCCGCCCACACACACGCCCAGTACGTGCTCTCCGAGGTGCTGCGCACCCGGTTCGTCGAGACCGGTGTCCTCGCCGAACTGGACTCCGCGATCACGTACGCCCGGAGCGCCCTGGACGCCACCGCGCCGCACGACGCCCGGTACGCCGGCCGGGCCGTGGACTTCGCCGACCTGCTGCGGCTGAGGGCCAACGCCGTGGGCGACGCGCCGGAGGCGCTCGACGAAGCTCTCACCCTGCTGCGCCGCGTCGCCGACGACACCCCACCGCACTCCGGCACGCGCGCCCGCGTGCTGCTCGTCCTGGCGGGGATACTGCACGCGTCGGCCCGTGGCACGGGCGAGCGGGCCGAGGCCCACGCGGCGGAGGCGGAGCGTACGTACCGCGAGTGCGTCGCGCTGACGGACGGGAACGACGGCGTCGGGGCCTCCGCCCGCAACGCCCTCGGGCAGATGCTCGTAGGGCGGGCGAACCGCGCCGCCGCGCGCGGCGTCCTCTCCGGCCCGGCGGCCGAGCACACCGATCAAGCGCGCCGGGAGGGCCTCGACCTGATCCGCGAGGCCCTCGACCTGATCGGCGACGACGACCCCCGGCGCTCGGAGTACCTCTCCGACCTGGGCTGCGCCCACGTGGAGCACGCGGAGACCACCGGCGGCAGCGAGGCCTGCGCCGAGGCCGTACGCGTCCTGCGGCTGGCCGTGGCGGCCGCGGGGCCCGACGCCGGCCAGGACAGGGCGGTCGCCCTCTCCAACCTCGGCTCCGCGCTGGTGCGCCTGGGAGACCTCACCGGCGCCGAGCCGCCGCTGGCGGACGGCGTACAGGCGCACCGGGAGGCCGTGGCGGCGACCGGCCCGGACGACCGCCACCGCGCGCACCGCCTCGGCAACCTGGGCGACGCGCTCCAACACCTGGCCCAGCTCCGCTCGGACGTCGCCTGCGCCGAGGAGGCCGTCGCCGTGCTGCGCGAGGCCGTCCGCGTCGCCGGAGCCCACGCACCCGGCGCGGCCGACCACCTCGGCCGCCTCGGCGGCGCACCCGACGCGGCCGACCACCTCGGCCGCCTCGGCGGCGCCCTGCGCACCCTGGCCCGGTTCACCGGATCGCCGGCGCCCCTCGAAGAGGCCGTCCAGCTGCACCGCCAGGCCGTCGCCGCGGCCCAGGAGACCGGCTCCGGGGCGGCGGGGAACCACCCGTACTCGGTGGGGAGGGCCCGGACGAGCCTCGCCAACGTCCTCGTCGAACAGCACCGCCGCACCCGCGACGAATCCCTGCGCGAAGAGGCCCTGGGCCACTACCGCGCCGCCCTGGAACACCCCCTCGCGGGCGGTGAGCGCCACCGCGCCCTCACCAACTACGGCGACGCCCTCTTTGGCCGGGCCGCCGACACCGTCGACCACCCCCTCATGGACACCGCGATCGGTGTCCTGCGCGAGGCCACCGCCGTCGCCCCCGCCCACCACAGGGGGCGCCCGGGCGTCCTCATGAACCTGGGTCTCGCCCTGGTGCGGCGTTCGCGCCTCACCGGCGACCGCAGCTGGCTCGACGAGGGCCTGGCCGTCCTGCGCCGTGCGGTCCAGGAGTCCGCCCCGACCTCCTTCGATCGCGCCGTCCAACTCTCCAACCTCGCCCAGGCGCTGAGCGTCCGGTACTACACCACGGGCGACCGGGCGGCCGCCGAGGAGGCGTCGGCGCTGCTGCGCGAGGCGATATCCCTGGAACACGGGGAGCGGCACGGCAGGGACCTGGCGCGCATCAACCTCGGCGTCGTGCTGTCCCGTGTCGCCGTCCCCCGGGACGGGGAGGCGGACCCCGAACTCCTGCGGGAGGCACGGCGTGTCCTGGAGGAGGCCGTCGCGGGCCTCGACGACGGCCACCCCCGGCGGACCGTCGCCCTGCTCAACGTGGCCGGCACGATCATGACGACCGTGGACATGACCGAGGACGCCACGGACCCGGCTTCCTCGCGCGCGCTGCTCGACCGAGGGCTGAGTGCCGTACGGGAGGCTCTCGGCCGCCTCCCCGAAGGCGACCCCGACCACGTCCAGGCCCTGTGGCTGCGGGCCCGGCTCCTGCTGGCCAGCGCCCGCCTCGACGGGGGGACAGCGCGGGCGGATCACCACGGGCCGTCCGGTGGTGCGGCGCGGGCGGATCGATACGGGGAGTTCGGGGAGCTCGGGGCGTCCGGGGACACCGCGCGGGCGGAGCTCGCCGAGGCGGTCCGGTGTGCCCGGCAGGCCGCCCGGAGCACGGTCGCCTCGGTCACCAAACGGGCGCTGGCCGCCCGGGTCTGGGGCGATGCGGCGGCCGCCGCCGGTGACGACGCCGAGGCGCTCGCGGGCTACGCGTACGCCGTCGGTCTGCTGCCCCGCCTCGCCCCGCGCGGACTCGTCCGCACGGACCAGGAGGACCGGCTGGTCAGCAGCGCCGGCCTGGCCTCCGACGCCGCCGCGTTCGCCCTGCGGACGGGCGACCCACTGGCCGCCCTCACCCTCCTCGAACAGGGCCGCGGCATCCTGCTCGCCCAGGGCCTGGAGACGCGCGGCGACCTCTCCCGGCTGCGTACGGCCGATCCCGTCCTGGCCGCCGAGTTCGAACGGGTCCGCGAGGCGCTGAGCACCGGTTCTGCCGACGACCCCACGCTGATCCGGGCCGACCCCGCGGACCGCCCCGACCCGTCCTCCTCCGAGCACCGCGCCGGGCTGCTCGCCGAGTCACGGCATGCTCTCGCCCGGACCTGGGACGACCTCCTCGCTCAGATCCGTCGGCTGCCCGGCCTCGCCGACTTCCTCCGGGCCCCGGCGGTGGCGGACCTGCTCGACGCGGCCTCCGGCGGCCCGGTCGTCGTGGTCAACGTCAGCCGCCACGGCTCCGACGCCCTCGTCGTCACCGTCGAGCACGGCATCCAGGTCGTCCCGCTGCCGGGCCTCACGCCCGAGGGAGTCCTGGACCGGGCCATGGAGTTCGTCGCGGCCGTCGACCAGGCGTACGGAGACCAGGGGGTCCGGCAGGCGGTCGCCGCGACGGGGACGCTCTCCGACATTCTGGAGTGGCTCTGGACCGCCGTCGCGGAGCCGGTCCTCGACCGGCTCGGCCCGCTCGCCGCCCCCCGCCCGGACGGACCGTCGTCCCGCCTGTGGTGGTGCCCCACCGGCTGGCTGTCGTTCCTGCCGCTGCATGCCGCGGGCCGCCCCGACCCGAAGGACGGCGAGACCGTCATGGACCGGGTCGTCTCCTCGTACACCCCGACCCTGCGCGCCCTGGTCCGCGCCCGGAACGCCCCCACAGGCGCCGCCGCGACCGTCCCCGCGCCGCTGATCGTCACCCTCGCCGACACCCCCGGCGCCCCGTCGCTGCCGGGCGCGGCCCAGGAGGCGAAGCTGCTGCGGAAGTTGTTCCCCGCGCACGTCGAACTCGCGGGCGACGCGGCGACCGTCGCAGCGGTCCGCGATGCCCTGCCGGCGCACCCCTGGGTCCACTTCAGCTGCCACGGGGTGAGTGACCCGCTCGCCCCGTCCGAGAGCGGGCTGGTCCTTCACGACGGTCGGCTCACGGTCGGCGACGCAGCCGAGCAGCGCCCGCGCGAGGCGGTCCTCGCGGTGCTGTCGGCCTGCTCGACCTCCCAGGGCGGGTTCACCCTGCCCGACGAGTCGGTCCATCTGGCCTCCTCGTTCCAACTGGCCGGATACCCGCACGTGATCGGCACCCTGTGGCCGGTCGCCGACAAGGTGGCGACCCGGCTGACGGAGGAGGTGTACGCGAGCCTCGTGGACGATCTCACCCGTGGCAGGCCGATCGATCCGGCGACGGCCCTGCACCGCCCGGTCAGGGAACTGCGCCGCAGGCTCGCCCGCGCCCCGCACCTGTGGGCCGCGCACATCCACACCGGTCCCTGAGGCCGCGCGGCGCCACGCGCCACCCCGCGGCGCACGCGGCAGAGTCGGTGAGACGGCCCCGGAGTCGGTGAGACGGCCCGGAGTCGGCGAGACGGCAGCCCGGTCAGCCGGACGGCCGTAGGGTCAGTCGAACGCCGGCCCGGTCAGCCGGACGGCCGCAGGGCCAGTCGAACGCCGACCGGGTCAGTCGGCCTGCAGTCGGGTCAGCCGGGCACCCGCGAGGTCGTTCGGACGACGGCCGCGTCAGTCGGACGGCGTCGCCCCCTCGCCCATCGCCGTACCGGACGGTGCCTGGGGCACGTCCTCCGGTTCCGCCGCCTCGTCGGACGGCCGATAGGTGCGCCGGTCCGAGAACTCGGCGAGCAGATCCTCCAACTCGGCCTCGTCACGCGGCTGGTGATGCTGAGTCATGGTGCGCCCCCTCCCCTTCCTCGCTGCCGTGCGGCCGGGCCGGCAGGACGGCCGGCGCCGCCGGCGGCAGCAGCACTTCCAGTACGTCGATGTCGGCGGCGCGCAGATACACCCCGCCGGTGTCCGGCACCCGCCCGAGGAACCGGCCGTCGGCCCCCATCCGGTACTGGGCCTGAAGATAGACGTCGCCCGGTTGCGGATAGGCCGAGACGGCCGACCTCGACCCCAGCCAACCACCCACCCAGAGACCGTTCTTGAGCCGCGCCCGGACGAAGCACGAACCGCGGTCCCGGAAGAGCGCGTCCCACGCCGTCGGCGTCGGTTCGTACCGGGCACGCCTGCGCCGCCGGTCCAGACGGGCCTCCGTCCAGGCGATCCCCGCCGGCACCAGGACCACCAGGAGCAGCGCCGCGAGGCCCGCCTCCCGAGGGTGCGCGAGGACGCCCGCGACCGGCCCCTTGCCCTGTCCCGCGAGGAGCCGCACCAGCCACGGCCCGGCGGCCACCGCGTACACGGCGTCGAGCAGGGCGCCCGCCGCGATGGCCCGGATGATCCGGTTCTGCGGTTCCTGCTCCGCCGCGACGGCGCCGCGCAGATGCTCCCGTACGGCCTGGTAGACGACTCCGGGCAGCACGAGGACCAGCAGGATGGTCAGCTGCTGTACCGTCCCCGGAACCATCGCGCCCGCCTCCGCTTCCGCCGCCCGTGTCGCCCCGTGTCGTCAACTCCCGCCCCACACCGTACGTCGGTGATCGAGCCGGGGATACGGAAGGGGCGCACCCGGGTCCCGACATACGGGAAGGCGTGATCGACAGGACGGCGCCGTTCGCCGCGCCAGGGGGAGGTTGCCGACGTGAAGATCGTGCTGCTCGGTCCGGTCGGGGCCGCGGCCGACTCCGGGTCGCCCGTCGACATCGGTGGCGTCCGGCTGCGCATGCTGCCGGCCAGGCTCGCCCTGGAGGGCGGACGACCGGTCTCCGTCGACGCGCTCGTCGACGGCCTGTAGGGCGTCGACTCCCCGGCCGAGGCGCAGAACGCGCTGCAGGCCCTGGTGTCCCGCCTGCGCAAGGCCCTGCGGGGCGCCGCCACGCTGGAGTCCGTGGCCTTCCGGCGCGGCGCCCCCACCCCGCGACCGAAGGCGCCGGCCCTCCTCGCCGGGGAGCCCGCCCGCCTGGGGGCGAGGGCCTGACCACCGCCGCGTGTCAGCGGGCCGCGCCTGCGCCGGGCGTCCCCGTCACGCGGACGAGGACGTCCTCCAGGCCCGGCTGACGCAGGCCCACGTCCTCGGCGTTGACAGGCGGCGCGCGCGGGCCTGCCGTCAAGGACGCGTACGGACCGGGCGGGAGCGCGTCAAGACCGCGCGAGGGCGGCTCGGCAGCGAGCGCGCACGGACCCACCCTGAGCGGACCTGCCACGAAAGGGACCAGAGACATGGCCGTCCTGACCACCACGACCGGTGCCGCCCCCAGCGCCGAGGAGCCCCCCGATACCGGGGCGCGCCACCGGCTGACCGCCGTCACCGGCCTCGCCGCGCTCTCCCTCGACGCCATGGCGTCGGTGGCGTACGGCCCCGAGGCCATCGTGCTCGTCCTCGCGGCGGCCGGGGCCCACGGGCTCGGTCTCACCCTGCCGGTCACGCTCGCCATCGCCGGCCTGCTCGCCGTCCTCGTCGCCTCGTACCGCCAGGTCATCGCCGCCTTTCCCGACGGCGGCGGCTCCTACGCGGTGGCCAAGGCCCACCTCGGACGGCGCACCAGCCTGGTGGCGGCCGGCTCGCTCCTCCTCGACTACGTCCTGAACGTCGCCGTGGCCGTCACCGCCGGCGTCGCGGCCCTCACCTCCGCCTTCCCGGCCCTCTACGGACAGCGGCTCTGGATCTGTCTGGCCGTCCTCGTCCTGGTCACCGCCGTGAACCTGCGCGGCATCGTCGACTCGGCCCGCGCGTTCATCGTGCCGACCGCCGTCTTCGTCGGCGCGATCCTCGTCCTGATCGCCGTCGGCCTCTTCCGCGACGCGCCCGTCTCCACAGCGGCCTCCGCCGGTCACGCCTCCGTCCTCGACGACAACGCCACCACCGTCGGCGCGCTGCTCCTCCTGAAGGCCTTCGCCTCCGGCTGCTCCGCCCTCACCGGCGTCGAGGCCATCGCCAACGCCGTACCGTCCTTCCGCGCCCCCGCCGCCGAGCGGGCGATGCGCGCGGAGGTCGCCCTCGGCGCGCTGCTCGGTGTGATGCTGATCGGCCTGTCCGTCCTGATCTCCCGCTTCGGCCTGCAACCGGTGGAGGGCGTCACCGTCCTCGCGCAGCTCGCCGACGCCTCTCTCGGGCACAACTGGGCCTTCTACGTCGTCCAGTTCGCCACCATGGTGCTGCTCGCGCTCTCCGCGAACACCTCCTTCGGCGGTCTGCCCGTCCTGCTGAAGCTGCTCGCCCGCGACAACTACCTGCCGCACGTCTTCGGCCTGAAGGCGGACCGCCAGGTCCACCGCCACGGTGTCGTCTGGCTCTCGATCGTCTCCGCCGCGCTGCTCGTCCTCTCCGGCGGCGACACCAACACCCTCGTCCCGCTCTTCGCGATCGGCGTCTTCGTGGGCTTCACCATCGCCCAGACCGGCATGGTGCTCCACTGGCGCCGCGCACGCGGCCCGCGCCGGACGGGCAAGGCCGTCCTGAACGGCCTCGGCGCCCTCCTCACCGGCGTGTCCGCCGTCGTGGTCACGGCCACCAGGTTCCACGACGGGGCCTGGCTGATCGTGATCGCCCTGCCGCTGCTCGTCCTCGTCTTCGAGACCGTGCACCGCGCCTACGGGACGATCGGCGAGCGCCTCGGCGTCGGCCGGATCCCCGAGCCGCCGCACCGCGAGCGCTCCCTCGTCCTCGTCCCGGTCTCCTCCCTGACCCGCCTCACCAGCGAGGCCCTCACGGCGGCCGTCTCCCTCGGCGACGAGGTCCGTGCCGTGACCGTCTGCCACCCCGAGCCGGAGGACCGCACCGCGACGGAGGCCCTGGCGCGCGACTGGGCGCTGTGGAACCCGGGCGTCGATCTCGTCCGGCTCCCCTCGGAGCGCCGCTCGCTGGGCCGCCCCATCACCGCGTACGTCCGCTCCCTCGCGGCCGCCGAGCCGGACACCCGCGTCACGGTCCTGATCCCCGAGACGCAGCCCCGGCGCCTCTGGCAGC
Organism: Streptomyces sp. NPDC090127; assembly: GCF_044746945.1. NCBI lineage: Bacteria > Bacillati > Actinomycetota > Actinomycetes > Kitasatosporales > Streptomycetaceae > Streptomyces > Streptomyces sp. NPDC090127. Next base: position 802,850 of record NZ_JBIVDE010000003.1, on the reverse strand, counting down.
GACTGCTGCAGAACCAGCGGGGCGCGATCGTCGCCCACGCCGTCCGGCGCGACACGGACGCGGTGATCTGCCGCCTCCGGTTCAGATGCTGACGGGACGGCGCCGGGTGGGTCGCCGCCCTGTGCACCGGTCTGCCCGCTCTTGCCGCCGCCGGATCCGTCAGCTGGTGACCGGTCTGCCGCACCTGCCGCCTTGCCGGTCCGTCGGCCCCCCGATGACCGGTCTGCCGGCACCGGCCGCGCCGACTCCCGTCGGTCGCCGCCTCCCTGGCCTCGACGGGCACCCAGCGAGGGGTGGCCTTATCCGCGATGATCGCCGCGGGGCCGCCTTCGGCCCCACCGTCGCTCGCGACGGCCGCTACGGCCTCCCTCCGCACGCGCCCCCGGGACCCCCGGCCAACTCGCCTCATCCGTCGGTGTCTTGGCTCGTCCGGTGGCCTGTTTCGCCGCCGCGCCCCGGCGGTCCTGGGCATTCCGGGGGCGTGCGTGTCTGTGCCCCCGCCCTTACGGGGGGCATACTGGCAGGACGATGACGAACCGATCCGCGCCCCGGCGCCACCTGTCCACCAGCCCCTTCGCGGCTCCCACCGATCCCGTGATCAAGGAGTTCGCCGTCGGTGACCGCGTCTCCCACGATCGTCACGGCCTCGGCAAGATCATCGGCCAGGAGCCGACGGGGGCGCTGCTCGTCGACTTCGGAGCCAGCCAGGTCCGAGTCCTCAGCCCCTTCAAGGGCATGCACAAGCTTTGACGGCCCCCGACAGCCTCACGGAAGACCGCCCCGGCGCCTCGCGCACCGGGGCGGCTTTCGTCTGCGCGCCTACGATGGGCCCATGTCGGAACGCGATCCGTCCTCACCTGCGAGCGTCGTGCACCAGCGCACGCCGGGCGCCCGCGAGCTCGCCGCGGCGGCGGGCGTGTTCGCGCTCCTCGCGGACCCGACGCGGCTCCACCTGGTCTGGCTCCTGTCGCGCGGCGAGTCGGACGTCACCGCCCTCGCGGAGGCCTGCGGCGCCGCCCGCCCGGCCGTGAGCCAGCACCTCGCCAAACTGCGGCTCAGCGGGCTGGTCCAGCACCGGAAGGACGGCCGCCGCGTGCTCTACACGCTGCCCGACGGCCATATGCGGCGCCTCGTCGTCGAGGCGATCAGTCACGCCGACCACCAGGTCACCGGCGAACCCTGGCACGACTGAGACCACACCCGCCCGTCTACGTGTGCGCAATCATGCACATGTTCGCTACGGTGGTCACGACCCCCGGAGTCGAACGAGGGCGGGCCTCATGCTGTCCGTGCTGCGTCATCGCACCTACCGTCGCCTCTTCACCGCGCAGGTCGTCGCCCTGGCGGGCACCGGCCTGGCGACCGTGGCCCTCAGCCTCCTCGCGTACGACCTCGCGGGCGCCGACGCCACCGCCGTCCTCGGGACCGCGCTCGCCATCAAGATGGTCGCCTACGTCTCCGTGGCGCCCCTGATCAGCGCCTTCGCCGACCGCATACCCCGGCGCGCCCTCCTCGTCGCCATGGACCTGACGCGCGCCACGGCCGCCCTCGCCCTGCCGTTCGTCACCGAGGTCTGGCAGGTCTACGTCCTGATCCTGCTGCTCCAGGCCGCGTCCGCCGCCTTCACGCCGACCTTCCAGGCGACCGTTCCCGACGTCCTGCCCGACGAGCGCGACTACACCCGCGCGCTCGCGCTCTCCCGTCTCGCCTACGACCTGGAGAACCTGTTCAGCCCGGCGCTCGCGGCCGCCCTGCTCACGCTCGTGCCGGCCGGGGCGCTCTTCACGGGCACCGCCGTCGGCTTCCTCGCCTCCGCCGCCCTCGTCGCGTCCGTCCTGCTGCCCGTGCCCGGACCGGCCGAACGGACCGGCGGCGCGTACGCCAAGGCCGCCTTCGGTATCCGGCTCGTTCTGGCCACGCCACGCCTGCGCGCCCTGCTCGCCCTCGACCTGGTCGTCGCCGCGGGCGGCGCGATGGTCCTGGTCACCACCGTCGTCCTGGTCCGCGAGGTCCTCGGCCGTCCCGTCGGCGACGTCACGCTCGCCCTCGGCGCGTACGGAGCGGGCTCGATGGCCGTCGCCCTGCTGCTGCCACGCGTCCTCGAACGGTTCGGCGACCGGCACCTCATGCTCCCCGCCGCCTTCGTCACGGCGGGGGTCCTGCTCCTCCTCGCGACGGGCCTGACGGGCCTGACGGGCATGGTCGGCACGGCGGGCCTGACGGGCGCGGCGGGCCCGGCCGGTGCCACGGGCCCGGAGACCGCCCCCGGGCCCTGGGCCTGGCCGGCGCTCCTCGCCGCCTGGCTCCTGCTCGGGGCCGCCGGCTCGGCCGTCCTGACGCCCGGCGGACGGCTCCTGCGGCGCTCGGCGGCCGGCGCGGACCTGCCAGCCGTCTTCGGCGCCCGGTTCTCCCTCGCGCACGGCTGCTGGCTGCTGACCTACCCCCTCGCCGGCTGGACGGCCGCGCACGCCGGCCTCGCGGTCGCCGCCGGGGCCCTCGGCCTGCTCGCCCTCCTCGCCGCCGTCGCCGCGCTACGGCTCTGGCCACGCGAGGACCCCGACGAGCTGGAGCACCGCCACCCGGAACTCGCCACCGACCACCCGCACCTGTCCGGCGCGGACGGCCGCCGGCACGTCCACGACTTCCGCATCGACGCGCTTCACCCGCGCTGGCCGGCCGCCGAGCAGCGCGAGGCGACCCGTTCGGACGGCCGCCGGGTCAGGCCAGCCCGCCCCCTCGCCCTCCGCCCACACCGCCCCCGGCACCTCGGCGAGCGGGCGCTCCAGAAGATCGCACACCGCCACCCCGTCCAAGCCGCAGCCCCAGTCCCAGCCGAAGCCGAAGCCGAAGCCGAAGCCGACGGCCAGGCGGGAGCGGGCCCGTCCGCCGCAGGACTCGTAGCGCCGCAGGACTCGTAGCGCCGCGGGACTCGTAGCGCCGCGGGACTCGTAGCGCCGCACGACCCCACCCCGCTCCGGCCGACCCGATCTACGAACGGCAGGCCTGGTGGTCCTGATCCGAGGCGAGCGAGGAGGCAGGCGTGTGCGGCCGGGCCGGGTCCTGTGCCAGCCAGTCCAGCGCCGCGCGCGCCGTGAACTCCCGCTGCCCGCCGGGGAGGAGCAGATCGGCCGCCATGAACGCCGGATCGTCCGCCGTCGCCGCCATGTACGGCAGCGCCACGCACCGCATGCCCGCCGCCCGGGCCGCCAGGGCGCCCGGCGCGGCGTCCTCGAAGACCACGCACCGCGCCGGCGCGACCCCGAGCCGCCGCGCCGCCTCCAGGAAGACGTCCGGCTCCGGCTTGCCGCGTCCGACCTCCTCGGCGGAGACCAGCGTCGTCAGGAACGCGTCCAGGCCCGTGCCCGCCAGGACCGCCTCGATCGCGGCGCGGGACGAACCGGAGGCCACCGCCATCGGCACTCCCGTCACGTACAGCCGCTCCACGAACGCCCGCATCTCCGGATAGACCGGGGTCGAGGCCCGCGCCAGCTCCAGATAGCTCCGGTTCGTGGCGTCGAGCAGCTCCTCCAGCGGAGCCTCGATGCCGTAGTGGGCGCCGAGGATCTCCAGGGTCTCGCGGGTACCGATCCCGATGTAGCCGGTGTGGCGTTCCCAGTCGAAGTCCGTGTCGCCGGCGAGGGCGGTGAGCGTCCGCAGGGTGGCCTCGTAGTAGTTCGGCTCGCTGTCCACCAGCGTGCCGTCGAGATCGAAGATGACCGCAGTGTGCTCTGTGCTCATGCGGTCCAGCATCTCAATCCGTGCGCGCCGTTCCCACGGACGAAAGTCCCGGTGCGCCACGGTCCGCTCCGGTCAGCCCTTCCGCGCCGCCGACGCCCGCCCCACCGACTCCACCAAGGGCAGCAGCCGGTGCGCCACCCGCTCGCGCAGCGCCATCTCCGTACGGGTCCTGACGACGCCCGGCAGCTGGATCAGCCGCTGGATCACGTCCTCCAGATGGCCGTTGTCCCGGGCCACCACACGCGTCAGCAGATCCCCGCCGCCGGTGATCGAGAACGCCTCGACGATCTCCGGCACCGCGGCGAGCGCGTCCCCGACCTCGTCCAGATGCCCCTGCGTGACCTCGATGTGGACGAAGGCGAGCACCGGGTGGCCGAGCGCGGCGGGGGAGAGGACGGGTCCCGTCGCCGTGATGACGCCGTCCCGCTCCAGCCGGTCGATCCTCGCCTGCACCGTGCCCCGGGCCACCCCGAGGACGCGTGCGTACTCGCGCACGCTGGTGCGCGGCTGCTCGATCAGGAGCCGCAGGATCCGAGTGTCGAGCTCGTCCACCGCCATGGTCCGTTGGCTCCCTTCTGGTCGTCCTCGATGTCTGACGACTGTACCAATGGCCCAGCCCTTCGCGCCTCGGTTGAGCCAGTGGACGGCCGGGTGGTTTCCTGGGGGAACAGTACGAAGTGATGGCGCCGCACAGCGCCGGACCGGCGACGAGGCCGGACCGGACCGCGGCGCCTTTCCCATGTCCTGAGGCCGCCACAAGCAGGCCGGGGCACGAGGCGACGCGAAGAGGGTGTGTGTACGGCAGCGGGGGCGGAACGACCGTCGTGAAGAAGGGCCGGGAAACCGGCCGCCGACTGATCAGGCTCATGTTCGTGGCCCCCGACCCGGGCCGCGTCCGGCTGCGCGTCTCCTCGCGGGCCGTCCTCGGCATCGCGCTCGCGGTCGCCGCCGCCGAACTCTGCGGGCTCTCCCTCACCGCCTCGATCACCGGCGGTCTCGCCGCGCTGCTCGCGCTCTTCACCGTCGGCGACCCCACCGTCCGCCGCCAGGCCGTGACGACCGCCCTGCTGCCCGCCGTCGGGTTCCCCGTCCTGGCCCTCGCCACGGCGCTGCACGGCGCGCCGGCGCTGCGTGACGCGTCCTGGCTGTTCGTGGTCTTCGCGGGCGTGTACGCACGCCGCTGGGGCCCGCGCGGGCACGCCCTGGGCATCTTCGCGTTCATGATGTTCTTCGTCACCCAGTTCCTGCACGCGCTGCCCGCGCAGCTGCCGGAGCTGTACGCGGCGGTGGGCCTGGCCCTGCTCGCCGCCGGCGCGATCCGCTTCCTCGGCTGGTGCATCGAACGGCGCGTCCCGCCGCCCGCCGCGCCCGCCCCGTTGCCGGGCCGCGGTCTCGCCCGGCCCACCACCCGGCAGGCGTTCCAGGCGGCCGCGGCCTGCGCGGTGGCGCTCGCCGCCGGTCAGTTCCTCTCCCAGGAGCGCTGGTACTGGGCGGTCGGCACCGCCTGGTGGATCTTCGTCAACACCGCCTCACGCGGTGAGACCCTCGTCCGCGGCTTCCGCCGGGTCGTCGGCACGGTCGTCGGCATCGCCGCCGGCTTCCTCATCGCGATCCCGCTGGGCGGCGCGCCCGCCCCGACGGCCGCGCTGGTCGCCGTCTGCGTCTTCGGGATCTTCTACACGGCCGCGCTCTCGTACAGCTGGATGATGTTCTTCGTCACCGTCATGGCCGGCCTGCTCTACGGCCTCCTCGGCGTCCTCCACCCCGGGCTGCTGCTCCTGCGCTTCGAGGAGACGGCGGTCGGCGCGCTCGGCGCGGCCGTCGGCGTCGTCCTGCTGCCGGTGACCACGCACGCCGCCACCAACGCGTGGATCGAGCGGGCCGTGACCTGCGTGCACGCCTGCACCACGGCCGCCGCGCGGCGCCTCGCCGGCGACCCGGCGGCGGACCCGGCGCCGCACGCCGCCGACCTCGAGGTGCTGCTCGGCCGGGTCCGGCTCTCGCTCGCACCGCTCGTCCACCCGCTGAGCCCGCTGCGCGCCCGCAAGGCCCGCGCCCGGCGGGTCCTGGCGCTGCTCGACGACTGCGCCCGGGAGATCCGGGGCCTCGCGGCGGTCGCCGCCGACCCGGACGCGTCCCACGACGCCCGCCTCGCCGCCGCCTCCTGGCGCGTAGAGGCCGCCGTCCACGCCCTGGTACCGCCGGCCCACCCCGCGCGCCGGGCCTCCGAGGAGGCTCTCGCGGCCCCGCCCCACCACCCGGGCGCCGAAGCCGCACTCGGCCACCTCGACGGCCTGGAGCGCGCCCTGACCGCCTTGGCCACCCCGCTCCGCACGGCCCCGAGCGCCCCCTTGGTCCCCGCGGCCTGAGCGCGCACGGCCGACCGCCGGATACCGGATATCGGATGGGGGATATCGGATCCAATATCCAATATCCAATATCCGGTATCCGGTATCCGGTATTCGCGCTCCCGGATCCAGGAAACCCTCCGCGTGATCCAAGTTGGTCTAGACCGCCTGCTAACGTCGGCGCCGACTAGGGGGCGGTCGGCCGAGCGCCCCGGTGGAGAGGGGAGACGCCATGGGCGGGACAGACGCGAGGGATGCGGTACGGGGACGGGTGCGGGCCTTCATCGGGTCGTTCACCTCGGCGGGGGGTCGGGGCATCCTCGCCGCCGACGTGGACCAGGAGACCGGCGCCCTGACCGTCACCGGCGCGACGGACGCGCTCGCCGACCCCTCCTACCTCGCCCTCGCCGGCCAGGTCCTCTACGCCGTCTCGGAGACCGAGAAGGGCGCCGCGGCGGCCTTCGACGTCTCCGGAGCCGTACCCCGTCCGCTCGGGGTGCCCGCGCTCGTGCGCGGCGCGGGCCCGACCCACCTCGCCGTCACCGCCGGTCACGTCCTCACCGCCAACTACACCTCGGGCAGCGTCACCGCCCTGCCCATCACCGCGGACGGCTCGCTCGGCGCGGCCACCGACGTCGTGGGGCACGAGGGGTCGGGGCCCGTCGCCGATCGCCAGGGCGCCCCGCACGCCCACCAGGTCCTGCCGGCCCCCGACGGCCGCTGGACCGTCGCCGTGGACCTCGGCACCGACTCCGTGGTGATCTACGCCCTCGACCCCGCCACGGGCGCCCTGCGGCCGCACGGCGAGACCGCGCTCAAGCCCGGCACCGGCCCTCGCCACCTGGCCTTCCACCCGTCCGGCAGCCACGCCTATGTCCTGAACGAGCTGGAGCCCACCCTCACGGTCTGCCGCTGGGACGCGGCGACGGGCACCCTGGAGCCGCTCGGCGAGACCCCTGTCATCCCCGCCGGGACCGCCGGCACCGCCGGGCCGAGCTACCCCTCCGAGGTCGTCGTCGCCCCCGACGGCCGTTTCCTCTGGGTGGCCGTGCGCGGCGACGACACCCTTGCCGTCCTCGCCCTCGACCCGAGCGGCGGGCAGGCCACGTTCCGTACCGCCGTGCCCTGCGGTGGCCGCTGGCCGCGCGACCTGGCCCTCGACCCCTCGGGACGGCGGCTCTACGCGGCCAACGAGCGCTCCGGCGACGTGACCTGGTTCGACCTCGACCCGGAGACCGGCGTCCCGCACCGCGCGGGCTCCGTCGACGCCCCGGCGGCCTCCTGCGTGGTCTTCGGCTGACAGGCTCGCCCGCCTGACGCGCCTGACACCCCCGGCAGGTCCGCGCGGCCGACGCACCCGCACGGCTGAGGGCCCGCGCCGGACGCATCCGGTGCGGGCCCTCAGCCATGTCCTGGCCCCTCAGTGGGTGGGGGCTCCCTGCGGCTGCTGCGGGGCGATGCCCAACGCCGCCGTGTACTGCGAGAGCACCAGCTTGCCGATCGCCGGGTACGCGCCCAGCGGCTCGGCGGCGGCGCAGCCCGCCTCCTTGGCGGCCGCGTCGAGCAGGCCTTCGGCCAGCTCGGGGCCGATCAGGTACGGGGCGAGCGCCAGCTGCTCCGAGCCGGAGCCGCGCAGCTGCTCGGCGATCGCGGTGATCGAGCCCTCCTGGTCGAGCGCGGCGGCCATCACCGGGACGGCCAGGCGCGCGGCCAGCAGCATGCCGGTGATCCCGGCGGCCTGCACGGCCTCCTCGCCGCCGACCGTGGCCAGCACGATGCCGTCGGCGGCCGTGGCGACGGTGAAGAGCCGCGCACGGTCTGCGCGGGCCAGACCGGCCTCCGACAGGCGCACGTGCAGCGCCTCGGCGAGCAGCGGGTGCGGGCCGAGGACGTCCGTCAGCTCGGCGACGTTGCCGCTGTCCATCACGGCCTGGCGGATCCGGCGCATCAGGGCGCTGTCCGGACCGGCGAGCAGCGGCACGACGACGGCGGCCGGGCCCTGGGGGGCGCTGACCTCGCGGCCGGCGGCCACGGCCAGCTCGTAGCGCTCGGTGCGCAGCGTCTCGGCGCGTGCCAGCACGCTTCCGAGGGTGAGGTACTCGACGTCGTCACCGTCCAGGTAGCCGATCGCGGCCTCCAGGCCGGGCAGCTCGGAACGGGCGATGCTCACGACCTCTTCGGCCAGCGAGCGTATGGCGGGCGACGGCGCGCCGGGGACGGCGAGGACCAGGGTGGGAGCGCCCTCGGGCGCCGCCGCGGGTTCGGGGCGACGGTGCCGTCCGGGCTGGCGGGGTCGCGGCATTCGTACAGGCAGGCCGGAAGCAGGCCCAGTGGGGGAGCTCATGGCGCCGCATGCTACTGGTTTTGCCTGCCGCGCAGTGCGGTGAGGTGCAGCTGAGCGTTATCTGCCCCGCTTTGTCCGAAGCGTGACTTACGTGGTCACATGCAACAACTTCGGCTCCACAGGCAGTCGTAGCGCATCCGTGGCCAGGGCCGCGGCGAGGGCGAGCGCCCCGTCGAGCGGGTCCCCGGCCGCCGACGTCTGCCGGGCGTGCGGCAGTTGCCCCGCGAGCTCGGCCCGCAGCGGTACGAGCAGCGGGTCGCCGAGCTTGAACAGGCCTCCGGTCAAGGCCACTTCGTACGCTCCGGGGGCCGGGCACACGGCGGCCGCGGCCTCGGCCACGTGCGCGGCGGCCTGCCGCAGGATCTCCGTCGCGATCGGGTCGCCGTCGGTGGCGCAGCCGGCCACGTCGGGCGCGAACGCGGCGAGCACGGCCGGCCGGTCGGTCCGGGGGTACAGCGCGGCCGGCAGCGCGGCGGCCGGGCCGAAGCGGGCCTCGGCCCGGGCGAGCAGCGCGGGCGAACCGCCTCGCCGGCCGTCGTGGGCGCGCATCGCCGCCTCCAGGCCGGCCCGACCGATCCACGCGCCGCTGCCGCAGTCGCCCAGCAGATGGCCCCAGCCGTCGGCCCGGCGCCAGGTCGTCAGGTCCGTGCCGAGTGCGATGAGGCCGGTACCGCCCGCCACGACCGCCCCGGGCCGCTGACCGAGCGCCCCGACGTACGCCGTGACGGCGTCGGCCGCGAGCGCCAGGGACCGTACGCCCAGGGCCTGGCGCAGCGCGCCGGGCAGGACGGCCCGCAGCTCCTCGCCGAGCGTCGCCATGCCGGCGGCGCCGACGGCCACGGCGACGACGGGACCCGCCCCCGCACGGTCGCGCAACGCCTCGACGGCGGGCAGCAACTGACCGAGCAGATGGGCGGCGTCGATCCCGCCGGGACCGGTCCGCACCGGCTCACGGGACGAGACGGTCTCCACAGGACGCGAGGCCAGGGCTCCCGCGTCCGCGCCTCCCGCCTCCGAGGCTCCCGCCCCCGCGCCTCCCGCCTCCGCGACCCCTGCGTACGGAGTCGAGGCGTCCGAGGCGCGCGCCAGGGCGATCCGCAGCCCGGAGCCGCCGGAGTCGACACCGACGACCCAGCCGTCGGCCGCGGCCTCGCCGCCCGCCGCGGACGTCACGGCAGTCGCCAGTCCACCTCCTGCGCCCCCTGGCGCAGAAGCAGTTCGTTGGTGCGGCTGAACGGACGCGAACCGAAGAAGCCGCGGTCCGCGGACATGGGGGAGGGGTGCGAGGACTCGATCGCCGGCAGATCGCCGAGCAGCGGGCGCAGGTTGCGCGCGTCCCGCCCCCACAGCACGGAGACCAGGGGCTTGCCGCGGGCGGCCAACGCCCGGATGGCCTGCTCCGTGACGGCCTCCCAGCCCTTGTCCCGGTGCGCTCCCGGCTTCCTCGGGGCCGTGGTGAGCGCCCTGTTGAGCAGCAGCACCCCTTGGCGCGTCCACGGCGTCAGGTCGCCGTTCGAGGGCCGGGGGTGCCCCAGGTCGGTGTGCATCTCCCGGAAGATGTTGTCCAGACTGGGCGGCACCGGACTCACCTCCGGCGCCACCGAGAAGCTCAGCCCCACGGCGTGCCCCGGCGTCGGGTACGGGTCCTGTCCGACGATCAGGACCCTCACCTCGTCGAAGGGCTGCTGGAAGGCCCGCAGGACGTGCGCTCCGGCGGGGAGGTAGGTCCGCCCGGAGGCGATCTCCCGGCGCAGGAAGTCGCCCATCGCGGCGATGTTGTCGGCCACCGGCGCGAGCGCGTGCGCCCACCCCGGCTCGACGATCTCATTCAACGGTCGTGCTGCCACGGCCGTCACTCTACTGGCGCACTGTGACAGCCCCTCACCCGATCACCGGGGCCGGCGGGGCGGGGCGCCTCACCCGATCACCGCCGCCCGCACGCACAGCACGTCCGGCAGGTGCTCGGCGAGCAGCCGCCAGCTGTCGCCGTCGTCGGCGCTCGCGTACACCTCGCCGTTGCGGTTGCCGAAGTAGACGCCGGCCGGGTCCCCGTCGTCCGTGCACATCGCGTCCCGCAGCACCGTGCCGTAGTGGTCGCCCTCGGGCAGCCCGGCGGTCAGTGGCTCCCAGCTGGCTCCGGCGTCACTCGTCCGGAAGACCCGGCAACGGCGCTCGGCGGGCACCCGGTCGGAGTCGGCGTTGATGGGGAAGACGTAGGCCACATCAGCACGATGCGGATGGGCGGCGACGGTGAAGCCGAAGTCGGAGGGCAGACCGGCGCCGATGTCGGTCCACTTGGCGCCCGCGTCGTCGCTGCGGAACACGCCCCAGTGGTTCTGCAGATAGAGCCGGTCCAGGTCGCCCGCGTCCTGTGCGATCTTGTGCACGCACTGGCCGAACTCCGGGTTCGGATCGGGCAGGAAGACCGCGGACACCCCCTGGTTGGAGGGGTCCCAGCTCGCCCCGCCGTCCCGGGACCGGAACACCCCGGCCGTCGACACCGCGACCGTCACCGCCGCCGGGTCGCGTCGGTCGGTCACGATCGTGTGCACGGCCTCCCCGCCTCCGCCGGGCTCCCACCGGGACCGGGTGGGGTGCTCCCAGAGCGGGCGGACCAGCTCGAACGACTCGCCGCCGTCCTCCGACCGGAAGAGGGCGGCCGGCTCCGTCCCGGCGTAGACGACGTCCGGGGAGTGGTCGGGCGCGGGGTGCAGCTGCCAGACGCGCTCCAGCGAAGCGCCCGTGTCCTGGGGGAACTTGACGGCCGGCTTCGCCGGCTCGGTCCAGGAGGCGCCGAGGTCGTCGGAGCGGAAGACGGACGGACCCCAGTGCGCGCTGTCCCCGCCGACGAGCAGCCGGGGCGTGGAAGGTCGGGTGTCGATGGCGACCGAATAGATCGCCTGCGCGTTGAAGTGGGGATCGTCGAACTCCCACCGGCCGTCGCGCCGTCGGCCGATGAACAGACCTTTGCGGGTACCTACGGTCAGGACTACGTCGGGCATGGCCGACACCTCCAGGACGCCGTTGTCGCGGATACGGGCCAGTCTGCACCCGACCACTGACAGGGGCGCCCCGAGGCGGCTCAGCCCCAGGTCGGAGGCGTGTTCCGGGCCGTGCGGCCGGCCGCCCAGGCGGCGGATCGACCCCGCGGGAAGCCGGCCCCGGCGGCAGGTCGGCCCACGTGGCCAGTCGGCCATGGGGCTGGTCGGCCCACGCGGCCAGTCGGCCACGCGGCAGCTCGGCCCACGCGGGCGGTCGGCCAGTCGGCCACGCGGCGCGGCAGCTCGGTCCACGCGGTCGGTCGGCTCAGATCGCCCAGGCGTACTGCGTGGGGGCGTGGGTCGCGGCGCCCAGTTCGCGTGCGGCCCGGCGGGCCCATGAGGCGTCGCGGAGCAGCTCCCGCCCGAGCAGGACGGCGTCGGCCTCGCCGTTGGCTACGATCTTCTCCGCCTGCTCGCTCTCCGTGATCAGCCCGACGGCGGCGACCGGCAGCCCCGTCTCGGCCTTCACCCGGGCGGCGAACGGCACCTGGTAGCCGGGGCCGACGGGGATCCTGGCCGGGCCTCCGTTGCCGCCGCTGGAGACGTCCAGGAGGTCCACGCCGTGCGCGTGCAGCAGGCGCGCGAAGCGGACGGTGTCGTCGCCGGTCCAGCCCTGGTCCTCCAGCCAGTCGGTGGCGGAGATCTTGAAGAAGACCGGGAGCTCCTCGGGCCACACGCTCCGGATGGCGTCCACGACCTCCAGGGCGAGGCGGGTCCGGTTCTCGAAGGAGCCGCCGTGGGCGTCGGTGCGGTGGTTGGCGTACGGGGAGAGGAAGCTGCTGATCAGATAGCCGTGGGCGCCGTGCACCTCGACGACCTCGAATCCGGCGGCGCGGGCACGGCGCGCGGCCTCGACGAACTGGCCCGGGATCTCCGCGATCTGAGCCGCCGTCATCTCGGCCGGGACGGGGTGGTCGTCGGCGAACGGGAGGGGGCTCGGGCCGACCGGCTGCCAGCCGTGCTCACCGGGCCCGACCGGTCCGCGGCCCTCCCACGGGCGCTTGGTGGATGCCTTGCGGCCGCCATGACCGAGCTGGATGCCGGGCACCGTGCCGTGCTCCTTGAGGAATCGGGCGATCCGGCCCAGCGCCTCCGCCTGGGTGTCGTTCCAGATGCCGAGGTCTGCGGGGCTGATCCGGCCCTCCGGGGAGACGGCGGTGGCCTCGACGAGGATCAGGCCTGTTCCGCCGGTCGCGCGGGAGGCGTAGTGGGCGAAGTGCCAGTCGTTCGGTACGCCCGCGTTCGGGCCGGACGCCTCGGCCGAGTACTGGTCCATGGGGGCCATCCACACCCGGTTCGGGATGGTCAGCGACCGCAGGGTGTAGGGCTCGAACAGGGCGACGGTCATGACGGACTCCTCTGGCGGGGGCCTTGCGGGGTGGCCTCTCGGGGTCCTCGTACGATAGTCGTCGTAGTACGGCGCCTGTCAAACTACGAGGATTATCGTACAATGGCGACTTCCGGATGAAGTGGAGCCGCCGTGACGACCGCGACCAAGCCCCGGGTCCTGGACCACCCCACGCGGGAGGAGATACGCCTGGAGGGTGTGCTGCACGCGCTCTCGGACGCGGTGCGGCTGCGGATCGTCAGCGACATGGCACAGGCCGACGGCGCCGAGGTGAGCTGCTCGTTCTTCGACCTTCCGGTGACCAAGTCGACGCGTACGCACCACTTCCGGGTCCTGCGCGAGAGCGGCGTCATCGAGCAGGTCTACCGGGGCACGGCCAAGCTCAACGCCCTTCGACGCGCCGACCTCGACACCCTCTTCCCCGGCCTCCTCGACAGCGTCCTCCAGGCGACGAAGACCCAGACGGCCAGGCTGAGCGGGTAGACCCCGACCACACGAGACCCCGGGGGGACCCGGCCACGCGTCAGGTGCGAAAGCCCCCGGCCCCGGCCTCCCGCCCCCTGGGCTCCCGCCCCCCGGGTTCACGCCCCCGGCCCCGGCCTCACACCCCCGGCCTCACGCCCCCTGTGTGTCCTCGCGGGCCGCCGCCCGGAGGCCCGCCCAGTCGGGGATCTTGACCCGGCCGCGGCCCAGCGACAGGCCCAGGGCGGATTCCGCGCGTTCGATGGAGAGCCAGCCGCGCCAGGCGACCGGGTCGTGGCCCAGGTCGCGCAGGGCGTCGAGTGGGTCGGCCACGAGACGGCGACCGGTCAGGGCCTCCGCGTCGGCGAGGAGCGAGGCCACCGTCTCCTTCGCGCACGGGCGGTTCGTGCCGATCACGCCCGTCGGCCCGCGCTTGATCCAGCCGGCCACGTACTCGCCGGGCGACGGGGCGCCGTCGCGCAGCACCCGGCCCGCCACGTTCGGGACCGTGCCCCGCGCTTCGTCGAAGGGCAGCCCGGGCAGCGGAACGCCCTGGTATCCGACGGCCCGCAGCACCAGTTGGGCCTCGATCTCCTCGTAGCGCCCGGTGCCCCGTACACCCCCGGAGCCGTCCGGCTCCGTGCGCTCGAAGCGGACCGCCGCCACCCGGCCGCCCTCGCCCAGCAGCTCCACGGGGCGCAGGAAGAACCGCAGCCGGATCACGCGTGCCGCCTCCGGCCCGGCGCCGGGCCCCCGCCCCGCGTCCGCCCAGCCGCGCACGACCTCCAGGTTCCGCCGGTTCACGGCCGGCAGACCGCTGGAATCGGCGTACGCGGGGTCGAGGGCCAGGTCCGCCGGGTCCACCCGCACCCGCGCGCCGGGCAGCCCGCCCAGCTCCCGTAGCTCCTTCGTGGTGAACTTGGCCTGCCCGGGGCCGCGTCGGCCCACCATGTGCACCTCGCGCACCCCGCTGAGCTCCAGCACCCGCAGCGCGGCGTCGGGCACGTCCGTGGACCGCAGCTCGTCCGCTCCCCGGGCCAGGATCCGGGTGACGTCCACAGCCACGTTGCCGACCCCGATCACCACCGCCGAACGGCCGCCCAGAGCGGCCCCCGCGCCCCCGCCCGTACCCCCGAAGGCGTTCTCCACCGCGTCGGGGTGCGCGCTGTACCAGGAGACGAAGTCCGTCGCCGAGTACGAGCCCGCCAGATCCTCGCCCGGCACGCCGAGCCGGCGGTCGCGCGCGGCCCCCACGCAGTACACGACCGCGTCGTACAGCTCCAGGAGGCGGGCCGGGGTCAGCCCCCGCGCCCCCACCTCGACGTTCCCGACGAAGGTGATCCGCTCGTCCTCCAGCACCGCCCGGAGGTTCTGCTGGAGCGACTTGATCTTCTCGTGGTCGGGCGCGACCCCGTAACGGACCAGGCCGTACGGACACGGCAGCCGGTCCAGGACGTCGACGCGCACCCCGGGCACCACCGACTGCTGGAGCAGCGACTGGGCCGTGTAGACCCCGCTGGGCCCGGAACCGACGACAGCGACACGAAGCACGTCCGTACTCCTTCCCGCCGCGCGGACACCCGCCGAGAGGCTTCCAGCATCCCACCGGAAGCCCCCGGAGGGGAGGTGCGCGACAGCCCCGACACCCGCCCGGCCCCCGCCGGTCCCGGCCGCCGGGTCCCCCGGCCCTCCCGCCGGCCCCGCCGCCCCGGCCCGCGTCAGGCCCCGCCACGCCGCCCGACGGCCGCCGGCCCGACCACACTGCCGCCACCGCCCGCACTGCCTACAACGCCCGCACCGCCGCCCACACCCCCCGCACCGCCGCCTACATCCCCCGCATCCGGTTGATCTCCGCCGTCTGCTGCGCGATCACGTCGTTCGCCATCTCCTCCACGAGCACGTTGTTCCCGTCTCCCAGCACCTCCGCGGCCATCGTCACCGCGCCCTCGTGGTGCGTGATCATCAGCTTCAGGAACAACTCGTCGAAGGCCGCGCCCTTCGCTTTCCGCAACTGCGCCAGCTGCGCCTCCGTCGCCATCCCCGGCATCGTGTGGTGGTCGTGACCGCCCTGGTCGCGCGGGCCGCCGTGGGTCTTCAGCCAGCCCTCCATCGCGCCGATCTCCGGCCCCTGCGCCGCCGTGATGCGGTCTGCCAACTTCTTGACCTGCGCCGATCCGGCCCGCTCCGGGACGAGCGCGGTCATCGTCAAGGCCTGCCGGTGGTGGACGATCATCATCTGCGCGTACGTGAAGTCCGCCGAGTTCGGCTTGTCGTCCGGCAGCAGCTTCGACGCCTCGGCGGGGGAGATCCGCCGCGCCGGTTCGCCCGGCTTCCCCGGCGCCACGACCGAGGCCTCCGTGGACCCCTTGCTCTCCGGGAGGTTCCCGCCGGGCTCCGAATCGCAGGCGGCCAGCGCGAGGACGGCGGCGGCGCTCAACGCCACGGCGACGGCTCCGCGCATGCGACGGCGGTTCAACAAGGCGACCTCCACGGCTGGTTGATCAAAATCCTGCATGACATGTGTGTTGCCATCTGTTGAGATGTGCACGCTAAGGACGATACTGCCGAGGTCCATCGACCGTTCGACTACGAACGGACACAAGGGAGGACGGAGTGACTTCGTTGCGTACCACGCGCATCACGCGTACCCCGCGCGCTCGGATCAGAGGTCTGGGTGTGGCGACCGCCGCAGCCGGGCTGCTGGTCAGTCTGCTCGCGGCCGGCCCCGCGGCCGCCACACCCGACCCGGGTGACGCCCCCGCGCGGGGGTCGGTCACCTCGGAGCAGGCGGCCGACGCGCGGTCCGCCATCCAGAGCGGCGAGATACCCGGTGTGGACGAGATCGTCCACAGCGACAACATCGAGCACCTCGTGAACATCCCCAAGGACGCCCTCGCGGGCACCAACTCCGACCTCGCGTTCCAGGGCAAGTACGCCTTCGCGGGCAACTACGACGGCTTCCGCATCTTCGACATCAGCAACCCGCGCGCCCCGAAGACGGTCGCCCAGGTGCTGTGCCCCGGATCGCAGAACGACATCTCCGTCTCCGGCAACCTCGTCTTCCTGTCCACCGACTCCTCCCGCAGCGACAACTCCTGTGCCAGCGTCAGTCAGCCGGCCACGGAGAAGTCCTCCTGGGAGGGCATGAAGATCTTCGACATCAGCGACATCCGCAACCCGCGGTACGTCGCCGCCGTCGAGACCGCCTGCGGCTCGCACACCCACACGCTGGTGCCCGAGAAGAGGGACGTGTACGTCTACGTCTCCTCGTACTCGCCCAACTCCGCGTTCCCGGACTGCCAGCCGCCGCACGACGGCATCTCCGTCATCAAGGTGCCCCGCAAGGCGCCGCAGAACTCCGCGATCGTCTCCTTCCCCGTCCTCTTCCCCGGTGAGGGTCCGGACGGTGGCGGCAACCCGGGTGGCCCGACCAACCCGGGCGTCTCCAAGACCACCGGCTGCCACGACATCACCGTGCTGCCCGGCAAGGACATCGCGGCCGGCGCCTGCATGGGTGACGGCATCCTGTTCGACATCAAGGACCCCGAGCGCCCGAAGGTCATCGACCGCGTCCAGGACAACGTGAACTTCGCGTTCTGGCACTCGGCGACCTTCAACCAGAAGGCGAACAAGGTCGTCTTCACGGACGAGCTCGGCGGCGGCGGCGCGGCCACCTGCAACGAGGTCGTGGGCCCGAACCGCGGGGCCGACGGCATCTACGACATCGTGGGCAAGGGCAAGAAGAGCAAGCTCGTCTTCCGCAGCTACTTCAAGATCCCGCGCCACCAGGCCGACACCGAGAACTGCGTGGCCCACAACGGCTCGCTGATCCCGGTCAAGGGCAAGGACATCATGGTCCAGGCGTGGTACCAGGGCGGTATCTCCGTCTGGGACTTCACCGACTCCCGCAGGCCCAAGGAGATCGCCTTCTTCGAGCGCGGCCCGATCTCCGCGACCGCCCTCGTCGGTGGCGGTTCCTGGTCGGCGTACTACTACAACGGCCACATCTTCTCGAACGACATGGCCAAGGGCTTCGACGTACTGAGGCTCGACGACCGCCGTACCGACGCGGCGAAGTGGGTGCGCATGGACGAGCTCAACGTCCAGACGCAGCCGGACTACTTCGACGACTTCGACGGCGGCTGGGGTCACGGGGACGACGACTGACGCGGCACGCGGAGCGGTAACACCGCGGCCGTGAACGGCATGCCGTCGGGCGGACCCCCGTCCGGCGGCATGCCCTGTCCCCACGCCAGTCCGTACCGCTGGAACAGCTCCCCTCGCAGTCGCGAGACCGGCATCGGCGCCCCCGGCAGCAGCACCGCCACGACCGCGCCCATCAGCAGCGCCCGCAGCAGCGGATAGTCCGCGTCCACGTTCGCCGAGCCGTACCGGGTCACCGTGTCGCGCAGCAGGTACGCCAGCCGCTGCTGCTCCGGGCACTGCACGAACCCCTCGGCCTGCAGGATGCCCGCCATGTGCGTCCGCATCAGCACCGGGCGGTCCACCGCGAGGCCCAGGATCGCGTCGATGGCGCGCGCCATCCGCTCCCGCCCGTCCTCCGTGCGCGGCTCCCGCTCCAGCGCCTCCTCCAGCGTGAGGTGCATCAGCCGGTGCACCGCCGACTGCAGGAGGTGGCGTTTGCCCGGGAAGTAGTACGAGATCAGCCCGCGCGCCGAACCCGCCCGCTCGGCGATGTCGCCCAGTGTCGTCGCCTCGTAACCGCGCTCCGACACGAGCTCGACAGTGGCTTGGAGCAGTCGCTCCCGCGAGCGCCGCCGGAGCTCTTCATTGACCGATGGGCTACGCGGGGACATGCTTGACTCCTGCGTTGACTGGCTCGCAGCCAATATACTCAGCGCAGTCTGCTGTCGCGCCTTCGTGGCTGGTCAGCGGGTTGGCCGCCTGTTCTGGGCGACGCGGGGGATCGTCCAGAACAGGCGGCTTCACGTCGTTTCTCCCATTCTGCTCCCGTTCGGGCCCGATGCGGTCGGCCTGCCGGTGTTCCGGCCGAATTCCCGGCCCTCTCCGCCCGAGCGCCGGTACGTGACGATGGCCACAGCCACCACGCACCAGCCGAGCAGGCAGCCCGCGACGACGTCCGTCAGCCAGTGGACGCCCAGGTAGATCCGGGTCCACCCCGTTCCGGCCACCGTCACCAGGGCCGCCACCGTCAGCACGCTCCAGCCGCGCCAGGAATCCCGCCAGTGCAGGGCGAGCACCCAGAGCAGCAGTCCGCAGCCCACCACCGCCGTCGTCGCGTGCCCGGAGGGGAAGGCCGCGAAGTGCGCCGTGTCGACCGGATCGGGCCAGCCGGGCCGCTTCCGGCCGAGCGCCGCCTTGAGCACCTGCTGCACGACCGCCGCCACGACGAGAGCGATTACCAGCCACAGGGCGAGTCGCGGTTCGCGCTGTCGCCGCCACAGCACGAACGCGGCGAGCACGACCAGGGCACGCATCGTCCAGGGGTCCCACACCCAGTCGCTCAGGATCCGGTTGAGCCGGGTGAACCCGGGCTCGGCGACGGCGGAGCGGTGCAGCGATTCGGCGACCGACCGGTCCAGGGAGAGGACCGGTGACCACCCGACTTCCACCAGCACGAGCAGCAGCACGAGCAGGGCACCGGAGGCGATGGCGGAAGAGCGCATGAACCGATCTTCCCCGACCGGCGCGCCGACATGCCGCCGGGAGCGCTGTGCGGTCTATCCGAGCGCCCGCAGAGCGGGGACGAACGCCACCAGGACCGGCACCACAGGAACGAGCGCGGCGGCCGCGGTGAGGCGCAGCCGACGTCCCGCCGTCAGCCGGGGAGCTGCCGCCAGCAGCCGGTTCACCCGCCGGGGGAGGTCCGCGCCGGGGGTGGTGCCGGGGCCGAACACCCCGCGCTCCTCGTTGAGTTCGACCAGGGCGAGCGCGATCGTCAGCCGCCCGAACCGCCGTGAGGCCACGTCGTCGGCCGCCAGCTCCACCAGCCGGTGCATCTGGTCGCGGAAGGCCGCGAAGACCGGAATGCCGGGGAAGCCGTTCGCCAGCGCGCCCGAGCAGTGCAACAGCCAGTCGTGGCGCGCCCGGGCGTGTCCCTGCTCGTGGGCGAGGACGGCGTCGAGTTGGCGCCCCTTGAGCCGGCGCAGCGCCGCCGTCGTGATGACCAGCTGGGGCGTGGTGCCCGGCAGCCACCAGGCGTCCGGCTTCTCGCCCTCCAGGACGACCAGCGGTTCGCTTCCCGGCTCCTCGCCGGGCAACAGCGGGGAGCGGACGAGCAGTTCGCAGCGCCGCCGGCGACGACGGGCGCGCGCCCCGCGGATCTCCCGGGTGAGCATCGCGCCGGTCCACAGCCCGCCGCAGGCGAGGATCACGGCGAGCGTCGCCGACCACGGCTGGTGGGTGCCCAGTTCGTACGCCTCGATCACCTGGGTCGGCGCGGGAGCGAAGACCTGTCCGCGCACCACGTGCCAGGCGGCGGCCGCGCTGAAGGTCATCGAGAGCGCGAAGCACAGCAGCACCCCCGCCACCACGCACTGCCACATCCAGAGCGCCACCACGGGCTCGCGTTCCGCCCAGTCGGACCGCGAGAGCAGTCGTGGGGCCGCGACGGCGGTCAGGACGCCGAGCGCGAGCAACGCGAGGGAGACCAACATGACCTCAGCCTATGAGGCCGTGCTACGCGGAGGTAACGGCCTGGCGCGCCAAGTGACGTACGCCACGGTTTCGCCGACCGCCGGCGGACGGCTCACATCGTGACGAGCATCGCCAGCATCGCGAGGGCCATCGACAGCCGGCACACGAGCGTGAACTCGGGCCGGACCAACCACCCCGACCCCGGGTCGCCGCCCGGACCGCCGCCGGGACCGCCGCCGGGACCGCCGCCGGGCGCGACCGCCCGGGGAGCGACCGCCTCGACCGCCACGGGCTCCGCCCTCACCGACCCCGCCGCCACGGGCTCCGCCCTCACCGACCCCGCCGCCACGGACCTCGCCCTCGCGGGCCCCGCCGCCACGGTCCCCGCCGCAACGGGCCCCGCCATCACGGTCCCCGCCGCAACGGGCCCCGCCATCACGGCCCCCGCCACCACAGGCCCCGCCGCCGGGACGAGCCGCGCACCCGCGCGGAGCACGTATGCGACGTAGTAGACGAGCAGCGCGCCCGTCACCAGCGGCACGGCCCCGCCGCCCGCACTCCCGCCCCCATGCCCGCCGTGGGCCGCCGCCTGGCCGCCGACCGGCCACGCCATGTGGACCATCGCCAGCGAACCGACCAGATGGTGCAGGTGGTGACCGCCGCGCCGCACCGAGGCGAGCGCGGGCAGCGCCGCCGCCCCGAACACCGCCGCGTACACCGCCCACGACCAGGCCGGTGGGGTCACCAGCGTCGCCGGCAGCGCCATCGCCGCCATCCCGAACCCCATCACCGCCTCACCCGCGGCCGTCCTGCGCTCCTCTCCCACGCGGGCCCGCGCCCGCAGCAGGCAGTAGACCGCGCTCGCCCCGCACAGCGTCAGCAACAGCCAGGCCGTCATGGCCGGTCCGTGCACGACACACCTCCCCGTGGTCTTCTCCTCCGGGTCGATGCCCGCGCCCGGACCGGCGTACGCGAGCGCACAGGCGTACGTGGGGGAGCACACCCCGAGCGCGTTACCCTCAGGGGATCGTCAGCGCCCCGAGGGGAGACCCGAACAGCATGGACACCGCCACACCCCAGGACACCGACCGGATCGCCTACCGCGACGCGGTGGAGGCCGACATCCCGGTCCTGGTCCAGCTCGTCGAGTCGGCGTACCGGGGCGACTCCAGCCGGGGCGGCTGGACCACCGAGGCGGACATCCTGCAGGGGCAGCGGACCGACGAGGAGGGTGTGCGCGCCGTCGTCACCACGCCGGGCAGCCGCCTGTTGGTGGTGGAGCGCGGGGACGAGATCGTCGCCTGCTGCCAGCTCGAACACCGTGGTGAGGCGGCCTACTTCGGCATGTTCGCCGTGCGCCCGGAGCTCCAGGGCGCGGGCCTCGGCCGCCGGATCATCGAGGAGGCGGAGCGCCGGGTGCGCGAGATCTGGGGTGTGCGCGAGATGCACATGACCGTGATCTCGGTGCGCGAGGAGCTCGTGGCCTGGTACGAGCGGCGCGGCTACCGCCGTACGGGCCGGATGACCCCGTTCCCGTACGGCGACGAGCGCTTCGGCGTCCCGCAGCGGGACGGCCTGGAGTTCGAGCTCCTGGTGAAGCCGCTGGTCTGAGGTCGGGCGTCCGCGGCCCGGCCGCGCATGCGTCGGCCTTCGCTCGCCTTTTGCCTCGGGCCTTGCCTCGTACCGTCGCTCAGGCCGTGAACCGGCCGGTGCGGCGGATCTCCGGATAGTCGGTCGTCGCGCCGTCCAGCTCCAGGGCGCGGACGAGCCGCAGGTGGTCCTGGGTGTTGACGACCCAGCCGATCACCCGCAGTCCCTCCCGATGGGCGTGCTCGACCGTCTCCAGGGTGAGGTTCCGGATGCTCAGGACCAAGGCCCCGGCGCCGGCGGCCTTCGCCCGGTCCACGATGTCCGCGCCCCACTCCTCCGCGACCAGTGCCGTGCGGACGCCGGGGACCAGGCGCGCGACCTCGGCGATGGCCTCGTCGTGGAAGGAGATCACCTCCACGCGGCCGACCAGGTCGCGCCGGATCATCACCTCGGCGAGCACCCGGGCGGCCGCCGCGTCCTTGATCTCC
The DNA here is from genome assembly GCF_044746945.1 of Streptomyces sp. NPDC090127. Lineage (NCBI taxonomy): Bacteria > Bacillati > Actinomycetota > Actinomycetes > Kitasatosporales > Streptomycetaceae > Streptomyces > Streptomyces sp. NPDC090127. The sequence goes on along the minus strand of NZ_JBIVDE010000003.1, from coordinate 780,873 downwards.
GCCTGGAGCGGCGAGCGGACGGCGTCCAGGACCTCTTCGAAGACGGGGACGCGCTCTCCGCCACCCGCGTCGAGCTCGCGCAGCTCCGCCAGCGTCTTCTCGGCGATCGGGCCGCTGCCGTCGGTCGTCCGGCCGACGTCCGGGTCGTGCATGACGACGAGTGCGCCGTCCTTGCTCAGGTGCAGGTCGAGCTCGATGACGTCCATGCCGGACTGTTCGGCGCGGACGAAGGAACGCAGGGTGTTCTCGGGCTCGACGCCCATGACTCCGCGGTGACCGATGGTGAGGAAACTCAAGATCTTCTCGCTTCCGTCGATGTCCGGGCCCAGGTCCCTCCGGGCTTCCGGTGCGGCTCGGGGCGCAGCCTAATGACTTCACCGGAAGAAGGAAGCGCATGCGCGCGGGGCGTCGGAACCGACCCCTCCGACGCACGAGTCCAGCGTCGGGGGCCCTCCGGGCCCGGAGGGCCCCCGACGGGCCGCCGGGGCTCTCCAGCCCCTCCAGCCCCTCCAGCCCCTCCAGCCCCTCCAGCCCCTCCAGGTCCTTCCGGGCCCTCCAGCACCGACTCCATGGGCTCACCCTCATCACCGGCGGTGGATGCACGCGCCTCAGCGTCATCCGGCAGGAAAATTGACGGTGAGCATGGGGGTTGCGCAGGATAATTTCTCTTCCTCCTCTTGTCCGGAGGAACCGCGGACAGATACGGTGTCTTGACGCGAGGTTCTCCTGTGGAGGAAGTGAAATGACGGAAATTCTTGTGCAGGACGTGACCGGCGGGGGGATAGCGACCGCCGCACCGGTGATCGAGCACCCGGCCTGGCCCGAGCTCAAGAATGCCGTGGAGGAGATCCGTCCCTGGCAGAGCGCGGACGGCTCCATCGACTTCACGGCCGAGGGCGCGCCCTCGGCCGAGCACGCCAGGAACACCGTCGAGCGGATCGTGACGGCGGTCGAGCTGCTCTCCCCGCTGCTCCCGCACGACGCCGCGTACCACCGCGCGCTCGTCGCCGACCTGCGCACCTGGGCCGAGGGCGGCTTCGAGGTCCCGGACTTCCTGGACTCCCTGCTCGCCTTCCAGCCGGCGGCCGACCGTCAGGACGGCGTCCAGCACCTGGCGCTCTTCCCGATGTACACCCAGAACGGCAACCCGGACCGCAACCTCGAAGCGGTCGTGCTGCGCATGGTCTGGCCGGAGTGGCTCTCCGAGCTGGAGCGCACCCGCTTCGACAACCCCCTCTTCCTCGGCATCACCTTCGAGGACTTCACCGCCGGTTACGACACGAACTCGGCCGTCCTCTTCCCCGAGACCATCGCCGTGCGCGAGGCCCCCGAGCGCTTCAGCTGGGGCGGCATCTTCTGCGACCGCGAGGCCGCCCGCTTCCGCAAGGTGACCGAGGCCGCCGTCGACATCCTCGGCCTCGAGCTGCCCGAGGACATCGCCGCCATGGTCCAGGACCAGAAGCGCTGCGAGTCCGCCTTCGTGCTCTGGGACATGGTCCACGACCGCACCCACAGCCACGGCGACCTGCCGTTCGACCCCTTCATGATCAAGCAGCGCCAGCCGTTCTGGATGTACGGCCTGGAGGAGCTGCGCTGCGACCTCACCGCCTTCAAGGAGGCCGTGAAGCTGGAGGCCGAGGGCAACACCCACGGGCGTGACGTGCAGTACGCCGTGCTCTTCGACCGGATGTTCCGCTTCCCCGTCACCGGCGACCGCAACCGGAACTACGACGGTCTCGGCGGCCAGCTCCTCTTCGCGTACCTCCACAAGCACGACGTCGTGCGCTGGACGGACAACACCCTGAAGATCGACTGGCAGCGCGCCCCCGAGGTCACCAACCAGCTCTGCGCCGAGATCGAGAAGCTGTACCGCGACGGCATCGACCGCCCGAAGCTGGTCCACTGGTTCAAGGCGTACGACCTCGTCTCCACCTACCTCGCCCCGCACCCCGGATCGCGCTGGGCTAAGGGCCCCGACGCCCTGGACCTGTCCCAGCCGCCGCGCAAGCTCGTCGACGACGTGCTTCCGGACGAGTTTCCGCTCAGCATGTTCTATGAGGCCCTCTCCAAGAAGCTGAAGGCCGTGATCGCCTCGACCCGGGGCATCACCGCCGCCGACGCTTCGCGGGCCGAGCAGGCTGCCGCGTGAACCCAGTCACGGAGGAGGAGGGGACGACCATGAACGGTATCGGGAACGGCGGGTCGCTCGAGGGCGCCGTCATCGCGGTCGCGGGAGCGGCCGGTCCCGCCGGGCGGGCGACTCTGCTGCGTCTCGCCGAGGCCGGCGCCGTCGTCGTGGGCTCCGACGCCGACCCGGCCCGGCTCGCCGAGGCGGTCGACGCCGCCCGGTACGCCCACGGCGGAGCCACGGTCGTCGGCGACACGGTCGATCTCTTCGACCTCGGCGCCGCCCGGGAGTGGGCCGACAAGACGGAGAAGGAGTTCGGCCGGATCGACGGTCTGGTCCACCTCGTCGGCGGCTGGCGCGGCAGCACCACCTTCGCCGACACCGACCTCGCCGACTGGAACTTCCTGGAGAAGCTCCTCGTCCGCACGGTCCAGACCACCTCGCTCGCCTTCCACGACCCGCTGCTGCGCAGCGACCGCGGCCGCTACGTCCTCATCAGCGCCGCCGGCGCCTCGAAGCCGACCGCCGGGAACGCGGCCTACGCCTCGGCCAAGGCGGCGGCCGAGGCCTGGACGCTCGCCATGGGCGACGACTTCCGCAAGGCGGGGGGCGAGGGCGGGCCCACGTCGGCGGCTGCCATCCTGGTGATCAAGGCACTGGTGCACGACGCCATGCGCGCCGAGCGCCCGAATGCGAAGTTCGCGGGCTTCACCGACGTCAAGGACCTGGCCGACGAGATCGCCTCCGTCTGGGAGCGGCCCGCACCGGAAGTGAATGGACAGCGTCTGTGGCTGACCCCCAAGCCGTGACCCCGGCCCTCCCGTCGGGCCTGCCCGCGAAGACCGACGCCCGTCGCCACCACGACCCGTCGGTCCGGGGCTTCGCCAGCGACAACTACGCCGGCGTCCACCCCGAGGTTCTCGCGGCCGTCGCGCTCGCCAACGGCGGTCACCAGATCGCGTACGGCGAGGACGAGTACACCGAGCACCTCCAGCGGATCATGCACAGCCACTTCGGGCCGAGCGCGGAGGCCTTCCCGGTCTTCAACGGCACCGGGGCGAACGTCACCGCCCTCCAGGCGCTGACCGACCGCTGGGGCGCGGTGATCTGCGCCGAGTCCGCGCACATCAACGTGGACGAGGGCGGCGCCCCGGAGCGGATGGGCGGCCTCAAGCTGCTCACCGTGCCGACCCCGGACGGCAAGCTCACCCCCGAGCTGATCGACCGACAGGCCTGGGGCTGGGACGACGAGCACCGGGCCATGCCGCAGGTCGTCTCGATCACCCAGAACACCGAGCTGGGCACGGTCTACACCGTGGACGAGATCCGGGCCATCGTGGAGCACGCCCACGGCAAGGGCATGAAGGTGCACCTCGACGGCGCCCGGATAGCCAACGCCGCCGCCTCCCTGAACGTGCCCATGCGGGCCTTCACCAACGCGGTCGGCGTGGACGTCCTGTCCTACGGCGGCACCAAGAACGGCATGATGTTCGGCGAGGCCGTGGTCGTCCTCAACCCGGACGCCGTCAGCCACATGAAGCACCTGCGCAAGCTGTCCATGCAGCTCGCCTCCAAGATGCGGTTCGTGTCGGCGCAGCTGGAGGCGCTGCTCGCCAAGGACCTCTGGCTGCGCAACGCCCAGCACGCCAACGCGATGGCGCAGCGCCTCGCGGCCGGTGTGCGGGAGGTCGACGGCGTGGAGATCCTCCACCCGGTACAGGCCAACGCGGTCTTCGCGCGGCTCCCGCACGAGGCGAGCATCCGGCTGCAGAAGCGGTTCCGCTTCTACTTCTGGGACGAGATGGCGGGCGACGTGCGCTGGATGTGCGCCTACGACACCACGGAGGACGACGTCGACGCCTTCCTCCAGGCCCTGAAGGAGGAGATGGCGCGCTAGCGCCGCTCCTGATCGGCATAACTATACGACCGACCGGAAAGTAATTGACTTCCGGTCGGTCGTATTTCTAGGGTCCCCGGCTATGGAACTGATTCAGCGGGACCCCCAACTCTCCGCATACCTCGTCGCGGACGACGTCATCGACCACGACCACCCCCTCGTGCGGCAGACCGCCGCCGCCCTGCGCGCCCAGCACCCCGACGTATACGCATACGCCGAAGCCGCCTTCGCTTTCGTACGGGACGAGATCCCGCACTCCAGTGACACCGGCGACCCCCGCGTCACCTGGCGCGCCTCCGACGTCCTCGCCCGGCGCACCGGGATCTGCCACGCCAAGGCTCATGCGCTGGCCGCGCTGCTGCGCGCCGAGTCGATCCCGACGGCGCTCTGCTACCAGAAGTTCGAGGTGCTGCACGGGCTCGTCGCGATCCGGCTGCCCGGCGACGAGGTCTGGCACCGGCAGGATCCGCGCGGCGGGGAGCCGGGCCGGGAGGCCGCGTTCTCGCTGGATGAAGAGCGGCTGGCCTTCCTGCCCGACCCGGAGTTCAATGAAATGGACTACCCGGTCCTGTACGCTGTACCGCACGGGGGAGTACTGAGCGCCATGCGCACGGCGGAGGACAGCTCGGAGCTCCTGCGGACGCTGCCGACCGACCTCTGACGCAAGGACGACGATGCCCCTCACCCTCACGGTCTCCGACGAGGTGCGCGCCCTCGTGCCCGGCTTCACGCACCTCGCCGTCGAGGCCCACGGACTGGTCAACGGGCCCAGCGACGAGGCCAGTTCGGCCCTCCTCGACGACGCCGCACGCCGCCTCGTCGCACGGCTGGACGGTCTGGCCCCGGACAAGGACCCGCACATCGCGGCCTGGCGCGCCGCGTACACCGCGTTCGGCGCCAAGCCGTCCCGAACCCGCAACTCCGCGGAGGCGCTGGCCAGGCGCGCGCTCGCCGACGGCGGACTGCCCCGGATCAACCGGCTCGTCGACACCTACAACGCGATCAGCGTCGCGTATCTCGTCCCGGCCGGCGGCGAGGACCTCGACCGCATCCAGGGCGGCATGCGCCTGGTCCGGGCCGTCGGCGACGAGCCGTTCGTGACCGTCGCGGGCGGCGAGGAGACCGTCGAGCACCCGGAGCCGGGCGAGATCGTCTGGTGCGACGACGCGGGCGTCACCTGCCGCCGCTGGAACTGGCGCCAGGGCCCCCGCACTCGCATCGACGAGACCACGGTCGACGCGGTCTTCCTGCTGGAGTCCCTCGTGCCGATGACGCGCGAGGAGCTGCTCGCGGCGGGCGCCGAACTCGCCGAGTCCCTGGAGAAGCTGAGCCCGGGGGCGCGCGTCACGGTCCGGGACCCGGAGTAGCGCCGGTCGTCAGCCGGCGTCCTTCACCTCGGCCGGGGTCGGCGCCGTGCCGCCGAGGTGCGCGGGCACCCACCAGGTGTCGCCCGCGTCCTTGGGGCGGACCGGGTACGCGCGCTGCGCGGCCTCCAGGAGCTCCTGGACCCGCTCGCGCAGCTTCCGGGTGATGGCACCCGCGTACTGGTCCTGCGGGGCCTCCACCGGCTCACCGACCCGGATCGTCACCGGGATGTGGCTGCGCTTGAAGTTCCGCGGCCGGCCCTTGGTCCAGACGCGCTGCGTGCCCCAGAGCGCCATCGGGATCAGCGGCACCCCGGCCTCCTGCGCGAGGCGCGCCGCACCGGACTTGAAGCTCTTCAGCGTGAAGGACTGCGAGATGGTCGCCTCGGGGAAGACGCCGATGATCTCGCCGGCCCGCAGGGACTCCAACGCGTGCTGGTAGGCGTGCTCGCCCTGCGCGCGGTCCACGGGGATGTGCTTCATGCCGCGCATCAGCGGCCCGGACACCTTGTGCCGGAACACCGAGTCCTTCGCCATGAAGCGGACGAGCCGCTTCTGCGGCAGCGCGGCGAGGCCGGTGAAGATGAAGTCCAGATAGCTGATGTGGTTGCTGACGAGCACAGCGCCGCCGGACCGCGGGATGTTCTCCGAACCCTGCGTGTCGATCTTGAGGTCCAGTGCCTTGAACAGCGTCAACGCGGCACCGATGACCGGCCGATACACGAGTTCTGCCATCTGAGAGGAACCCCTTCTTCTGTTCCTGGGGAGGGTTCTCCCTGCGGAAGTTACGCGGCCGTAGGTTTTCGGCTTTGGGCAGATCGTGCCCCATGTGGGCCCTGCTGACCAGTCCTGACGGCTTCGTGCGGCGAGATAATCGTCACCCCTGACGGGCCGTGACGGGAATCTATCGGCGGTCGAGGACGCTGCACGGGGGGTGTGGTGGGTGACGGCGAACGACAGGGAGACGGAGACATGACGGAACGGTCCGGGACGCCGGGCGCGGAGGCACGGGCGGAGGCACCCGCGGAGGCATCCCCGGAGGCACGCGCCGAGGATGCCGGGGGCGCGCACGGCGCCGAGCCACCCGAGGCACGGGCGGAAGGCGGCGGGGACGCGCTCGGTGCCGAGGCCGGGGTCGAGCTGGGGGAACGGGCCACCCTGGTCCAGTTCTCCACGGCGTTCTGCCAGCCCTGCCGCGCCACGCGGCGCACGCTGGCCGAGGTCGCCGGGATGGTCGCGGGCGTGGGTCACGTCGAGATCGACGCGGAGGAGCGCCTCGACCTCGTACGGAAGTACGACATCGTCCGCACCCCCACCGTGCTCGTCCTCGACCGCGCCGGACACGTCGTCGTGCGCGCCTCGGGCCAGCCCCGACGCGCCGACGTCATCGCCGCCCTCGGGCGAGCGGTCTGACGCGGTGACACATCTCCCACATCCCGGTACGCGCTTGACTGCACCGGCCATCGATCGTCAGGCTGACGGCGTGCCTTCAGAACTCCTTCTCCACGGGCGGGTCCACGTCGACCTGGCCCGCCACGCGAGCGCGCGCTGTCCGGGTGTCTGAGAACCCCCGGTCCCCCCGCACGTCATCCTCGCCGAAGGACAACTCCATGACGGTCACGCCCGACCTCCGCGCGATCGGCGCCCCTCGTCAGCCCTCCCGGGCCGGTCAGGCCCCGCGGACCCCGCAAGCCGGTGACACCTCCTCCACCGCTCGTGCCGCCGCCTCCTCCGACCTCCTGCGCTCCGTCTTCCGGCTCCACGCGGCCGGTGTCGCGGTCATCACCGCCCACGGGGACCGTCCCGTCGGCTTCACCGCCACCTCCCTCACCTCCGTGGCCGCCGACCCGCCCCTGCTCTCCTTCGGCGTCGGCACCGCCAGCTCCAGCTGGCCGGTCCTCTCCGAGGCCGAGCACATAGGCGTCCACATCCTCGGCGAGCACCAGCACGCGCTCGCCGCGACCTTCGCCCGCAGCGGCGCCGACCGGTTCGGTGGCGCGACCCGGTGGAGCGAGGGCCCCGAGGGGGTTCCGGTCCTGGACGGCGTCCTCGCCTGGCTGGTGTGCCGGGTGGTCGCCCGCGTCCCGGCCGGGGACCACCGGATCGTGATCGCCGAGCCCGTCGCCGGAGGCCCGGCGGGAGAGGGGCGCCCGCTCCTCTACCACCAGGGACGCTTCAACGCGCTCCGTGACTGAGGGTCCCCTAAGCTGAGCGTTGGCAAGGTCACATGCCTGAGCGCTTGCTCATCGGTAACGAACTGGGTGTACTGACGAGTAATATTCTGGTGGGGGTCGGACGCCCCGACCGGAAACCCGCCCTTCAGGCGCCTATGCTGCGAGCAACAAGGCAGCCCAGTTATGACGATGCAGTAGGAGAGCCGGCGTGAGCTTGAGGATCGTTGTCTGTGTGAAGTACGTGCCCGACGCCACCGGCGACCGGCACTTCGCCGATGACCTGACCGTCGACCGCGACGACGTCGACGGCCTGCTGTCGGAGCTCGACGAGTACGCCGTCGAGCAGGCGCTGCAGATCGCGGAAGAGGCCGACGACGCCGAGGTCACCGTGGTAACGGTCGGCCCGGAGGACGCCAAGGACGCGCTGCGCAAGGCGCTCTCCATGGGTGCGGACAAGGCCGTCCACGTCGAGGACGACGACCTGCACGGTTCCGACGTCATGGGCACCTCGCTGGTGCTGGCCAAGGCGATCGAGAAGACCGGCTACGACCTCGTCATCGCCGGTATGGCCTCCACCGACGGCACCATGGGCGTGCTCCCGGCGATCCTGGCCGAGCGCCTGGGTGTCCCGCAGGTCACGCTGCTCTCCGAGGTGTCCGTCGAGGACGGCGTCGTCAAGGGCCGCCGTGACGGCGACACCGCCTCCGAGCAGCTGGAGGCCTCCCTCCCGGCCGTCGTGTCGGTGACGGACCAGTCGGGCGAGGCGCGCTACCCGTCCTTCAAGGGCATCATGGCCGCCAAGAAGAAGCCGGTGGAGTCCCTGGAGCTCGACGACCTCGAGATCGACGCGGACGAGGTCGGCCTCGCGGGCTCCTGGACCGCGGTCGACTCCGCGTCCGAGCGTCCGGCCCGCACCGCCGGGACGATCGTCAAGGACGAGGGCGAGGGCGGCAAGCAGCTCGCCGAGTACCTCGCGAGCCAGAAGTTCGTCTAAAGGGCTCGCGCGAGCCGCTGAAGTCCGCCCCCTCTTTCGTTCGCAGGAGATTGAATCCCCATGGCTGAGATTCTCGTCTACGTCGACCACGTCGACGGAGCCGTCCGCAAGCCCACCCTGGAGCTGCTGACGCTGGCCCGCCGCCTCGGCGAGCCCGTCGCCGTCGCGCTGGGCGCCGGCGCCGAGGCCACCGCCCCGGCCCTCGCCGAGCACGGCGCCGTGAAGGTCCTCACCGCCGACGCCCCCGAGTTCGCCGAGTACCTCGTCGTCCCGAAGGTCGACGCGCTGCAGGCCGCGTACGACGCGGTCTCCCCGGCCGCCGTGCTCGTCCCGTCCTCCGCCGAGGCCAAGGAGATCGCGGCCCGTCTCGCGGTCCGCATCGGCTCCGGCATCATCACCGACGCCGTGGACCTGGAGGCCGGTGACGAGGGCCCGGTCGCGACGCAGTCCGCGTTCGCCGCCTCCTTCACCACCAAGTCCCGGGTCTCCAAGGGCACCCCGGTCATCACGGTCAAGCCGAACTCGGCCCCCGTCGAGGCCGCCCCGGCCGCCGGCACCGTCGAGGCGCTCGCCGTCACCTTCTCCGACCAGGCCACCGGCACCAAGGTCACCTCGCGCACGCCGCGCGAGTCGACCGGCCGCCCCGAGCTGACCGAGGCCGCGATCGTGGTCTCCGGCGGCCGCGGCGTGAACGGCGCCGAGAACTTCGGCCTGATCGAGGCGCTCGCCGACTCGCTCGGTGCCGCCGTCGGCGCCTCCCGCGCCGCCGTCGACGCCGGCTGGTACCCGCACTCCAACCAGGTCGGCCAGACCGGCAAGTCGGTCTCGCCGCAGCTGTACATCGCCTCCGGCATCTCCGGTGCGATCCAGCACCGCGCGGGTATGCAGACCTCGAAGACCATCGTGGCCATCAACAAGGACGCCGAGGCCCCGATCTTCGAGCTGGTCGACTACGGCGTGGTCGGCGACCTCTTCGAGGTCGTGCCGCAGCTGACCCAGGAGATTCAGGCCCGCAAGGCCTGACCTGGGGTTCTCTTCGGTCCGGGGGCCGCGTGGTGATGATCACCACGCGGCCCCCGGCCGTTTCGGACACCCATTGACGCAGGTCCGGGCAGACTACTAACTTCGCTATACGGATTGTTGATTCCGTGAAGCGGAAAACAGGAGGATGTGGGATGGGTCAGCAGGAGAAGGTGTCGACGAGCCTCGCCGGCGCGGTCAGCGAGGGCATCAGCGCCTCCCTCGCAGCGGTGGACGCCGAGCTCGACCGCCGTTACCCCGGCGACCCGGGCACCCGCCAGCCCGTCCACACCGTCTACGTCCCCGGCAACGTCTTCGACGCCGGCACGATCCGCTCCTGGGGCGACCAGGCGCTCGCCGCCCTCGACGAGCACGCCCCGGACGCCGCGTCCTTCGCCGCCGTCCTCGGTCTCTCCGACGACCTCGCCGAGGACGTCCACGGCCGCGTACGGGCCAAGCTGGAGCGCGAGCCCATCGAGGACCTCCGGGTCGACTTCGAGGACGGCTACGCGGGCCAGGACGAGGATCAGGACGCCGCCCGCGCCGCCCGGCTGATCTCGGAGGCGTACGCGAACGGCACCGCCGCCCCCTACATGGGCATCCGGATGAAGTGCATGGAGGCCGCCGTACGCGACCGCGGCATCCGCACCACCGACGTCTTCCTCAGCGGCCTGCTGGAGAACGGCGGCCTGCCCGACGGCCTCGTCCTCACGCTCCCCAAGGTCACCTACCCCGAGCAGGTCTCCGCCTTCGTCCGGCTCCTGGAGGCCTTCGAGAAGGCCCACGGCCTGGACGCCGGCCGCCTGGGCTTCGAGATCCAGATCGAGACCAGCCAGTCCATCCTCGCCACCGACGGCACCGCCGCCGTCGCCCGCATGATCGGCGCCGCCGAGGGCCGCGCGACCGGCCTGCACTACGGCACCTTCGACTACAGCGCCTGCCTCGGTGTCTCCGCCGCCTACCAGGCCAGCGACCACCCCGCCGCCGACCACGCCAAGGCGATCATGCAGGTCGCCGCCGCGGGCACGGGCGTACGGGTCTCCGACGGCTCCACCAACGTCCTCCCCGTCGGTTCCACCGAGCACGTCCACGAGGCCTGGCGCCTGCACTACGGCCTCACCCGCCGCGCCCTCTCCCGCGCCTACTACCAGGGCTGGGACATGCACCCGGGCCACATCCCGACCCGGTACGCCGCTGTCTTCGCCTTCTACCGCGAGGGCTTCGAGACCGCCGCCAAGCGCCTCTCCGCCTACGCCAACCACGCGGGCGGCGACGTCATGGACGAGCCCGCCACCGCGAAGGCACTCAGCTCGTACCTCCTGCGCGGCATCGACTGCGGCGCCCTCGACACCTTCGAGGTCGACGCCCTCACCGGCCTGACCCGCGCCGACCTGGACCGCTTCGCGTCTCCGCGTCGAGGCGACCTGACGGCGACGGCGCAGTAACCCGCCCACCTCAGGGCCCGAACCTTCAGGGGTGCGTCGCCGCTCTCCCGCCACGGGACCGATCGGCGGGGCACCCCGAGGTTTTTCGGGGGTGGGGCGGGACGGAGAACCGTGCGCGGCCCTCCGACGAGCAGGACCCGCCGGGGCCGGCCCGTACGGGATCGGCGGGCCGCTCGCCGGGCAGGGGCGGAGGGGCTGCCCGGTCAGACGGCCGTCGGCGGGGCGGTCTCGCCCGAGCCCCGGGCGATCAGGCGGGTGTCCAGGACCACGTGGGCCGGCGGCTCGTCGAAGCCGTCCAGGCGGCGGAAGAGGCGCTCGGCGGCCGTGCGGCCGAGAGCGGCCGCGTCCTGCGCGATCACCGTGATGCCGAGCAGATCGGCCAGTTCGATGTCGTCGAAGCCCACCAGGGCCACGGGGTGCGCGCGCCCGGCCAGGGCACGCACCGCCGTGACGGTGACCCGGTTGTTGCCCGCGAAGAGCGCCGTGACCGGCTCCGGGCCCGTGAGCATCGCGGTCAGCGCCTCCCGTACCCGCTCGGGTGCCGTCGGACCGAGCGCCACCCACGACGGGTCCACCGCGAGCCCCGCGTCCTCCATCGCCGCCCGGTAGCCCCGCAGCCGCTCCGTCGCCGTGTGGATCCGGGGCTGGTCACCGATGAACCCGATCCGGCGGTGACCGTGGGCGATCAGGTGCGCCACCCCGGCGCGCGCGCCCCCGAAGCTGTCCGACAGGACGACGTCGGCGTCGATCCTGCCCGCCGGGCGGTCCACGAAGACCGTGGCGACCCCGGCCTTGATCTCCGGTTCGAGGTACCGGTGGTCGGACCCGGCCGGGATGACGATCAGCCCGTCGACGCGGCGGGCGCAGAGCGCGAGCGCCAACTCCTGCTCCCGCTCCGGGTCCTCCGCGCTGGAGCCGTTGATGAGCAGCGCCCCGTGCGCCCGGGCGACCTCCTCCACGGCGCGGCTGAGCGGGCCGTAGAAGGGGTCCGCGAGGTCCTCCAGGACCAGGCCCACGGAAGCCGTACGGCCCTTGCGCAGCACGCGCGCGCTGTCGTTGCGCCGGAAGCCGAGCGAGTCGATGGCCTCCTGCACGCGACGCTCGGTGTCGGGCGTGACTCCCGGCTCGCCGTTGACGACACGGGAGACCGTCTTGAGCCCGACGCCGGCCAGCGCGGCGACGTCCTTCATCGTGGGCCGATTGCCGTAGCGGTGCTCGGGGCGGCGGGCGGTGTCGGCCACAGTGTGCGCATCTCCTCGGTCTCGTCTCTGTCTCGTCCGAGCATAGGCCCTGGACAACGTTGTCAGCGCGGGGGAGACTGTACGTCACAGCGATCTACCGCTTCCGCCCCTCTGGAGAACCCGCGCAGATGCAGACTGACCTCGTTGCCGCCATCGACTTCGGCGGCACCAAGATCGCCGGCGCGCTGGTGGACGGCGCCGGCGACATTCTCGTACGGGCCCAGCGGCCCACTCCCGCGCGGGAGGGCGGCGAGACGGTGATGCGGGCGGTCGAGGCGGTCCTCGCGGACCTGGCGGACTCGCCCCTGTGGGGGTCGGCGCGCGCGGTCGGCATCGGCAGCGCGGGCCCCGTCGACGCCTCGACCGGTACGGTCAGTCCCGTCAACGTCCCCGGCTGGCGCGGCTTCCCGCTGGTCGACCGGGTCGAGCGGGCGGTCGGCGGGCGGCCCGTCACCCTCGTCGGCGACGGCGTCGCCATGACGGCCGCGGAGCACTGGCGGGGCGCGGCCCGGGGTCACGACAACGCGCTCTGCCTCGTCGTCTCGACCGGCGTCGGAGGCGGCCTGGTGCTCGACGGGCGGGTCCACCCCGGCCCCACCGGCAACGCGGGCCACATCGGCCACATCAGCGTCGACCTCGACGGCGACCTGTGCGCCTGCGGCGGGCGCGGCTGCGTCGAACGCATCGCCAGCGGCCCGCAGATCGCCCGCCGCGCCCTGGACGGCGGCTGGCGGCCGGGCCCCGACGGCGACACGTCGGCGGCGGCGGTGGCGGTGGCGGCGCGGGCCGGCGACCCGGTGGCGGTGGCGTCCTACGAACGAGCGGCGCGGGCGCTCGCCGCCGGCATCGCGGCCACCGCGACGCTGGTGGAGGTCGACATCGCTGTGGTGGGCGGGGGAGTCGCGGGGGCGGGGGACGTGCTCTTCGAGCCGCTCCGACGCAGCCTGCGCGAGTTCGCCACGCTGTCGTTCGTCCGCGACCTCACCGTCGTACCGGCACGCACCGGCACGGACGCGGGCCTCCTCGGCGCGGCGGCGGCGGCCCGCGATACGGCCTGACACGCGGGTCGTCCGTCAGGCGGGCGCCACGGGGCGGGACCGGCTCACGTCGGCGCGGCGACACCGGAGGCGACGGCCTCGCACGCGGCGACACCGGGGGCGAGGCCCTCGCACGGCACGGCCAGGACCGCGGCCCGCCGGTCGGATCGTCAGGCCCGTCGGTCGGATCGTCAGGCCCGTCGGTCGGAATGTCATCCCCGCCGGTCAGATCGTCATGACCGTGACCGTCCCCCTGGCCCTGCCGCCGACCGACTCCGGTCTGCGCTGTCGTACGACCACCAGGAACGCGTCGGACTCCAGGTCCATCACGACCTCCGCCGGAAGGCCCTCGTCGCGGCGCGCGCTGGCGAACTCCTCGGCGGGCCAGCTGCCCCGTGGGCCTCCCGCGGGGAACCTCTGCAATACCGTACGGCTCATCTCCGCACCCCCTTGCCTCGCCGGTTCAACGACAGTCCGTACCGAAGTGTTACGCATCGTCCCGTACGGGCGTTCGCGCGGAGGGCGGCCGAACCCCGGGTCGTCCGCGGGGGTTTCCGTGGCAGGGTGTTGCGGGCAAGCCACTTGGGGCTACCGAAGAGGGGGAATCGTGATCGTCTGGATCAACGGTGCGTTCGGCGCGGGCAAGACCAGCACCGCGCGTGAGCTGGTCGAGCTGATCCCGAACAGCACGCTGTACGACCCCGAGCTCACCGGCGGCTTCCTGGACGTGCTGCTGCCGCAGAAGCGGCGGGACGAGGTGGACGACTTCCAGGACCTGCCGATGTGGCGCCGCATGGTGGTCGACACCGCCGCCGCGCTGCTCGCCGAACTCGGCGGCGTCCTCGTCGTCCCCATGACGCTGATCCGGCAGGAGTACCGGGACGAGATCTTCGGCCGTCTCGCCGCGCGTCGGATCGAGGTGCGGCACGTGGTGCTGACCCCCGATGAAACGATCCTGCGGGCCCGGCTGGACGGCCGTGCCGCGGGTGAGGACGATCCGGAGGGCGCCGAGCGCGCCCGCCAGTGGTGCCACGCCCGGATCGAGCCCTTCCGGCAGGCGCTCGGCTGGCTCGCCGCCGACGCCTACACCGTCGACAACTCCACGCTGACGCCCGCCGAGACGGCCGAGGCCGTCGCCGAGGCCGTCCACGCCGGTCTGGCCGGCCCCTGCGGCATCGTCCAGACGCCCGAACCCACCGGTGAGACGCTGGCGGCCGGTGTCCTGCTCTTCGACGAGCACGACCGCTTCCTGCTCGTCGACCCCACGTACAAGCCCGGTTGGGAGTTCCCCGGCGGCGTCGTCGAACCCGGTGAGCCGCCCGCCCGCGCGGGCATGCGCGAGGTGGCCGAGGAGATAGGCGTGGAACTCGCCGCCGTCCCCCGGCTGTTGCTGGTCGACTGGGAACGCCCCCAGCCCCCCGGCTTCGGCGGCCTGCGCCTCCTCTTCGACGGCGGCCGGCTCCCCTCGACGGAGGCGGACCGGCTCCTGCTGCCGGCCGCCGAGCTGCGCGGCTGGCGCTTCGTCACCGAGGAGGAGGCCGCGGCCCTCCTCCCCCCGGTCCGCTACCGCCGCCTCCGCTGGGCCCTCCGCGCCCGCGAACGCGGCACGGTCCTCAACCTGGAGGCCGGCGTACCCGTCGGCTGACCCGGAGCCGGCCGTCGTACGAGCCCACCAGGCGGACGACCTGCCGCCCCCACGCGCGGGGACGACCTGCCGCCCTGACGCGCGGGGACGACGAGCGGGGGCCGATCGGAGGACGAGGGGGCGATCGGCGGGCGATCAAGGGGCGATCAGGGACGCGATCACACCTGCTTCGAGTGCGCGTAGTTCAGCAGGAAGTGCGCCTCCGCCACCGCGAGCCGCTCCAGCTCCTGCGGCGACACCGACTCGTTCACCGCGTGGATCTGCGCCTCCGGCTCGCTCAGGCCGATCAGCAGGATCTCCGCCTCGGGGTAGAGCGAGGCCAGCGTGTTGCAGAGCGGGATCGAGCCGCCCATGCCCGAGGTCTGCATCTCCTGACCGGGGTACGCGACCCGCATCGCCTCCGCCATCGAGACGTACGCCGGGCTGGTCACGTCCGCCCGGAACGCCTGGCCCTGGCCGACCTGCTCGAACGACACCCGGGCGTTCCACGGCACGCGCTTCTCGATGTGCGCGAACAGCAGCTTCGTCGCCTCCGCGGCGTCCTGGCCCGGCGGCACCCGCAGGCTGATCTGCGCCCGCGCGGTCGACGGGATCGACGGCGTCGCGCCCGCCACCGGGTGGCAGTCGATGCCGATGACGGTGACGGCGGGACGCGCCCAGAGCCGGTCCGCGACCGTGCCGTTGCCCGGCAGACCCACGCCCGCCAGGACCTTCGCGTCCGCGCGGAAGTCGCCCTCCGGGTACTGCAGGCCCTCCCACACGGCGTCGGCCGGCAGACCGTCGATGACCGTCGAGCCGTCCTCGGCGCGCAGCGTGTCCAGGACCCGGATCAGGGCCGCCAGCGCGTCCGGCGCGGCGCCGCCGAACATGCCCGAGTGCAGGTTGCCTTCGAGGGTGTCGATCCGCACCCGGATCATCGTCATGCCCCGCAGGGTCGCGGTCACCGTCGGCAGGCCGAGCCGGAAGTTGCCGGTGTCGCCGATCACGATGGCGTCCGAGGTCAGCAGCTCGGGGTGCGCCTCCGCGTACCGCTCCAGGCCGCCCGTGCCCTGCTCCTCCGAACCCTCCACGATCATCTTGACCGTGACCGGCACCCCGCCGTTCGCCTTCAGGGCGCGCAGCGCGAGCAGGTGCATGATGAACCCGCCCTTGCAGTCCGCCGCGCCGCGCCCGTACCAGCGCCCGCCGCGCTCCGTCAGCTCGAACGGCGGCGTGACCCACGCCGACTCGTCCAGCTTCGGCTGCACGTCGTAGTGCGCGTAGAGCAGCACCGTCGGGGCGCCGACCGGGCCGGGCAGAACGCCGTAGACCGACTGCGAACCGTCCGGGGTGTCGAGCAGCGCCACGTCCTGGAAGGCCTCGGCGCGCAGCGCGTCGGCCACCCAGTTCGCCGCGCCCTCGCACTCGCTCCGGGGAGCGACCGCCTCGTCCGCCACCGATTCGAAGGCCACGAGCTCCGTGAGCTCCGCCTTGGCACGGGGCATCAGGCCGGCGACGGCCTCGGCGATCGGATTCGCGGTCATGGGCACGCTCCTGGTGGGTGCGACGTTGTCAGGATGTCGCCGTATATCGGGTTGTACGGCGAACGCATGGCCGATCCTACGGCGCGGGGTCGCGAGGGCCGCGCCGTAGGATGCCCGGAGAGCTTGGATCATCGTCGGATCAGGAGCAGAAGCACATCGTGAGCAGCGAGAACGCAGACGCCGAAGAGGTACGCGCGGAAGAGTCGCAGGACCCCGCGACGGTCTGGGACGTGGTCGTCGTCGGGGCCGGCCCCGCCGGCGCCTCGGCGGCGTACGCGGCCGCGGTCGCCGGACGCCGGGTGCTGCTCCTGGAGAAGGCCGAACTGCCCCGGTACAAAACGTGCGGCGGAGGCATCATCGGGCCCTCCAGGGACGCGCTGCCGCCCGGCTTCGAACTGCCCCTGCAGGACCGGGTGCACGCCGTCACCTTCTCCCTGAACGGGCGCTTCGCGCGCACGCGCCGCTCGCGTCGCATGCTCTTCGGCCTCATCAACCGGCCCGAGTTCGACGCCGGTCTCGTCGAGCAGGCGCAGAAGGCGGGCGCCGAACTGCGTACGGGCGTCACGGTCTCCCGGGTCGAGCAGCACGGCCCGGCCGTGCCCGACCGGCGCACGGTCGCCGTCGTCCTCGCGGACGGGGAGACCGTGCTCGCCCGCGCGGTCGTCGGCGCCGACGGCAGTGCGGGCCGGATAGGGGCTCATGTCGGCGTGAAGCTCGACCAGGTGGACCTCGGCCTGGAGGCGGAGATCCCGGTTCCGGCGTCGGTGGCCGAGGACTGGAAGGGGCGGGTCCTCATCGACTGGGGCCCGATGCCCGGCAGCTACGGCTGGGTGTTCCCCAAGGGCGAGACGCTCACCGTCGGCGTCATCTCGGCGCGCGGCGAGGGCGCGGCCACGAAGCGCTATCTCGAGGACTTCATCGCCCGCCTCGGGCTCGCGGGGTTCGAGCCGGCCGTCTCCTCCGGCCATCTGACCCGCTGCCGGAGCGACGACTCGCCGCTGTCCCGCGGCCGGGTGCTGGTGTGCGGTGACGCGGCGGGACTCCTGGAGCCGTGGACCCGGGAAGGCATCTCCTTCGCGCTGCGCTCGGGACGGCTCGCGGGGGAGTGGGCGGTGCGGATCGCCGAGGCGCACGACGCCGTCGACGCACGCCGCCAGGCGCTGAACTACGCCTTCGCCATCAAGGCGGGGCTGGGTGTGGAGATGGCGGTCGGTCGGCGGATGCTCGCCCTGTTCGAGCGCCGCCCGGGGCTGCTGCACGCCGCGCTCACGGGGCTGCGCCCGGCCTGGACGGCGTTCGCGGAGATCACCCGGGGGTCGAGCTCCCTGGCCGGGCTCGTCCGTTCCAACGGAGTCGCCCGCCGGGCGCTCGACGTCCTCGACCGCCGGATGGCGCCGACGGCCGGGACGACGCTCCGGGGCGTGGCGGCGGATGCGGCGCGGCCGGCGGAGGCGTCGGACGCGGCGGGGGCGGCGGACGTCCTGGAGGCGGGGGAGGTGGTCGAGGCGGCCGTGCCGGAGACGGAGGGGCCTGCGAACGCCACCGCCGCGGCCACTGACACCGGCGCCGAGACCGAGACCGACACGGAGGCCGAGACCGACACCGAGACCGACGCTGACACCGCTTCCGACCCGTCGGGCGTATCCGACGCGTCGGGCCCGTCGGACGCGTCGGGCCCGTCGGGCTCGAAGGGCTCGTAGCGCCCCGGGTTCACGCGGTCGGGGTGATCCGGAAGACCGGGTGCTTGGGGGCGATCGCGCGCAGCTCCTCGTCGGTGGAGTCGGGGCCGACCCCGGCGAAGAAGACGCCGACCTCCGCCTTCCATCGCTTCAGGTAGGCGCGCAGGAGGGCGGGCTTCTCGTCGTCGGTCAGCTCGACGGCCGTGAACGGCTGCACCTGCTTGCCCAGGTGCAGCTCACCGCCCCCGGCCGCCCGCATGTTGTGGGTCCACTGGACGTGACCGCGCGGCGCCACCAGGTACTGCGCGCCGTCCAGCGTCAGCAGGTTGACGGGGGTGCGGCGCCACTCACCGCTCTTGCGGCCGCGCACGGCGAGGACGCGGGAGCCCCAGACGCTGAGGCCGCGGCGGGTGAGCCACGCGACGGCCCGGTTCATGACGTTCACCGTGAACCAGCCGGGCTTCATGACGTGGGCGCTGGGCTGAGCGGACATCGGAGCCTCCGAAGGAAACTGTGAGCACTGCTCTCTCTTGAGAGCAGTGTGCACGGATCGGCGCCCCGAAGCAAGAGCGGTGATCTCGTTTCAGTGCACTGCTCCGAAAAGTGGCACACTGCTCTCCATGACCAGCGTCCAAGGAGCCCGCGCCCGAGCGCGCATCGAGATCACCGCCGCCATCAAGGACGAGGCCCGCGCCCAGCTCGCCGCCGAAGGCGCGGCCAAGCTCTCCCTGCGCGCCGTCGCCCGCGAGGTCGGCATGGTGTCCTCCGCCCTCTACCGCTACTTCCCCAGCCGTGACGACCTCCTCACCGCCCTCATCGTCGACGCGTACGACGCCGTCGGCGCCGCCGCCGAGCAGGCCCTCGCCGACGCCCGCGCCGCCACAACCCCGAACGACCACCTCGCCCGCTGGACCGCCGTCTGCCGCGCCGTCCGCGCCTGGGCCGTCGCCCACCCCCACGAGTACGCCCTGATCTACGGTTCCCCGGTCCCCGGCTACGCCGCCCCGAAGGACACCATCGAGCCGGCCTCCCGCGTCGCCCTGGTCCTGATCGGCATCGCCCGCGACGCCTTCACCACCGACGGCATCGCCCCGCCGCCCGTTCCCGCCGCCATGCGCCCCGAGGCGGAACGGATGGCCGCCGACTTCGCCCGCGATCTGCCGCCCGCCCTCGCCGTCGCCATGGTCGGCGCCTGGTCGCAGCTCTTCGGGCTCGTCTCCTTCGAGGTGTTCGGCCAGTTCAACCGGGTCGTCGAGGACCGGGAGACGTTCTTCACCACGGCCGCCACCCGCCTCGGCCGCGACATCGGCCTCCTGCCCCGCCCGTAGGTCGCGTCCGGAGACTCCTCGGCACCACCTGCGGTCGAGGGCCGGGGGCGTACGAGGGCCGGGGGCGTACGAGGGCCGAGGGTGTACGAGGGCCGAGGGCATACTCCGGCGGGAGTACGCACGATCGCCACGCACGGCGGACGCCCTCGCCGTCCGACCGCGTCTAGCGTGGCGGGCATGGACGAGCAGCGCAGAGAGCACCGGTACGAGGGTCCGCCCTGGGTCCTGCGCTGGGCCGACCGGGAGCCCGGCGACGGGATGCCCTGGCGGTCCACCCTCCTGCTCGCCGTCTTCGTCATGGTCGGCTCCGGTATCGCGGCCAGGAACCAGCCGGACCGCGAGTCGCTGGACGTCCTCGGCCGCTCACTGCTGCTCGTCGGTTCGGCGCTGCTCCTGCTCCGCCACCGCCACCCGGTCCCCGTGGTCTTCGCCGCCGCCGCCGTCACCCTCGTCTACTTCGGGGCCGGTTACGCCTACGGCCCGGTCTTCCTCCTCGTCGCCGTCGCCTGTTTCGCGGCCGTCGTGCGAGGCCACCGCCGGGCGGCCTGGTCGGCGCTCGGCCTGCTCTGGGCGGGGCACCTGCTGATCGCCCACTGGCTCTACCCCCACCTGCCACCGGCCGGCGACTCCGCCGCACCCTGGGGCCAGGAGATCCCCGTCTTCGCCTTCGTCGTCGCGATCCTCGCCGCCTCCGAGCTGGTCCGGGTCCGCCGCGAGCAGTGGGCCGCCCAGCGCGCCGAACGCGCGGCGGCCGAGCGACGCCGCGCCGACGAGGAGCGGTTGCGGATCGCCCGCGAGCTGCACGACGTCCTCGCCCACTCGATCTCCGTCATCAACGTCCAGGCGGGCGTCGGCCTCGCCCTCCTCGACACCGACCCCGAGCAGGCCCGCGCCGCGCTGACCACCATCAAGGCGGCGAGCAAGGAGGCCCTCGGGGAGGTCCGTCAGGTACTGGACACCCTGCGCACGCCGGGCGAGGCCCCGCGCACCCCCGCACCCGGTCTCGACCGTCTCGTCGAGCTGGTCGACCAGGCGGCGTCCGCGGGGCTCACCGTACGGACGACGACCGAGGGGAAGCCCGTACCGCTTCCGCCGGGCGCCGACCTCGCGGCCTTCCGGATCGTCCAGGAGGCGCTCACCAACGTGGTCCGCCACTCCGGGTCCCGTACCGCGCGGGTCGTCATCGGCTACCTGCCCGGCCGGCTGGAACTCCGCGTCGACGACGACGGACCGGCGACCGGCGACGACGTCGGCGGCAGCGGCAACGGACTCGCCGGGATGCGGGAGCGTGCCACCGCGCTCGGTGGCACGATCGAGGCGGGCACCCGCGAGGACGGCGGCTTCCGGGTCCGCGCCGTCCTTCCCGTCCGTCCGAAGGAGACGCCGTGATCCGTGTGCTGCTCGCCGACGACCAGTCCCTCGTACGGGCGGGCTTCCGCGCGCTCCTCGACGCCCAGCCGGACATCGAGGTCGTCGGCGAGGCCGCCGACGGCGAGGAGGCGGCGGCCAAGGCCGGCGAACTGCGCCCGGACGTCGTCCTCATGGACATCCGGATGCCGCTGCTGGACGGCCTCGCCGCCACCCGCAGGATCACCGGCGACCCCGGACTCGGCGCGGTGAAGGTGGTCATGCTGACCACCTTCGAGCTGGACGAGTACGTCTTCGAGGCGATCCGCTCCGGCGCCTCGGGCTTCCTCGTCAAGGACACCGAACCGGAGGAGCTGGTACGCGCCGTGCGGGCCGTCGTCCACGGCGACGCCCTCCTCTCGCCGGGCGTGACGCGACGGCTCATCGAGGAGTTCGCGGCCCGCTCGAAACCCCCGGCCGCCGTGACCGCCCTGGACGAACTGACCGAGCGGGAAAGGGAGGTGATGGCCCTGGTCGGCATCGGCCTGTCGAACGAGGAGATCGCCCGGCGCCTGGTCGTCAGCCCGCTCACCGCCAAGACCCATGTGAGCCGCACCATGGTGAAGCTCGGCGCCCGCGACCGCGCCCAACTGGTCGTCCTCGCCTACGAGTCGGGCCTGGTGCGGCCGGGCTGGCTGGGCTGACGGCGCGTACGTCACCCCCGTCGCCGACGGCCCGCCCCGCTACGACCAGACGATCCCCGACGTCTCCCGCCAGAGGCGGGCGAGGGACGCGTCGCCCGCCACGGCCACCGCGCCCTCGGGCAGCCGGTTCCAGAGGGTCAGATAGAGCCGGCCGGCGGGGCCGCTCAGCTCGCAGTCGGCCGCGGCCTCCGCCTCCTCGCCGCCGTGCCGCGTGCGCGGCGCCTCCGGCGACAGCCGTACGGTCCACACGTCGCCGGTGTCCGTCGCCCGGATCCGCAGGACGCGCGGCTCCGGCGTCCTGACCCGGCTGCGCCGGCGGGAGTGGAAGGAGCCGAGCAGTTCGTCGATGCCGTCCGCCGCCAGGACGGGGTCCACCGGCCCGGCGTCGTGCGCGGGGGGCGCGCACTCGGCGTCCACGCGGTGGACGGTCGTCTCGTGCGCCTGACGCCGTGCCCAGAAGGCCAGAGGGGAGGCGCCGGGCATGATCGTCCAGCACTCCAGGGACGTGGGCGCCGCGCGCAGGGTGTCCACCAGGAGCGCGTGGCCCGCGCGGAAGTGGGCGAGCAGCTCGTCGCCGTCGAGATCGGGCTCGGCGTCCGCCGGGCGGAAGGAAGGGTGCCCCTCGGCGACGAACCCCGTCGCCCAGCGGTGCACCATCGCCGTGTGGCGCAGGAGGTCCCGTATCCGCCAGCCAGGGCAGGTCGGTAGTCCGGCGTCCGGGCCGACCGCGTCGGCGGCGTCCGCCAGGGCCTTGCCGGCCACGTCCAGTGCCTCGATGTGTTCGTCCACCGTCATGAACTCCATGCGACGGATTCTGTCAGCGGGCGCGCGACGGCGGTGCCGGGTCGGGGCACCTCCGGTCGCGCCGCACCGGGCCGACCGGTCGGGGGGCGCGCCTGAGTGCGCCGCCCGGGGCGGGGCACTCAGGCACTGAGGCCCTCAGGCGCGCTCCTCACCCCGCCGCGGGGCCCCCGCGTTCCGGGACGCGTACCCGATCACCGCCGCGCCGGCGGCGAGGACGGCGACCGTGGTCAGGGCGACGGGCAGGGAGAACCAGTCGGCGAGGAAGCCGATGGACGGCGGGCCGAGCAGCATGCCGCCGTACCCGAGGGTGGAGGCGGTGGCCACCCCGCTCGGACCGGCGAGGGCGCCCGCGCGGGCCACGGCGACGGGGAAGATGTTCGCCAGACCGAGGCCGGTGACGGCGAAGCCGAGCAGGGCCGCCCAGACGCTCGGGGCGAGCGCCCCGAGCAGCATCCCCGCGGCCGCGGTGGCCCCGCCCGCGACGAGGGTACGGGTCTGGCCGAGCCGTTCGAGGAGCGCGGTGCCCGAGAGCCGGCCGACGGTCATGGTGAGCGCGAAGAGCGAGTAGCCGGCGGCGGCGACGCCGGGATGCGCCTGGAGGTCCTGCTCCAGGTGGAGGGCGCCCCAGTCGGCGAGGGCGCCTTCGCCGTACGCGGTGCAGAGTGCGATGACGCCGAAGACGACGACGAGCCCGCGCGCACCGCCCTTGCCCCGGGGGCCGCCGCCGTCGGCGGACCTGTCGGCCTGGACGGCTTCCGGCGGTGCGGGGGAGGGCTGCCGGAGCAGTACGGGACCGGCGGCGGCGGTCAGGAGCAGGCCGACGACGGTCAGGCCGAGGAGGTGCGCCGTGGGCGACACGCTCCCGGCGACGAGTCCGCCGAGCCCGGCGCCGAGCATCCCGCCGAGGCTGAACGCCGCGTGGAAGGAGGGCATCACGGGCCGGCGCAGCGCGGCCACCAGGTCGACGGCGGCACTGTTCATGGCGACGTTGATCCCGCCGTACGCGGCGCCGAAGACGAGCAGGACGAGGCCCAGGGCGAGCGGGGAGCGGGTGAGGGCGGGCAGGGCGATGGAGAGCGAGAGCAGGACCGCCGTGACGACGGTGACGGCGTGGCTGCCGTGGCGTCGGCAGAGCCGCCCGGTGAGGGTCATGGTGACCACCGCGCCGGCCGACACCCCGAGCAGCGCGAGCCCGAGGTCGCTGGCGGAGGCGCCGGTCTGCTGCTTGATGGCGGGGATCCGGACCACCCAGCCGGCGAACAGGAAGCCGTCGAGGGCGAAGAAGAGGGTCAGGGCGGAGCGGAGGCGGGACAGGGAGGGAGCGGTGTCTCCGCCAGGTCCCCCCGGTACGGCCGTCCGTACTTTGTTTAGTAGCGGCACAAACTCAGGATAGGGGTGATGCGGTACCGATTTCAACCGGCGGTCCCCGCGGTTCGGCAGGAGCTCCGCCTCACGCGCACGGCGCGGGCCCCCCGCCCGCGCACATCGGGCCACCGCCCGATCATGGGAGACTCGCCTCCATGAACGGCAAGGCGACCACGACCAAGACACGGCTGGACAGAGGGCGCGGAGCGCTCGGGCCCGCGCTGGAACTGGTGCACACCGGCCGAGCGCCGACCCGTGCCGTCCTCACGGCCGAACTGGGCGTCACCCGCGCCACCGCCGGCGCCGTCGCCGCCGAACTCGAAGCGCTCGGCCTGATCCGCGTCGACTCCAACCCCGGCGCCGCCGCCGGCTCCCAGGGGCGCCCCTCGCACCGCCTCGCCGTCGACGAGAAGGGCCCCGTCGCCCTCGCCGCCCAGGTCCACGCCGACGGCTTCCGTGCCGCGCTCGTCGGCCTCGGTGGCACCATCGTCGCCACCGCGCCCGGCTGCGTCACCGTCTCCGCCGACCCCGCCCAGGTCCTGGGCGCGGTCGTCGACGCCGGCGCCGCCCTGCTCCACGAGAGCGGGCGCCGCTGCGTGGGGGCCGGTCTCGCCGCCCCGTCGGCCGTCGCCGAACCCGAGGGCACCGCGCTCAACCCGCTCCACCTCGCCTGGCCGGCCGGTGCTCCGGTACGGGAGATCTTCGCCGAGCGCGTCCGTGCCGCGGGCATCGAGGGCCCGGCCTTCACCGGCAACGACGTCAACCTCGCCGCGCTCGCCGAACACCGTCACGGCGCGGGCCGAGGCGCCAAGGACCTGCTGTGCGTGGCCACCGGCCACCGGGGTGTCGGCGGTGCGCTCGTCCTCGACGGGCGCCTGCACACGGGCAGTTCGGGCCTCGCGCTGGAGGTCGGGCACCTCACGGTCAACCCCGAGGGGCGCCCGTGCCATTGCGGCAGCCGCGGCTGCCTCGACGTCGAGACCGACCCGCTCGCCTTCCTCACCGTGGCGGGCCGGGACCCGGGCCCGGAGGTGTCGCTGCTCCAGCAGTCCCGCGACCTGCTCCGCAACAGCCCCGGCGACCCGGGGGTACGGGTCGCCACCGAGGAGCTGATCGACCGACTGGGCCTCGGCCTGGCGGGCCTGGTCAACATCCTCAACCCGGACCGGATCATCCTCGGCGGCCTCCACCGCGAACTCCTCGACGCCGACCCCGACCGCCTCCGCGCGGTCGTCGCGGACCGCAGCCTGTGGGGGCGCAGCGGCGGAGTCCCGATCCTCGCGTGCTCCCTCGACCACAACAGCCTCGTGGGTGCGGCGGAGTTGGCCTGGCAGCCGGTCCTCGACGACCCGCTGGCCGCCTTGGGCCGCTCGACGGTATGAGTGTCGGGCGGGGCCGGGGGCCCGCGGGCCGGGGAGCCCGCGGGGCGCCGGGCCTCGGCTCGCACAGGTGGCGGTCGAGGCCTGCGCGGGAGTGGGTACGGGTACGGGTACGGGCTGAGCTGCACGGATCTCGAAAAGACCGGGCAAGCCGCCCGAGAGGGAACTAACGTTCCCCCTCATGACCGATCTTGATCTTCCTCCGCGCCTCGGCAACCTGACCTTCCACGGGCCGCTCTCCGAGGCCCGTGCCGTCCGAATGATCCAGCGGCTCGCCGCGACCGAGCCCGCCACGGTGCTCGACATCGGCTGCGGCTGGGGCGAGTTGCTGCTGCGCGTGCTGGAGGCCGCCCCCGCTGCCACCGGTGTCGGTCTCGACATCAACGCCGAGGACCTGGCCAGGGGCCGGGAGCTGGCCAAGGAGCGCGGGCTCGACGCGCGGGTCGCGTTCGTCGAGGAGTCGGCGCTCGGCACCACGCGCGGGCCCGTCGACGCCATCCTCTGCCTCGGCTCCAGCCAGGCCCTCTGCGACCCCGAGCAGCCCCACGACCCGGCTGTCGCCCTGCGCGAGCTGCGCCGCCTGGTCCGGCCCGGGGGCCGGGTCGTCCTCGGCGAGGGCTTCTGGCAGCGCACCCCGACCGACGAGGAACTGGCCGGGATGTGGCCCGGCGCGCAGGTCGGCGACCATCTCGGACTCGGCGCGCTGGTGGACCTCGCGATCGAGGCGGGCTTCCGGCCCGCGTGGATCGAGACGGGAAGCCGCGAGGAGTGGGAGGAGTTCGAGTCCGGCTACCGCCACGACACCGAACTCTGGCTCGCCGCCCACCCCGACCATCCGCTCGCCGCCGAGACCCGCCGGCGCGTCGACCGCCAGCGTGCGACCTGGCTGAACGGCTATCGCGACGTCCTCGGCATGGCCTATCTGACCCTCGTCCCGGTCGGCTGACCGGACAGCACGTCCCGCTCCGGCGCGGAGAGGTGCAGCACCTGGAAGCGTTCGCCCGCGCCCTCGGGGATCACGGCGCCCTCCGCCCAGAGAGTGAAGGACAGCAGCTCCCAGTGCCGGGGGTCGATCGCGAGCGCGCTCGCGACCACGCCGTCGCGCCGGGAGTCGTGCCCGTGCGCCCGGACCGCCTCCGCCACCACGTGGCCCGGCGCGATGTCCCCCGGCACCGCGGACGTCCGCCGGGTCGCGGTGCCGGGCGGGGCGGCGGCCGCCGGGCCCTCCTCGTACGCGAGACCCGTCCAGTGCCGCACCACCGGCCGGCCGAAGTCGTTCACGATCCCCTGGAAACCCGGGCCCCAGAGGAAGGAGTTCATGCCTTCGAGGGTGTTCCAGAGGTAGAAGGGCGCGTACTGGCCGACCGGCGACCCGTCCTCGCGTTCCCGCATCAGGTACGCCTTGAGGCCGAGCCCGGGGAAGTCGTCGAGGAGGTGCCCCCTGGTCGCGACCCGCCCGCGGATGATGCCCATGTCGTAGTCGGCGGGGAGGGTGATCTCGTACTGCATGGCGTACATCGGGCGGTCTCCGTTTCTCGTGGGGCGCTCAGGCCGTACGGGACGACAGCGGGGCCAGCAGACCGAGCAGGCCGCGAACGGCCGTGTCGAACGCGGCGGGTGAGCCGGACGCGCGGGCCAGGACGTAGCCGCCCTGCACCGTCGCCACGATCGTCGCCGCCAGCTCCTCCGGGTCCGGGCAACCGGCCAACTCGCCGCTGTCCAGGCCTTCCTGGAGGACCCCGGCGAGCCGTCCGCGCAGCCAGTCGAGGGTCTCGTCGACCGGCGCGCGCAACTCCTCGCTCGCGATGACGTCCGGGTCCATCGTCAGCCGCCCGACCGGGCAGCCGCGCAACACGTCGCGCTCACGCAGCAGGTATGCCTCCACGCGCGCGTGCGCCGAACCCGCACCGCTCAGGGCGGCTTCGGCCGTCGCCCGCATCTCCTCGGCCGTCCGCCGGATCGCGGCCAGCGCCAGATCGGGCTTGCCCGCGAAGTGGTGGTACATGCTGCCCTGGCCCGCCCCGGCGGCCTGCTGGATCGCCTTGGGGCTCGTTCCCACATAGCCCCGCTCCCAGAGCAGCTCCCGGGTGGCCTCGATCAGTCGCTCGGACGTCGTCATGACGCGAGTGTACATACCAGTAGGTACAGACTGCCGGTGCGCCGCCCCGCGCACCCCGCCGCGCCTTCCGTACTCCCCACGTCGTACGGCGGAAGCCGCCGGCCGTACGACGACCCGGACCCCCTCGGCGAGCGACTCTCGAACCATCCGCACCACGCCCCGGCCGCGATCGACGCGCCACGCACACGAGGAGCTGAGCGACATGAACACCCTCGCCCACGAAGGCCCCGGACCCTGGGTCCTGTTCTTCCCCCTCGTCTGGGCGGCCGTGATCGTCACCGTGATCACCGTGCTGCGCCGCACCGGATGGCGCGGCAGGCGCGGCCCCGGCCCCCGTCCCGCGTACGACGAGCGGTCCCCGATCGCGCTCCTCGGTCACCGGTTCGCGGCCGGCGAGATCGACGAGGACGAGTACTGGCGTCGGCTGACGGTCCTGGAGGAACAGTTCGGCCGTGCCGACGGGCCCAAGGGGCGTGCGGCATGACGAGCGCCGCCCCCCGGACCGCCCCGCGCACGTCGCGATCGTCGCCCTGGTCGCCCTGGCCGGCGTGGCGGCGGGCTCGGTGGAGGTAGGCGCGGCGGTGGCGGCCCGGCGCTCGGCCCCGAGGGCCGCCCGCTCAGCCCGCCAGGGCCGAGGGTGCCGCCTCCGGGGCCCGGGACGGTTCCTTCGGCGTGCCGAAGGGGACGCCCTCCAGGCTGGTGCCGTGCGCGCCGTGGAAGCGGGTATGGCCGACGAAGGGGCCATCGGTGGTCGCGCCGTACACGGCATGCGACCGCGCAGGGACGGTGACCGCGGGCATGGGTGCGGAGAGGGTGAACCAGATGACCTTCCCCGCGTCGTGCGGGCGGATGCCCCAGCTCTCGCTGACGGCCTCGATGATGGCCAGACCGCGGCCCGAGGTGGCGTACGCCTCGATGTCGTCGGGGCGCCTGCACCCCGCACCGCTGTCGACGCCGGGTATCCGCGGGTCGTGGTCGTGGACCGACACGGTGAGGCGGTCGAGCAGCAGTTCGAGCTCGACGGTGCACATCTTGTCCGGCTGTGCGTGCCGGTGAACATTGGTCAGTAGCTCGGTGACGCCGAGCGCCGCATGGTCGATCAAGGCATCGAGATGCCAGTAGCGCAGGTGCGCCGAAACGATTCTGCGGACCTGACCGATCCGCGACGGCAGGGCCTGGAGCTCCACCGTGCAGTGCCTGCTTGGCTCGCTGATCACGGCTGCGACTCCCCGAAGTTGAGGTCCGGAAGAAGACGGAGATTCGGATCTGTCTTGCGTACAGCAGGGCGATGGGCTGGATCACAGCGTCACCGCCGGTAAACCCTCGGTGAGGTGGTTCCAGCGTGAGCCAGTGGTGACCGGCCCGCAACTCGCGGCGACCCGTCGCAGCTCACCGGCGCCGCAGAGGCTCTCTCAGGGCTGCGGGCTCTCCCCACCGCGACCCTTGACGGCCCGCTTCAGGGCTTCGAGGAATCCGCCCGGCCCCGCGTCCCGGTCCTTCGGGCCGCGCGCGGGTCCGTCCATGGTCAGGCGGTAGCGCGTCCCGTTCACCGTCGCGACCGTCTCGTCCGGCTTGGCGAACCAGGGCCGCCCGGCGCGGACCGAGGAGACGGGGGCGCTGTCGATCTCGCGGCCGTAACTCGTCAGCAGGGACAGCCGGCCGTCCTCGATCCGGACCTCCCCCGCGCGCGTCAACGAGCGCGGCCAGCGCTCGATCCGTACGCCCCTGGCCGTGAACTGCGGCTCGGACATCTCGCTCCGCCCCCTTCGCACCGGTTGTTCCGTCCAGTGTGCCGGGCGGCCCGCGCCCGCACCAGTAGTCCTTGCCCCGACGGACGGAGCGGCCATGCCCAAGGGACTCCTATGGAGCCCCAAAGCGAACGTTTGTGCAGGTGAGCGAGTTATCGTCGGGAGTGGGGGAACCGCTGGTCCGGACGAGGAGAAGGACGTATGGGCACCACGGAGAACACGGCACGAGCCGCGGTCGCGACCGTCGACGTCGACCGGACCGACCCGGCGTACCGCGCCTGGCTGAAGGAGGCGGTGCGCAAGGTGCAGGCCGACGCCAACCGCTCGGCCGACACCCACCTGCTGCGCTTCCCGCTCCCCGAGTCCTGGGGGATCGACCTCTATCTCAAGGACGAGTCGACCCATCCCACCGGCAGCCTCAAGCACCGCCTCGCCCGCTCCCTCTTCCTCTACGGCCTGTGCAACGGCTGGATCCGGCCCGGCAAGCCCGTCATCGAGGCCTCCAGCGGCTCGACGGCCGTGTCCGAGGCGTACTTCGCCAAGCTGATCGGCGTGCCGTTCATCGCCGTGATGCCCCGCACCACGAGCGCCGAGAAGTGCCGGCTGATCGAGTTCCACGGCGGACAGTGTCACTTCGTCGACGACTCCCGGACGATGTACGAGGAGTCGGCGGCCCTCGCCGAGCGGACCGGCGGCCACTACATGGACCAGTTCACCTACGCCGAGCGGGCCACGGACTGGCGCGGCAACAACAACATCGCCGAATCGATGTACCAGCAGCTGAGGTTGGAGCGATACCCCGAGCCGGCGTGGATCGTCGCCACCGCCGGTACCGGCGGCACGTCCGCGACGATCGCCCGCTACGTCCACTACATGCAGCACGACACCCGTATCTGCGTCGCCGACCCCGAGAACTCCTGCTTCTTCGACGGCTGGACCCGCCACGACCCGGACGCGACCTCCGACTGCGGCTCGCGCATCGAGGGCATCGGCCGGCCCCGGATGGAGCCCAGCTTCGTGCCCGGCGCCATCGACCGGATGATGAAGGTCCCGGACGCCGCGAGCGTGGCGGCCGTCCGTGCCCTGGAAGGCGCGATCGGCCGCAAGGCGGGCGGTTCCACCGGTACGGGGCTGTGGAGCGCGCTGAAGATCGTCGCCGAGATGGTCGAGCAGGGCCGGACCGGCAGCGTCGTGACCCTGATCTGCGACCCGGGCGACCGCTACCTGGACAAGTACTACTCCGACACCTGGCTCGCCGAGCAGGGCCTCGACGTCGCGCCCTACGCCGCCGCTATCGACCGGCTCCTGGCGACGGGAGTCTGGCCGGAGTGAGCCGCCGGTCCAGCCGGCGCATCGCGTCGCGGAAGGACCTGCCCACGCCCGGCCGGGCCAGCCGCATCGCGAGCAGGCACGGCGCGCCGCCGTCGACCGCCATCGTCCAGCGGACCCGGGTGCCCGGACCGGCGGGGGAGAGGGCCCAGTCCTCGGCGAGGGCGCTGACGCCCGGCGCGTTGGTCTCGTCGATGCGGTAGGCGTAGCGGACGTCGGGGTCGCGGGCGAGGATCGTCTCCTGGAACACGATCCCGCCGCGCAGCCGGACCGTGCGGCCCGCGCCGTCACCGGTCGGGGCCGCCGAGGTGACCGCCGTGAACCAGGAGGGCATGGAGCCCAGTTCCACCGCGAGGGAGCGGAAGACCGCCGCCGGTGGCGCCGCCAACTCGGCCGTGTAGGCGAGCCGTACGGGTGCGGTCGCGACGAAGTCGAGCTCCACGAGCCTGAGTCGGCGAACCATGGCCGTCCCTCCCGAAGCGTGGATCGAGGAACGGCCACCCTAGCTGACGTAACGTCAGTTGCCCAGCGCCGGATCGAACAGGGGGTCAGGTGCCCAGCGCCGGATCGAGCGGCGGTCAGTTGCCCAGCGCCGGATCGAGCGGCGGTCAGTTGCCCAGCGCCGGATCGAGCGGAGGTCAGCGGCCCAGCAGCAGCCCGTCCATCGCCCGGCCGAACAACCGCCGGCCGGCCAGGGCCAGTACGGGATCGAAGGCGCCCGGAACCCCGCGCAGCCGCAACTCCTCCACCCACACCGCACGGGCGCCACCGCCCCGCACCGCGGACACCTCGATCGACGCGTGACCCAGCACCACGCGCCCCCGCTTCTCCAGCCGGCACCGCCCCGGCCGCCCCGGCGCGGGCGGCTCCCAGACCACCACCTCCATGGGGTCGTCGAAGGCCAGCCGCCCGATACCGGTACGGGCCACGAACCTGCTCCCCACCCCCGTCGGCCCGGGGGTGAGCATCCGGGACCGGGTGAGCGGAACCATGCGGCCGTGCGCCGTGAAGTCGGTGAGCCGCCGCCACGCCTCCTCCACCGGCAGTCCCGACAGACGCTCCACGCGGATGAGGCTCACTCCTCCTCACCCGCCACGGCGAGGCCCGGCAGGTGCTCCGCCATCTCCTCCCGGGTCTCCGCCGAGAGGCCCGCGTCCGTCACCACGGTGTCCACCTCGTCGAGCCGACCGAAGGAACTGAGCCCCACCGTCCCCCACTTGGTGTGGTCCGCGACCACCACCACGCGCCGGGCCGAGCGCATCAGCCGCCGGTTCGTCTCCGCCTCCGCCAGATTCGGCGTCGAAAGCCCCGCCTCCACCGAGATCCCGTGCACCCCGAGGAACAGCACGTCGAAGTGGAGCGAGCGGATCGCCTGATCCGCCACCGGCCCCACCAGCGCGTCCGACGGAGTGCGCACCCCGCCCGTCAGCACCACCGTGGCCGCCCCCGACCGCCCCTCGCGCGCCGCGCCGTGCTGGGCCGTGTGGAAGACGTCGGCGACCCGCACCGAATTGGTCACCACCGTCAGATCCGGCACGTCCAGCAGATGCCCGGCCAGGGCGAACGTCGTCGTACCGCCCGAGAGCGCGATCGCCGCACCCGGCGCCACCATCCGCGCCGCCGCCCGGGCGATCTCCTCCTTCGCACCCAGTTCGAGAGCGGACTTGGCCTCGAAGCCGGGCTCGTGCGAACTGGTCTCGGCCACCGGCACCGCACCGCCGTGCACCTTCGCGACGACACCCTGGCGCGCCAGCACGTCCAGATCCCTGCGGATCGTCATGTCGGAGACATTGAGCCGCCGCGTCAGCTCATTGACCCGTACACCGCCGCGCCGTCGCACCTCGTCCAGAATGAGGGCGCGCCGCTGCTCCGCGAGGAGATTCTGATGGTCGCTCACCACCGAGGCAGGTCCTTCCGAAGGGAACTGGGGGATGGAGGGCGGATTCCGTGAGAGCCCCTGCACCGCCGCACGAGATTCCGCGATCCTGATTGCCTGACGTCGAATCCTCCCACCCAGAGAGTGAGGCACCGAAGTGCCCCCTGCCTCTCGCGCCCCCCAGAGCGGTGGCGCGGCGCTCGAACTCCTCGTCCACGGCGTCGGCGGTGCCACCCCGCAGGACATGCTGGACGACCCCCGCACCGTACGGATCACCGGCGACACCACCGCCGCCATGCACCGGCGCGTCGCGGACGCCGGCGCGGAGGACCACCCCGAGCGCTACGCCGAACGGCCGGTCCCGGAGGCGTACGTCTGGTCCAACCTCACCTCCGGCAACGGGGCCCGCGCCCTGTGGCTGCTGCTCCTGCCGTTCATGGTCGTCAACCTCGCCCACTGGATGCGCCCGCCCGCCAAGGGCCACCCGCGACTCCTGAGGCTGTACGGGACGCTGGTGCGGCTCGTCGCCCTCACCCTGACCGTGCTGCTCACCGCCGCCGCCTGCGAGGTCGCGCTCGACCTGACCGCCTGGCAGTGCGCCGGCTCGGCGGCCTGCGCGGACGACCGCGCGTGGCTCGGCTTCCTCTCGGCCGAGCGAGGCGGCTGGTGGTCCCAGCCGGGCCGCCGGCTCGCGCTCGCCGCCGTGGTCCCGGCGGCGCTGGTCGGCCTGCTCTGGTACCTCTCCAACCGCACGTGGAGCGCGTACGAGGCCCAGCGCCCGCCCACCGGCTACGACGAGAACGCCCCCGACGACCCGGCCCCGACCACGCGCCCCGACGCGACCGCGCCCACGCGCGACGCCTCAGCCGCCCGCGCCGACCACGCCGCCCCCCACGCACCCGCCGACCACGACGGCCCCGGCCGCGACCGCACCGAGGCCCGTCCCGCGCTCGGCCGTCCCGGCTTCTGGTACGGCCGGCGGCTGGTCGCCCGGCTGCGTGCCGCCCACACCGCCGCCGGGTTCCTGACCGTCGCCGCCGCCCTCACCGGAGCCGCCGTCCGCCACGACCGGGAGGCGTCCAGCGTCCTGCTCGACGCCCTCGCCCGGTCGCTCCAGACGGCCTGTCTCGTCCTCGGCGCCGTCGTCGTCTGGGTCGTCTGCCGCCGGGGCCGCAGCGAGAAGCGCCTCGACCTCCAGCTCGAACGGGCCTTCGTCTCCTGGCTGCCCGCCACCTCACTGGTCGTCCTCGCTCTCGCCGTCCTGCACACCGGCTGGTCCCGCCCCGGCTGGCGCTCGACCGGCACGCTCCCCGGCAACGCGACCTTCGGCGTCCTGACCGTCACCCAGGGCGTGCTCGTCGTCGCCCTCGGCGTGGTCGCCCTCCTCCTCCACCGCCCCGGCCACGACACGCGCACCGCGCTCCACGGGCTCGGCGGGCCCGCGGTCGCGATGCTCGCCTGCGCGCTCGGCGGCGTGATGTCCGGCGGCGTCGCCCAGCGCATGGCCGACTGGCTCGACGGCCCCGCGACCCCCGGCATGGGCGCCGGCTCGACCATCGCCCCGCCGGTGCTCCTCAGCTGGCAGGCGTCCGTCATCCCGGTCCTTCTCGTCCTGCTGCTCGGCCCCGCCGTGCTCCTCGCCGCACGGACCGCCCGCGCCGCCCGGCGCCTCGGACCCGCCGTGGAGAGCGACTACGGCACGGGGGACCCGGACCCGGTCCGTACCGGACGGATCGCCGCCGCCCGCGCGACCGCCTCCCTCACCGACGCCGCCCCCGCGCTCGTCGGGGCCGTCTCCGGCGCCACCCTCCTGCTCGGCGCAGGGTCCGTGGCCGGCGCCTGGGCCAGCGGCAACGTCCCCGGCCGGGCCTTCGACGGCGCCCACCCGGCGATCGCCTCCGCCGCCGAGACCGCCCAGGCGCTCGGCTCCTGGATGATCGGCTTCGGCTTCCTGCTCTTCGTCACCTGGGGCCGCCGCGCCTACAAGGACGCCTCCGCCCGCCGTACGATCGGCATCCTCTGGGACGTCGGCACCTTCTGGCCACGCGCCGCGCACCCCTTCGCCCCGCCCTGCTACGCCGAACGGGCCGTGCCCGACCTCACCTGGCGCATGAGCTCCTGGACCCGGCACACCGGCGGCCGGCTCGTCATCTCCGGCCACTCCCAGGGCAGCGTGCTCGCCGCGGCCGCCGTCTGGCAACTGCCGCCCGCCACCCGCGGCCGGGTCGCGCTGATGACCTACGGATCCCCGCTGGAGCGGCTCTACGGACGCTGGTTCCCGGCCTACTTCGGCCCCGGACCGCTGCGCGCCCTGCACCGCACCGTGCACTGCTGGAGCAACCTCTACCGGCTCACCGATCCCATAGGCGGCCCCGTCCGGGTGCCCGCCGACGGCGACAGGCCCGCCGTGGACCGCGACGCCCTGCTCGACCCGCTCGTCTACGGCCGTACGCCCCAACACCCGTTGCCCGAACCGATCCTGGGGCACTCCGACTACCAGGCCGATCCGGCGTTCGCCGCCGAACGCTCGGTCCTCCTGGACCGGTTGCCGCCCACCCTGCCCCGCCCCCGCGACGCCGGCGCCGACCGGCCCACGGATCAGGGGAGTTCGGGCAGGTCCTCCGGATAGAGCAGCGTCAGGTCGTCCGTGCTCGCGTCGGCGAGCACGGCGACCCGGCCCGCGTGCCGCTCCACCATCGACTCGAACGTCTGCCGGGCCGTACGGCCGTTGCCGAAGGCGGGGCCCTTCGGCAGCTCCGTGAAGTACTTCCGCAGCGCCTCGTCCGTGCCGTCGGCCAGCCGGTACTCGTGTTCCTCCGCCTGCTGCTGCACGATCCGCAACAGTTCGTCCGGCACGTAGTCACTGAAACTGATGGTCCGTGAGAAACGGGACGCCACACCGGGATTGACCGTCAGGAACCGTTCCATCTCGTGCGTGTACCCGGCGACGATCACCACCACCGCGTCCCGGTGGTCCTCCATCAGCTTCACCAGCGTGTCGATCGCCTCACGCCCGAAGTCGCGCCCCGAGTCCTCCGGCGACAGCGCGTACGCCTCGTCGACGAACAGCACCCCGCCGCGCGCCCGGTCGAACGCCTCCTGCGTACGGATCGCCGTCGAGCCGATGTGTTCGCCGACCAGGTCGACCCGGGAGACCTCGACCAGATGACCGCGCTCCAGGACCCCGAGCGACGCGAGGATCTCGCCGTACAGCCGGGCCACCGTCGTCTTGCCCGTGCCCGGGTTTCCGGTGAAGACCAGATGGCGGCGGACCGAGGCCGCCTTGAAGCCGGCCTCCTGCCGTCTGCGGCCGACCTCGATCATGTTGGTGAGCGTCCGCACCTCGTGCTTCACGCTCTCCAGGCCCACCAGCGCGTCCAGTTCGCCGAGGACGTCCTGCGAGGAGCGCTCGCTCACCACGGGGTCGGGTACGGGCTCCGGTACGGGCGCGGGAGCGACGGAGGAGCGCGGTGTGGGCACCGTACCGAGCAGGCCCGCCGTCGTCGTCGCGGTCACCGTCAGCACCGTCCCCGGATCGGCGCCCGGCGCGTGCCGCACCCCGCTCTCGTCGCTCGTGCAGTCCTCCGCGACCGGTCCGTCCTCGGGGAACTCGTACCCGCCGCGCGCACACCGCTCCGTACGGCACTTGCGCAGCGTGGTCCGGCAGCCGTCCATCACGTGGAAGCCGTAGCCGCCGCTCCCGGTCACCCGGCAGCCGTGGAAGGAGCCCCGGCCCTCCGCCGAGACGTAGAACCCGGCCTCGGCGGGGGAGGTGACCGTGCACCGCTCGATCGTCGGGTCGGCGCCCTTGGTGACGATCACCCCGGTCTGCACGGCGTCGATCGTGCACCCCGCGAGCGTGCCCCCGCTGCCGTGGTCGCGGAACCAGGCGCCGGTGGAGGCCTCCCGGATCCGGCAGTCGTCGAGCTGCGCGGTCGCCCCGTCGCTCACCGACACCGCCGTGTTCCGCACCTGTGACAGATCGCTGTCGACGACGTCCACGCGCGAGCCCCGGTCGAGCACGAAGAGCGCGTCCGGCACGTCGTGCACCCGGCAGGCGTCGAGGACGGCGGTCGCCCCGTCGCTGATCCAGACCGCCGGGTAGTCGCCCGTACTGTCGTGGATCTCGCACTGGTTGGCGTCCACCCGCGTGCCCGGGTCCCACACCGAGAGCCCGTTGCGGCCGAAGCGGCGCACGGTCGAGCGGGTCAGCGTCAGCACCGAACGGGAGCGCAGGTCCACCGCGTTCTCGGGGATGTCGTGGATGTCGCAGTCGGAGAGGGTGAGAACGGCGTCCGTGTCGAGCGTGATGCCGTCGGCCGACGTGCGGTGCACGGAGGAATCCGTCAGGTGCGCGGTGGCGCGGGACGCGATCTGCAGACCGGTGCCCTTGATCTCGTACACCTCGCAGCCGATGCCCTCCAGGGCGCTGCCCTCGCCGGTGACGCTGATCCCGGCACCGGACGCGTGGTGGACCCGGCAGCGCTCCAGGCGTGGATGCGCGCCGCCGCGCACCGAGACACCGGACTGGCCCGCCGCGACGATCTCGCACTCCTCGAACACCCCGCCCGCGCCGTCGAGCACGGCGATGCCGACGCCCGCCGGATTGTCGACGGTGCAGCGCCGGACCGTGGGACGGGCCGCGCCGCGCACCTCCAGGCCCGCCGCCGAGCGGGTCACGATCCGCAGGTCGAGCAGGTCCGGGGTGCCGTCCTCGACCAGCAGGGCGGGCGCGGCGGAGTCCTGCCCCTCCACGTGCAGGTCCTGCACGGTCGCGGAGGCCCGTACGGTCAGGGGTACGCCGTCCACGGGGGCGATCCGGACCGAGCCGATCCCGCCCTCGGGGCCGCGCAGGGTGACGGCGCGTTGGATGACGAGGTTCTCCCGGTAGGTACCGGGGGCGACGGTGAGCACGTCGCCGTCCCCGGCGGCCTCGAGAGCCGCGGCGAGGGAGGCGTACTCACCCGTGCGGCGCCGCCACCGCGAAGTGCCGGTGTGCGTCACCTGGACCGTGCCCTGTGCCATGGGTGTGCTCTGCCCCCGCCTCGTGCGTCGCTGCTGATCCGATGCCCCACCGTAGCGCGCGCGACGCCGCCGGGTTGACGGGTCAGCTGCCCGCGCCCGTACGGCCCCAGTCGGGACCGGCCTTGGCCCACGCACGGTCGAGACGCCGGTACCGCCGGTGTACGAGCCGGCGTACGACCAGCCTTCTGACGGCCTCCACGAAGACCGCCGCCAGGGCCGTCGCGAGCAGCCCGACGACGATGGCGTGCGCGTGCGCGGTCTCCGGTCGCATCGGCGCGGGCACCGGGCGCCCGTCGCGGTCCGTCCACAGCCGGAAGGTGTCGCCCGGATCGGCGAGGTCCCGCCGGGTGGCCACCGTGCCCGTACGGCTCGCGCCGTCCGGCGCCGTCCAGCGTGCGACGACGGAGCGGCGGGCCGGCTGCTCGGCCGTGGACTCGGGGCTCCGCAGGCCGGGGGCGGGCACGTCGGAGAGCCGCACCACCTGGGCCGTCGTGGGCAGCCGCTGGAGGTTCTGGGCGCGTACCGCGCGCTGGAGCGAGGCATCGGTGCCGGTGCCCGCGATCCAGCCGGCCGCGGGGGCGGCGAGCACCAGCAGCAGGACGGCCGTGACGGCGACCCACGCCTCGATCAGGTCCGTGGTCCGGCGCAGGGGGTTGTGCCGCCAGCGCCAGACTCCGATGGCTGCGCGCACGCGCCCACACCCCCTCGTCGTCCGTGGCTCCTCCAACGAGTCTGACCCGGGGGCGGGTTCCCCGCCTGTCGGGACGGGCGGTGTGACGTGATCGCGTGTCGTCCGCCCTCAGTCGAGGATCTTGACCTCGTCGCCCACCCGGATGATGCCGGGGTGCTCGGGGACCAGGTTCTGGCCGAAGATCAGCCGGCTGCCCTGCTTGCGGTGCCGGGCGAGGGTGCGCAGCGGTTCCTTGCCGCGCGCGGCCGTGAACTGGTCGGTCGTGGTGACGACGCAGCGGCCGCAGGGCTTGGCCACGCGGAACGTCACCTCGCCGATGGCGAGCCGGCGCCAGCCGTCCTCCGCCCAGGGCGCGGCCCCTTCGACGACCACGTTCGGCCGGAACCGGTCCATCGGCAGCGGGCCCTCCCCGGCGTGGTCCCCCTGGGAGATCAGCGCGTTGAGGGCGTCGAGGGAGGCGGTGGAGGTGACCAGGAGGGGGTAGCCGTCGGCGAAGCTCACCGTCTCGCCCGGCAGCGCGTACTCCGGGTCGAGGGGTCGCCGACGCGCCGGATCGTCCATGTGGACGAGCCGGGACTTGGTCTCCAGAAAGGCGCTCAGCCAGGCGTCGGCCGCCGGACCGGCCGGGACGGCCTCCACGGGGGTGTCGAAGACCTCCACCCGGATCGTGGACGACGGCTCCGGTTCCGCCACCGGCAGCGTGGGGTGGCCGGCGGCGGACAGGGTGATCCCGCCGCTCGGCAGGGCCTCGGCCGAGGCCAACGCCATCCGTGGATGGCGGCGTTGGGTCACGACCTTGCCCGACGCGTCCACGACGGCCCAGCGGCGGTCACCGGCCAGTCCCCATGGCTGGACCTCCGCCTCGGCGAGAGCGTGTCCGCGCAGCGCCTTGACCGGATGGACATGGACGGAGCGCAGACGAGGAATCGGCATGCCGTCATCCTGCCAGTCGCTCCGTGCAGGTGTCGGTCAGTACCCCTGGCCCTGGTACGGGCGGTTGTACGGATCCTGGTACTGCGCGGGGGCCGGGGCGGGCCGGGCGGCGGCGGGGCGCATCGCCTCGTAGCCGGTCGCGGCGGGACGCTGCGGCTGGGGCTGCTGGACGCCCGGGTAGCCGCGCGGTCCGGCGGGCTGCTGCGGGATGTACGGCGCCGGAGCGTGCTGCAGCGGGACGGGGGCCATCTGCTGCGCGGGCTGGGGGTAGCCGTACGAGCCGCCGTAGGAGGGGGTGGGGCTGGGTGCCGCCGGGAGGGCGGGCAGCGCCGAGGGCAGCGCCGGCAGGTAGCTGTTGCCGGTGTCGTACGCGGAAGGCACTCGGATCGGGGCGATCTGAGGCGTGCCCCGCTCCGCGACCAGGGAGTCGTAGATGGGGGTGTCGGGGAACGACGGCGCGGTGTAGTAACCGCCTCCGTAGGTGGAGCGGGGGGAGGTCATGGCCATAAGTTAAGCCCACGATGTGCTGGTTGGGGAGCCCCCATCTTCGGGTCATCCGATTTACGCTGGTTTTGTCCTCCTGGCCTGTCGAAACATTGATAAAGCCTCCGTTAACAGAGGGGGATTTTTCGCCGCGTGACGCCCCTCGTGCTAACGAGAAGTGTCGGAAGGGCTACCAAGGGCGACGCCCACGTCTGCGCCCGCCGTTGCCGCCTCGCCCTTTCGGGGGAACGTACGAAGAGAGGGAAAGAACGGGCCCGCAATCAAGGCGGTGTTGTTCGGCGCCACCCGTGCCCGAGAAATCCCCGGCCCTCGGATAACGGGGATTCCGGGTGAGTTCGCGTCTTCCGGGGAGTCTGCCTTTCACACGTCATCGACCGATGGAGGAGAAGCCGTGAGTGACGACGTCTGGGCCCTGGTGCACGCCGAACGCGCGGCGCTCGTCGACGACCTGGCGCCGCTCGACGAGGCGGGATGGCGGACGCCGTCGCTCTGCGACGGGTGGACCGTGCACGAGGTGGTCGCCCACCTCGTGGACACGGCGAAGACGACGCGCCTGGGGTTCGTGTTCGGCCTGGCACGGGCGGGGTTCGACTTCGACCGGCAGAACACCGCCGGTGTGCGACGCGAGCGCGGGGCCTCGCCGGAGGAGACCCTGGAGCGTCTGCGGAGCGTGGTGCACCGCACCTCGACCCCGCCGGCCCCGCTGGACAGCAGGCTCGTCGAGGAGGTCGTCCACGGCGAGGACATCCGCAGGCCGCTGGGGCTGACCCGCGCCTACCCGGAGGAGGCGGTCGTCCGGGCGCTCCGCCTGCAGGCGCGTACCCCCGCCTCGTTCGGCGGCGCCAGGGAACTCCTCGCCCGCGTGCGGCTGACCGCGACGGACGCCGACGTGGCGATCGGTTCGGGCCCGGGCGTGAGCGGTCCCGTGCTCTCCCTCCTGCTGGCGGTCTCCGGGCGCCGGGTGGCGCTCGGAGACCTCACCGGACCGGGGCTCGGCGCGCTGTCGGACGAGTCGTGACGACGGACGCTCACTCCAGCCGGGCCCGCTCCTCATCGGTCCACGCGCTCGTGTCGCGAGGCTCGACGTAGAGCTCCTCGTCCTCCGGGTGGCCGCCCACGACGGCGCGCCGGCGCACCACTTCGGCGTCGACCTCCAGACCGAGGAGGATCGCCACGTTCGAGATCCACAGCCACATCAGGAAGATGATCACGCCCGCCAGGGCGCCGTAGGTCTGGTTGTACGAGCCGAAGTTCGCGACGTAGAAAGCGAAGCCCGCCGAGGCGAGCATCCACAGCACGAGCGCCAGGAAGCTGCCGAGGCTGACCCATGCGAAGCCGCCCCCCTTG
Organism: Streptomyces sp. NPDC090127; assembly: GCF_044746945.1. Lineage (NCBI taxonomy): Bacteria > Bacillati > Actinomycetota > Actinomycetes > Kitasatosporales > Streptomycetaceae > Streptomyces > Streptomyces sp. NPDC090127. Next base: position 740,227 of record NZ_JBIVDE010000003.1, on the reverse strand, counting down.
GCGTTCGGGGCGGCCCAGTACAGCAGCGCGATCATGATCGTGACGAGCAGGAGCAGGACCGGCCACTTCGCGATCGACCACGCCGTCAGCGCGGTGTCGCCGATGCCGAGCGCCGCGCCCGCGTGCCGGGCCAGACCGCCCGTGAAGACCACGATCAGCGCGCTGGCACTGGCCAGCACCATGAGCGACACCGTCAGGACGAGGCGCAGCGGCAGGATCTTCCACGCGGGGCGGCCCTCGGGGACGTCGTAGACGACGTTCGAGACGCGGATGAACGCGGCGACGTATCCGGAGGCGGCCCAGACGGCGAGCAGAAGACCGACGATCGCCAGGGTCGAGCCGACGCCGCCGTTGCCCCGGAGCTGCTCCACCGCGTCACTGATCACCTCGCGCGCGGACCCGGGCGCCAGCTTGTTCAGGTTGTCCAGCACCTGCCGGATCGCCGACTCGCCCGCGACGCCCAGCAGGGACACGAGGACCAGGAGGGCCGGGAACAGCGACAGGATGCCGTAGTAGGTGAGCGACGCGGCGCGGTCGAGCAGCTCGTCCTCCTGGAACCGCTTCAGTGTGCCGCGCACGACAGCCGCCCAGGACCGGCGGGGCATCTCGGACACCGTGTCGGGTGCCTGTTCCTCGACCTGCGCGTCGGGGCCGAGGCCGCTCGGGTCGTCCGTCGCTGAGCTGCTCTGGGTGCGTGTCATGACCGTCGGCTTACCGCTTCTGCCCGTCCCATGCCGCTCCGGCGTCGTGGGGGCGTCGCGCGCGGTGTGGGCCCCGCACGCCGGGGCACGCGCACAGCGAGGGCCGTATCCCGGCGCCTCGCGGTTCGGCGGGCAGCAGAGGAGCGGCGATATGACGGACGACCTGTGGAGCTACGGCACGCTGTGCGGTCACGTGGCGGGCACCGATCTGACCGGGTGGAGGGTCGAGGCGAGCGACGGCCACGTCGGAGAGGTGGACGAGCACTCCGACGAGACCGGTGACGCGTATCTGGTCCTGGACGCCGGGGCGTGGATCTTCGGAAAGCTGCTCATTCCCGCGAGCGCGGTGGCGCGGGTCGACGCGCGGGAGAGCACGGTCCACCTCGGCCTCTCCAGGGAACAGGTCGAGGACGCACCGCAGTTCCTCTCCGACAAGGACCTCGCCGACCCGCAGTACCGCGAGGACGTCGTGGCGTACTACTACCGTACGGGCGGCCCCTGCCCGGACCGATCGGACACCGTCTGACACCCCGTCCCGCCCCGGCCCGCACCGTCCCGCCGCGCCCCACGCCCGCGGCGAGAGGCGGGCCGGACCCGAACGACGCCGATCCGCCCCGAGGAGACGGGGCGGATCGGAGGCGGTCGGTGAGCGTGCGTCGTGTGATCGCGCCGTGCGTGCGACGCACGCGGGGGAGACGGAGCTGTGGTGCCGTCAGCTCCGTCGGACGCGTCAGATCCGTCCGCCCACGAGCCGCGTCAGCGGACCGACGGGCGGCTTGGCGGTCGAGCGGCCCACCGCGAACGCGGCGCCGGCGACACCCACGACACCGGCAGCGGCCCCCGCCGCGATCATCTTCCGGTTCTTGACGACGGCCCAGGCGGCGGTGGCCGCGGTCGCGGCCTTGGCGGCGTTCGCCGTCACGGCCTGCTGGCCCGCCTGCAGCCCGCTCGCCACCGCCCGGCCGGTGCGCTTGGTGGTCTCGCTCGCGGAGCCGAGTGTCGTCGACGCGGCCTTCTCGGCGTCGTGCGCGGCGGTCTCCGCCTGGCTCGCCGCCGCCGTGGCCTTCGACTCGGCGCGCTTGGCCGTGGCCGTGGTGCGCTTCGCCGTGGACTTCCTGGCGGTGGCGTTGGCGGAGTTCTTGGCACTTTCGTTCGATGCAGTCATGGCATTCCTCCTTGCCTCTCTCCCGCCGGTGAAACGGCGAGGACGTCTACGGAACGGCGGGCGGCCGCCTCACCGGCCGATCGGGTCGCTGCCGATCGGGTCGCGGGGGAGGAGCGACCCCAACGGGCCCAGGTCCAGGTTCAGATCGTCCATGGTCAGGTCGTACCGCGTGCACAGTTCTTCCATCCGCTCGTGCAGGATCATCAGCGTCATGCCGATGCGCTCCTCCTCGTCCTCACCGAGGTCGCCCTGGTCGACGCGGTGCACGGCGGTCCGCTCCATCAGCTGCCGCAGCAGTTCGACGATGGTGAGGACGAGTTTGATCAGGTCGCGTTCCACCGTGTCGGGGTCCGTGGCGAGCCGCTGTGCCACGGCGTTGCCGGCGGCGGCGGTGGTCGTCGGATGCGTCATCCGGGAGACCTCCTTGGGATCGAGGCGCGGTCGGTGAGCGGGTCATGTTCCGCCGTGGGGCCGGGAGTCAGGAGCGGTTCCCCGGCACCGTACGGTCGCGCCCAGGGCGCCGGTTCGTCGCCGGTGATCGACCGGATGACCGCGCGCAGGTTGATGTGGACCAGGTCGACGTCGGCGATGGAGAGAACCAGATCGCCGGTCAGGACCGCGCCTCCGTTCAGAAGGCGGTCCAGCAGGTCGATGAGAGCCACGGGGGGACCGGAGAGGCGCTCGCTCGGCTCGTGCGACCCGTCGTCCGTGAACGGGGTGCTCATCGCGAAACGCCCCCGTCGGCCACGCTCTCCCCGTCGGCCATGCTCGGGGTCGCGAACGAGTACGGCGCCCACGGGCCGGTGACTTCCACCCGCACCCCGGGAACCGCCCGCGCCACCGCCTCCACGTCCTCGCGGAAGCGCTCCTCGGTCCCCATCGGCACCAGGTACGCGTGGTTGGAGATGTTGACCCCACGCCGACCGGACAGTTCGCCCTGTTGAGGGCGGTGCGCGACCGTGGCCCGCGCACGCTCCTGCGCCACCTTCGTCACCTCGGCCGCGACGACCCCGGCGCTCCGATAGAGCTCCTCGGTGCTCCGCCGGTGCTGCCTGCGCTGTTGCAGGTAGGCCCGGCCCGGGCTCGTCGCGGGGGCCGGGGCCGTCGCTTCCTCCGTGGGGCCGCCCGCGGCCGTCATCGCCTCCGGGTCGGCGTGGACCTTCACGCCCAGCTCGACATGGCCGTCGAGCCACGCCAGCAACTCGGTGAAGTGGGCGAGATGACCGGCCAGCATGTCGGCGACCCGGCCCTCGTCGAGGTAGACGGTGGCCAGCCTGAGGGGAAGGACGACCGACTCCGCGAACGCGGCGTCGACGACGGCATGGTGCGACCGGGCGATCTCCTCGAGCCGGGTGAGATCCTCCAACTGACGCCGCAGCGCCGCCTCGTCGAACACCTCGCCCGGCACGACCGACACCAGCGCGACGAGACCACCGGCCGCCACCAGCTCCACGGCGTGGCCGTCGACCCCCCTCACCCGCCGGACGAGACGGCGGGCGCCCTCGTCGTCCCGGCCGATGCCGTAGACGTACACCACCGAGGGAGCGGCGAACGGCTCCGCCGACCGGGGACCCGGCCGCGCGTCCGGCTCGCGGCCGGGGGCGCCGGGCGCTCCGTGTGCCATCTCAGGCGTACTCACCGCGCTCCCTCCTTCCCCTCACCGGTGACCGCCTCCGGCGTCGGTTCGGCACCCACCGGTCCGCCCGCGGCCCGCAGGCGCGAGAGTTCGGCCCGCAGACGCTCGTTCTCGTCGGCCAGCAGCTCCTCACGAGGCGCGCCGCCGTCGACCGAGCGGGCCGGGCGCGCCCGGGAGGAGAGCGACGGGTCGTGCTCCCACCAGTCGATGCCCATCTCCTTCGCCTTGTCGACCGAGGCGACCAGCAGCCGAAGCTTGATGGTCAGCAGCTCGATGTCGAGGAGATTGATCTGGATGTCGCCGGCGATCACGATGCCCTTGTCGAGCACTCGTTCCAGGATGTCCGCGAGGTTCGCGGACGAGCCCTGAAGACCGCTCGGTTGTGCGGCATGCGGTGAAGCCGGTAGGCGTCCCGCGAAGGATTCGGACACGTTGGCGCCCCTGTTCTGTGGGTGTGCTCCTGCTCGGTCAGCTGCCGACGGAGGCGCGTCGACGGGAGCGACGCCCCGAGCTGCGCGGCTCGTCCTCGTCAGCCGGCTCGTCGGCGTCGTCGGCCGGTTCGTCTGCCTCGTCGGCAGGTTCGTCGTCCGCGTCGTCCTCGGCGGCGTACTCCTCCGCGTCGGCGTCCTCGGCCCGACCCTCGTCGGCGTCGTCCGCTTCGTCCGCTTCGTCGGCCTCGTCGACGTCGTCGCCTTCGTCCGCCTCGTAGGCGGGGTCCTCCTCGGCCTCGTCGTCGATCTCCTCGCCGTCCTCGTCGACGGGAGCGTCGTACTCGTCCTCGTACTCGTCGTCGGCGCGGCTCTCCTCGTCCTCGACCGCCTCGTCGTGGCCGACCACGACCTCGCCGTCCCTGATCTCGCCACGCCAGCCGTCCGTGGCCTCGCCGCGCATCATCAGGAACTTCCGGTAGAGCTTGAGATCCAGCCGGGCACGCCGACCCTGGGCACGCCAGATGTTGCCCGTCTTCTCGAAGAGCCCCTTCGGGAAGTACTCGAGGACCAGCAGGACCCGGGTGAGGTCGTCGGTGAGACGGTGGAAGGTCACCACCCCCCGGACCGTCCCCTTCGCACCCTCCGTGGTCCAGGTGATGCGCTGGTCGGGCACCTGCTCGGTGACGTTCGCCTGCCAACTACGTGTCGACTTGGCGACCTTCACCTTCCAGTTGGTGGTCGTGTCGTCCGCGGTCTCGACGCTGACGACCCCCTTGGCGAAGGTGCTGAACTCCTGGAACTGCGTCCACTGGTCGTACGCCTCGCGCACCGGGACGCCGACATCGATGTCCTCGACGATCGTCACGCTCTTCCGGGCACCTCCGCCCGACGTGCGACCGCCGCCGAAGAGCCCCTTGGCCTTGTCCTTCAGGGAGTCCTTGAAGGCGGACGCCCCGGCCGTCAGCACGGCACGTGCCGGTGACTTCCCCTCACCGAGCGCCTTCCCGCCCTTCGCGAGCCCCTTGGCCAGGCCGCCCTTGGCCGCTCCGGGCTCCCCGAGCTTGGCGACGCTGTCGCCGAGGCGCTCCCCGAGCCGGCTCACGGCGTCCTCGGCGCGTGCGGTCAGGTAGTGGCGCAGCTCTTCCTTCAGTCTTTCGGTGGCCGGGTTCTCCGCCACCTCGTTCTTGATCCTGCTGAGCGTCGAATCACTCATCGTTGTCGCTCCTGCTCTTGCGCGTGCGGGAGGCCGCCGACTTCCTGGGGGCGGCCGCACGCTTGCGGGCGGTCGTCGACTTCCGCGGGCGGGCAGCGGTGCCGGCCTTCGCGGTGCTCTTCGACGCGGTCTTGGAAGCGGACTTGGAGGCGGACTTGGCCGCCCCGGCGGACCGTGCCGGCGCCTTCCGCTTGTCGGAGTCGGAGTCGGAGTCGGCGCCGTCGTCGGACTCGGAGTCCGAGTCGTCGTGGGAGCCGGTGGCCTCGTCGTCGCGCTCGTCGTCGTCCGCGGCCACGGCCTCGCCGTCGCGGCCGATGGCCTGGGTGCGCTGGTGCAGCGTGTCGGCGAGACCCGTGGCGCGCTTGGTGAGGGCCTGCGTCGCGGCCGACTTCGTGGCGTCGACCAGCTCTCTGCGGACCTGGTCGCTCAGCGCACCCGTGACCGGCGAGTTGGCCAGCAGCTTCCCGATCCGCCGGGGATCGAGGTCGAGCTTGCGGCCGGCGAGGAACATCCCCACGCCGATGGCCATCTTGGCCTTCTTCGTCCGTCCGAGGAGATAGCCTCCGACCAGCGCGGCGGCTGTCGTGGCGTTCTTCTGTATCACCGGTGCACCTCGTTCTGCCTCGCTCGTTCCCTGTGTTCGGTCATGAACCCTTCTCCGTCTGCCTTCGGTACGCCTCGATCTCGTCGAGGCGGTCCAGGAGGGCGTCCTCGCGCCGGTCGAACTCCTCCGCGTCGACCCGGCCGTTCGCCAGGTCGTCGACGAGCGCGGCCAGTTGCGCGCGTACGGGTTCGGGGTCGTAGTACTCCCGTTCCGCCGCGAGCAGCACCTGGTCGACCACCCACGCCGTGCCGCGGAGAGGTGCGAGCGGCAGGGTCAGAACGCCGGTCAGGAGCCCCACGTCCTCACCTCCTCCGGTTTCGTACGCTCGGACGGATCACACGAAGCTGTACGGGGGCAGAGGCCCGGTCAGCGTGAAGGTGCAGGCGTCGCCCTGGCGCTCGGCCTCCTCCCGTACGGCGCGTACGAACTCCTCCGAGGACTCCGCCGGGACGAGGAACGACACGTTCAGGAAGTGGCTCGCGCTCGGCTCGCCGCGCGCGGCGCGGGCCGCGGTGGGCAGCAGGCGCTCCATGGTCTTCTCGGCCTGCGCCTGGCTGCGTTCGGCCACCTGTCCGGAGACCAGTTCGCCGAGGGCGATGCGTTCGTCCTGGCCGGCCGCCCCCGACCGCGTCCGTTCATTGAGCTCCCGGATCTGGTCGGACTCCGCCACGATCTCGAGCAGCAGGTCCTGCTCGTCGCGGGCCGCCTTGAGGTTGAACTCCACGTGCCCGGCGAGTTCGGCGAGGCGGGTCCGGTACGCGTCGCTGTCCTGCGCCAGTGCCTCGGCCACCTTCTCGTCGTCCGGGCCGAGCAGGCCGAAGCGCATCGGCAGCGTCGCGCCGTCCGCCATCAGGGTTTCCAGGACGCCCTCGTGGGCCAGCACGTCACGACGCTTGGCCCGCAGACCCTCGGGGGCGTCGCTGACGACCGCGGCGATGTCGCCGGTCGTGACGGTGCGCAGCGGCGCGGGTGGTTCGCCCACGCCCTGGAGCTCGTCCAGGCGCAGGGGGTGGTCGACGCCGGTGATGGCGTACACGTAGGTCGGCACCTGCTACTCCTCACGTCGCGCGGCGCTGGACGTCCTGCTGGACGTGGACTTGCGGGCCGGTCGCTTCCGGGGCTCTTCCTCGGACTCCTCGCGCTTGCTCTGCAGGGAGTCCGTGAACGCCTCGACCGCACCGGTCAGCGCGCCCTTGGACTTCCCCTTGGCGCCGCTCTCGGTCATGTCCCCGACGATGTCGGTGAGCTGGGTCGGCGCCTTGCGGCCGGACTCCAGGTCCAGCCGGTTGCACGCCTCGGCGAAGCGCAGGTACGTGTCCACGCTGGCGACGACCACGCGGACATCGATCTTGAGAATCTCGATCCCGACGAGGGAGACGCGGACGAAGGCGTCGATCACGAGTCCGCGGTCGAGAATGAGTTCGAGTACGTCGTAGAGATTTCCCGAGCCGCTTCCGCCGCTCGTCGTACTGCTCTGTTGGACGAGTGTCACGATGAACTCCTTCCGATAGCGCGTCTTTCGACGCGTGCGCGCCGGGCGTTCCCTCGCGGGAAGGCCGACGCGTCGCCGCCGTCAGCGGCGGTCGATCTGGCCCCGGGCGTAACGCCGAGTGCGTTCGTACGCGACGAGCCGGCCCTCGGCGTCGAGAGCGACGTGGTACGTGGCCATGACGCTCATCGTGTCCGGGATCTTCTCCAGCTCGACGACTTCCACGTCGGCCGACCACCCGTCCTCGGTGGCCTTCACCGCCGAGACGGAACCGGGTTCGCACCGCAGGAGCTCCGAGAGCTGCGCGGAGGCGCGGCGCATCGCCGTGGCGATGTCGAGTTGTCCGGTCGTCTTCTTCTTTTCGTCGTCAGTCGCGTTCATGTTCCCGCCTCTGAGGCCTGGAAGACGGGCCGGAGTTGTGCTCCGGACACCGTCTGGGGCTGACGTTCGCGTGCCCGGCACTTCCGAACGTATGCGTGACCGTTGTCGAAACCGCCTGGGGAGCCAGCCGCCTTGGCGCCCGCCGGAGGTTGCGAGCGCGCTCGCCCCCTTCAACTCCCTTGGTTTCGGCGGACTCTGTCGTCCTCCGGCTCCGCCGGTCAGGGAGTGGCACCCTCCGGAGCGGGCGTCCCGATCCACGGCCTCGGGACAGCGACCGAGAAGCGATGCACAAACGATGCGTCTTGATCGGGCACGTGACCGCACCGGAACCTGAGGGGGCCGGGCAGTACCGGCCCGGCCGGTCGCGGCCCGCGGCCGCCCTCAGGAGCGGAAGCCTCCGCCCGACGGCCCGCACGATGGGCAAGAGGAGTCGTCATGATCGCAGCGCCCACGGCACGCCGCGTCCGCCCCCTCGGACCCGACGGCGACCCCCGTTCCCCTCGGTCGGTCGGCCGCCCCCTGTCCGACGACGGCGGCCCGGCAGCCGACGAGCGCCCGCCCACCGTCGTCCACACCCCGGAGTCGGACGGCCGCCCGTCCAGCGTCGTCCGCACCCCGGCGCCGGACGGCCGCCCGTCCAGCGTCGTCCGCACCCCGGCGCCGGATGACCGCCCGTCCACCGTCGTCCGCACCCCGGCAGCCGGCGAGCGCCCCGTCGGCCACCCCCCGGACGAGCCGACCGACGCGGAGATCGGCGCCGGACTCGCTCGCGGCGACGAGGACTGCCTGGCCGTGGCCTACCGTCGCTGGGGAGGTCTCGTACACACGCTGGCCACCCGGGCGATCGGGGACTCCCGCGAGGCGGAGGACGTCACGCAGCAGGTCTTCCTCGCGGCCTGGCGCGGCCGCCGGGGGTACCGCCCCGACCGGGGGCCGGTCCCCGCCTGGCTCGTCGGGATCGCGCGTCGCAAGATCGCCGATGCCCTCTCCGCGCGGACGCGCAGGACGGAACTCGCGGCGGCGGCGGGAGCCGCCCTGCCCCTGCACGTCGTGGCGGCCGACGGCACCGAGCACGTCCTGGACCGCATCGTGGTCCTGGGCGAGCTCGCCCGCCTCCCGCGCGTGCAGCGGGACGTTCTCACCCTCGCGTTCTTCGGGGACCTGACCCAGGTCAAGATCGCCCACAGGACCGGCCTGCCGCTCGGGACGGTCAAGAGCCACGCCAGGCGCGGGCTCCAGCGGCTGCGCGGCAGCCTCGCCCCCGTCTCGGAGGGCGGCGGGCCGCTCTGCGGGGACGACGGCACCGCGCAGAGGGTGGGGGCGACCCGTACCGCCGCTGCGCGGAGGTCCGGCGAAGCGGCGGCGACGCCGTCCGGGCGGGTGCGGTCGGCCTGACCGCCCCCGCCCGGACGGCGGCGGCCGGTCCGACAGCCCGATGGATCACGGGCGTACGGACCGCTCCCCGCCCTCGGCCCCCTGGCGCGTCAGCCTTCCTTCCGGGCCGCCTTCCAGGCCCAGAGGATCAACGGGACCTGGAGCGGCAGGCGGGCGTAGGCGATGCTCCTGGCGGCCGTCGGGCGGTGCCGCCAGTCGTAGGCCATCTGCACGTTGGCCGGGAACACCGAGGCCAGGAAGAGGGCCGTCGCGCGGGCGCTCGTCCGTCGTGTCGCCGGGACGGCCAGGCCGGCCGCGAGGGCGAGCTCGACGACGCCGCTGGCCTGCGTCCACGCCCTCGGATTGCCCGGCAGGACGCGCGGAACGATGGCGTCGAACTGCTTGGGTGCGACGAAGTGGGCGGCTCCGGCGCCGGCCATGAGACCGGCGAGCAGCAGCGCGGAACGAGCCATGGGTTCCTCCTGGAGTGGGCGTCGACGCCAAACCTACCGGCCGGTAACGCGCTCGGGAAGGTACTCCCTGCCGGGCGCCGCGTCCTCCCGGGGGCAGCGGGCCGCTCGGCGTAACGTGACGGCCCCACGGCGGGGACGCCCAAGGTACGAGGAGGTGTGACGGTCATGCGCGGAGCCGACGGTGGAACCGTTGACGTGGTGGTCGTCGGGGCGGGCGCGGCCGGCCTCGCCTGTACGGCGGATCTGGTCGAAGCCGGAGTACGGGTGCGTCTGCTGGAGGCGGACGACACCGTGGGCGGTCGGATGCGGACCGACCGGATCGGGGGCTTCACCCTGGATCGTGGCTTCCAGGTCTTCAACACCTCCTATCCGCAGGTCAAGCGGCGCCTGGAGCTCAGGGCGCTCCGGCTGCGGCCGTTCACCCCGGGCGTGCTGGCGCACACCGCCGACGGGCCGCGCAGGTTCACCGATCCCACGCGCCGTCCCCGGGGGAGCGGTGGGAGCGGCGGCCTGCTGCCGGTCACCGGTGTCTCGGCCCGCGACCTGGCCGCCCTGGGTGTGCTCTCCGCCCGCGACATGCTGATGCCCGCCTCGTGGCTGCGCCGTCGGCCCGACGCCGCCACCGCGGCCGCGCTCTCCGACGCGGGGCTCTCCCCGGACCTCGTGGAGAACCTTCTGCGGCCCTTCCTCTCCGGCGTCTTCCTCGAAGACGGTCTGGAGACCTCCGCGCGCTTCTTCCACCTGGTCTGGCGGAGCATGCTGCGCGGAACGCTGTGTCTGCCGGCCGCCGGGATCGGCGCCGTCCCCGCCCAGCTCGCCTCGGCGCTCCCCGCCGGCGTCCTGCGCACCGGGGCGCCGGTCGCCTCGCTGACCCCCGACGGCGTGGCGATGGCCGACGGCGGTGAGCTGCCGGCCCGTACCGTCGTGATCGCCACCGGGCAGACCGCGGCGAGCGACCTGCTGCCCGGTCTCGCCGTACCGCCCGGCCGGACCGTGACCACCTTCTACCACGCGGCCGAACGGTCGCCCCTGGCCGAGCCGACCCTCGTCGTCGACGCGCGGCGACGGTTCCTGAACACGTGCGTTCTCACCGAGGTCCAGCCCGGCTACTCCTCCGACGCCCGCGCCCTGGTGTCGACCTCCGTGCTCGGCTCTCCCGGGCCGGCGGACGAGGCCGCCGTCATGGCGGCCCTCGGCGAGGCGTACGGGACGGACACCACCGGCTGGGAAGCCGTGCACCGCGTCACGGTCCCCGACGCGCTCCCCGAGATGCTCCCGCCGCTGGACCTCTCGCGAACCACCCGCTTCGCACCGGGCCGTTACGTGTGCGGGGACCACCGGGCCACGGGCTCGCTGCAGGGCGCCCTGGCCTCCGGGGCGCGAGCCGCCCGGGAGGTCCTCGCCGACCTGCGCCGCAGCACGGGGGCGGTGTCCGCGTCGGGGCCAGGGCCAAGGCCAGGGCCAGGGCCTGGGGCGGCGTCCGGGCCCGGGTCGCCGTCCGCCTCGCCGTCCGGGCCGGAGTAGGAGCCGTACCCCGGCGCGGGACTTTTGATCGGCCTCCACCTCATCCGACAAGGGGTGCGGCGTCGAATACGTCACGAGGGCGCTATTCCCGCCCCCGGCCGGCCCCGCCCCGGGGACCGGACCCAGGAGGAGGAAGCATCATGACCACCTCGCACATCACGCGCCGCGCCGCCGCCGCTGCCGCCGCCGTCATCCTGCCGCTGTCGCTGGGCATACTCGCCCCGCAGGCGTTCGCCTCGAACACGACCGGGCCGTTCGGCCCCGGCTGTGCCTCGTTGCCGACATCGGGCGAAGGCAGTGTCGACGGCATGGCCGACGACCCGGTGGCGACGGCCGCGGCGAACAACCCGGAGCTGTCCACACTCGTCTCGGCCGTCAAGGCGGCCGGCCTCGTCGACACCCTCAACAACGCCGACGACATCACCGTCTTCGCGCCGACCAACGACGCCTTCGCGAAGATCCCGAAGGCCGACCTGGACAAGGTGCTCGCCGACAAGGCGGCGCTCACCAAGATCCTCACCTACCACGTCGTGGGGGAGCAGGTCGACAAGAGTGACCTCGCCGGCGGCTCCTTCAAGACGCTCCAGGGCGGCACGCTGACGACCGACGGCTCCGGCGACGCGTTCACGGTCAACGACACCACCAAGATCGTCTGTGGGGACGTGCCCACCGCCAACGCCACCGTCCACATCGTCGACACCGTCCTGATGCCGAAGTGACGCCCCGCCCGTCGACACCGACACCGACACGGACACCGCCGCCTCCGCCGCTGTCGCCGCGCCGCCGCGACAGCGGCGAGCGCGGACGATCCCGCCGCATCCGTGCGGCACGACAGAGAGGAAGTGACCCCCGTAGCAGCGCAGCAGGGCCGCCCGGCTGATCTCCTCACGCAGCCTCGGCGGCCGGTACCCGGGAGTCGCCCATGACCATCTCCGTAGTCCTCTTCACGTCCGACCTGCGCGTCCATGACCATCCACCGCTCCGGGCGGCCCTGGAGGGTGCTCACGAGGTCGTCCCGCTGTTCGTACGCGACCCCGCCGTGGACCGTGCCGGCTTCGCCGCACCCAACCGACTGGCCTTCCTCGCCGACTGCCTCACGGACCTCGACCAGGCCCTGAAGGCCAGGGGAGGCCGGCTGGTCGTGCGTACGGGCGACACGGTCGGCGAGGTGTGCGCCGTGGTGCGGCAGGCGCAGGCCGACGAGGTGCACATGGCGGCCGGACACACGGCCTTCGCCGTCTCCCGGGAGGCCAGGCTCCGCGAGGCGCTGGAGGCGGGCGGATGCCGCCTCTACGTCCACGACGCGGTGGGCACCGCCGTGCCCCCCGGTGACGTCGCTCCGCAGGGGTCCGACCACTTCGCCGTCTTCACGCCGTACTTCAGGCGCTGGGTCGACCAGCCGCTGCGCAAGCCGTTCGCGGCCCCCCGCGCCGTGCCGGTGCCGCCCACCGTCCCCTCGGAGGAGCTTCCCGCCCGCTCGGCCGTGCAGGGCGTGTCGGAGGGCCTGGCGGCGGGCGGGGAGAGCGAGGGCCGCCGACGGCTCGGCTCCTGGCTTTCCCGGCACGCCGACCGGTACAAGGAACGGCACGACGACCTCGCCGGCGACGCCACGTCGAGACTGTCCCCGTACCTCCACTTCGGCGCCGTCTCGCCGGTGGAGGTGGTGCAGCGCGCACGGGCGCGTGGCGGCGCCGGAGCCGACGCGTTCGTCCGGCAGCTGTGCTGGCGCGACTTCCACCACCAGGTCCTGGCCGCGCGCCCCGAGACGTCGGTCGAGGACTACCGCCCCCGTGGCGACCGCTGGCGGCGCGACGACGACGCGCGGAAGGACCTGCAGGCCTGGCGGGAAGGGCGCACCGGATACCCGATCGTCGACGCCGCCATGCGCCAGCTGGCTCACGAGGGCTGGATGCACAACCGCGGCCGGCTGATCGCCGCTTCCTTCCTGACCAAGACGCTGTACATCGACTGGCGGGAGGGCGCCCGCCACTTCCTGAGCCTGCTGGTGGACGGCGATGTCGTGAACAACCAGCTCAACTGGCAGTGGGTGGCGGGCACGGGCACCGACACGCGACCCCAGCGGGTCCTCAACCCGGTCCGGCAGGCGCGGCGATACGACCCCGAGGGGAGCTACGTACGCCGATGGGTTCCGGAACTCGCCGGCCTGGCGGCCCCCGACGTGCACGAGCCCTGGCGGCTGACCGGACCCGACCGGGCCGCGTACGACTATCCGGAGCCGCTCGTCACCCTCACCGACGGGCTGGCGCGATTCCGCCACGCCCGCGGAGCCGACTGAATCCCCGGGGGCGGCGCCGTTCCCTCGCGACGGCTCGGCGGGCGGTCACTCGACGGACCGGCCTGGGCGCCCGGGCGGTCACGCGACGGACCGGCCGCGGGGCGCCTGGGCGGTCACTCGACGGACCGGCCGCGGGGCGACTCCCCGTGCAGCCGGGAGATCACGTCCAGCGCCTCGCGCAGACCGCCGGGCCGCAGGAATCCGGCGCCTGCGCGCCGCCCCGCCCAGCCCGGCCCCGCGAGCAGGACGACGGGTGTCGTGCGGGCCCCTCTGACCCCGAACGCCGTCGCGGCCACGTGCCGGGCGAGCGCGTGGGACGCGGTCGAGCGCGCCTGGGACCACAGGACGACCGCCGCCGGGCCGGAGCGGCGGACGGCCGCGTCCAGCGCCTCGGCGGGCACCGCGCCGCCGAACATGCGGGTCGGCAGCCCCCGTTCGGCGAGCCCCGCGGCGAGGGCCTCCAGCGGCAGGGTGTGGAACTCCGCGGGCACGCACGCCAGCACCACCGGAGGCGTCGTCCCGGTCACGGGTACGCCGACGGCGGCACGCCTCAGGGCGGTCGACACGTGCCACGACAGCAGGTGCTCCACCTCGACGTAACGGTCGTCCGAGGACGCCCACTTGCGTCCCACGGCGTGCAGTGTGGGGGCCATCACCTCCTCCCACGCGGTGACGAGCCCGTACGCGTCGACGACCTGCCCCAGCAGGTCCTCCATCGCGGGGCCGTCGAGCCGCACGGCCGCGCGCGCGAGCCCGCGGCACTCCTGGCGTACGTCGCCGAGCGGGAGCCCGTTGCCGGAGCCCGGCTGACGGCCCGAGAACGGCGGTACCGGCGGCGGTGCGGCCCTGGCCGGTGCGGCCCCGGCGGGCGTGGTCCTGGCCGTTGCCGACCCGCCCGGTGCGGTCCCTGCCCGGGTGGTGCCGGTCTCCGGGAGGAGCCGCTCGTCCTCCGCGGCCGGTTCGCCGCCCTGGGTGGCCCGTGCCGCGCGTGCGGCCTCGCCGGGCGGAACTCCGGCCGCCGTGAGTCGGCACATCTCCTCGAGCACCGCGACGTCCCCGGGCGTCCACCGGCGATGTCTCCCGCCCTCCCGGACGGCGGGACCGACGCCGTACCGCTGGTCCCAGGAGCGCACGGTGGTGGGCGAGACGCCGAGGCGTCGCGCCACCGCACCCGTGGTGATGCCGTGGATCGCTTCCGACATGGGTTCCATGTTACGTCGCAGGAACGATGCGAGCCGGAAGGCTCCCGTCGGCGGTGGAGCGGGGGACGCTCCGCCCACCCGGGCGGGGGCCCCTCCGGTCATCCGTCTGAGGTGACCGGGCTCGTCGCCGGCTCGTTGGACGGTCATGTCCCACGACACTTTCGACAGCGACCGCACCGCCATATCCCCCGACCGCCCCGGCGAGCAGACGCGACCCCGGCGGAACGACGCCGAAGCCGTGCTCGTCGAGCACTACCCACGGCTGCTCAGGCTCGCCCACCTCGTGCTCCCGCCCGGGCTCGGCCGGCACCGCCGCGTGCTCGCCGCGCATGCCCTCGTCCAGAAGTCGCTGTCCGGGACGCGGCGGGCCCGGCCGCCCCGGGTCAGGGTCCCCCCGCAGCGCGGGGAGACGGACCAGGCGATCGCGTGGCTGCGGGAGCGCGTCCTGACCTCCGCGTTGCGCGCCGCCACGCGCCGGCGCCCGTTCCCGCTCCGGCCCCTGCTGCCGGCGGTCCTGGGACTACGGCTCTTCCCCAGGGCCGGCGGGGACGGCGAGTTCGCCCTTGACCGCGAACTCGCCGAGGTGTCCGCCGAGGTGCGGGCGGCCTTCGCCCTCCTCGTCCTCGAAGAGATGGACGCGCGCTCCGCGGCCCGCCTGCTCACCGCCGCGGGCGTACGGGAACCGGCGCACGCCCTCCACGCCGCCGCCCGCCTCCGCGAGGTCGTCGGAAGCGACGCCGAATCGCTCCTGCGCGGAGCCGAGTTCGACCCCTGTACGGTGCAGACCCGCCCCACGGACCTGTTGCGCCGCCGACAGCGGACGCGCATCGCCGGAGCGGCCGCCCTCCTTCTGATCGCCACCGCAGCCGGCGGCGTGCTCGACCTGCGCGCGGACCCGGACGCCGGCTCCCCGGCCGCCGCGCAGGGCCCCCTCACCCTCGCCCCGGCCACGGAGCCCGGGCGGCTCGTACGGACCCCGCAGGGGCTGTGGGCCGACACCGCCCGCGTCGACCTCACCGCGTGGCCCGCCCGGGGTACGAGGACGGACGACCACGCCCTGCTGGCCCGCGCCCTCGACACCTGGGCCGACACCTGGGCCCGTGGCCCCCTTCCGCGCGCGGGCGGTGAGCGGTCCGGCACGCGGATGGCGGTCACGCCGGGAACGGCGACGACTCCGCCCGTCTCGCCGCCGCGGCTGCTCTACGCCGGAACGGTCGACGGGACCGCGGTCGTGCTCCTCCACGACGACCGACGCGTCGTGCGCTACGCCGAACCACTCGCCGGCCGGGCACCGGCGGTCCTGGAACTCGCCCGGGCCGACGACGCCGACGTGACCACCGGCGCCGCGTTGGTCGTGAGCAGGGCCGCGGGCCAGGCCCGCTTCCTGCTCGCTCCCTGGATCGACGAGAGCGCCGTACGGGACCTCCGGCACCCCGACCGGCCGGCCAGAACGCTGGAGGTGTCCGGGGACGGGGTCACCGCGCCCGTGCCCGAGGTCGCGGGCGACTGCAGCCGCGTTCCCGCGCTCGAACTGCGCTCCTCGACGCGGATCGTCGAGAACCACGCGTTCCTTCTGGCCGACCTCGGCGAACTCGCCCCCGTCCACCTGACCTGGACCCCGGCCCCGGGGGCCGGGGCCCCCGCCCGGCAGCCCCGCGAGGCCACCTCGGCGGCGGGCCTCGGCGCCTGGTCCCGTTCGGCCTGCACGCTGCCGGCCCTGCGCACGAGCGGGGTGCGCGCGGTCAACCGGTGGGAGTTCGCCCGGCAGAGCCTGCCCGAGCGGGGCGGCACCGCCGACTGGACGTGCCTCCGGGCGGAGAACTGGGAGGGCCGGGCCCGTGTGACGGTGGCCGTCGACGTACCGTCGGGAGCCGCCCTGCCGGTACCGGGCCCACGGCCCGAACCGGCCGACACGGCCGCGTGCGGCAGGTTCGGGCAGCACATGCTCGCCGGCACGTACTGGACGGCGCCCTCCGGAGCGCGCTACTACCTTGCGGCCGGCAGCCGCCGGCTGACCTCGATCACCGTCCGGGGCGCCCTCTCCGCCACCGCGCGCGGACCGGCCCTCGCCGTACGGACGGACGGTGACGGTGACGAACCGATCCGTCTGACGGGAACGCCGGCCGGCGACGGGGACGAACTCCGCGGTTGGGGTGAGGAGCCCGGCCAAGGCCCCGACGCCTGACAGGCCTTGGAGGAAGGGGCCGCCGCCGGGTCCGGTGAGAGGCCCCACGGCCGATCTTCTGGCGGACCGTGGCCAGGGCGGCGACGCGGAGTCACCGGTCGGGCGCCGCCTCGGGACGGGGATCGGGGCGAGGGTCGGGGCGGGCGTAGGTCCGCCCCTTCCAGGCGGCGCCCCGGCCCCGGTAGTGCTGCACGGCCGAGTCCACGGTCATGAGCAGGTAGAGCAGCGCGGTCAACGGGAGCGTGGGCGCGAGCCAGAGGGGCTGCCGGTAGTAGTGCAGCATCGGCAGGTACGTCCCCGCCATCACCGCCCACGCGAGCCCGCCCGCCCAGCCGGCCGTCCCGTCCCCGCCGAACAGCCCGGCCGCCAGGGCCACCGGCGGCGCGAGGTAGACGACGGCGAGTCCGATCACCGTCCCGGCCAGGACGAGCGGGTTGTGCCGGAGCTGGGCGTACGCGCTCCGCGAGACCATCCGCCACAGGTCGCCGAGGTGCGGGTACGGGCGGACGGAGTCCACCCGGTCGGCGAGGCCCAGCCAGATGCGCCCGCCGGCCCGCCGTACCGCCCGGGCGAGCGACACGTCGTCGATCACCGCCTGCCGGATCGACTCCGGCACCCGCGCCCGCTCGGCCGTCTCCGTCCGCAGCAGGACACAGCCCCCGGCTGCGGCGGTCGCCCGTGGGCGGCGGCGCCGGTTGATCCAGCGGAAGGGGTAGAGCTGGGCGAAGAAGTAGACGAACGCGGGCACGACCAGCCGTTCCCAGCCGCTCGCCACCCGCAACCGCGCCATCTGGGACACCAGGTCCAGCTCGTTCCCGACCGCCGCCGCGACCAGCAGCCGCAGGCTGTCGGGCTCGTGCGCGATGTCGGCGTCGGTCAGCAGGAGGAAGTCCGGGCCGCCGCCCTCCCGCGCGCGTGCCAGCGCGATGCCGTGGCGGAGGGCCCAGAGCTTGCCCGTCCAGCCCGGCTCGGGCTCA
This sequence comes from Streptomyces sp. NPDC090127, assembly GCF_044746945.1. Lineage (NCBI taxonomy): Bacteria > Bacillati > Actinomycetota > Actinomycetes > Kitasatosporales > Streptomycetaceae > Streptomyces > Streptomyces sp. NPDC090127. The sequence goes on along the minus strand of NZ_JBIVDE010000003.1, from coordinate 722,576 downwards.
CCCGGCGACGTGACCGTCAACGGCAGCCCGCCGTACCGCGCGGCCAGGTCACCGGCCAGCTTCCCGGTGCCGTCCGTGCTGCCGTCGTCGACGAGCAGGACCTCCGCCTCGCCCGGATAGTCCTGGACGAGCAGCGACGGCAGGCTCAGCGGCAGCACCTCGGCCTCGTCCCGCGCCGGTACGACGACGGCGACCCGCGGCCAGACCGCCGGCTCCACGCGTGCGTGGCCGGTCGGCAGGCGTTGGTCCGTACGCCAGAAGAACCCCTGACCCAGCAGCAGCCACCCCCAGGCGGCCAGTGAACCCACGGCGATCCACGCAACGGCGCTCATTTGCCGCAGTCTGCCCCAGATCGGCGGAGACGCAAGGGTGGTCGGCTAGGGTGACCGGGTGAAGATCGCGCTCATGGACTCCGGAATCGGCCTGCTCCCGGCAGCGGCCGAGGTTCGCCGACTGCGGCCGGACGCGGATCTGGTCCTCTCCAGCGACCCCGACGGCATGCCCTGGGGCCCGCGCACCCCCGAGGACCTCACCGAGCGCGCGCTTGCCGTCGCCCGGGCCGCCGCCGCACTGGAGCCCGACGCGCTGATCGTCGGCTGCAACACCGCCACCGTGCACGCCCTGCCCGCGCTGAGGGCCGCGCTGGAACCCCGTATCCCGGTCATCGGCACCGTTCCGGCGATCAAGCCCGCCTCCTCGGGTGGCGGCAAGGTCGCCATCTGGGCCACGCCGGCCACCACCGGCAGCCCGTACCAGCGCGGACTGATCCGTGACTTCGCCGGCGGCGCGCAGGTCACCGAGGTGCCCTGCCCCGGCCTCGCCGACGCCGTCGAGCACGCCGACGCCGACGCCGTGCAGCGGGCCGTCGCCGCCGCGGCCGCGCTCACCCCGCCCGATGTGCGGGCCCTGGTCCTCGGCTGCACGCACTACGAACTGGTCGCCGAACGCATCCGCGCGGCCGTGCAGTCCGCCGACCTCCCGCCCGTGGTTTTCCACGGCTCAGCCGGGGCAGTCGCCGCACAGGCGCTGCGCCGCATCGGCGCCGAGCCCGCACCCGCAGCCACCCCGTCCGGCGGCCTGACCGTTCTGCTCAGCGGCCGGACCGGGGAGCTTCCGCCCGCAGCCCTGGGGTACGCCGAAGGCCGTCTGCTCAGGGCGGCGGCCGCCGCGCACTGACGCGCCGGGGGCGCCCTCGACGAGGCGCCGTGTGAGCGGAACGTGAGTAGGCTGCGACGCATGAGGGACCATCCCCGTCACCCCCGCCACCCCCGCCCCCTCGACACCGGCGCGCCGACCCCCGTCTGGACGGGCCGCGCCACCAACCGGCTCCAGTGGGTCGCGGCCGTCCTCGGCGCGGGCTGCATGGCCCTCGGCATCACCCTGGCGGTGGACTCGCCGTGGACGTCCGGCATCGCGCCGGTCCTGATGGCCGTGATCGGCTGTGTGGCGGCGGGCCTGCTGGTGCTGTTCGGCACGCTCGCCTTCGTCCACGTCGAGGTGAAGGTGGACGACCAGGCGATGGAGGTCCGCTGCGGCCACATCGGCGTACCCCGCCGCCGGATCCTCCTCTCCCAGGTGGTCGGCGCCGAGTACCTCCCGAGGGTCACCCCGCACGAGTGGGGCGGCTGGGGCTACCGCTGGCGCCCCGAGAAGGGCAAGGCGGTCATCGTCCGCCGGGGCGAGGCGCTGCTGCTGCGGCTGGAGGGCGGCCGCACCTTCACGGTCACCGTCGACGACGCGGAGTCCGGCGTACGCGTCATCCGCGACCGCCTCCGCCCGCCCGCACCGACCGGGACGACGGGGGTCTGACCGGAGACGGCGGCGCCGGCGGGCGTCCGGGCGGAGCCGGCGGTGCCGACGGGCGTCAGGGCGGAGTCGGCGGGGGTCGTGGCGGAGCGCCGGGCACCGGGCCGCCCTGCCCGGGGCCACGGACCGGCGCCGTAGACTCCGCAGCGTGAGCACCACCATCACCCCCGTCGACTCCTCCGGCCCCGCCGCCGCCCCCGAGCCCGGTCCGGCCGGCCTGCGACGCCTCGTGCGGCCCGGCGCGGCCGTGCTGTCCGGGGCGCTGCTCTTCCTGAGCTTCCCGCCCCGCCCCCTGTGGTGGCTCGCGCTGCCGGGATTCGCGCTGCTCGGCTGGGCTCTGCGCGGCCGCCGGCCGCGGGCGGGCTTCGGCCTCGGCTACCTCGCCGGTCTCGGCTTCCTGCTGCCGCTCCTCTTCTGGACCGGATCCGAGGTCGGCCGCTTCCCGTGGATCGCGCTCTCGGCCGTCGAGGCGCTGTTCGTCGCCGCCGCCGGCCTCGGCATCGCGGCCGTCTCACGGCTCCCCGCCTGGCCGGTGTGGGCCGCGGCGGTGTGGATCCTCGCCGAGGCGGCACGCGCGCGTGCCCCGTTCGGCGGCTTCCCCTGGGGCAAGATCGCCTTCGGTCAGGCGGACGGCGTCTTCCTCCCCCTCGCGGCCGTCGGCGGCACCCCGGTGCTCGGCTTCGCCGTCGCCCTGTGCGGCTTCGGGCTGTACGAGGTCGTCCGCCAGGTCCGCGCCTACCGCGCGACCGGCACCGTCCCCCGCGGCCCGCTCGCGGCGGCCGCCCTCGCCGTCCTCGTCCCGGTCACCGGCGCCCTCGCCGCGCTGCCGCTCGTCGACGACAGCGCGGAGGACGGTACGGCGACGGTCGCCGCCGTGCAGGGAAACGTGCCGCGCCTCGGGCTCGACTTCAACGCACAGCGCCGCGCGGTCCTCAACAACCACGTCGCGCGCACCGAGGAACTGGCCGACGCGGTGGCCCGGAAGAAGGAGCCGCAGCCCGACTTCGTCCTCTGGCCGGAGAACTCCTCCGACATCGACCCGTACGCCAACCCCGACGCGGCGGACGCCATCGACGAGGCGGTGAAGAAGATCGGCGTGCCGACCGTGATCGGCGCCGTCGTCGCGCCGCCCACCGGCAAGCTGCGCAACACGCTCATCGAGTGGGACCCGGAGAAGGGTCCCGTGACCACCTACGACAAGCGGCACGTCCAGCCCTTCGGCGAGTACATCCCGATGCGGTCCTTCGTCCGGATCTTCAACAGCAACGTGGACCGGGTCAGCCGCGACTTCGGCCCCGGCGACAAGATCGGCGTCTTCGACCTCGCCGGTACGAAGGTCGGCCTCGCCACCTGCTACGAAGCCGCCTTCGACTGGGCCGTGCGCGACACCGTCACCCACGGGGCGCAGCTGATCTCCGTCCCGAGCAACAACGCCACCTTCGGGCGCAGCGAGATGACGTACCAGCAGCTCGCGATGTCCCGCGTCCGCGCGGTCGAGCACAGCCGGGCCGTCGTCGTACCGGTCACCAGCGGCGTCAGCGCGATCATCGCGCCGGACGGCCGGATCGTGGAGCAGACGCGGATGTTCACCCCGGACGTCCTCGTCGAGAAGGTTCCGCTGCGTTCCTCGCTGACCCCCGCGACGCGCATGGGGACGCTGCCCGAGGCGCTCCTGGTGGCCGTGGCGGCGGCCGGTCTCGGCTGGTCCGTGCTCCGGTCCGTACGGGAGCGCCGGCGCCGCGCCGCCTGAGAGGTGGGAGGGCCGCCGGGCTCCCTCGCCCGGGGGCTTGATCCACCGGGGCATAGGGTCGAGGCATGGGCACCCCTGACTTCATCCGCGACATCCGGGCCAGCGCCGGCCACCAGCTGCTCTTCCTGCCCGGCGTGAGCGCCGTCGTCTTCGACGACCGGGGCCGGGTGCTGCTCGGGCGGCGGTCCGACAACGGTCTGTGGGCCGTCATCGGCGGCATCGTCGAACCCGGCGAGCAGCCGGCCGCCTGCGCGGCGCGCGAGGTGTACGAGGAGACCGCCGTGCGCTGCGAGGTCGAGCGGGTCGTGCTCGTCCAGACCCTGCGCAGGCCCGTCGTCTACCCCAACGGCGACGTCTGCCAGTTCATGGACGTCTCCTTCCGCTGCCGGGCGGTCGGCGGCGAGGCACGGGTCAACGACGAGGAGTCGACGGAGGTCGGCTGGTTCGACGTCGACGACCTGCCGGAGATGAAGCGGTTCTCGCACTTCCGGATCGAGCAGGCGCTCCTCGACGAACCCACATGGTTCGACCCCATGCCCGGCAGCGGAAGTATGGCTCCAGCACACATCGGTTGAGGGTGGGGCGCTTCATACAGTGCGGAGCATGAGCGCCCCCACCCCAACGGGTCCCGCACCGGCGCAGGTGCCGGGACCAGCTGTCCTCGCCTCCGCCGCGCCCGCCGCACCGACTCAGGTCACCGCGCCCGCCGTGCCGGCCCGGACCGCCGTGCCCGCCGTGCCGGCCCTGGCCGGCCAGCCCGGCCCCGTCCAGATCGACCTCACCGGCCGCACCGCGCTCGTCACGGGGGCGGCCGGAGGCATCGGCCGGGCCTGCGCGCTCCGGCTCGCCGCGGCGGGCGCCCGGGTCAGAGCCGTCGACCGGGCCGCCGACGGACTGGAGGCGCTCGCCGGAGCGGCGGACGGCCTGCCGGGTGCGATCGAGCCGCAGACGCTGGACCTGACCGACCTCGACGCCGCCGAACAGGCGGCCGCCGGCGCCGACATCCTCGTCAACAACGCCGGACTCCAGCTCGTCCGCCCCATCGAGGAGTTCCCGCCGGAGGTCTTCCACACGGTCCTGACCGTGATGCTGGAGGCGCCGTTCCGCCTGATCAGAGGCGCTCTGCCGGACATGTACGCGCAGGGCTGGGGCCGGATCGTCAACCTCTCCTCCGTCCACGGGCTGCGGGCCTCGGCCTTCAAGTCCGCCTATGTGGCCGCCAAACACGGCCTCGAAGGGCTCTCCAAGACCGCCGCCCTCGAAGGCGCCCCGCACGGCGTCACCTCCAACTGCGTCAACCCCGGCTATGTGCGCACGCCCCTGGTCGAGCGGCAGATCGCCGATCAGGCCGTGGCCCACGGCATCCCCCCGGAGCGGGTCCTGACCGAGGTCCTGCTCAAGGACGCGGCGCTCAAGCGGCTCATCGAACCGGAGGACGTCGCGGAGGCGGTGCTCTACCTCTGCACCCCGCAGGCCTCCTTCATCACCGGCGCCTCCCTGACCCTCGACGGCGGCTGGACCGCGCACTGACGGTTGTCCACAGGGCTGGTGCTTCCACCCGTACGGCAGGTATCCCTGTGTCCATGTCGCAAGAACCGGTCTCCTACCTGGAGCTCCTCGCCCGAGGCGCCGCGGCGGAGGCGTACGACCGGCCCGTGCTGCTCGCCCGTGCGAGCGGCGCGGGCCCCGAGGCGTTGGCCGAGCTGGAGCGCGCCAAGCAGCTCGCGCTGCGCGTCCGCGCCGAGCTGGAGGGCAGGCGGCGCCGCGAGGCGGAGCTCTCCGCCCTCTTCGAGACCGCCCACGACCTCGCGGGCCTGCGCGACCTCGACGCGGTGCTGCGCGCCATCGTCCAGCGCGCCCGCTCGCTGCTCGGCACCGAGGTCGCCTACCTCAGCCTCAACGACCCGGCCGCCGGTGACACGTACATGCGTGTCACCGAGGGCTCGGTCTCCGCGCGCTTCCAGCAGGTCCGGCTCGGCATGGGCGAGGGCCTCGGCGGCCTGGTCGCCCAGACCGCCCGCCCGTACGTCACCGAGAACTACTTCGACGACGCCCGCTTCCAGCACACCGCCACCATCGACTCCGCCGTCGGGGACGAAGGACTCGTCGCCATCCTCGGGGTGCCGCTGACCCTGGGAAGCCAGGTCATCGGTGTGCTGTACGCCGCCGACCGGCGAGCCCGGGTCTTCGAGCGTGAGCAGGTCGCGCTGCTCGGCTCCCTCGCCGCGCACGCCGCCGTCGCCATCGACACCGCCAACCTGCTCGGCGAGACCCGCTCGGCCCTGGCCGAGCTGGAGCGGGCCAACGACATCATCCGGGAGCACAGCGGCGTCCTGGAGCGGGCCTCCGAGGTCCATGACCGGCTCACCGAGCTCGTCCTGCGCGGCGGCGGGGTCCACGACGTCGCCGCCGCCGTCTCCGAAGTCCTCGGCGGGCGGGTCGAGTTCGCCGAGGAGTTCGCGGACGGGCGCACCGCCGCACGGCTCGCCGACGGCCGCGCCCTGCGCGAGGGCGACCACTGGGTGGCGGCCGTCGCGGCCGGCGGTGAGACCTTCGGCGCGCTCGTCCTGCACGGCCAGCCCGACCTCGACCCCGTCGACCGGCGCACCCTGGAGCGGGCCGCCCTGGTGACCTCCCTGCTGCTGCTCGCCCGCCGCTCGGCAGGAGAGGCCGAACAGCGCGTACGGGGCGAACTGCTCGACGACCTCCTCGACACCCCCGACCGCGACCCCCGCCTGCTGCGCGAGCGCGCCGCCCGGCTCCGCACGGACGTCGACGCGCCGCACGTGGTGCTCGCCGCCCGCGTCGACCGCGCGGACGCCGGGGGAGCGGCCGACACCGGTCTGCGGGAGAGCGCGGACCGGCAGCGCTTGTCGTCGGCCGCCTCCCACCTGGCCGCGACCCGCCAGGGCCTGGCCTCCGCGCGCGACGGCGGGACGGTCCTGCTGCTCCCGCTCGGACCCGGCGAGGACGCCGCCGAACTGGCCCGGCAGACCGCCAAGCACCTCGGCGGCGCGCTGCGCGAGCCCGTCACCGTCGGCGCCTCGTCACCCGTGCCGTCCCCGCTCGCCGCCCCCGGCGAAGTCGCCCCGGCCTACGACGAGGCCCGCCGCTGTCTGGACGCCCTGCGCCTGCTGCACCGCTCCGGCGAGGGCGCGGCCGCCGAGGACCTGGGCTTCCTGGGGCTGCTGCTCGCCGACACCCGGGACATCGAGGGCTTCGTCGACCGTACGATCGGCCAGGTCATCGCGTACGACCGGCGCCGGGGCACGGACCTGGTGCGCACGATGGACGCCTACTTCGCGAGCGGGATGAGCCCCGCCCGTACCAAGGACGACCTGCATGTCCATGTGAACACGGTGGCGCAGCGCGTCGAGCGGATCGGCCGTCTCCTCGGGCCCGACTGGCAGTCCCCGGCCCGGGCCCTGGAGATCCAGCTGGCCCTGCGCCTGCACGCCATGTCGGCGGCGGTCGCGCGCTGACCCACGACGGAAGGCGCCGGCCCCCTGGGGGACCGGCGCCTTCGGTGCGTACCGCGGGCCTCCGTGCGTACGGCGGCGGGATCAGACGTCGACGCGTGCGCCGGTGGGGACCGGGGCGGCGTCCTCGGCCACCTCCGAGAGGTCGCGGTGCCGGGTCTCACGGGCACAGGCGAGGGCGACGACCGTGAGGAGCGCGGCGGCGATCACGTAGAGGGAGATCGGGGTCGAGGAACCGTAGTCGCTGAGCAGCGCGGTCGCGATCAGCGGCGCGGGGGCGCCGGCGGCGACCGAGGAGAACTGGGCGCCGATGGAGGCGCCCGAGTAGCGCATCCGGGTCGCGAACATCTCCGAGAAGAACGCGGCCTGCGGCGCGTACATCGCCCCGTGCAGGACCAGGCCGACGGTGACGGCGAGCAGCAGCGAACCGAAGGACCCCGCGTCGATCAGCATGAAGAAGGGGAACATCCAGGCGCCGACGCCGACCGCGCCGATCAGATAGACCGGGCGGCGGCCGATCCGGTCCGAGAGCGCGCCCCAGGCCGGGATGACGGCGAAGTGGACGGCGGAGGCGACGAGTACGGCGTTGAGCGCGGTCTGCTTGGAGAGCCCGACCTGGGTGGTCGCGTAGACGAGGATGAACGCCGTGATGACGTAGTACGAGATGTTCTCCGCCATGCGGGCGCCCATCGCGATCAGCACGTCCCGCCAGTGGTGCCTGAGGACGGCGACCAGCGGCATCTTCTCGACCTGGGACGAGGCGGCCTTGCGCTCCTCGGCGGCGGCGAGCGCGGCCTTGAAGACGGGCGACTCGTCGACGGAGAGGCGGATCCACAGGCCCACGATCACCAGCACACCCGACAGCAGGAAGGGTATGCGCCAACCCCATGCCAGGAAGGCCGAGTCGGAGAGCAACGCGGTCAGCGCGGAGAGCACTCCGGTGGCGAGCAACTGCCCGGCGGGGGCCCCGGTCTGCGGCCACGAGGCCCAGAAACCGCGCCGCTCGGCGTCCCCGTGCTCGGAGACGAGGAGCACGGCCCCGCCCCACTCGCCGCCGAGCGCGAACCCCTGGACGAGCCGCAGCGCGGTCAGCAGCAGGGGAGCGGCGGACCCGACGGTCGCGTGGGTGGGCAGCAGACCGATCGCGAAGGTCGCCCCACCCATCAGCAGCAGACTGAGCACCAGCAGCTTCTTGCGCCCGAGCCGGTCGCCGTAGTGCCCGAACACCAGCGCCCCGAGCGGCCGCGCGGCGAACCCGACCGCGTAGGTGAGGAAGGAGAGAAGGGTGCCGACGAGCGGGTCGGACTCGGGGAAGAACAGCTTGTTGAAGACCAGCGCGGCGGCGGAACCGTACAGAAAGAAGTCGTACCACTCGATGGTGGTGCCGATGAGACTCGCGGCGACGATGCGCTTGAGATTCGACTCGGCCGGTGGAACCGACGCGGGGGAGGTCATGTGCACCACTTCCAGGCGATGAACGGGGACGTTGACGTGTCGCCACACCGTAGAAACATGCAGGTCACCGTCGTATGTGGTGAGACACCATAGTTCTGTCGGCGGGAGTGCCCGCGACAACCATGGGGGCGGTGCCGGGGTCTCCGCGTCGGCCTCGACGACGTCCCGCATGCGGGGTCGGCCGAGGCTGCCTACTGTCATGGCTGGAGCACACAGACAGTGCCCGGCCCACGACCCGGAGGTGCGCGATGCCGGAACTGTTCATCGGAGGCACGTGGGTCACCGCTGCCGACGGGCGCACGCGGGAGATCCGCTGCCCGGCGGACGGCACCCTGGTCGCCACCGTGGACGAGGCCGGTCCCCAGGACGCGGCAGCGGCCGTCGCCGCCGCCCGCGAGGCGTTCGACGACGGGCCGTGGCCCGCCACGCCCGTCGCGGAGCGCGGACGGCTGCTGGTGCGCGTCGCCGATCTGCTGGAACGCGACAAGGCGGCCTTCGCCCGGGCCGAGTCCCTGGACACCGGCAAGCGGCTCGTCGAGTCCGAGTACGACATGGACGACATCGCGGCCTGCTTCCGCTACTTCGGCAATCTGACCGCGTCGGGCGGCACCGACCGGATCATCGCCACCGGCAACCCGGAGGCGGACAGCCGCGTGGTGCACGAACCGGTCGGCGTGTGCGCACTGATCACCCCATGGAACTATCCGCTGCTGCAGACCGCGTGGAAGGTCGCCCCGGCGCTCGGCGCGGGCAACACGTTCGTGCTGAAGCCGAGCGAACTGACCCCGCACACCGCGATCCTGCTGATGCGGCTGCTCACCGAGGCGGGGCTGCCGTCAGGGGCCGCGAACCTGATCCTGGGGACGGGGGCCGAGGCCGGCGCGCCGCTGACCGAGGATCCCCGCGTGGACCTCGTGTCGTTCACCGGCGGCCTGGCCACCGGACGCCGGATCATGGCGGCGGCGGCGCCCACGGTGAAGAAGGTCGCCCTGGAGCTCGGCGGCAAGAACCCGAACATCGTCTTCGCGGACGCGGACTTCGAGGCGGCTGTCGACCACGCGCTGATGGCCGTCTTCCTGCACTCCGGACAGGTCTGCTCGGCAGGCGCCCGGCTCCTCGTGGAGGACTCGCTGCACGACGCCTTCGTCGACGAGATCGTGACCCGCGCGCGGGCCATCCCGATGGGTGGCCCGTTCGACGAGAGCGCGCGGACCGGTCCGCTGATCTCGGCGGCCCATCGCGACAAGGTGGAGGCCTACGTGGCCGCTGGCCTGGCCGAGGGAGCGGTGCTGCGCTGCGGCGGGGCACGGCCGAAGGACCCGGAACTCGCCCACGGCTACTACTATCCGCCGACCGTGCTGGACGACTGCACGCCCGGGATGTCGGTGGTCCGGGACGAGTCGTTCGGCCCGGTGCTCACGGTCGAGCGGTTCCGCGGCGAGGCCGAGGCCGTCGCCCTCGCCAACGACACCGAGTACGGACTCGCGGGCGCTGTCTGGTCGCAGGACACCGGCCGTGCCCACCGGGTCGCGTCCCGGCTGCGGGCCGGCACCGTGTGGATCAACGACTTCCACCCCTATGTGCCGCAGGCGGAATGGGGCGGCATGAAGCAATCCGGTTTCGGCCGTGAACTGGGGCCGGCGGGACTCGCCGAGTACCAGGAGACCAAGCACATCTGGCGCAACCTCGCCCCCAAGGCGCAGAGGTGGTTCGAGTGACCGCAGAGCCGACAGGCCAGGGCCGGCCCGGCGCCGGCGACGGCGCAGCCGCCCCGCACGACGACGACTCGGTGACCGAGCTCGGCTACCGGCCCGAACTGAAGCGCACGCTGGGCAACTTCCACACGTTCGCCGCGGGGATCAGCTACATCTCGATCCTGACCGGAACGTTCCAGCTGTTCTACTTCGGCATCGCCTTCGGCGGCCCGGCCTACTGGTGGTCGTGGCCGATGGTGTTCGTGGGCCAACTGATGGTGGCGCTGTGCTTCTGCGAGCTGGCCGCCCGCTACCCGGTCGCGGGCTCGGTCTACAACTGGGCGAAGAAGATGGGCGGCCCGCACGTGGGCTGGCTCGGCGGCTGGATGATGATGACGGCCACCATGGTCACCCTGTCGGCCGTGGCCCTCGCCTACCAGATCACGCTGCCGCAGATCGACCCCTGGTTCCAGATCGTCGGCGACGGCAGCGGCGAGAACGACGCCGCGGCCAACGCGGTCCTGCTGGGCACGGTGCTGATCCTCTTCTCCACGCTGGTCAACGCCTTCGGCGTCCAGCTGATGGCGCGGATCAATTCGGCGGGTGTCTTCATCGAGCTGATCGCCGCCGTGGCCCTGATCATCTTCTTCGCCGCGCACATCACCCGTGGACCCGCCACGGTGCTCACCGAGACGTACGGTCTGGGCAGCGGGGACTCGCTCGGCTACTTCGGGGCGTTCCTCACCGCCTCGCTCGCGTCGGCGTACGTGATGTACGGCTTCGACACCGCCTCCTCGCTCGGCGAGGAGTCCCACCACCCGAGCCGAAACGCGCCGCGCGCGATTCTGCGGGCGCTCGTCGCGTCCTTCGTCATCGGTGGTCTCATCCTGCTGTTCGCGCTGATGGCGGTGCCGGATCTCGCGGCGAAGGAGCTGGGCACCGGCGGCCTGCAGTACGTGGTGCTCGAGACGCTCGGACCGACGATCGGTGAGATCTTCCTGTGGTGCGTGGTCGTCGCGATCACCGTGTGCGTGCTGGCCGTCCAGGCGGCGGGCATCCGGCTGATGTTCGCGATGGCGCGGGACAACAACCTGCCCGCCGGATCGGTGCTCGCCAAGGTGAGCCCGCGCTTCCGGACGCCGGTGATCCCCGCCGTCGTGATCGGCGTGGTGGGTGTGGTCATCCTGGTCATCAACATCAACCAGCCGCAGATCTTCTCGGTGATCACCAGCATCGCGATCATCATGATCTATGTGGCGTACCTGCTGGTCACCGTCCCGATGCTGATCCAGCGGCTGCGCGGGAACTGGCATCCCCGCGAGGGAGCCTTCTCGCTCGGCCGTCTCGGGCTGCCGATCAACGTCCTGGCGGTGCTGTGGGGCGCCGCCATGTCCCTGAACCTGGCCTGGCCCCGGGCCGACGTCTACAACGCGACCGGGCCCCAGCACTGGTACCTGCGCTGGGGTGCGTTCCTGTTCATCGGCATCGTGGCGCTCGGCGGCTTCGCCTACTACTGGTTCGTACAGCGGCACCGTACGGGCGTGCTGGCCGAACACCGCGCAGACGTCCCCTGATCCGCGCTCCTTCCCCACGGGGACATCTCGTACTGGAGAGACCATGTCCGCACAGCCCTCAGAGCCCGAGTTCGACTACGTCGTGGTCGGCGGCGGCACCGCCGGAGCGGTCGTCGCGGCCCGCCTGTCGGAGGATCCCGGTGTCAGCGTCTGCGTGCTGGAGGCCGGCCCCTCCGACGAGGGCGACGAGAACATCCTGAGGCTGGACCGGTGGATGGCGCTGCTGGAGTCCGGTTACGACTGGGACTACCCGGTGGAGCCGCAGGAGAACGGCAACAGCTTCATGCGCCACGCCCGTGCCAAGGTGCTCGGCGGCTGCTCGTCGCACAACTCGTGCATCGCCTTCTGGGCGCCGGCCGAGGACCTCGACGAGTGGGGCGCGCTCGGGTGCACCGGCTGGAGCGCGGCCGACTGCTTCCCGCTGTACCAGCGGCTGGAGACCAACGACGGCCCCGGCGACCACCACGGCCGCTCCGGCCCCGTCACGATCCGCTCGGTGCCGCCCCGGGACCCGTGCGGCCGGGCGCTGTTGGCGGCCTGCGCGGCGAGTGCCATCCCGACGGTGCCGTTCAACTCCGGCCGCACGGTGGTGCGCGGCGCGAACTGGTTCCAGATCAACTGCCGCGAGGACGGGACCCGTTCGTCCGCCTCGGTGTCGTATCTGCACCCCGTGATGGGCAAGCGGCCCCGTCTGGAGGTACGCACCGGGGTGCAAGCGAGGCGGTTGCTCTTCGACGGCGCGCGCTGCTCGGGTGTGGAGTACCTGCGGCCGGACGCCGTGCACGTCGACTCCGTACGGGCGCGGCGCGAGGTGATCGTCTGCTGCGGGGCGATCGACTCGCCGAAGCTGCTGATGCTGTCGGGCATCGGGCCCGCCGGCCATCTGCGCGACAACGGCGTGGACGTACGGGTGGACTCGCCCGGCGTCGGCTCGCACCTCCAGGACCATCCCGAGGGGGTGATCATGTGGGAGGCGAAGCAGCCCATGGTCACCTCGTCCACGCAGTGGTGGGAGATCGGGATCTTCGCGGACACCGAACCGGGGCTCGACCGGCCGGACCTGATGTTCCACTACGGTTCGGTCCCGTTCGACATGAACACCTACCGTCGCGGCTATCCGACCACCGACAACGCCTTCTGCCTCACGCCGAACGTCACCCGTGCCCGCTCGGAGGGCACGGTCCGGCTGCGCAGCCGTGACTTCCGGGACAAGCCGAAGGTCGACCCGCGCTACTTCACCCACGAGCACGACATCCGGGTGATGATCCGCGGGCTGCGGCTGGCACGGGAGATCGCCGCGCAGGCGCCGCTCGCCGACTGGAAGGGCGCGGAGCTGGCGCCAGGGCCGGACGCCACGACCGACGAGGAACTGTTCTCCTACATCCGCCAGACGCACAACACGGTCTACCACCCGGCGGGCACCGTGCGGATGGGGGCCGAGAGTGACGCCGCCTCCCCCCTCGACCCGCAGCTGCGGGTCAAGGGGGTGCGGGGGCTTCGGGTGGCGGACGCCTCGGTCATGCCGTTCCTGCCCGCGGTCAATCCGTGCATCACCACGATGATGATCGGCGAGAAGTGCTCGGACATGATCCGGGCCGGGCAGTGATCCGCGACCGGGCCGCGACGGAGGAGACGCGGCGGGGCCCGGCCGTATCGGCCGGGCCCCGCTGTCCTGGGCAGGTGCGTCAGGTCACCCGATGGCGAGCTTGTTCTTCCAGCCCACACCGTCGCTGTTGCCGATGATCTCGACCCCGCTGTGCGCCATCTCCCCGCGGCTGCCCGCGTAGAAGCGCACCGCGCCGTCCACCCGCAGCGTCCAGATGTCGGGGATGGAGTCGCCGTTGGCGTCCGGGGATCCGTGGAACAGCCGGATGTTGCTGCGTCCCCAGCCGCTGGCACCGTACTGGGCGTCCACCCCGGTCGCGGAGTTGGCGGCGGACGCCAGGGACATGATGTCCACCCCGCTGCCGTCGGCGTCCTTCTTGCCGGTGCGCAGCAGCAGCCGGGCCGAGACGTCGGTGCGGTAGATCAGGTCGGAGACCCCGTCGCCGGTGATGTCCTGGACGGTGACGATGTCGCGCTCCAGCCAGGGCGAACTGGACAGCTGGACGGCCTTCTCGATGCTCGCGCCGTTGTAGCCGACGAGGGCCCACAGCGCGTCCCCGACCTTCAGGAAGAAGTCCGTCTTGCCGTCGCCCGTGGCGTCTCCCGCGGAGACGATCTGGGTGATGGTGTCCGGCGCCGGAGCGTTCGACGGCAGCAGGATCTCCTGCCGCTTGTCGATGTTCACGCCGCCGTACCCGTCGCCCGGGTACACCCACAGCCTGCCCTCCCGGCGCGCGACGAGGTCCTGGAGACCGTCGCCGCCGTAGATGTCGCCGAGATGGGTGATCAGGGTGTTCTTCCAGTAGCCGGACGGCGCCGCGATGTATTGCGGGAGCCCGTCGTCGCCGTTCGGGTCCTTGGCGGGATTGCCCCGGTAGGAGCCCGACATGGAGTAGTCCAGGTCGCCCGTGCCCTTCACGAGGTCCGCGGTGGCCTCCGACGGGTAGAGCCGCAGGTTGCCGTTGCCGTCCACGACCATCAGGTCGGGCAGCTTGTCACCGGTGAAGTCGCCGGGGTGGTCCGCCTGGTCCCGAGGGGTCACGTAGAAGAGGTACTTCGTCGGCTGCGAGGCGTGGCCCGCGTCGTCGACCGCCCGTACGTACAGCACGTTCGGCCCCGCGAGCGGAGGCTTGACGTTGTTCGCGGTGGTCGTCGTGGCGACGGGCGCGCCGTTCGTCCGGGACACCGAGAACGGGTACGACGCCTGGTTGAAGCCGTACTCGAACCTCACCACGTCCGTCTGGGCCGCCTTGAAGGTGAAGGAGCCGGCCGTGCCGAACTTCACCGTGCTCCACCTGGAGTCCTCGGAGTCGTTCTCGAAGCCGTTGTCCTTGGCGTCCGCGTCCGGGAACTGCGTCGACGTGGCGGTCGGCGACGACGGCTTCGAGCTGTCGAAGACGAAGCGGCACGGGGTCTTCGAGGGCGAGTACGACGAGGTCGCGCCGAACTTGTCGACGGCCTTGGCCCGCCACGAGTAGGTGGTCCCGTTCTTCAGCCCGCTGGTGGAGAAGGGGTCGGTGTGGACCTTCGCCGAGCCGGTCTGACTGCCGACCGACACCTTGCCCTTGCTGCCGAGCAGGTTGGTCGTGCTGCCGCCGGTCGGCCACAGCTCGAAGTGGATCGACTGGAGGTTGCTGTCCTTGTCGGTGCTGTTCGCCCACAGGGTGATCGAGGAAGCGCCCACGTTCAGGTACGGGGACGTGGTGTCGCAGCGCACCTCGTTCGGGTCGAGGACCAGGCTGGTGGGGGTGGCCGGCGGACGGTTGTACGACAGGTCGACGAACGGGTCCTGACCGCCGTTCGCCTGGAACTTCTTCCAGGAGTACTGGGACCCCTCGTCGGAGGCCCTGAACCCGATGGTCATCGTCTTCCAGCCGCCGTCGACGGCCTTCTTCGCCGAGGACTTGACGTCGAAAGCGACCCATTCGTCAGGACAGGAGGAGGACTTCCAGCCGTGCGCGAAGCTGCCCCCGCCGATCTTGTTGCCGCTGTTCATCGACGGCGCGCTCTTCCAGTTCGTCTTCGAACTGATCGTGCCGGTCAGATGCACGGTCATGCTGCGGGCGCTGCACGACCACGAGTACGTCTCCAGGGCGCGCAGCTTGGCGCTGTGCACGGTGGAGCCCTTCAGGTCGGGGTCCCAGTCGATGCTGAAGAACGACCGTGAGGTGCCCCAGGTGTCGGACTCGTAGCCGACGCGGGCCTCGTGCGTGCCGCCCTTGTTGAAGTTCTTGCCGTTGTAGAAGCTCGCGTTGGGGTGGCGGCTGTAGGCCGTCGTCCAGTCGTTGGTGTGCTTCTTCACGGACGGGTCGACGAAGACCGGGTACACGGTGCCCGGGTCGTTCAGGAACTCCTGGTCCGGCGTGAGCACCCAGTCCGAGCCCTCCAGGTCCGTCCCGACCAGCGTGCCGTGGGAGTCGGGCTGGGGCCCGTTCACTCCGGGCAGCGACAGCGTCGACGCGGCGCCGGTCTGCGACGGCTCGGGCGTCGGCTCCGCGGGCACGGGCGGCGCGGAGCCCTCGATCTCACCGATCACGGACGGATCGGCGGCCTCGTCGGTGGCCTCCGGCAGCACCTCGTTGAACGTGTCGCCCTGGTCACCGTCGTTCATGCCGTCCGTCGGCTCGGCCGATGCGGTCGGCGTCTCCTCGGGCTCGCCGGACGGAGGGGACGACTCGGAGGGGATCACCTCGGGGGCGGTGGGGGAGGCGCTGGTACCGCCCCCACCGTCGGTGGACGTGGGGGTGCCCGAGCTGTCCCACATCAGCGGCGTGGGGGACTCGGCGATGTCCTGGCCGCCGGTGTCGGTGGCGGAGACGACGCCCGTGGTCGGGTCCAGGTGGAAGCTGAGGTCCGGCGAGGACAGGCCGTAGGCGAGTCGGGCGACCCGCGGGTCGGCGGCCGCCTGTCGGTTCTTCACCACCAGGAGCTGGGCGAAGCCTCCGTCGTCGGCGGTGAGCACGAGGTCGGCGCCGGGCAGGATCTCCGGGTAGAGCGCCCGGGGGCCGTCGATGATCGGGGTCGGTACGGCGTCGGGCCAGGTCAGCACGATGTCGTGGCCGTTGACGGTGAGGGTGGCGAGCACGTTGCCCGCGGCCGTGGTCGCCATGGGGGCGCCGGCCACCGTTCCCGGCAGCAGCGAGACGCGCTGCGCACCGGCCCGTGACGCGCGGCCGTCCCCCTCGCCCTGCGCGCCCTTGTCCTCTGCTGCTACGCCCTTCCTGCCCTGTGCGCCCTTGCCCTGCGAGCCGGCCGAGAAGACGACACCCACGTTGGTGGCCTTGGGCGACCAGCCGGCGTCGACCCGCTCCAGATCGGTGTCGATGGCCTTCCACGCCCCGTCGACCTTGGCGCGGATCGGGCTGGCGTGGATCCGCCGCTGCATCAGGCCGTCCGGCCGGGCCCACGTGGTCGAGTACGCCGTGCGCATCGCGGTGGCTTCGACGGCCTTGCCGGTCTTCCGGGCCAGCGCTCCGGCGTCGGACTCGCTCAGGGGAGCGCTGTTCCTGGTGCGCGGCCCGGACACGTCCCGACGGTCCTCGGGACCGCTGTGGAGACCGACGTACGTGAGGCCGGAGGCCACGACGACGGCGGCCGCCACGGCCGCGACCGGTCGACGCCCGGGCACGCGGCGCCATCTGCTCGTCATGAGCGAGGTTCCTTCCCCCTCGAGAACCGGCTTTACGGCAGACCGCCGACCGGGCTCCTGTGGCTGGTCACGCGGGCACGGCGGTACACGCCCCGGCGTAACGGATGCCTGCAGATCATGGCTTACGGGCGATCAGCCGTCACGCGACGGTCACGGAACCTCCACGGGAACCCGGACGCCGCGCGTCGGCCCGGACCGGTCGAACCGCCGGTACCCGGGAGCGTTCGACGGCGGACGAACCGGACCTTCCGTCAGTTGTCCGCATCAAGTGCGGGTCGTGTTGTGGCGGTTGGCGACATGTCGTCCCAGTCGGCTGTCATCGCCGCTTTATCCCGTCGACATGGTGATTGAAGGGTTTCTGGGCGCATTGCCTGCTATCCATCCGTCAATCCACCGAAGTAGGGCTGTGATCAGCGCCACATGATCACTTGGTGGCTGTTCTTTACGCGCAACTCACACACAGAATTGCCACGTTCACTGGCCTCACCTGCGGTCCGCCCAGGCGCCGCTTCATGTCGTCCGGGGGGACCTCACCCGTGCCTGCCTTCTTGTCCTCGCGCCGAAAGCGCCTGCGTTCCGCGGTGGTTCCGGCCGTCGGTGCCGCCCTGCTGCTCACGCTCCTCCCGACCCAGGCCGCCGCCCTGCCGCCCGATCCGGCCAAGGACGAAGTGCCCCGCGAGGAACTCGTCCTGGAGAGCCTCCCCGAGGAGAGGCCGGTGGACGGGGCGACCCGCAACGCCGGCCTGGACACGATCGCGGCCGAGCCTCCGGCCGACCAGGAGCAGGCGCCCGCGGGCACCGCGACCCCGCCGGCCGGCGGCACGGCCGCCGTGACCTTCGGCGGCCCCGCCCCGCAGCAGCAGGCCGCCTCCGCCACCGGGAGCACCGCCGTCCGGCAGGCCTCCTTCACCGGCCGCGCCGCCGCGGGCTCCACCGCCGCCCCGGCCACCCTGGAGCCGGTCGGAACGCTGCCCGTGAAGCTCGGCCAGGCCCCCGGCGCCGCGACGCCCACCGGCACCTGGCAGGTCGGCGTCTACCCGCGCACCGCGCCGGAGGCCGACAGCGTCGACGGCGCGGTCGTCACCGTGACCGCGCCCTCCACCGGATCCGTCCCGGTCTCCGTCCAGCTCGACTACCAGGCGTACCAGAACCTCTACGGCGCCGACTGGGCCTCCCGGCTCACGTTCGTCCAGTTCCCCGAGTGTTACCTGACCACTCCGGACGTCGAGGAGTGCCGGACCTACGACGAGCTGGAGACGGTCAACGACACCACGTCCAAGACCATCACGGCGACGGTCGACACCGCCGCCGACGGCACCGTCACCCCGGCCGTCGCCCCGCGCGCCATGACCCCGCCGTCCGGCGTCTTCCAGGCCTCCTACGTCCGCTCCGCCGACGTCCGGCAGGTCGCCGACGCCGGTGACAGGGCCGTCGTCGGCGCCGTCGACTCCGGTATGGGCGAGGGCGGCTCCTTCCGGGCCACCCCCCTGATCTCCAACGGCAAGTGGGAGGCCGGAACCTCCTCCGGCGCGTTCACGTGGTCGTACCCCGTCGACGTGCCGTCGGCGCCGGCCGGTCCCACGCCGGAGATCTCCTTCGACTACAACTCCCAGTCGGTGGACGGCAGGACCGCGACCTCCTCCCCGCAGGCCTCCTGGATCGGCGAGGGCTGGGACTACGACCCCGGCCACATCGAGCGCCGCTACCGCACCTGCAAGGACGACCGCGAGGCGACCTCGGCCGGCGAGGCCAACAACACGGCCAAGAAGAGCAAGACCTCCGACCTGTGCTGGGTCTCGTACAACGCCGTCATGTCCCACCAGGGCCGGACGGTCGAACTGGTCCGGGAAGGCACCGGCAACACCTACCGCCCGCAGCACGACGACGGCACCCGCGTCGAGTTGAAGACCGGCGGCACCAACGGTGACAACAACGGCGAGTACTGGGTCGTCACCACGACCGACGGCACCAAGTACTTCTACGGCCTGAACAAGATCGGTGACGGTCACGCCGACACCCAGTCGGTCTTCACCGTGCCGGTCTTCGGCAACCACCCCGGTGAGCCGTGCCACGCCGAGACCTTCGCGGCCTCCCGCTGCAACGACGACGCCATGAAGCAGCAGGCCTGGCACTGGGGCCTGGACAAGGTGATCGACGTCCACGGCAACGTGATGATCGTCAACTGGCACAAGTCGACCAACTACTACGCCGTCAACAAGAAGTTCAAGACCCCGGAGAAGTACGACCGCGGCGGTCTCCCCGACTCCGTCGAGTACGGCCTGCGCGAAGGCGCGCTGGGCGCGGAGCCGGCGGCCAAGATCGACTTCCTGCTGCACCAGCGCTGTGTGCAGGACGACACCGTCTGCGCCTCCGAGAAGTTCGACGACACCAAGAACCCCGCCTCCTACCGCCCCTGGTGGGACAGCCCCGGCAACCTCAACTGCAAGTCCGGCTCCAAGCTGTGCCCGGGCTTCCCCTCCTTCTGGAACCGGCTGAGGCTCGGCGGAATCACCACCTACGCCCACCGCCCCGGCACCACCGGCCTGGCCAAGGTGGACACCTACCTGCTCAACCACTCCTTCCCCCGCGACTGGTACGACACCGCGCCCGGCCTGTGGCTGAACTCCGTCACCCGCTACGGCTACAAGCCCGGCGACACCAGCGGAACCCTGATGTCGAAGGCCGGCGTCAGCTTCAAGCCGTACGTCGTCGGCACCGGCGCCGCCCATCCGCTGAGCGGCTACCTGAAGGACAAGCAGCTCCCCAACCTCGTGCCCCGCAGCAGCTCCGACGCGCGCCCCGGCTTCACCCGCCCGCGTATCGGCACGGTCTCCACCGAGCACGGCGGCGACGTCGAGGTCACGTACAAGGGCGGCTGCAAGATCCAGCCCACCGTCGCACCCGAGGACAACCACGGCACCTGCTTCCCGCTGCGCTGGTCTCCCGACGGTGAGGTGGAGAAGCCGGCCCTCGCCTGGTTCAACAAGTACGTCGTGCACACGGTGACCGAGATCGACCGCATCACCGGTGTCTCCGACCGGATCACCCACCGCTACGACTACGCCGACGCGGCCTGGGCCAAGAGCGACGACGAGTTCACCAAGCCCGCGCTGCGCACCTACAGCGAATGGCGCGGCTACCGGCAGGTCTCCACGGTCAAGGGCAGCAAGAGCGTCCCCGCCACGGGCAGCCCCCAGACCCAGTCCCGTTCCGTCGTGCGGTACTTCCGCGGCGCGGGCGGCGTGGTCAAGGACTCCACCGGCGCCGTCACCCTCGCGGCCGACGACGCTCCCCAGTACGCCGGCATGCCCGCCGAGACGATCGTGTACGACGGATCCGGCGGCCGCGTCGTCAAGCGCAACCTGACGTTCCCCTGGTCCAAGGAGACCGCCTCCCGGACCCGCGACGGCGGCCTGCCCCCGCTCAAGGCGTACCGCGCCGGCGTGAAGCGGTCGGACGCGATCCAGACCGTCGGCACCGGCTGGCAGGCGGTCCGCACCGAGACGGAGGCGGACCCCGACTGGGGCATCCCCGTCCAGATGCAGACGGCCGTCGTCAAGCCGAACGGCACGGGCGAGACGCTCAGCGACTACGCCTGTACCAGGACCACGCTGGCCCACAACACCACGGCCCACATCATCGGCGCCCCGACGTCGGTCCGTAAGACGGCGACCTCGTGCGCGAGCCAGGCGTCCGCCGACCCGGCGACCCAGCTGGTCAGCTCCGTCCGGATGTCGTACGACAACCAGGCATGGGGAGTCGTCCCGGTCAAGGGCCTCGTCACCTCCGCCGCCGAGATCGACGGCGCCGGCACCTCGCACTCCCTCGTCACCACGACGACGTACGACCCCCTGGGCCGGACCCGCAAGGTGACCGAGCCCGAGGTCGGCACCACCGAGACCCAGTACACCCCCGGCGACACGGGCGGTGCGGTCACCAGCGTCAAGGTCATCAACCCCAAGGGGCACGCGACCGTCCGCACCTTCGACCCGGGCCGCGGCTCGGAACTCACCGTCACCGACCCCAACGGCAAGGTCACACGGACCGAGTACGACGCCTTCGGGCGGCTCGTCAAGGGCTGGTCGACGGCCCGTTCCGCCGGCACCCAGACGCCTGACGTCGTCATCGGCTACCAGATGGCCGAGACCACGCCGACGCTGACCAGGCCGACCGCCGTGATCGCCCAGAGCATCAAGGACGACGGCAGCTACGCCAAGCAGATCACCGTCTACGACGGCCTGATGCGCGCCGTCCAGACCCAGCGCGAGGCCCACGGCCCCGGCCGGATCATCACCGACACGCGCTACAACGACCACGGTCTGGTCGGCGAGCAGACCGGGGCGTACGTCGCCAAGGGGGAGCCGGAGGCGGCCCAGTTCAAGCGGGTCTCCGACTCGCTCGTCCCTAGCCTGGTCCGCACGCGCTACGACGGTCTGGAACGAGCGGTCCGGGCGACGACCTACCACAGCGGTGACACCGCGTTCTGGTCGACGACCACCTACGGCGACACCAACACCTACAGCCGTCCCTCCGGCGGCGCCGCGCCGGCCACCAACACCTGGACCGACGCCCGCGGCCGGATCACCCTGATCCAGCACTACACGAACAACGCCAGCAGCCGCTGGCGCGACACCCGCTACGGCTACGACGCCCGCGGCAACCGCAACAAGGTCACCGACCCGGCGGGCAACGTCTGGACCTACACCCACGACGCCCGCGGCCGGATCACCTCCGCCACGGACCCGGACACCGGCGACATCGCCTACGGCTACGACAACGCGGACCGCCAGACCAGCGCCACCGACCTCCGGGGCGCGATCCACACCTCCTACGACCAGCTGGGCCGCATCGTCGCGGTCCGCGAGGGCACGACGAGCTCGGCGCCGGTCAAGGAGTACACCTACGACGACGTCACCGGCGGCATCGGGCAGCGGACCTCGGCGATCCGTCATGACGCGAGCGGCGACTACATCAGCCGCGTCACCGGATTCGACGCGCGCTACCGGCCCACCGGCCGCCAGGTCGTGATCCCCGCCAACTCCATGACCACCGGTGTCTCCGGCACCTACGGCTACGCGTACAGCTACACGCCGACGGGCAAGCCGCTGTCGGTGACGCTGCCGGCCGCGGGCGGTCTCGCCCAGGAGAAGGTCATCACCCGCTACAACGGCGACGGCCTCGCCGAGACCACCTCCGGGGAGACCTGGTACACCTCGGACATCACCTACTCGCCGTACGGGGAGCCGCTGCGCACGGTCACCGGGCCGCAGCCCTACCGCGTGTGGACGACCAACTTCGTCGACCAGCACACCGGGCGCCTCCAGCGCACGGTCGCCGACCGCGAGACCGCGAACTCCCACCGGATCTCCGACAGCACCTACGCGTACGACGTCGCCGGCCACATCACCGGCCACGCCCGCAAGCTGACCGACGGCACGGTCACGACGAGGGACACCCAGTGCTTCACCTATGACGCGATGGGCGAGCTCACCCAGGCCTGGACGTCCAACATCACCCCGCAGGGCGACGGCACGGGCTGCAAGGCGGCGAACGGCGCCGCCTGGGGACCGCGCACGGACGGCTGGCCCTCCACCGGTCCGGTGGCCGAGGCCCCCGACCAGGTGACCGACGGCGAGAGCCCGGACAGCGTGCTGACGGCCTCGCTGGCCGCCGGCGCCCCGGCCACCGGGACCCTCGACACCGGCACCACCTCCTACTGGCAGTCCTTCCGGTTCGACCTGCTCGGCAACCGCGCCTCGCTGGTGGAGCACAACACCAAGGACGCCACCAAGGACGTCACGTTCACCTACGGGTACGGCAAGACCGTCACGGGCAACGGCACCACCCCGTCGTACACCGCCCAGCCCCACACCCTGTCCTGGGTGTCGACGGCCCCGGCCGGCGGCGGCAGCTCGTACACCAACGACGCCGCCGGCAACACCACCAAGCGCGACCTCGCGACCACCACGCAGGACCTGACGTGGACGCGGGAGAACAAGCTCGCGACGATCACCGACGACGGTGTCACGACGAAGTACGTCTACGACGCCGACGGCAACCGCATCCTGGAGAACAGCCCCGCCGGCTCCGTCCTGAACCTGGACGGCGCCGAACTGACCACCGCCGCAGGGAAGATCACCCGCGCGACGCGGGGCTACGCCCAGCAGGGCGCGCCCACGGTCGTCCGGTCCACGGTGAACGGGGCCACCACCGGCCACAAGCTCACCGTGCTGCTCTCCGACCACCTCGGCACCGCCACCACGGCGGTCGAACAGACCACCAACCAGCCCGTCACCCGCCGGGCCTTCAAGCCCTACGGCGAGGTGCGCGGACCGAAGCCGGCCTGGGTCGACCGGCGGTCGTACCTGGGCGTCGGCATCGACGACCCGAGCGGCCTCACCCACATCGGAGCACGTGAGTACGACGCGGCCACCGGCCGCTTCATCTCCGCGGACCCCGTGGTGGACCTGTCCGACCCGCTCCAGATGAACGGGTACGCGTACAGCAACAACAGCCCGATCACCAACAGCGACCCCACCGGCCTGTTCTTCTTCGGCATCTTCGCGAACATCAAGAAGATGTTCATGCAGATCACCGGGATCGGCCTGCACGCCAACCCGGGTCTGAAGAAGCCGGTCGCCAAGCCTCCGGTGGTGAAGCACAAGAACTTCCAGAACATCCTGGACGCCATCTACCTCCGGGAGGTCAGGCCCGGAGCGAAGGTCACCGGTGACGGAAAGGCCGCCACGGCATTCATCAACGAGCTGAATTACGGCAAGCCCGTCAACGGCAGGTGGCACGTCCCGAAGGTCCCCGACCTGATGACCCGTCTCACCGACCTCCTGGAGGAGGACCGCAAGGCGCGACTGGGCGGCGGCAAGGGAGTGCTCACGGACTCCGAACTCAAGCTCGCGAAGGCCGAGTCGAAGGAACTCTGGCACGCCCTGAACCTCAGGGACATCGACGGAAAGATGACGGCGTACACCAAGGCGAACCCGGCGATCGAGAAGAATCTCATCGCCAGCCGCAAGAACACCGTGAACGCCGAGGCCATGTCGGACATCACCGGCCAGAAGTTCGAGGTCCATCCCAAGGACCGGTCGCCCAATCCGAAGCCGAGGGCGACGGGCAATCCGAGCAGACTGGGCGGCTTCTTCAAGTCGTTCGGCATCGCCGGCGGCGCGCTGACCGGCGTGGGTGGGGCGGCCGGGAACATCAAGGAACACGGGGTGAAGGACGGCCTGAAGGAGACGTTCGAGGATATGGTCGATCCCTTCGGCGTGGAGGACGCGGCGAACGCCGATCCGTGCGCCAATCCCGCTGCCTGTATCGCGTAAGGGAAGAGCACGTGGTGACGGAACCGATCGACTCGCACACGTTTCTCGGGGAGATGCTGGAGACCTTCCCCGAGATGCGTGAGCCCGTCGCGGAGAAGGTCCGCTCGGCCCTCGCCAGGGACGACGATCCGGCGGACGCGGAAGCGGTCCGCACGGACGTGTACGGCCGTCTCTGGGACCTGTTCAACGAGGTGCTGCTACCGGCGCTGGCGGCGGCGCCGAGTACCGAACGGTCGGAGGTGCTGCGGCGCTCCTTCTCCTTCCTGGAGCGGGTCGCCGCCTCACCCGAGCCGGTCCTCCGGGAGTACCTCGGTGGGCTGACCGGCGACTACCTGATCGGCAGGGACGGCCCGCTCTCGTACGCCCACGCGGGGCCCGAGGTCCGCGCCGTCATGATCCGGGCCTGCGAGGACTGGGGCATGCCGGTCCCGGCCGACTGGACGTCTCCTTAGGGAATGTCCCGGGGAACGCCCTGAGGAATGGGAGAGCCGTTCCGGGGCAGACGGACAGCGAGCGGTGGGGACCGCTCGCATCGCCTGTCCGCGCCTTCCCCCCGGGTCACGGGCGGCAAGCAAGGGCAAGGGCCCGCACCTCGGCGAGGTGCGGGCCCTTCCCGTGCCGGGTCAGACGGCGGCTTCCCACCGCATCAGGTTCTGGAACAGCTCGGCCTGTTCGATCGCGTCGTCCAGGGCGTTGTGGGTATGGGGGCGCGAGGAGAGCAGATGACCTGGCATCGACCGCTTGGTCGCCTCACTGAGGGGTACGGCGGCTCGGGCGGCGTACAGCGTCTTGAGGTCCATGCAGCGGGAGTGCCCGAACGGCGAGCCGGCCTCCGCGAACCGCATGAAGTACCAGTACATCCACATCCAGTCGTAGCCCAGCGGGTACGCGACGAACACCGGAGTGGCGGCCAGCTCGCCCGCCACGCCCGCGAGCCAGGCCGCGGCGTCGTTCATCGCGCGCGCGGGCTCCTGCCCCTCCCGCGCCAGCACCCCGCGGTCCAGCCCGCCGACGGCCAGGGCCTCCGCGTCGTAGGCGTCGCTGATCGGCTTGAGCTCGGCGTAGAAGGTGCGCTCGGCGGGGTCACCGGCCTCGAACACCCCTCCGCGGCGAACCCCCGCGACGGCCAGGCCGAAACTCGACATCGAGAACGGCCCGGGTATCGGACCGTCGGCCTCCACGTCGGCCGACACGTAGAACTCAGCTTTGGCCACGGTGTTTTCTCCCGGTGACGAGGTCTACGCCGACCCTACCGGCCGTGACGTCGAGCGCGTCCCGGTGTCCGGTCTCCTGCCCCAGGCGGTGATCATGCCGGCCGAGAGGGCGGCGCAGTCCTCGGTGGACAGGTAGTGGATCGCCCGGTCGACGGCCGCGTCGTCGACCAGGCCGGTGGCGCGCATCGCCGGGCGGCTCCGCTCCCAGGTGTCCGCCCAGAAGCGACTGATGGGGCTGCCCGGCGTCAGTGGGGGCACATGGATCTCGGCGGCCACGGGCACGAGGCCCGCGCCGCGCAGGAGTTGGGGGTACGACGGGGTCCAGGAGACGTCGGTGCCGATGGTGTCCCGCAGCCCCCGCCACATCGCCCGCATCGCGGCGGTGTACGGAGTGTCGGGCATCCGGTCGCTCGTCAGGTCGATCGCGTCGCTGAGCACCAGTACGCCGCCCGGCGCGACGAGGTCCGCGAGGCGGGCGATCAGGCGCTCGCGCTCCGGCAGGTGCATCAGCACGAAGCGCGCGTGGACGAGCCGGAACCGGCCAGGGGCGAAGTCCGGGGCGGCGACGTCGGCCTCCAGGACGTCGAGCCCGGGCACGGGCCGTGCGGCGAGGAAGCGCGTGTCGCGGTCCACGGCGAGCACGCTCTCCACCCCGGCCTCCTCCAGCAGTCGACGGGAGACCGTGCCCGTGCCGGCGCCCACGTCGAGGCACCGCCACCCCGGGCCCACCCCCAGCGCGCGCAGCCGTGCCAGGGTGAGGTCGTCGTACGCGAGGGCGCCGAAGTCGATGCGCTCGCCCTCGCCCGCCTGCTCGGGACGGAACACCGCCTCGCCGTAGCGGCCAGGTCCGGCTGCCTCGTCGTCGGGCAGGTCGTCGGGCTCTCTCATGACCACGTCTCCTCCCGCGGCGGGGGCGGTGCCGGGCGGCCCGTACGGCGGCCGCCTCGCGCCGATCCTGCCCCGGCCGCCGCCCGGACGGCCGAGGCGCGCCCGTGGCTGAGCCGATCGGATGAGATGAGGAGGCGTGGCGCCCCGGGCGGGAGCCCGGGCTGCGCGAGGTCCTGGGCGTACGGGCGGTCGAGCCACGGCGGTCCTGGGCGTACGGGCGGTCGAGCCGGGGCAGGTCGTGATCATGACAGACACGCCTCCCGTGGGACTCGCCCCCAGCTCCGGCCCCACCGTCCCCCCGCCGGCCCGGCGCCCGCTACGGCAGCTGCTGGCGGCCTCCGTCGGCAACGCGGTCGAGTGGTACGACTGGTACGCGTACACCTTCCTCGCTGCCTACATCGCCAACCAGGTCTTCCCCGCGGGTTCCGGAAACTCCCTGGTCCCGCTCCTGTCGACGTTCGCCGTCTTCGCCGTCGGCTTCTTCATGCGCCCGGTCGGAGGGCTCCTCATGGGCGCCGTGGCGGACCGGCGCGGCCGACGGGCCGCGCTGACCGTCACCATCCTGCTGATGGGCGGCAGCAGCCTGTTGGTCGGCCTCACCCCGACGTACGCGGCCGCCGGAGTCCTCGCGCCGGTCGTGCTCGTCGTCGCCCGGCTGCTTCAAGGGCTCTCGGTGGGCGGGGAGTTCGCGGCCTCGACCACCTTCCTCGTCGAATCGGCCGGACCCGGGCGGCGCGGACTCTTCTCGTCCTTCCAGTACGTCTCCACCTCCGCCGGGCAGCTCGCCGCGTCCGGCACGGCGGCTCTGCTCGTCGGCGTGCTCGGGGACCAGCGGATGAACGGCTGGGGCTGGCGGATCCCGTTCCTCGTCGGTGCCGTGCTGAGCCTCGTCGGCTTCTGGATCCGCCGCGGCGCCGAGGAGACCCACGACGTGGCACGGCACGACGCTCCGCGACCCGGCCTCTTCGAGGCGCTGCGACGGCATCCCCGGGCCTCGCTGCTGATCGGCGGCGTCACGGCGGGCGGAACCCTCGCGTACTACACGTGGACCTCCTACCTCCCGACGTACGCGGAGCTCAACACCGGCATCGACAAGGCGGACGCGCTGCTCGCCGGGACGCTGTCGCTGGCGTTCTTCGCCCTTCTGCAGCCGGTCGGCGGGCTGCTCTCCGACCGGTTCGGGCGCAAACCGCTCCTGCTCTTCTTCGGCCTCGGCTTCGCCCTGCTCGGCGTACCGCTGCTGCGGGCGCTCGACGGCTCGTTCCTGTCCCTGCTGCTGGTGCAGTGCGCGGGCATGGTGCTGCTGACCGGCTTCACCGCGATCTCGGCGGCCGTGAACGCCGAGCTGTTCCCCGCACGGGTCCGGGCGGCAGGGATCGGCTTCCCGTACTCGCTGACGGTCGCGGTCTTCGGCGGGACGGCCCCGTACGTCGGGACGCTCTTCAAGGAGCTGGACCACCCCGGGCTGTTCCCCTGGTACGTGGCCGCCCTGTGCCTCGTCTCCTCGGCGGTGTACCTCCGGCTGCCGGAGACCGCTCACAAGGAACTGGACAGCTGACGGGATCGCACCGTCGCCCGGAGGGCTTCGCCGGAGAGGCGGGTGGACGTGCGACGCCCCCGCCTCCTACCAGGAGGGGCGGGGGCAGCGGCATCGGCGCCGGTACGGCGCGGCAGGCCTACTTGTCGCGGTCGAGGGAGTCGCGGACGCCCTCGGCGCGCTCGCGGGTCTTCTCGCCGGCCTCCTGGGCCTTGCCCTTCATCTGGTCCGCCTTGCCTTCCGTCTCCATGCGCTCGTTGCCCATGGCCTTGCCGGCGGTCTCCTTCAGCTTGCCCTTGGCCTTCTCCGCTTTGCCCTTACCAGCCATGATGGGTATGCCCCTTTTCTGTGGATTGGCTTGCGGAGCCCACGCTAGGCCCGCTCCCGGCATCACGCAGGTCGAACGCCGAGCCCCGGGACCTACGCCGGGCCCTCTGCCCGCTACTCGTCGCAGAATCTTCACACCAGCGGCGCGCATCGAACGGAGTAGCGGGCACCCGAGCTGAAGGAGGACAGCCGAGACCCGCCGAGGAGACAAGGCCGTGACTGCCGTCGCCCTACTGATACTGCCCTCGCTGGCACTGATGCTCATCGCCATGGACCGGCTCGAGGACCGGATGTACCGAAGCTCGACGCCGCACGAGCGGCCGGGGCCGGCCCGGCACGCCCGCCCCCGGCATCTACGGCTCTTACCACCGCTTCCCGAGCCCGCGCCGTCGCCCACGCCGTCGCCCACGGACGAGCCCGCGCACGGTGACCGCCCCGACGCGGCCTGAGCGCATCGGGCCCGCCCCCGCTCGGCCGCTGACCAGGGGCCCGCTGTCCACGCGCCCCGGCGTGGTGCGTAGGGCGGGTCGAGACGGGTAGGCGTGCTTGCGTGTATGACCGGAATGCCCCGGCCGGATCGGCCGAGGGCGGCCGCACGCATGGAGGGCGCGAACATGGCCGGCGACGGTGAGTACGAGCGCGACCGGAACTACCTCACGACACGGATCACGGCCGACGGCGAGGACGGCTATCCCGTCGAGCCCGGCCGCTACCGGCTGATCATCGCCCGCGCCTGCCCCTGGGCGAACCGGTCCGCGATCGTCCGGCGGCTGATGGGCCTGGAGGACGTGCTGTCCATGGGCATCGCGGGCCCTCTGCACGACGAGCGCAGCTGGTCCTTCCACCTCGACCCCGGCGGCAAGGACCCGGTGCTCGGCATCGAACGGCTCCAGGAGGCGTTCTTCCGGCGCGAGCCCGGCTACGCGCGCGGCATCACCGTGCCCGCCGTCGTCGACATCCCCACCGGCCAGGTCGTGACCAACGACTTCGCCCGGATCACCCTCGACCTGGGCAGCCAGTGGACGGCGCACCAGCGGGACGGCGCGCCCGACCTGTATCCGGAGAAGTGGCGCGACGAGATCGACGACGTCGCCGAGAAGGTGTACCGGGACATCAACAACGGCGTGTACAAGTGCGGGTTCGCCGGCAGCCAGGAGGCGTACGACAAGGCGTACCGCAGGCTGTGGGAGCGGCTCGACTGGCTGGAGGAGCGGCTCACCGACCGGCGCTATCTGGTCGGCGACACCCTCACCGAGGCCGATGTCCGTCTCTTCCCGACCCTCGTGCGCTTCGACGCCGTCTACCACGGCCACTTCAAGTGCAACCGGCAGAAGCTGACCGAGCTCCCGGCCCTGTGGGGCTACGCGCGGGACCTGTTCCAGACACCCGGCTTCGGCGACACGATCGACTTCCAGCAGATCAAGGCGCACTACTACGTCGTGCACCACGAGATCAACCCGACCGGCATCGTCCCCCAGGGCCCGGACACCCTCAACTGGCTCTCCCCGCACGGCCGCGAGGGCCTCGGGGGCCGTCCCTTCGGCGACGGTACGCCCCCCGGCCCCCCGCCGCCGTCCGAGCGCGTACCGCCGCTCGGCTGACCCGCGGAACCGTCCCCGGCCGGCCCGTCCCCCCGACCGGCCCGTCCCCCCGGACGGGCCGGCCGCCCGGACGGGCCGTCAGACCATCAGCAGCAGCCGCGTGTGCGGCACGAGCTTCCGGTTCACGCTGGTGCTCTGCACGAATATCGTGAAGTCGTCGTTGTGGTCCGGCTTGACGCGGACCTCCACGTCCGGCAGGCCGAGCAGAGCGCGGGCCTCGGGCCCGGTGTACACCCGGTCCGTCTTCTTCTCCAGGACCGCGATCTGCTTGCGCGCCTGCACCTTCTCCGACTTGCTCAGCTGGTAGAACGCACCTCCCGTGCGGTACGTGTGCCCGCATTCGACGACCCAGTCCCGGATCGCCGCGTCACGGGAGACCGGGATCAGCTGGTACGTCGACGGGTCGACGGGCGTGAGACCGGCGGCCTTCACCGTGTCCTTGTTGACCGCGTCCGCGCCCGTGGAGAACACCGCCCGCGATCCCCGGATGCCCTGGGTGCGGCCCACCATGAACTTCTCGGTGGCCTCGCGGATGACCTGCCCGGCCTCCTCGAGCCCCTGGGTGCTCGTGGCGTCCCAGATCGCGATGTTCTCCTTCGGGAAGCCGCACTGCATGGCCTCGCGCTTGCCCAGCTGGTCCGGCACCAGGACGGCCAGGGTCCAGTTGTCCTGCTGCGTCCGGATCATCTCCGCGACCGCCGCGACCAGTTCACGCGGGTCCTTGGCAGGGGCGTCCGGGCAGCGGTGACTGGCGTTCTCCTGGCCGTCCGTCAGGACGAACGTCAGGAAGCTGTGGTCGCCGTACAGCTGCGCCGTCTGCGCCAGCTCCCGCTGCGACTTCAGGGCGGCGGCCAGCAGGGCCGTCATACCGCCCACCCGGTACAGCTGCTTCAGCGAAGGCATCCGCAGCACGTCCTTGTCGTAGATGACGCACTGCACCTTGTCCGCGAAGACGTACACCGTGACGCGCGTCTCCTGGTCCAACTCCCGTGAACGGCGGGCGAGGTACGCGATCTGCTGATCGGCGACCTCGACCACCTTGCCACTGAGGTGGGACATGGACGAACTGGCGTCCAGCACGAGCGCGACGTGGTTGATGTAGTTCTGGCTTCCCGACATGAAAGCTCCCCCTTTTCCGACGTGATGGATCCAGCGTCTCACCCACCACTGACAATCGATCTTGGCTTCACCACGCGGTCGCGCGGGGCCCCCGGCGGGGCTTGGAGGGGGAGCCGGGTCGCCAGCGCGGCCGCGGTGCGGGCGAGCGGTGTGGTCATGATCGCCGCGACGCTGGTGTGCCCGGCGATGTAGGAGTCGAGACGGCGCCAGGCCGGCGGCACACGGGTCACCGCCGTGTGGACCAGGCCGGGGTTGCGGGTGAAGAGGTTCATCAGCGTGCCACTCGCGCGCATCTCGACACCGAGGGTGCCGTCGACCTGCCGGCCGTACGCGTCGGCGGCGACGCTCGCCGCCCTCTCGTCGCCCGCCGCGACGAGCCGGGCGGCGGTGTCGCCGGCGAGCTGCCCCGACCGCAGGGCGTACGAGATGCCCTCGCGCGACCAGTGGTCGACGAGCGCCGCCGCGTCACCGGCGACCAGGACGCGCCCGCGGGACAGCGGCGAGTCGGAGCGGCGGCACCGGGTCAGGTGACCGGTGTCGTGCAGGGGCGGCAGGTCGTGGAGTCCGAGGCGGGTGAGGAAGTCCTTCTTGTAGGCGCGCAGGGCCGCCGGGTTGCCCCGGGCGGCCACCACCCCGGCGGTGCAGACCTCGCCCTTGGGAAAGACCCAGCCGAACGACCCCGGGAGCGGGCCCCACTCCATCAGGAGCCGGCCGCGCCAGTGATCGGCCGTCCGTTCGTCGACCGGCACCTCGACCTCCAGGGCGAGGTCGACCTGCGCGCACTCGACGCCCACGTACCGGGCGACCCTGCTGGCGCTGCCGTCGGCGCCGACGACGGCCCGCGCCCGGAGTGTGTCGCCACGGTTGGTCGTCACCGTGACGGTGCCGCCCTGCTCCTCCAGCGTGGTCAGCGCGGTGTTGTCGCGGACCGTGGCTCCCGCGGCCGCGGCGGCCTCGGTCAGCGCCGCGTCGAGTTCGCTGCGATAGACCATGGCGATGGTCGGGCAACGGGAGGTGAGCGTGCGTTCGGCGTGCCCGTTGAGGGCGAAGGTGAAGTGACCGGCCGTGTCGTACACCTTCAGGGGCAGACCGGGGGGCAGTGCGGCGAGAGACGCTCCGATGAGGCCGCCGCCACAGGTCTTGTAGCGGGGGATGGTCGCCCGTTCGAGGAGCAGGGTCTCGCAGCCCGCCGCGGCGGCGACGCGGGCGGCGGTCGCGCCGGCCGGGCCTGCGCCGACGACGATCACGTCCCAGGTGCCGGGCGGACGGGCGGGGGCGGAGGGAGGAAGCATGTGCGGGGTCACCTTGCGGTCGGACGGAATGGGGTCGGGTGCGGAACCGGTCAGTGCGAGACAGCGGCCGGTTCCGCCGCGGGACGCGCGGCGTCGGCCGGCTCCTGGTCGGGGTCGAGGCGGGCGAGGAGATAGCGGGTGAGCGCACAGGCCGTCGGGTGGGTCCACATCACCGTGGTGGGGATGTCCAGGGCCAGTTCGCGTTGCAGGCGGTTGCGCAGGGCGAGCGCCATCAGCGAGTCGAGGCCGAGCGTGACCAGGGACGTGTCGGCGTCGAACCGGTCGGTTCCCAGCCGCAGGACCGCGGCGATGTGGTCGACGACCTGCGGCTGAAGGATCTGCTGACGCTGCTGCGGGCCGTCCGCCTCCCGCAGGGACTCCAGGAGCGCGCTGCGCTCCCCGCCCGAACCGGCATCTGCCGCCGGGGCGGCCAGCGGGGCGAAGAAGGCGGTGCGGGCGGTGGCGGGGTACGACTCCAGCCACCGGGCCAGGTCGAGCGGCGTGTACGCGCCCCGCGCACGGTCGTGCGCCAGGATGCGCTCCAGCGCGGCGATGCCCTCGGCGGGCGTGATCATGGCGTAGCCGCGCTCCGCCATGGCCGCGCCGCGGCCGACCTCCGACCAGGGTCCCCAGTTGACACAGGTGGCCGGCAGGCCCTGGGCGCGGCGCCACGAGGTGAACTCGTCGAGCCAGGCGTTGGCGGCCGCGTACGCGCCCTGGCCGGCGTTGCCCAGCAGGGAGGCGGCGGAGGAGAAGGTCACCCACCAGTCCAGTTCCAGGCCCTGCGTGGCCTGGTGCAGCAGCCAGGCCCCGGTCGCCTTGGGGCGCCACACCTTCTCCAGGAGGGCGGGGGAGAGGTTGGCGACGGTTGCGTCCTCGACGACGGCCGCGGCGTGGACGACACCGCACAGCGGGTGGCCGGTGTCCTGGGCGGCCCGGACCAGGGTGTCGGCCACGCCCGGTTCGGCGAGGTCCCCGCGCACGACCTCGACGCGGGTGCCGTACTCCGCGATGAGGGCGTCGAGCGCGGTGCGGGCGTCCGCGGAGGGAGCCCTGCGGGAGGTGAGGACGACGCCGCCGGCTCCTCGTTCGGCCAGCCACCGGGCGACCAGCAGCCCCAGCCCGCCGAGCCCGCCGGTGACCAGGTAGCTCGCGTCGGACCGTACGACGGGAACGTCAGCCGGACGCACCGGCAGGGTGTCGGTGCCCTCGGTGGGCCAGGTGAGGACGAGCTTGCCGGTGTGCCGGGCGGAGGCCATGGTGTGGAACGCGGACGCGGCCTCGGCGACGGGGTGTTCGGCGACGGGCAGCGGCGGCAGCGTGCCGTCCGCGAGCATGCCGGCCAGTTCGCGGTAGCCCTCGGCGAGCAGCTCCGGGTCCTGCTGCATCATCATCAGCACGTCGACGCCGGCGAAGGTGACGTTGTGCCGGAAGGGCAGCAGCCCGAGGCGGCTGTTGGCGTAGATGTCCCGCTTGCCGAGTTCGAGGAACCGGCCCCGGTGGGCCAGCAGCTCCAGACCGGCGGCCTGCGCGGGCCCGGTGAGGGAGTTCAGCACGACGTCGACGCCACGGCCGCCGGTGAGGGCGCGTACCTGGTCGGCGAAGTGCAGGGTGCGCGAGTCCATGACGTGCTCCACGCCCAGGCCGCGTACGTACGCCCGCTTGGCCTCGCTGCCCGCGGTGGCCCAGACCTCCGCGCCGCACGCCCGCGCCAGGTTCAGCGCGGCCAGACCGGTGCCGCCGCTGGCGGAGTGGATGAGTACCTTCTCGCCCGCCCGGAGCCGGGCCAGGTGACGCAGGGCGTACCAGGCGGTGATGTACGCGCACGGCAGGGCTGCCGCGTCCCGCGTGCTCATCCGGTCCGGCACCGGCAGCAGGCAGTCGGCGCGGACGGTCGCGAAGGAGCTCATGACGGCGGACCGTGTCCCGTCCACGAACATCGCGGCGACCCGGTCGCCCGGCCGTACGTCCTGGACGCCCTCACCGACGGCGGTGACGACGCCCGCGCCGTCGAACGCGGTGACGTCCATAGGCTCCTCGCCCGCGTTGAAGCGCTGGTAGACGCCCATGGCCTGGAGCACGTTGATGAAGTTGACGCTGGTGGCCTCGACCCGGACCTCGACCTCGGCCGGCCCGGGGCGACGGCGCGGCTGGGCGACGAACGCGAACGAGTCCAGGTCGCCGGGGCGGGCCAGCTGCAGGGCCACCCGGTCGTCGGCGCGGTCGACGGTCCTGCGGCGGTGCTCCTGATCGTCCAGCGGGGCGGTACGGAGCCGGGCCAGGTGCCGTGTCCCGTGCCGGTAGGCGATCTCGTCCTGCTCGTCCGGGCAGGACAGCAACTCCCCGGCCACGTCGGCGACCGGCGTGCGGGCGTCGACGTCCAGGACGGCGGGACGCAGCTCGGGGTGCTCGTAGCTCATCACCCGTACGAGCCCACGCAGTCCCGCCTGGGCCAGGTCAGGCCGGTCCTCCGGCAGGACGTGCTGCGCGCCGTGGGTCACGGTCCACAGGCGCGGCGGCTGCCCGCCGTCACCGGGTCGCGCCAGCTCGCGGGCGGTCTCCACCAGCCGGGCGACCTGCCGGTGCGCCTGCCGGTCGGGAGAGGGTGACGCGGAGCCGGGCGCCGGCAGGTACACCACCGCCCGCGGCGGCTGCCCGCCGGCCGGCCCCGACAGGACCGGTTCGGCGCGGGTGTCGTCCTGCGCGGCGAGCGTCCGGATGTCCACCGCGGCGCCCCGCGCCTCCAGGGCCTCGCCCAGCGCGGTGGCGTGCGACTCCCGGCCGGGCTCCGTCACCAGCGTCCAGGCGCCGGCCGGCGCCTGCGGCTCGGGCCGCTCACAGGGCTCCCACGTCGCCTGGAGCAGACGGTTGTCGAAGCGCTCCTCGGCGCTCTCGGCCGGTACGTGGCGGAATTCCACCCCGGTCGCGTCGGCGACCACGCTCCCGTCGTCCGCCCACAGCCGGAAGTCCGCCGTGTACCGGTCGGCGTCCATCCCCGTCAGGGTGACCAGGCAGTACCCGGAGAGCGGAAGCGCCCCGTACAGGCGCAGCCCTCCGAGGCGCCGGGGCAGGATGCCTCCCTCGGGCACCGCACCGGTACGCAGAACGACGGCGGCGACGGCCTGGAGGCAGCTGTCCAGCATGACGGGATGGCAGTGGAGCGACTGGGCGCCCGCCCGGCCCTCGTCGGGTACCCGCAGGCGGGCCAGGAGACGGGTCCCGGCGCGGTCCGCCGGAGTCCCGTCCGTGTGCAGCGACTGCAGGCCGAGGAAGGGCTGCCCGTGGTGCACGCCGCGCTCGTCGCGCATCTGCCGGTAGACGTCGGAGGCGTCCGCGGTCTGCGGGAAGTCCGCCAGCAGTTCCTTCGCGTCGCGGTCCTGCGGAGCGGGCTCGCCCTCCGGCGTCCGGTGCAGGGTCGCCTGCGCGTGCTGGACGCAGACACCGTCGGAGCCCGTGCTCACCACCCGCCAGCGGGCGCTGTCGGAGCCGGCCGCCTCGGCGGTCGCGGTGACCAGCGTGCCGTCGGCCGTCGGCAGCAGCAGCCGCTCCAGGTCCACGTCGGTGAGGGCCAGATGCCGCGGACCGGTGGCGTACAGATCGCCGGCGGCGGCGACGGCCATCTCGCACAGCGCGGCGCCGGGGACCACGGCGACGTCGTTGACGCGGTGGGTGTCCAGCCAGGGCAGGGTGGTGGGGGTGACGCGGGTCTGCCACAGGTGCCGGCCCTCGCCGTCCGGGTCCGCGGTGTGCGGTCCCGTGAGGGGGTGCGAGGCGGGGGAGGCATGGGCACCGGCGGACTGCCGCAGCGGTGAGGGCTCGACGACGTACCGCGTGCGCTCCCACGTCGTCGGCGGTACGTCGGCCAGGGCGCCGTCGCCGTAACGGTCGGCCCAGTCCAGCGGGTGGCCGGCGCAGTGCAGCGCCGCCACGTGGGTGTGGAACGCCAGTGTGTCGTCGGTGTCGCGCAGCAGGGAGGGCACCACCGCGGTGTCGTTGTGGCCGTGCGTGGCGAGCGTCGCCTGCACGGGGTTGGCGAGGACGGGGTGCGGGCCGATCTCGACGAACAGCCGGTGCCCGTCCTCCGCCGCGGCCCGCACCGCGTCGGCGAAGCGCACCACCCGGCGCAGGTTGTCCGACCAGTAGGCGGCGTCGAAGGCGGGGTGCTCGCGCGGCTCGTCGGTGACGGTGCTGTAGAACGCCGTCGTCGGCTGCCTGCCGGTGACCCCGGCCAGCGCGTCGGCGAGGTCGGGCAGGATCGGGTCCATGTGGGCGGTGTGCGAGGCGACGTCCACCTCGACCACGCGGATCCCCACCCCGCGCGCGTCCCAGTCCTCGGCGAGGCGGCGGATACGGTCGGCGTCCCCGCCGACGACGGTGTTGTCCGGCGACGCGACGACCGCGACGGTCACCCCGCGCACGTCCTCCTCCGCCAGCATCCGCTCGACCTCGGTACGGCTCAGGGCGACCGAGGCCATCAGCCCCTGACCGGCGGCCCGCAGGATCAGGCGCGACCGCCGGCAGATGACGCGTACGCCGTCCGGAACGCTCAGTGCCCCCGCCGCGACCGCGGCGGCGACCTCCCCCATGGAGTGGCCGATCACGGCCGCCGGTTCGACGCCCTGGGAGCGCCACATGGCCGCAAGACCGAGCTGGATCGCGAAGATCACCGGCTGCACCCGGTCGAACCCGGTCACCACCTCGGGGCGGCACAGGGTCTCCCGCAGCGAGAAACCGGACTCCTCGGCGACGAGCGGTTCGAGCTCGTCGATCACCCGGGTGAACTCCGCGTCACGGTCGAGCAGTTGCCGGCACATGCCCGCCCACTGCGAGCCGTGACCCGAGAAGACCCAGACCACGCCCTGACCGGCGCCCGGGACCGCCCGCCCCGTCGACACCCCCGCGACGGGCGGGGTCCCGGCGGCCAGTTCCTCCAGCCGGGCCACCAGCTCCGCCCGCCCGGAGGCGACGACAGCGGCCCGTTCACGTGCGGGGGAGCGGCGCACGGCGAGCGTGTGGGCCACATCGGGGAGCGGCACCCGGGCCCCCTCGCCCTTCAGCCACCGGGCGAGGCGGCCGGCCGCGGACCGGAGCGCGACGGGCGTGCCGGCGGAGAGCGGGAAGACGCGTACGACGGCCGCCGCTTCGTCGTCCAGGGCCGTCGCGGTCTCGGTCGTCGTCGCTGCTGCCGCCGCCGTCGCCGTCGGCTCGGGAGACGCGGACTCGGCCCCGGACTCGGCAGGCGGGCGGGCCGACGAGGCCTCTGCGGGGGAAGCGGGCCGGGCTCCGCGCCGGTGGGGTACGGACGCGGGCGGCTGCTCCAGCACCACGTGCGCGTTGGTGCCGCTGATGCCGAACGACGACACCGCGGCCAGCCGCGTGCCCTCCCGTACCGGCCACTCGGCCGTCTCCGAGGGCACGAACAGACGGGTGCCGGTGGCGTCGATCTGCGGGTTCCAGTCCCGGAAGTGCAGGCTGGCCGGGACCATGCCGTGGCGGAGCGACGCGATGGCCTTCAGCAGGCCCGCCACGCCCGACACCGGCTCCGTGTGACCGATGTTGGTCTTCACCGAACCCAGCGCACACCGGTCCCGGCCCTTGCCGTACACCGCTGCCACCGCACCGAACTCGATGGGGTCGCCCACCGCCGTGCCCGGTCCGTGCGCCTCCACCATGCCGACGTCACCCGGCTCGACGCCCGCGCGCTCCAGCGCCAGCCGGTAGAGGTCGATCTGCGCGGGCTCCGAGGGCGCGCTCAGCCGGGTACCCCGGCCGTTCTGGTTGACCGCCGTCCCGCGGAGCACCGCCAGGACCCGATCGCCGTCCCGCAGCGCGTCCGACAGCCGCTTGAGCACGACGACGCCACAGCCCTCGCCGCGCACGTACCCGTCGGCGGCGGCGTCGAAGGCGTGGCAGCGGCCGGTGGGGGAGAACACGCCCCACAGCGCCGGGGCGATGACGCCCTCCGGCCCCAGCGTCAGCATGGCGGCACCGGCCAGGGCGACGTCCGACTCACCGGCCCGCAGGCTCTGGCAGGCGGAGTGCACGGCGACAAGCCCGGACGCGCAGGCGCTCTCCACGACGACCTGAGGGCCCCGCAGGTTCAGCATGAACCCCACGCGCCCGGGACCGATGCTGTCGAAACCCGTGTACATCGCGTAGGCGTCGACCTCTTCCAGAGGCCGCTGCACCCGCAGCATGTAGTCCTTCTGATAGATCCCGAAGAACATGCCCGTGGGCGTGCCCGAGAGCCGCTGGGCCGGGATCCCGGCGTGCTCGATGGCCTCCCAGACCACTTCCGCCAGCAGCCGGTGCTCCGGATCCACCCAGGGCGCCTCCTGGGCGTTGATCCCGAAGAACTCGGGCTCGTAGGCGTACACGTCGTCGTCGAGGAAGCAGCCGTACTTCAGTCGGGCCGCGACCTTGGAGGGAAGACCGGCCAGCTCCGCCTGGCCCCAGCGCTCCGCGGGGACCTCTCGCACGGTCTCCCGGCGTGCCATCAGCAACCGCCAGAGCGAGGCGACGGAGCGAACCTCACCAGGGAACCGGCAGGCGGCTCCGACGACCGCGACCGGTTCGTCCTGACCCGCTCCCGGCACCGCGACGGCGGTCTGTGCATGCATGGATGGCCCGTCCTTCAACCCGAGGAAAGAGGAAAGGGCGGGCGCCCGGCGTAGCGGCACCCGCACCGCCGCGCGATCGGATCGATCATGCGCGGCAGGGGCCATTCCGCCACGTGGTCGGGCGCGCGGCACGGATCCGGGCCTGGTGAACGGGGGCGCGTCGGGCGGGCGAAGTGCCCCAACGCAACGGGTTCAACTGGTTGGGCGGTCGCTCAGCGGATCATCGGCCTGTGTGGATGATCATGCGGAGGGAGGAATGGATGTGACCGGAGGGGCGACGCGTACCCGTGGCGCGCGCTGCCCGCCGTCCGAGGCGCGGACGGCGGGCAGGGGGTGACGCGGGTCGTTCAGCCCGGCCAGGTGCCGGTCAGGCGCCGTGTCGTGACGGCCCCCGAACGCTCGACGGCCGCCTTGACGACGGCGAAGATCGCGCCCTGCAGCGCCGCGGCAAGCAGGATCTCCTGCCAGCTGCGGTGCTCGTCGGTGGCGTCAGGGGCGTCGTCGTCGTGGCCGATCATCTTCCACGCCTGTTTGAAGGCCGCGCCGGCGATCATGCCGCTGGTCATGCCGAGGGCGAGACCGATCGGCTTGTACGCGATCGTGGACGGCTTCATCGGTTCCTCCGGCTGCGCCGCACGATCAGGAACACGGCGAGCGCGGCGGTCGCGGCGATCAGGGGCGTGCGGTTCGCCTTCGCCACGGTCACGGCCTGGTCGGCCTTCTCGCGGACCGGGTCGGGGGTCTTCTCGGCGGCGAGCTGCCCGGCGCGCGCGGCGGCGTCGCGCAGATGTGCGGCGGCGTGCGCCGACGTGTCGAGGAGGGGGTCGGGCGTCTTCTCCCGCACGAGTTCGGCGGCCTGTGCGCTCTTCTCCCGCAGCTGGTCGGTGACGCGTCCGGCCATCTCGGTGCCGTGGTACTTCAGCTCGGCCGCCTTCTCCTGGGCCTGGGCCTTCACGTCCGCCTTGGCCGCCAGAGCCTCCACGGTCCGGCCCAGCTCCTCACGCGTCTGCTCGACCTCCTCGCGCAGCTCCTCGGGGGTGGGTGCGCCTACGTCGTGGTGCGTCTTCTTGGTCATCGGTGTGCCTTCTCCTTGATCTCGGCCAGATCGGCCTTGACGCCGTCGATGGCCTGCTCGGGAGCGGGGGCGCCGGCGTCGGCCATCTGCTT
This sequence comes from Streptomyces sp. NPDC090127, assembly GCF_044746945.1. Classification (NCBI taxonomy): domain Bacteria; kingdom Bacillati; phylum Actinomycetota; class Actinomycetes; order Kitasatosporales; family Streptomycetaceae; genus Streptomyces; species Streptomyces sp. NPDC090127. The sequence goes on along the minus strand of NZ_JBIVDE010000003.1, from coordinate 682,462 downwards.
CTTCCCCGCCGACGCCATGACCGCGGCGACGGTCGCCAGGAACGCCCCGACGATCAGGGCCGAAGCCCACAGCGGCAGCAGCAGCGTGAGGGCGGCGATCCCGGCGGCGACCATGGCCTGCGCGGCAAGGATGCCGACCAGTCCCGCCCCGCCGAAGAGGCCTCCGCCCACGCCGTACCGTTTACCCTTCTGTGCCATCTCCGCCCGGGCCAGCTGCATCTCTTCGCGTACGAGCTCGGAGATCTGTCGTGACGCCCGTGTCACGAGGTCGCCGGCCGATTCCTCTGTCCTGCCGTGGCTTGGGTTCCGCTCAACGGCGCTCATGGAATGACTCACCCTCTTCCTCCATCTGGGGCGCGCCTACCCACCGACACGCGAGTCACCCGCCGCGTGCGCCATCCGGTCCCGAGAGCCCGCGGGGCGGCGAGCGCCGGGGAAGGCCACGGCCCCGGCGACGAGTTGCGGGAGGGCGTCGCCGGGGCTCGCGGGGAGCGTCCTCGACGGGGAGCCGGTCGGCGCAGGTGGGGGCGGGTGCGCAGGTGAAAGGGTCAATCCCGCCCTCCCTCTGATATGACTCCGCGATCCGGGGGTAGCCGCGTGTTCATGGAAGCGAACACGAACACACCACTCAGCGCCGTCGCGCTCGTCTGCACGCTCTCGCCGTCGCCCGCCCCCTCCAGTTCGCAGCTGCTGGCGGAGCAGGTCATGGCCGCGCTCGGCGAGCACGGGGTCACGGGGAAGGTGATCCGGGTCGCGGACCACGATGTGCGGACCGGGATCGAGACCGACATGGGCGACGGGGACGCGTGGCCCGAGATCCGGAAGGCGATCCTCGCGTCGGACATCCTGATCCTCTCGACCCCCATCTGGCTCGGCCATCCCGCCAGCGTCACCCAGCGGGTGCTGGAGCGGCTCAACGCGGAACTGAGCGAGTCCGACGACGAAGGCCGCATGCTCACCTTCGGCAAGGTCGCCGGGGTCTGCGTGGTCGGCAACGAGGACGGCGCGCACAAGGTCAGCGCCGACCTCTTCCAGGGCCTGAACGACGTCGGCTTCACGCTTCCCCCCAACGCGGTCACGTACTGGGTGGGCGAAGCAATGCACGGTACCGACTTCAAGGATCTCGACAAGACCCCCGAGAAGACCGCCGCCACCACGAAGACGCTGGCCGTCCACGCCAGTCACCTCGCCCGCCGGCTCAAGGGGGCTCCGTACCCGCCGTCCTGACCGGTACGGGGATGTGACGGCGCGTCACGTCGGACGCGGCGATCCGGGTGGTTCTCGCCGGAGAAGGGGTTTCCATACAGAGATTCCGGCAATTCGGATCATATGGTAAAAATCGGCTACACCATGATGACCGAGCAGGCCGGGCCCAGGGAGCTGGTGTCCCACGTCGTCGGAGCGGAGCGGGCGGGGTTCGACTTCTCGGTCATCTCCGACCACTCCTTCCCCTGGCTCGACTCCCAGGGCCACGCGCCGTACGCGTGGAGCGTCCTGGGCGCTGCCGCCCAGGCCACCTCACGCATCCCCCTGATGACGTACGTGACCTGCCCGACCTTCCGCTACCACCCCGCGGTGATCGCGCAGAAGGCCGCGACGATGCAGCTGCTCTCCGGTGGGCGGTTCCGCCTCGGCCTGGGCTCCGGCGAGAACCTCAACGAACACATCGTCGGGGCCGGCTGGCCCGCCGCGCACGTGCGTCTGGAGATGCTGGAGGAGGCCGTCTCCATCATCCGTGCGATGTTCGAGGGCGGGTACGTCAGCCACCACGGCGCCCACTTCGACGTCGAGAACGCCAAGCTCTGGGACCTTCCCTCCACACCGCCCCCGATCGGTGTCGCCGTCTCCGGTGACCGGTCCTGCGAGATCGCCGGCCGCGACGCGGACCTCCTGATCGCCGTCGCCCCGGAGGCGGAGCTGACGAAGGCGTTCGCGGCGCACGGGGGCGCCGGGAAGCCCTGCGTCGGCCAGCTTCCGGTCTGCTACGACCCCGACCGCTCCGCGGCGGTGGCCCGGGCGCACGACCAGTTCCGCTGGGCGGTGGGCGGCTGGGAGGTCAACGCGGAGCTGCCCGGCCCTGCGGGCTTCGCGGGGGCCACCGAGCACGTCCGGCCCGAGGACGTCGCCGAGGCCATCCCCTGCGGCGACGACGTGTCCGCCTTCGTCGAGGGGGTGCGCCCCTACGTCGAGGCCGGGTTCACCGAGGTCGCCCTCGTCCAGATCGGCGGCGACCACCAGGAACCCTTCTTCGAATGGGCGGAGAAGAAACTGCTGCCCGCCCTGCGGGAGCTGTGAGGGAGCCGCGATGAGCCGGGCAGCGCTGTTCGACGTCGACGGCACTCTGGCCGACACCAACCACCTGCATGTCACGGCGTGGTGGGAGGCCCTGCGCCAGGCGGGGCACACCGTGCCGATGCATGCCCTCCACCGCGCGATCGGGCTGCCCGGCGGGGACCTGCTCGACCACGTGCTCGGCGACGACCGTGACCGCACGGGGGACGATCGCCTGAGCGCGGCCCACGACACCCTCTACGCCACGTACTTCGACCGCCTGCCCGCCCTGGACTCGGCCGCCGAGCTGCTGCGGACGCTGGCGCGCGACGGCTGGAAGGTCGTGCTGGTCACCTCGGCCAAGGACAACGAACTGAAGGCGCTGCGCAGGGCGATCGACGCCGACGACGCCCTGACGGAGACCGCCACCGCGGACGACGTCGAGGAGGGCAAACCCGCACCCGAACCCATCCGGCACGCCCTGGAGCTGGCGCGGGTGCCGGCGGAGCGCGCGGTCTTCGTCGGCGACACCGTCTGGGACATGAAGGCCGCCGCGGCGGCCGGGGTCGCCCGCGTCGGGGTGCTCTGCGGCGGCATTCCGCGCCAGGACCTGGAGGAGGCCGGCGCCGAGGCCGTCTACCAGGACCCGGCCGAGCTCCTGGCCCAGCTCGGCCGGAGCCCCTTCTCCCGGGTGACGCCCTGACCTCCTAGGAGCGGTGCCCGCCGTCGGCGAGGTGGGGGAAGCGGAACTCCGTGCGGCGGTGGGCCGTCGCGCCCGGGCGCAGGACCGGGCTGGGGTAGTCGGCGCGGTTCGGGGCGTCGGGGAAGTGCTGGGTCTCCAGGCAGACCGCGCCGTGGCGTTCGAGGCTGCGGTCCGCGCCGTCGGAGAGGGAGCCGTCCAGCTGGTTGGCGGTGTAGACCTGCAGGCCCGGTGCCGTCGTCCACACCTCCATCACGCGCGACTCCGCCGGTGCGGCCAGCCGGGCGGCAGGCCGCAGAGGTCCCGGGCCCTGTGTGGACAGGGCCCAGCAGTGGTCGTACCCGCCGGCCTGGACGATCTGCTCGTCCGCCGCCTCCACGCAACTGCCGAGGAGGCGGGGGGAGGTCAGGTCGAAGGGCGTGTCCGCGACCTCGTGGAGCGGGCCGAGCGGGATGCCGTCGGCGTCGACCGGCAGATAGGCGGGCGCGTCGACCCGCAAGGTGTGGCCCAGCACGTCCCCGGCCGCCGCCAGGTTGAAGTACGCGTGGTGGGTGAGGCTGACGACCGTCGGCCGGTCGGTGGTGGCCGCGCAGACGACGGACAGGGTCCCGGCGGTGTCGAGCGCGTACGTGACGGTGACGTCGAGAGCGCCCGGGAACCCCATGTCGCCGTCCGGGCTGCGCAGGGTCAGGCGCAGGGCCGCCGTCTCGGCCTCCAGGACGGGCTCCGCCGCCCACACCTTGGTGTCGAAGCCCCCGGGCCCTCCGTGCAGGGCGTGGCCGCGGTCGTTGCGAGGGACGCGGTACGTCGTGCCGTCCAGGGTGAAGCGGCCGTGGGCGATGCGGTTGGCGTAACGGCCGATCAGCGCGCCCAGATAGGGGCCCTTCTCCGCGTACTCCTCGACCGTGGGGAGTGACAGGACCACATTGGCCGTCTCGCCGCGGGTGTCGGGCACGCCGAGGGCGTGCAGCACGCCCCCGTACGTGAGGATCTCGGCGTACACACCGGAAGGGGACTCCAGCCGCCAGAGGCCGACGTCCTCCCCGCTGGGTGCGGTGCCGAAGGGCCGGTGGCGGACAGCGGGGCGGGGTCGCAGCATGTGAGTCCTCGGGGCGGGCGGACGACCGGACGGAGCCGGTACGAAGGGGTCGGGCGGGGGTCTCGGCCGGGGCGCCGCCGTTCCGTCCGTCGTGCGCGGTACGACCGTCCCGGCGGGCTGCCCGGTGGGCTACCGGGCGGGCTCTCCCGTGGACTCCCGGATCACGAGCTCGTACCCGGGGCTGATCCTGCGGGGCTCGGTCACCGGGCCACCGCCGAGCCGCTCCACGAGCCGGTCGACCGCGAGGCGGGCGATGGCCTGCTTGTCGGGGGCGACGGTGGTGAGGCTGATCGCGCCGAAGCGGCTCTCCTCGATGTCGTCGAAACCGACGACCGCGACATCGTCGGGGACGCGCAGGCCGCGTTCGGTGAGGGTGCGCATGGCGCCGAGGGCGATGAGATCGTTGTACGCGAAGACCGCGTCGGGCCGTTCCCCCCGCTCCAGGAGCGCCGACATGGCAGCGGCTCCGTCGGCACGGCCGTAGCCGTCCGTGGCGACGACCAGCGTCTCGGCCGGCTCAAGGCCCGCCGCGGTGAGCTCCTCGCGCCAGCCGCGCAGGCGCAGGTGCGCGGGCTGGCGCTCGCGTCCGGTGCGCGAACCGAGGAACGCGACACGGCGCCGGCCGAGCTCCACCAGATGACGGACCGCGTCGCGGGCCGCCGCCACGTTGTCGATGGCGATCTGGTCGTACGGGGCCTCGTACTCGCGCTCGCCGAGCAGGACCAGGGGCGAGGTCTCCTGCCGGGCGACGAGGTCGGCGGTCTCCAGATGGATGGGGCTGAGGATCAGCCCGTCGATGACATGCGAGCGGAACTCCTGACAGACCAGCAGCTCGCGCTCGCGCAGCCCCGCGGTGTGGTCGACGAGCACCGTGTAGTCGTGCTGGGCCGCGGCGTCGATGATGGCGCCGGCCAGCTCGGCGAAGTACGGGTTGCCCAGTTCGGGCACGGCGAAGGCGATGATGCCGGTACGCCCCTTGCGCAGATGCCGGGCGGTGAGGTTCGGCCGGTACCCGAGCTCGTCGATGGCCCGCTGGACCCTGGCCCGCATCTGCGGTGTGACGTGGGGATAGTTGTTCACCACGTTCGACACGGTCTTGATCGACACGCCTGCCCGCTGCGCGACGTCCTTGAGGCTGACGCCCACGGCACTCCTCTGGTTCGGCTCTGATCGGAAGGGGCCCGGCTTCGCCGCGGCGGGTGTGGTCCGTCCCGCGTCAGACGCTACTTCGGCTGCGCGACAGATAGCGCTGCGCGACCACGACGACGATGAGGAAGCCGCCGCTCACCACCGACTGGTACGAGGAGTTGAGCGAGCCGATCTGGTTGATGAGGTTCTGGATGACGGCGAGCAGCAGAACCCCCCACAGGGTGCCGCTCACCGAACCGGCGCCCCCGACGAGCAGGGTGCCGCCGATGACGACGGCCGCGATCGCGTCGAGCTCCATGCCCGTGCCGACGATCGTGACACCGGAGGAGAGCCGGGCCGCGCTGATCGCACCCGCGAGACCGGCCAGTACCCCGCTCAACAGGTACACGATCACCTTCGCACGGGCTACGGGCAGCCCCATCAGCGTGGCCGCGTCGCTGCTGCCGCCCACGGCGAAGAGCGTCTGGCCGAACGAGGTGCGCTGGAGCACCATACCGCCGGCCCCGAACAGGACGAGCGCGACGAGGATCGGGTAGCCGAACCCCCCGATGCCGCCCTGCCCGAGCGTGGCGAACGCCGACTCCTTCGGAACGAGATGGGTGGTGGCGCCTTCGTCGGTCAGGGCGAGCAGCAGTCCGCGCGCGCCGAGCAGGGAGGCGAGGGTGACGATGAAGGGCGCCATGCCGGCCCGGGCGATCAGCAGTCCGTTGATCAGGCCGATCGCGCCGCACGCCACGAGCGGGACGAGCAGCGCCGGCACGATGCCCCACTGCGAGGCCCAGGCGGCGAGCACTCCGCCCAGCGCGAAGACCGAGCCGACGGACAGGTCGATGCCACCCGTGATGATCACCAGCGTCATCCCGAGCGCGACGATCGCCAGGAAGGAGGCCTGCACCGTCACCCCGCGCGCGTTGTCCAGCGTGGCGAACGTCGGGTAGACGAAGGAGGCGATCACGACGACGAGGAGCAGGACGGCGAGCACACCCTGGCGTTGCAGGAGTTCGGCGACCCGTTCCCGGCCGGAGACGTACGCCCCCGCCCGGTCCGCGGCGCCGCCGCCCCCGGTGGGAGTGGATGACGAGGCGCTCGTGCCGGGGGAGGCGAGCGAGGAGGAGGAGTTCATCGGGATCGGCGCTCCCGTGCGACGTAGACGGCGGCGATGATGATGGCCGCCTGGGCCAGCTGAGCGGTGGAGTCGGGCAGGTCGTGCTTGACGAGGGTCGCGCGCAGCAACTGCATCAGGAGCGCGCCCGCGACGGTGCCCAGCACCCGGATGGATCCGCCGCTGAGCGGGGTACCGCCCACGACCACAGCGGTGATCGCGGACAGCTCCATCAGGGTGCCGAGGGACGAGGGGTCGCTCGCGGTGAGCCGGGCGGTGGCGAGGACGCCCGCGAGCGCGGCGAGCACACCGCACAGGACGTACACCCCGATCAGCACGCGCCTGACCGGCAGCCCGGAGAGGGCGGCGGCGGACCGGTTGCCGCCGATCGCCACGACCTGGCGGCCGAACGTCGTCCGGTGCACGAGGAACGCCACCGCGAGCGCCAGCACGGCCGCGACGAGGACGACCAGCGGGATGCCGAGGAAGCTGCCGGTGCCGAGGGAGAGCAGATCGGGGTTGACGATCTGCTTCAGCCGGCCGTCCGCCATCACGAGGGCGAGACCGCGCCCGCCGACGAACAGCGCCAGGGTGGCGACGATGGGTTGCAGCCCGACGACGGAGACGAGGGTGCCGTTCACCGCCCCGACGACCGCGCCGGCCAGCAGCGCGATCAGGAGGGCGGGCACGAGGCCGTAGCCCAGGTACAGCGGCAGCAGCGCCGCCGCGAGCGCCATGGTCGACCCGACCGACAGATCGACCCCCTCGGTCCCGATCACCAGAGCCATGCCGAGGGCCACGATGACGATGGGGGCGACCTGGATCAGCTGCGTACGGAGGTTGTCGACGGTCAGGAAGTGCTCGGTGAAGACGGCGTTGAAGACCAGGAGCGCGGCCACCGCCGCGTACACGCCGTACTCCTGGAGCCAGGCCGGGGCGCTGCGCCGCGGGGCCCCGGAGCCGCGGGCCTCCTCGGCCGCGGGCGCGGTTGCCTGGGTGGTCATCGGGGGTCCTCCTTGGCGTCGTCCGTGGCCGACGCCGGGTCGGGGGCCTGAGCGGGCGCGGTGGTGGGCACAGCCGTGGGGGGACGGCCCGCCGCGGAGGACCGCTCGGGGGCGGGGGAGTGGTCGGCGGCGGGGGAGTGGTCGGCGAGTGCCGCAAGCAGTGCGCTCTCCGACACCTGGTCGGCGGTCAGTTCGCCGGCCGTCGCCCCGTTCCGCAGCACCACGATCCGGTCGGAGCCCTCCACGAGCTCCTCGATGTCGGACGAGATCAGCAGGACGGCGAGGCCCTCCTGGGCGAGTTCGTCGATGAGGGTCTGGACCTCCGCCTTCGCCCCGACGTCGATACCGCGCGTGGGTTCGTCGAGCAGCAGGACCTTCGGTTCGAGGCACAGCCACCGGGCGAGGAGCACCTTCTGCTGGTTCCCGCCGGACAGTTCGCCGACCTTCTGCTCCGGACTCGACGCCTTGATCCGCAGCCGTTTCATGAAGATGTCGACCACGCGGTCCTGTCGGGCGCGCGAGACGACTCCGGCGCGCGAGAGGCGCGGGAGCGCCGCCAGCACGATGTTCTCGCGGACCGAGAGACCGGGCACGATGCCGTCGGCCTTGCGGTCCTCCGGCAGCAGGCTGATCCCGGCGCGGATCGCACGCGCCGACGAGAACCGGTCGAGCGACGCGCCGTCGATGGCGATCCGCCCCGCGTCCAGCGGCAGGGCGCCCGCGAGGGCCTTCGCGGTCTCGCTGCGGCCGGAGCCCAGCAGACCGCCGAGGCCGAGCACCTCCCCGGGATGGAGCTCCAGCGACACGTCGTCGAGCTGGTGCTTCCTCACCAGGCCGGTCGCCGTCAGGACGGGTTTGCGCGCGATGTCGTGTCCCTCGTCCGCGAAGCTGGTCACGCCGCGCCTGCGGACCTCGGAGACCTCCCGGCCCAGCATCATGGACACCAGCCGCACCCGGTCGAGCGCGGCCAGGTCGCCGGTGTGGATGTGCCGGCCGTCGCGGAGCACCGTGACCCGGTCGCAGATCCGGTAGAGCTCGTCCATGCGGTGACTCACGTACACGACGGCGATGTTCCGCCGCCGCAGATCACCGATGACCCGGAACAGCGTCTCGACCTCACGCGGCTCCAGGGAGGAGGTCGGCTCGTCCATGACGACCACGTGCGCCTCGACCGACACCGCGCGGGCCAGCGCCACCATCTGCTGCGCGCCGATGCCCAGGGTGTGCAGGGGGCGGCGCGGGTCGACGGTGACGCCGAACCCGCCGAGGAGGGCGGTGGCCTCGGCGTGCATACGGGGGAAGTCGATGAGCCCGAGGCGCGTACGGGGCTCGCGGCCGAGGAAGACGTTCCGCGCCACGCTCATCAGCGGAACCAGGTTCACCTCCTGGTAGATCGTGGAGATGCCGGCCTGCTGCGCCTCGAAGGGACGCGCGAAGTGGACCGGACGGCCCGAGAGCAGCAACGCGCCGCTGTCCGGCCGGTGTACGCCCGTGAGCACCTTGATCAGGGTCGACTTGCCCGCGCCGTTCTCGCCGACGAGCGCGTGGGTCTCCCCGGCGCGGAGCGTGAACGACACGTCGTCGAGGGCGACGACGCCGGGGAACCGCTTCCCGACGCGGCGAGCCTCCAGCACCGTCGGCGGGACCGCCCGCGCGTCCGCCGGCACGGAGCCGGTGGGGGCGGGGCCGGTCGGGGCGGACGGTGCCGGTTCGGGTGGTGCCATGGACGTGGCCTTCCGGAGACGGAACGGATCGGGTGGGGGCCGGCTGGATGGTGTGGCTTCGGGAGCGGGGAGGGGCGTCCCGGCCCCGCGGTGTGCCGCCGCGCGGTCGGGTCGCCGTACCTCCGGGACGGCGACCCGGGACGGGGGAGCCCTCGGCTCAGTACGCTCCGCCGAGGGACGTCTTGGCGTTGGACGGGTCGTAGGCGCGGTCGGCGATGATGACGTCCTCGGGGATGCCCTCGCCGGCGTAGAACTTCTGGGCGGTGGCGAACGCGAGCGGCCCGAAGCGCGGGTTGGACTCGATGACGGCGTTCAGTTCGCCGTTGGCGAGGGCCTGGACGGCGTTGCGGGTGCCGTCGATGGACACGATCTTGATGTCCTCGCCGGGAGCCTTGCCCGCGGCCTTGAGGGCGGTCACGGCGCCCAGCGCCATCTCGTCGTTCTCCGCGTAGACCGCGGTGATGTCGGGCTTCGACTGGATCAGCTGCTCCATGACCTGCTGGCCCTTGTCGCGGGCGAACTCGCCGGTCTGCTGGGCGACGATCTCGAGCCCCGGTGCCTGCGCCTTGACCTGGTCGACGAAGCCCTTGGTCCGGTCGGTGGTGACGCTGTTGCCGGAGGAGCCGAGCAGGATGGCGACCTTCCCCTTGCCGCCGGTCGCCTTGATCATCGCGTCCGCGGCGCGCCTGCCCTGCTCCACGAAGTCCGAGCCCAGGAAGGCCAGATAGTCCTTGCAGGCGGTGGCGTTGACCTTGCGGTCGATCGTGAGGACGGGCACCTTCTTGGCGGCGGCCGCCTGGAGGGCCGGCTCGAGACCGTCGGAGTTGAGCGGGGCGACGATCAGGAACTGCGCGCCCTGGGCCAGCATGTCCTGGATGTCGCTGATCTGCTTCGACAGCTGCGACTGCGCGTTCGTGGTGAGCAGCTTCTTCACGCCGACCTTCGCGGCCTCGTCCTTGATGGACTGCGTCTCCGCGATACGGAAGGGGTTGGCCTCCTTCTCCGACTGGGAGAAGCCGACGACCGCGTTCTCGAGGTCGAGCTTCGGAGCGCCGTACGTCGTCAGCGAGCACCCGGGACCCGCGGACGCCGACGGCGTCTGGACCACCTGCGCGCCCTGACTGCTGTCGCCGCCCGCGTCGTTCGTGGTCTCGGACTTCGCGCAGCCGGACAGCGCGAGGGTCGCGGTGGCGGCCACGAGGCAGGCGACGGAGAACGTGCGGGATCTCATCGGAAGGGTCATGTGAGGACACTCCTTGGCGGGGGACAGCACCGCCGAGTGGCGTGCGGTCGCGCGGGGGTGGGGAAACGTTGTCAGCCTGCGGTGGAGACCCGGGTGTCCGGGTAAGTACGGTCCTGACCTGGGGAGTTCAAAGCTCGACGCCGCCGACCGGTCGAACGGTGACGGCGGCTTTACAACGTTATAACGGCGCCTTGGTGCGCGCGGCAAGAGTGCGGCGCGACGTTTCCGCGACGAGTCCGGGCGCTTCGACACCGCACCGCACCACGGCGTGTGACGAGCGATCAGCCGACGGCTGCGCGGGGTCTGGACAGCCGTCGGGTGGCGTGCTGTCATTCCGCTGCACCCCGATTTCCAACGTTGGAATGACGGCCGGCCGTCGCGGTCGGCCACTCTGTGCCACCGGGCGCACCTCCCGCGATCCCGGGTGTCGGGGCGACGACACGGCACCCCGCGCCGGGCGGTCCAGCCGTCACGCCGCCGTCCTCCAGCCCTCCGCGTCCGCCTCCGATTCCCCTCTGTCACGAGGAAAGATTCGATGACACGACGACCTGCCACCCGCCCCCGAGGCTCCCGAGCCAGGCTGTGGGCGCTCCTGACCGCGGTAGCCCTGCTGCTGCCCACGAGCACCCTGATCCCCGCCGCATCGGCCGCCGAGCCGACCCATGAGACGTCCGCCGGATCCGCGCAGCACCCCGCCATCGAGGTACACGGCCTGAAGGGCGAGTACTTCAGCATGTCGGCCCCGGGCGCACGGGACTTCGCCGAACTCGGCGGCACATCCCTCGACCCGCAGATCAACTTCTCCGGACTGACCGGCACCTTCCAGAGCCTCACCGGTCGGGCCGAGCACACCACCGCCCGCTGGACGGGCCGGATCGAGGCGCCGGCGACCGGCGACTACACCTTCCACGGCATCGGGGACAACGGCTTCCGGCTCTTCGTCGACGGGAAGCCGGTCATCGACCACTGGGTGCCGGACTGGGACAAGGAGCAGAACAGCGCGCCGATCCGGCTCACCGCCGGGGAGGAGCACGACTTCCGTCTGGAGATGTTCCAGGACGTCGGCGGCGCGAACATGTTCCTGCGCTGGTCGACCCCGGCGATGGCCAAGCAGCTCGTCCCTGAATCGGCGTTCACCCCGCCCGCCGACTTCGAGGTCCACCCGGTCGAGCTGACCGTCGACGAGAGCGGCCGCCGGCTGCGCGCCCGGTTCGAGAACGAGGTCTCCGGCCTCGCCGCGGTCGAGGACCACCTCACGATCGAGGCCGACACCACCCCCATGCCGATCCGCTCGGTCACCGCCGCCCCCGGCGACCGGACCTCCCTGCTCGTCACCCTCGCCGAGCCGATCCAGAAGAGCCAGCAGGTCAGGGTCGACTACGACGGCGAGGGCGGCCTCAAGGACGGCACCGTGACCGTGCCGCGGCTTCTCCGCTCCGCGACGAACGCCTCCACCCACCGGCTCACCACCGCGTGGGGCGACCGCCTGGACGAGAAGAACCCCCTGCCCGAATACCCGCGCCCCCAGCAGGTACGGGGCAGGTGGCAGAACCTCAACGGGCCCTGGCAGTTCGCGGGCGCCGACGCCGGCGAGCGACCCGTCTTCGGCAAGGACCTCGACGAGAAGATCATCGTGCCGTTCCCGGTCGAGTCGCAGCTCTCCGGTGTCGAGCGGCACGAGGACCACATGTTCTACCGCAGGCTCGTCGACGTGCCCAAGAACTGGAAGGTCGGCACGGGAGACAAGGACAACCGCCTGAAGCTCAACTTCGGCGCCGTCGACTACCAGGCCCGGGTCTGGGTCAACGGCACGCAGGTGGCCGAACACACCGGCGGCTACAACGCGTTCAGCGCCGACATCACCGACGCCGTCGAGGGGACCGGGCCGCAGGAGGTCGTGGTGGCGGTCACCGACACCGGCGGCCGCAACCAGCCGACCGGCAAGCAGTCCACCAACCCGGGCGGCATCTTCTACACCCAGTCGTCCGGCATCTGGCAGACCGTCTGGATGGAACCCGTCGCTCCCGTCTCCATCGACAACGTCGTCACCACCCCCGACATCGACACCGCCACCCTGGCGGTGACCGTCGAGTCCGACGACGCGCAGCCCGGCGCCCGCGCCGAGGCCGTCGCCCGCGACGCCCGCGGCAAGGTCGTCGGCCGGGTCACCGGCCCCGCCAACAGCGCCCTGCGCCTGCCCGTGGCCCGGCAGCACCTCTGGAGCCCGGACGACCCGTACCTCTACGACCTCGACGTGAAGCTGACCGACGGCAGGTCGACCGACACCGTCGACAGCTACTTCGGCATGCGGAAGATCGGCATCGAGAAGGTCGGCGGCTTCCAGAAGCTGGTGCTCAACGGCAAGCCGATCTTCTCCCTCGCCACCCTCGACCAGGGCTTCTGGCCCGACGGCCTCTACACCCCGCCGAGCGACCAGGCCCTCGCCTTCGACCTGGAGGCACACAAGAAGCTCGGCTTCAACGCCGTCCGCAAGCACATCAAGGTGGAGTCGCCGCGCTGGTTCTACCACGCGGACCGGCTCGGACTCCTGGTCTGGCAGGACTTCGTCTCGGGCGACCTCACCGACGAGACGGGCCGCACGGCCTTCGTCGAGCAGGGGCGGGAGATGATGCGCCAGCACCACAGCTCGCCCTCCGTCATCGGCTGGATCGTCTTCAACGAGGGCTGGGGCGAGTGGAACCGTGAGGAGACCGGCCGCCTCGCCGACTCGGTCGAGGAGGCCGACCCGTCCCGCGTCGTCAACGCCCACAGCGGTGTGAACTGCTGCAATTCCAAGGGGGATTCGGGCAAGGGCGACATCATCGACCACCACGACTACAACAACACCGACCCGGCCTACCCCGACCCGGAGCGGGCCGCCATGGACGGCGAGCACGGCGGCTTCACCCTGCGCACCCCCGGCCACATGTGGCCCGGCGCGCCGACGGTGATCTACAGCGGTGTCGCCGACAAGGAGGCGCTCACCCGCAGGTACGTCGAGAACACCGAGAAGTACTACCTCGAAGCCGCCGGCGCCGAACTCTCCGGATCCGTCTACACCCAGATCTCGGACCTGGAGAACGAGCTCAACGGCCTCTACACGTACGACCGTCGGGACATCAAGGTCGACCCGGTGCGCGTACGCGAGATCAACCGCGAGGTCATCGCGGCCGGCGCCGCCGCCGGTCGCCGTGAGGTGCCGAAGGGCGGCGGATCCTGGGCCCTCGACGAGGGCGCCGGCACCACGGCCCGGGACGCGGGCCCGGGCGCCAGGCACCTGACGCTCACCGAGGGCTCCACCTGGGCCCCGGGGGTGAGCGGCAGCGCCCTGAGGTTCGACGGCCAGGGGCAGTTCGCGCAGACCGACGGCCCGGTGCTCGACACGACCGCGAGCTACTCCGTCTCCGCCTGGGCGACCCTCGACGCGCTGCCCGGCAACTACGCGACCGTCGTCAGCCAGGACGGCCGGCGCCAGGAGAACCCCTTCTACCTCCAGTACGGGCAGGGCGCCTTCGCCTTCAGCACCCCCGGCGGCAACCGCGCCCGCCATGTCACCACCCCCGAACCGGGCCGCTGGTACCACCTCGTCGGTGTCCGTGACGCGACGAAGAACGAGATCAGGCTGTACGTCGACGGCGCCCTCGCGGCGACGGCCTCCTCCGGCCCGGCGGACGTCGGCACCGGCCCGCTCTCCGTCGGCCGGGCCCGCTGGGGCGGCGCGGACGTCGACTTCTGGAAGGGCTCCATCGACCAGGTCCACGCCTACGACAGGGCGCTGACCGGCGAGGAGGTGACCGCCCTCCACACCCGCGAGAGGCCGTGACCGACGCGGCCCGGGGCACGCGCCCGGCGGCCGGACGGGGCTGGACCGCCCCGCCCGGCCGCCGTGCGCGCCGCGCGTGCCGCACCGCGCGTACCGCCCGATGCGCCCCGTTCGGGTCGACCCGGTGAGGCGCCGTCGACATGGGCGGGCTCCGGCCGTCACACTGATCGCGGAGGTGACGCGAATGGTGGAATCGGTGGACATGCGTGCCGCGGTCCGGGAGACGTACGGGCCGGCCGACCTCAGTTCCGTTCCGGTGTTCGCCGGAGGGTTCATCAACTTCGGGTACTGGCGGTCGATCGATCTCGCCGGGCCGCTCTCGGTCGACGACCGTGTCCGCAGCCAGGAGGACCTGTACCGGCAGGTGCTCGACGCCGCCGGCCCGCTCGCCGGCCGGCGGATCGTCGAGGTCGGCTGTGGCCTCGGTGTCGGGTGCGCGCTCGCCCTGCGCGAGTACCGGCCGGAGCATGTGACCGGCATGGACATCCACCCGCAGCAGCTCGACCGAGCCCGTGAGGCCAACGCGGAGCTGCTGGAGGCCGCACCGTCGGGGCTCCGGTTCGTACGCGGCGCGGCGGAGGAGATGCCGTTCGGCGACGGCGAGTTCGACTGCGTCTACAGCGTCGAGGCCGCCCAGCACTTCGACGACATGATCGCCTTCACCCAGGAGGCCGCCCGGGTGCTGCGGCCCGGCGGGCGGGTGGCCGTCGCGAGCTTCTTCACCCCGGACGACGACCCGGGCAACGGCGCCCGACTCGCGTCGCTCCTGGAGTCGTACGCCGACGGGCTGGACATCGCCCGTCCCGCCACGCTCGTGACCGACGCGTTCACCCGGGCGGGCCTGGCGGACGCGCGGGCCGTGTCCATCGGCCCGGACGTCTGGGAGGGCTGGGACCGCTGGCTGTCGGACCAGTGGAAGCCGGGCACCTGGCCGCGCAACTTCCTGAAGGCCTATGAGCAGGGCAGCCTCGACTACTACGTCGTCACGGCCACCCGCCCGCAGACCTGACCCCCGAGCCCGCGCCCGCCGCCGCGCGCCCCGCCGATCGCGGGGCCGCACTTGGCCTATACCAATCGCGCGGGCCCCAGTAGGCTCCTCCGTGGCCGGCGGCACCCCCCTTCCCCCCACCCCGGTTGCGTGCCGGCGCGGGCTGCGCCGACCCCCACTGCCCCGAGCAGCCGGTTCCCCCCATGCGCCGCCTCCAGGAGGATCACGGTGAACATGCGCACGAGAAGCTCGGCGATCATCGGCACCATCTCCCTCGTCGCCTCCCTCGCCCTGACCACGGCGTCGGCGGAGGACCGCGACGCCCGGCACCAGGTCGCGAAGGTCGCGCAGGCGGGGAAAACCGCGAAGATCGCGCTCACGAAGGTGGCCACGGCGCGTAACCCCACCGCCGGCACCGCAGGACCCGGCGGCACGGTCTGGATCGCCGAACGGGCGGGCACCGTACGGGTGTTGGGCGCCCGCGGACTCGGTGAGCCGGTGCTCGACATCTCCGCAGAGACCACCACCGACGGTGAACGCGGCCTCCTCGGCATCGCGTTCGACAACAGGCGCGCGTACTTCTACATCTCGTACACGAACCTCGAAGGCACCAGCACCATCGACGAGTTCGCCGTGCGGAACGGCAAGCTCAGGCCGGAGACCCGGCGTACCGTCCTCACCCAGACGCAGCCGTACGCGAACCACAACGGCGGAGACATCAGGTTCGGGCCCGACGGATACCTCTACATCGCGTTCGGTGACGGAGGCGCGGGCGGCGACCCGCACGGCAACGGGCAGAAGCTCGACACGCTGCTCGGCAAGCTGCTCCGGATCGACCCGCGCGGCGGCACGCCGTACGCGATCCCGGCGGACAACCCCTTCGTGAACGACCCGAACGCGAAGGACGAGATCTGGGCGTACGGGCTGCGCAACCCGTGGCGGTTCTCCTTCGACGCGCGCACGGGCGACCTGCTGATCGGCGACGTCGGCCAGAACGACTGGGAGGAGATCGACTGGGCACCGGCGAGGAGCAGAGGCGGCGAGAACTACGGCTGGTCCCAGATGGAGGGCACCCATCCCTTCCGGGGCGGCGTCGAGCCGGCGAACCACGTGCGCCCGATCCACGAGTACGCCCGCACCGGCCTCGGCTGCTCGGTGACGGGCGGATTCGTCTACCGGGGCGACGCCATCCCGGCGCTCAGAGGGCAGTACGTGTTCAGTGACTACTGCGACGGCACCATCCGTTCGCTCACGTTGAGGAACGGCAAGGTGACCGCGGTGAACGACCTCGGTGTCCAGGGCGGCGAGGTCATCTCGTTCGTACAGGGCTGCGAGGGCGAGCTGTACGTCCTCGCGCTGGGCGGCACCATCACCCGCATCGACCCCGCGTAGCGCCGGCGCACCCCGGCACGGTGTCGCCGCCGGTGGCCGGGGTATACCCGTCGCGAGAACGGGGGTACGGGGGCGAGGGGGACGTGCATGTCACGGCAGGGCAAGCGTGACCGGTGGAGCTGCGCGATCATGACGGTGATGTTCCTGCCGTTCGTCGCGGGACTTGCGTACGTGGTGGTGGGAGCGGCCTGGCGGGCCGGTCGAGCCCTCTGGACGCGGGGGTTTCCCCTGCTGGCCGAGGGGGACGCGGGGGCGTGGAAGGCCGTCGCGTTCTTCAGCCCGCTCGTGGCCGCGATCGCCTTCATCGTCTGGCACGTGGGCCGCGACGGCGGGCCCAACCCCCGGCCCGGCCGGAAGGTCTACCAGGGCGAGGACTGGATCTGGGTGCCCGACGACACCCCGGACCCCGGCCCCGGCCTCGGGCCACGCCCTTGCCCCGACCGGGACGGCGGCTCCGCCGGCCGCGACCGTACCGACTGAACGGCGCGGGGGGACGGTGGATGCTGAGGCGTCAGCCGCGTCAGCCGCGTCAGCCGCGTCAGCCGCGTCGGCGGCGTCGGCGCAGGCTGCGCCGGTAGGTGAGTCCGCCCGGCAGCCGCACGGACGCGCTTCGCCCGCCACCGCTGTGGCGGGTGAGGTGCGCCCGGCGCGGGCCGAAACTCACCGACCAGCCGTGCGTGCCGATGTTCAGCCGGAGCAGCTTCGGGATGATCGTGATCTGCCGGTGGTAATAGATCGACATATCGGCCTCCTCGGCTCCATGGTGCGCGCCGATCGCGGCGGGGCCGTCACCGCCGCGCCACGATCCTGTCACCGCGTCACGTGGCCCGGAGCGGGAGATCGATGCCGCGCCCGCGCCGTACCCCGCGTCAGCGGACGGCCGCGGGGTGCGGGCACTCCGGCAGCGACGGCCGGTCCTTGGTGCGGACGGCGGGGAGCCAGGCCCCCGGGCGTGCGGAGCCGGACGGGAGCCGCACCCGGAACCACCGGGTGGACCACCGGTCCTCCTCGTCGATGATGGGCTGGCCCTCGGCCAACTGGCAGTCGGCGACCAGGACATCGCCGTGCCACACCCTGGTGGCTACCACGTTGTCGGCGGTGTACGGCCGCGTGGGATCGATCGCCAGGCCCAGACTGCACTGGCGTTCCCGGTCGGCCCGCTCCCGGCAGCCCTGCTCCGCGTTGAAGACCCGTACCGTGCCGGCCGTCGCGCCCGCACCGCCCGGCGGCGTCGGCGAACTCACCCGTACCGCGTCCGAGGACAGGGCCGCGCCCGCGATCCCGCACAGCGCGGTGGCGAGGACGGCGCCGCGGGCACGGCCCCGCCGCCGCCCCGCGCCCGCCCCCCTCCGCGTCCGCGTCGTCGTCCCGGGCGTCTCCTGCCGGGCGGCGATGCGGGCGAGCAGGCTCTCGGCGGTGTGCGGGGCGCGCGCCGCGTGCGTCGGGGCGAGACAGTCCACGGCCAGCGCGCGCCAGAACGGCGGCACCCCGTGGTCCATGCGCAGCGGGGCACGCCCCGCCGCGTACTCCTGGACGGCGGCGCCCCGCGCCATGGGCGTGGCACCGGCGAAGGGGGACGCGCCCGACGCGAAGACCTCGTGGACGACGATGCCCAGGGCCCAGATGTCGGCCGTCGCCCGGACCCGCACGCCGAGTTCGCCGAGGGGCGCCCGCCAGCGCTCGGGCGGCAGGTAGTCCAGGGTCCCCATGGGCGGCGCGTATCCGTGGGTACCGGTCAGCTCGGTGGCGAGACCGAAGTCCGAGAGCTTCACGGAGCCGTCCTCGCCCAGCAGGACGTTCTCCGGCTTGAGGTCGGCGTGCACCCAGCCCGACCGGTGGAGATGGACCAGCCCCTCGCAGATCCCGGCGATCAGCCGGCCGCGCTCGCCCTCGGGCACCCCCGCGTCGACGAGCTCCCGCAGACTGCCGGCCGCCCGCTCCATCACCAGCACGATCGCGCCCTCCAGGGAGGGCCGGTCGGGCGCCGCGAGCACGAACGACTCCAGGAGTCCGATCAGCCGGGGATGCCCGGTCCTGCGTCCGAGTTCGACCTCGCGGCGCGCGGACTCCACGATCCTGCTCGCCTGGCGCGGTGCGAGCCCGGCGGTCGGCATGATCTTGAGCGCGACGTCGCTCGAGGCCGTGGCCGCGCCGGCCCCCGGCGGACCGTCCGGGTGGTGTCCGTCGGCCGGCCGCGCCGCGTAGACGGTGGACCAGCCGCCCGCCCCGATCAGCCGGGTGACCACCCACCTCCCCACCCGGTAGCCGGGCGGGAGCACGTCCGTCCGGTCGCACTCGGTGGTGTCGCCCGGGCCGTGCGGCGGCCTCATCGGGCGGCCTGCCGCTCCCGCCCGCCGGCCGCCGTCAGGGGCGGCAGCAGCCCGAGGTGCTCCTCCCGTACGAGCCCGAAGCGCAGCGCGAGCCCGACGATCTCCTCCCGCTTGCCGTTGCGACGGTCGCCCTTGCCCGGCTCGTGGGCGTCCAGGACGCCGATGCGCAGCTTCTCCTCGGCGAGGTAGTCGATGTGCGAGCTGACCGCCCGCGCCGTCGGCGTGCCGCCGCCGACGTGCCCCCTGAGCCGCTCGACGATCTGGGGAGTGGTGGGGACCGCCACCCGCGACTGGTCGCGCAGGCGCGGTTCGCAGAGCGCGACGAGGACGAGGAAGTACGTGGCCGTCTCGTCCAGGGAGTACGCGGTGACCGTGCTGTTCCCCCAGGGGACGCCCCGTGCCTCCGGGTCGAGATAGAGGTGGTCGGGGGCGAACACCTGGAAGGAGATGGTGACATCACCGCGCGTCGGCAGCACCACGCGGGAGAACTCGAACGGGATGGGCGCCCCGACCCGTCGGGGCGGGACCCTGAGGTACTCGCCCGCCCCCTCCGGGTTCTCCACGAGGTAGCTGTGGGTGGTGCTGTGGTTCGTCAGCTGCCAGTGGTCGTCGGTCACGCGGATCTCCCCGGCCAGCCGGGAGATCGCCGGATCGTCGAGGCGCAACTCGACGGGGACCGCCGTGGAGCCCCGTCCGAAGCGGGCGACCTCGCCCGGACCGAGCCGTAACGTCACCGCGTCACCGCGCGGTTCGCCGGCGTCGGCGCCACCGCTTCCCTGCGGTAGATGGACGACTACGCCGCTCACCGCACCCCCCGTTCCCCGCGTCGCTTGTCGGACGAGCGGAACGATACTCATCTCACCGGGGAGTACACCGGCGTACTTTGGCCACATCGCCGGAACCGGCCGCCGGGGGCGTGGATGCCTCGTTCCACGGCGCGCACAGTGGGGAACGTCACTGTTCGGGGAGGGTCGGCGCCCGGGTCCGAGGGGACGCTCGGGGCGAACCGAACACCTGAAGCCCCGTCACGTGGCGCGATCCGCACCCTCCGTTCACAGAGCGGGACTGCCCGAGACGAGAGGTGCGACCGCGCGATCGCCGAAAGCCGTCCACGGCTGCCACCCGCCGCTCGGCCGCTCCTGGACACGGGTCCGCAGCCGGCCCGCGACCGTGACGGCGAAGACGTGCAGCCGCCCGGTGGAGTCGAGGGCGGCCGTGGGCGCGGCGGCGAGCCGCATGCCGGGTTCGCCGAACTCGGCCTCGTGGGACAGGCTCCCGCCCGGTGCCACCTGCCAGCGGTGGCTCAGCCGGGCCCCGCCGGGCGTCAGCGAGAACGCCTCGAGCCGGCCGTCGGCGTTGGCCGCGAGCGCCGGGGCGGCGGCGCTCCAGCCGAACAGCGGCAGCCACTCGTCCCAGCCACCGCTCGCCACGGTCTGCCGCCTGGCGAAGGTGCCCACGCCCGACGGGCCGATCGCCGCGACGGTGAGCCGGCCGCTGCCGTCCCGGCCCACCCGGGGCGCGGCGCCGGCCGCGGTGCCGAACGGATGCCACGCGCCGGTCCAGGGGCCGCCGGGCGTTTCCTGCCAGCGGTGACGTATCCCGGCGCCGCCGGGCGAGAGGAGGAACACCTCCAGCCGGCCGTCGCCGTTGACCCCGACCACCGGCGGCGCACCCGCCGCCCCACCGAAGCCGGGCTCCCACGCCTCCCAGGTCAGGGACCCGGGCGAGGCCTGCCGTCGGCGGGCGACGGAGGCGCCGCCGGGGCTCGGGGCGAAGACCTCCAGCCGACCGCCGGCGTCGCGGGCGACGGCCGGGGCGGCGCCGGCCGGGCCGCCGAACTCCTCCCAGTCGTACCAGCCGCCGTCCGGCCGCTGGACCCGGTGGTGCAGGCGGGCGCCGCCCGGGGCGAGCGAGAACACCTCCAGCCTGCCGTGGGTGGCGGGGCCGGCTGCGTGGTGGCCGAGCGTGGGCGCCGCACCGGCAGGCCCCCCGAACGTCTCCCACTCCGACCAGGTGTCGGTGGACGGGTCGACCTGGACGCGCCGGAGCATCGAGCGGTCGGCGGCGTCGAGCGCGAACACCGTCAGGCGCCCGTGCACGTCCAGGCCGGCCACCGGGTTGTCGGCGCTCTGCCACGGCGGCGGCGTGTCCTGCCAGGAGAGCGGCGCCACGTACAGCCCGTTGCGGAACCAGCCCGCGGCACTGGTGTGCCAGGCCTCCCCGTCACGGACCACCTCGACCGCATGACCGGCCACATGGCCCGCGTAGCCGGCGAGTTCGAAGCGGAACGGGTCCCGGGACGCGAGGACGTCGGTGCCCTCGTAGCCGCCCCGCGGACCGATGAACAGGTAGTACCAGCCGTCCCGTTCGACGACGTACGGCGACTCGGTGACCGAGACGGTCGCGTCCGTGCTCGCGTCGGTGAACGCGACGCCCGGCTCGCTCCAGCGCAGCAGGTCGGCCGACCGCCGGTAGGCCACGACATGGTGGCCGCCCGCGCCCGAGAGCTCGGTGTAGTACATGACCCATTCGCCGCCGACCCGCACCACCATCGGGTCCCGCGCCGCGAGCCCCCGGAAGAGCGGGCCGGACGGCTCGCGGGTCCAGGTGAACAGGTCGGTCGAGGTGGCGACGTTGATCGCCGCGCCCCGCGCGCCGCCGGCCGCGTAGAACATCCAGAACCTGCCGCCGGCCTCCACGACGTGCGGCGCCCACAGGTGTTCCTCGCCGAAGTACTCCGGGTCGACGGTGAGCGCGTCGGCGTGGCTGGTCCACGGCCCGTACGGGCTCGGCGCGGAGGCGTGGGCGAAGGTGGTCTCCGCCGCGCTGTCCGGGGATTCGCCGCGCGGCGCACTGTCCCCGACGATCCCGAACAGGTGCCAGCGGCCCTGGGCCTTCACCAGCGTGTGATCGTTGAGGTAGCGCGGGCCGGCCGGGGTGGACGGATCGTAGACGTACGAGAACGGTCCCGCGCCCACCCAGCGCTGGGGCGGGGCCGGGGTCTCGGAGGCCGCGGCGGCGGCCGGTGCGGCGGCCAGGAACGGGAGGGAGCCCGCCCCGGCGGCCACACCGCGCAGCAGGCTCCGTCGGCTGATCGGAAGCATGGGATTCCTCCGGGGAGACCGCGTGGCCGGCCGTGCCACAGGTGCGGGGCGCGGCCGGCCACGGGGCGTGGGCGCGGGGCTGTCGGGTGGGTCGGGTGGGTGGCGTGGCCGACCGGGCCGACGCCGACGGCCGGACCGCGGAAGGGCGACCTTTGGCGGGTCGGACCAAGCGGGTCGACCGACGGCTGGTCAGCCCACGGGCGGCCCGGCGGAGTCGTTGACCCAGGTCCACGGGGACCAGGTCGCGAATCCGGTCTGCCATTTGTGGAAGGTGCCGGCGTGACTGGTGCCGAAGATCTCGATGCGCCCGTCGGCGTTGGTGGCGGCGGTTACCTCCGTCCCGCCGGTGCCGAACGTCGCCCACTCGCTGAAGGGGGCGTTCACGGCCGTCTGCCAGGTGTGCATGGCGGTCGTGCCGTTCATCGCGTAGACCTCGACCCGGCCGTCGGCGGTGCGTTCGCTGGTGAGCTGGGCGTCGGCGGGTCCGCCGCCGGTGCCCTCCCAGCGCGACCAACTGCTGGGGCCGGTCTGGTACTTGTGGAAGACACCCTCGGGCCCCGAGGCGAAGACCTCCAGACGGCCGTCGGCGTTGTGGTCGACGGTCAGGTCGCGTCCGCCGGTGCCGAAGTTCTCCCACGGCGACCAGCCGCCGTTGGGTGCGGTCTGGTACTGGTGCTCGAAGGTCGTGCCGTTGAGGGCGAAGACCTCCAGGCGGCCGTCGGGCGCCTTCTCCATCTCCACGCGGCTGTCGGCGGGTCCGCCGCCGGTGGGCTCCCACGGCGACCAGCCGCCGTTCGGGGCGAGCTGGTACCGGTGGAAGAGCCCCTTCGGACCCGAGGCGTACACCTCGATGCGACCGTCCGCGTTGACACCGGCCGCGGTGTCGCGTCCGCCGGTGCCGAAGTTCTCCCAGTTCGACCAGGTGCCCGACGGGCTCAGCTGCCAGCGGTGCTCGAAGGTGTTCCCGTTGAGGGCGAACAGCTCCAGACGGCCGTCGTCGTTGGGCGCGAGGGCGAGCTCGGCGTTGCCGGGACCGCCGAGGGACTCCCACGCCGACCAGTTGCCGTTCGCCTCCTGCTGCCACGCGTGGTGGATGCCGTCGGCCGCCGCCGCGAACACCTCGAGGCGGCCGTCGGCCGACCGCGCCGAGACCACCCGGCCCGACTCCGCCGGGTACACCAGCGGCTCGGGCCGGGGGCCGGTGCCCGGGGTGCAGGGCAGCACCACGCCGCGCTCCGCCAGGTGGACCTCGGGGTCGATCCCCCAGGAGGCGGACGGGTCGCCCCAGATCCGCAGATGGAGGTGCGGGCCGGTGGACTGCCCCTCGGAGCCCATCAGGGCGATCTGCTGGCCGGCCACGACACGGTCGCCGGCCGAGACGTCCCGCCGGGACATGTGCCCGTACTCGGAGATCCGCCCGTCCGGGTGCAGGACCCGGATCCACTGGCCGTAGCCGGGCTCGTAGCCGGAGATGGTCACCTCGCCGTCGCCCACGGCGTAGATGGGCGTCCCGACGTCGTTGGCGATGTCGACGCCGTTGTGGTCGCCGTGGTGGTGCTGGGAGACGAACCCGGCGGCCGGACAGGCCGCGCCGGCAGCGGCGGCCCCGGCGACGGTCGCCGGATCGGCGGTCTTCGCCGCGACCGGGGTCGCGGGCACCAGGGCAGGCAGCAGCAGGGCGGCGGTCGCCGCGAGAACACAGGTCACGGTGCGTCGGGAGAGTCCGGGAATCACGAGACGCTCCTCCCCTCGGTGGTCTCGGGGTGAGTGGGACGGACGTACGGTGCGAGGAGCGCGGTCACGCCTTGCGCAACCGGCCGATGATGCCGTCGATGTCGCGCACGAGCATGTCGTGGCGGACGAAGTGGCCGCCGGGCAGCTCGTGCCACTCGTGCGGGATGCCCGCGTTGCCGAGGAGGGAGCGGAACTCCCGCTGCCCCGCGAGCACCTGGGTCTCGTTGGCGGTGTCGAACCAGTTGATCGGGTCCGGGCTGGTTCCGGCGACCAGGAAGACCCGCTTGTTGCGGTAACTCTCGATCCGCTGCACCGGGTTGTCCGCGCTCACCCGGGCCTCGTCCCAGAACGGCGCGCCGTAGACCGTGCCGCCGTTCAGGTCCAGGACCCCGGAGGAGGCGTTGGCCCAGTGGACCACGAGGCCGTTGTCCCGGCGCAGGCTGGCCGGGCCGGAGTGGGCGCTCACCGAGGCGAAGTGCCCCCAGTACTTGGCGGCGTACTTCAACGCGCCGAAGCCGCCCATCGAGAAGCCGGACACGGCACGGCCGTCGTACTCCGCGTACGTGCGGAAGTTCGCGTCGATCCACGGGATCAGCTGGTCGATGTGGAACGTCTCCCAGTTGCGCGGGCCGACGTTGGAGCTCACCGGGTTGGAGTACCAGCCGGCGTGGCCTCCGTCGGGCATCACGACGATGATCGGCTTGCCGGCCGTCCACTCCCGGATGCGCTCACGGTCGAAGGTGATGAAGTCCTGGTCCGTACCGCCTCCGTGGAGGAGGTAGACCACGGGGTACCTGCGCCCGCTCCAGTGGTAGTCGTCGGGGAGGAGCACGTTGACGGCCGGGTTCCAGCCGATCGCGCTCGTCTGGAACCGGTAGTACCACATGCGGGCGTCGGCCTCGCCGCGCTCCACGATGCGCAGGCCGAAGCCGTCACCGACGGCGGCCGCGGCGGACGCGGAGGCGAGGACGCCCGCGCTGCCGAGGGCCAGCGCGGCCGACAGGCCTCCGGCGGTCTTCAGGATGTTCCTACGGGTGGGGTGCTGCGCGCTCAACGTGTCCTCCTGGTCGTCGCTCAGGCCGTGCGAACGGGCATCTGGAAGGTAGCAACGGGGGGCGGCCGTGAGACCCCGGAAGGTTACGGACTGACAGGCGGGGCGGGGTGGGCTAGGGCGAAACACGCCCTGGTGAGGATGGCCGTCGCCGTCGCCGTCGCCGTCGTCGCCGTCGTCGCCTCTGTCGACCGCAGCCCCGCGCCCAGCCGCCGAGGGTCAACGCCCGGACGGCGTCCGGGAGAAGCACTGCCCCGCACCGGGAACGTCACGGTGCGGGGCAGGGCGCGTGCCGGGAATCGCCGAGGGGCTAGTTGATCGCGGGGCCGGAGCCGTTCAGCCAGCCCCATTCCGACCAGGTGGCGAAGCCGGTCTGCCAGCGGTGGTAGACGCCGGCGTGGCTGGTGCCGAAGACCTCGATGCGGCCGTCGGCGTTGTTGCTCGCGCCGATCGCGGTGCCACCGCCACCGAAGGTCTCCCACGCCGCGAACGCCGTGTTCGGGCTGGTCTGCCAGGTGTGGCTCGCGGTGGTGGAGTTGATCGCGAAGACCTCGACCCGGCCGTCGACCGACCGCGAGGTGGCCAGCTCGGCGTTGGAGATCCCACCGGTGCCCGTCCACTCCGACCACGAGGTCGGACTCGTCTGCCAGCGGTGGAAGACGCCGTCGCGGTTGGAGGCGAAGACCTCCAGCCTGCCGTCCTGGTTGTAGCTGGTCGCGACCGCGTGCCCGCCCTCACCGAACGCCTCCCAGGCGGACCAGCCGCCGTTGACGCCGGTCTGGTAGAGATGCCCGAACGTGGTGTCCGACAGGGCGAAGACCTCCAGCCGTCCGTCCGGTGCGGTCTCCATGGCCAGACGCGCGTTGGCCGGGCCGCCCCCGGATCCCTCCCATCCGGCCCAGCCGCCGCTGGGCGCGGTCTGCCAGCGGTGGAACACGCCGTTGGCGTTGGAGGCGAAGACCTCGATGCGGCCGTCGGCGTTGTTGCCCGCCGCCACCCGGTACCCGCCGGTGCCGAAGTTCTCCCAGGCCGACCACCCCGCGCTCGGCCCGGTCTGCCACATGTGGTCGAACGTCGTCTCCGAGAGCGCGAACAGCTCCAGCCGCCCGTCCGCGTTGGACGCCACCGCCAGCTGCGCGTTGCGCGGACCGCCCGCGAACCGCCACGGCGACCAGGTGCCGTTCACCTCGGTCTGCCACGCGTGGTACACGCCGTCGGCACCGGCGGCGAAGGCCTCCAGGCGCCCGTCCGCGGACCGCCCGGACACCACCCGCCCCGAGGCGTACGGGTGCTTGGGGCCGCCGGCCGCGGCGGACCACAGCGCCTGGGCGATGAGCGTGGCGTCACCCGCCTCGATCCCGTACAGGTGGCGCAGGTCCTCGCGCGGTCGCTGCACGTTCCAGCACACGTCACCGATCGCCACGTTGTTCCACGAGCCGCCCGGGTACTGCTGCTCCATCGCGTCGAGGAAGGCGTTGGTGGCGTACGTCGGGTTCAGCCGCTGCTCCCGGCTGCCCCACCAGTCCTGCTGCTGGAACAGCCCGAGGCTGGTGTGGTCGACGGCCTGGGAGTAGTTGTTCATGCTGGTCTCGACGATGATCGTGGCGATGGCGATCGCCGCGGCGCGCGGGTTGAGCCCCCGGTCCTTCACCGCCTGCGTGACCATCCGCGCGCAGGACATCTTGTACGCGTCCAGATAGCCGGCCATCTTCGCGTTCAGCTGCGGGTTGAGCTGGGTGGCCATGATGCCGTCGGTGGCCGAGGGACCGGCCGGATCACACGGCACGGTCGGAATGGCCATTCCCTCGGGGCCGGCGAAGTACCGCGAGACGCCGTACCGCTCGTCGCCCGGCACAGGAACGGGCCCCTGCCGGGCGACGCCGGCCGAGGCGGTCATCCCCATGACCAGCGCCCAGATACCGGCGACGACCGCCAGTCGCGTGAGCACGCGGTATAAGCCATGTCTTGCCATGGTGTGCCTTTCTGTCGTGAGGTGAGGCCCGTGCGGACGCGGAGATGAGGTCCGCAGACGCGGAAGGCGGGGGACCGGCGACGGAAGAGCGCTCACCGGGCGAGGCCGGCTTCGTCCCCGCGCAGGATCATCAGGCGGGTCCGCCGCAGCGTCCGGCTCGGCGGCACCCCCCAGGCCGTCGGCCGGCCGGCGACGGGCGCGCTCGAAGACGGTCGACGCGTCGGCCTGTCGGCCGTCGCGGCAGAGGGCCTCGCCCGCGTGCGGGACCTCGTCCGGGGAGGACCAGGCCGCAGTCGTAGGCGTGCACGATCGCGGCGGCCCGGTCGCGCAGCCCGAGCTTGACGAGGACCCGCGCGAGGTCCTGGGCCATGGCGGCCTCGGTCAGGGCGAGGGCGTCCGCGATCTCGTCGTCCCGCGGGCCGCATCCGACCGCGACGAGCACCGCGCGCTCCTGGTCCCCGAGCGCGGCGACAGGAGGGCGTGCGGTGGTCGTGGCGGCGGTCGTCGGCATCGGTGTCCCCCGGCTCCGGACGGGTCGGTCTGGCGGGCCGTCGACAACGTAGTGGGGGGAGCGCGGGGCACGGCATCCGGAACGATCCGGAGTGACAGACGCGGGGCGGTCACCCGCGTCCCGCCACGCGCCCCCCGTCGTCCGCTCCGCGCCACGCGCGTTCCCGTCACGTGCCCCCCGTCGTCCGCTCCGCGCCACGCGCGTTCCCGTCACGTGCCCCCCGTCACGTGCCCCCCGTCACACCTCCCACGTGACCGGGAGGCTCTTCACGCCGTAGATGTCGGCGGTCTCCGGGCGCAGGGCGACGTCCTCGGGTGCCACCGCCAGACGCAGGGTGGGGAAGCGCTTGACGAGGGCGGCGATCGCGACCCGCATCTCGACCCTGGCCAGCTGCTGGCCCAGACAGAGGTGGACGCCGTGGCCGAAGGCCAGGTGCCCGCCGGAGTCTCGCTGGATGTCCAGCACATGAGGGTCGGCGTAACGCTCGGGGTCGCGGTTGGCGGTGTTGTACGACAGGATCACCGTCGTGCCGGCCTCGATGGTCACGCCGCCCACCTCGACATCCTCCAGCGCCGTGCGCATGAACGACTTCGCGACGCTCAGATACCGCAGCAGCTCCTCCACGGCCTTGTCGACGAGCGTGGGGTCGGCGCGCAGCGCGGCCAGTTGCTCCGGGTGCTGCAGCAGCGCGAAGGCTCCCAGGCTCAGCATGTTCGCCGTGGTGTCGAATCCCGCCGCCAGCAGGATCAGGGCGATCCCCTTCAACTCCTCGTCGCTCAGGTCGCTGTCGGTGAGTTCGCTGAGCACGTCGTCGGTGGGGTGGGCGCGCTTGGCGACCACCAGCCGGGCGAGGTAGTCCTGCGTCGCGGTGTAGGCCGCGAGCAGGTCCTCGTCGCCCGTCTCGCCGTCCATGAACTTGTCGATCTGTTCCTGGAAGGAGGCCCGGTCCTCGTACGGCACTCCGAGCAGCTCACAGATGACGATGGTGGGGATGGGCTTGGCGAACGCCGTCACCAGGTCGGCCGTCGGGCCGGCCTTCTCCATGGCGTCCAGGCATTCCGTGGTGATCTGCTCGATCCGCTCGGTGAGCAGCCGCATCCGCCGGGCGGTGAACTTGCCCACCAGCGGCTTCCGGTAGCGGCTGTGATCGGGCTCGTCCATGAGCAGGAACTCGCCGGGCGGTGCCGGCGGGAGCTCGAAGTCGACCACGTTCAGCAGATCCTTGCGCGAGCTGAACCGCCGGTCGGCCAGCACCGATCTGACCAGGTCGTACCCGGTGATCAGCCAGCCGGGCTTCCCCCCGGGGTGCGTGTAGCGGCTGATGGGGCTGTGCCGACGCGCGTCGATCAGCTCGGCCGGCGGGTCGAAGGGGCAGCCGCGCGGGCGCTCCGTCGGCAGCGACGTGACGGTGTGGACGGACTCGCTCATGGCCATTCCTCTTCTCGTGACGTTCCGGGGTGACGCGCCACGAAAGCTACGTTGCGTTCATTATCTCGTCAATCATCGTTACGGGATAATGCCTGCTCACCGTAGGTTAATTGATGCAATGGCAGGTGGAGTGAATGCAATGGTGCGTTGCGTTGGCCTGATGTGAAGGCAACCGGCTCGCGCAGTGGGGTCGGCCACCGACCGGTCGCCCGCGTCGCGTTCGGCGTACGTGCTGTCGGCGATCGCCGCGCTGAGGGGCGACCCGGTCCCGCAGGTGATCTTCCGACGGAGCCGCGCAACATTCTTGCGGAACTTGCGATAGTCTTGCGTTCATGACGCGACGACTTGCTCAAGTGGCCAAGAAGGTGGGAGTCAGCGAGGCGACGGTCAGCCGTGTGCTCAACGGCAAGCCCGGTGTCTCCGAGGCGACGCGGCAGTCCGTCCTCACCGCGCTGGACGTGCTCGGGTACGAGCGGCCCACCCAGCTGCGCGGAGAGCGCGCGCGTCTCGTCGGTCTCGTCCTGCCGGAGTTGCAGAACCCCATCTTCCCCGCGTTCGCGGAGGTGATCGGCGGCGCGCTCGCGCAGCAGGGGCTGACCCCCGTGCTCTGTACGCAGACCAAGGGCGGCGTCTCCGAGGCCGACTACGTGGAGCTGCTGCTCCAGCAGCAGGTGTCCGGAGTGGTCTTCGCCGGCGGCCTGTTCGCGCAGGCGGACGCCCCGCACGAGCACTACCACCAGCTGGCGGAACGCAACATCCCGGTGGTGCTCATCAACGCGTCCATCGAGGGGCTCAACTTCCCCTGCGTCTCCTGCGACGACGCCGTCGCCGTCGAGCAGGCCTGGCGCCACCTCGCCTCGCTCGGGCACGAGCGGATCGGCCTCGTCCTCGGCCCGAGCGACCACGTCCCCTCGCGGCGCAAGCTCGAAGCGGCCCGCGCGGTGGCCGAGGCGGCGGGCACGAAGCTGCCCGAGGAGCACGTCGTCCGGTCGATCTTCTCCCTCGAAGGCGGCCAGGCGGCCGCCAACCGCCTCCTGGAGCGGGGTGTCACCGGCATCGTCTGTGCCAGCGACCCGCTCGCCCTCGGCGCCATAAGGGCCGCGCGCAGGAGGGGGCTCGCGGTTCCCTCGCAGGTGTCGGTCGTCGGCTTCGACGACTCCGCCTTCATGAACTGCACGGAGCCCCCGCTCTCCACCGTCCGCCAGCCCATCGAGGCCATGGGGCGTGCGGCGGTCGAGCTGCTCAGCGCCCAGATCCAGGGCACCCAGACGGACCCCGGCGAGCTGCTCTTCGAGCCCGAGCTCGTCGTACGCGGGTCGACGGCGCCGCCGCCGCTCGGCTGACCCGCAGCACCTGACCCGCAGCACCTGATCCGCAGCACCTGATCCGCAGCACCTGACCCGCCTCACCCGACCCCTCGTTCTCCGGCTCCGGCGCCGGGGAGGCACCCCGCCTCCCCGGCGCCGGAGCCGTTTGTCGTCACCGGCTCGTCACCGGCTCGCGAGGGCTTCGGCGCTGACCTGCGCGGATGCTCCACCCTCGCGCGAGGTCCTGTCACGGCTGTTGACAAAGCGGTGACCTGATAGAAACCTGACACCCCGACGGTGCAAAAGATTAACGAAAAAGCTCAATAAGTCTGTAGCTCGCCGTCATTCATTGTCAGAGTTCCGCTGGGTTCCTGGCGAGAGGCACTGTTTCGGGGCGTCGCCGGGCCCCCAGCAGAGGCGGAGAGGCCCATATGAGAGGCAAGATCCTGAGCTGGCGGTTGACGGTCGGCATGCTGATAGCCGCACTGGTCGCCGTCGGACTCCTTCCGGTCACCGCACAGGCGGCAGCCACCGCCGGACCCAATCTGGCGCTCGGCAGAACGGCCACGGCCGGCGCCGCCCACGGCGCGTACCCGGCGGGCAACGTCACCGACGGCAGCCAGCAGTCCTACTGGGAGGGCCCGGTCGGGTCGTTCCCCCAGTGGGTGCAGGTCGACCTCGGCGCCGCGACCCGGGTCGACAGCGTCGTCCTGAAGCTCCCCACCACCTGGGAGGCCCGCTCGCAGACCCTCGGTGTGCTCGGCAGCACCGACGGCAGCGCCTTCACCACCCTCGCGGCCGCCCAGCCCCGCGCGTTCGGTCCGTCCCAGGCCAACACGGTGACGATCGGCCTGACCTCCGTCACCACCCGGTACCTGCGGATCCAGGTGACGTCGAACTCCGGCTGGAACGCCGCCCAGCTCTCCGAACTGGAGGTCTACGGCGACGGCGGCCAGGGCCCGGTCGACCCGCCCCAGGGGACCAACCTGGCGCGCAACAAGCCGATCGAGGCGACCTCGACCACGCAGACGTACGTCGCCGCCAACGCCAACGACGACAGCACCACCACCTACTGGGAGTCCGCCGGCTTCCCGTCGAGCCTGACGGTGAAGCTCGGTGCCGACGCCGACGTGTCCGGCGTGGTCGTCAAGCTCAACCCCGACCAGGCCTGGGGCCCCAGGACGCAGGCGATCGAGGTCCTCGGACGCGAGCAGGGCGCGTCCGGCTTCACCTCGCTCAAGGCGCGGGCCGACTACGCCTTCAGCCCGTCCGCCGGGCAGAACTCCGTCACGATCCCGGTCACCGGCCGGTACGCGGACGTGCGCCTGACCTTCTTCTCCAACACCGGCGCCCCCGGCGGCCAGGTCGCGGAGTTCCAGGTCGTCGGCGCGGCCGCGCCCAACCCCGACCTCACCGTCACCGACCTGACCTGGACCCCGTCCTCCCCCTCCGAGACGGACTCCGTGACGGTCAACACCACCGTGCGCAACGCCGGTACGGCCGCCGCACCCGCCACCACCGTCCAGGTCAGCCTGGAGGGCGCCGTGGCAGGCTCCGCCCCGGTCCCCGCGCTCGGCGCGGGCGCCTCGGCGACCGTCCCGGTCACCGTGGGCAAGCGACCCATGGGCTCGTACACCGTCTCGGCCGTCGTCGACCCGACCGACACCGTCGCCGAGCAGGACAACAGCAACAACAGCCGGACGGCGGCCGCCAAGCTCGTCGTCGGCCAGAGCCCCGGCCCCGACCTGCGGGTCACCGGGATCACCACCAACCCCGCCAGCCCCGCCGTCGGCTCCGCCGTCACCTTCACCGTCGCGGTCAACAACCGCGGCACCACCGGGGCCCCGGCCGGTACGGTCACCCGGCTGACGGCGGGCTCCACCACCCTGAACGGCACGGCGGGCGCGATCGCCGCCGGCCAGACGGCCACCGTCGCGATCTCCGGCACCTGGACCGCCACCAGCGGCGGCGCCACGCTCACCGCGACCGCCGACGCCACCGGCACCGTCGCCGAGACCGACGAGAACAACAACGTCTTCACCCGCTCCCTCGTCGTCGGACGCGGCGCGGCCGTGCCGTACACCGAGTACGAGGCGGAGGACGCCCGCTACGAGGGCACCCTGCTCACCGCCGACCAGAAGCGGACCTTCGGCCACACCAACTTCGCCACCGAGTCCTCCGGCCGCAAGTCGGTGCGCCTCAACTCCCAAGGTCAGTACGTCGAGTTCACCTCGACCAACCCGTCCAACTCGATCGTGGTACGCAACTCCGTCCCCGACTCCGCCGCGGGCGGCGGGGCCGAGGCCACGATCAGCCTCTACGCGAACGGCGCCTTCGTCCGCAAGCTGACCCTGTCGTCCAAGCACAGCTGGCTCTACGGCACCACCGACGACCCCGAGGGCCTCACCAACCGGCCCGGCGGTGACGCCCGACGACTCTTCGACGAGTCCCACGCCCTGCTGACGCAGACGTACCCCGTCGGCACCACGTTCCGCCTCCAGCGTGACGCGGGCGACTCGGCCTCCTTCTACGTCATCGACCTGATCGACCTGGAGCAGGTGGCGCCGCCGGCCGCCAAGCCGGCGAGCTGCGTCTCCATCACCGAGTACGGCGCCGTCCCCAACGACGGCATCGACGACACCGACGCCCTCCAGCGGGCGGTGACCGCCGACCAGAACGGCCAGATCCCCTGCGTCTGGATCCCCGCCGGGCAGTGGCGCCAGGAGCAGAAGATCCTCACGGACGATCCGCTCAACCGGGGCCAGTTCAACCAGGTCGGCATCCGGGACGTCACCATCCGCGGCGCGGGCATGTGGCACTCGCAGCTGTACACGCTGACCCCGCCGCACCAGGCGGGCGGCATCAACCACCCGCACGAGGGCAACTTCGGCTTCGACATCGACCACAACACGCAGATCTCCGACATCGCCATCTTCGGATCGGGTCAGATCCGCGGCGGTGACGGCAACGCCGAGGGCGGCGTCGGCCTCAACGGCCGCTTCGGCAAGGGCACCAAGATCAACAACGTCTGGATCGAGCACGCCAACGTCGGCGTCTGGGCCGGCCGCGACTACTCCAACATCCCCGAGCTCTGGGGCCCCGGTGACGGTCTGGAGTTCACCGGCATGCGGATCCGCAACACCTACGCCGACGGCATCAACTTCGCCAACGGCACCCGCAACTCGACCGTCTTCGACTCGTCCTTCCGCAACACCGGGGACGACGCGCTGGCCGTCTGGGCCAGCAAGTACGTCAAGGACACCTCGGTGGACATCGGATCCAACAACCACTTCCGCAACAACACCATCCAGTTGCCCTGGCGCGCCAACGGCATCGCCGTCTACGGCGGCTTCGGGAACACGATCGAGAACAACATCATCTCGGACACCATGAACTACCCGGGCATCATGTTGGCGACCGACCACGACCCGCTGCCCTTCACCGGGCAGACCCTGATCGCCAACAACGCCCTGCACCGCACCGGCGGCGCGTTCTGGAACGAGGACCAGGAGTTCGGCGCCATCACGCTCTTCGCGCAGGGCCAGCCCATCCCCGGCGTCACCATCCGGGACACCGACATCCTCGACTCGACGTACGACGGCATCCAGTTCAAGACGGGTGGCGGCGAGATGCCGAACGTGAAGATCAGCAACGTCCGGATCGACAAGTCGAACAACGGCTCCGGCGTCCTCGCGATGAGCGGGGCGCGCGGCAGCGCGACGCTGACGAACGTGACCATCACCAACTCGGCCGAGGGCGACGTCCTCATCGAGCCCGGCTCGCAGTTCGTCGTCACCAGGAACTGACCCTTCCGACCCACCCCCGTGCGGCGGCCCCGGTCCGACGGGGCCGCCGCCCCTGAGCCGTGCCTCGCCGCCGGTCGGGCGCGAGGCCGAGATCGAGGACTGAGAGAACAGATGAGCATCTCCGACTGGAGACCACGGTTCCTGAGCGCCGTGGTCGCGACCAGCCTCCTGGCACTGGGCGGTCCGCTGATGACCGCCGAAGCCGCCGGCGGCCCCAACATCGCCCTCGGCGACGCGGCGGCGGCCAGCAGCGCCGTGGCCGAGTACGGCGCCGGAAACATCACCGACGGCAACCAGGGCTCGTACTGGCAGAGCGCCGGCAGCAGCCTGCCCCAGTGGGTCCAGGCCGACCTCGGCACCACGACCCGGGTGGACGAGGTGGTCCTGAAGCTGCCCGCCGGCTGGGAGAGCCGTAACCAGACGCTCTCCGTCCAGGGCAGCGCCGACGGCACGAGCTTCGCCACCCTCAAGAACTCCGCGACCTACACCTTCAGCCCCGGCGCGGCCAACACCGTCACCGTGAGCTTCCCCGCCACCCAGGCCCGGTTCGTCCGCGTCCACATCACCGCCAACACCGGCTGGCAGGCCGCCCAGCTCTCCGAGCTGGAGGTGCACGCCGCCGACGCCTCCTCCGCCAACCTCGCGAGCGGACGCCCCCTGACCGCGAGCAGCCACACCCAGGTGTACGCGGCGGGCAACGCCAACGACGGCAACCGGGCCACCTACTGGGAGAGCACCAACAGCGCCCTCCCGCAGTGGATCCAGGCCGACCTCGGCTCCGCCGTCCGCGTCGACCGGGTCGTCCTGCGCCTGCCCTCCACCTGGGAGAACCGCAGCCAGACCCTGAAGATCCAGGGCAGCACCGACGGCACCGCCTTCACCGACCTGACCGCCTCCCAGGCGTACGCCTTCGACGCCGCGGGCGGCCACTCCGCGACGATCGCCTTCGACGCGACCACCACCCGGTACGTCCGCGTCCTGGTCACCGCGAACAGCGTCCAGACCGCCGGGCAACTCTCCGAGCTGGAGGTCTACGGCCCGCAGACCGGCGACACCCAGGCGCCCTCCGCTCCCGCCGGCCTCGCCCTCACCCAGCCCGCGACCGACCAGATCAGGCTCACCTGGAACGCCGCCACCGACAACGTCGG
The DNA here is from genome assembly GCF_044746945.1 of Streptomyces sp. NPDC090127. Classification (NCBI taxonomy): domain Bacteria; kingdom Bacillati; phylum Actinomycetota; class Actinomycetes; order Kitasatosporales; family Streptomycetaceae; genus Streptomyces; species Streptomyces sp. NPDC090127. Next base: position 647,576 of record NZ_JBIVDE010000003.1, on the reverse strand, counting down.
TGTGACCGGCTACGACATCTACGCCAACGGCTCCCTGCTGACCAGCGTCGGCGGGGGCGTCACCACCTTCACCGACACCCGACCGGCGAACCAGACCGTCACCTACCGCGTGCGCGCCAAGGACGCGGCGGGCAACCAGTCCGCCGACAGCAACAGCGTGACGCGCACCGGGGACACCGGGGACACCCAGGCACCGACCGCGCCGGCGAACCTGGCGCTGACCGAGCCCGCCGCCGGTCAGATCAGGCTGACCTGGAACGCCTCCTCGGACAACGTCGGCGTCAGCGGCTACGACGTCTACGCCAACAACACCCTCCGGGGCAGCGTGGCCGGCAACGTCACCACGTACACCGACACCCAGCCCGCCTCGGCCACCGTCACGTACCACGTGCGCGCCAAGGACGCGGCGGGCAACCAGTCGGCGAACAGCAACGCCGTGACCCGCGACGGCGCCGGCGGCACGGGCTCCGACCTCGCGGTCGGCAAGGAGATCGCCGCCTCCTCCATGGTGCACACCTACGCCGCGGCCAACGCCAACGACAACAACGTCGCGACGTACTGGGAGGGCGCGGGCGGCAGCTACCCGCAGACCCTCACCGTGAAGCTCGGCTCCAACGCCGACCTCGACCGGCTCGTCCTCAAGCTCAACCCCGACGCGGCCTGGGCCACCCGCAGCCAGACGATCGAGGTCCTCGGCCGCGAGCAGAGCGCGTCCGGCTTCGGCGGCCTCGTCGCGGCGAAGAGCTACACCTTCAACCCGTCGAGCGGCAACACCGTCACGATCCCGGTCTCCGCCCGGGCCGCCGACGTCCAGCTGAAGTTCACCGCCAACTCCGGCTCCTCCGCGGGCCAGCTCGCCGAGTTCCAGGTCATCGGCGTCCCGGCGCCCAACCCGGACCTGGAGGTCACCGCTCTCACCGCCTCGCCCGCCTCCCCGGTCGAGTCGGACCCGATCACGGTGAGCGCGACCGTCCGCAACAGCGGCCCGGCCGCCGCACCGGCCGGCGCGGTCGCGCTGCGCCTGGGCGGCAGCAAGGTCGCCACCGCGCAGGTCGGCGCCCTGGCCGCCGGCGCGCAGACCACGGTCAGCGCCTCCATCGGCGCCCGGGACGCCGGGTCGTACCAGCTGAGCGCGGTCGTCGACGAGGCGAACGCGATCATCGAGCAGAACGAGTCCAACAACACCTTCACCAGCCCCACCGCCCTGGTGGTCCGGCCGGTCTCCAGCTCCGACCTGGTCGCGTCCTCCGTGACGACCTCGCCGTCCAGCCCCGCGGCCGGTGACGCCGTCACCTTCAAGGTGGCCGTGAAGAACCAGGGCAGCGTCGCGAGCGCGTCCGGCGGCCACGCCGTCACGCTCACCCTGACCGACTCCACGGGCGCCACGGTCAAGACCCTGACCGGCGCGCACAACGGCGCTCTCGCGGCCGGAGCCACGGCCGAGGTGAGTCTCGGTTCCTGGACCGCCGTCAACGGCTCGTACACCGTGAAGGTCGTCCTCGCCGACGACGCCAACGAACTGCCGGTCAAGCGCGCCAACAACACCTCCACGCAGCCGCTCTTCGTCGGCCGCGGCGCCAACATGCCGTACGACATGTACGAGGCGGAGGACGGCACCGCCGGGGGAGGGGCGCAGGTCGTCGGCCCGAACCGGACCGTCGGTGACATCGCGGGCGAGGCCTCGGGCCGCAGGGCCGTGCACCTGGACGCGACGGGCGAGTACGTCGAGTTCACCACCCGCGCCGACACCAACACCCTGGTCGCCCGGGTCTCGCTGCCCGACGCCCCGGGCGGCGGCGGCATCGACTCCACGATCAACGTGTACGTCGACGGGGTGTTCAAGAAGGCGCTCCCGGTGACCTCGAAGTACGCCTGGCTGTACGGCGCCGAGACCGCGCCCGGCAACTCCCCGGGAGCGGGCGCCCCGCGTCACATTTACGACGAGGCGCACATGATGCTCGGCGAGACCGTGCGGGCGGGCAGCCGGATCCGCCTGCAGAAGGACGCCGCCAACAGCCGGCCGTACGCGATCGACTTCGTCAACCTGGAGCAGGTCGCGCCGGTCGCCAACCCCGACCCGGCGACGTACACCGTCCCCGCCGGGTTCGGCCACCAGGACGTCCAGAACGCGCTCGACAAGGTACGGATGGACACCACGGGCACCCTCGTCGGGGTCTACCTGCCGCCGGGCGACTACCAGACGTCCAGCAAGTTCCAGGTGTACGGCAAGGCCGTGAAGGTGGTCGGCGCCGGACCCTGGTACACGACGTTCCACGCGCCCGCCACGCAGGACAACACCGACGTCGGCTTCCGGGCCGAGGCGGCGGCGAAGGGCTCGCTCTTCAAGGGCTTCGCGTACTTCGGCAACTACACCTCGCGGATCGACGGCCCGGGCAAGGTCTTCGACTTCGCCAACGTCACCGACATCGTGATCGACGACATCTGGAACGAGCACATGGTGTGCCTGTACTGGGGCGCCAACACCGACCGGATCACCATCAAGAACGCGCGGATCCGGAACATGTTCGCCGACGGCATCAACATGACCAACGGGTCGACGGACAACCTGGTGACCAACAACGACGCCCGGGCCACGGGCGACGACAGCTTCGCGCTCTTCTCCGCGATCGACGCGGGCGGCGCCGACATGAAGAACAACGTCTACGAGAACCTGACGTCGACGCTGACCTGGCGGGCCGCGGGTGTCGCCGTCTACGGCGGCTACCACAACACCTTCCGCAACATCCACATCGCGGACACGCTCGTCTACTCCGGCATCACCATCTCCTCGCTGGACTTCGGCTACCCGATGAACGGCTTCGGCACCGATCCCACGGTCTTCGAGAACATCTCGATCGTCCGGGCCGGCGGGCACTTCTGGGGCTCGCAGACCTTCCCGGGCATCTGGGTGTTCTCCGCCTCCAAGGTCTTCCAGGGGATCAGGGTCAACCACGTCGACATCGTCGACCCGACGTACAGCGGCGTGATGTTCCAGACCAACTACGTCGGCGGACAGCCGCAGTTCCCCATCAAGGACACCGTCTTCACCGACATCTCCATCACCGGCGCACGCAAGAGCGGGGACGCGTACGAGGCCAAGTCGGGCTTCGGTCTGTGGGCCAACGAGATGCCCGAGTCCGGCCAGGGGCCGGCCGTGGGGGAGGTGACCTTCAACGGCCTGCAACTGAGCAACAACGCGGTGGACATCCGTAACACCACGTCCACCTTCAAGATCAACGTCAACCCCTAGCGGGAACCGGCGACAGTACGGGCGCAGGCCCGGTGAGGTCGGCGCAGGCGGCTTGCGGCTGCTTGCGCCGGCCTTGCCTGCGTGGGGCCCGAAGAGCGCCGCAGGAGCCCGGTTCTCCGGGCTCCTGCTTTTTCCTGTCAGGCAATTACGAAATCAGCGCGATATCTTGCGTTCACTTGTTGGGGGTGGTTGAGTGTGGCGCGCCCCACAAACGCACCGGCGGTGGGGCGACCTCCACGTTCATGCCCGAAGGGGACCACCCATGAGAAGTGCCCGGTTCCGCCGTACGCGCCGCGCCAGCGCGGTCACCCTCGTCTCCGCGCTCACGCTGACCGCGCTCGCCGCCTGCGGCACGAGCAGCAGCAACGACAGCAACGGCGACGGGACCCAGCAGAACGGATCCTCCGATCCGACGACGCCGCTGGACCCGAAGACCAAGGTGACGCTCACGATCGACTGCATGCCCCCGACGGCGAAGGCGGCCGAGCTCAAGGAGTGGAAGGAGGACATCGCCACCTTCAACAAGACGTACCCCAACGTCACGATCGAGGGCCGCTCGACCGCGGGCCAGTGCCTCGAACCGCCCCGCTTCACCGCGATGCTCAAGGCCAAGTCGCAGCCGGACGTCTTCTACACCTACTTCACCGACCTGCCGCAGGTCCTGGACAACGACGGCGCCGCCGACATCACCGCGTACGTCAACGACAAGAGCGTCCCGCTCCTGAAGGACATCGACCCGAACGTCCTCGCCTTCCTCAAGCAGGACGACAAGCTGTACGGCCTGCCCACCAGCAACTACACGATGGGCCTGCTCATCAACCGCAAGCTGTTCACGCAGGCCGGCCTCGACCCCGACGCCCCGCCGCGCACCTGGGACGAGGTCCGCGCCGCCGCGAAGAAGATCGCCGGTCTCGGCAACGGCACCGCGGGCTTCGGCGAGTACAGCGCGGGCAACACCGGCGGCTGGCACTTCACCGCGCAGATGTACAGCGTGGGCGGCGACGTCGTCGACGCGAGCGGCAAGAAGGCCGCCTTCAACAACGAGCTCGGCAAGCAGGTCGCGAAGAACCTCCACGCCATGCGCTGGGAGGACGACAGCATGGGCAAGACCCAGCTGCTCCAGTGGGGCGACCTGCAGAAGCAGATCGCGACCGACAAGCTCGGCATGTTCCTCGCCGCGCCCGACGACATCGCGTACATGGTCCAGCAACTCGGCGCGAAGTACGAGAACTTCGGCATGGGGCCGATCCCCGGCGAGAAGGCCACCCTGGCCGGCGGCAACGCCTACATGATCAAGAAGGGGATCTCCCCCGACAAGATCAAGGCCGCGATCGCCTGGCTGAACTACAAGAACCTCAGCGTCGGCAAGGGCCAGTTCGCGTGGGACCGCACCAAGCGGGACGGCCTGCCGGTCGGCGTCCCGCAGCCCAACTTCTGGCTGAACGACTCCAAGACCAAGGACGACGCCGCCCGCGTGGAGCACGCCACCATGCCGGTCGCCAACTTCAAGTCCTTCATGGACAACCCGGTCGCGGGCAAGGCCGAGCCGCCGAAGGCCCAGGAGGTCTACAAGGTCCTGGACAACGTGATGTCCGGCATCCTCACCAACAAGGACGCCGACATAGACAAGCTGCTCGCCACCGCCGAGACGCAGGTCAACCAGGTCCTCGCCAACCAGTGACGCCGAACCCGGGCAGGGGCGGCCCGCGGTGCCGCCCCCGCCCGGGACCTCGACCGTCCACAGGACGCCGACGTCACACCGCCACCCCGCCGCACCGGCGGACCCGAGACCCGAACAACCCGGCAGACCAGCACCAAGGAGCGACGATGTCGGCCCCCAGCCTCACCCCGAGCAAGGCGGGATCCCCCCGCCACTCCCCGCCGCACGAGGCGGACCACGCGCCCCCCGGCGGGCGGTTCGCGAAGAGCCTGCGGCGCAACCTCACCGCCCACGGGTTCCTCATCGGCGCGGTCCTCTGCTTCGCGGTCTTCTCCTGGTACCCGATGGTCAGGGAGTTCTTCCTGGCCTTCCAGAAGACCGAGAGCGGCGTGACCACCTGGGTCGGCTTCGACAACCTCACCACCGTCCTCAACGACCCGGCCTTCTGGCAGGCGTGGCGCAACACGCTCCTGTTCACCGCCCTCGCCCTGGTCTTCGGCTTCGCCGTCCCCTTCGTCGTCGCGGTCGTCATCAACGAGTTCCACCACGGCCAGGGGTATCTCCGGCTGCTCGTCTACCTGCCGGTGATGCTCCCGCCGGTCGCCTCCGTCCTCCTCTTCAAGTACCTGTACGACCCCGGCTACGGGCTGCTCAACGAGCTCTTCACCTCGGTCGGTCTGCCCGAACAGCAGTGGCTCCAGGACCCCGACCTCTCGATGCTCTCCGTCGTCATCGCCTCGACCTGGATGAACATGGGCGGCGCGGCCCTCATCTACCTCGCCGCGCTCCAGTCCATCCCCGGCGAGCTCTACGAGGCGGCCGAGCTGGACGGCGCCGGACTGCTCCGCAAGATCTGGCACGTCACCATCCCGCAGACACGCCTGATCCTCTCGCTGATGCTGCTCATGCAGATCATCGCGACCATGCAGGTCTTCGTCGAACCCTTCCTGCTCACCGGCGGCGCCGGCCCGGAGGGCTCCACCACGACCGTCGTCTACCTCATCTACCAGTACGCCTTCAACTTCAACAACTACGGTGCCGCGGCGGCGCTCGGCCTGCTCCTGCTCGTACTCCTGGCCGGATTCTCGGCCGCGTACGTGAAGCTCAGCCGCGCCGAGGACGAGTAGGACCGGGGAGACCAGGATGTCCACACGCACACTCATCTCGCCGGCGCAGCTCGCCCGACCCCGCGCCAAGGTCCTGTACTGGACCGTCTTCGCCGTGGTCGTCGGCGGCTTCACCCTGGCGTTCCTCGGCCCCCTGTACTGGCTGGTGTCGAGCGGCCTCAAGGACGCCCAGGAGGTGATCCAGACGCCGCCGACCCTCGTACCCGGGTCGCTCGCGCCGGAGAACTACACCCGGGCCTGGGAGGTCATGGACCTCGCCACCCTGCTCTTCAACACCCTCTACTACGCGTTCGGCGCGCTCGCCTTCCAGCTCGTCTTCGACGTGGCCGCCGCCTACTCGCTCTCCAAGCTGCGGCCCGTCCTCGGCAAGGCGATCCTCGGCCTGATGCTGGCGACCCTGATGATCCCGGCGACCGTCCTCGTCGTCCCGCAGTACCTCACGGTCCTGGACGTGCCCGTCATCGAGCGCAACCTGCTGAACACACCGTGGGCGATCTGGCTCCCGTCCGTGACCAACGCCTTCAACATCTTCCTGCTGAAGCGGTTCTTCGACTCGATCCCGAGGGAGCTCCTCGACGCCGCCTCGATGGACGGCGCGTCCCCGACCCGGATCCTGTGGTCGATCGTGCTGCCCATCTCGCGGCCGATCCTGGGCGTGGTGTCGATCTTCGCCGTCGTGGGCGTCTGGAAGGACTTCCTCTGGCCGATGCTCACGCTCCCCGACCCCGCCATGCAGACGCTCAACGTCGGCATCTACTCCCTCTCCAACGGCGTCCCCGTGAACGTGCTCATCGCCGCGCTCACCATCGCCTCCGTGCCGACGCTGATCATCTTCCTGGTCTTCCAGCGCAACATCATGAGCGGACTCACCGCCGGCGGACTCAAGGGCTGATCGCGCCCGTCTCCGCCTGTGCACCCCCAGACCTTCGTCGCCGGCCCGTCCACATGCCCCGCAGCACACCGGGCCGGCGACGAAGAACCCCGACCTGCCCGAAAGGACCGTCACGTGGCAGCCCCTCACTCGCAGCGCACCGACGACTGGTGGCGCGACGCCGTCATCTACCAGGTGTACCCACGTAGCTTCGCCGACGGCGACGGTGACGGCACCGGGGACCTCGCGGGCGTCCGGGCGAGACTGCCCTACCTCGCGGAACTGGGCGTCGACGCCGTCTGGTTCACCCCCTGGTACCTCTCCCCGCTGGTGGACGGCGGGTACGACGTCGCCGACTACCGCACCATCGACCCCGCCTTCGGCACCCTCGCCGAGGCCGAGAAACTGATCGCGGAGGCCCGCGGACTCGGCATCCGCGTGATCGTCGACATCGTCCCCAACCACGTCTCCGACCAGCACGCCTGGTTCCGCGCGGCACTGGCGGCCGGCCCGGGCAGCCCCGAGCGCGAGCTGTTCCACTTCCGCCCCGGCCGCGGCGAGAACGGCGAACTCCCGCCCAACAACTGGCCCTCGCAGTTCTCGGGCCGCACCTGGACCCGGGTCGAGGACGGCGAGTGGTACCTCCACCTCTTCACCCCCGAGCAGCCGGACCTCAACTGGGCCCACCCGGCGGTCCGCCGCGAGCACGAGGACGTCCTGCGCTTCTGGTTCGAGCGCGGAGTCGCCGGCGTACGCATCGACTCCGCGGCCCTGCTCGCCAAGGACCCGGCGCTCGCCGACTTCGTCGAGGGCGTCGACCCCCACCCGTACATCGACCAGGACGAACTCCACGACATCTACCGGTCCTGGCGCGCCATCGCCGACACCTACCAGGGCGTCTTCGTCGGCGAGGTCTGGCTCCCGGACTCCGAGCGCTTCGCCCGCTACCTGCGCCCCGACGAACTGCACACCGCCTTCAACTTCAACCTCCTCTCCTGCCCCTGGGAGGCGGACCGGCTGCGCCGCACCATCGACGACACCCTGGCCGAGCACGCCCCCGTCGGCGCCCCCGCGACCTGGGTCCTCTGCAACCACGACGTCACCCGCACCGCCACCCGTTACGGACGCGCGGACACCGGCTTCGACTTCGCGACGAAGGCCTTCGGCACCCCCACCGACCTGGACCTCGGAACCCGGCGGGCGCGCGCCGCCGCCCTGCTCACCCTCGCCCTGCCCGGATCGGTGTACGTGTACCAGGGCGAGGAACTCGGCCTCCCCGAGGCCGACATCCCGCTCGACCGCATCCAGGACCCCATGCACGCCCGCTCCGAGGGCGTCGACCCCGGGCGCGACGGCTGCCGGGTGCCGCTGCCGTGGAGCGCGGACGCGCCCTGGTACGGCTTCGGTTCGGCGTCCGAGCCGTGGCTGCCCCAGCCCCGGGACTGGGCGCGCTACGCCGTGGACCGCCAGCAGGCGGACCCGGAGTCGATGCTCGCGCTCTACCGGACGGCCCTGGCGCTGCGCCGTACCGAGGACGGCTTCGGCGACGGCCCCCTGACCTGGCTGTCGACCGAGGAGGACGGCGTACTCGCCTTCGCCCGCACCGGCGGCCTCGTGTGCGTCGTCAACCTCGCGCGCACGCCCGCCGTCCTGCCCCCGCACGAGCGGATCCTGCTCGCCAGCGGGCCGCTCGACGCCGAGGGGCGGCTGCCCCAGGACACGGCGGTGTGGCTGCGCTCCTGACCGCGCCGCACGGTCGCCGACCGACCGGCCCCGCGACGTCCGTCAGATACGGGCGGCGCGGGGCCGGTCGGTCGACGCCCTGACGATCAGCTCGGGGTCGATCACGATCTCGTCCGCACGGGCCGACGGCGACTCCATCTGCGCGCAGAGCAGGTCCACGGCGCTCAACGCCATGGCCTCGATCGGCTGACGGAGGGTGGTCAGCGGCGGGCTGGTGCACTTCATGTACGGGGAGTCGTCGTACCCCACCACCGACACGTCGTGCGGAACATGCCGCCCATGGCGGCGGGCGGCACGGATGACGCCCAGGGCGAGGGGATCGCTCGCGCAGAGCACCGCCGTGACCCCGTCCCGGAGCAGGGGTCCCGCGGCGGCCTGGCCCGCCTCCAGCGAGAACGAGGTCCGCACGACCCGGGACGGGTCCGCCCCGAGCTCCCGGGCCCTGACCGCCTTGCGTTCGGACGGCAGGTGGCTGCGCGGGCCGAGGATCAGCCCGATCCGCTCGTGGCCGAGCGAGGTCAGGTGCCGCCACCCGAGCTCGGTCGCGGTCTCGTCGCCGCAGACCACCCGGGGAAAGGGCAGCTCGGGGACCCCGGCGTTGAACAGCACCACGGGAAAGCTGAGTTGGGCGAGAGGACGGTAGTGGTCGTGCCGCGCGTCGGTGAAGGCGTAGTGCCCGCCGGCGAAGACGATGCCCGAGAACCGCTGTTCCAGTAGGAAGCGCACGAAGCCGGGTTCGGAGCTCCCGCCCCGTGACTGCGCGCACAGGACGGGCGTGAAGCCCCGCCGGGTCAGTTCGGAACCGACGGCCTCCGTGATCGCCGGGAAGACCGCGTTCTGCAGGTCGGGCGTGACGAGCCCGATCAGCCGGGGGCCGGTGGGCCGGGGACGCGTCATCGCGGTCGCGCGGAGCGGCCGGAGACGCGGTCCGGGGAGGGTCATGGGGGAGTCCTTGCGTGGGCGGCGAGTCCGATCTACGGTCCACCGCAATCATGATGCATCTGGGTGCAGAAAGCTGCTGATCATGCGCAAGTTTCCGACCACGGTACGGTCGTCGGTCCGTGCCGAGGACGCGGCCGTGAATTTCGTCGATTTCCGTTATCCGGGGCACGTCCAGCGGTCTCCCAACCGCTGGGCATCGACAACAGGCGGGATGGGCAGAGTGAATCAGGGCATGGGTACGCAGCACGGCACGGAGCTCGTGAGGGCGGCGCAGAGCGGGGACCCGTGGGCGCAGGACCAGCTCATCGCCGCCTACCTGCCCCTCGTCTACAACATCGTGGGCCGGGCCATGAACGGCCACCAGGACGTCGACGACGTCGTGCAGGAGACGATGCTGCGCACGCTGGACGGGCTCGCGGGACTGCGCGCGCCGGACAGTTTCCGCTCCTGGCTCGTCGCCATCACCATGAACGGGATCCGCGGCCACTGGCACCGACAGCAGTACGGCCCCCGTCCGGGCGCCCTCGACGACGCGCGCGACCTCGCCCACCCCGGCGGGGACTTCGTGGACATGACCGTCGTCAGGCTCCACCTGTCCGGTCAGCGGCGCGAGACCGCCGAGGCCACCCGCTGGATGGAACCGGACGACAGCGCACTCCTGTCGCTGTGGTGGCTGGAGTGCGCCGGGGAGTTGACCCGGTACGAGGTGGCGGCGGCCCTCGAACTCTCCCCGGAGCACACCGCGGTCCGGGTGCAGCGTATGAAGGCCCAGCTCGACACCGCGCGCGTCGTCGTCCGGGCCCTGGCGGAGAACCCGCTCTGCCCCACCCTCCGGTCCGGGCTCGGCACCTGGGACGGCCGCCCCTCCGCCCTGTGGCGCAAGCGCATAGCCCGCCACGCCCGCGACTGCGCGCACTGCGGCGGCCTGTGGAGCAACCTCGTCCCGGCGGAGGGGCTCCTGGCCGGACTGCTCCTGGTGCCCCCGTCGGCGATGCTGCTCACCGCGGTCCGGGAGGGAGCCGGTCTCGGACTCACCGCGACCGCGACCGCGACCGCGACGGCGGAATACCCGACGCAGCAGTACGGCGCCGATCCGGCCTACGGGGCATGGGAGCCGTACGGGACGACGGGTGACTTCGGGGCGTACGAGACGCCGGGCGTGTACGAGGCGTACGAGCGGCCGGGCGTGTACGAGGCGTACCAGGCGCAGGGCGTGTACGAGGCGTACCAGGCGCCGGGCGTGTACGAGGCGTACCAGGCGCAGGGGGTGGGCGAGATACCGATGCCGTACGACGGCGCGGCACCGTACGGGACGTCCACGCCCTATGAGACGACGGCGCCGTACGGCATGCGGGCGCCCGAACCGTACGCGAGCCCGGCACCGTACGAGAGCCCGGCACCGTACGAGAGTTCGGCGGCGTACGAGCCCCCCGTGCCCTACGCGAGCCCGGAACACTACGCGAGCCCGGAACCCTACGAGATCCCCGCACCGTACGAGTTCCACGCACCGCACGGGACGGGCGAGCCGTACGGGACGAGCGCGCCGCAGCGCGCGGCAAGCCCGGCCGGGGCCCGTGGTTCACGCGGTGCGCGCCGGCGTCGCGAGCAGGAGCAGCGGCGTGGCCGCCGCAGGGCCGTCGTCGCGGCCGGCATGGCGGTCGTGGCGGTGACCGGTGGGGCCTTCTACCTGAACACCGGGCCCGACGGGGACGGGGACGCGCTGGACGCCAACCGTGCCGCCGCTCCCGGGCCGGACCTGCCCTTCGGTCAGGAGCCGACCGCCCTCCTGGAGACCCCCTCGGCCTCGGCGTCGACAGCGGCCGGTGCCACGGCGACCCCGTCCACGCGGCCGAGCCGCACCGCGAAGGCAACGCCGTCGAAGCCGGCCGCCCCCAGGACCTCGTCGCCCGCCGCCAAGCCCCAGCCGAAGCCCAGGCCGACCGGCAACTCCGGTTCCGGTTCCGGGTCCGGCTCCGGCTCCGGCGCGGGGGCGGACACCGGCTCGGACGCGGGTTCCGGCTCGCAGGGCGGATCCCGCTCGGACTCCGTCGCCGACCAGGTGGTCAGCCTGGTCAACGCCGAGCGGGCCAAGGCGGGATGTGGCCCGCTGACGATCAACTCACAGCTGACCAGGGCGGCGCAGGGCCACTCCGACGACATGGCCGCGCGGGACTACTTCGACCACACCAACCCCGACGGCGCGGGCCCGGGCGAGCGCGTCACCGCCACCGGCTACCCCTGGTCGACGTACGGCGAGAACATCGCGAAGGGGCAGAGCGGCGCGGAGCAGGTGATGGAGGCCTGGATGAACAGCCCCGGCCACCGCGCGAACATCCTCAACTGCTCCTTCAAGGAGATCGGGATCGGCGTCCACGACGAGGGCGGGCCCTACTGGACCCAGGTCTTCGGCGCCCGCTGACGACGGCCTCCCACCCCCTACGGAAGGATCGAGTCCACGTACCCGCCGTCCACCCGCAGCGCGCCGCCGGTCGTCGCGGAGGCCTGGTCGGAGGCGAGGTAGACGACCATGGCGGCGATCTCCTCCGGCTCGATCAGTCGCTGGAGCAACGACTGCGGCCGGTGCTCCCGCATGAAGGCGCGCTGGGCCTCGTCCCACGGCAGGTCGCGGTCGACCAGCTCGTAGACGAAGTCCTCGACGCCGCCGGTGTGGGTGGGGCCGGCGATGACCGAGTTGACGGTGACTCCGCTCCCGGCGGCCCGCTTGGCGAAGCCGCGCGTGACGGAGAGGAGCGCCGTCTTGGTCATGCCGTAGTGGATCATCTCGGCAGGGACGACCACGGCCGAGTCGCTGGCGATGTTCTGGATCCGCCCCCAGCCCCGCTCCATCATCCCGGGAAGGTACCGGCGGATCAGCCGCACGCCCGCGAGCACGTTCACCTCGAAGTAGCGGCGCCACTCGTCGTCGGCGATGTCCAGCGGCTCGGCGGTCTCGAAGATCCCGAGGTTGTTGACGAGCACGTCCACCCGCGGCAGCGCCTGCGCGACCCGGTCCGCCCCTTCCTCGCCCGCGACGTCGGCGACGACGGGCACCAGATCCGCGTCCGGCACCTCGCGCCGCAGCTCCGCGACGGCCCGGTCCACCCGCTCCTGCGTCCGCCCGTTGATCCCCACCCGCGCCCCGGCCCGGGCGAGGCCGGTGGCGACGGCGGCGCCGATCCCCTGCGTGGAACCGGTGACCAGCGCGGTACGTCCCGTCAGATCGATATGCATGGAAGGGTGCCTTCCCCGTTCGGGCGCCCCGCAACAGCGGCACTCCGCGGGACCTCCGGTCGGCCCCCTGGAGTGACTCCGTCCGAGTGGGAACGGTACTGAGGAGGCGCCACGCCGCTCGCGGCGGGCGACATCCGATACGTAGCGTCCCTCCGGCCGAAAGGGGAGTGAGCGCCCATGGCGACGCCCGCAGAGAACGAGTCCACCGGCGAACGGTGTCTGGTCACCGGACCCGGTGGCTACATCGGAGGACGGCTCGTGCCCGAACTCCTCGACGCCGGGTACGCCGTGCGCTGTCTGGCCCGGACCCCCTCCAACCTCCGCGACTACCCGTGGGCGGATCGCGTGGAGGTGGTCAAGGCCGACGTCACCGACGCCGACAGCCTGCGCCCCGCCCTGCGCGACGTCCAGGTCGCGTACTACCTGGTGCACTCGATGAGCTCCGGGCGGGACTTCGAGGAGAAGGACCGCCTCGCCGCCCGGACCTTCGCCGCGGAGGCCGAGGCCGCCGGGGTCCGTCGGATCGTGTACCTCGGCGGCCTCACCCCCGCGAACCTCCAGGAGGAGGAGCTCTCCCCGCACCTGCGCTCGCGCGCCGAGGTCGGCCGGATCCTGCTCGACTCCGGCGTCCCCACCACCGTGCTGCGCGCCGCCGTCGTGATCGGCTCCGGCTCGGCGTCGTTCGAGATGCTCCGCTACCTCACCGAGCGCCTCCCGGTCATGGTGACGCCCAGTTGGGTCGGCACCCGGGTCCAGCCCGTCGCGGTCCGGGACGTCCTGCGCTATCTCGTCGGCAGCGCCCGCATGCCCCAGGGCGTCAACCGGACCTTCGACGTCGGCGGCCCCGACATCCTCACGTACCGGCAGATGATGGAGCGTTACGCCGAGGTCGCCCGGCTGCCGCACCGGCTGATCCTGCCCGTCCCGATGCTCACCCCGGGCCTCTCCAGCCAGTGGATCGGCCTGGTCACCCCGGTCCCCGCCGCTCTCGCGCGGCCCCTGGCCGAGTCGCTGCGGTACGAGGTCGTGTGCGGCGAACACGACATCGCCCGCCACGTGCCCGACCCGCCGGGCTCGCCGCTCCCCTTCGACCAGGCCCTCGCCCTCGCCCTGCGCCGGGTACGGGACGCCCAGGTCGTCACGCGCTGGTCGTCCGCCGCGCTGCCGGGCGCGCCGAGCGACCCGCTGCCGACCGACCCCGACTGGGCCGGTGGCAGCCTCTACACCGACGAGCGGGAGCGGGACGTAGGCGCCGGCTCCGAGGACCTGTGGCGGGTGGTCGAGGGCATCGGCGGCGAGAACGGCTGGTACTCCTTCCCGCTCGCCTGGGCCCTGCGCGGCTGGTTCGACCGCCTCGTCGGCGGGGTCGGCCTGCGCCGGGGCCGCCGTGACGCGGCCCACCTGCGGGTGGGCGACGCCCTGGACTTCTGGCGCGTGGAGGAGATCGAACGGGGAAGGCTGCTCAGGCTCCGGGCCGAGATGCGACTGCCCGGCCTCGCCTGGCTGGAGATGCGCGTGGAGGACGACGGCGACGGACGGTCGCGGTACCGCCAGCGGGCCATGTTCCACCCCCGGGGGCTGGCCGGGCACCTCTACTGGTGGAGCGTCGCCCCCTTCCACGCCATCGTCTTCGGCGGCATGGCCCGCCGGATCGCGCGCGCCGCGGAGGACTCCGCGCGGAAGGGGGCGGGGAGCGGGCAGGCGAGGGTGCCATGACCGGACACCCGGCCCAGCCGGGTCCTCAACCGCCGACGGGGCTGAGGCGCCCGGCGGCACCGAGGCGTTTGCCGCCGCCGGCGCGTCAGCCCTGCTCGGCGCTGGAGAGGGCTCGGCCGACCATCGTGGTGGCGAACGCGCGGTCGTCGGTGATCCGGTTGATCCGCTCGGCCAGCAGGAAGGCGGTCGCTTCCAGCGGGTTCATCTCCGCGTCGGTCCAGTCGCCGTACTGCTGCCGCCAGAGGCTCGGGCTCAGCCCGGTACCGGCCGCGACGACCAGGCCGACCATGGTGGGGATCGCCTCGGGCGGAACGCTCCGGCGCATCATGCGCAACGAGGCCACGAGGTCGGGCACCACGGACGCGATGACGTCCTTGCCGTGGTCCTCGCAGGCCATCCGCAACCACCGCATGAACATGTAGATGAGCGTGCACGCGCCGTCGAGCAGGTCCTGGCCGCCCTCGGGCCCCAGGGAGGCGGCGTACTGCTCGACCAGCCGGCGCTGTTCGGGGTCGGTCCCGGTGCTGCCGTCATAGACGGCCTTGAGCCGGGAGTCGATCACCATGAGCGCGGCGCCCACGTCGCCGGCGGGCGCGTACTCGGGGTCGCAGGGGGACGGCACAGGCTTCCTCCTCTGGTGAGGTGACCGCGGCAGAGGGGGCGCGGCATGCCCACGGTAGACCGCCGCTCGGGCGGGGGTCCGGTGAATTCCGAGGCAGGCCACGGACGGGCGACCACTCTGGCGCCAGCTGCGGCGCGAGTGGTGCCAATAATGCCTCGCTATGGCGCCATGCGTGTGCCATCATGGTGTCATTCAGGGCGGGGTGGGTGGGCGAAGGGGTGGATCATGGAGGCAGTGCAGAGCCGGGGGGAGGCCGCACCCGGCGCCTTCGGCGCCTTCGCTCGCTTCGTGCTCTGCGGCGGGGGTGTGGGCGTCGCCTCCAGTTTCGCCGTGGCGGCGCTGGCCGCCTGGGTCCCCTGGGCCCTGGCCAACGCGCTGATCACCGTCGTCTCCACGCTCCTCGCGACCGAGCTGCACGCCCGCTTCACCTTCGGTGCGGGCGGGCGCGCGACCTGGCGGCAGCACGTGCAGTCGGGCGGGTCGGCGGCGGCCGCGTACGCGGTGACCTGCGGGGCGATGCTCGTCCTGCAGCTGCTGGTGGCCGCGCCCTGTGCGGTACTCGAGCAGGTCGTCTATCTGTCCGCCTCCGGGCTCGCCGGCGCCGCGCGGTTCGTGGTCCTGCGCCTTGTCGTCTTCGCGCGGAGCCGCTCGGCAGCGGGCGGCGCGCGGGCGGCCGTGTCCGTGCCCGTGCATCGTGTCCCGGTCGCCGCCGACGCGGATGCGCTCTGCCGGGCGGCTTGACGGCCGCGTGATGGCGTGACGGCTTGAGGGCTTCCGGGCTCGACGGCTTCCGGGCTCGACCGCGTCCGGGCTCCGCGTACGATGCGCGCGAACGATCTTCGTACGTATGAATGGATGCGCCACCATGTCCGGCCCCCGCCACCCCGCGCCGCCCACCTCCGCCGCACCGCCTCGCTGGTGGCAGACCGGAGCCGCGCGGGTCGTCGCGGTCGTCGCGGTGCCCCTGCTCGGGCTGGTGAACGACCGGCTCGGCGCCGTGATGCTCCTGGTCGCCCTGGTGCTGCTGTGGTGGCGCGGCCCCTGGCCGAAGGCGGGCCGGGTCGTGGCCACGGTCGTGGCGATGGCGCTCTTCGGGGCCGTGCTCCCGGAGCAGCCGCAGCCTGCCGCCGACCCCGTCCGGGCGTCAGGTCCGGCGGACGCCGAGCCGGCCGTCCGGCCGACGTCGTTCCCGGGCGCCTCGCGGACGACGCCCCCGGCCACGATGCCGGCCGTGCCCGACTTCACCGGCGACTCGCTGGACGTGGCCTTCCCCCGGTCACGGAGGAAGGGATTCACGGTCACCTATCACGACGCCTCGGACCAGCGGCGGGAGGTGACGGCGCGTTCGCTGTGGAAGGTGTGCTTCCAGGATGTGGGCGGCAGCCCGGAGGAGCCGACCGTCGACTTCGCCGTCGTCCGCCGCGCGGAACCGTGCCCCGCGAGCGAGGGCACGGGGGTGCCGTGGCCCGTGATGCCCGAGGTCGTCCGGACGACCTGGCGCACGGCCGTGCCGAAGGTGGTCGCCGCCGGCGTGCCCGAGAAGCGGCTGCGTGCCGAGGCCGCGTACCGCAACGACGTGCTGCCCGCGGAGGGCGAGTACGACGACTGGCGCGTCTGCCGGCAGGACCCGACGGAGGGCGAACCCGTCACGGACGAGGTCTGGACGGTGACCCTCTCGCTGTCCTCGCCCGGCAACGGGTGCCCCGCGCCCGACCGGGGCAGGGACGCCTCCCTGCCGGACCGCGACGACGATGGCGACCCGGACTACCTCGACCCGTACCCGGGCGACCGCGACCGCACCCGCCTCTTCCCGGACGGCCGCCCGAGCGACCTGGACGGCTCGGGCGGCTCCTCGGGCGGTTCGGGCGGGGGCGCCGGTGGCCTCTGCCGACACACCCGCTGGTGCTGACCAGGGGCCGCCGGCCGACGTTCCCGCGCCGGCCGGCGGCCCCGTGCCCCGTACGGACCAGCCTCAGACGACGGTGGTGAACCTGCCGTCCTCGCCCGCGTACAGAGTGGTCGTCTGCCGGCTGAACGGCGCCGTCGTCGAGCCCGTCGAGCGGTAGACGTACGTACCGCTCGGGCCGTAGGCGATCAGGTCGGGGCGGCCGTCGGCGGTGACGTCCCCGGCGCCGACGAGCAGGGTGAAGCCGTTCCACCCCGCGCCGATCCGGTCGCCGCGGTACTCCGCGTCCTGCTCCGCTCCCGCGGTCCCTCGCCCGCGCTCGTGGCGTCCGGCCGGCCGGCGCGGGTACTTTTCCCGTGACGCGGAACCGGCAGTTCGAAGACGTAGGGGAGCACGGCGTGGGCGCGTTCGGCGAGTACCAGAACGAGATCTACCTCAACGGGCTGGCCGGGGTCCTGCCGCGGTTCCCGATGGCGTTCGACGGCTGGGAGGAGCGGGCCCGCGCGGCGATGTCCCCGTCGGTGTGGTCGTACGTGGCGGGCGGCGCCGGGGACGAGCACACGCAGCGGGAGAACGTCGCCGCGTTCGCCCGGCACGGCGTGATACCCCGGATGTTCGTGGGGGCCGATGAGCGCGACCTGTCGGTCTCCCTGTTCGGGCTGACGCTGCCCTCGCCGCTGATGATGGCGCCGATCGGGGTCCTCGGCCTGTGCGCGCAGGACGGGCACGGCGACCTGGCCGCCGCGCGGGCCGCCGCGGCCACCGGAGTGCCGATGATCGCCTCGACGCTCTCGGCGGACCCGCTGGAGGAGGTCGCCGCGGAGTTCGGCTCGACCCCCGGGTTCTTCCAGCTCTACACCCCCACGGACCGGGACCTCGCCGCGAGCCTGGTGGAGCGCGCCGAGAAGGCCGGGTTCCGGGGCATCGTCGTCACGCTCGACACCTGGGTGACCGGGTGGCGCCCGAGGGACCTCTCGACGAGCAACTTCCCCCAGCTCAGGGGGGCCTGCCTGGCGAACTACACCAGCGACCCGGTCTTCCGCGCCGCCCTCGCCCAGCCGCCCGAGCAGAACGCCGGCGCGGCGGTCCTGCACTGGGCGGGCGTCTTCGGCAACCCGCTGACGTGGGACGACCTGCCCTGGCTGAGGTCGCTGACCTCGCTCCCGCTGATCGTGAAGGGCCTCTGTCACCCCGAGGACGTCCGCCGCGCCAAGGACGGGGGCGTGGACGGCGTCTACTGCTCCAACCACGGCGGTCGGCAGGCCAACGGCGGTCTGGCCGCGCTGGACGCGCTGCCGGAGGTCGTCGAGGCGGCCGACGGACTGCCCGTGATCTTCGACTCGGGGATACGGAGCGGTACGGACGTCGTCAAGGCGCTCGCCCTCGGCGCGACCGCGGTCGCCGTGGGACGCCCGTACGCCTACGGCCTCGCCCTCGGCGGCGTCGACGGGCTGGTGCACGTCCTGCGCTCCCTGCTCGCCGAGGCGGACCTGCTGATGGCGGTCGACGGGTACCCCACCCTCGCGGACCTGACCCCGCGGGCGCTGCGTCGCGTCGGGTGAGGTGACGGGTCCGTCCACGGGCGGGTGAATGACGTCGGCCCGCCCGCACAGGCGCCGCACGGCGAACTACCGTGCCGTTCATGAGCCCGGACGAGACGAACCCCGAGCACCAGTGGCCGCTTCCGCCCGCGTGGATGTGGGCCTGCGCGCGATGCGTCACCCTCTACCGGACGATGCGCCAGGTCGGCGAGGAGATCGCCGAACTGCGCCTGACCGGCGAGCGAGGCGTCGACTGGGACCCCTTCGACAGCACCCTCACGACCCAGATGGCCCTCGGCGAGCACCTGGCCGAACACCACGCCGACCTGCTGCCCGGCTGGGACTCCGACTGCTCCACCTGCGGTGACCATCAGAGCCGCATCGTCCGTGAGAAGGACCCCGACCACCGCCGGGCGACCGCGATCCGCTTCGGCAACGAGCACCTGGCCCGCCACATCTACGCACCGCCCGGCACGGTCGGCTTCCTCTGACGCCGACACGAAGAGGAACAGGCCCCAGCACGCGCGGCGGCGGACTCACGCGAGGGGCGGACGCGGGGTGAGGTGGTAGTCGAAGGCGAGGGTGCCGGGGTCCAGGGCGGTCGCGCCGCCGTCGACCGTGAGGACCGCTCCGTTGACGAACGAGGACGCCGGGGACAGCAGCCAGGCCACGGCCTCCGCGACCTCGCGGGGCTCGCCCGGCCGCCCCGCGGGCAGGACGCGGGTGGCCTCCTCGTAGGCCGCGTCGACACCGTCGAGACCCGTCTCGTCGGCGAACCGACTCATCCGGCGGTCGGCCATGTCCGTGCGCACCCAGCTCGGGCAGACGGTGTTGGCGCGCAGCCCGGCGTCGCCGTAGTCCACCGCGAGCGACCGGCAGAGCTGGAGGAGCGCCGCCTTGGAGGTCGCGTAGGCCGCGTTGCCCCTACCGTTGCGCAGCGCGGAGACCGAGGCGACGGCGACCACCGCGCCGCGCGCGTCGAGCAGGTGCGGGAGCGCGGCGCGCAGCAGCTGGAACGGGCCGGTGAGGTTCGTCCGCATGACCGCGTCCCAGTCGTCGGGCGTCACCTCGCCCACGCCGCCGCCCCGCCCGATCCCGGCGTTGAGGACCACCCCGTCCAGGCGGCCGTGCGCGCCGACCGCCGCCTCGACGAGGGCGCGTACGGCGTCGGGGTCGCCGATGTCGGACGGGACGGCCAGGGCCCCGGTCTCCTCCGCGACGAGCCGCAGCGGCTCGGGGCGGCGGCCGGATACCACCACATGGTGGCCCGCCTCGCTCAGCAGCCGGGCCGTCGCCGCGCCGATGCCCGTTCCGCCGCCGGTCACGAGGTACACACGCTGGTTCGCCATCGTCGTCGGGCCTCAGTCGTAGGTGTCGTAGGAGTGGTCGCCTGCTTTCTTGTCGATCATAGGGAAGGGGCGGGCGCGCGGTCCTGTGCTCAGGACTGCTGCTCCGGGGTGAGCACGCTCAGGACTGCTGCTCCGGGGCCAGCATGCTCAGGACTGCTGCTCCGGGGTGAGCACCACGAAGTCCGCGTTCGACGGGTCGAGGCAGACCGCCAGCCGACCGACCCCCTCGGCGTCGTCCGGGCCCATCTGCACGCTGCCGCCGTTCGCCGTCACCCGGGCGACCGCCGCGTCACAGTCCTCGACGTCGAAGACCGGGTGCCAGTACGGCCGGCCGTTCGTCAGGGTGAGCTGCTCCGCGGGCAGGGCCATGATGCCGCCCTGCATCCGGGTCTCGGGCAGACCGGCCGGGGTGACCAGGGAGTACGTACCGCCGCCGCCCGGCAGCTCCATGTCGCTGTACCACCAGCCGAAGACGTCGCTGTAGAACCGCTTCGCTGCCTCCGCGTCGCTCGTGTACAGCTCCGTCCAGGAGAGCGACCCCGGCGCGTCGACCAGCTCCACGCCGGTGTCCTTGCCCGGCTGCCAGACGGCGAACTGGCCGCCTTGCGGGTCGGTGTACTGCGCCATCCGGCCCCAGTCGCCGAGGTCCCGGGGGGCGACCCGGACCGTGCCGCCCGCCTGCTCGACCGCCCGGGTCGTGGCGTCGGCGTCCGGGACGCCGTAGTAGATCATCCAGGCCGGGCGCGCCCCCGATTCGGTGAGCTTGCCGAGCCCCGCGACGGTCTTGCCGTCCCTGCGGAACATCCCGCCTTCCATGCCCTCGTCCTCACCGCCTTCCATGGCCTCGTACTCCCAGCCCAGCACGGCGCCGTAGAAGGCCGCCGCGGCCGGGACGTCGGGCGCCCCGAGGTCGAGCCAGCAGGGGGTGCCGGGGGCGGCGTCGGTGATGATCATGAGCTTTCCCTTCGGAGGTCCTGTGACGCCAGCCTGGCACCGGGCCGTCCGTCGCGCATGACGGACGGTGGCCGGTGGTGGCAGGCGCGCCGAAGGGTGGACTCCGTACGCCCGCGGAACTCATCGCCGCTCGTCGGCCGCCGGTCTTGGGCGAAAGGCGGGTCGACCGGTCGGTTTTTTCGTGCCATCCGCCAGTACGGAGGCGCGACGGGGTCGGAGGAGACTCGCGGCACGACCACGATCCACTTGAAGGGGGCAGCACGTGAGCGTGCAGCAGTACGACGAGATCGGCGAGGCGTTCGAGGGGTTCAAGTCCCTGCCGCTGACGCGGTACGGGGAGGTGCCGAGCTTCCTCGGCCTGATCGGGGACGTGCGCGGCAGGTCGGTGCTCGACCTGGCGTGCGGCACCGGCTTCTACAGCAGGGAGGTCAAGCGGCGCGGCGCCGCGGACGTCCTCGGTGTCGACATCTCCGGCGAGATGATCGCCGCCGCCCGTGACATCGAGCGGCGCGACCCGCTGGGCGCTCGCTACGAGGTCGGGGACGTGGCCGAACTGCCGCTCCTCGACCGGCGCTTCGACATCGCGCTGGGCGTGCAGTGTCTCAACTACGCCGAGGACATCGCGACCATGGAGCGGATGTGCGCCGCCATTCACCGCAACCTGGTGCCGGGGGGCGAGTTCTTCGTGCTCGCCCAGAAGCCCGACTACGCGTTCGACTGCGCGTCCCTGGAGGCGTACGGGTTCCGCTGCGAGCCGGCCGGCGAGGAGACCGAGACGGGTCCCCGGGTGCGGGTCACCGCGCTGCTCGACCCGCAGCCGATCACCATCGTCGCCGGGGCCCCGCGCCGCGAGGTCTACGAGCGGTCTCTGCGGGCGGCCGGGTTCGGCGAGCTGGAATGGGTGCCGCTGCAGGTGTCCGAGGCGGGCATCCGCGAGTTCGGCGAGGACTTCTGGGCGGACTTCTTCGCGAGCCCGCCGCTGGAGATGCTGCGCTGCCGCGCCTGAGGGCGTCCACCCCGTAGGGGGTGACGGAAGGGCATGCTCCGGAACCCGTGGCCCGTGTCAGGAACCGTTCGCGGGCGTTGGCACTCATGATCCATGGGTTCCGGAGACGGCGCGCGCCGCGCCCGGGTCGGCCGGAACCCACGGCACACCGCTGGCCGTGTGCCGTGCCGAACGAGCCGAGGAATCCACGTGCCCCTGTCGCCGCAACGACGCCTTGCCCTCTGCACCACCCTGGTCGCCGCGCTCGCCGCCGGCCTCGCCCCCGCCACCAGCGCCGTCGCCGCCGCACCGGCCGCGGCCACCGCCACCGACCCCGTCGCCGCGGTCGGCGCCGCCACCCGCCCCGCCGCCGGCCGACTCCCCGACATGGAGGGCGTCGCAGGCGCGCTGAGCGCCGCCATGGCCAAGGGCGCACCGGGCGCCATGGCCCGCTACACCGGCCCCGGCGGCGTGAAGACGCGCGCCCTCGGCGTCCGTGACCGGGTCTCGGGCGCGCCCATGGACACCCAGGGGCGCTTCCGGATCGGCAGCGTCAGCAAGACCTTCTCCGCCGTCGTGCTGCTGCAGCTGGTGGACGAGGGCAAGGTGGAGCTCGACGCGCCGGTCAACCGCTACCTGCCCAAGCTGCTGCCGGACGACCGGATCACGGTGCGCCACCTGCTCACCCACCGAAGCGGTCTCGCCGACTACACCGACGCCATGTTCAACCGGACGGTGCCCGGTTTCGAGGCCGTACGGAACCGTGTCTTCAGCTACCAGGAGCTGGTGAACCTCTCCCTGAGCGAGCCCCGCACCACCGAGCCCGGGGTCGCGTACAAGTACTCGAACGCCAACTTCGTGGTCGTCGGGATGCTCATCGAGAAGGCCACGGGCCAGCCGGTGGCCGACGCGTACCAGCGCCGCATCTTCACGCCGCTGGGGCTGCGCAACACCTCCTACGTCCACCCCGACACCCGCATCGCCGGGCTTCAGGTGCGCGGCTACCTGCACCCCGACGAGGCCGGCGCACCGCTCGTGGACTCCACGGAACAGACCGTCTCCTGGGCGCAGTCGGCCGGCGCGGTCATCTCCAACCCGGAGGACCTCAACACCTTCACCAGCGCGCTGATGCAGGGCCGGCTGCTGTCGCCGCGGATGCTCGACGCGATGACGACGGTCACCCCGACCGACGCCACCAACACCCGGTTCTACGGCCTCGGCCTGCGCCGCTACGACCTCTCCTGCGGCACGCGGGTGTACGGCCACACCGGGACCGTGCAGGGCTTCTACACGTACACCTTCGCGACCCGGGACGGCCGTCGCAGCCTCGCCGCGATGGCGAACACCTCCAACCGGGGCGAGGCCAACACCGCGCTCGGCGGCACGCTGGAAGCAGCGTTCTGCGGCAAGCCCACCGCGCCGAAGCCGTCGTCCCGCGCGGCGCTCGACGCGTCGGCCCCCGCGGCGCTCCCGGCCGAGCAGGACCTCCGCGAGAACCGCTGATTTACGGTCGCCATCCCGTCGGGCAGCTGATCCAGGTCACCGCCCCGTCGGGCCGCTGGTCCACGGTCACCGACCCGTCGGGCCGCGCCGGTCCTGGGCCGCGCCGCCCGAGGGGGGCGGTCCCGGGCCGGCCGCGCGCGGGGCCGGTCAGAGCCACCCCGACCGCTGCGCCTGCAGGGCGAGTTGGAAGCGGTTCGCCGCGCCCAGCCGGGCCATCAGGATCTGGAGCCGCCGGAACAGCGTGCGGCGGCTGATCCCCAGCTCACGGGCGACGACCTCGTCGCTCGCGCCGCCCGCGAGGAGCCACAGCAGCCGCCGGTCGGCGGGCGGGAGGCCGCCCGGGCGGGTGGTACGGCCGTGGAACGGCAGGGCGCTCCGCCAGGTCTGCTCGAACAGCGCGACGAGCGCCGAGAGCAGTCCGCACGGCTGCACCACCAGCATCGAGTGGTGCACGTCCGCCTCCCTGCTCGGCAGCGACACCAGCGCGTACGCCTCGTCGATGATCACCAGCTTCACCGGCACCGACGGCAGCACCCGGGCCTGCTCGCCCGCCTCGACACACGGCTCGATGGCGTCCTTCAGATGCCCGGGGTGCTCCAGCGACTCCCGTGAGTAGACGACGCGCTGCGTCACCCGGCGCGCCAGGGTGGCCAGCGCGTCCTCCGTGGCGCCCGGCACGGGGAAGTAGGGAGGGGACTCGAACTGCCGGATCTGCTCGCGCGCGCTCGCCCAGGCCTGACGCATCCGGGGACCGACGGCATCGCCCGTGACGACCTCCACGAACCGGTCGTCGTAGGCGGCGAGGCGACGGCGACGGAACGCCTCGAAGGCGCCGCCGACCGCGAGCCGCGACTCCTCAAGTTCGGCCGCCCGGTGCCGGGCGAGGATCTCCAGACCGGCGGCCGGAGGTACCGGAGCCACCACGTCCGCACCCTTGTCCGCCGCACTGGCCAGACCGGCGTCGGCCAGCTCGCCGTAGGCCGCCGCGAGCTCGGCGCTGCCCAGGCCCGCGGCAGGACCGATCGCCTCCAGCGGAGCGGGCGCCCGTTCCAGGAGCGTCAGATAGACCCGGACGGCGGTCTCGCCGACCCCCAGAAGCCGCAGGGCCTCGCCGAGTTTCGCGTGCGTCATGCCACGCATTATCGACGGGTCACCGCGCCGGTTGGCCGATCTGTGCCAGTGGCACTCCCCGGCCCCGTGCGCACGCGCCGAGGGCTATCGTCCGGTGCCCTGGGAGCCGTCCGGGACCGGGAGGCGGCTCGGCGCACACGGACGAAGGGACATGACGTGGCCAAGGGGCGGAAGAACAGCCTGTACACGGGGATCTCCGAGGAACTCTCCGCGCTCATGCGCACCGGCTGGGCGGACACCGAACGGCACGACCTGGTCCTCGACGAGCAGGCCCCCTACGCGGCCCGCCGCCGCGCCGCGCTCTCCGCGCGCTTCCCCGGCGAACGCCTCGTGATCCCCTCGGGCAACCTCAAGGTCCGCTCGAACGACGACACCTACCCCTTCCGCCCGTACACCGGCTACGTCCACATGACCGGCGACCAGGCACGGGACGGCGCCCTGGTCCTCGAACCCCGGGCGGACGGCGGCCACGACGCCTACTGCTACCAGCTGCCCCGGGACGGCAGGGACGACGACGAGTTCTGGACGGGCGCCACGGCCGAGCTGTGGATGGGCCGACGCCGCTCCCTCGCGGAGTCCGCGCGCGTCCTCGGCCTGGCCTGCCGTGACGTCCGCACGGCGGCGCACGACCTGGCCGCGTCCGCCGCCTCCGCCGTGCCCACCCGGATCGTCCGGGGCGTGGACCCGGCCCTGGAGGCCGCCGTCTCCACCGACGAGGAGCGCGACGAGGAACTGGAGGAGGCGCTCAGCGACCTCCGGCTCGTCAAGGACGCGTGGGAGCTGGCCGAGATGCGCAAGGCCGTGGACTCCACCGTGCGCGGCTTCACCGACGCCATCGGCGAGCTGTCCCGCGCGGTCGCCACGTCCGAGCGCTGGATCGAGGGCACCTTCTTCCGCCGCGCCCGCCTGGAGGGCAACGCCGTCGGCTACGGCTCGATCTGCGCCGCCGGCGACCACGCCACGATCATGCACTGGATGGACAACGACGGCCCGGTACGTCCGGGGGAGCTGCTCCTCCTCGACGCCGGCGTGGAGACCCGCGCCCTCTACACCGCCGACGTCACGCGCACCCTGCCGATCAGCGGCACCTTCACGCCCGTGCAGCGCACGGTCTACGAGGCGGTGTACGAGGCCCAGGAGGCGGGAATGGCCGCCGTGAAGCCGGGCGCCGCGTACCGCGACTTCCACGAGGCGTGCCAGCGGTACCTCGCCGCCCGGCTCGTCGAGTGGGGCTTCATCGAGGGGCCCGCCGAGCGCGCGTACGAGCTCGGTCTCCAGCGCCGGTTCACGATGGCCGGGACCGGTCACATGCTGGGCCTGGACGTCCACGACTGCGCGCGGGCCCGGAACACGGAGTACGTCGACGGGGTGCTCGAACCCGGCATGGTGCTCACCGTCGAGCCGGGCCTCTACTTCCAGCCCGACGACCTCACGGTTCCCGAGGAGTGGCGCGGCATCGGTGTCCGGATCGAGGACGACCTGGTCGTCACCGCCGACGGCCACGAGAACCTGTCGGCGGACCTGCCGCGCTCGGCGGACGACGTCGAGGCGTGGATGGCCCGGGTCGCGGGCTGAGCCATGAGGGCGCAGAGGCGCTGGGGGCTCTGAGCCCCTGAGGCTCTGCGGCCCTGCCCCTGCGGTCCTGCGGCCCTGCCCCTGCGGTCCTGCGGCTCTGACCCTGCGGCCCTGAGACTCTGCGGCCCTGCGGCCCGGGGCCTTCGGGGCCGGGGCCGCAGTGGTTGTCCACAGGGGAGCCGGGCCGGGGTTGTCCACAGGTTGACCGGCCCCGGCACGGAGTGTCGGCCGTCGCGGCTAGGCTTCTGGAATGGCCCTTCCGCAAGCTTCCCCCACGACCACCTCCGACGCGTCGGAGGTACTGCACCGCGTCTTCGGCTACAGCTCCTTCCGCGGCGAGCAGCAGGAGATCGTCGAGCAGGTCGTCGGGGGCGGCGACGCCCTCGTCCTGATGCCGACCGGCGGCGGCAAGTCGCTCTGCTACCAGATCCCGGCGCTCGTCAGACAGGGCACGGGCGTGGTGATCTCGCCGCTGATCGCGCTCATGCAGGACCAGGTGGACGCGCTCACGGCCCTCGGCGTGCGGGCCGGATTCCTGAACTCGACGCAGGACCCGTACCAGCGGCAGACCGTCGAGCAGGCCTTCGTCGCCGGCGAGCTCGACCTGCTCTACCTGGCCCCCGAGCGGCTGCGCACGGAGGGGACGCAGCGACTGCTCGACCGGGGCACGGTGTCGCTCTTCGCGATCGACGAGGCGCACTGCGTCGCCCAGTGGGGCCACGACTTCCGGCCCGACTATCTCGCGCTGTCCATGCTGCACGAGCGCTGGCCGAAGGTGCCGAGGATCGCGCTGACGGCGACGGCCACCGAGGCCACCCACGCCGAGATCGCGGCCCGGCTCGGTCTCCAGGACGCCCGGCACTTCGTCGCCAGCTTCGACCGGCCGAACATCCAGTACCGCATCGCCCCGAAGAACAACCCGCTCAAGCAGGTCCTCGAACTGATCCGCACCGAGCACGACGGGGACGCCGGAGTCGTCTACTGCCTCTCGCGCTCCTCGGTGGAGAAGACCGCGGCCTTCCTGGCGGAGCAGGGCATCGACGCCCTGCCGTACCACGCCGGTCTCGACGCCCGGACGCGCGCGGCGAACCAGGCCCGCTTCCTGCGGGAGGACGGCGTCGTGATCGTGGCGACGATCGCGTTCGGCATGGGCATCGACAAGCCGGACGTGCGCTTCGTCGCCCACCTCGACCTGCCGAAGTCGGTCGAGGGGTACTACCAGGAGACCGGCCGGGCCGGGCGCGACGGGGAGCCGGCCACGGCCTGGCTGGCGTACGGACTGCAGGACGTGGTCCAGCAGCGCAAGCTCATCGAGGGTTCCGAGGGCGACGAGGCGCACCGCCGTTCCCTGGCCACGCACCTGGACGCCATGCTCGCGCTGTGCGAGACGGTCGACTGTCGCCGGGTGCGGCTGCTCGCCTACTTCGGGCAGCAGGGCGAACCCTGCGGCAACTGCGACACGTGTCTGACACCGGCGGAGTCCTGGGACGGCACGGTCCCGGCGCAGAAGCTGCTCTCCACGGTGTGGCGCCTCGCCAAGGAGCGGCGTCAGAAGTTCGGCGCCGGGCAGATCATCGACATCCTCCAGGGCAAGAAGACGGCCAAGGTCATCCAGTTCGACCACGACGGCCTGTCGGTGTTCGGCGTCGGGGCCGATCTGTCCACGGCCGAGTGGCGCGGGGTCGTGCGCCAGCTGCTGGCGCAGGGTCTCCTCGCTGTGGAGGGCGACTACGGCACGCTCGTCCTGACCGAGGCGAGCGGCGAGGTCCTCGGCGGCCGTCGCAGCGTCCCGCTGCGGAAGGAGAAGGCTCCCGCCGCAGGCTCTCGGAAGGAGTCCGGGTCGCGTGCGGCGAAGGGCGCCCGTGTGCCGGTGGACCTGCCGGCGGAGGCCGTGCCGGTCTTCGAGGCGCTGCGCGCCTGGCGGGCCGCGACGGCGCGCGAGCAGGGCGTCCCGGCGTACGTCGTCTTCCACGACGCGACACTGCGGGAGATCGCGACCCGGTTCCCCACGACGCAAGCGGAGTTGGGCACCGTCGGCGGAGTGGGCGAGGCCAAGCTCACCAAGTACGCCCAGGGCGTCCTGGACACCCTGGCCGAATGCCGCGCCCCGGGCGCGTCGTCCGGCGAAGAGGCCTCCGCCGATGGGCCGCCCACCGGAGGGGCGCCGGCCGAAGGGGCGCCGGCCGAAGGGGCGTCCGCCGCGGCTGCGTCCGCCCCGCGGTCGTCCGCCGCACGGGCGTCCGCCCCGGAGCCGGGCTCCTCGGCGGTGTTCGACGACGAGCCGCCCCTCGACCCGGAGGACGAGGCGGAGCCGCCCTACGACGACTGGCAGTGAGCCGGGCGCGAGGGGAAGAAAGAGGCCGGCGCCCCCAGGACCGTCTGGGGGCGCCGGAGTTCGGGAGGGTCAGGGGCGGCTGGTGAGGTAGCCGCCCATGGAGGTGAAGTACTCCGACGCGGGCAGCTCCGTGCCGTCCTCGGTCCGTACGCGCGTGATGGCGAGGCCGTGGTTGCGGCCGGTACGCGCGTCGGCGCCGGCGACGATCACGACGCCCTCGCCCTCGCGGTAGAAGATCCGGCCGGGCGTACCGCCGTAGCGGCCCTCGGAGACCACGGCCGAGACGATTTCGAGGCGCTTGCCCTTGTGGAAGGTGAACGCGGACGGGTACGGGGCGGACTGGGCGCGGACCAGGCGCCCGAGGACCTCGGCGGGCCAGTCCCAGTTGATCCGGATGTCCTCTTCGGCGCGCTTGTGGAAGAAGCTGGCCTGGGACCGGTCCTGCTTGGTGAACTCGGTCTGCCCGGAGGCGATCAGGTCCAGCGCGCCGACCGTGACCGGGGCGATGAGGTCGACCGTCTTGTGGAAGAGGTCGGTGGCGGTGTCCGTGGGACCCACGGCGACCGCGCGCTGGTCGACGATGTCGCCCGCGTCGAGCACCTCGTCCATCATGTGCGCCGTGACGCCGACTTCCGGCTCGCCGTTGATCATCGCCCAGATGATGGGGGAGAAGCCCGCGTACTTGGGCAGCAGGGAGTCGTGGATGTTCAGCGTGCCGTGCCGGGGCAGGGTGTAGATCCGCGGCGGGATCCAGGTGCGCCAGTTGTTGGCGACGATGATGTCCGGGTCGGCGTCCTTGAGCCGCTCGAACAGCTCCTCGTCGTCGGGCCGGTTGCGGATGACGACCGGAACGCCGTGCTCCTCGGCGAGATCGGCGACCGAGTCGCTCCAGATCTTCTCGTAGGCGTGCTCGCTCTTGGGGTGTGTCACGACCATCACGACGTCGTGCTCGGAGTCCAGGAGAGCTTGCAGGGTGCGGTGCCCCCAGGTCTGGTAACCGAACATGACGACCCGCATAGGGGTTCCTCCTCAGAAGAGCGAATGAACGCCGCCAAGTAAAGCAAGCCTTACCTAATGATGCAACGGGCCCACATTCTGGGCCCGTTCAGCGCCGTGATCGGCCGCTTGTCCGTTTTGCCCAGTCGACAGGGGGAGTCAGGTCAGGTTAGCTTTACCTAAGTTCGGCTGGCCGGTCACCGCGGCGAGGTCGGCGTCTCGTACTTTTCGTCCCCGCCTCACCGGCGCTGTCCCGCACGATGGGAGTGACATGTCACAGGTTCTTCCTGGCGACACCCCTCTGGTTCATGACCTCATAGGTATCGGCTTCGGGCCGTCCAACGTGGCCATGGCGATCGCGCTCAGCGAGCACAACGCTCGCGTCGGGAGGCAGGAGGCGGTCACTGCTCACTTCTTCGAGCGCCAGGCGAGCTTCGGCTGGCACCGCGGCATGCTCATCGACGACGCCACGATGCAAGTGTCCTTCCTCAAGGACCTGGTGACGCTCCGTAACCCGTCGAGCGAGTACACCTTCCTGCGCTATCTGCAGAGCAAGGGCCGGCTGGTCGACTTCGTCAACCACAAGAACCTCTTCCCGCTCCGCGTCGAGTTCCACGACTACTTCGAGTGGGCCGCGGCCAAGGTCGACGACATGGTCTCCTACGGCCACGAGGTCATCTCCGTCGAGCCCGTGCTGCGCGACGGAGTGGTGGAGTACCTCGACGTCACCGCCCGGTCGGGCGCCGAGACGGTGGTCCACCGGGCCCGTAACCTCGTCGTCGGCACGGGACTTCGCCCCGTGATGCCGGAGGGCGTCGAGCGCTCCGAGCGCGTCTGGCACAACTCCGACCTGCTCGCCAAGGTCGACAGCCTCGACGGCACCGACCCGAAGCGGTTCATCGTGGTCGGCGCCGGCCAGAGCGCCGCCGAGAACGTGGCCTACCTGCACCGCCGCTTCCCCCAGGCCGAGGTCTGCGCCGTCTTCTCCCGCTACGGCTACAGCCCGGCGGACGACAGCAGCTTCGCCAACCGCATCTTCGACCCCGCCGCCGTCGACGAGTACTACACGGCTCCCGACGACATCAAGCGCCGACTGATGGACTACCACGGGAACACCAACTACTCCGTGGTGGACATCGACCTGATCGACGACCTGTACCGGCAGGCGTACCAGGAGAAGGTGCTCGGCACCGAGCGGCTGCGCTTCCTCAACATCTCGCGCCTGACCGCCGTCGAGGAGGCCGGGGACACCGTCCGCGCCACCGTCACCTCCCTGGTCACCGGCGAGGAGAACGTGGTCGACGCCGACGTGGTCGTCCTCGCCACCGGCTACAGCCAGGCGGACCCCATCGGCCTCCTCGGCGACGTCGCGAAGAGCTGCCACCTCGACGCGCAGGGCCGGGTCCGCGTCGAGCGCGACTACCGCATCGCCACCGACCCCGAACTGCGCTGCGGCATCTACCTGCAGGGCGGCACGGAGCACACCCACGGCATCACGTCGTCGCTGCTCTCCAACACCGCGATCCGCGTCGGCGAGATCCTCGACTCGATCGTCGACCGCGGTGCCGCGCCCGCCCCGGGCGTGCCCCGCCAGGTCGCCGACGGCATCGGCTCGGTCCGCTGACCCGCAGCGGCCGCTGACGTCGGGCCACCCGGCCCGGCGGCCCCGCCCGGTCCACGCGGCCCGTCCGGCCGGTCCGACCCGCGCGGCGACTCCGGCCCGCCCGGTCCCGCCGGCGTCCGATGCGGTCCGCCGAAGGAACCCTTCTCCCCGAGGGCCTTCCCCCCCAAGCCCCCACTCGCCCCGCCCGCCGTCCGCGTCGTCGTACGCGGCGGGCGCGGCACGCACCGTGTCATCCCCGTGAAAGGAACATCCGTGTCCACTGGTACACGCCCCGCTCTGGCGCGTCTCGTCAGATTCGCCCCCCGGGTGGCCGTCGCCACCGTCGCCGCGCTCGCTCTCTCCGCCTGTGGGGGCGGCAGCGACAAGACGGAGTCCAAGCCCTCGGGCGAGGCGACGGCCTCCAAGTCCGCCGCCTTCCCCGTGACGGTGGACCACAAGTACGGCAGCACGACGATCGACGCGGAGCCGAAGAAGATCGTCACCCTGGGCCTGTCGGACCAGGACGCGGTCCTGGCCCTCGGGATCAAGCCGGTCGGCGCGGTGGACTGGTTCAAGGAGACGCCGTACGGCAAGTGGCCGTGGACGAAGGACAAGTGGGGCTCCACGAAGCCGCAGATCGTCGGCGAGCGTGACGAGTACAACATCGAGAAGATCGCGGCCCTCAAGCCCGACCTGGTGATCGCCCAGTACTCGGGCATGAAGAAGGAGCAGTACGACACGCTCTCGAAGTTCACCAAGGTCGTCGCGCAGCCCAAGGACCTCCCGGACTACGGAGCCTCCTGGCAGGTCATGACGCGGCAGATCGGCAAGTCCCTCGGCAAGACCGCCGAGACCGAGAAGCTGATCACCGACATCGACGCCCGTTTCAAGGCCGTCCGTGACAAGCACCCCGAGTTCGCCACGAAGACCATCGCCGTCGCCGACTCCTTCGAAGCCGGCAAGTACTCGGCCTTCACCAAGACCGACCCGAAGGCGATCTTCTTCAACGAGCTCGGCTTCAAGCTGAAGCCCGAGATCGACACCCTGGCCAAGCCGGGCTGGAACGTCGCCGAGCTCAGCGCCGAGAAGCTGAACGTGCTCGACGTCGACCGTCTCGTCTGGGTCACCTCCAGCACCGAGGCCAACGAGCGCATCAAGGCCGAGCCGCTGTACAAGAAGCTCAAGGTCAACCAGGAGAAGCGCGACCTGTTCGTGCCGTACCAGAACCCGGACATCGGCGCGGCCTTCTCCTTCAACACCGTCCTGTCGATCCCGTACGCGATCGACGAGGTCGAGCCGCTGATCTCGGCCATCAAGTAAGCGCCCGTCCCCGGGCACAGCGCTTCAGGCATCGCGCCCCACGGCACCCCGCCCGTCCGCCGACACCGTCGGGGACGGGCGGGCCCCGCTCTCCGGGCGGGGACGGTGCCGGGGCGCGCTGGGACACACCTCACCGACGCACCACCAGGGAAAGGCCCATTCGAACGATGTTTGACGTCGAGTCGGACCGGACGTCCGCTTCCGGAATACCCGTCACGGGCGGGCAGTCCGGTATCTGGCTGGCCCAGCAGATCGACCCGGACAGCTCCGCCTACAACATCGTGTTCGCCCTGGACCTGCGTGGCGACGTCGACCTCGACCGGCTGGCCGCCGCCGTACGGCAGTCCGTGAACGAGGCCGAGGGCCTGCACGTACGTGTCGAGGCGGGCGACGGCGGGCCCCGCCAGACGACCGCCCGCGCCCCCTTCGACGTTCCCGTCGTCGACCTGCGCGACGCCGCCGACCCCGCGCGCGCGGCCGCCGACTGGACGGCCGCCGACCGCGAGCGTCCCGTGGACCTCGCCCGCGGCCCCCTCTTCGGGCACGCCCTGCTGCGCCTGGCCGACGACCACATCCTCTGGTGCCAGCGCTACCACCACATCGTCACCGACGGCATGAGCGTCGCGCTCGTCACCCGCCGCGCGGGTGAGCTCTACACCGCAGGCGACAAGGCACCCGCGCCCCGCGACTGGGCGCTGTCCCGGCTGGTCGACGCCGACCTGGAGTACCGGGCCTCCGCCGCGCACCAGGACGACCGCGCCTACTGGCTCGACCGGATGGCCGACCGTCCCGAGCCGGTCCGCCTGGTCGAGCGCGGCCAGGTGCCGATGACGCGGCGGCTGCGCCGCACCGCGGAGCTGTCCGGCGAGCGGACCCAGTGGCTGAACGCCGCCGCCGAGCGCGCCGGCGTCCGCCCCTCACGTCTGCTGATCGCGGCCGTCGCCGCCTACCTCCACCGCGTCAGCGGCGAGCAGGACCTCGTCCTCGGCCTGCCGATCGCCGCGCGCCTCGACGCCGTGTCGGCCGAGGTCCCCGGCATGGTGTCCAACATCGTGCCGTTGCGCCTCACCGTCCGCCCCGGCACGACCGGCACCGAACTCCTCGACGTCGTACGCCGCGCGATCGGCGAGGCGGTCGCCCACGGCCGCTACCGCGCCGAGGACCTGGCCCGGGAGCTGGGCCTCGCCGACGGGGTGTCCGAGCTGGTCGGCCCCACCGTCAACATCCTGCCCCGCCCCGAGGACCTGCGCTTCCGCGACCACACCACCGCGCTCGAACCGGTCTGGCTCGGCCCCGTCAGCGACCTGGCCCTGAGCTTCGCCGAGACCGCGGGCGCGCCCGGCATGAGCGTCCACCTCGACGCCGACGCCGACGTATGCGACGAGGAGACGCTGCGCGACCACGAGGCCCGCTTCCTCGCCCTCCTCGACGCCTTCGCCGAGGACCTCGACCGCCCGGTCGGCCACATCGAGCTGACCTCGCCCGCCGAACGGTCCCGGCTCCTCGACGAGTTCGGCGTGGCCCCCCACGAGACGGCCGACCTCTCCTGGCCCGCCGCCTTCGAGCGCCAGGTCCGCCGCACCCCGGACGCCGTCGCCCTCGTCTGCGAGGACCGGGAACTGACGTACACGGAACTGAACGCGGAGGCCAACCGGCTGGCCCGGCTCCTGGCGGCCCGCGGTGTCGGTGCCGAGGACGTCGTCGCCGTGGCCGTGCCGCGCTCGCCCGAACTCGTCGTCTCGCTGCTCGCCGTGATGAAGGCGGGCGCGGCCTACCTGCCGCTGGACGCCGACCACCCGCAGGACCGGATCGCGTACATGCTCACCGACGCCGGTGCGCGCACGGTCCTGACGACGGCCGAGCCGGCCGGCGCGCTGCCGGAGCTCCCGGGCGTCACCCCGCTGCTGCTCGACGAGCCGGCCCTGACCGCCGAGCGCGCCGCCCTCGACCCCTCGGACCTGGACCTGCCGATCGCGCTGGACCGGGCCGCGTACGTCATCTACACCTCGGGCTCCACCGGCCGACCCAAGGGCGTCGTCGTCTCCCACGACGGTGTCGGCAGCCTCGTCGCCACCGCGACCGAGCGCATCGGCATCACCGCCGACAGCCGGGTCGTCCAGTTCGCGTCCGTCGGCTTCGACGTGACCGTCTGGGACCTCATCATGTCCCTCTCCGTGGGCGGCCGGATCATCGTCGTCCCCACCGAGCGCCGCGTCGCCGGGCCCGCCCTCACCGAGTACATCGCCCGGCACCGCGCCACCCACATGATCCTCCCGCCGTCCCTCGTCTCGGCCCTTCCGCAGGACTGCGACCTGCCCGACGGAGCCGTCCTGATCGTCGGCACCGAAGCGGTGCCCAGCGAGCTGATCGCCCGGTGGGCCGGCCGGCTCCAGGTCGTCGTCGCGTACGGCCTCACCGAGGCCACCGTCAACTCCACGCTCTGGGTCGCCACCGCCGACCGCCCCGGCCCCGCGCCCATCGGCGAACCCGACCCCAACACCCGGGCCTACGTGCTCGACGCGGCGCTGCGCCTCGTCCCGGTCGGCACCGAGGGCGAGCTGTACGTCGCCGGGCGGGGCCTCGCCCGCGGCTACCTGGGCCGGTCCGGCCTCACCTCCGAGCGCTTCGTCGCCGACCCGTACGCCGACGAGCCCGGCGCCCGGATGTACCGCACGGGCGACCGCGTCCGCTGGTGCGCCGACGGCAACCTGGAGTTCCTGGGCCGCTCCGACGGCCAGATCAAGATCCGCGGCCACCGCATCGAGCCCGGCGAGATCGAGAGCGCCTTCATGGCGTGCGAGGGCATCGCCCAGGCCGCCGTCCTCGTCCGTGAGGACCACCGCAGCGCCAAGCGGCTCGTCGCCTACCTCGTGGCCGAGGCCGGTACGGACCCCGAGACCGCCGTCGCCGCCGCGCGCACCCGGGTCGCCGAGGCGCTCCCGGACTACATGGTCCCCTCCGCCGTCGTACGCCTCGACGGGCCGCTGCCGCTCACGCCCAACGGCAAGCTCGACAGGCGCGCCCTGCCCGAGCCCCGGTGGACCGCGACCGCCGGCGGTGACACGCCCACCACGGCCGCCGAGACCGCGCTCGCCGCGCTCTTCGCCGACGTCCTGCGGCTGCCGTCGGTCGGCGTCCACGACAGCTTCTTCGAGCTGGGCGGCGACAGCATCGTCGCCATCCAGCTGGTCAACCGCGCCCGTGAGGCCGGACTCGCGATCACCCCGCGCGACATCTTCCGCCGGCGGACGGTGGCCGCGCTCGCCCGGACCGCCGACACCGCCGCGACCGCCCCGGCGGCGGCCGCCCCGGACGCACCGCGCGCCGTGCGGCTCGACCAGGACGCGCTGCCCGTCTCCCCCCTCCAGGAAGGATTCTTCTTCCACGCGGAGTTCGACCAGGACGCGAGCGACCTCTACGTCGTCCAGGAGATCCTCGACCTCGCCGGCACCGTCGACCCCGCGCGGCTCCGGCACACGCTCCAACTGCTCCTCGACCGGCACCCGCTGCTGCGGGCCGCGTTCCGCCAGCTCCCCGGCGGCGAGGTCGTCCAGCGCCTCGCCGACCACGCCGACCTCCCCTGGAGCGAGGCCGACACGGCCGTCACCCCCCTGGAGGAGGTGCTGCGCCAGGACCGCGCCGAGGGCTTCGACCTCGCCGTGCCGCCGCTGATGCGGGCCACCCTGATCCGGGACGGGCAGCGCCACCGGCTGCTGCTCACCCTGCACCACATCATCGCCGACGGCTGGTCGGTCTCCGTCCTGCTGCGCGAACTCACCGCCGCCTACCGCGGCGAGACCCTGCCCGAGCCGCCGGCGCCCCAGCCGTACCTGAGCTGGCTCGCGAGCCGGGACCTCGACGCCGCCCGCGAGGCGTGGGCGCACGCCCTGGCCGGTCTGGACGGTCCGACCCGGCTGCCCGCCCTCACCACCGGCGACGAGCACGGCGCGCCCGTCGCCCGGCCCGAGCACGTGGACGTCCGGCTCGCCGAGACGCTCAGCACCGACCTCACCGCCCGCGCCCGCAGCCACGGCCTGACCCTCTCCACCGTCGTCAACGGTGCCTGGGCGCTGCTCCTGGGCGGACTCACCGGCAGCCGGGACGTCGTCTTCGGCACCACCGTCTCCGGCCGCACCACCGAGGTCGAGGGCCTCGACGCGGCCGTCGGCCTGTTCATCAACACCGTGCCGGCCCGGATCACCCTGCACGGCGGCGAGACGCTCGCCGAGCTGCTGCTGCGCGTCCAGGACGAGCACGCGGCCCTCCTGGACCACCAGCACCTCGGCCTCGCCGAGATCCAGCGGATCGCCGGCGGCGGCGAACTCTTCGACACCCTCGTCGTGTTCGAGAACTACCCCTCCGGCGACCTGGCCCACGACGGTGACCAGGACACGCTGCGCCTCACCGGCGCCGAGGTCCTCGACGCCGTGCACTACCCCCTCGCGCTCATCGTCGAGCAGGGCGCCGGCGGGCTCGCGCTGCGCTTCAAGTACGACGCGGCCCGACTCGACCAGCTCGATGTCGCCGTGATCGCCCACCGCTTCGAGGCGCTGCTGCGGACCCTGGTGGCCGACCCGGCCCGCCAGGTCGCCCGCGTCGGGCTGCTCTCCGATCGGGAGGCGGAACGGCTCACCGCGCTGAACGCCACCACGCGGCCGCTGCCCGACGAGGACGCCACCCTCGCCTCCCTCTTCGCCGCGCAGGCGGCCCGGACACCCGCCGCCCCCGCCGTCGTCTTCGAGGGCACCACCCTGTCGTACGCCGAACTCGACCGGCGCGCCGAGGCCCTGGCCCGGCGGCTGCGGGCGCGCGGCGCGGGCCCGGAGCAGTTCGTCGCCGTCGCCGTGCCCCGCTCCGCCGAGCTCATGGTCGCGCTGCTCGCCGTGCACAAGGCGGGCGCCGCCTACCTGCCCGTCGACCTCGACTACCCCGCCGACCGGGTCGCGTTCATGCTCGCCGACTCCGGCGCCCGTACGGTCGTCACCACCGCCGACGCGGCCGGCCGGCTGCCCGGCGCAGCGGACCTCGCCCACGTCCTGGTGGACCGGGACGAGGAGCCGCTC
Source organism: Streptomyces sp. NPDC090127 (assembly GCF_044746945.1). Classification (NCBI taxonomy): domain Bacteria; kingdom Bacillati; phylum Actinomycetota; class Actinomycetes; order Kitasatosporales; family Streptomycetaceae; genus Streptomyces; species Streptomyces sp. NPDC090127. The sequence goes on along the minus strand of NZ_JBIVDE010000003.1, from coordinate 610,153 downwards.
GCCCCCGGGACCGACACCGCGGCCGTCCCCGCTCGGCCCGACCACCCCGCGTACCTGATCTACACCTCGGGCTCCACCGGGCGCCCCAAGGGCGTCGCGGTCACCCACCGGGCGATCGTCAACCGCCTCGCCTGGATGCAGGGGGAGTACGGGCTCGACGCCGGCGACCGGGTCCTGCAGAAGACCCCGTCCAGCTTCGACGTCTCCGTCTGGGAGTTCTTCTGGGCCCTGGTCGAGGGCGCGACCGTCGTCCTCGCCCGGCCCGACGGCCACCGCGACCCGGCCTACCTGGCCGAGCTGATCCGTACCGAGCGGATCACGACGCTGCACTTCGTCCCGTCGATGCTCGCCGCCTACGTCCAGGTCATGGAGGCCGCCCCGGGCGCACCCGCGTGGGCGGCGAGCCTGCGCCGGGTCTTCTGCAGCGGCGAGGCCCTCACCGGCCCCGACGCCCTCCGCTGGTCCGAGCTGACCGCCCGGCGCGGCGACGCCGGCCCCGTCCCGCTGCACAACCTGTACGGCCCCACCGAGGCGGCCGTCGACGTCACGTACTTCCCGTACGAGGGCGGCGACGAGCTCGCCGTACCGATCGGCCGGCCCGTCTGGAACACCCGCCTGTACGTGCTCGACTCCTTCCTGCGCCCCGCCCCGGACGGCGTACCCGGCGAGCTGTACCTCGCCGGCGTCCAACTGGCCCGCGGCTACCACGACCGGCACGGCCTGACCGCCGAGCGGTTCGTCGCCGACCCGTTCGGCGCGCCCGGCGAGCGCATGTACCGCACCGGCGACCTGGTCAGCCGACGCGCCGACGGCGCCGTGGAGTACCTCGGCCGCACCGACCGTCAGGTCAAGGTGCGCGGCAACCGCGTCGAACTGGGCGAGATCGAGGCCGCGTTGGCCGCCCTCCCGGGCGTCGCCCGGGCCGCCGTGATCGTCCGCGACGGAGCGCTCCTCGGCTACGCGGTCCCGGCGCCCGGCGCCGCCCCGGACGCCGAGGCCCTCCTGGGGGCGCTGGCGGAGGCGCTGCCCGCGGCGATGGTGCCGACGGCCGTGACGACCCTCGACGCGCTGCCGCTCTCACCCAGCGGCAAGCTCGACCAGAACGCCCTGCCCTCGCCGTCCGTCGCGCCGCGCGCCGGCGGACGCGCCCCCCGCGACGAGCGGGAACGCGCCCTGTGCGCGATCTTCACCGACGTCCTGGGCCTGCCCGGGATCGGTGCCGACGACGACTTCTTCATGCTCGGCGGCGACAGCCTCAGCTCCATCTCCGTCGCCACCCGCGCCCGTGAAAGGGGACTGACCATCAGCCCGCGCGATGTGTTCGAGCACCGCACGCCCGCCGCGCTCGCGGCGACGGCCGCGCAGGTGCCGGACGAGCCCGCCGCCGAGCCCGCCCCCCAGGCGGCCGCCGCCGGAGTCACCGTCTCCGCCACCGACGCCGGTCAGGCCGCCGCCGCCCTGCAGGCGATGCTCGCCGCACAGGCACAGTCCGGCGCCGCCGTCGACCCGGCGCTCAAGGCGCTGCTCGACCAGCTGACCGCCGCCACCCCGGCGGAGCCGGAGGCCCCCGCGCCGCTCGGCGGCCTCGAACTGACCGAGGAGGAGACCGCCCGCGTCGAGGCCGCGGCCGGCCTCCCGGTCGCCGACATCTGGCCGCTCTCCCCGCTCCAGGAGGGCATGTACTTCCACGCCACCTACGACACCGGTGACGCCCTCGACGTCTACCTGTCGCAGGAGAACCTGGACTTCGACCGCCCCCTGGACGCCGACCGGCTGCGCGCCGCCTGCCGGGCGCTCCTGGAGCGCAACGCGAGCCTGCGCGCCGGTTTCACCAGCGACGGCCTGCCCAAGCCCGTGCAGTTCATCGCCGACGGCGCCGAGATCCCGCTGACCGTCACCGACCTCAGCGGGCTGCGCCCCGAGGAGCGGGGGGCCCGCCTCGACGAGCTGCTCGCCGCCGACCGTCGGCAGCGCTTCGACCTGTCCGCGCCGCCGCTCTGCCGCCTCCAGCTCATCCGGCTCGGCGACGGCCACGACCGGCTGGTCGTCACCCACCACCTCATCCTGTGGGACGGCTGGTCCGCCTGGCTGTTCCTGGAGGAGCTCTTCACCCTCTACGAGCGCTCCGGCGACAGCACAGGACTGCCCGCCCCCGGCTCCTACCGCGACTACCTGGCCTGGCTGGACCAGCAGGACACCACCCGGGCCGTCGGCGCCTGGCGCGACGCGCTCGCCGGCTTCGACGAGCCCACCCTCGTCGCCCCGACCGGCCGCGACGCCGGCCCCGTCATCCCCGTCGACCACGACGCGCTGCTGACCCGGGAGACCAGCGACCGGCTGCGCGCCCTCGCCCGGCAGCACGGCCTCACCCTCAACACGGTCCTCAACGCCGCCTGGGGCCTGGTCCTCTCCGCGATGACCGGGCGCGGCGACGTCGCCTTCGGCACCGCGGTCGCCGGACGTCCCGCCGACGTCCCGAACGTCGCCGGCATCATCGGCATGTTCCTCAACACCATCCCCGCCCGGATCGCCTTCGCCCCGGACGAGCCGCTGCTCGACCTGCTGCGCCGCATGCAGTCCGAGCGGGCCGGCGTCATGCCGTACGAGTACGTGGGTCTCGGCACGCTCCAGCAGGAGACCGGCCACCGCCGCCTCTTCGACACCCTCTTCGTGCTCCGCTCCGCCGACGGCGAGGACCGGGCCGCCGCGCTGCGGCAGCGCCACGGCATCACCGACGTGTCGAACGTCGACGGCACCCACTTCCCGCTCACCCTCATCGTCACCCCCGAGACCCGGCTGCGGGTCACCCTCGCCGCCCGCCCCGACCTCTTCGACGAGGAGGCCGCCGCCACCATCCTCGGCCGGTTCACCACCGTCCTGGAGCGACTCGGCGAGCTCCTCGCCGCGCCGGACGCCGCCGCCCGGACCGTCGGCGTGGACCTGCTGCTGCCCGCGGAGCGCGCCGCGCTCACGGCCGAACGGGCCGGCAGCCGCGAGCCCGTGCCGAACGAGACCATCGCCGACATGCTGACGGCCCAGGTCGCCCGCACCCCGCACGCGGTGGCGCTGGTCTTCGGCGAGCGCTCCCTGACCTACGCCGAACTCGACGCGCACATCAACCGGATCGCCCGGCTGCTCCTCGCCCGGGGCGCGGGACCCGAGAAGGTCGTGGCGCTCGCGCTGCCCCGGTCCATCGACATGGTCGCCGCCCTGTTCGCGGTCCTGCGGACCGGCGCCGCCTACCTGCCGCTCGACCTGGACCACCCGGCCGACCGGCTCCGCATGATGGTCGAGGACACCGGCCCGCTCTGCCTGGTCTCCACCGCCGCCGTCGCCCCGACCCTGCGCGGACCCGACGGCGCCGTCGCCCCCGAACTCCTCCTGGACGACGCGACCGTGGCCGCCGAACTGGCCGCCCTGCCCGGCGCGGAGATCACGGACGCCGAGCGGCCCGGCTTCGCCCACGACGTCGCGGACCGGCTGGAGCACCCGGCGTACGTCATCTACACCTCCGGCTCCACCGGCCGGCCCAAGGGCGTCGTCACCCCCTACCGGGGTCTGACGAACATGCAGCTCAACCACCAGAAGGAGATCTTCGACCCGGCCATCGCCTCGGCCGGCGGGCGCCGGCTGCGCATCGCGCACACCGTCTCCTTCGCCTTCGACATGTCGTGGGAGGAGCTGCTCTGGCTCGTCGAGGGCCACGAGGTGCACGTCTGCGACGAGGAGCTGCGCCGCGACGCCGAGGCCCTGGTCGCCTACTGCGACGAGCACCGCGTCGACGTCGTCAACGTGACCCCCACCTACGCCCAGCTGCTCATCGAGGAGGGTCTCCTCGACCGCGACGAGCCCGGCTCCGCCGGTACCGGCAAGCACCGCCCCGCGCTGGTCCTGCTCGGCGGCGAGGCCGTGTCCGACACGGTGTGGACCACGCTGCGCCGCACCGAGGGCACCTACGGCTACAACCTGTACGGGCCGACCGAGTACACCATCAACACCCTCGGCGGCTCGACCACGGACAGCGCGACCTCCACGGTCGGCATGCCCATCCGCAACACCCGCGCCTACGTCCTGGACGCGATGCTGCGCCCGGTCCCGCCGGGCTGCCCCGGCGAGCTGTACATCGCCGGCACGGGCCTCGCCCGCGGCTACCACGACCGCCCCGGCCTGACCGCCGAACGCTTCGTCGCGGACCCCTTCGGCGAGCCCGGAGAGCGGATGTACCGCACCGGCGACCTCGTACGGCAGCGGCCCGACGGGCTGCTCGACTTCCTGGGCCGCACCGACGACCAGGTGAAGATCCGCGGCTACCGCGTCGAGCTGGGCGAGATCGCCACCGCGCTCTCCTCCCACCCCGAGGTCGCCCACGCCGCGGTCGTGGTCAACGAGAGCACCGGGACCAAGCGGCTCGTCGGCTACTTCGCGCCGGAGGACGGCACGGAGCCCGGCGAGGAGCTGACCCAGCGGCTGCGCGAGCACCTGAAGGCCGGGCTGCCCGACTACATGGTCCCCTCCGCGCTCGTCCCGGTGGACACCCTCCCGCTCACCGTCAACGGCAAGCTGGACGTCCGCGCCCTGCCCGCCCCGGACTTCGCCGGCTCCGCCGCGAGCCGCGCCCCGCGCACCCCGCGCGAGGAGACGCTCTGCGCCCTCTACGCCGAGGTCCTCGGCCTGCCCGAGGGCAGCGTCGGCATCGACAGCGACTTCTTCGAGCTCGGCGGCCACTCGCTGCTCGCCACCCGGCTCGTCAGCCGCGCCCGGACCGCCCTCGACGCCGAACTCGCCATCCGTGACCTGTTCGAGGCGCCCACCGTCGCCGAACTCGTCGAGCGGGCCGACCGCTCCGGCGGCGCCGCCCGGCCCGCCCTGACCGCCGCCGAGCGGCCCGACGAGCTCCCGCTCTCCCACGCCCAGCAGCGGCTCTGGGTGATCCAGCAGATCGAGTGCACCTCGGCCGCGTACAACTTCCCGCTGGTCATGCGGCTGCGCGGGAGCCTCGACGTCGACGCCTGGGGCGCGGCGCTCGCGGACGTCACCGCCCGCCACGAAGCCCTGCGCACGGTCTTCGTGGAGCGCGACGGCCAGGCCCTCCAGCGGGTGCTCCCCGCCCACGAGGCCACCCCCGTCGTCGAGCGGCTGACCGCCACGGAGGACCAGGTACCCGCCCTCGTCGAGGCGACCGTCAACCGGCCCTTCGACCTCGCCGCCGAACTGCCGCTGCGCGCCACGGTCGTGCAGCTGGCCCCCGAGGACCACGTCGTCGTCCTGCTGCTCCACCACATCACCACCGACGAGTGGTCGGACCGGCCGTTCCTGCGGGACCTGGCCGCCGCCTACGCGGCCCGCACCGCCGGCACGGCCCCGACCTGGGAGCCGCTGCCCGTCCAGTACGCGGACTACGCGCTCTGGCAGCAGCGTCTGCTCGGCGACCAGGCGGACGCCGACAGCCTGGCCGCCCGCCAGCTGGAGTACTGGCGTACGACCCTGGACGGCGCCCCCGAGGAGCTGGAACTGCCCACGGACCGGCCCCGGCCCGCCCGCCCGGCGTTCACCGGCGCCGAACTGGACATCGCCTTCGACGCCGACGTCCACGAGGGGCTGAAGCGGCTCGCCCGCGAGACCGGCGCCAGCATGTTCATGGTCGTCCACGCGGCCGTGGCGGCCCTGCTGCACCGCATGGGCGCCGGTACGGACATCCCGCTCGGCTCGCCCATCGCGGGGCGCGGCGACGAGGCCCTCGACGACCTGGTCGGCTTCTTCGTCAACACCCTCGTGCTGCGCACCGACCTGAGCGGCGACCCGTCCTTCACCGAGCTGCTCGGCCGGGTCAGGGAGACCGACCTCGCCGCGTTCTCCCACGCCGACGTGCCGTTCGAGTCGGTCGTGGAGAAGCTCAACCCGACCCGCTCGCTCTCCCGGAACCCGCTGTTCCAGGTGATGGTCGGCTACCACGCCCGCACCGGCGACGGCCTCGAACTGTCCGGCCTCAGCGCCGACTACGTGCCGTTCCGCATCCGCTCCGCCAAGTTCGACCTGGTGTTCAGCTTCACCGAGCACACCCCGGCCGACGGCTCCACCGGCGCCCTCGGCTGCCGCCTGGAGTTCGCCACCGAGCTGTTCGACCACGTCACCGCCGAGCGCCTCGGCGACCGCCTCCGGGCGCTCGTCGCGGCCCTCGTCGCCGCACCCGAGCAGCCCGTCTCGCGCGCCGAGATCCTGGCCGACGACGAACGGCACCTGGTCCTGGAGGGCTTCAACGGCTCCCCCCGACAGGTCGACGAGGAGACGTTCCCGGCCCTGTTCGCGGCCCGGCTCGCCGAGCACCCCGACGCGGTCGCCGTCGTGGACCGCGGCCGGAGCGTCTCGTACGCGGAGCTCGACGCCCGCGCCAACCGCCTCGCGCACCTCCTCGCCGCCCGCGGGGCCGGCGCCGAGAGCGTGGTCGGCGTGGCCGTGCCCCGCTCGGCCGACATGGTCGCCACGGTGCTCGCCACGCTGAAGCTGGGCGCCGCGTTCCTGCCGCTCGACCTGGTCCACCCGGCCGACCGGCTCACCTACATGATCGAGGACTCACGCGCCGCGCTCGTGGTCGGCACCGAGCCGGTCGCGGGCAAGATCCCGCAGGTCACCGGCGTCCCCGTGGTGCTGCTCGACGAGCCGACGGTCGCCGCCGAGCTGGCCGGCCTGCCGCGGACGGCGGTCGAGACCGCGCCGGTCCTGCTCGACCAGGCCGCGTACGTCATCTACACCTCCGGCTCGACCGGCCGCCCCAAGGGCGTCGTCGTCCCGCACGAGGGCATCGCCAGCCTGGTCGCCACCGCGGTCGACCGGATGGGCCTGGAACCCGACAGCCACGTCCTGCAGTTCGCCTCGATCGGCTTCGACGTCTTCGCCTTCGAACTGTCCATGGCCCTCTGCCACGGCGGCCGGCTCGTCCTCATCACCGACGAGGCACGGGTCGCCGGCCCGGCGCTCACCGACTTCCTCGCCGAGCAGCGGATCACCCACATGATCCTGCCGCCGTCCCTCGTCTCGGCCCTGCCGCCCGGCTGCGAGCTGCCCGAGGGATCGACGGTCCTGGTCGGTACGGAGACGGTGCCGCCGGACGTCTTCGAGCGGTTCGGCGCCACGGCCCACCTGATCTGCGCCTACGGCCTCACCGAGGCGACGGTCAACTCCACGCTGTGGCCCTCGCGCGAGCACGGAGGCCGGCCGTCCGGCCGGGTGCCCATCGGCCGGCCCGACCCCAACACCCGCTGCTACGTCCTCGACGACCACCTGCGGCCCGTCCCGCCCGGCGTCGTCGGCGAGTTGTACGTCGCGGGGCGCGGCCTCGCCCGCGGCTACCTCGGCAAGAACGCGCTCACCTCCGAGCGCTTCGTCGCCGACCCGTACGGCCCGTCCGGCGGCCGGATGTACCGCACCGGTGACCGCGCCCGCTGGCGCGCCGACGGCAACCTCGACTTCCTGGGGCGCGTCGACACCCAGGTGAAGGTCCGCGGCTTCCGCATCGAGCTGGGCGAGATCGAGGCCGCGCTCGCCGGACACCCCGCGGTCGCCCAGGCCGCCGTGGTGCCCGACCGCGACGGCGACATCGTCCGCCTGATCGGCTACGCCGTCCCGGAGGCGGGCGAGTCGCTGGAACTGGACCCGCAGGAGCTGCGCGCCCATGTGGCCGGGCAGCTGCCCGAGTACATGGTCCCCGCCCTCGTCGTCGCCCTCGACGGACCGCTGCCGCTGACCCCCAACGGCAAGCTGGACCGCAAGGCGCTCCCCGTCCCCGACTGGGCGGCGATGACCGGCGACGCCCAGCCGGCCAACGAGACCCAGGCCCGGCTGGCCGCGCTCTTCGGCGAGATCCTCAAGCTGGAGAAGGTCGGCGTCCACGACAACTTCTTCGCGCTCGGCGGCCACTCCATGGCCTCGATGCGGCTCCTCGGCCGTATCCGCGCCGAGTTCGGCGTGGAGCTGAGCATCCGCGACGTCTTCGACGCGCTCACCGTCGCCGGCATCGAGGGCAAGCTCAAGGGGGCCTCCACGGCCCGCCCGGCCCTGCGCCCGTCCGACGACCTGGCGCGACCGCACCTGGCCGCCCCCGTCCAGCGCTGGCAGTGGGACGCCCACCGGCGGCACGGCGGCTTCGACCACGCGCTCGTGCTGCGCTCGCCCGGCGGCCTCGACGCGGACGCCCTGTCCGCGGCGCTCGCCGACGTGGCGGCCCGCCACGAGCCGCTGCGCACCGCGTTCACCGACCGCGACGGCGGACTGCGCCACCGGCCCGTCGAGGCGCCGGTCCTCACCCTGGAGGAGTGCGCGGAGCTGGAGCCGCGGCTGACCGAACTGGCCGCCGGATCACCGGAGCCGGACCGCAAGGCACCGCTCGTCGCCCACCTGCTGAGGGCCCCCTCGGGCGAGCAGGCACTGCTGCTGACCATGCACTACCTCGCGGTGGACGAATGGTCGGTGGTCCCGCTCTTCCGCGACCTGACGGCGGCGTACGCGGCCCGCAGGGACGGCCGGGAGCCCGCGTGGGCGCCGCTGCCGGTCACGTACACCGACTACGCCCAGTGGGCCCGCGAGGCGCTCGGCGACCTGACCGACCCGGACAGCCGGGGCGGCCGCCAACTCGGCTACTGGCGCGACATCCTGAAGGACCTCCCGACCCGGCTCGCCCTCCCGGCGGACGGCCCCCGCTCGGCCTCGCCCGGCGCGGACCACGTGGGCTTCGTCCTGGACGAGGAGCTGCACGCCGCCGTGGACGACCTGGCCCGGGCGACCGGCACCAGCATGTTCATGGTGCTGCACTCCGCCCTGGCGGCGCTGCTCACCGCCCACGGCGCGGGCACGGACCTGCCCCTCGGTACGATGGTCGCCGGACGCACCGACGACCAGCTGGCCGATCTGGTGGGCTGCTTCTTCAACACGGTCGTGCTGCGCACCGACACCGCCGGCGACCCGACCTTCGCGGAGCTGCTGGCCCGCGTACGGGAGACCACGCTCGGCGCCCTGGACCGCCAGGAGGTCCCCTTCGAGGAGGTCGTCCGGGCGACCGGGCTGCCCGAGGAGGGCCCGCAGGTCATGGTGATCCACCATGAGCAGGCGGACCTGGAGCAGTTGGAGGGCGGCATCGGCTCGCTCGACGCCGTCCCGACCGGCTCGACCCGGGCGCAGCTGACCCTCAGCTTCTACGAGCCGCAGGGCGACGGCCCGGTCCACTGCGGCCTGATCCACGCCACCGACCTGTTCGGCACCGCCAAGGCGCGGCGGCTCGCCGACGAACTGCAGAGGCTGCTGCGCACCGTGGCCGCCGACCCGGAACAGCCGCTCTCGGAGCTGTTCACCGCCATGTCCACAAGGAGTGACAACGCATGAGCACCAACCCGTTCGAGGACCCGCAGGGCACCTTCCTGGTCCTGGTCAACGACGAGAACCAGCACTCGATCTGGCCCTCGTTCGCCGAGGTCCCCGCCGGCTGGCGGGCCGTCTTCGGCGAGGACACCCGTGAGGCGTGCCTCGCGTACGTCGAGGAGAACTGGACGGACCTGCGCCCGGCGAGTCTCGCCGCCGCCCAGCAGGGCTGACCCGACCGCACGACCGCACGACCGACGCCGCCCGTGGAGCACGCTCCACGGGCGGCGTCGGTCATGGGGGCGGGGAGGCCCGCCGGCCCCTTCAGGGGACGGCGATGTCAGTGACGCCACGTAACGTGGGGGATGTCGATCAACAGTGCGGGGGAGACGGGCACATGGGCACGCGTGTCGAGAACGACGGATACACCGCGGAACTGACGGACGACCTGGAGGTCGTCTACCGCAATCCGCGGGGGCGGAGGCTGAAGAGCGTCCCCGAACCCCTCTCCGGAACACCGGACCTCGGCCTGCTGCTCAGGACATGGACGCGGCTGAAGGAGCAGCGTGAGCTGTGCCGGCGGCAGGCGCGTGGGTGGGCGCAGGCCGGGGTGCGCGTCCCGAGCGCGCTCGCCGACGCCGATCCGCTCTGGCGGGAGGCCCTGGAGTCCGAGGCCGTCGACCTCGCCGACGATCCCGGCGACGGCGGCCTGTGGGCGCGTACGTACACCGGGTTCGACGGCCGCACGCTGACCCTGGTGCTTCCCGAGCACCTCGTCCCGTACCGCGACCGCTTGATGCGCGCCGAGCACTGGGAACCGGACGGCTGCTTCTCCACGGGCATACCGGACCCCTCCGGCGGGGATCTGCCGTTCCCCGAGCGGGTCGTCGCCGCGCACCCGGGCCTGGAGGCACTGGCCGCCCAGAAGCTCGTCTCCCTGCGGGACCGCACGAGCGGGTGGAGGTTCCTCTTCAAGGGGGACATCGACGTGATCCTGCACGACCTGGAGGAGTCGGCTCCGGCGCTCCTGGTCACCCTCCTCGACGAGTTGGCCGACCTGGCCCTGCGGAAGGGCGAGCGGCAGACAGCCACCGCCTGGTTCGGGCGGGCCCGCACGGGCGAGCGGACGCAGGCGCGCAAGGTCGACCGGGAGTGGCTGGCGGGCCGCTACCTCGCGTACGCCGAGGGCAAGGCGCTCTCCGCCACCGTCCTCCGTGCCTGGGCCCGCGACCTGGCCGTCAAGGGCGCGGCGACCGCGGCGGACCTCGCCGGTTTCCGCCGCGTGGTCATCCGCCGCGTCCAGGCCTCGGGGGAGCTGTACCCGCAGCTGGCCGCCGACGTACGCAAGATCGCCCGGGCCGCCGGTCTCGAACCCGAGAGGGAACTGGCCACGCTGCTCGGAGAGGTGTGCGCGATCGGCGCCATCTCCCTGACCGACGAGAAGTTCTGGACCGACTGCTTCAAGGGCTCGGCCATGGACCTCCTCGGCGATCACGCCCCCGAGGCGGTGCGTCAGGTGCTGGAGCTGCGGCCCAGGTGGTTCAGCGAGAACTCCAAGCTGTGGCGGGAACTGCTCGAACGCAGCGGTGCGCTGGCCCTGCTCAGTGGTGAGGCCGACGGGCTGCCGGCGGGCGAGGCCGCCGCCTGGCTGTCCGAGTGCGTCGATGTGAACAGCCAGCGGAACGGTCCCTGGCGGGTCATGTACGAGATCGCCGAGAGGATCGCGCCGCGGCTGGCCGCCGACGGTGTCCCCGTCGAGTTCTCGTACGACACCTTCGCCCGGCGGACCGACAGGAGGACCCCTCTCGACCTCGTCGACCTGCTCCTCGAGCACGGCGCCCCGGTCGCCGACCCGCCGGCGCTCCTCGGCCCTTCGGAGCTGTACCACCTCCACCTCGTCCGCCGGCCGAAGCTGGAGCACCTGCGGGCCGACGCGCGCTTCGCCCGCGAACTGCGGGCGCGGGTGCGGGCCGACCTGGAGATGACCACCGGGAGCCAGGCGACCAACAGGTGGTACCAGCCGCAGGCCACCAAGGGCTGGGAGCAGATCCCCGCGCTCTTCGACAACCCGATCGGGCACGAGGAGATCCGCGCCTGGTCCGACCGTGAGCGGGCGAGGCTGCGCGCCGGGGTCGACTTCGAGGAGCTGATCCTGCTGCTCGGCCGCTACGCGCACGTGGGCGTGGCGACGGAGCTGCTCCTCAAGGACGCGGACGCCGCCGCGGAGTTCGCGGCGGTGGACGTCATGCCGCTGCTGATGGCCGAACTGCCCGACACCGTCACACGTGAGCAGGTGGAGGAGCTGGTGGCCAGGCTCGAGCCGTACCACGTCGACGACGAGGGCGTACGAGGGGTCAATCGCGGACCGATCCTGGAAGCACTGCCGCAGCTGGGCGAACCGATCCACAGCCTGGCCGCACGCTCCCTGGTCATGGCCGCGAACTGCCGTGACGGGCTCGAGCGGCTGGTCCGGCGCTTCACCCCGGAGGAGGACCGTCCGACGTCCGAGCAGTCGCCCTCGCCCGAGGCGGAGTCGGACGATCCGGACGTCCGGATGAGCCGTCGGCTGGTGCGGCTCGCCGAGCACGGCACCACGGTCTGGGGAGGCGATCCGGCGCGGCCCGACGCCACGTTCGACAACCTTCCCCGTGACAACAGCTTCCGTCACACGCACGCCTGCGCCGCGCCGCTCGCCCTGAGCGCCGTCTCCGCCAGGGCCGGCGGCCGGACGGACCGGTCGCTGCGGGCGTACGCCGCCCACCCCCTCCTCGCCGGGGAACCGGGCCGCTGGCGGATCGGCCGCTGCGAGGCGCCCGAGGACGGTACGGACGTCCAGCTGCCCCTCCCCGGGAAGGTCTTCCGCACGGCGACGTCCGCCTCCGTCGTCCTGGGCGGTGGCAAGTCCCACCGGATGCTGTGGGAGTACGCCCCCGACGGCTCCTTCTCCGAAGACGGTCCACTGGCCCCCGCGGGCCTGAAGCTCACGCGCGCCCATGTGCTGGAGCCGGTCCGTCCCGGCGCCTGGTTCGCGCGCTTCGCCGAGCTGTACCGCGAGCGTGGTCCGGCGCCCGCCCGCCCCGAGCTCGCGGAGGCCTTCGCCGCGCGGCTCGGCCTCACCGTGGCGGAGGCCACCGTTCTGCTGATGGCGCACGTCCCCTGCGCGCCGCACCAACTCGAAGACGAGGACGGCTTCCTCTCCCGTCACCCCAGCGCCGACATGGAGCCCTGGAACATCCGGCGGCAGGAAGCGGACGAGGCCGCCGGCGCACTGGCGTCCGCACTCGCCCCCAGGTTCGTCACGACGCTCTACGACAAGCTCCTCCCCGACGACCCCGAACAGCTGTGGACCACCGGCCCCGACGTCGACCGCGCCGCCGAGTGGTGGGCGCACGAGCTGGGCGCGCCCCTGCCCGTACCCGCGGCGCTGCTGATCTCCGCCACCAAGGACACCCTCCTGCCCAAGGGCGAGCGTGCCCTCCACCGTGTGCACAGCCGGGACTCCCGGGCCTGGTGGCCCCACCTGCGACTGCCCGCGCTGCTCGGCCGCCTCGCGACCGGGGCGCACTGTCTCGACACCCACCGGTCGGCCCTGCTGGGTGAGCCCCAGGTCCTGGCGCTCCCGAGGACGGCCGCCTGGATCGCCTACCGCACCCAGGCCGGCGATCCGCTGCGCCCCGTGGTGGGCGCGGCCGTCTCCCGCCTGCGCGAGGAGATGGCGTCGGCCACGGGACCGCTCACCGTCTTCTCCCTCCAGAGCAACTACCTGATGGGTCCGCCCCCTTCGACCGAGGCGCTCGCCGCGCATCCGGCGGTCACGGAGGAGGCCGACCCGGTGTACGACGTACGCCACATCCGGGTGGACCCGGCCGCGCTCAAGGGGGCCGACGATCCTCTCCTGGACACGCTGGACGCGTACCTCGATTCCGTACTGCCCTCCCAGTGGCTCCCCACCCTGTCCGGGCTGCCGGGCCTCGCGGACCTGCGGCTCCTGCTGAGCGACGACTTCGCCGCGCTCGGGGAGCACCTCGCCACCGACGGGGAGCGGCCCCAGGGCTGGGAGCAGGACCCGGCGCGCTCCGTGCCGCACCTCGTCGCGGAGTGCGCGAAGACGTACGGACTGAGCGAGGACGCCGCGGCGCTCCATCTGATGCTGCTCGCCCTGCCGGACCCGTCGGACCGCAACGTCAAGGCGTGGACCGGGTGGAAGGCCACGCGCTTCAAGGAGGCGCAGGCCGAACTGGGCGCCTCGGGACGCGTGCTGCGCGCCGTCCGGCCCCGAGCGGGCCGCTCCCTCTTCCTGCCGGGCGCCTGGCAGGAGCGCAAGCCCCCGCGTCTCCCGATCGAGGTGTCGAAGCTCGGGCTGCTGCCGCTGGCCCGGGACCACAGGTCGACGTCCCACCTGGCCGCCGTCCCCTCCGGCCCCCTGCCCACACTGTTCACGCGCGCGTGGGAAGGCCGCGTGGACTGACCGAGGAGCGAGGGCGGTCGGCGCCCTCAACCCTCGCGCCCCTCGGCGCGTCTGCATGGAGATGCCGCCGGCGACACAGCACCACGAGGAGAACGCGTGGCCACCACCGCAGAGTCCGTCCCACCGACCCCACCCGACGAACCGCCCACGCCCGCGTGGCGCATGCTCCTCGGATACGTACGGCCGCACCGCTGGACGCTGCTCGGCGGGGCGCTGCTGTCCCTGGTCACCGGAGCCACCGGGCTCGCGTTGCCGCTGGTGGCCAAACACCTCATCGACGCGCTCTCCGACGACCGCCCCATCACCGGCGCCCTGCTGCTGATGTCGGTCCTGGTCCTCGCCAACGCGGGGATCGGCGCGCTCGGCGGGTACGTCCTGCGGCGCACCGCCGAGTCCGTCGTCCTCGGCGCGCGGCGCACCCTGTCGTCGTACCTGCTGAGGCTCCGCGTCGCCGCCGTGGACCGCAGCGAACCCGGCGACCTGATGGCCCGCGTCACCTCCGACACGACCCTGCTGCGCGAGGTCACCACGGACTCGCTCGTGGGTCTCGGCACCGGGGGGCTCACGCTGGTCGCGACGCTGGTGATGATGGGCCTGGTGGACCCCGTCCTGCTGGCGGTCACGCTCGGCGTGGTGCTCGGCGCCGGTTCGGTGATCGGCGCGATCGTGCCCCGTATCAACAAGGCCAGCAAGCAGGCGCAGGACGCGGTCGGAGCGATGGGCGCTTCGCTGGAACGCGTCCTCGGCGCCCTGCGCACGATCAAGGCGTCCGGCGCCGAGCCCCGCGAGGAGCGGGCCGTGCACGCCGCCGCCGAGGAGTCCTGGCGTCAGAGCGTACGCGCCGCCAAGTGGTCGGCCCTCGCCGGGAACACGGCCGGCCTGTCGATGCAGATCGCGTTCATCACCGTGCTCGCCGTCGGCGGCGCCCGGGTCGCCACCGGCGCGATCGACGTCGGCACTCTGGTCGCGTTCCTGCTGTACGTCTTCTACCTGATGTCCCCGATCCAGCAGGTCGTCGGCGCGGTCACCCAGTACCAGGCCGGCGCCGCCGCCCTCGCCCGGATCCGCGAGGCCCTGCGGCTGCCCGCCGAGCCGCCGGCCGAGCCTGCGCCGCTGCCCGCACCCGGCGCCGAACCCGCCGCGCTGGCCTTCGAGGACGTCCGGTTCCGGTACGCGCGGGATCTGCCGTACGTCCACCACGGCGTGAGCTTCGAGGTACCGCCGCGCGGCATGACCGCCTTCGTCGGCCCGTCCGGGGCGGGCAAGACCACCGTCTTCTCCCTCATCGAGCGGTTCTACGACCCCGACGCCGGACGGATCACGTTCGACGGCCGCGACCTGGCCGCGTGGGAGATATCCCTGCTCCGTTCCGCGATCGGCTACGTCGAGCAGGACGCGCCCGTACTCTCCGGAACCCTCCGCGACAACCTCCTGCTCGGCCATCCGGACGCCGGCGAGGAGGACCTGCACCGCGTGCTGGGCACCACCCGGCTCGACGGTCTCGTCGAGCGGCTCCCCAAGGGCATGGACACGCTGGTCGGGCACCGCGGCACCAAGCTGTCCGGCGGTGAGCGTCAGCGCGTCGCGATCGCCCGCGCGCTGCTGCGCCGCCCCCGCCTGCTCCTGCTCGACGAGGCCACGAGCCAGCTCGACGCCGTCAACGAGGCGGCGCTGCGCGACACCGTCGCCGACGTCTCCCGCACGACGACCGTGATGGTGGTGGCCCACCGGCTCTCGACCGTCACCATGGCCGACCGCATCGTCGTCATGGACACGGGCCGGGTACGTGCCGTGGGCACCCACCGCGAACTCGTCACCGCCGACCCGCTCTACGCCGAACTCGCCGCCACCCAGTTCCTGGCCACCGCCGAGAGCTGACCCAGGGACGGCGCAGCCCCGTCCCGCCCCTGCTGCGGGGTGGGGCGGGGCTGCGAGGGGGCTCGGGTCACGCCGGTACCGCGGGCTCGCGGCGGCTGTCGGACCAGGCCGACCAGAGTTCGGCGTAACGGCCGCCCGCGGCGACGAGTTCGTCGTGCGTGCCGGTCTCCACGACACGGCCCTGGTCCAGGACGACGACGCGGTCCGCGGTCGCCGCCTGGGGGAGGCGGTGGGCCACCATCAGGCCCGTCCGGCCCTCCAGGGCGCGCAGCGCGGCCGTCTCCAGGACACGGGCGCCCGCGCTGCCGGCGTCGGCGGTGGCCTCGTCGAGGATCGCGATCGGCGGGTCGGTGAGGACCAGCCGGGCCAGGGCCAGGTGCTGGGCCTGGGTCACCGTGAGGCGGTGGCCGCCCTCGCCCACGATCGTGGCCAGCCCGTCGGGCAGCCCGTCGACCCACTCCAGCGCGTCGACGCGGGTCAGCGCGGCGCGCAACTCCTCGTCGCTCGCCCCGGGACGGGCCAGCCGCAGGTCCTCGGAGAGCGGGCCCGCGAAGACGTGGACCTCCTGGCTGATCAGGGTGACCGCCCGCCGGACGCCGGCCGGGCCCAGCTCGCGGGAGTCCACACCGCCCAGCAGGATCGTCCCGGACGCCGGGTCGTGGACGCCCGCGATGAGCTTCGCGAGCGTGGTCTTGCCCGCGCCGCTCGCGCCGACCAGCGCCACCCGCTCGCCGGCCCGGACCGTCAGGTCCACCGAGGTCAGGACCGGGTGGCCGTCCACGTACGCGTGGCCGAGGCCGGAGACCGTGACCGACCCGTCCACCGGCGCGGCGGCCGACTCGTCGGTCTCCCGTTCCGTCGGCAGGCTCGACACGCCGACGAGCCGGGCGAGGCTCGCCCCGGCGGACTGGGCGTCGTCGATGAGGAAGAGCGCCGCGTTGATCGGGTTGAACAGGCCGTGGAAGTAGAGCGCCGCCGCCGTCGCCGTACCGATGCTCACCGAACCCGCGTCGACCAGGAAGAAGCCGGTGAGCAGGATCGACGTCAGACCGATGAACTCGGCGATGTTCAGGCGGGAGAAGAAGCCCGAGACGAGGTGCATGCCGCGGGCCGCCAGACCCACCGCGGCCTGCGAGCGCTGCTCCAGGAGGTCGGCGTGCCGGCCGTTCAGCCGGAACGCCCGCACCGTGCGCACCCCGCCGACGCTGTCGAGCAGCTGGTGCTGGAGGGCGCCGGTGGCCACCCGGTGCGCGGCGTAGATGCTCGCGGCGCGCGGGATGTACCAGCGGACGGTGAGGACGTGGACCGGGACGGCCACCAGCACGGCGAGCAGGAAGCGCCAGTCGAGGACGGTCAGGCCCACCAGGGTCAGGATGATCGTGAGGAAGGCGCCGGCGAACTCCGGGAGCGCCTGCCGTACGGCCTTCGCGATCAGCGTGACGTCGCCGGTGACGCGCGAGGTCAGGTCACCGGAACCGGCCTGCTCGACCCGTTCGAGGGGCAGCCGCAGGGCCCGTGCGATGAACCGTTCCCGAAGGTCCGCGAGGATGGTCTCGCCGAGCCGGGCCACGAGGGACTTGCCGATCGCGGTCGCGACGCCACGGGCGACGGCGACCGCGAGCAGGAGCAGCATCGGCACGGTCAGCGCGCCCGCGCCGCTCTTGTCGACGACCAGGTCCACGATGCGGCCGAGCAGCGGCGCGGTCAGCAGCCCGATGCCGGTGCCGACGACGAGGACGGTGAGCGCGGTCACCGCGAGGAGCCGGTGGTGGCGCAGGAGTTCACGGACGACGGCGAAGGTCTGGGCGCCGGTGGCGGTGGGCAGAAGCTCGCGTTCGGGCGTGCCGGGTCCGCTCATCGTCCGTCCTTCGTCCTTCACGTCTCGGTCCTGAGAGTCCTGAGAGTCCTGAGAGTCCTGCGTGCCCTGCGTGCCCTGCGAGTCCTGCGTGCCCTGCGAGTTCTGGGAGTTCTGAGGGTCCTGAGCGCCCGTCATGCGAGCACCGCCGTGCGGTACGACGCGTGCGCGGCGACCAGCTCCGGATGGGTGCCCTCGGCGGCCACGCGGCCCTCGTCGAGGACGATCACGACGTCCGTACCGGCCAGCAGGGCGGGACTCGTGGTGACCAGGACCGTCGTGCGGCCCTTGCGCAGGTCCCGCAGGCGGGCCGCGATGCGGGCCTCGGTCACGGTGTCGACGGCGGTGGTCGGGTCGTGGACCACGAGCACCGGAGGGTCGGCGGCCAGGGCGCGGGCGAGCGCGACGCGCTGGCGCTGGCCGCCGGAGAGCGACCTGCCCCGCTCGGTGAGCACGGTGTCCACGCCCTCGGGCAGCGCCTGGGCGACGTCGTCCGCGGCCGAGGCGGCGAGCGCCGGGCCCACGTCCGGTCCGTCCGTACCGTCGCCGTCGGCACCGGCCCGCACGTTGGCGAGGAGACTGTCCTCGAAGAGGTCCGCGTCGTGGTGGGCGACCAGGATCGCGCGGCGCGCGTCGGCCGGGCCGAGGTCGGTCAGCGGTACGCCGTCCAGCTCGACGGTCCCCGCGGCCGGGTCGAGTTCACGGCCCAGGCAGAGCAGCAGGTCGTTGGCGGCGGCCGCGTCGCGGGCGACCACCCCGACGAGGCTGCCGGCGGCGATGTCGAGGTCGACCCCGCGCAGGGCGCCCTGGGTGACCCCGCGCAGGCTCAGCCGGCCGGCGACCCGGTCGGGCAGCGCGACCGTACCGGCCGCGACGGCCGGAGGCGAGGCGAGGACCTCGGCGATCCGCTCGGCCGAGGCGCGGCCCTGGGCGAACTCGCCGTTGACGTAGGTGAGGAGCTGGAACGGGCCGAGGAGGTACTGCGCGAGGCCGACGGCCGCCACCAGCTCACCCACGGTGATGCTGCCGCTCATCGCGAGGTGCGCGCCGACGAGACCGATGGCCGCGATGAAGATGCCCGTCAGGGCGAGGATCGCGCCGTCGTGCCAGGCGCGGCTGGTCGCGGCCCGCAGGGCGGCCGCCAGCGAACTCCGGCTCGTCTCCCGGTACCGGGCGACCGCGGCCGCCTCGGCGCCGATGCCCTTCAGCACGCGCAGCCCGCCGACCAGGTCGGCCGCGACGCCGGAGGCGTGCGCGGCGTGCTCCTGCTCGGCCTCGCTGCGCCGCTCCAGCGGCCGGCTGATGACATGGCCGAGCCACAGCAGCGGCGGGACACCGAGCAGGACCAGCAGGCCGAGCGGTACGGAGATCCGCAGCAGCGCCACGGCGCTGACCGCCAGACCGGCGATCGCGGAGAGCGTGTACGGCATGGCGGAGGCGACCGAACCGACGCGCCGGGCGTCACCGGTGGCGACGGCGGTCAGGGCGCCGGGCAGCCGGCCGGTGTCGGCGCCGCCCCGCGGGTCGAGGACCCGGGCGGCGAGGTCCTGTCGGATCCGGTGCGCGGCCGCCTCGCCCGCGCCCTCGGCGAGCCGCGCGGAGTTGCGGTAGCAGGTCGACAGGATGAGGAAGAGACCGGCGAGTACCAGGAGCCAGCGCAGCAGGGCGCCCGAAGCGCCGGTCGCCACCGCCTGGTCGATGACCAGACCGATGACGACCGGGACGAGGGCCTCGCACGCCTGGTGCGCCATACCGAGGAACGAGGCCGTGGCGACACGGCGGCGCTGATCGGCGAGTGCTCTGCGGAGGACGGAGCCCCCCGTTGGTCCTCCAGCGGGCATGCGGATCCTCCACAGAAAAGGGGCTGGGTAGTTAGGTAAGGCTACCTTAAACATGGCTGGTGCCAAGGGTGCGTGGGGCCTCGGAGGTCATCTTCGCAGCGTGTGGGACCAGCGGGGACGCGCCCTCGCGTTGACCCGGTCCCGACTGTACGGTTAGGCTCACCTAAGTTTCATTCCGGGGTGTGCCATCTCGCGTGCCACACGCCCATGTTCAACGCTTCGCGCGGCTCGCGGGGCGCTCGAGTCCGCCGCCAGGGGAGTGGTCGTTGTCCGTCGAAACCCGGGCGGCGCCCGGAACCGAGACCGAGCCCGCCGGTGGCGTCGCGCCCGCGGCCCGACGGGCCGCGGTGGCCCTGCGCGGCCTCGGCCTCGTCCTCACCCTCGGCGCCCTCCTCCTCGTCTCGCTGGTCAGCGTCTGGGTCGGTACGCGAGGCATTCCGTTCACCTCGATCTGGCACCTCCTGTGGGCGCCCGACGGCTCGGAAGCCTCGATCATCGTCCACGACTACCGGATCCCCCGGACCGTCCTCGGTCTCCTCGTGGGTATGGCCCTCGGCCTCTCCGGCGCCCTGATGCAGGCCCTGACCCGGAACCCGCTCGCCGACCCGGGCCTGCTCGGAGTGAACCTGGGCGCCTCGGCGGGCGTCGTCGTGGCCATCGCGTTCCTCGGCGTCGCCGCGCCGCTCGGCTACGTCTGGTTCGCCCTCGCGGGCGCCGCCGCCGCGTCGATCGGCGTCTACGTCCTCGGCTCCTCCGGGCGGAAGATGGCCACCCCGGACCGGCTCGTGGTCGCGGGAGCGGCGGTGACCGCCGTGCTCTACGCCTTCAACTGGGCCGTGCTGCTCTTCGACCCGGAGGCGTTCGACCAGTTCCGGTTCTGGACCGTGGGCTCCCTGTCCGGCCGGTACTACGACATCGTGCTGCTGATGCTGCCGTTCGTCGTCGTCGGCCTGCTCGTCGCCTTCCTGCTGGCCCCCTCCCTCAACGCCCTGGCCATGGGCGACCAGATGGGACGCGCCCTCGGCGTGCACGTCGGCCGGACCCGCGTGCTCGCGGCCGTCGCCGTGATGCTGCTGTGCGGGGCGGCCACCGCCGCCGCCGGGCCGATCGGCTTCGTCGGACTGGCCGTTCCGCACGTCGCCCGGTTCCTCGCGGGCGCCGACCAGCGCTGGGTGTTCGCGTACTCGGCACTGCTCGCCCCGGTCCTCCTCATCGGCTCGGACGTGCTGGGCCGGGTCCTCGGCGCCCCCGGCGAGGTGCAGGTCGGCATCGTCACCGCCTTCATCGGCGCGCCCCTGTTCATCGCGCTGTGCCGCCGTCGAAAGCTGGTCATGCTGTGAGCGCCGTACGGGAGTCGAAGGGCTCCACCCTCCAGGCCCCGCCCGCCCCCCGTGTGATCAGCGGCCGGGTCGTCCGCGTCGGAGCGGGCGGCCTCTCGCTGCGCCTCCAGGGGCGTACGGTCGCCGTGACCGTCCTGCTGCTCGTCGCGCTCGTCGTCGTCATGGCCGTCACGCTGACCACCGGAGACTTCCCGCTCACCGTCGGCGAGGTCGTCGGCGCCCTGACCGGCAACGGCTCCGGGGCCGCCGACTTCGTCGTCAACACCCTGAGGATGCCGCGCATCCTGACCGCGGTCTTCGTCGGCGCGGCCCTCGGCGTGAGCGGCGCGATCCTGCAGAGCCTCACCCGCAACTCCCTCGGCAGCCCCGACATCATCGGCTTCACCAACGGCTCGGCCGTGGGCGCGCTCGTCGTCATCATCGTGCTGCACGGCAGCATGACCCAGATCGCGATCGGCGCCCTGATCGGCGGGCTCGCCACCGCCCTCGTCGTCCATCTCCTGCTGATCGGCCGGGGCTTGCAGGGGTTCCGGCTGGTCGTCATCGGCATCGGCGTCAGCGCCCTGCTGCTCGCCGTCAACTCGTACCTGATCACCCGGGCGACCTTCCAGGAGGCCCAGGAGGCGCAGGCGTGGCTGATCGGCAGCCTCGGCAACCGGCTCTGGATGCACGCCAACGCCATCGGGCTCGCCCTCGCCGTCCTGCTGCCGCCGGCCCTCCTGCTCTCCCGCCGGCTCGCCATGGTCGAGATGGGCGACGCCACGGCGACGGCCCTCGGCGTCCACGTGACGCGGACCCGCACGATCCTCTTCGTCATCAGCGTCGCCCTCGCCGCCTTCGCCACCGCCGTCACCGGACCCATCGCGTTCATCGCCCTGGCCGCGCCGCAGGTGGTCCGCAGACTCACCCGCTCCTCCGGACCCGCGCTGCTGCCGGCCGCGCTCATGGGCGCCGTCCTGCTCGCTGTGAGCGACCTCGTCGTGCAGCGGGTGTTCGCCCCCGCGCTGCTGCCCGTGGGCACGGCGACCGGCGCCGTCGGCGGCGTCTACCTCATCTGGCTGCTGATCACCGAGTCGCGAAAGAGCCGAGCATGACTGGAACGAACTCCCCGGGCCCCCGGCTGCGCGCCGAGGACCTCACGCTCTCCTACGACCAGCGGACCGTCGCCACGGAGCTGAGTGTCGACATCCCCGACCACTCCTTCACGGTCATCATCGGACCGAACGCCTGCGGCAAGTCGACGCTGCTGACGGCGCTCGCCCGGATGCTCAAGCCCAGGGCCGGGCAGGTCTATCTCGACGGCGCCGCCATCGCCACGTACCGCTCGCGCGAGGTCGCCCGCCGGCTCGGGCTGCTTCCGCAGTCCTCCAGCGCGCCCGGCGGCATCACCGTCGGCGACCTCGTGGCGCGCGGCCGGTACCCGCACCAGCGCCTGCTGAAGCAGTGGTCCGCCGAGGACGAGACGGCCGTGGTCGAGGCGATGCGTCAGACCGGGGTGCTCGAGCTGGCCGACCGTCCGGTGGACGACCTCTCCGGCGGTCAGCGGCAGCGGGTCTGGCTCTCCATGGTCCTCGCCCAGCAGACCTCCATCCTGCTGCTGGACGAGCCGACCACCTTCCTCGACATCGCCCACCAGGTCGAGGTCCTCGACCTCTGCGCCGAGCTGCACGCCCGCAAGGGCCACACCGTCGTGGCGGTCCTGCACGACCTCAACCAGGCCTGCCGGTACGCCACCCACCTCATCGTGATGCGTCCCGGCGGCACCATCGCCGCCGAGGGCGACCCGGCCTCGGTCATGACCGCCGACCTCGTCGAGGACGTCTTCGGGCTGCCCTGCCGGATCATCGAGGACCCGGAGACCGGCACGCCGATGATGATCCCGGCGGCGCCCCGCAGGTTCGCCCCGGAGGCCGACGACGCCGGCGGAACCGGCGCGGGCGACAGCGCCAGGGACACGAAGGACGCCGACGCCTCCGTGCTCGCCGAGACCTCCTAGGAGACGGACCGCCCATGATGCTCTGCACGAGGCTGACGAACGCCCGGATCCTCACCCTGGACCCGGACCACCCGGTCGCCCACGACCTGGGCATCTGGCGGGGGAGGATCGTCGGCCTCGACGAGGCCGTGACCTCCCTGCCCGCCCGCGAGGTGATCGACCTCCAGGGCGCCACCGTCCTGCCGGGGTTCATCGACAGTCACGTCCACCTGGCGTGGACCGGCCTCGAGGCGAACTCCCCGAGCATCGCCGGCCTCGCCCGCGGCGAGGACGTCCTCGCCGTCGTGGCGGAGGCCTGCTCCCGCAAGGCCGCCCCCGGCACGTGGGTGAGCGTCGGCGGCTACGACCAGCGGGCCCTCGGGCGGCACCTGACGGCCGCCGAACTCGACCGCGTCTCCCAGGGCCGCCGGGTCTTCCTGATGCACCAGTCCGGCCACGCCTGCGTGGTCAACAGCGCCGTGCTCGACCTGCTCCCGGTCGACGTCCCGCACGAGGACGGCCTCCTCGTGGAGGGTGCGATGGGCGCCGTGCGGCGCCTGCGGCTGCCGTACGCGCAGGAGGAGTTGGCCGACGCCGTCGAGCACGCGGCCCGCGAGTGCCTCACCGAGGGCATCACGGCCGTGGCCGAGGCCGGCATCGGCGGGGGCCTGCTGGGACACAGTCCCGTCGAGCTCGGCGCCTACCAACTCCTGCGCGACCAGGGCCGGCTGCCCCTGCGGGTCCAGCTGATGCCGGGCGCCGACACCCTCCGGAACGTCGGCGCGCACGAACGGGACGGCATACCGCGCGGGCTCGACCTGGGCCTACGGACGGGGTTCGGGGACGACTGGCTGTCCGTCGGCGCGCTGAAGATCTACACCGACGGCGGCATGATGGCCCGCACGGCCGCGCTCACCACCCCGTACGAGGGCTCGGACCACACCGGCCAGCTCCAGGCCGACCCCGACCACCTCACCTCCCTCATCGTCGACGGCCACCTCGGCGGGTGGCAGCTCGCCGTCCACGCGATCGGCGACCGGGCCGCGGACCTCGCGCTCGACGCCCTGGAACGGGCGCAGGAGCTGCGGCCGCGCACGGACGCCCGGCACCGCGTCGAGCACGCCGGGCTCATCCGGCCCGACCAACTCCCCCGCTTCGCACGGCTCGGTCTCAGCGCGGTCGTCCAGCCCAACTTCCTGCGGTACTTCGGCGACGACTACGCGACCGTCATGGGCACCGAACGGGCGCCGTGGATGTATCGCGGCCGTGGCTTCCTCGACCACGGCGTCACGCTCGTCGGCAGCTCCGACCGGCCCGTCACCGACGGGTCGCCGCTGCGGGCCGTCCAGTTCATGGTCGAGCGGGCATCCCTGTCGGGGCAGCTCATCGGCCCCGACGAGGCGATCACCGTCGACGAGGCGCTGCGCGCGTACACGGTCGCCGGCGCGTACGCCTGCCACTGGGACGACACCGCCGGCAGCCTCAGCCCCGGCAAGCGCGCCGACTTCGTCGTCCTCGGCGACGACCCGCACCGCGTGGACACGTCCAGGATCGGCGACATCGAGGTCGTGGCGACCTTCGTCGACGGCCGCGAGGCGACGGACGGCAAGAAGCTGTGAACGGGCCGACGGACCCCGTGGAGCGCCACTCCGCGCTCTGGCAGGTGCCCGAGGGCGACGTGTCCCGCTGGGTGATCTGGCACGCGGCCGAGGGCGAGGACATCGTGTTCGACCGGGAGTTCAACATCCCTGCCGACGTGGAGGACGCCGCCCTCGCGGAGGTCCTCCACCGGATGCGCGAGGCGGGGGTGCCGGAGAGCGACGACTATCCGGGGCGGCCCTGCTGAGCGGGCGGGCCGACTTGGCCGTGCCATCAAGTAAGGCTACCCTTACTTCGACTGATCCGCCGGTGCGCGCGGCGACCCGATCGCCCCCCCCGCGCACGGCGGACCGAGGAAGGAAAGCCTTGACCACGGCCCCGCCGCGCCCCCAGGCCACGCTGTCGCCGAGCGAACTCGACGTCCCCGAGCGCGACATCTCCGGACTCGCCCTCTCCGGCCGCGACATCTCCGGACTCGCCCTCCCCGGCCTCCCCGCCCTGGATCCCCCCGGCTTCACCGGCCCCGATCACTTCGGAACCGGTTCCTCCGCAGCCGATCCCTCCGCAGCCGATCTCTCCGAAGCCGGTGCCTCCGCAGCCGGTTCCTCCGGCGCGGCCGGCGGCGGGTTCCGTGTCCGGACCGCACGCCCCGAGGACGCCGCCGCGCTCGCCGATCTCTCCCGGCCGTTCGTACGCTCGGGAGCGCTCCGCGAGCGACCGCTCTCCCTCTACGCAGAGCAGGCCGCCGACTTCCTCGTCGCGGAGTCCCCCGAGGGAGGGGCCCTCGACGGCTGCCTCGGGCTCCGCGCGCACGCCGCCGCGGGCGTCCTCTACAACTTCTGCGTGGCCGGCCACCGGCAGGGCTGCGGCACGGGAGCCCGGCTGCTGCGCGCCGCGCTGACGAAAGCCCGGTCCCGCTCCCTGCGGACGCTCTTCACGGCCACGACCGGCGGCGGCCACCTCTTCCTCCGCCACGGCTTCGCCCCCACCCACGTGAGCCTGGCCCCGTCGGCCTGGGCCCGGTCCCTCGACCCGCGCCGCAACGCCCGCGTCCTGGCCCGCGCCCTCTAGGGGGTGCCCTGGCCCGCTTCCCGGCGCCCCCGGAGTACCGCCGCCGAGGCGCGTGCCGCGGCAGCGCGAAAGGGCGGGCCCGGAAGCCGACACGGCTCCGGGCCCGCCCTTGCGCGTGGGGTGCGCGCGCGTACCTCCGCTCAGCGGTCGAGGACCTCCGGGAGGGCCTTGACCAGCTGATCGGCCTGATGCTCCGTCACCGTCAGGGCGGGAGCCAGCCGTACGGTGGCAGGGCCCGCCGCGTTGACGAGGAAGCCCGCGTCCTGGGCGGCCCGCTGGACGGCGGGGGCCACCGGTTCCGTGAGGACGACGCCCAGCAGGAGACCCGCGCCCCGCACCTCGGCGACCCGCGGGTGCGCGAGGCCCTCGATGCCGTGGCGCAGGCGCGCACCGACCCGGAGGACGTGGTCGAGCAGCCCCTCCTCCTCGATGGTCCGCAGGACGGTGAGACCGGCCGCGCACGCGACCGGGTTGCCGCCGAACGTGGAGCCGTGGTGGCCGGGTTCGAGCAGCTCGGCCGCCTCGCCGAACGCCACCGTGGCGCCGATCGGCAGCCCGCCACCGAGCCCCTTGGCCAACGTGATCACGTCCGGGTCCACGCCCTCGGCCGCCTGGTGCGCGAACCAGTGGCCGGTGCGGCCGATCCCGGTCTGCACCTCGTCGAGGACGAGCAGGCTCCCCGCCGACCTGGTGATCTCCCGGGCGGCCCGCAGATACCCCGTCGGGGCCGGAACGACCCCCGCCTCGCCCTGGATCGGTTCGAGCACGACGGCCGCCGTCCGTTCGGTCACCGCCGCGCGCAGCGCCGCGACGTCTCCGTAC
The DNA here is from genome assembly GCF_044746945.1 of Streptomyces sp. NPDC090127. Classification (NCBI taxonomy): domain Bacteria; kingdom Bacillati; phylum Actinomycetota; class Actinomycetes; order Kitasatosporales; family Streptomycetaceae; genus Streptomyces; species Streptomyces sp. NPDC090127. The sequence goes on along the minus strand of NZ_JBIVDE010000003.1, from coordinate 583,956 downwards.
GGCACGTGCGTGACGTCTCCGGGCAGCGGCAGGAACGGCTCGCGCTTCGCCGGCTGCCCGGTGAGCGCGAGCGCCCCGAGGGTACGGCCGTGGAAGCCGCCGCTCGCCGCGACGACGTGCGGACGGCCCGTCCTGCGGGCGATCTTGAAGGCGGCCTCGACCGCCTCCGTACCGGAGTTCGCGAAGAAGACGCGGCCCCGCTCGCGGCCCAGCAGGCCGAGCAGCCGTTCGGCCAGCTCGACGGGGGGCCCGGACACGAACAGGTTCGAGACGTGCCCCAGCCGGCCGATCTGGTGCCGCACCGCCGAGACGACGGCCGGGTGGGCGTGGCCCAGGGTGTTGACCGCGATCCCGCCCGTGAAGTCGGTGTACGCACGGCCCGACTCGTCCCAGACCGTGCTGCCCTCGCCCCGGACCAACGCCAGCGGGGGAGTGCCGTACGTGTCCATCATGACCGCGCTCCAGCGGCGCGTGAGCGGTGCGGTCGTGCCGGTGTCGTCGACGGCGGCGGCGTCGGTGTCGGCGGTCACGTGCGGTCCTCCGCGGTTCGCTGTCCCTCGTCCGGTACGACCGTCGTACCGGGGCCCTTCTCGGCGAAGACGCCCCGCAGCAGGGCGTGCGGCACCCGCCCGTCCAGGACGTGCGCCCGCCGGACACCTCCGCGTACCGCGCGCAGACAGCCCTCCATCTTCGGGAGCATGCCGCTCGCGAGCCCCGGCAGCAGCGTGTCCAGCTCCGAGGCCGACAGCCGGTCGATCACCTCGGTGCTGTGCGGCCAGTCCGCGTACAGCCCCTCGACGTCGGTCAGCACCACCAGACGTTCCGCGCCCAGCGCCACCGCGAGCGCCGACGCCGCGAGGTCGGCGTTGACGTTGTAGACCTCCCCGTCCTCACCCCGCGCCACGGGTGAGACCACCGGGATACGGCCCTGGTCCAGCAGCGTCCGTACGGTGCCGGGCTCCACGGCCACGACCTCGCCGACCAGCCCGATGTCCACCGGCCTTCCGTCCACGAAGGCCGGGCGGCGCACGGCCGTCATGGTGTGCGCGTCCTCGCCCGACAGGCCGACCGCGAAGGGTCCGTGGGCGTTGAGGGCGCCGACCAGCTCCCGCTGGACCTGGCCCGTCAGCACCATGCGGACCACGTCCATCGTCTCGGGCGTGGTGACGCGCAGCCCCGCCTCGAAGCGGACCTCCAGGTCGAGCCGGTCGAGCATCGCGCTGATCTGCGGCCCGCCGCCGTGCACCACGACCGGGCGCACTCCCGCGTGCCACAACTCCACGACGTCCTGGGCGAACGTCCGGTGCAGCGCGGGGTCCACCATGGCGTTGCCGCCGAACTTGACGACCACCGTGCGGCCCTGGAGCTCCTCCAGCCACGGCAGGTCGGCGGCGGTCAGACCGGCGGTCAGCCCGGCAGCCGGTGCGGTCGCCGGTGCGGGCACCAGCACCGGCGCCGGTGCGGCAGCCGTCGCCGTCGCCTCGTCCGGCCCGCCGGGAGCGAGCGTTCCCATTCCTGTGGTCCCCTGGCCCCTCATGAGCTGTACGCACTGTTCTCGTGGACGTACTCGGCGGTGAGGTCGTTGGTCCAGATCACGGCCGAGGCGTCGCCCGCGCGCAGATCCACCGTGATCGTGATTCCGCGCTCCGACAGGTCGACCTTGTCCCTGGACTCGCCGGCCGCGCCATTCCGGCACACCCAGACGCCGTTGATCGCCACGTCGAGCCGGTCCGGATCGAAGGCCGCCGACGTCGTACCGATCGCGGAGAGCACCCGGCCCCAGTTCGGGTCCTCGCCGTGCAGCGCGCACTTGAGCAGGTTGTTGCGGGCGATGGAGCGGCCCACCTCGACGGCGTCGTCCTCGGTCGCGGCGTTGATCACCTCGATACGGATGTCCTTGCTGGCGCCTTCGGCGTCGCCGATGAGCTGGCGGGCGAGGTCGTCGCAGACGGCCGTCACGGCCTCGGCGAACGCGGTCCGCTCCGGGGTGATGCCGGAGGCGCCGGAGGCGAGGAGGAGGACGGTGTCGTTGGTGGACATGCAGCCGTCGGAGTCGACCCGGTCGAAGGTGACCTCGGTGGACCGGCGCAGGGCCGCGTCGAGGTCCTCGCTCTCCACGTCCGCGTCGGTGGTGAGGACGACGAGCATGGTGGCGAGACCGGGAGCGAGCATGCCCGCGCCCTTGGCCATGCCACCGACCGTCCAGCCGTCCCTCGTCACGACGGAGGTCTTGTGCACGGAGTCCGTCGTCTTGATGGCGCGGGCCGCGTCCTCCCCGCCGTCGTCGGTCAGCCGCTCCGCGGCGGCGTCGATGCCGGCCGTGACCCGCTCCATGGGCAGCATGACGCCGATGAGGCCGGTGGAGCACACCGCGATCTCGTGCGGTTCGGCGTCCAGGGCCGCCGCGGTGCGCTCGGCCATGAGCAGCGCGTCGACCGCGCCGGCCTGTCCCGTACAGGCGTTGGCGCCACCGGAGTTGAGGACGACCGCGGTGAGGCGGCCGTCGGCGAGGGCGCGCCGGGACCAGCGCACGGGCGCCGCCTGCACGCGGTTGGCGGTGAAGACGCCGGCGGCCGCGCGTGACGGTCCCCGGTTCACCACCAGGGCGAGGTCACGATCGCCGGATTCCTTGATGCCGGCGGCGACACCGCTGGCGAGGAACCCGCGGGCAGCGGTCACACTCACTGTGCTTCTCCCTTGGCTTCTCCGCCCGCGCGGCTCAGCGGTGCGGGCTTCGTCGTCGACTGCGGGCCGGCGGCTGCGCGTGCGTCGCTCACGGTGCCACTCCGTTCGTGGGCAGGCCCTGCCGTTCCGGCAGGCCGAGGGCGAGGTTCATGCACTGCACCGCGCCACCCGCGGTGCCCTTCACGAGGTTGTCGATGGCGCTCACACAGATCAGCCGGCCGGCGTCCGGGTCCACGGCGAGCTGCACCTGGACCGTGTTGGAGCCGAGGACGGCGGCGGTCGTCGGCCACTGCCCGGGCGGCAGGAACCGGACGAACGGCTCGTCGGCGAAGGCGGCCTCGTACACGGACCGCACCGCGGCCTCGCCGGCGGCCGCCGCGTCCGGGCGCAGCCGGGCCGAGCAGGTGGCGAGGATGCCCCGGGGCATGGGGGCGAGCGTCGGCGTGAAGGAGACCGTCACGTGCTCGCCCGCCATCAGGGAGAGGTTCTGCGTCAGTTCGGGGGTGTGCCGGTGGCCGCCGCCGACGCCGTACGGACTCATGGAGCCCATCACCTCGGCGCCGAGCAGGTGCGGCTTGAGCGCCCGCCCGGCGCCCGACGTGCCGCTGGCCGCGACGATCACGGCCTCCGGTTCCACCAGGCGGGCCACGTAGGCGGGGAACAGCGCCAGCGTCACCGCCGTGGGGTAGCAGCCGGGCACCGCGATCCGGGTGGCGCCCTTCAACTCCGCGCGGGTTCCCGGAAGTTCGGGGAGTCCGTACGGCCAGGTCCCGGCATGCCCGGAACCGTAGAACCGCTGCCAGGCCGCCGCGTCGCGGAGCCGGAAGTCCGCCCCGCAGTCCACGACCACCGTGTCGGCGGGCAGCTGCCCCGCGAGAGCGGCCGACTGCCCGTGCGGCAGGGCGAGGAAGACCACGTCGTGGCCGCGCAGGGATTCCGCCGAGGTCTCCGTCAGGACCCGGTCGGCGAGCCCGGGCAGCTGCGGCTGAACGGACCCGAGCGGGCGGCCCGCCCTGCTGTGCGCGGTCAGCGCGCCGATCTCCACGCCGGGATGCGAATCCAGCAGGCGGAGGATCTCCCCGCCGGCGTAGCCGCTGGCACCGGCCACCGCGACCCGTACGGTCATCTTCTTCGTTTCTCCCTGTCCGTGGGGGGGCTGCGGTCACAGGATCGGCGCCGCAGGTCGCCGTCAGGGGGACTCGGTCACGCGTCCCGGCGAACGGCAGGTTGCACCCTGTTGAGCAGAAGGTCGCGCAACATGGTTTCGGTCGTGCACACCACTCCGCTGCGGGCGGCCCACCGCAACGCCATCGCGTGCTCCTCGGGCGAGAAGTCCGCCACGGCGTCCGCGACGACGAAGGGCTGGATGTCGTTCATGAAGGCGTCGGCCGCCGTCAGCAGGACACCGAGGTGGGCGTGGACCCCGCAGATGATCAGCTGGTCGCGGCCCTCGGACCGCAGCAGCCGTCCGAGATGGCTGCGGAGGAAGGCGTTGTGGCGCACGTTGGCGAGCAGGTGCTCGCCGGTGCGCGGCGTGAGCGCCGTGATGATCGCGGCCGCGTCGGGCTCGTCGCCTATGCCGGGACCCCAGACGTCGGCGACCAGCCCGCGCTGGCCCGGCATCTGGGCGGCAGGCTCGGCGCTGAAGACGACGGGCATCCCGAGGGTTCCGGCGAGTTCGCGCAGGGCCGCGATGTTGTCGACGAGTTCCACCACCGGGCTCTGTCCGGCCGGGAAGGCCTGGACGAAATGGTTCTGCATGTCGAGGACCAGCAGCGCGGCACGCGCGGGGTCGATGGACCAGGAGACGCAGGACCCGGGAAGGGTGGAGCGGTCGGGCAGGGAGTAGGGGCCGACGGTCGGCAGGCCCATGGTGGTTCCTCCCCCCGGGCGGCGTGCGTGGGTCCGCGCCACCACCTCTGACGTGTGATTTAGCTTAGCCTAACCTAAGTAGAGATCGTATGGGCGTCCGGGCCTGGATCAACCCCTCGTTCGGCGCGAGGAGTTGCCCGGGCGGTCGGCGACGGCCGGCCGTCAGGGGCGCGGAGAGGGGTGCCGGTGGTGGTGGGCGCAGGACGGAGTCGTCAGGAGCAGTCGCACCTGCTCGCCGGCCTCGGCCGCGTCCCGCGCCTCGACGGGGAACGGGATCCGCAGGTCGCAGTGGCCCTCGCGGTACTCGCAGCGCAGGGTGATGCCGTGCCGGTCGACGGCGAGCGGCACGGCCCGGACCACCCCGTACGGCAGCCGTGATCCGGCGAGGACGACGAGATCGGCCACCATGTCCGCGTGGGCGTGGGCGAGATGCGTGAGCATCGCGGCCTCTTCGGCGGCGAGCGGGTCGGGCTGGGCGAGGGCGAACGCGTCGAGGCTCACCTCATGGGTGCCGGCCGCGGTCCGCAACGTGACGCGCGCCAGGTCGAGACGGAGGGCTTCGCCGCCCCCCTCCGCGTCGCTGTCGTCGCCCTCGGCCGAGGGGTCGACCGGGGTCAGCCAGCCCGAGATCGTCACCCGGGCGCGCACCCGGTCGCGCAGCGCGGTCGGCGCGATGTCGGTGAACTCCAGCAGCACGGCGAGGCTGTCGTGCGGCGCGGCGGCGACCTGGGCGGTCAGCGGGCTGTCGGCCTGGGCGGCGAGGGTGATCCGGCCGTTCCGGCCGACGGAGTGCATGCCGATGAGGTCGTAACACTGCCCGTCCGTGGTGAGGGAGAGCGAGACCGCCTGGGCCAGCACGGAGCGGACTCGCTCGGCCGCGGCCTGCTCGGACGGTGCGGTGTCGGTGGCGGCGCTCAAGGGGACTCCTCGCGGGGACGGTGGGCATCGGGACGCCACCGGCGCGGTCGACGAGACCCGATGTGGCTAAGGTAAGGCTAACCTAAGTCACGTTGCCGTCGGTGTCCAGGCACCAGGCCTGTGCGGGCGGAGTCAACTGGCCGGAAGCGCACGCGCGGTGGGTCCCGGAGCCTCCTCGCGGCCGGCCCCCCCCCGTCAGTCGACGACCGCCGTCGCCTCCACCTCGACCAGGTGCTCGGGTACGTCCAGGGCCGCGACGCCGATCATCGTCGCCGGCGGCACCGGGGTGAACCCCAGCCTGGCCGACGCCCGGGCCAGACCGTCCACGAGCAGCGGCATCTTGTCGGGCGTCCAGTCGACGACGTAGACGGTCACCTTCGCCACGTCCCGGAAGGTCGCGCCGACCTCCTCCAGGGCGGTGGCGACATTGACGTAGCACTGCTCGATCTGGGCGGCCAGGTCGTCCTTGCCCACGGTGACCCCGTCGGGCGTCCAGGCGACCTGCCCCGCGAGGAAGACGAGCTTCGAGCCCGTCGCCACCGCGACCTGCCGGTAGAGGGGGATCTCGGGCAGTCCGGTGGGGTTCACCAGGGTGATGGCCATGCTGTCTCGCCTCTCCTCCACGAGCGCCCCGGCCGGGTTCACGGCGAACCGCGGGGCGTCCGTGGTCTCTTGTGGTTACTCAGGCACCGTAGGAGAGTGAACCCTCGTACGGAAGAACGCACTTTTCAGTGACTGGGGAACCCGATGGTGACCAAGCAGTTCAAGGGCCTGCCGGAGGACGCGGACGTGACCCGCGCGGACTCGCTGGCGCGGGAGATCTTCTCCGACGTCGCCAACAAGTGGGCTCTCCTCATCATCGAGTGCCTCGGCGAGAGCACCCTGCGCTTCGGTGAGCTGCGGGACGGCGTCCAGGGCATCAGCCACAAGATGCTCACCCAGAACCTGCGCATGCTGGAACGGAACGGGCTGGTCGCGCGGAAGGTGTACGCCATCGTCCCGCCGCGGGTCGAGTACTCCCTCACCGCGCCGGGCCTCGCCCTGCGGGTGACCATCGACGGCCTGTGCGCCTGGACGCACACCTACCTCGGCGACATCGAGGACTCCCGGCGCCGCTTCGACGTCTGACCGTCGGTCCGGCGCCGGGTTCGCTCAGTCGCCGGTGTCCATGGACCCCATGGCCTCGTCGCTCCTCCTCCGGAGCTCCTCCGACGACACGTCCTCCACGTGCGTGGCGACGCTCCAGCGGTGGCCGAAGGGGTCCTCGAACTGCCCGGTGCGGTCGCCGTAGAACTCGTCCTTGACCGGTCGGAGCTCGGTGGCGCCGTGCGCAAGGGCCTTGGCGAAGACGGCGTCGACGTCCTCCACGTACAGGTGCAGGGTGAGGGGTGTGCCGCCCAGCGCCTTGGGGGAGCGGAAGCCGATGCCCGGGAACTCGTCCGCGAGCATCAGGACCGAGTTCCCCACCGCCAGCTCGGCATGGCCGATCCGGTCGCCGGGTGCGGGCATCCTCATCCGCTCGGTCGCGCCCAGCACGGCCACGTAGAAGTCGATCGCCGCCGCGGCTCCGTCGACACTGAGGTACGGCGTCAGGGTCGGGTAATCCTCGGGAACGGGTGTGACGCTCACTGGACTTCGGCCTTCCGGCATCGCGACGATCACCGCCGACCGTCGTCTGCGACCACTGATATCCCGAACCTGCCGGGCCCCCGCCGCGCCGCGCGGCAGCCCGCGACCGGATGCCCCGAAGGGCGGCGGACGGTACGGAGGCCAGGCAGGTGAAGCGGGAGCCCGTGCTCTCCGTGCCGTCCGCGCGGCTGATGCCCGGCGCCGGTGGCGCGCATAGGGTGCGTAACGAACCGATCACGATCAGCTCGGACATGTTCGTCTCCCTTTGCCAACAAACCAGTCGCGCAGACCTCCGTACCGCCCGTCCGGCTGTCGGCGTGGGGCGGTGCGCAGACCCCGTACCGCCGTTCGGCTGCCCGCGTGGGCAGACCCCCGTACCGCCCACTCGGCTGCCCGCGTGAGGCGGTCGCGTCGTCAGCGGCTCCGCGCCGCGACCGGCGTCAGTAGCGCAGCACGGCGGCGATGCGCTGCGACGCGGACAGCGTGCCGTCAGGGACGAAGCGCACCCCCGCGCCCGTGCTCAGGGCCTGCTCGACGACCTCGTCCACGATGTCGTCCCGCGCGTCGAGGTCGTCCGGCTCGGCGGGTTCGAGGTGGTCCCCGTAGTCGCGTACGACCGCCTGGTAGTGCTCCTCCACGGCCAGCAGCCGGACGCGGCCCTCCCGCGCGGCCAGCCAGACCTCGTCGAGGCCGCCCGCGAACTCGCGTCGGCCCCGCGCCGCGTCCAGCTCGCCGACCACGGCGGCCGTGTCCGCCTCCTCGCGTGCCGCCCGCAGGGGCTGGAGCGTCCGCCCGATCTCCGCCGCCGGTCCGTCGGCGAGGCCGCCGCTCGGGACGGTCGTGACGTCCTTGCCCAACGTGCCCAGGTCCTCCAGGAGAGCGAGGGCGGGCGCGTCGCCGATCAGGTACAGCGGCCGGGGCGAGGAGCTGAGCACGACCCGCATCGCCTCGTGCGCCTCGCGCAGGAACTGGCGGGTCTGCTCGTCCTGGAAGGTGCTCGGCAGATCGCCGATCCGCTCCTCGCGTTCCGCGTCGGGGTCCTCCAGGCTCCGCGTGAGCGGGAAGCCGTGCGCGGTGCTCTCCGCGACGCGCTCGGCCTGGCCGTCCCACAGGGAGACGCGGTCGGCCGCCACGGCGAGCGCCCAGAACGGCTGCTCGGCGGCCTGGGCCGCGACCAGGTTCCGGGTGAGGAACGTGTCGGCGACGACGACGCGTTCGGGGACCGTACGGGCCACCGACCAGACATGGTGCTCGCCGGGGGCCGCGTAGAGGACGAGACCGTCCTCGGCGTGGACGAGGTCGACCTCCGCGAGGGCCTGCTCCAGCCGGCTCAGCACGTCGAGGCGCCGCTCGCGCGTCACCGCCGGGTCGCTCTCCAGGAGATCCCCGGCCCGTGCCACGAGGTTGCGGAGCCGGACGGGGTCCTGCGCGTTGTCGGGCTCCCGACGGTGCGTCGGCATGAGCAGGGACACGGCCGGATAGGGGCGGGGCTGACGCAGTCTCGCGAGCGTCTCGGTGCTGAGGGCAGGATGCATGAGAGCCGACCTTTCGGGGGCGACCGCCGACGGCGTGGTGGGGGAGCGGCCGATCATTAGGCACGATATGCGCCTCTTTGTGGGTCGGCGCGCCGCGAGGGTCGGTGGCTCGGCGCGCCGCGAGGTTCGGTGGCTGGGCGCGCCGCGAGGGTCCACCGCCGTCCACCCGTGCCGCCATCCGTTCGGCCCTGCCGGACTGCGGGTCCGTGCGGGCGGAACGAGTCTGGGGGCGTCCCCACCCTCCCGAAGGAGCGTGATCGGCGTGGCCCGCAACCGCCGTCTGATCCTGAGCTCGCCGTCCGAGGTCTGGCAGCTGCTGGCCGACGGTCACCGCTACGGGGAGTGGGTGACGGGCACCCGGCGGATCCTCTCCGCGGACCCGCACTGGCCGGACGTGGGCGCCCGGCTGAAGGTCCGCGTCGGGGTCGGCTCGCTGACCCTCGACGACACCTGCGTCGTCCGCATCTGCGAGTCGGAACGCCGCCTGGAGCTGGAGGCGAAGGCCGAACCCTTCGGCGCGGCCCGGATCGCCATGCGGCTGACGCCGTGGGGCGAGCACACCCTCTTCACCCTCGACTGGCACCCCCTCCGGGGCCCCGGCACCCGGATGCACGGCCTTCCGGTGGACTACGTCATGGCCGTCCGCAACGGCATGATGCTGACCAAGCTGGCCGAGATCGCGGTACGCGAACACGCCGCACGCGCCGCACGGGTCTGAGCCGTCGGGCGAAATGGCACGGTTCGTGACCCGTGCCTAGCCTGGGAGGACGTGCCGCCCTCCCGGGCGGCCCACGCCCGCACGGCGGAAGGCCACGACCTTGAGCGCCACTCCCGAACACCAGGACCCCGTGGAAGCGGGGGTGGGGCCCGAGCCCACCGAGGAGCCGGAGTTCCGGCCCTACCACCACCCGGCCGCGGGCTGGGGCGCCGCCGACAGCGTGACCCGGTTCATGGTGCGCGAGGGCGCGCTCATGCACGGCCCGCGGGCGATCATGAGGATGAACCACGAGAACACCGGGTTCGACTGCCCCGGCTGCGCCTGGCCCGACGACACCAAGGGCCTGCACCTCGACATCTGCGAGAACGGCATCAAGCACGTCACCTGGGAGATGACCCGCAAGCGGGTCGACCGCGCGTTCTTCGCCGCCCACTCGGTGACCGAGCTGTCCGGGTGGAGCGACTACGACCTGGAGAACCAGGGCCGGCTGACCGAACCGATGGTCTACGACCCGGACACCGACCACTACGTCCCGATCAGCTGGAAGGACGCCTTCGCACGCGTCGGGCGCGCCCTGCGCGCACTCGACTCCCCGCACCGGGCGTCGTACTACACCTCCGGCCGGCTCGGCAACGAGGCCACCTTCCTCTACCAGCTCATGGCCAGGGAACTGGGCACCAACAACCTGCCCGACTGTTCCAACATGTGCCACGAGGCCAGCGGGCGGGCCCTCACGGCCTCGCTCGGCACCGGGAAGGGCACCGTCGACCTCAAGGACTGGGAGGCCACCGACGCCCTCTTCATCCTGGGGGTCAACGCGGCCTCCAACGCACCCCGGATGCTGACCGCCCTCGCGGAGGCGTACGACCGGGGCGCGCAGGTCGTGCACATCAACCCGCTGGTGGAGGCGGCCGCCACCCGCGCGATCATCCCGCACGACTTCAAGGACATGGCCACCTTCCACGCGACCCCGACGAGCACCCTCAACCTCCAGCCGCGCATCGGCGGCGACATGGCGCTCCTGCGGGGCATGGCCAAGGCGGTCCTGGAGCAGTCCGCGTCCGATCCCAAGGCGTTGGACCGGGAGTTCATCGAGCGGCACACCGCCGGATTCGAGGAGTACCGCGCCCTCTGCGAGGCCACACCCTGGGAGACCGTCGAGCGCCAGTCCGGCGTCGGCCGCGCCGACATCCTCAAGGCGGCCCGCGTCTACCGCGAGGCGGACCGCTCCATCGTCAGCTGGTGCCTCGGCGTCACCCAGCACGAGCACGGTGTCGACACCGTCCGGGAGATCGTCAACCTCCTCCTGCTGCGCGGCAATCTGGGCCGGGAGGGCGCCGGGCCGTCCCCGGTGCGCGGCCACAGCAACGTGCAGGGCAACCGCACCTGCGGCATCGACCACCGTCCCGACCCGGAGTTCCTCGACCGCCTCGCGGAGGCCTGCACGATCGACCCACCACGCGAGCACGGCCTGGACACCGTACGGACCATCGAGGCGATGCGGCGCGGCGAGGTGAGGGTCTTCGTCGCCATGGGCGGGAACTTCGCCCTCGCCGCGCCCGACACCCCCGTCACCTACGAGGCGCTGCGCGCCTGCGACCTGACCGTCCAGGTGAGCACCAAGCTCAACCGCAGCCACGTCGTCCACGGCCGGCAGGCCCTGATCCTGCCCTGCCTCGGCCGCACCGAGAAGGACGAGCAGCGCAAGGGGCTGCAGAGCACCTCCGTCGAGGACTCGATGAGCATGGTGCACCTGTCCGTCGGCATGAAGCGCCCCGCCTCGCCGCACCTCCTCTCCGAGCCCGCGATCGTCGCCGGCATGGCCCGCGCGGCCCTGCCCGACAGCGCCACGCCCTGGGAGTGGTACATCGAGGACTACGACCGCATCCGCGACACCATGTCCCGGGCGCTCGACGGTTTCGAGGACTTCAACCGCCGGGTACGGCTGCCGCTCGGCTTCCGCATCAAGCAGCCCGCGCGGGAACTGGTCTTCCTCACCCCGTCCGGCCGCGCCGAGTTCTCCACGGCCGAACTGCCCGACGTCGTCCCGGCCCCCGGCACCCTGGCGCTCGGCACCATGCGCTCCCACGACCAGTGGAACACCACGATCTACTCCGACAACGACCGCTACCGCGGGATCAAGAACCTGCGCACGCTCGTCTTCATGAACGAGGACGACATGCGCGAACGCGGCATCGCGAAGCTCGACCCCGTCGACATCACCAGCACCGCCAAGGACGGCAGCCACCGTCACCTGCACGGCTACCTGGCGATCCCGTACGACATCCCGCGCGGCTGCGCGGCCGGATACATGCCCGAGATGAACGTCCTCTGCGCGCTCGGCGACTACAGCACCCAGAGCGACCAGCCGATCATGAAGCACGTCCGGGTCACCATCGACCCCGCCGCCTGACCGCGCCCGCCTCGCCACCGTCCGCCCCACCGCCTGCCGGGAGTCCCATGGTCACCACGCAGCCCGTCGTCGTACCGCCCTCGCAGGCCGCCGTCTTCCTCGTGGCCACCGTGAACCCCGGCGGAGAGGCCGCCGTACGGGACGTGCTCGCCGATCTGGCCGGGCTGACGCGCTCCGTGGCCTTCCGGGCCCCCGACGACCGGCTCACCTGTGTCGCGGGCATCGGCTCCGTGGCGTGGGACCGGCTCGTCGGCGGGCCCCGGCCCCGCGAACTCCACCCCTTTCCCCCGCTCACCGGCCCACGGCATCGGGCGCCGTCCACCCCGGGCGACCTGCTCTTCCACGTGCGCGGGCGGCGCATGGACCTCTGCTTCGAACTCGCCCGGCTCCTCGTCGAGGCGCTCGGTCCCGCCGTGACCGTCGTCGACGAGGTGCACGGCTTCAAGTACTTCGACGAGCGCGACCTGCTCGGCTTCGTCGACGGCAGCGAGAACCCCGAACGCGAGGCGGCCGACGACGCGGTCTTCGTCACCGCGGCCGACGACGAGCCGCCCTTCCCCGGCGGCAGCTACGTCCTCGTGCAGAAGTACGTCCACGACATGGCGGCCTGGCAGGACCTCACCGTCGAGGAGCAGGAGCGCGTCATCGGCCGCACGAAGTCGTCCAACGTCGAACTGCCCGACGACGCCAAGCCGGCCGACTCGCACGTCGCGCTCAACACGATCGTCGACGACGACGGCACCGAACGGAAGATCCTCCGCGAGAACATGGCCTTCGGCACGATCGGCCGGGGCGAGTTCGGCACGTACTTCATCGGCTACGCGCGGACGCCCTCGGTCACCGAGAAGATGCTCCGCAACATGTTCCTCGGCGACCTGCCCGGCCGCACCGACCGCATCCTCGACTTCTCCACGGCCGTCACCGGCGGCCTCTTCTTCGTGCCCAGTGCCGACCTCCTCGAAGACCTCCCCGCGCCGTCCGCCGGCGCCGCCGCCCCGCGCGAGGACACCCTGCGCATCGGCAGCCTCAAAGGAGCCTGAGCGTCATGACCAACCCCGCCGCCACCGACAACCTGCACCGGGAACTCGCCCCGATCACCCCCGCCGCCTGGGCCGAGATCGAGGAAGAGGCCCGCCGCACCTTCCGGCGGCACGTCGCCGGACGCCGTGTCGTCGACGTCCCCGACCCGGGCGGCCCGGGTCTCTCCGCCACCGGCACCGGACACCTCTCCGCCATCGACCCGCCCGCCCCCGGCGTCAGCGCGCGCCTGCGCGAGGCCCGGCCACTGGTGGAACTGCGCGTCCCCTTCACCGTGAGCAGGTCCGCCGTGGACGACGTCGAGCGCGGCGCGCACGACTCCGACTGGCAGCCGGTGAAGGACGCGGCGCGCGCCATGGCGTTCGCGGAGGACCGGGCCGTCTTCGACGGCTACCCGGCGGCAGGCATCGAGGGGCTGCGGGCCCGCTCGTCCAACGCCGAGCTGAGCCTGCCGGCCGAGCCGCGCGACTATCCCGACGCGATCAGCCGCGCCCTGACCTCCCTGCGCCTGGCCGGGGTCGACGGTCCCTACGCGCTCCTGCTCGGCGCCGACGCGTACACGGCGGTCAGCGAGACCTCCGACCACGGCTACCCGATCGCGGCGCACCTCGGCCGGATCCTCGGCGGCGACCCGATCTGGGCGCCCGCGCTGACCGGCGCCTTCGTCCTCTCCACGCGGGGCGGGGACTTCGAGCTGCTCATCGGGCAGGACCTGGCGATCGGCTACACCGCGCACGATGCCAAGGGCATCGAGCTGTACTTCCAGGAGACGCTGACGTTCCTGACGTACACGGACGAGGCGGTCGTGGTTCTCAGGACGTGAGCGCCTGAGCGGCTGAGCTCCTCAGCGCCTGAGGGTCTGAGGCCACCCGCGTAATGGCGTACTCGCGTACTCGCGTACTCGCGTCCGAGCGGGCGGGCGCTACGACGCGCCGGCGTCGCCCACGGAGACGACGACCGCGTTCGTGCTCCCGTCGGGCGTCCGATAGCTCACGGTGTCCCCGGCGCCGTGCCCGAGCAGCGCGCGCCCGAGCGGGCTGTCGGCCGTGACCAGCGTCGCGTCCAGCTCCTCGGCGACCTCGCCGACCTGAAGGGCCGCCTCCGAGCCGTCCGCGAACCGTACGGTGACGGAGCTGCCCACGCCGACGACGCCGGCGGTCGGCGCGTCGGCCACCGAGGCCTCACGGATCCGTCCGTCGAGTTCGTCGATGCGCCGGTCCAGGCGGGCGACGTCCGAGGCCCGCTGCAGTTCGTCGGCCTCGTCCGCCCGGTCGCCCACCGGGTCCTCGTCGCGCAGGGTCGCGGCCACCGAGTCCCGCTCCGCGCGCAGCTCGTCGAGGTCCTTCCGGAGCGCCCGCAGGGCGTCGGCGCTGAGGGGTTCGGGTCCACCGGTCATGTCTCCATTACCCCACCGGGCGAAGGGCCCGGCAAATCGCGCCGTACGGCCGAATACCGGGCCCGAGTCCCGCGCCCGGATACGGTGACGGGCCATGACACTGTGGCTGCCGCGGTCCGCGGTTTTCCGGCTCGCCGGGTCGCTCGTCGCCGGAGCGGTGAGCGCGGTCGTCGTCGCCGTGTGTACCGACACGCCGCTGGCGATCCTCGCCGGAATCGCCGCCACGGAGACGGTCTTCGTCGTGACCGGTTGGCTCGTGCTCTGGCCGATGGACGCGGCCACCACGCGCCGCGACGCCCGCCGCGAGGACTTCCGGCCACTGGTCGACGAGCTCATCGTGGTCGCCGTGGCCGTGTGCGGCCTCGGCAGCATCGTCGTCCTGCTGCTGCGGGGTGGCTCCGACACCGGCCACGCGGCCGCCGCGACCGCGCTCACCGGAGTCTTCATGGCGTGGGCCGCGCTCCATCTCATGTACGCCACGCGGTACGCGTACCTCTACTGCGGAGCGGGCCGGGGCGCCGAGGGCGGCATCGACTTCAATTCGCGGGAGCCACCCGCGTACCGGGATTTTCTCTACTTCAGCTACAACCTCGGCATGACCTATCAGGTCTCGGACACCGACGTGTCGAGTTCCCGGATCCGTGCGGTGGTGCTGCGGCACTCCCTGTTGTCGTACCTCTTCGGCACGAGCATTCTGGCCACCGCCATCAACCTCGTCGTCGGCCTCGTCACGGGCTGACGGCGGGTACGGCCGCCCCCGCCGGCCTGCGAGGACACTCCCGACAACTGGCGAGCCCGGTTCCGTGCGCAGCCGAGCACACCGTGCTACAGTCGACATCAGTTGCAGTTGTGGTTCCCAGTAAACTTCAAGTGCCTTAGACGGATTTATTCCGTCGGGCACTTTTTGTATTTTCGGTGCTGTTTCCGGACGGGGCAATCATCGCGGCGACGCCGGGATTCGCACAGTGCGTTTCTCGGGTAGTGCCTCGAAGGAGATATGACATGGCTACTGGCACCGTGAAGTGGTTCAACTCGGAAAAGGGCTTCGGCTTCATCGAGCAGGAGGGTGGCGGCCCGGACGTGTTCGCCCACTACTCCAACATCGCGACCTCCGGCTTCCGTGAGCTGCAGGAGGGCCAGAAGGTGACCTTCGACGTCACCCAGGGTCAGAAGGGCCCGCAGGCGGAGAACATTCTCCCCGCCTGACGCCAAGCCTTCAGACGCAGCTGGGGTCCCCACCCACCAGGTGGGACCCCAGCTCGTCGCATTTCTGGGACGAGGGTTTCTCGCATGAACGAATTCGCATCGCCGGCCGCGGGCACCCCCGCGCTTCCCCCGGTCGCCGCCTTCGACGAGCTGGACCTGCCCGTCGCGGTCCGGGAGCTGCTCACCGAACTCGGTGTCGAGACGCCCTTTCCCATCCAGGCCGCCACCCTGCCGAACGCCCTCGCCGGACGCGACGTCCTCGGGCGCGGGCGCACCGGATCGGGGAAGACCCTCGCCTTCGGCCTGCCGCTGCTGGTGCGACTCGCCGGCCGCCGCGCCGAGGCGCGCAAGCCGCGCGCCCTCATCCTCGTCCCCACCCGCGAGCTGGCGCAGCAGGTCACCGACGCCCTCACGCCGTACGCCCGCGTCCTGGAACTGCGCCTGGCCACCGTCGTCGGCGGCCTCTCGATCGGCCGCCAGGCCGCCGCGCTCCGCGAGGGCGCCGAGGTCCTCGTCGCGACCCCCGGCCGGCTGAACGACCTCGTCGCGCGCAAGGACTGCCGCCTGGACCGGGTGGAGATCACCGTCCTGGACGAGGCCGACCAGATGGCCGACATGGGCTTCCTGGACCAGGTCACGGAGGTGCTCGACCTCGTTCACCCCGAGGGGCAGCGCATGCTCTTCTCGGCCACCCTCGACCGCAACGTCGACCAGCTGGTCGAGCGCTACCTCCACGACCCCGTCGTGCACTCGGTCGACCCCTCGGCCGCCACCGTCACCACCATGGAGCACCACGTCCTCCAGGTGCACGGCGCCGACAAGTACGCGACGGCCACGGAGATCGCCGCCCGCGACGGGCGCGTGATCATGTTCCTGGACACCAAGCGCTCCGTCGACCGCTTCACCGCCCACCTGCGCGGCAGCGGCGTCCGCGCCGAGGCGCTGCACGGCGGCAAGTCGCAGCCGCTGCGCAACCGCACCCTGGAGCGTTTCAGGAGCGGGGAGATCACCGTCCTGGTGGCCACCAACGTGGCCGCGCGCGGTATCCACGTCGACCAGGTGGACCTCGTCGTCAACGTCGACCCGCCCGCCGACCACAAGGACTACCTGCACCGGGGCGGACGGACCGCCCGCGCCGGCGAGTCCGGCAGCGTCGTCACCCTGGTCCTGCCGGACCAGCGCAAGGACGTCGTCCGGCTCATGGGCGACGCGGGGATCCGCGTCCGGGTGACCCAGGTCCGTTCCGGCGAGGCCGAGCTGTCCCGCATCACCGGTGCCAGGACGCCGTCCGGCGAACCCGTCGACGGCAGCGCCCCCAGCGCCGAACGCCCCAAGCGGGGCGGCGCGCCCTTCCGGGGTATCGGCACGGTCCCGGGCAAGCCCGGCCGCGCCAAGAACGAGTCCCGCCGCTCGGCCGACGCCCGCAAGACCGCCGAGGCCCGCCAGGCCGCCCGCATCCGCCGGGGCCGCTAGGCCGGAGCGAGCACCCCACGCCAGTCCGCGGAAAGCACCCCGCAGCCCCTCACCGTACGCCGGTGGAGGGGCTGCTTCGTGTGCGCCGGCTGCCGCGCTCGTCGTCCTCGGGCCCACGCATGGACTTCTCGTGCGACTCCATGGACTCTTCGTCGTCCGCCGCCGGCCGGGCGGTGACCGCCCCTACCGTGTTCCGCGTTCATGTGCGGCACGTTCATGTCCTGTACGGCGCCGCAACGCGTCGACGCCACACGACAGACCCTTCACCCCCCGATCTTGGGCTCGCTCGGACCGCCGTTCCCCCCCCACCGGAATCCACAGAGGTGCTCAGACCATGACCGAACTCAACCGGCGCCGCTTCCTCCAGATAGCCGGCGCCACGGCGGGATTCGCCGCGCTCGACAGCAGCATCGCCCGGGCGGCGGCCATCCCCGCCGCGCGGGCCTCCGGCACCATCGCCGAC
Source organism: Streptomyces sp. NPDC090127 (assembly GCF_044746945.1). Taxonomy (NCBI): domain Bacteria; kingdom Bacillati; phylum Actinomycetota; class Actinomycetes; order Kitasatosporales; family Streptomycetaceae; genus Streptomyces; species Streptomyces sp. NPDC090127. Next base: position 566,610 of record NZ_JBIVDE010000003.1, on the reverse strand, counting down.
GTCGAGCACATCGTCGTGCTGATGCAGGAGAACCGGTCCTTCGACCACTACTTCGGCGCCCTCAAGGGCGTCCGCGGCTTCGGCGACCCGCGGCCCGTGACCCTGCCCAGCGGAAAGTCCGTCTGGCACCAGCAGGGCGGTGGCAAGACCGTGCTGCCGTACCACCCGACGGCCGAGGACCTCGGCATGCAGTTCATCGCCGGGCTCAACCACGACTGGGCGGGCGGGCACAAGGCGTTCAACAACGGCAGGTACGACCAGTGGATCCCCGCCAAGTCCGCGGGCACCATGGCGTATCTGAACCGGGACGACATCCCGTTCCACTACGCCCTCGCCGACGCGTTCACCGTCTGCGACGCGTACCACTGCTCGTTCATCGGCGCCACGGACCCCAACCGCTACTACATGTGGACCGGGCACACCGGCAACGACCGCACCGGTGGCGGTCCCGTCCTCGGCAACGAGGAGGCGGGGTACAGCTGGACCACCTACCCCGAGCGGCTCGAACAGGCCGGGATCTCCTGGAAGGTCTACCAGGACGTCGGCGACGGCCTGAACGCCGCCGGGCACTGGGGCTGGATCGACGACGCCTACCGGGGCAACTACGGCGACAACTCCCTGCTGTACTTCAACCAGTACCGCAACGCCCAGCCCGGCAACCCGCTCTACGACAAGGCCCGTACCGGCACCGACGCGTCCAAGGGCGACGGGTTCTTCGACATCCTGCGGGCCGACGTCGCCGCGAACCGGCTGCCGAAGATCTCCTGGATCGCGGCGCCGGAGGCCTTCTCCGAGCACCCCAACTTCCCCGCCAACTACGGCGCCTGGTACATCTCGCAGGTCCTGGACGCGCTGACCTCCAACCCCGAGGTGTGGAGCAGGACCGCGCTCTTCATCACGTACGACGAGAACGACGGCTACTTCGACCACGTCGTCCCGCCCTACCCGCCGGCCTCCGCCTCCCAGGGGCTCTCCACCGTCGACACGTCCCTCGACCACTTCCCCGGCAACGCCGGGTACGCCGCCGGGGCCTACGGCCTCGGCCAGCGCGTGCCCATGCTGGTCGTCTCGCCCTGGAGCAAGGGCGGTTACGTCTGCTCCGAGGTCTTCGACCACACCTCGATCATCCGGTTCATGGAGCGCCGCTTCGGGGTGAAGGAGACGCAGATCTCGCCCTGGCGGCGGGCCATCTGCGGTGATCTGACCTCCGCCTTCGACTTCGGCCTGGAGGACGCCGCCCGCCCCGCGCTGCCCGACACCTCGGGCTACAGGCCGCTCGACAACGACCGGCACCCCAGCTACGTGCCCAAGCCGCCGGCCACCCCGGCGCTGCCGGTCCAGGAGCGGGGCGCGCGGCCCACCAGGCCGCTGCCGTACGAGCTGTACGTCGACGGCACGGCGACCCCGTCCACCGGCCGCTTCACCCTCACCCTCGGCGCGGGCGCCAGGGCCGGGGCCTTCTTCCACATCACCGCACCCAACCGCACCGACGGCCCCTGGACGTACACCGCGTCGGCGGGCAGGAGCATCGCCGACACCTGGAACACCTCGTACTCCTCCGGGGTCTACGACCTCACCGTCACCGGCCCCAACGGTTTCCTGCGCGCCTTCAGGGGGCCGGGCAAGACGGCCGGTGCCGAGGTCACGGCCCGGCATGACGCCGTCGCCGGCAATCTCGTGCTGACGATGACGAACACCGGCACCGCCGCCGTCACGCTCACGGTCACCAGCGCCGCCGCCTACGGCGGGCAGTCGCAGCGCGTCGCCGTGGCCGTGGGCGCGACGGTGAGGCACACCGTGGATCTGCGCGGCAGCAAGCGCTGGTACGACGTCTCGGTCGTCTCCAGCGGCGCCGGCACCTTCCTGCGCCGCTTCGCGGGCCATGTCGAGACCGGTGCGGCGGGTGTCAGCGACCCGGGGATCGTCACCGCCTGACGCAGGCCCCCGCGGGGCGTGCGGCGACGGTCAGACGGTACGGACCTCGACGCCGGCGTCGGTCAGCCGCCGTACCGCCTCCGCGGGGATCGCCGCGTCGGTGACCAGCACGTCGACGCGGTCGAGCCCGCAGATCCGGGCGAAGGCGCGCCGGCCCATCTTGGAGGAGTCGGTGACCACGACGACCCGGCTCGCGCGCTCGGCGAACAGCCGACTGATCCCCGCCTCGTCCTCGTGGTGCGCCATGATCCCCAGCTCCGGGTCGATGCCGTCGACCCCGAGGACGACCACGTCGAGCACCACCTCGTTGAGCACGCCCGCCGCCAGCGGACCGACCAGTTCGTAGGTCTGCGGGCGGGCCACCCCGCCCGACACCACGATCTTGATCTGGGGGCGCACGGCGAGCTCGCCCGCGATGTTGAGCGCGTTGGTCACGACGGTCAGCGCGGGCGCGGGCGGGGTGCCGGGAGCCTCGGGCCGACCACCGCCGAAGCGCAGGGCGAGCGCGCGGGCCACCTCGGTCGTGGTCGTCCCGCCGTTGAGACCCACCACCTCGCCCTCGCGGACGAGTTCGGCGACGGCGGCGGCGATGCGCTGCTTCTCCGAGGCGTGCCGGGAGGACTTGTAGCGCAGCGGCAGTTCGTAGGAGACGCCGTGCGGGACGGCCCCGCCGCGGGTGCGGACCAGGAGACGCTGTTCGGCGAGCTCGTCCAGGTCACGGCGGATCGTGGCGGGGGAGACGTCGAGCGTGCCGGCGGCCTCCTCGACCTCCAGCCGGCCGGTCGCGGCGAGCAGTTCGAGGAGCGTGTTCCACCGCTCGTGCTTCGACATGATCGCGATTTTAGCCCCGGAGGAATTCGGCCCCCCGCGACGGCCGTGGGGCCTGGACCGCACGCCTCGGCTGATGGATACTACGCACCGTAGCCGTTGCTCGAAGATGCTCGAAAATAATCTGTTACGAGCAAGACCGAGCATCTTGTGTCTGTGAAGGAGCCGCACGTGCCCACCTCGGGACCCTCCCGCACCGCCGCCGAGATCGCCTCCCAACCGGCCTGCTGGCGCACGGCCGCCGAGACCCTGCCCCAGCACCGCGCGGCGCTCCCGGTGCGCGGCGAGCGCGTCGCCGTCGTCGGCTGCGGCACCTCCTGGTTCATCGCCCAGGCCTACGCCCAGCTCCGGGAGCGCGGCGGCCACGGCGAGACCGACGCCTTCGCCGCCTCCGAGTTCCCGTTCGGTCGACGCTACGACCGGGTCCTCGCGATCACCCGCTCCGGCACCACCACCGAGGTCCTCGACCTGCTCCGGCGCGTCCAGGGCACGGTCGCCACCGGCGCCCTCACCGCCGACCCCACGACCCCCGTCATGACGGCCGCCGACGCCGTGGCCGTGCTCGACTTCGCCGACGAGGAGTCGGTGGTCCAGACCCGGTTCGCGACCACCGCCCTCGCCCTGCTCCGCGCCCACCTGGAGACCGAGGACGCCCTCCCGACCGGGGTACGGACCGTCGAACGCGCCGCCAAGGACGCCGAACGGGCCGTCGCCGAACCCCTCGCCGCCGCGATCACCGGCGCCGAGCAGTACACCTTCCTCGGCACCGGCTGGACCTACGGCCTCGCCCTCGAAGCCGGGCTGAAGATGCGCGAGGCGGCCGGCGCCTGGACCGAGGGCTACCCCGCGATGGAGTACCGCCACGGCCCCATCAGCATCACCGCGCCCGGCCGCGTCGCCTGGACCTTCGGCCCCGTCCCCGCCGGCCTCGCCGACGACGTCGCCCGGGTCGGCGGCACCCTCGTCGCCGACTCCGGCGACACGGCGGCCGAGCTCGACCCGATGGCCGACCTCATCCGCGTCCAGCGGCTCGCCGTGCTGCTCGCCGAGGCGCAGGGACAGGACCCGGACCGGCCGCGGAACCTCACCCGCTCCGTCGTCCTCACCACCGGCGCGACGGAGGAGAGCTGATGCCCCTCACCCCCACCGGCGAGATCCTCCTCGGCGCCCGTGAACGGAAGGCGGGCGCGGGGGCCTTCAACGTCATCCAGATCGAGCACGCCCAGGCCATCGTCGCGGGCGCCGAGGCGGCGGGCCTGCCCGTCATCCTCCAGATCAGCGAGAACACCGCCCGCTACCACGGCTCCCTGGAGCCCATCGGCCTCGCCACCCTCGCCATCGCCCGCCGCGCCGCCGTCCCGGTCGCCGTCCACCTCGACCACGCCGAGTCGCCCGAACTCGTCCACGAGGCCGTCGACCTCGGCTTCCGCTCCGTCATGTTCGACGCGTCGACCCTGCCGTACGAGGAGAACGTCGCCGCCACCCGCGCCATGACGGACCACTGCCACCGTCGCGACGTCTGGGTGGAGGCCGAACTCGGCGAGGTGGGCGGCAAGGACGGTGCCCACGCGCCCGGCGTGCGCACCGACCCGGACGAGGCCCGCGCGTTCGTCGCCGCGACCGGCGTCGACGCCCTCGCCGTCGCCGTCGGCAGCTCCCACGCGATGCTGACCCGGGACGCCGTCCTCGACCTCGCGCTCGTCGCCCGGCTCCGGGAGGCGGTGGACGTCCCCCTCGTCCTGCACGGCTCCTCGGGCGTACCGGACGAGGACCTCGCCCGGGCGGTCCGGGCCGGCATGACGAAGGTGAACGTCGCCACCCACCTCAACAAGGCGTTCACCGGCGCCGTCCGGACGCACCTGGGGGAGAACGCCTCGACCGTCGACCCGCGCCGCTACCTCGGTCCGGCGCGTACGGCCGTCGCCGAGGCGGTGGCCCACCTGCTCCAGGTGCTCGGCGCGCAGGCGCCGCTCGCCGACGCCCCGCTCATTCGCACGTGACGCGGTCGCGCGGGGTGTAGTGCGTACGGAAGGTCTCCCGGCCGACCTCCGCCCCGCCGTCGCGGAAGACCCGGTCCACGGTGATGTCGAAGCCCTCCAGCGGAGGCTGCGGCTCGCACTCGGGACCGGTGCCGGTCCGCTCGGCGGGCTCCGTGAGCTTGGTGCGGGGCCCTTCCACCGCCTCCACCGCGTCGTACTTCTTCGTGCCGAGGAAGCTGATGGTCACCGAGGAGTCCGTCGCGCTCGCCCGGATGTAGATCGAGGCGTCGGAGGTGTTGCGGAACTTCAGGTCGAGCGTGCCCCAGGCCACGGTCGCCTCCCGGCCCGGCGGGTAGCGCTCGATGTAGAAGGAGTGCGCGCCGTACTCGACGGGCTTCACCCCGGCGAAGAAGATCGCGTTGAAGACCGTGGTCGCCACGGCGGACACCCCGCCGCCGGGCGCCGAGTGGTACTGGCCGTCCAGGATCATCGTGCCGTCCACGAAGCCGTTGGCCTTGGTGCGTTCCCCCACGGTCCGGTTGAAGCTCCAGACCTCGCCCGGCTTCACCAGCGACCCGTTGATCAGCTCCACCGCCCGGCCGATGTTGATCGTCCGGTAGGGCGCCGTGGGGAAGTTCACCGTGAACGTCGACATCTGCTCCTTGATGCCCATCCGCGCGACCGACTCCCGGGTCAGCACCGGCTGGATCAGCTCGGTCGCCACGGGCCCCGTCCGCGCCGCCTCGCCCCGCTTCGGCAGCAGCGGCATGACCGCGTCCCCCAGGGCCCGCGCGGTCACCTCGTGACCGGGCCTGCCGTCCGCGAGCACCACCACCGCGCCGTTCTCCACGCCCAGCCGGGCCTCGACCGGGCCGGTCGCCATCGCGTCGAGCGGCCGGGCGACGGCCGGATCGCGGATCAGGCCCTTCGCGTCGAGGGCGGGCACGAGCCGTCCCATGGCGTCCGCCTTCACCGTCAGATGGGCGCCGAGCGTGGTCGGGGTGATCCGCAGCCGCTCGCCGTCGGCGGTGAGGGTGACGGGGCCCGACATCGCGGGCGTCCCGAAGGCGTCGAGGAAACGCGCCGTCTCGGCCTCGGAGACCTCGGGCCGGGAGACGGCGACCGGCAACGTCACCGGGTTCGCGCCCCGGGGCTCCGGGTAGTGGGCGCGGAGCGTCTCCGCGGCGGCGTCGACGTCCAGCTTCTGCCCGTCCCTGGCCTGGACCGCGACCGCCTGACCGTTCTTGAAGGAGACGGCGCCCTCCACGGTCGTCCGGTCGTACGTACGGGCCGTCTCGGCCATCGCCGCCCGGGCCTCTGCCTCGTCGAAGGCGACGACGGGCGCCACGTCCCGCTCGGCGGAGGAGAACAACCGCCCGATCACGGTCACCGGATCACGCGCCGGGTCGGCCGCCTCGTCCACGGTCCTCGCCACGTCGACGGTCAGCCCGGCCGCGGCCGGCGCGATCGTGCCGGTGCTCGCCCCGATGCGTACCGGTATCGGCGCGGTCCAGGACGCCGGCGCCGACGACGTCAGCTTCGCGCGGGCCTCCTCGCGGCTCATGGAGCCGATGTCCACCCCGTCCACCCGGGTGCCCTCGGATATCTCGTCGCCGGTGGCGATCAGACCCGCCGCGTACAGACCACCGGCGGCCAGGAGAGCCACCCCGACCGCCGTCACCGCGAGCCGTACCCGCCGACCGCGAGAGGACGACGGCGTCGCGTCGTCCTCGTGCCTGGCCTCGCTGGAGTCGCGCACACGGCCTCCCGATGGGTCGGGTCACCCGATATCCATCGCAGACGTTACGCCGGGCGGGTGCCCCGCGCACGCCGTAAGGCTCTGACCTGCGGCGATGCTCCCGCCCTCGCGTACGCCTCGCTCAGGACCCGCCCTTGCCGGTCGAGCCCCGAAGCCGGTGGGCGCCCCGCCCGCGCTCAGCCCTCCACCGGGTCCACGAGCGCGTTCGCGTCGGCCACGCGCGCGTACCAGTGCGCGCTCGACTTCGGGGTGCGGGCGAGGGACGCGTAGTCGACGTGGACCGCGCCGAACCGCTTCTCGTAGCCGTACGCCCACTCGAAGTTGTCCATGAGCGACCAGAGGAAGTAGCCGCGGACGTCCGCCCCGTCCGCGATCGCCCGGTGCACGGCCGCCAGATGGCCGTGCACGTAGGCGATCCGGTCGGGGTCGTGGACCGAGCCGTCCGCGCCGACCTCGTCCTCGTAGGCGGCGCCGTTCTCCGTGATCAGCAACGGCAGCCCGGGGTGGCGGGTGGAGACCCGGGTCAGCAGCGCGTACAGCCCGTCGGGGTCCACCGCCCAGCCCATCGCCGTGCGGTCGCCGGGCGCCTGGTGGAAGGCGACGTCGTCGGCGCCCGGCCAGGGGGAGTGCTCGCTCGCCCCGTGACCGTCGTCCTGCGGCTTCGCCATTCCCGAGGTGACCGCCGACACCACCGTCGGCGTGTAGTAGTTGATGCCCAGCCAGTCCAGCGGCCGGCCGATCGTCGTCGTGTCGCCGTCCCGTACGAACGCCCAGTCGGTGAGGGACGCGGTGTCGGCCAGGAGGTCCGCCGGGTACCCGCCGTCCAGGATCGGCCCCAGGAAGACCCGGTTGCCGACGGCGTCGATCCGGCGGGCGGCCTCCCGGTCCTCCGCCGACGCGGTGAGCGGCCGGATCTCGTGCAGGTTCAGGCTGAGGGAGACCTCCGCCCGCCCCGGGTGCGCGGAGCGCAGCGCCTGCGCGGCGAGCCCGTGACCCAGGTTCAGGTGGTGGGCGGCGCGCAGGGCGGCGACGGGGTCGGTGCGCCCGGGGGCGTGGACCCCGGAGCCGTAGCCGAGGAAGGCGGTGCACCAGGGCTCGTTGAGGGTGGACCAGCGGGTGATCCGGTCGCCGAGCGCCTCACCGACCAGCTCCGCGTACGCGCCGAACCGTTCGGCCGTGGCCCGCTCGGGCCAGCCGCCTGCCGTCTCCAGCTCCTGCGGCAGGTCCCAGTGGTAGAGCGTGGCGACCGGCTCGATGCCCGCCGCGAGCAGCTCGTCGACGAGCCGGCGGTAGAAGTCCAGGCCCTTCTGGACGGCCGGCCCACGCCCGGTCGGCTGGACCCGCGGCCACGACACCGAGAAGCGGTAGGCGCTCAGGCCGAGGTCCGCCATCATGCGGACGTCGTCCCGGTAGCGGTGGTAGTGGTCCACGGCCACATCGCCTGTGTGGCCCTGGAACACCTTCCCCGGCGTGTGGGAGAAGGTGTCCCAGATCGACGGCGTACGGCCGTCCTCGGCCGCCGCTCCCTCGATCTGGTACGCGGCGGTGGCGGCGCCCCACAGGAAGCCGGGCGGGAACTGACGGACCGTCGTGAGCGGTCGGGGATCTGTCGCGGTCATGCGGAAGTGCTCCCGGGTGAGAGGGACGAAGGGAAACGGGCAGGGGCGGGGCCCGGTCCGCGGGTCGGGTCCTGCCCACCGCGGACCGGCTCGCGCCCCGGGTCAGCTCTTGACCGCGCCGGTGGTGATGCCGCCCACGATGTGCTTGCCGAGCACGGCGAAGACCAGCAGCAGCGGCAGGGTGGAGATCAGCGCGCCGGTCAGCACGATCGACTGGTCGACGGTGTGGTTGCCCGCGCCGAGGCCGGCGAGCGCCACCTGGAGCGTGGGACTGCCGTCCGGGGTGAGCGCGATGAACGGCCAGAAGAAGTCGTTCCAGGCCTGCACGAACACCAGCATGCCGAGCACCGCCATCGCCGGCCTGGCGACCGGCAGGACCACGTGCCAGATGATCCGCAGGCTGTGCGCGCCGTCCACCCGGGCCGCCTCCACCAGCTCCACGGGCAGCGCCTCGATCAGGTACTGGCGCATGAAGAACACGCCGAACGCGGCGACCAGGGAGGGCAGGACGACGGACTGGAGCTGGTCGACCCAGCCGAGGTCCGTGATGATCCGGTAGAGCGGGATCACGCTCAGCTGCGGAGGGATCGTCATGGTCGCCACGACCAGCGTCAGCAGGGCGCCGCGCCCCTTGAACGGCAGCTTGGCGAAGGCGAATCCGGCCAGCGTGGAGAAGAGCACGGTGGACAGCGCCACCAGGCCCGCCACGATGGTCGTGTTGACCAGGGCCTCGCCCATGTCGACCTGGTTCCAGGCGAAGGAGAGGTTGTCGAAGAGCCGGGGGCCGGGCAGCAGCGGCGCCGGCGGAGAGACCACGCGCTCGCCCGAGTGGGAGGCGGCGACGAGGTTCCAGTACAGCGGGAAGAGCGAGACGAGCGCGGCCAGGCCCAGCAGGACGTAGGTCAGCGGGCCGGCGCGGTGCTGGTCACCGGCCGGCGGGCGCGGACGCAGGCGGGGTCGGACCCGGGTGCGCGGAGACGGATGTGACATGAGGTCAGGCCCCCAGCTTCTTGCGGTTCGCCCGGGTGAGGAGCGTGCGGACCGCCCCGATCACCAGCAGGAGCAGCAGCATCACCCAGGCGATGGCGGACGCCTGGCCGAGCGCGCCGGTCACCCAGCCCTTCTCGTACATCAGCAGGCTCAGCGTCTGGAACTGGTTGCCGCTGCCCCCGCTGATCCCGAGACTGCCGCCGAAGATCATCGGTTCGCCGAAGAGCTGGGTGGCGCCGATCGTGGAGACGACGATCGTGAAGAGGATCGTCGGACGGATGGACGGGATCGTCACGCTGAGGAACTGCCGCCACCGGGAGGCCCCGTCCAGCGCCGCCGCCTCGTAGAGGTCCTTCGGAACGGCCTGCATCGCGGCCAGGTAGATCAGCGCGTTGTAGCCCGTCCAGCGCCAGGTGACGATCGTCGAGATCGCGATCTGCGCGGGCCACTTGGAGGACTCCCAGTCCACCGGTGCGAAGCCGACCCAGCCGAGGACGGTGTTGATCAGACCGTAGTCGGTGTTGAAGAGCTGGGCGAAGACGAGGGTCGCCGCCGCGATCGAGGTGGCGTACGGGGCGAGGACCGCGACCCGGAAGAACCCCCGTCCGCGCAGCCGGTAGTTGAGCAGATGAGCCAGGCCGAGGGCCATCAGCAGCTGGGGCACGGTCGAGACGACACCGATGGTGAAGGTGTTGGCGAGCGCGTTCCAGAAGAACTCGCTGTCCGCGAGGGCGGTGTAGTTGTCCAGGCCCCGCCACTGCGCGTCCCCGCCGAGCTCCACCCGGTGCAGCGAGAGCCAGCCCGTGTAGACGAGGGGGAAGAGCCCGAAGGCGGCGAAGGTGAGGAAGAACGGCGCCACGAAGACGTACGGACTGAACCGCAGGTCCCAGCGGTGGAAGCGGCTGCCCAGGCCTCCACGGGGCGGCGGGGGAGGCGGGGCGGCGAGGGAGGGCGGGGCGGGCGGCGGGGAACCGTCGGCCGCCGCCCGCAGGGAGGTGGCCACGGGGGCGTCCCTTCGGGGTCGTTGCGGATGCGCGTCGCGCGGGGGCGGGGGCGGGTGGCCGCCCGGCGGGGGAGCGCCGGGCGGCTCCTGGACGGGCTCCGGCTACTGCTCGATCTTGTCCTCGATCAGCTTCCTGACGTTCTCCCACGCCTTCGCGGGATCCGTGCCGCGCTGCTCGATGTCGAGGATGCCGTTGTCGGTGAGGAAGGTCTTCACCTGACCGTCCCAGCGGCTGATCGGGGCCGGTGTGATGCCGGCGGCCGCCTCCGAGTAGATCCGGCCGACGGGGGTGTCCCCGAAGTACGGCAGCTTCGCGTCCTGCACGGTCGCCGACGTGAGGGTGTCCTTGGTGGAGGGGATGTTGCCGTTCACGCCGAAGACCTTGGCGTGCTGCGCGGGCGCGGTGAGCCAGGCCGCGAGTTCGGCGGCCTCCTTGGCGTGCTTGCCGGCCTTGGGCACCGCGAGGAACGAGCCGCCCCAGTTGCCGGCCACCGGCGGTGCGGCGATGTCCCACTTGCCCTGGTTGGCCGTGCCCGCCTGGTCCTTGATGATGCCGGTCATCCAGCTCGGGCAGGCGACCGTGGCGAACGTGGAGTTCTTGAAGGCCGCGTTCCAGGTGCCCTTCTCGTCGAACTGGCGCAGCTTCGCGGTGATACCGCCGCGCGCCGCCGCGACGGCGGTGTTCCAGGCCTTCTTCACGCCGGGACTGTTCTCGTAGTCCAACTCGCCCTTGGCGTCGGCGTACTGCACCGGCTCGCTGGAGACGACCGCGTTGAACAGACCGCTCGCGGAGTCGTGGAAGGACGTCCCGGCCGGGGCGTTCTTCTGGTAGGTCCGGCCCGTCTCCAGGAACTTCGACCAGTCGCCCTGCCACAGCGCGGAGACGGCGGCGCGGTCCGTGGGCAGCTTCGCCTCGGCGAAGAGCTCCTTGTTGTAGCAGATGGCCATCGGGCCGATGTCGGTGCCGAGACCGATGACCTTGCCGTCCGGGGTGGTGGCCTGCTTGACCTTCCAGTCGAGGTACGCGCCGAGGTCGGCGCCGCCGGTCGTGCCGAGGTCCACCCACTTGCCCGCCATCGCGGGACCGGTCGCCTCCGCGACGTAACCGACCTCCAGGGCCTGGATGTCGGCGAGCCCGCTGTTGCGGGACAGCCGCAGCTTGAGGGTGTCCCAGTACTTCTGCCCGTCGGCGACGTTCGACTCGACGATCTCGATGTTCGGGTGCGCCTTCTCGTACTCGGCGTAGAGCTTCGCGCCCGTCTTGTCGTCGTAGCCGAAGGAGCCGAAGGTTCCGATGCGCAGGGTGATCTTCCCGTCGCCGCCGGCCTCGTCGGAACCGCCGTCGGTGCCGCAGCCGGTGATCAGGGCGGCGCAGACGGCCACCCCGGCGACCGCGGCCCGCGCGGTCCGGCGGTGCCCCTGTCTGCTGCGGCTCGTGCTGGACATGCGCATACGACTCTCCTCGTCCGGGGTGGTGCGATGCGTGGCTCGGTGCGGCCCGCGCGCGGCTCGGTGTGTGGGAGCGCTCCCACTGCGTCTCGCCGGAAGGTTGCTGCCTGGCGCGTACGAGTGTCAAGGGGCGGGTCGGGATCCGTTACGGAACGGGTGGGAGCGCTCCCACTCTTGGTACAGTCACCGGGACACAGGGGACGTGAGGGGAGACGGCAATGGTGGTGAGCGGGCGCCAGACCGGCAGGCCCACCCTGGAGGAGGTCGCGGCCAGGGCCGGTGTCGGCCGTGGCACGGTCTCGCGAGTGATCAACGGCTCCCCGCGGGTCAGCGAGCAGGCCAAGGCCGCCGTCGACCGGGCCGTCGCCGAACTGGGCTACGTACCCAACCGCGCGGCGCGGGCGCTGGCCGGCAGCCGCACGGACGCGGTGGCGCTGGTGATCCCCGAGACCGAGGCGCGGCTCTTCGCGGAGCCGTACTTCCTCGACATCATCCGCGGGGTCAGCGCCGAACTGGCCGACGCCGACAAGCAGTTGCTGCTCACGCTGATCCGCAACGACAAGGAGCGCCAGCGCTTCGAGCAGTACCTCGCCGCCCAGCGGGTGGACGGCGTGCTGCTCGTCTCGGTCCACGGCGACGATCCGCTGCCGGATCAGGTGCGGGCGCTCGGCCTGCCGGCCGTCCTCAACGGCCGCCGCACCGAGTCGGAGCAGGTGGCCTACGTGGACTCCGACAACGTCGGCGCGGGACGCTCGGCCGTCGCCCATCTCGCCGGGCGCGGCCGCCGCCGCATCGCGACCATCACCGGCCCGCTGGACATGTACGTGGCCCGCTGCCGCCTCGACGGCTACCACCGGGGTCTCGCGGAGGCCGGGCTCGCGGCGGACGGCCGGCTCGTCGCCACCGGCGACTTCACCGAGGAGGGCGGGCGGCGGGCCATGCGGGACCTGCTCGACCGCAGCCCCGGTCTCGACGCCGTCTTCGCCGCCTCCGACGTGATGGCGGCAGGGGCGCGCGGGGTGCTGAAGGAGGCGGGGCGCCGGGTCCCCGAGGACGTGGCCCTGGTCGGCGTCGACGACTCACCGGTCGCCCGGCACATGGACCCGCCGCTGACCAGCGTCCGTCAGCCGATCGAGGAGATGGGCCGCACGATGGCCCGGCTGCTGCTCCAGGAGATCGCGGGGGCGTCCGAGGAGCAGCCGCACCGCGTACTGCCCACGGAGCTGGTCGTCCGCGACTCGTCCTGACTCCCCCCGCCCGCCAGGGCCCCGGGGGGCCGCGACTCGTCCTGGCCCCCGCCCGCCACGGCCGCGGGGAGCCGCGACTCGTCCAGACCCCCGCCCGCCGCGGCCCCGGGCGTCCGCGACTTGTCCAGACCCCGCTCCCCACGGCCCCGGCCGCGCCCCGGCCGCGCCCCGCTCCGAGATGCACCAGCCGTCCGATGCCCCGAGAATTGGGGGGTACGGGGTCAGTTCCGCCACCGGGCGCCAATCTGGCAAGGGGGCGGTCGAGGATGCCGCTGCGACAGCAGAACCGGGTGCATCTCCGGCCCGGAACGCTGAAGAGCTGGACCCTGTTCTACGTCGTGATCGTCTCGGGGCTCACGGCCGCCTACCTCGCGTTTCCCCAATGGCACACCCTGCTGTGGGCGCTGGTCGGTCTCGGCGGGGTGGTCGCGATCCTCACGGGCGTCCACCTCCACCAGCCGGCCAAGCGCTGGCCCTGGCTCGTGCTCGCGGGCGCCAACTTCACCTTCGTCGCGGGCGACACGGCGTACAACCTCCTGGAGAGCCTGTCCGGCCAGACCAACCCCTTTCCCTCGGTCGCGGACGCCCTCTACCTGGCCACGTACCCGCTGTTCGCCATCGGGCTCTTCGGGTTCATCCGCTACCGCGCCGCCGCCCGCGACCTCGCCGTGGCGCTCGACGCCCTCATCCTCACCTCCGGACTCGCGCTGCTGTCCTGGGTGTACCTGATCACCCCGCTCGCCAAGTCGCCGGACATGACGTGGATCGAGAAGGCGATCTCGATCGCGTATCCCCTCGGCGACGTCCTGATGCTCGCCATGCTCGCCCGGCTGCTGTTCCCCGGCGGCTTCAAGTCCCGTTCCGTGCAGCTGCTCACCGTCGGCACGTGCGGCATCCTCGCCTCCGACGTCATCTACGGGGCGCTGCAACTCCAGGGCACCTGGCAGGTGGGCACCGGCTGGGACATCGGCTGGGTCCTCTTCTTCACCGCCTGGGGCCTGGCCGCCCTGCACCCCTCCATGACCGGCCTGACCGAGCGCGCACCGCAGCCCCCGGCCGTCATCGCCGAACGCCGCCTCGCCCTGCTCGCCGCGGCCTCGCTGATCGCCCCCGTCCTGCTGCTGTACCAGTCCCTGCGCAACGACCGCGAACAGGACATCGCCGTCATCGCGGTCTTCTCCGCGATCATGTTCCTGCTGGTGCTCACCCGGCTCTGGGGCATGATGGCCGAACACCGCAACGCCGAGGCACGCGAGCGCAGTCTGCGCGTGGCCGCCGCCTCGCTGGTGGCCTCACTGAGCCCCCGCGAGGTCGCCAGCGCCGTCGAGGTGGCCGCCGCGACCCTCGTCGGACCCGGCACCCCGCACAAGACGATGCTCCTCGCCCGGGACCGCCGACGGCTCCTGTACGCCGTCCCGACCGGGCACCTGCCCTGGAGCTTCCGGGGCACCGAACTCACCGGCCCGCACGGCGCCCCCTGGCCCGAACTGCTCGCCGAGGGCGGCCGGGTCGTCTCCACCGACGCCCTCGACCCCACCGTCGCCCATGCCCTCGGCCCGCTTTCGCACGCCCTGCTCTGTCCGGTCGCCCTGCAGGCGCCCGCCGCCGGGGAGTCCCTGCTCGGCGTCCTGCTGCTCGCCGCGCCCGAGAAGAAGCTCCGCGCCATCACCGGGCCCGCGCAGTCCCTGGCCTCGCAGGCCGCCCTCGCCCTGGAGCGGTTCGGGCTCAGCGAGGAGGTCAACCGCCGCACCAGCGAGGCGTACTTCCGCACCCTGGTGCACAACACCTCCGACGTGATCCTGATCGTCGACGACGACGACACCGTGCGGTACGCCAGCCCCTCGGCCGAGTCCATGTTCGGCCACTCCCTGCTGCCCGGCACGCCCCTGACCGACCTCCTGGCGCCCGGCGACGCCGCCGGCGCGCTGCGGATCCTGGCGGGCGTCCGCTCCCGCGACGACGTGGACGCCCGGGACGACTGGAAGCTGCGCCGGGGCGAGGCCACCGACCTGCACGTCGAGGTCCGGTGCAGCAACCTCCGTAACGAGCAGACCGTCCACGGCCTCGTCCTCACCCTGCGCGACGTGACGGAGCAGCGGAAACTGGAACGCGAACTCACCCACCGCGCCTTCCACGACTCCCTCACCGGACTGCCCAACCGCGTCCTGCTCCTCGAACGGATCGAGCGGGCCCTGCTGCGCGGCCGCCGTGAATCCACCCTGACCTGCATGCTCTTC
Source organism: Streptomyces sp. NPDC090127 (assembly GCF_044746945.1). Taxonomy (NCBI): domain Bacteria; kingdom Bacillati; phylum Actinomycetota; class Actinomycetes; order Kitasatosporales; family Streptomycetaceae; genus Streptomyces; species Streptomyces sp. NPDC090127. Next base: position 551,564 of record NZ_JBIVDE010000003.1, on the reverse strand, counting down.
GTCGACCTCGACGACTTCAAGGTCGTCAACGACACCATGGGTCACTCGGTCGGCGACGAACTCCTCGTCGCCGTCGCCCGCCGGCTGACCTCCGTCCTGCGGCTCAGCGACACGGCGGCGCGGCTCGGCGGCGACGAGTTCGCCGTCCTGATCGAGGGCGCGAGGGAGCCCGGGGACGCCGAGGCCCTCGCCGCCCAGATCGTGCACACCCTCAGCCAGCCCTTCCATCTCACCGACGGCGCCGTCTCCGTGTCGACCAGCGTCGGGGTCGCCACCGTCCTCGACAGCGCCCACGCCGAGGAACTCCTCGGCCACGCCGACCTCGCGCTCTACGCGGCGAAGGCCGCGGGCAAGAAGCGCTGGCGTCGCTTCCGGCCCGAACTGCACTCCCGGCTCGTCGCCCGGCACGAACTCCAGGAGGGCATGGACACGGCCATCGCCGACCACGCCTTCGCCCTGCGCTACCAGCCGATCGTGGAGGTCGTCGGCGGGGCCGTCGCCGGCTTCGAGGCGCTGATCCGCTGGCCGCACGCCCGTCGGGGCATGGTCCCGCCCGACCAGTTCATCACCCTCGCCGAGGAGAGCGGGCACATCATGCCCCTCGGCGCCTGGGTCCTGGAGCACGCGGCGCTCGACGTCGCCCGCTGGCAGCGTTCCCGGCCGGGCCGGCAACCGCCCCTGCGCGCCAACGTCAACGTCTCGGCCCGGCAGTTCCGCGACCCGGGCCTGCTCGACGACGTACGCCGCACCCTCAGCTCCTCCGGGCTCGCGCCGGACTCCCTGGTCCTGGAACTCACCGAGACCGTGCTGATGCGCAAGGACGACCAGATCCGCACCACCATGGGGGCGCTGCGCGACCTCGGCGTCTCCCTCGCGATCGACGACTTCGGCACCGGGTTCTCGTCGCTCAGCTATCTGCGGGAGTTCCCCATCGACGTCCTCAAGGTCGACAAGTCGTTCATCGACGACATCACCACCGACCCGCAGCAGATGGCGCTGGTCGAGGGCATCGTCCGGATCGCCGACGTCCTCGGGCTCGAGGTCGTCGCGGAGGGCATCGAGCACGAGGGGCAGCGCGAGCTCCTCTCCGACATGGGCTGCCAGTACGGCCAGGGCTTCCTCTTCGCCCGGCCCATGACCGCCCACCAGGCCGAGTCCTTCCTGCGCCGCTCCACGTCGGGCACCGCGTCCGCCCCGACGGCGAACACACCGGCCGCGCCCGCGCCGGCCGGGACCGCCCTGGCCACGCCCCCGGTCACGGGTGGACACCTCGCCGCCGCCGGCCGTCCGGTGGCGCCGCCGCGGGCGGCCCGGACCACGGCGGGGAAGCCGACGGCGGCACGGGCGGCGGCCGGCCGGGCCGCCGGACAGCGCGCTCCCCGCTGGCGCGACCTGGAGCGGCTGAAGCGGACCAGCCGGATGTGCGACGCCGTCATCGACGAGATCGACGGACGCAAGCTGCGCGTCGAGGACCAGTGGCTCGTCGACTTCGCCTCCTGCAACTACCTCGGCTTCGATCTCGACCCGGAGATCATGGCGTCGATCGACCCGCAGGTCAGGACCTGGGGCACCCACCCCAGCTGGTCGCGCCTGATCGGCAGCCCCCGGCTCTACCCCCGGATCGAGGAACGGCTCACCGAACTGCTCGGCGCGCCCGACACCCTGCTGCTGCCGACCATCACCCTCATCCACCAGTCGGTCATCCCGCTGCTCGCCGGCACCGGGCGCGTCTACGTCGAGGCCCAGGCCCACCGCACGGTGTACGACGGCTGCGTGGTCGCGCGCGGGCAGGGCGCCACGGTGGAGCGCTTCCACGCCGACAGCCCCTGGGAGCTGGAGACACAGCTGCGGGCCCTCCCCGGCGACGTCGCCCGGCTGGTCTGCATGGACGGCGTCAACAGCATGACCGGCAACTTCCCCGACCTCGGCGCGATCGCCCGGGTCTGCCGCGAGAACGGCGCGCTGCTGTACGTGGACGACGCGCACGGCTTCGGCGTGATCGGCCAGCGGGAGCCCGGCGAGACCTCCCCGTGGGGCGCCCGGGGCAACAGCATCGTCCGCCACCTCGGCGAGAGCTACGAGGGCCTGGTCCTGGTCGGCGGCTTCTCCAAGGCCTACTCCTCGCTGCTCGCCTTCCTCGCCCTCCCGCGCCGGCTGAAGGACCACCTCAAGGTCGCGGCGGCCCCCTACCTCTACTCCGGGCCCTCCCCGACCGCCTCGCTCGCCACCGCCCTCGCCGGACTCGACGTCAACGCCGTGCGCGGCGACACCATCAGGGCCGACCTCCACCGCAAGACCGCGCGGGTCCTCGACCACGTCCGCGCCCTCGGCATCGACACCCCCAACACCGACGGGCTGCCGATCATCGAGATCCCGCTCGCCGACGCCCAGGACCTCGAAGCGGTGGCCGCGTTCCTGTGGGAGCGCGGCATCTACGTCACGTTGGCCAGCTATCCGCTCGTCCCGCGCGACCGGGTCGGCTTCCGCGTCCAGGTCACCGCCGCCAACACCGACGAGGAGATCGAGCAGCTCAACGCGGCGCTGACCGATCTCTCCCGTCGCTTCGACCTCCAGCGGACCGCCTCCTCCCGCCCCGGCGGCGCCCGGGCCGGCCGGCCACCGGAGCCCCGATGAACGGGACGCGCGGATGAACGGGACGCGCGGATGAACGGGGACGCGCGGATGAACGGGGACGCGCCGATGGACCGGGACGCGCCGATGAACGGGGACGCGCCGATGGACCGGGACGCGCCGGTCCGGGCGCCCCGGCACAACCGCGACGCGGACTGGAACGCCTGGCCGGTCGCCGACTACCTCGCCGAGAACTACCGGCTGCTGCACCCCTGCGACATCGGCGTCATCCACCACCACGCGGCCTTCTACCGGCGGTTCGCGCCCGGCGGCATCGCCCGCTCCCTGGAGTTCGGCGCGGGCCCCAACCTGTACCCGCTGATGCTCGCTGCGGCGGCGAGCCGGCGCATCGACGCGCTCGAACCCAGCGCGGCCGGCGTCCGCTACCTCCGCGACCAGCTGGAAGGGCGACCCGACGACACCTGGCTGCCCTTCTACACGCTCTGCCGCGAACTCGACCCCCGGCTTCCCCCCACCCCGGCCGAGGCGCTCGCCCGCGTACGGATCGTGCCCGGCGACGCCGACGCCCTGACGCCGGGCAGCTACGACCTGGCCTCGATGAACTTCGTCGCCGAGAGCGTCACCGAGGACGTCGCCGAGGTCGCCGCCCTGTGCGCCGTCTTCGTCGGCTCGGTCCGGCCCGGCGGCCACCTCGTCGCGTCCTTCATGGAACGCATGCCCAGCTACCGCATCGGCAGCGGACCCCACTGGCCCGCCTGCCCGGTGGACGAGGGCACGCTCCGGGACGTCTTCGCGCCGCTCACCGAGGAGCTGCGGATCGACCGGGTGGCGAAGGACCTCACCCTGCCCGAGTACGGCGACACGGGCGTACTCCTGCTGACCGCGCGTCGCCGCCGTGACGCTCAGACGTGACGGCGGATCACCGCCGCGTACTCCTCCAGCGAGGAGCCCGGCGTGCCGTCGTAGAGATTCTCGTCGAAGGCCCACATCATGCCCTCGAGACCGCACGAGGTCATCTGCTGCGCCGCCGTCACCATCACCCCGGGATGGTACGGAGCCACCTGCGGCCCCGCGCTCTCCCCGGCGATCCGGGTGAAGCCCTCGGCGCGCGCGACGGCCACCAACCAGCGGGTGGAGGACCAGGACCGCACGACCGCCTCGTCCGGCGCCTGGACGTCCACGTCCGCGTCCGTGGGCGCGCAGGCGTTGTCCCGGGGGCTGCCCGTGCCGTCGACGAGGGCCGTCGACACCAGGACCACGTTCTCCTGCGGGTGCATCATCCCGAGCGTCTCGAAGAACGCCACCCCGCGCCCGACCAGCCGCGCCGCGTCCGCCGGACCCAGATGGGCGGTGATCGCCTCCCGCTGGTCGGCGGGGCGGTGACCGGCCCCCGGGATCAGAACCTTCAGCGGACCGGTGTGGCCGAGCTCCGTGTACATCCCGATCTGCCAGTTGACGGCGTCGGTCAGCGACGCGAGGTACCAGTCGTACCAGAGCCGTACCTGTTGCTCGGTGAACGGCTTGCCCCGGTAGGTGTCCTCGCCGGGCCGCCACTCGGGGAAGGGGTTCCGTGCCACCGTGGCCGGACGGTCCGACGAGGCGGCGGTGGACTGGGCGTTGTCGTCGAACGCCCAGAACTCGCCGTCGGGCCGGTCCGCCGAGACGGGCGGGGGATAGGCGAACTCCCCGGACTCGTCGACCCCGATCCGCAGCGCCCAGAAGTCCCCGAGGCCGATCCGTTCCTTGACCTCGTGCACGTACTGCTCGGCCTCGGCCCGGATGTCCGAGCTGAAGACGATGTTCGGGCTCTGCGAGGACCGCTCGCCGAACTGGTTGACGTACACCGTCCAGGGATAGGCCGTGGCGAGCCAGTCCGGCGGATGGTGCAGGCCGAGCCCCGCCTCGATCTTCATCCCCGCGTCACGGAACGCACGGATCCGGTCCTTGACCCCCTCCGCGTAGGTGGTGTCGTAGACGTCCTGCCGCGGCTCGAACCGGTCCCAGTCGATCTCCAGGTGTGCGACCCTGACGCCGTGCTCGTCCTCGTGACGTGCCTCGGACGCGTCGGTCTGGAGGGTCCCGAACCAGTACGCCTCCGAGCCCGACTCGCTCCCGTCGGCCTGGCGCAGGATCCCGAGCGTCGCCAGGACCAGCACCAGGGCGGTGAGCAGTCCGAGCACTGCGCGGCGTCGTTCCTTGGACTTCATGCCAGCAACTCCCGGTAGAGGGCCTCGTACTGGACCGCGAACCGCTCGGGGCCGAAGGACTCCTCCACGGTCGCCCGGCCCCGGGCCGCGAGCATCTCCCAGACACGGGGCTGTTCGAGCAGCCAGGCCAACTGCTGCCCGGTCCGGCGGGAGTCGCCCGCGGGCGCCCGCAGGACCGCGTTCCCCAGGTCGGCGAACTGGGGCAGGTCGCTCAGGACGGCCGGTCGCCCGGTGGACAGCGCCTGGAGGACCGTGATCGGGATGTCCGCCTTGCCCCCGATCACCGGCGGCGGGAAGAGCAGGACGTGTGCCGAGGCCAGCAGGGCGTGCATGTCATGGACGTAGCCCCGCACCTCGAAGTCGGTCAGGCCCACCGCCCCCGCCAGCTCCCGCAGTTCGCCCTGCAGGACCGCCGTGTGCTGCCCCGGGCGACCGCGCATGGCGAGGACCAGCCGGAACCGCGCCCCGGCCCGCGCGGCCTCGGCCGCCGCCTCGACGGCGATCACGGCGCCTCCGTGCGGATCGTGATGGCCGACGAAGAGCACCACCGGCATCCCCGCGGGGCGCGGCAGATACGGCCACCGCCCCACCTGGACCATCGGCGGGATCACCCGTACGTCGCCGAAGTCCGCCGCCCGCAGCCGCCGGGCCATCGACTCGGTCAGCGCCACCGTCGTCCCCAGCGGTCGCGTCCGGGCCAGCAGGCCGGAGTCCATCACCCCGGGCACGCTGTGCACCACCGGCCGCGCGCCCAGCATCAGCGGACGCATCCACGAGTAGACCGGAAAGGTCCGTCCGATCGTCAGGAAGGCGTGCACGAGGTCGGCCCGGCGGGCCGCGAAGGCCCCGGCGACCGCGGCCTGCAGCCGGACCGGCGCGTGCGGGGCGCCGTCGCGGGACCACAGGGCGATCGGCCGGCCGACGGGCGGCGGCGGGCGCCCCCGCCGCCCGGTCCACTGGGAGAACCAGAAGAACTGGAACCCGGGCAGCGCCCCGAGGACGTCCCGTGCCAGGGCCACGTCCGTGCCGTCCGCGCCGTCCAGCGGGCTGCTGGTCAGGAGCAGGACGCGGGGGGTCCGCGCGCTCACCGTCATGGCCCGGCCTCCCCGGGCGCCGGACGCGCGGCGTCCGGCAGCGGAATGCGGTACAGCGCCAGCGTCCCGTACATCTCGCCCTCGAAGGAGAACAGCAGCCGGCCCCGCTCGGTGAGCCACCGGACCTCCGCCTCGCTCGTGTTGCCGTACCCCTGCTCGATCACCTTCCAGGGGACGATCAGGTACTCGACGCGTTCGTCGGCCCGGTCCTGCTCCGAGACCCAGTGGTCCAGTCGGTACCGGTCGTTGAGCGCGTAGTGGGAGACGCCCATGCTGGTGCCGCCGTCGACGGTGGCGATGCTGGTCCCGGGCGGCAGATGCTCGGTCACATAGGCCCGCAGCCGGATGAAGCCGTCGTCGGCCCGGCCGCGCTCCTTCGCGTACGCGGCGGCCGGTCCGACGATCGCGCAGGCCAGGAACGCGGCGGAAAGCCCTGCCGCGACCCCCGCCCGGAGGCTCATGCCGTGCCGGGCCGGCAGCGGCAGGGTGACCGCGAGAGCCACCAGGTTGGGGACGAAGAGCAGATAGAGCGCCTGCTCCTCCAGGGTGCCAAGGGCGAACGCGTACACCAGGGTGACGATCGCCGAGGCGTGGAAGAGGGCGAGCAGCCGGTGCACGCGGTCCTTGCGGCGTAGCAGCAGGTAGAGCGCCAGGGGCGTGAGCGCGAGCAGGGCGTAGGTCGGCGCGTACTCCGGGAGCTGCGCGGTCAGCCGCCCCATCAGCGAGGGCGAGCCGGGCGCGTTGAAACCGGTCTCCTGCACGATGCCCAGCAGCCTCTGCAGGCCGATCGTCTTGGCGTACCAGAAGTCGTCGAGATGGCCGAAGACGGTCACCAGGCCGAGGTAGACGGCGTACGGCACCACCGCCGTCGCCAGGGTGAGGCGCACGAACCGGCGGGGCGGCCCCCAGTTCAGCGCGAGCGCCGCCAGCAGCGGCAGGAGGGTGATCAGCGCGGAGTGGTCCTTCGTCAGGATCGCGAGCCCGAAGAGGAGGCCGGCGACGACGGCCCTCGCGCGCGGCCGCCCCGGCGGATCGTCGCGCGCCAGCGGGAGCAGGACCAGGTATCCGGCCAGCACCCAGACCATCGTCTCGGTCTCCAGCAGCGCCCGGTCGTTCTGAAGGACGCAGTACTGGTCCACGGCGAAGACGAGAGCGGCGACGACTCCGGCGCCGCGCGACCTGACCCGCGCCACGAGGAGGACGAGCAGAGCCGCCGTCACACCGGCGAGCAGCGCGTTGAGCACCCGTACGTCGATCACCTGCGCGAGGACGTCACCGTCCGAACCGAACAGCCGCGTCCAGCCCGCCTGGAGGTAGAAGAACCCCGGCGGGTGCAGGAAGAAGAGCCCTTCCTCGGTACGGGGGAAGCCGCCCGCGCCCGCGCTTCTGCCCAGCTCCGTGTAGATCAGCTCGTCCACGAACACGTCGCCGGACCGGTCGACCGCCACGAGCCGCAGGGTCGCGGTGACCACCGCGGCGAGGCCCGCCAGGACGAGGGTGGGCAGAGGCCACAGCGCGCGGCGGCGGACCCGGCCGGACCGCTCCGGCTGCTGGGTGCCGCTCGGGCCCATGTCCGCGTCGGTGCGCTTGGCGGAGCCGGCGTCGGTGTCGGTGCCGGTGCCGGCGGCCGTGTCGCTGTCAGGAGCGTTGCCCAGTGCGGTCGTACGGAAGAGGGTCATGACCCGCCTCCCGCCCCTGCCGCCGGCGCGGCGCGCACGTCTTTCGGCAGCAGATAGACCTCGGGCGCGAGGGGGATCGCCCCCTGCGGGAACAGCGCGTCCGCCTGGGTGCGGTACCCGCGGATCAGCGCCTGCTTCGCGTCGAGCCCGTCCTCCCAGCCGCACACGACGAACGCGTGGCGTGCGGTGAAGGAGGCGTCGGGCTGGTGTCGCTGGTTGTACGGGAAGTCGCTGTAGTACGCGACCCTGCGCCCGCCGCGCTCCGCCGCCGTACGCACCAGGACATGGTCGGCGTGGCCGCCGACGCCCAGCGGGGCGAGCACGAGGCCCCGGTCAGGGGGCAGCAGCGCGACGATCGACTCGGTCACCGTGCGCAGGGTCTCGGCGTCGTGCCGGGAGACCCGGCCGCGCGACAGATGGAGCCGGTACGTGGGGTAGACGTGGTCGATCTCCGGCAGCCGCCCCGCCAGGCCGCCCGAGTGCGGCGCCCGGCCGCTCCGGCGCCGGAACAGGCCGTCCACCAGTCCGACATGACTCCACGCCACGCCCAGCTCCGCCATGACGGCTCGGTCCTCGTCCCGCCGGGCCGCGTACAGCTCCTGGGCGTCCGACGCGCCGGTCTGGCGCAGGTACTGCCGGCCGGACAGGGTGTACGGCGGCGGCGCGGCCTCCGTGAAGAACGACACGACCGTCACCGGGACCCGCCCGCGCGCGTGCAGCAGCAGCCCGCCGCAGGACAGCACCGCGTCGTCCAGATGCGGCGACAGCACGATCAACGGGTGGCCCGTTTCGATCTCGGCGATCAGCGGCTCGGAGGTCAATGGCTGGTCGGCCATGGCGCACCCCTCCTGTCCTTCCTCGGCCGCCGCCCGGCGGCCGGAGCGTCGATCAGACGGCGCGTCAGGGCCAGGTACCGGCCCGACATCTCCTCCCACGTGTAGTGCTGCGCCGCGTGCCCGGCCCGCCGTCCGAGCGCACGGCGCGCGCCCTCGTCGGTGGCGAGCATCCGCATCCGCTCGCCCAGGGCCGCCACGTCGAACGGCGGGACGGCGACGTCGCCGCCGTCGCGCATCCATCCGAGGGCGGGCAGGTCGAAGTGGAGGACCGGCTTCCCGTACGACATCGCTTCGAGCGCCACCAGGCCGAAGGTCTCGTGACGCGACGGCATGACCAGGAAGGCGCTGTCGCGCAGCAGGTCCCGCTTGAGCTCCTCCCCGGCGAACCCCACCCAGCGGACGCTGCCCGGGTGCGCGGCGAGCAGCGCCGCCAGCTTGCGTTCCTCGGCCTGAGTGCCGCTGCCGGCCAGCACCAGCGGCAGCGGGGGACGGCTCCACAGGTAGGCGTCGAGCAACAGGTCGATCCCCTTGCCCCAGGTGTCGATCCGCCCCAGGAACAGGATGTACTCGCCCGCGCCGAGCGCGGCGTCGTCGAGCTGCCGCTGCTCGACACCGTTGCCGATCACCTGCACGTCGGCCCGGGGGCCGAGCCGCCGTACGGCGGACGCGTCGGCCTCGTTCATCACCACGATGTTCCGGTAGCAGCGCAGTCCCAGCCTCTCCACCAGGAAGAACGGGATGTGGTAGCGGCGCCACAGCGCCTCGGCGCTGCGGCCCTGGTCGACGCCGACGACCGGGGCGCGGGTGAAGAGCGGCAGGAAGCTCGTCGAGAGCGGTGGGGTGAAGTTCTCCAGCCAGACGTCGTGCGGGATCCTGCGGGCCAAGAAGGGCAGCAGGGTCAGGAAGAGCAGCTGTCCGGCGCGCGGACCGGCCCGGCGGACCGGAACGCGGACGTAGCGGATGCCGTCCCGGCGATGGGTTCCCCCGTGCGTCCCGGCCGTCACCACGGTCACGTCGAAGTCCTCCGCGAGCCGACGGGCGACCTTCTCCACCACCAGGGCCCCACCGCCCCGGTAGTCCGGGTCGCCCGCGTCGTCGAAGATCGAGATCACGACCCGCCTGCGCGTCGTCGGGAGCGGCCCCGCGTTCGCGGAGTCCGGCAGGCGCCGCATCCGTACGCCGTCGAGCACCCGCTCCGCCGCCTCGGCCGCCACCCGGGACGGGGCCCGCTCGCCGTCGATACGGGCCACGCGGGGCAGGCGCGAGGCCCAGGCGCGATAGCGCGCCCACTCGAAGGCCGGCGAGCGGGCCGTCCACTCCCGGTCGCGCCCCCGGAGGGCCGCGGCCGGAGCGCTCTCGACCAGCAGGGTCAGATCGTGGCGCCGGGCGAGCCGGACGAAGGCCGCCGAGGCGCGGTCGGCCGGCGGGAGGTCGAAGGCGACCAGCCCGTCCAGCGGCCCCCGGTCGGTCAGGACGACCGCCGGCAGCCCACGGGACCGTGCCGCCAGCGCCCGCCGCGCGACGGAGGTCCGTACGGTCAGCTCGGTGGCGTGGAGCAGTGCGTGGGCACGGCGCGCCCACGATCCCCGGCGCGCGGGACCGGCGGGGCGCCGTGCCTTCTCCTCCTCATCCCTCGACCGCGGAGGAGAACCGGACCCACGGCAGAGGAAGCAGCCGTGGTCGTCGAGGGCCGTCACCGCGAAGCCGCGCTCCCGGAGCAGCCCGGCAAGCCGCGGGACCAGCGCGGACGTGTCCGCGCCCGCGGTTCCCGAGACCGCGACAAGGAGAGGCGTCGCCGTGTTCATGAGGGGTGCCTCCGCAGTCTCTCGGTCACGACGAGCGGCACGCACACGGCGACCTCGCGGACCGCCGCGCGGGCGCGCCCGCGGGTCAGCAGGTGCCCGGCGTGCTCGGCGCCGGTACGCAGGGAGGTGGTGACGGGCAACGGCAGGGGCAGCCGTACGAGTTCGCCCCGGTCGAGACGGGCCATGGCCTCCATCGCGAGGGCCAGGGCCTGCCCGCCACCGGAGAACCAGCCCTCGCGGGCGGCCTGCGTGCGGGCCTCGGCCAGCACCTCGGGTGCCAGGAGCTCCCGCAGCGCGAGGAGTTCGGCCAGATCGAGCGAGAGTTTCCGGAACAGCCCGTGGGCCAGCCGGATCCGCAGCCGGTCGGCCGGACACGGGACGAGCCAGGCGCGGCCGTCGTGGTCGGGGACGGCGTGCGCGAAGAGGCGGTCGGCGGCGATGACCGGGACGCCGAACCAGGACACCGCAGTGCCCAGATGGGCGGAGGGGCCGTCGGGCGGCACCAGGAGCACGGCGGTGGAGCGGTCCGGCCAGGAGGCAGACCGGTGCGCGTACCAGCCGTCGAGCGCCGTCCTGGCCGCCTTCCAGCGGTCGGCGGGGACGACGAGGCCGAACGTCTCGTCCAGGTGGTCGCCGCTCGGGTCGTTCTCGATGAGCACGGTGGGGATGCCGGCACCGCCGAGCCGCTCCGTCGAGACGACGAGATTGCGGCGGAAGAGCCGGGTCGCGTCGCTCACCGCGTCGACGGTCGCGGCCAGTTGGCGGGGGTAGGCCCGGGCGAGAGGGCCCTCGACCCGGTTGCTGCGGGCGGCGCCCAGCGCGGCGTGCAGCTCCTCGTCCGACGCGGGCGGGCGGTCGCCCCGCCAGACGGCGTCGGCGAGCAGCCGAAGCGCACGCCCGTCGCCGTCGGGGTCGCCGTGGCGGTCGCCGTGGCCGTGGCCGTCGGGGGCGGGGGCGAGGCCCCGGCGGGAGGGGGCCTCGGGCACGGACGGCTCGTGCGGGTCGTCGGTGGCCTGCCGCGCCTGCGGGCCCTGCGGGTCGTTCGGCTCGTTCAGGCCCTGTGGGTTCTCCGGACCCCGCGGGCCGTTCGGGCCCTGCGGGTTCTCCGGGCCCTGCGGCTCGTTCGGGCCCTGCGGGTTCTCCGGGCCCTGCGGGCCGTTCGGGCCCTGCGGGTTCTCCGGGCCCTGCGGGCCGTTCGGGCCCTCCGGGGCCGATGGGTCGTCCGAGGCCCCGGGCGGGTCGTTCTCGGTCGGCGGGTCGTGCGGGTCGTGCGGGACGGATGTGGAGCGCTTGGCGAAGAAGCGGTAGAGCGCCACGGAGGTCGTCAGGACCGCGGCGATCAGCCATGCGAGGGCGTACGGCCGCAGCGCCAGGAGCACCCCGGCGAGGAGCAGCGGCGGCAGCAGGGCGCGGAGCACGGGGGCGGTGCGCCGGGTGGTGGACGGCCCGGCGGACCGTCGGCGGCCCGCCTCGCGGACGAGCAGGACGCCCAGAGCGACTCCCGTCCCGCACATCCCGCCGATCGCCATCCCCAGCACACCGCCGGCCGCCCACCCGGCCGACAGCCCGGTCACGTAACAGACCAGGCCGACGAGGAGCGGACGCAGCACCCCGTAGTCGTTCACCGCCTGCGAGAAGGTCACCAGCAGGCTCAGCGCGCCCAGCGCGAGACCGGCGACCGCCGTGCACGCCATCAGGGTGCTCATCCGCGTGTACTCGTCGGGGAAGACGGTGGTGAGCACGCCGCCCGGGGCGGTCGCCGCGACCACGGCCAGCGGCAGGGCGACCGTGAGGTACATGCCCATCGCGCGGGTGGCGAGCGGTGTCCCGGCGCGCCGCCGGGAGAGCGCGGGCAGGAAGGCGATGGAGACGGCCCCGGCGAGGAAGAGCGGCACCCGCCCCAGCATCACGGCGGCCTGGTAACTCGCCGCGTCGGAGCGGTCGGTGGGGAGCATCGCGACCAGCACGACGTCGAGCGCCGCCATCAGCGCGATGACGCCCTGGAGGGAGGCGACGCCGACGGCGCGCCGCCACAGTTCACGGTTGCCCGTCGCGGCCAGCCACGGCCGCCGGCGCGTACTGCGGTATCGGCGCGGGAGGAAGAGCGTGAACGGCGCCACGGCGATGCCGAACGCGGCCAGGGCGCCGGTCGCGCCCAGATCCAGCGCCGTCACGAGGAAGAGACCGATGCCGAGTTTCAGTACGGCTTCCACGACCGTGAGCGACGCGAGAGTGCGCAGACGTTCGGTGCCCTGGAGCCAGCCGACGCAGACCCGGGTCACATAGATGAGCAGGGTGCTGGCGCCGATGACGAGTGTGGTCCCGAGCCCGGCGAACTGGTGGGCCACGGCGCCCACGACGGTCGCGGCGAGTACGCCTCCCACGATCGCGGTCACCACGGCGAACCGGATCGCCTCCCCGCGTTCGGCGTCCGACCGGGTCCGGGCCAGGGCCTGGGCCAGCATCCACGGCACGGTCACCACGGCGACCGCCGCGGTGCACACGATCAGGCCCTGTCCCGCGGCGAACGTGGCGTACGACCCGACGTCGAGCAGCCGCGTGAGCGCCAGCGCGTAGACGTAGTTGACCACGCCGACGGTGACGGCGGCGGTCGCGATCCAGCGCGCCCCGTGCACCGCGGTGACCTCGTCCGGGGCGGGCACGGTGGCGTTGGCGGGCACGGTGTCCGTGGCGGGCGGTGTGCCCGTCACGGTGGCCGCGTCGGCCTCGGGCGCGGCGTCCGTCTCCGGCGCCTCGCCCGCGGTTGTGTCCTCCTCCGCCGCCGGTGCCGTGACCGCCGCCGTGCCCTCCGCCGCCTCCGGTGCCTCGTCCGTCGTCGCTGCCTCGTCGCGGAGGTCGGTGGCGTGGGTGTCGGCCCTGCCGGGGCCGGCGGCCCGGAGGCCGGCCGTGCGGGGGGCGGTGACGGGGCGGGTGGTCGTCATGGCCGGACGCCTCCCGGACCCTTCCTCGTCGTGGTCTCCCGGGGAGGGCTCGCCGTGCCGACGAGCACGTCCCGGCCGCCGGCGAGCGTGACGGTCGCCTCGCGCACGTCGAGCCTCCTCAGGGCCTCCAGCGCCCGCACTTCGTCACAGCCGTGCAGGAGCAGCCGGAAGCCGTCTCCGTCGCGGCTCCACACGTCGGTGCCGCGCAGCGTGCGCCGCAGCGCGCGCTCGGTCGCCTCGGCGTCGCGCGCGGTGAAGCGGGTGACGACCGACAGGTCGCTCGCCCGGCGCCGCGACCGCCGGTGCCGGTGGATCCGCTGGAGGTCTTCGAGGACCACCTGCGCCAGCCGCTCGGCGCTCGCGTCCCAGGAGAACGCGGCGGCCCAGGAGCGGCAGCGGGTGGCCATGGACGTACGGGTCTCGGGCCGGGCCAGCTCGTCGAGGGCCGCGCCGACCCCGTCGGCGAGGTCGGCCGAGGACGGCAGCAGCCAGCCGTTGACCCCGGGCTTGATCGCGTCGCGCAGCCCGGGCACGTCGTAGGCGAGGGCGGGGGTGCCCTCGGCGTTCGCCTCGATCACGGTGAGGCCCCAGCCCTCGGCGACGGACGGCACGACCGTGAGCCACGCGCGGCGGAAGAGCTCCTCCTTGCGTTCCTCGGAGACGTGCCCGTGCAGGACGACGGCGGAGGCGACGCCAAGTTCCTCGGCGAGCGCCGCGAGCCGGTCCCGTTCGGGTCCGTCGCCGCAGATGTCGACCCGGAGGTCCGGCGTCCTCCGCAGCAGCTCGGGCAGGGCGCGGACGAGCAGGTCGACGCGCTTCTGCGGCATCAGCCGGCTGACGACGGTGATGGCGGGGGTCCCACTGCGCTCCCCGTCGGGGGCGTCGGACACGGCGTGCGGGCTGCCGTTGGGCACGATGTGGATCGGGTTGCCGAAGCCGAGTTCGCGCCGGGCGCCCTCTCGCGTGGACGGCGAGACGACGACCATCGGCCGCCCCCGGTACACCCGTCGGCTGACCTGCTTCTCCAGGACCCTGCCGACCGCGTTGAGCGGCCAGCGGAAGCGCAGGTCGAACTGGTGCTGGTGGATGTGGTGGATGACGCAGATGTCGGCGGTCCAGCGTGGGGTGAACAGCGGTGAGAAGAACGGGATCCCGTTCTGGAAGTCGACCACCGCGTCGTACGCGTGACGGTTCCGCAGCAGATGCCGGGCGGCCGCCGCGTACACGCCGAACGTTCCGCCGGCCCGCACGATCCGGATGCCGTCGCGGTACTCCCGTGCCGGGGCGCCGGGGCAGCTCGCCGAGACGAGCGTGATGTGGGCTCCCGCCGCCGAGAACCGCTTGGCGATCTCCCAGCAGTACGCCTCGGCGCCACCGGCGTCCGGGTGCGCGGGGTCGCGCCAGTTCAGGAAGGCGATGTCGGTACGGGCGAGTTGGTCGAGGGAGGTCATCGCGATCACCGGGCCAGAGACAGTCGCAGCAGGTCGGCCATCGAGCGCAGGCCGTCGCGGCGGGCCGAGAAGGTCGACCCCGGGACGTCCGACCACACCACCGGGACCTCGACGATGTCGCGCCCGGCGCGGACGACCCGGGCGAGCATCTCGACGTCGAAGGCGAACCCGTCGATGTGGCAGTCGTGCACGACCTCGCGGATCAGCGGGCCGGAGAAGAACTTGAAGCCGCACTGGGTGTCGGCGATCCCCGGCAGCGTCAGATGGGCGAGCGTACGGAAGAGCAGGCCACCGCCGCGCCGCAGCACCGACTGCTCGACCTCCAGCTGGGCGCCGGGCGCGTGCCGCGAGGCGATGACGGCGCCGTGGCCCGCGCGCAGCAGCTCCATGACACGGTCGAGGGTCTCGATGGGGGTCGCGTTGTCGGCGTCGGCGAAGCCGATGAAGCGGGCGGAGGAGGTGGCGATCCCGCGCCGGACGGCGGCGCCCTTGCCCTGGTCGCTACAGCCGATGACATGCAGTCCCACGGGCGAGTCGGGGAGACCGTCCAGTGCGTCCACGGTTCCGTCGGCGCTGTTGTTGTCCACCACGACGACGGCGGACGACCACGGGCGGGCGGCGAGGTAGGACATCGTCGCCTCGATCGTCGAGGGAAGTCTGCGCTGCTCGTTGTAGGCCGGAATGATCAGTTCGAGGTCCACGGCCGGCCGGGTCAGCCAGCGGGGGAGCGGTGCGTGTGCGCGCACGGCGGCCATCACGCCTCGCCTCCTTCGGGGGCGCGGCGCGCGGGGCGTCGCGAAGTCGTACGACGGATCGGGGGTACGGGCGGGACGTCTCCGGATGTCTCCGGACGTCGCTGGTCAGCGTGGTCGGCCGTCAGGCGGCGGCAGCCGCCGCAACTGTCCGACTCGTCGGAGGAATCGGGGCGACCCGAGTGGCCGGAGGCGCACGAACGACCGGAACGGCCGGAGTGACCGGAGTGGTCTGGGTGGTCTGAGCCTTTCGGGCCGTCGGACCCTTGCTTGGTCGCTGCTCGGGCCCGGACGGTGCGGGAACGCCGACGCCGGGCCGCCGCCCTCGGTACGCGGGGCGTGGCGCGGCGGCGCGGGACCGTGGGGAAGAGGCGGTCGGAGGCGCGCCGGGCCGGGTGGGCGGGATGGCGGCGGGGGGAGACGCAGGGCGACCGGCGCCGGGATTCGGCCGTGGGCCAGTCGGTCACTCGCCGCAGTGGATGCGGAGCGGGTGCCGTCGGCGTGGGGCTGAAGCGCTGTGCGGTCACGAGGGACTACTTCCGGCCACCGACCCTGTCGAGGGTCGGGGTCTTCTCGGTCTGATGTGCGTCCGAAATGCCTGACTTCAACCGTTAGCATCCCATTTCTGATCCGTCAAGCAGCGGGGGCCTCTTCGGCACCCTTCTCGCGCCGTGTCCGGGGGGCGAGTCGGAGCAGGGCGTTGTGCGGGCGTTCGTCCAGCAATCCGCCCAGGATGCGCGCTCCGTCACGGACCGTGCGTGGGTGCGACGGGCCGTGGCGGCACGGTCGTTCGAGGCTGGGCACCTCGGCGAGGCGCAGCCCGTAGTGCAGGGCGTGGGTGACCAGTTCGGCGCCCAGCTCGACCTCGTCCTCCCGCAGGTCGAGGAGGTCGACGAAGCCGCGGCGGAAGGCGCAGAAGCCGTACCAGAGATCGGTGAGTCGTTGACCGTACAACTGCCTGGCGATCCGCAGCAGGGTGCCGTGCCCGGCCCGGCGCAGCAGTGGGTAGTCGGCCGTGCCGCCGCCGGCGATGAAGCGGGAGCCTTTGACGAAGTCGTACCCGCTGTCGAGGTAGTGCAGGTAGTGCGGGATCTCGTGCGGTGACATGCTGCCGTCGGCGCCCATCAGCACGACGAGGTCGCCGGTGGCCGCGATCAGCCCGGCGTGCGGGACGTCGCCGGCCTCGTGGTTCCACGCCCCCAGCCTGCGCACGGCCACGGAGCGCCCGCCGACGCTCGCCACGCTCTCACCGGTCGGGCGCCCGACGAGGACGACCTCGCGGACATCGGCCGGCACCTGCTCCAGCAGCCAGTCGGTGTCGCGGTCGCCGGGGCGCACCGGAACGACGAGACTGACGGAACGGCCGTCGGCCTGTGGTGAGAGGTCGGTCGACCGGCGCAGCGGATGTGGCCCGTTACCCATGGGTACGGCTTTCTCCAGAAGCTCTCCGGAACCGGAGCGCGGCTTTTTCAGGATCCTGCGCATAATGCCACCGCGTCAAGGCGGGATTAGAATCCCTTCATGGCAGGGCGAATTGAGGACTACGCCCTCATCGGTGATCTGGAGACGGCTGCGCTCATCGGAACGGATGGCGCTGTCGACTGGTGGTGCGCGCCCCGCTTCGACTCGCCCGCCTGTTTCGCCGCGATTCTGGGCGACGCGTCCCACGGTCAATGGAGCCTCGCGCCCCTCGGAAACCGAGCGTGCAGCCGTCGGGGCTATCGGGGCGATTCACTCGTCCTGGAATCCGTCTGGGAGTCCGTCTCCGGCGCCGTGCGCATCACGGATTTCATGCCGCCGCACGAGGAGACCCCCAGGATCGTCCGGCTGGTCGAAGGCATCGCCGGACGGGTGGACCTGCACGGGGAGTTGAGGCTCCGCTTCAACCACGGCAGCATCGTGCCCTGGTCGTACCGGGTGGACGGGCGCACGGTCGCGACCGTCGCGGGCCCGGACGCGGCGTACCTCGTCTCCGGGCCGGGCGCCGAGATCGGCGTCACCGACGCGTGTACCACCATCGACCTCTCGGTGACGGCAGGTCAGCGGGTCTCCTTCGTCCTCGGCTGGCGGCCCTCCCATTCCGCGCCGCCCGACCCGCCCGACGTGGTCGCCGAATTGGACCGCACGCTCGCCTTCTGGGCCGAATGGGCCGGTCAACTCCGTTATGAGGGACCGTATCGCGAAGCGGTCATGAGGTCGCTCCTCACCCTGAAAGCCCTCACCTACGAACCGACCGGCGGAGTCATCGCCGCGGCCACCGCGTCGCTCCCCGAATCCATCGGCGGCGAGCGCAATTGGGACTACCGGTTCTGCTGGTTGCGCGATTCCACGTTCACTCTCTCCTGTCTGCTGCGCAGCGGGTACCACCGCGAGGCGCTCGCCTGGAAGGACTGGCTCGTCCGCACCGTCGCCGGAGATCCGGCCGACCTCCAGCCGCTCTACGGAGTCGGCGGTCAGCGCAACCTTCCCGAGGTGCGCGCCGACTGGCTGCCCGGCTACGAGGGCTCCCGCCCGGTCCGCTTCGGCAACGCCGCCGTGGACCAGTTCCAGCTGGACATCTACGGCGAGGTGCTGAGCACCATCTACT
The DNA here is from genome assembly GCF_044746945.1 of Streptomyces sp. NPDC090127. Lineage (NCBI taxonomy): Bacteria > Bacillati > Actinomycetota > Actinomycetes > Kitasatosporales > Streptomycetaceae > Streptomyces > Streptomyces sp. NPDC090127. The sequence continues at coordinate 533,619 of NZ_JBIVDE010000003.1, read as the reverse complement.
CCGCCGTCCGCGCCGGCGTCGCCATCGACACGCACACCTGGAGCCTGATGGCCGCCCTCCTGGAGTACGTCGAGAAACGCCGGCAGGACCCGGACGAGGGCATCTGGGAAGTGCGCGGCCCTCGCCGCCACTTCGTCCACTCCAAGATCATGGCCTGGGTCGCCGCCGACCGCGCCCTGCGGCTCGCCCGGATCGCCGGCCAGCGCACCTCCGTACGACGCTGGCAGGCCCTGCGCCGCGAGCTGCGCGACGAGGTGTGCGCGCTCGGCTGGAGCGACGACGAGCAGTCGTTCGTCCAGTACTACGGAGCGCACCGCCTCGACGCGACGGCGCTGCTGATCCCCCGCCTCGGCTTCCTCCCCGCGACCGACCCCCGCGTCCTGAGCACGGTCGACGCGATGGCCCGGCTCGACGACCACGGCTTCCTGCGGAGGTACGCGGACGTGAGCGACGGCGAGGTGCACGAGGTCGACGGCCTCGACGGCGCCGAGGGAGCCTTCCTGGCGTGCACGTTCTGGTACGCCGACGCCCTGGCGATGACCGGGCGGCCGACCGAGGCCCGCACGGTCTTCGAGCGGGTCCTCGACGTCCGTAACGACGTCGGCCTGCTCGCCGAGGAGTGGGACCCGCACGCGCGCCGCCAGTTGGGCAACACGCCCCAGGCGCTCAGCCATGTCGCCCTGGTGAACACCGCGTTCACCCTCTTCGGCACCCGCCGCCGGGACCGCTCGACCCCGGGCCGCGCCGCTGTGACGTGATGGCCCGCCGGTCGGGCCGGCCCGGTAGCCGCTCTCCAGCCGCCCTGGTCGCCCTCCGACCGCCCGGGTCGTCACCGCTCCAGCGGCCCCCGGCCGCCCTCCAGCCTCCCGAGCCGCCCTCCATCCGCCCGAGCCGTCCCTCCGCGTCCGCGCGGCCGTTCGTTCGGGTGCGTCCAGCGGGCGCGCCGGTCCCCGGCGGGTTCGAATCGGAGCATGGCTCCTCACGACAGGCTCCGCACCCGCGGCAGCGCGCAGCCCCTGGAGGCCGGGACCTGGTGGTACGCCGCCGTCGCCGGTGAAGCGGCCGACTCCTTCAGCGCCCGGGTCCGCAAGCGGATGCGGCACGCCTGGCTCGGCTCCGTGCTGCTCGTGGCGATCGTCTACGCCGGGCTCACGCTGACCGCCACGGGGCAGCGCTGGGAGAACGCCGTCCTCGTCGGCGGACTCACCGACGGACTCACCGACGGGACGTCGGCCGCCGGAACGCTGGCCGCCGCCTCCGAGGCGAGCGGCACGCTCCAGCACCTCACCGTCTTCTCCCTCGCCGTCGCCCTGATCGTCCTGACCGCCATCGGGATGGTTCGCGGGCGGTACGCGCTCACGGTCGCCGCCCTCGGCACCGTCGCCGGCTCCCTCGTCCTGGCCGAGGTGCTCCAGCGCTTCCTGCTGGGCCGGCCCGACCTGGTCGGAGCGCCCCCACTGCTGGCGCAGAACACCTTCCCGAGCGGACACACCGCGGTCGCGGCGAGCGTGATGGCCGGGCTCGTCCTGGTCGTCCCGTACGCGGCGCGCGGCTGGGCCGTGGGCCTGTGCGCGCTGTGGTCGACGGCCGTGGGCACGTACACCGTGGCCGCCGGCTGGAACCGGCCCAGCGACACGATCGGCGCCGACCTCCTCGTCCTGGCCGTCGCCTGCGGCTACCTCGCGGTCCTCGCCCGCCGGGGCAAGGTCGCGACCGCCCGCACGGGCCCCGTCCCGCTCCGTACCCTCGTCGTCACCGTGCCCCTGGCCGTGGTCGCCGTCTGCGGCCTCAGTCTCGGGACCAGCCTCCTGGTCGAGTCCATGTTCGTCCTCGACCCGGCGGACCCGTCCGTCCCCCGCATCGCCCACCAGGCGGGACCGGCCCTCGTCGCCGGGGCCGGCGCGGCCGTCGCACTGCTGCTCCTCGGCCTGCTCCGCCGCGTCGACGTGGGCGTCCGCCCCGCCCCGTACCGGCTCGCGAGCACCGTCGTGGACGAGGAGGCAGGGCCCTTTCCCACCGAGGCCGATCACGAGATATCTTGATGTCGAGCAATCTCGCAGACGCAGACGTGGAGCGGAGCACACCCGGTGACTGACTCGACCATCATCTACACCCACACTGACGAGGCGCCCGCCCTGGCGACGTACTCGTTCCTGCCCGTGATCCAGGCCTACGCCTCGACGGCCGGAGTCAATGTCGAGACCCGTGACATCTCCCTGGCCGGGCGCATCATCGCCGGGTTCCCCGAGCGTCTCGAGGAGGCCCAGCGCATCGAGGACGCCCTCGCCGAGCTCGGCGCGCTCGCCAAGACGCCCGAGGCCAACATCATCAAGCTGCCGAACATCTCGGCGTCCATCCCGCAGCTGAAGGCCGTGATCGCCGAGCTCCAGGCGCAGGGCTACGCCCTCCCGGACTACCCGGACGACCCGCAGACCGATGAGGACAAGGACGTCCGCGCCCGTTACGACAAGGTCAAGGGCAGCGCCGTCAACCCGGTCCTGCGCGAGGGCAACTCCGACCGCCGCGCCCCCGCCTCGGTCAAGAACTACGCCAAGACGCACCCGCACCGCATGGGCGCCTGGTCGGCCGACTCCAAGACCAACGTCGCCACCATGGGCCAGAACGACTTCCGCTCCACCGAGAAGTCCACCGTGATCGCCGAGGCCGGCGAGCTGCGCATCGAGCACGTCGCCGCCGACGGCACCACCACCGTCCTGCGCGAGTCCGTCCCGGTCCTGGCCGGCGAGGTCGTCGACGCCTCCGTCATGCGCGCCGCCGCCCTGCGCACCTTCCTGAGCGAGCAGGTCGCCCGCGCCAAGGCCGAGGACGTGCTCTTCTCCGTGCACCTCAAGGCCACGATGATGAAGGTCTCCGACCCGATCGTCTTCGGCCACGTCGTGCGCGCCTTCTTCCCGAAGACCTTCGCGAAGTACGGCGAGGTCCTGGCCGCCGCGGGTCTGTCCCCCAACGACGGCCTCGGCGGGATCCTGAAGGGCCTGGAGACGCTGCCGCACTTCGGTGAGGAGATCAAGGCCTCCTTCGACGCCGAGATCGCCGAGGGCCCGGCCCTCGCCATGGTCGACTCCGACAAGGGCATCACCAACCTGCACGTGCCGTCCGACGTGATCGTCGACGCCTCGATGCCGGCCATGATCCGCACCTCCGGCCACATGTGGGGCCCGGACGGCCAGGAGGCCGACACCCTCGCCGTCCTCCCGGACAGCAGCTACGCCGGTGTCTACCAGGCCGTCCTCGACGACTGCCGCGCCCACGGCGCCTTCGACCCGTCGACCATGGGCTCCGTCCCGAACGTGGGTCTGATGGCGCAGAAGGCCGAGGAGTACGGCTCCCACGACAAGACCTTCGAGATCGCCGCGGCCGGCACCGTCCGCCTCGTCGACGCCGCCGGCGACGTCGTCCTGGAGCAGGAGGTCGCCGAGGGCGACATCTTCCGCGCCTGCCAGACCAAGGATCTCCCGATCCAGGACTGGGTCAAGCTCGCCGTCACCCGCGCCCGCGCCACCGGCTCCCCGGCCGTCTTCTGGCTGGACGCGACCCGCGCCCACGACGCGCAGCTCATCGCCAAGGTCGAGCAGTACCTGCCGGAGCACGACACCGAGGGCCTGGAGATCAAGATCCTCTCCCCGGTCGAGGCCACGGCGTTCTCCCTGGAGCGCATCCGCCGCGGCGAGGACACCATCTCCGTCACCGGCAACGTGCTGCGCGACTACCTGACCGACCTCTTCCCGATCCTGGAGCTGGGCACCAGCGCCAAGATGCTGTCGGTCGTCCCGCTGATGGCGGGCGGCGGCCTCTTCGAGACGGGCGCCGGCGGCTCCGCCCCGAAGCACGTCCAGCAGCTCGTCAAGGAGAACTACCTCCGCTGGGACTCCCTCGGCGAGTTCTTCGCCCTGGCCGCCAGCTTCGAGCACCTCGCCACCACCACGGGCAACGCCCGCGCCCAGGTCCTCGCCGACACCCTCGACCGCGCCACCGGCACCTTCCTCAACGAGGACAAGTCGCCGACCCGTCGCGTCGGTGGTATCGACAACCGCGGCAGCCACTTCTACCTGGCCCTGTACTGGGCCCAGGAGCTGGCCAGGCAGACCGAGGACGCGCAGCTCGCGGAGGCCTTCGCCGGCCTCGCCAAGACCCTGACCGAGCAGGAGGAGACCATCGTCTCCGAGCTCAACGCGGTCCAGGGCTCCCCGGCCGACATCGGTGGCTACTACCAGCCCGACCCGGCCAAGGCCGCGGCCGTGATGCGTCCGTCCGCCACCTTCAACGAGGCCATCGCGTCCCTCGTCTGATCCCGGCGCGACAGCGGCACCGCCCCGACCGGAATTTCCCTCCGGCCGGGGCGGTCCCGTCGGTGGCGCATGTGGCATTCGGGTGTGAACCTGGATGGATGAGCTGGGCATCATGGACGACCCCCGGCGTCTACACCGGGCGCGGTGGGGTGCTCACCGACGAGGTCGGTACGGTCACGGGCGACCTGACCGTGCACACCACCTTTGCAGATGGCGAAGCACGCATAGCCGTGCAGTACACCGGCGCCTCCGACTGGTTCACCATGGCGGGCAGCCCGGTGCCGTGCTCCTCCGAGACAGAGAGCAGAGACCTCCACGAGGCCGTCGTCGAAGCCGTACGGGCAGGGCAGGCGGCGACCGTGCCCGTCATGCCCCGCCCACCGGCCTGATCCGCGAGACACCCTCTGGAATCCGGCGCGAGCCGGGACCGGGCGCCCGCCCGGAGACCCGACTTCGGTGACGCGGACCGGAAAGTGTCGGCCGAGGAAAGTGTTATCCCACCCGCTCCCACGGGTCTCCTCATGAGGGGGCACGGACCGACCCAGGACGAGGGAGCAGGGCACATGCACAGCGACGAGCGCGGCACGGCCGCACTGGTGGACGCGGCCGTGTCGGGGGACCCGCACGCCGGTGAGCGGCTCGTCCGCGCCTACCTTCCGCTGGTCTACAACATCGTCGGTCGCGCCCTCGACGGGCACGCGGACGTCGACGACGTCGTCCAGGAGACCATGGTCCGCGCCCTGGACGGCCTGCCGGGTCTCCGCGAGCCCGCCCGCTTCCGGTCCTGGCTCGTCGCCATCGCGATGAACCAGATCCGCCGCCGCTGGCGCGAGCGGCAGGCCGGCCCCGTCCCCGGCCTCGACCGGGCGGCCGAGCTGGCCGACCCCGCAGGGGACTTCGTCGACCTGACCATCCTGCGACTCGGCCTCTCCGGCCAGCGCCGCGAGGTCGCCGAGGCCACCCGCTGGCTCGACGAGAGCGACCGCGAGGTGCTCGCCCTGTGGTGGCTGGAGACCGGCGGTGAACTCGACCGCGCCGAGCTGGCCGAGGCGCTCGCCGTCACCCCGGCCCACGCGGCGGTCCGCGTCCAGCGGATGAAGGAGCGCCTGGAGACGGGCCGGACGGTCGTACGGGCGCTAGGAGCCCGGCACCGCTGCGAGGAGCTGTCCCGGCTGACCGACGACTGGGACGGCCGGCCCTCCCCGCTCTGGCGCAAGCGCCTCGCCCGCCATACGACGTCCTGCTCCCGCTGCCTCCCGCCCCGTACCGACCTCGCCCCGGCCGAGGCGCTGTTGGTGGGCCTCGGCCTCGTTCCCCCGCTCCTGCTGTGGGCCGCCGCACGACCGGAGACCCAGGCGGCCGCCTGGGCCGCGGACGCCCCTGACCAGGCCGCGTCCTCGGGATGGACACCCGGCGACGCGGACGGCACGGACGCCCTCGCGCACGGGGGCGGTACCTCGGAACCGCTGCCGGACCCGGGCCCGGTCCCGGCCGCACCGGAATCGGGCGCCACGCCCGCCGACCTCGGGGTGGGCGGCCCGCCGGCCGACCTCGGGGCGGGCGGCGCCCCGGCTGACCCGGGGGCGGGCGGCGTGCCCGCCGACCCCGGGATGGGCGCCGTGCCCGCCGACCTCGGGGCCGGTGCGGGCGGCGGTGGCGGTGCGGGTGCCGCGGGTGGTGGGGTGCTCGGGCGGGCCTGGATCGCCGGGGCGGTGGCCGTCGGCGTACTCGGCGGCCTCATCCTGCTCGTACCGTCCGAGCCGGAGCCGCGCGAGCCCGCGCCCGCCGCGCCCGTGGCGGCGCCCCCGGCGCGGACGACCGCGCCGCGCCCCAGCCCCACCACGCCCTCGCCCACCCCGCCGCCCACCAGGCCCCCGTCCCCGACGGCGACGCCCACGCCGCAGCGGACGGCCACCGCCGAGGAGCGGCTGACCCGGCTGGTGAACCAGCGGCGGGCCGAGGCGGGTTGCGCGCCGCTGCGGACCGACCCCCGGCTGACCGGAGCGGCCCGCGCCTACGCGCGGGACATGGCACGGCGCGGCTACTACGCGCACAGCAGCCCCGAGGGCCGGTTCGCCGACGAGCGGATCTCGGCCGCCGGATACGAGTGGTCCGCGTGGGCCGAGAACCTGGCACGCGGCTCCGCCGACCCGGCATCCGTCTTCGACGACTGGATGGACGGCTCGATGCACGAGAGCAACATGCTGAACTGCGGCTACCGCGACACGGGCGTCGCCGCCGTGCCCGGCCCCGACGGCACGCTCTGGGTGCAGAAACTGGCCGCCCCCGCGCGGTGAGCGCCATCGTGTCGAGGCGCCGAACAGGAGCCTGGCATCCGGCCCCGAACGGGTGCCTCCGTACCGGGCGGTGGACCCGCGCCGTGGGACCGGTCCGCCGGGGTCAGCGACGGGTACCGAAGTTCTGCACCCACCACGGCCCGTCGGCGGTCAAGGTCACCCCGACGCCGATGTCCTTCAACGAGCAGTTGAGGATGTTGCGCCGGTGCCCGGCGCTGCTCATCCAGTCGTCCATCACCTTCGCGGGGGTCTTCGGGCCGCGGTGGATGTTCTCCGCCCAGCTCGCCCACGGGTAGCCGGCCGCCTTGATCCGGTCGCCCGCGTCCCTGCCCTCGGGCGAGTTGTGGTCGTAGTAGTCGCGGTCCGCCATGTCGTCCGCGTGTGCCTGGGCGGACTCCCGCAGCCGGGCGTCGGGACGCAGCCGGGCGCAACCGGCCTTCTCCCGCTCGGTGTTGGCGAGGGCGACGACCTCGTCGATGTACCGCGCGACCTTCCCGCCGCCGACGGGCCTCGCCGCCGGGTCCACCGCCGGGTCCGCCACCTTCGCGGGGGCCGGCGCCGGGGGCAGGGAGCCGGACGGGGACGGCGCAACGGACGGCGCGAGGGACTGTGCGGCGGAGGGAGCGGCCTCCGGGGGAGCGGCTCCGGCCCCGGACGGGGTGGCCGGCGCCGTCGGCGAGCCGGCGGGCGGCGGTGCGGACCTCGCGATGAGGGGCGCCAGGTTCGTGAGGGCGACCTCGTCCGAACGGGTGGCCGTCCCGGACGGGGACCCGAGGGACGCCACGTAGGCCCCGGTGGCCACCGTGAGGACGACTGTCGCCGTGCCGGCGAGCGTCACGGTCGTACGGAAGGACGGCACCCGGCGGGCGCGACGTCCCGCCCGCGCGCCTCTGCGGTGGCGGCCGCAGAGGCTCGTCCGCTGCTCTTCGGAACTCGGCTTGTCGTGGTGCTGCATGGGCTCCGCTCTCTTCTCCGGGGCCGCCGGACCGTCCGGCGCAGGGAGAGCCGCCGGGGCGGTGGTCGTAACCCTTTCCGGCCCCGGTCCCGCCGACACCACTCGTCAACGCGGTCCGTCAACCTGCCGCCCCATGCAGCCACCGCATCACTCGTGCGGTACGACCGCCACCGGGCACGGCGCCAGATGGAGGGCGGCGTGCGCCACCGAACCGATCCGCGACCCGATCGCACCGCGCCGGGCCCGGCGCCCCACGACCAGCAACTGGGCGGCGCCCGAGGACGAGAGGAGCACCTGACCCGCGCTCCCGAGCTCCACCTGCTCCGTCACCCGGACCTCCGGGAACCGCTCCCGCCAGGGTGCAAGCGCCTCGCGCAGCGACTTCTTCTCGTACGGGACCAGCCCGCCGGCCTCGTCGGCCGGCGCCATCGAGCCGGGGCTGTAGCTGTACAGGGACGGCAGGTTCCAGGCCCGTACCGCCCGGAGGGTCGCGCCGCGGGCCGCCGCCGTGGCGAACGCGAAGCCGAGAGCGGAGGCGCTGTCCTCCGGCCCGCCCTGCTGTCCGACGACGACCTCGCCGCCCTCCCTCTCGGTGTCCGCCTCCGCGTCGTCCCGCGCCCGGACCGCGACGACCGGCCGGGTGGCGGCGCCGATGATCTGCTGGCCGTGCGAACCGAGCAGGAAGCCCGCCACCGCCCCGTGCCCGCGCGAGCCGAGCACGAGCATCTCGGCCCGCTCCTCGGTGCCCAGCAGCGCGGCGACCGGGGTGTCGGGCAGGATCTCGGCGGACAGGCTGAGAGCGGGGTGCCGCCCGGCGAGCGTCGACTCGGCCGACCGCAGCACCTCGTCGGCCCACCGCTCCTGCTGCGTCGGGTCCTGGTCGAGCGGAAGGTCGATCGGCTCCCAGCGCCAGGCGTGCACCAGCCGCAGGGCGAGACCGCGGCGCACCGCCTCGCGGGCGGCCCAGCCGGCCGCCGCGAGGCTCTCGGGCGAACCGTCCACTCCGGCGACGATCTCGCGACTCATCAGGCTGCCTCCCTCGTCGATGATGGGCCCGGCCCTCGGCCGGCCCCCTCTGCCTACCCAGCTTGGGCCCGACGACCGCCCGAGAAGAGGGCCGGAGGTCCCGACATGCCGAACGGGCCTCCTGACCACCCGGTTTCCTGGGCCGCCCGGCCTCCTGCCCACCCAGTTTCCCGGCCGCCCGGTTTCCTGCCCGCCCGCCTTCGTGGCCTCCTCAGGCGAGGAGTCTGAGCCCCGGCCTGGTCCCGTGGAGGTAGTGGTCGCCGATGTCCCGCAGCCGGTGCGCCGGGGAGGACTGGGCGGTCAGGGCGCGGGCGTTGCGCCAGAAGCGGTCGAAGCCCGGTCCGCCGCCCGGCGCGTCGGCGGACCCGGTGGTGTCGACGAGTTCGAGGATGCGGGTCGTGATCCGTACCGCCGCCCGGCTCGTCACCGCCTCGGCCGCCGCGACGAGGACGGCGATGTCGGCGCGGTCCTCGACGCCGAGCGCCCGCCCGGCGGCCAGACCACGCGCCAGGGCGTCCGTCGCCCGCTCCACGACCGCCGCCGCCGCATGGGCGGCCGTCGCCAACTCTCCGTATGCCAGCAGGAGATACGGGTCGTCCTGGCCGAGCGGGTGGTCGGGCGCACCGGTCCGGGAGCCGGTCGTCACGGGGGCCGCCCGGGTCGCGCGGCTGACGTCCCGGGCCTCGGCGAGCGCCCCCTCGGCGATGCCGAGCGCGACATGGACGAGCAGGAGCCGCAGCGCGAGCGGCGCGAGCGTGGTGAAGGGGGCGAGGGCGTGTTCGTCGCGGGGGAGCGCGCCGAGGACGTTCCGCGGCTCCACCCGGACCTGGTCGAACGTCACCGTGCCGGCGCCCGCGAGGCGCTGGCCGACCCGCTCGGGACCCGATTCGACGAAGACGGCGGGGTCCGCCGGATCCACGAGCACGATCAGCAGGTCCCCGGTCCCGGTACACCGCGCCCCGACGACGAGGCGGTCGGCGACGGCCACGGCGGAGGCGAAGGCGCGACGGCCGTCGAGGACTTGGCCCCCGCGCGTCGGGGTGAGGGAGAGCGTGCGCTCGCCCGCGCGGGCGCTCTCGTGCGCCTCGTACACGTCGTCCCGTTCGTCACCCGTTCGGGCGGGACCCAGGCCGCCCGCGAGCAGCCTGCCCTCCCGGGCGGTGCCGTCCTCGAAGGCGGTGTGCGGCTCGCCGCCGTTGAGGAACCGGGCGCTCCAGGCGAGGACGTGGTGATGGGCGAGGAGTTCGCCGATCGAGCCGTCGGCGGCGGAGATCTCCCTGATCACCGCGCAGGCGGCCCGCCAGTCGGCACCCCGCCCGCTCGCTCCCGGCGGGGTGAGCAGGGACGGCAGTCCGGCCTCCCGCAACCGGGCCACCTCGTCGAACGGCGGCTTTCCGGCCCGGTCCCTGACCGGAGCGTCGAAGGCCAGGTCGTCGGCGAGTTCGCGCGTGACGCGGGGCCAGATCTCGTCGTCACCACGGCGGACGGCCGGGCGGGAGGTGGGGCGCAGCGCTGACTTCTTCGGCGTTCTCACGTCACCTCATAGGATCCCGAGTTTTCCCACTGGAATAGTAGGGATAGTTGCAGAGGGGTGACCCGGCCCCCAAGGGGCGTTCACATCATGGACAGTTGGATTCCGCGAGCCGAGACGCCGGTGCGTCGGGCGAGGTCGGTGCGGGCCAGGTCGGCGCGGGGGGATCGTTCGAGCGCGGTGGTCAGGGGTTGGTCCAGGCGTCCGGGGAATCCGCGAGTCCCGAGATCTCGGTCGGCAGCTTCGCAGCCGCCACGTCCGCGAGGGAGACCCCGTCGAGCACCTGGCGCACGTTCGCCCGCAGGGCGATCCAGAGGGTCAGCAGCGACTCGGCCGGGCCCGAGTACGAGAGTTCCGGCGGACGCACCCCGCGGACCGAGACCAGGGGGCCGTCCACGCAGCGGATCACGTCCGCGACGGAGATCGACTCCGCGGGCCTGGCCAGCCAGTACCCGCCGTTCCCGCCGCGCTGGCTCTGCACCAGACCGCCCCGGCGCATGTCACCGAGGATCCCCTCCAGGAACTTGTGCGAGATGTCCTGGGAGGCGGCGATCGTCTCGGCCTTCACCGGCCCCGTGTCCTGGGCGGCGGCCAGCTGGAGCGCGGCTCGCACCGCGTAGTCGGCCCTGGCTGAGATGCGCATGCCCGCATTATTCCGCACCCGCGTGACCGGATTCGTACCCCACGCGGCTGGGCCCGGACGGTGCCTCCACGCGGTTGCGCCGGGCCCTGTCCGCGCACTTGACGCGGACCGGCACCGCCCCGACACTCGGGACGGGAATCCGAGTGAACGGGTAGGGAATGATGGAGCGCAGGGGAGTTCGGGACACGGCCGGCGCCGACCGGCCGGTGCGCTCGCTGCCGCTGACCTCCCGCCGTCACATCGACCTGCTGCGCGTGTGCAGCGCGGCGAGTCCGCACCGCCGCCGGGGCGCCGCGACCGGCTCCGCCCGCTGAGCCGCTGAGCCGCCGGGCCCGTCCGCCCGCCCCTCGCCACGGCCGCCCGCTCTCCTCCTTCCCGTACCTCTGCTGCCTCCGGGCGCCCGCCGACGCCGTCGCGCGCACCGTGACCCAGCACCGAGCACCCCCAGGGAGAAGCATGTCCGTCACCCCGCAGATCGGCCCGCACACCCCGACGACCGCCGTCGTCCCGTCCGCGTACGAGACGACCGCCGCCGTCCCCTCCTCCTCCCCGTCGACCGTCGTCGTCCCGTCCGCGTACGAGACGACCGCCGCCGTCCCCTCGGCCTCCCCGTCGACCGTCGCCGCTGCGGCCACTGTGCCGACCGTCGCCCCGCCGGCCGTGCCGCCGTCGACCGTGGCCGTTCCTGCGAGTGCCGCTCCGGTCTTCAGGGGCCGCATCGGCCGGGACGTCCGCAGCGGCCACTACGCCGTGCCGCACCGCTACCGACTCCATCTGTCCCCCGCCTGTCCCGGCTGTCTGCGCGTCGCCGTCACGCACGCCCTCCTCGGGCTGGAGGAAACCGTCCCGCTGGCGCTCCTCCCCGCCGTCCCGGACACGCCCGGCAGCGGATACGCGGCCCTGCGCCCGCTGTACGAGGCGAGCGCCCACCAGTACACGGGCCCGGCCGTCGCGCCCGTGCTGAGTGACGGGTGGACCGGCCGGATCGTCAGCACCCACGCGCCCGACATCCTGCGCGACCTCGCGCTGCGGTTCCGTGCCCCCGGCCGCCCCGACCTGCTGCCCGAGGGGCGCGAGGCGGAGATCGACGCGCTCGGTGAACTCTGCGAGCGCGGCATCGACCGAGCCGCGCAGCGCGCGGGGGAGCTGGGTCTCGACGAGGCGACCGCCCATCGGGGCCCGCTCGACGAACTTCTCGCCACACTCGGCGGGTTGGAGCGTCGGCTGGGGCGGCAGGCGTACGTCCTCGGCGACGGCCTCACCGCCGCCGACGTCCACGTATGGGTGAGCCTCGTCCAGCTCGACACCGTCCACCGCCGCCACCTCGACGCGGGCGCGCTGCACCGGATCGCCGGACACACCGCGCTCTGGTCCTACGCCCGACGGCTCGCCGCGCGACCGGCGTTCGCCCGCCACCTCGACATCGACGGCATCGCGGCCCGCCATCGCGCCCACTGCGGCGGCCGGGAGGCGGCCGGCGCGGCCATGGGCGTCGTGGACTGGGCGGCGTACGGTCGGGAAGGGCGGGACGGGCGCCGGGCGGACTGACGCGCGCGGCCGGTCCGGGTCCGGCGGCCCTCGGCCTTCCCGGTCGTTCCTGCGCCGTCACCCCACGCGGCGCCCCGTGAGCGGGTCCGTCGCGTCGCCGCTGCCCGCCCGTACGCCCCGCAGGAAGGCGCCCAGCGCCTCCAGCGAGGACCGGGACGGCTCCCACTCCAGCTCCCGGCGCGCCCGCTCGGTTGACAGCAGGGGCAACCTGAGGACCGCGTCGAAGAGATCGGGGGAGGCGGCGGCGACCCGTAGCCGCCAGGCAGCCGAGAGCACGCCGCGCGCCGCCCCGCTCGGCACCTTCACGGGCCGGGCGTCCAGGAGTTCGGCGAGCGCGGCCGAGTCGATCACCGGATCGGCGGCGATGTTGAACGCGCCCCGCACGTCCCGGAGGAGAGCGCGGCGATAGGCGTCCGCCGCGTCGTCCGTGTGCATCGCCTGGAAGCGCAGGCCGTCCAGGTCGGGGAGGAGCGGCAGCAGATCGGGGCGCATCAGCCAGCCGGGGAAGTACCGGCCCGCGAAGATCCGCCGCTGCTCGCTGGCCGCCTCCTCCTTGAAGAGGAAGCAGGGGCGCATCCGCACCACCCGGGTCTGCGGATGGTCGCGCTCGAAGGTGTCCAGGACCCGTTCCAGGTACGCCTTCTCGCGGGTGTACGCGGCCCCCGGCCAGCCGTGCGTCGGCCAGGACTCCGAGACGGGCACGCCGGTTCCGGGCCCGGGGGAGTAGGCGCCGACGGACGAGGCGTACACCAGCGTGGGCACCTGGGCCGCCGCCACCGCGTCGAAGACCCGTAGCGCCCCGAGGACGTTGGTCCGCCAGGTCGAGGCCGGATCGTGGGTCGGCTGGAAGGCCCAGGCCAGATGGACGACGGCGTCGGCGTTCTCGATGTACCGCGCCAGGCGCGGCTCGTCGCCGTCCAGCGACAGGTCCACCTCGGCCCACTCGGTCTTCTCCAGGGACAACGAAGGTCTGCGCCGGGCCAGACCGAGGACGGAGGTGATCCGCGGCTCCCGCTCCAGGGCCCGGACCAGACTCGTCCCGACGTTGCCCGTGGCGCCGGTGACGACGACCTTCAATTCCTCACTCGCCTTCATGCATCGACCTTCCGCCATCCTCGGCGGACGCGCACGCCGGACCCCTTGGCGTGACACAACGTGTTCGCATGGGTCGCGCGGGTGACGCGTCGACCCGAATATGGAGCGACGGAGGGAGGGGGGTCGCGCCAGGAGGACATGATGTTGCTGCCCGACAGAAACACGATCGACCGGCTGCTGCGGCACTACCGGAGCCAGGAACGGGTGGTCCTGGCCAGTCCCTGCGACCTCTCGATCCGCCGCAGTTTCGAGGACACCGCGTACACGCTGTGCGTGCTGATGGGGGAGCGGACCGCGCGCGAGGCGGTGCACGCCGCCGAACGGTACGTCGGAGGCGCGCATTCCGCGCCCGTCGGAGGCACGCACTCCGCGCCCGTCGAGAACGCGCACGCCACGCCCGTCGGTGGCGGGCACGCGGGGTCCCGCCAGACGCTGGAACGGCTGCCCGGAGCCTGAACGGCCGCCGCGCCCGGGGGCCGCCGATGCGGCGCCCGGCCGGCCTGCCACGCGTCGCCCCCCGGCGGACCCCGGACGCGGCGCCCGCCAACCCCGGGCGCGGCGCCCGCCGGCCCCCACGGACTCCTCGTGGCCGCCACATGGGGCTCCTGCCGGTCCCCGACGCGGCGCCGGGCGACCTCGATGAGGCAAAGCGTGCTTCCCGGGGCATGAGTGGGGTAGACGCCGTGGCGAGAACGGAGAGAGGCGGGTGACCGGATGACGTCGGAGCGCTTCGCCGTCACGGCCGAGTCCGGTCCGCAACCCGGCTCCGTGGTGCTCTCCCTCGCGGGGGAACTCGACCACGACACGGCGGACACGCTGCGGACCGCGCTGGAGGAACGGAACGGCGCGGTGCGGATCGTGGTCGACTGCGAGGGGCTGAGCTTCTGCGACTCGACCGGTCTCAACGTGCTGTTGCGCGCCCGGCTCCAGGCGCTGGAGGCGGGCGGCCGGCTGGAACTGGCGGGCCTGCACCCGCCCGTCTCCCGGATGTTCGAGATCACGGGGGCACGGACCGTGTTCCAGGTGTACGACAACGTGGCCGAGGCGCTCACGGACCGCCGGGCAGGCGGCTAGGGCGCGGGATGGCGGAGGGAGCCGTGGGCAGGAACGTCGTGGACGAGGGCCAGGTCCGGCGGCTGGTGCTGTTCGGGACCCGGGGCGTCGTCACGCGCTGCCGCGACTTCACGGCGGAGGCGCTGGGCGACTGGGGCTGGACCCCGGCCGACGACGACGAGGCGCGGGAGCGTGTGGAAGACGTCCTGCTGCTGGTCTCCGAGGTCGTCACCAACGCCTGCCTGCACGCCGAAGGCCCTGAGGAACTGGTCCTGCGCCAGCGGGCCGGCCAACTGCGCGTCGAGGTCGCCGACGCGAGCCCCGAACTCCCGAGGCGCCGCCAGCCCAGGGCCCCGTCCCTGCCGGGCGGCCACGGCCTGATGGTCCTGGACCGCCTGGCCGCCGCCTGGGGCTCCGAACCCCGCGAGCGCGGCAAGGTCGTCTGGTTGGAGATCAGCCGCCCGGGGCGGCGGGGCTGACTGTCAGGATCAGCCCCGCCGCCCCGGGCGGCGCGTTTGTACTCTCCGGGGCTCGGCCGACCTCGACCCGCTCGGCCGACCTCGACCCGCTTGGCCGACCTCGACCCGCCCGGCCGGCCTCGACCCGCCCGGCCTCGACCCCGCCTAGCCCACCGGCTGCTCCGGCGCGTCCTCCAGCAGGCCCGTCCGGAGTTCGTCCAGGATGCGGGCCAGCAGCCGGGAGATGTGCATCTGCGAGAGGCCCAGTCGCTCGCCGATCTCCGCCTGCGTCAGCTCCTCGCCGAAGCGCAGCGCCAGGATCCGGCGGTCCCGCGTGTCGAGCCCCGCGATCAGCGGCTTGAGCGACTCCAGCGCGTCGATGACCTCGAACGCGTGCTCCTCCGAGCCGAGCCGCCGGGCGCCGGCGCTCACGGAGGTCTCGTCGTCCCCGGTGGGGGTGTCGAGCGAGCGGGCGACATAGCCGTTGGAGGCCTGCTCGCCCTCGGCCACGCTCTCCTCGTCGAGGTGCAGATGCGCGGCGAGCTCCGCCCGGGTCGGACGCCGACCGAGCCGCTGCTCCAGCGTGTCGATGGCCTTGGCCAGCTCGATCCGCAGCTCCTGAAGTCGGCGCGGCACCTGCACCGCCCAGCTGGTGTCCCGGAAGAATCGTTTCATCTCGCCGACGATCGTCGGCAGCGCGAAGGCCGAGAACTCGACCTCCCGGCCGGTCTCGAAGCGGTCGATCGCCTTGATCAGACCGATCGTGCCGACCTGGATGATGTCCTCCGTCGGCTCGGCGCGGTTCCGGAAGCGGCGGGCCGCGAACTTCACCAGGCTGAGGTTCAGCTCGACCAGCGTGTTCCGCACGTACGCGTGCTCCGGCGTGCCCTCCTCCAGGCTCTCCAGCCGGGCGAAGAGCGCCGTGGAGACCGTCTGGGCGTCGCCGGTGCTCACCTCGGTGGGCCGGTCGATCTCGGGCAGGCCGGCCAGCGCGCGCTCGCGCACCCCGACGGAATCGGTCCCCGCCTCGCGTACGGCGGGCGGACCGGGCTCTGTGCGGTTCGGGACGGATGGGTTCCGGACGGTGGACATATGGCTCCCTCGACGGGGGTGGGGCGAGCCCCGCCGCCCATGCGGGCGGTGCGGGCTCCGTCGTTCGAGTCCTGACCCCATCATTCCCTATATGGGTGGTTTGACACAGTCTGTCCGGGCAGACGGCACGGTATGACGACGATCGGACGGCAGGACAACCGGCTCACCCGATTCACCCGACTGGCCCGCCGCTACGAGCTCCGCGAGGGTCCCGGCGTGGTGGGTGAGTGCCGCGACCTCGCCCGCGAGGCCCTGGGAGACTGGCTCGGCCCCGTCGACGGGGCGCGGGAGGTGCTCGTCGAGGACGTGCTGCTGCTGGTCTCGGAGGTCGTCACCAACGCGTGCCGCCACGGTGGCAGGCCGTACGAGTTCCGCCTGGACGGCTCGCGCGGACGCCTGTGGGTCCAAGTGAGTGACACCAGTCCGGTACCTCCGCGCCCGCACGGCCCGCACGTGGCCGGCCGCTCCTCCGGGCACGGGCTCTACCTGCTCGAACGACTCTCGACCCGCTGGGGGACCCTCCCGCGCAGGGTGGGCAAGGCCGTCTGGTTCGAGGTCGCGATCACCGGCGCTGCCGCCGCGCCCGGGCGTGCCTAGAGTGGAGAAGCCGGGCCCGGTGCGACCCCTGTGGGCCGCCCCGCTCGCCCCGGCCGTGTACCGGACAGGCCGCCCTCGGTCCCGTACCGGGCCCGTACCTGTGACCGGAGTACCGCTCCGTGGAGTGTGAGGAGCCGCGCGTGAGGAGCCGCGATGGAGAGTTCCCCCCGGCCGGCCGCGTCCGACGAACCCGGCGGACCGGCCGACCGACTCGGCGGACCGGCCGACCGACTCGGCGAGGACGGACTCGCCCGGCTCCTGGCCGGGCTCACCGCCGTCCGTGACGGCGACCTGTCCGTCCGGCAGCCGGAGTCCGCCGAAGGAACCCTCGGCGAGATCGCGGCCGTCTACAACGACATGGTCGACCAGCTCTCCCTGGTCACCTCCGAGATCACGCGCGTCGCCGGCGAGGTCGGCGGGCAGGGCCTGCTCGGCGGCCGGGCCCGCGAGCCCCGCGTCAGCGGGGTCTGGCGTGAGTTGACGTCCGGCGTCAACACCATGGCCGACAACCTGACCTCCCAGGTCCGCTCCATCGCCCAGGTCGCCACGGCCGTCGCCCGGGGCGACCTCACCCGGAAGATCCAGGTCGACGCCCGGGGCGAGATCCTGGAGCTCAAGGAGACCATCAACACCATGGTCGACCGGCTGTCCTCCTTCGCCGAGGAGGTCACCCGGGTGGCCCGCGAGGTCGGCACGGAGGGCAAACTCGGCGGCCAGGCCACCGTCCTGGGCGTCTCCGGCACCTGGAAGGACCTCACGGACAACGTCAACTCCATGGCCGACAACCTGACCAACCAGGTCCGCAACATCGCACAGGTGACCACGGCCGTCGCCCAGGGCGACCTCACCAGCCGCATCGACGTCTCCGCGCGCGGCGAGATCCTGGAGCTGAAGACCACCATCAACACCATGGTCGACCAGCTGTCCTCCTTCGCCGCCGAGGTGACCCGGGTCGCCCGCGAGGTCGGCACCGAAGGCAAACTCGGCGGCCAGGCCGAGGTGGAAGGTGTCTCCGGCACCTGGAAGCGGCTCACCGAGAACGTCAACGAACTCGCCGGCAACCTGACCCGTCAGGTCCGGGCCATCGCCGAGGTCACCAGCGCCGTCGCCGAGGGGGACCTCACCCGGTCCATCACCGTCGACGCCCCCGGCGAGGTCGGGGACCTGACGGACAACATCAACGCGATGGTCGAGTCGCTGCGGGCCACCACCCGCGCCAACGAGGAGCAGGACTGGCTCAAGACCAACATCGCCCGGGTCGCGGGCCTCATGCAGGGCACCCGCACCCTCCCGGATCTCGCCGACCTCATCATGACCGAGGTCCCGCCGCTGGTCTCCGCCCAGTACGGCGCCTTCTTCCTCGCCCGCCACGACCGACGCGGCACCGAACTCGTCGTCACCGCCTCCTACGGAGCCCCCGACGACCCGGACGACCCGCCGCGCCGCTTCCGCCTCGGCCAGTCGCTCGTCGGCCAGGCCGCCCGCGACCGTCGCACCCTGGTCGTGGAGGACGTCCCGGCCGGCTACGCCACCGTCGCCTCCGCGGCCGGCTCCGGCGAACCGGCCATACTGGTCATCCTGCCGATCGTCGTGGAGGACCAGATCCTCGGCGCCGTCGAGCTCGCCTCGCTCCGGCCCTTCTCGGACCTCCACCGCGACTTCCTCGAAGGGTTCGTCGAGACCGCGGGCGCCGTCGTCAGCTCGCTCGTCGCCAACCTCCGCACCGACGAACTCCTCGGCCAGTCCCAGCGCCTCACCGACGAACTGCGCTCCAGCTCGCAGGAGTTGCAGGCCAGGCAGAAGGAACTCCAGCGCTCCAACGCCGAACTGAAGGAGAAGGCGGCGCTGCTCGCGGAGCGCAACCAGGACATCGAGTCCAAGAACCTCGTCATCGAGCAGGCCCGCCAGGAACTGGAGGCGCGCGCCCACCAGCTCTCCCGGACCTCCATGTACAAGTCCGAGTTCCTCGCCAACATGAGCCACGAGCTGCGCACCCCGCTCAACAGCCTGCTGATCCTGGCCCGGTTGCTCGCCCAGAACCCGGAGGAGAACCTGACGGAGAAGCAGGTCGACTACGCCGAGGTCATCCACTCCGCCGGCTCCGACCTGCTCCAGCTGATCAACGACATCCTCGACCTCTCCAAGGTCGAGGCGGGCAAGATGGACATCCGGCCCGAACGCTTCGCCCTCCACCAGCTCCTCGAGTACCTGGAGGCGACCTTCGGGCCGGTGGCCGACGAGCGCGGCCTCTCCTTCTCCATCACCGTCTCCTCGGACGTGCCCGAGGAACTGACCACCGACGAGTCACGGTTGCGGCAGATCCTGCGCAACCTGCTCTCCAACGCGCTGAAGTTCACCGACCAGGGCGGGGTGGAGTTCATCATCGAGCACGCCGACGCCGACGAACTCCCCGTCGGTGTGCGCGGGAACGGACCCGTGCTCGCCTTCCGCGTCAGCGACACCGGCGTCGGCATTCCCGCCGAGCGCCTCGAAGAGGTCTTCGGCGCCTTCCAGCAGGGCGACGGCACCACGGCCCGCCGGTACGGCGGCACCGGACTCGGCCTCTCCATCAGCCGCGAGGTGGCCGGCCTCCTCGGCGGCGTCATCGACGTCAACTCCAGCCCCGGCCAGGGCAGCCGGTTCACGTTCTACCTGCCCGCTCCGGCGGACGGCGCCTCGACGGCGGCGCACGCCGGAGAGCCGGGCGCGGCGCTGCCCGCCGCCGGCACCGACACCGGCCGCGCCGCCGGAGAGGTCGGGGCCGACCGCGCCGACGGCCCCGACCCCACGACGGCCGGCCGCGCTGTCCTCGTCGTCGACGACGACGTCCGCAACGTCTACGCCCTCACCGAGGTCCTGGAACGCCATGGCGTCCACGTCCTCCAGGCCGACAGCGGCCGCGCGGGGCTCGCGCTCCTGGAGGCGCACGAGGAGGTCGAACTCGTCCTGATGGACGTGATGATGGCGGGCCTCGACGGCTACGCCACCACCGGCGCGATCCGCGACCTCCCCGGCCGCCGCCACCTGCCCGTCATCGCGGTCACCGCGAAGGCCATGCCGGGCGACCGGGCCCGCGCCCTCGCCGCGGGCGCCAGCGACTACGTCGCGAAGCCCGTGGACGCCGACGAGCTGATGGCCAAGGTCCGCCAGTGGCTGGCGGGCCCGACCCCGCCCTGACGCAGGGGCCGCCCTGGCGCCGCTCTGCCCCGACGCCCGCCCACGCGGTGTCCGCCCCACCCTGACGCAGGAGCCGCCCCCCAGGACCCCCGCAGGCACGCGCCGTCGTCAGCGGACGCGTACGGCCACGATGCTCGTGTCGTCGTCCGTGTCGCCGGGGGCGGCGTCGAGGAGCCCCTCCACCTGCTCGTCCGGCGGGTGGTCACTGAGGAGTTCCGCCTGCGCGGCGAGCCGTTCGAGGCCGTCGTCCAGGCTGTCGTGACGGCGCTCGATCAGCCCGTCCGTGTACAGCAGCAGCGTGTCGCCCCGGCACAGGGTGATGCGGCGTTCCTGGTACGCGTACGAGGGAACCGCGCCGAGCAGGATGTCCGGCGGCATGTCGACCAGCCGCGCCTCGCCGTCCCGTACGAGCAGCATCGGCAGGTGCCCCGCGCTCGACCAGACCAGTACCCGGTCGGCCGGGTCGTACAGCGCGCAGACCGCCGTCGCCGTCGGGTACCCGCTGGTGCGCAGGGCCACCTCGTTGAGCCACTCCATCAGCCTGCGCGGAGACTCCCCCGTACAGGCAAGGCCGCGCTGGGCGTTGTGGAGCGCCACCATGCCGGTCACGGACGTGATGCCGTGCCCGGCCACGTCCCCGACGGCGACCAGGATCTTGCCCGAGGGCAGCGGCTGGACGTCGTACCAGTCGCCGCCCACGCGGTACTCCTCCGCCGCCGGCCGGTAACGGGCCGCCACCACCAGGCCCTCGAACTCCTGGAGATCGGGGACCTCGGGCACGATCGCCTGCTGGAGCTGGAGCGCCATCTGGTGCCGGAGCTCGGCCCGGGTCCGTACGGCGGTCAACTGGTCGAAGGTGGCGTTCAGCGCCGCCTCGACGCGCCGACTCGCGGACACGTCCTGGTACACCCCGGCGAACCCGATGACCGCCCCGGCGTCCAGGAGCGGCTCGGCCACCACCCGGACGTGGCGCACGGTGCCGTCGCCGAGGACGATCCGCAGCACCGTCTGCGCCCCGGTGCGCCGTTCCGTCAGCGCCCTCAGCAGGTCGGTCAGCGCCTCCCCGTCCTCCGGGTGCAGCAGGCCCCGCATCCCGAGCAGGGGGACGGGGGCCTCGTCGCGTGCCAGGCCGAAAAGGGCGTACGCCTGCTCCGACCACACCGTGCCGCCGTCGGACAGGCTGTCCTGGAACAGGGCCACGCTCTGCAGCCGGGCCACCGCGCGCTCGGTCGCGAGCCCCGGGTCGGTGGCGGCGTGCCACAGCACCACCGCCCGCTCCTCCCCGGCCGGCAGCACCCGTACGTCGAGGAGCGCGGTCGGCTCCTCCTGGTCGGCGGTGCCCTCGTCCGGGCGCTCCGGCCCCGGGGGCGCCGATGCCGGGAGCCGGGCCACGCGCTGGGTGCGGGCCGTCCGGTGGGCGCGTCGGATCAGATGGGCGAGGTCGGCGTGGACGCGGGGGAGGGCGAGCGCCAGGGAGCGGTCCTCGGCCGGTGTCGCGCCGCCGAGGGCGGCGGCGGCGTACTCGTTGAGGTGCTCGATGGTCGGTGGCTCGGCGACCGGCGCGGCCGGGGGCGCCTGCGGTGGGGAGACCCGCAGCAGCATGGCCGGGTGGACCAGGGCGTCCAGGACGTCGACCAGGCCCGGAACGGCCGTGGAGGGCGAGTCGGCCGCGTCGAGGACGGTGCCCGCCACGTCGATCAGCCCCATCAGCGCCTTCCTCAGGGGGGCGTCGAAAGGGACGGGGCCCGGCCAGGCGACCAGGGCCAGGCCCACCGTCGCCCCGCGCGACCGCAGCGCGAGGACCGCCCGCGCCGAACGGCGCGCGGGCCCCGGGAGCACCTCGCCGGCCTCCGGGCCGTCGTCGAGCCAGAGGGGCGTGCCGTCGGCGAGCACCGAGCGGAACGCGGGTGGCGCGGCAGGCGGGATCCACCGCCAGGCCGCCGCCTCCGTCGCTCCGACACCGGCGTGCCCGGCGAGCCGCAGGCAGCCCCACGCGTCGCGCTGCCAGAGCCAGAGGCATGCGGCGCCGAGCGGGACGAGGCCGCCCTCCAGCAGGGCCCGGGCGGCCTCGCCGACCGTGTCCGTCGTCTCGGCGGCGGAGGCCGCCCGCCGCGCGCGCCGCTCGTCGGGGGTGCTGAAGACGACGGGGGCGGCCGGGGCGGGCTCGGTCGGCACCTGGGCGGCCTGGTCCGCCCCCGAGCCGCCGGCGACCCCGTTGACGATGTCGGCCGCCAGGTCCTCGACGCCGAGGCCCGTCGCGTGGGAGAGGGCGGCCAGGTGCTCCACCGCGTCGGCTGGGGAGGCGCCGAGCTGGGCCGCGAGGACGCCGGTGGCCAGATCGATCAGATGCCGACGGGTGAGCTCGGCGCGCAGCCGTCTGTTCTCGGCCGAGAGGCCGGTGATCCCGGGCCCCTCGGAGCCCGCCGCGGACGTCGTCACGACTCCCTGCCGTCCCTCCACCACGTGGTTGTCCGTAATGACGGTGTTCGCACAGAATTCTACCGTTCTGGTCTGATCGTGGGTGGTTCTGAGTGTGTTCCCGGGTGCCGTGCGGGTACCCGCTGGGGCGGCGGGGGCACGGCCTTCAGGTGGGAGGTTTCCGGCGATGGACGAAGCCCGGCTCTCGGAGCGTGAGCGGCGCATCCTGGCGGAGATCGAGCGGGATCTGAGTGAGGACGTGGGGCTGGAGCGCGGCCTGCGCACGATGGGACGTCGGAGGCGACGCCTGAGGGCAGGCCGCAGGAAGCCGGAAGCCGATGATTCCGGCGGTACACCCGGCCGCCGTATGGCGGGTCGTCCGGCCCTCGGCACTGCAGGCGGTACGCCCGACCGTACGTCCGCCCGCCCCGGCCGCCGAGGCCACGCGCTCGCCGTGTCCGTCGCACTCCTCGGCCTCCTCGCGCTCGGCCTGCTCGTCGTGGCGGTCGCGACCGCCACGACCGCACTGATCTGGGCCTTCGCGGCCGTGTGGTCCGTGACCCTGATCGGCCTGCTGTGTCTGGTCGTCCGCTGGTCCCGCCGCCTGAAGCCGTGGTCCTGGCCACCCTGAACCGGGGCGGGCGGGGCCCGGACGCCACCGGGTCTCGACGCGAGGGCGCGAGCGCGCGAGGAGCGCGTGGCGCCCGGTGGCCGAGGCCCGTTGTCAGTGGTGACCGGCACGATGGACCCCATGACGACGACTCCGGTTCTCGCCGATACCGCCGCGTACGCGCAGGCGGTCGAGGATGCCAAGCGCGCCGCCGCGGCCTATTACGCGGGGGGCACGTCCCCGCTCGACGACGACGCCTACGACCACCTCGCCCGGGCGATAGCGGCCTGGGAGGCCGACCATCCGCAGGAGGTCCGCGACGACACCCCGACGGGCAAGGTCGCCGGGGGCGCGGCGACCGGGGACGTACCGCACACGAGGGCCATGCTCTCGCTCGACAACGTCTTCTCCGCCGAGCAGTTCACGGCCTGGGTCGCCTCGCTGGAGCGTCGGATCGGCCGGCCCGTGGAGCGGTGGAGCGTCGAGCCGAAGCTCGACGGACTCGCGATCGCCGCGCGGTACGACCGGGGCCGCCTCGCCCGCCTCGTCACCCGCGGCGACGGCACGGCCGGGGAGGACGTGTCGCACGCCATCGGCACGATCGTCGGTCTGCCGGGGCACCTCACCGAGCCCCTCACGGTCGAGGTCCGCGGCGAAGTCCTCATGACCACGGAGCAGTTCGAGGCCGCCAATCCGATCCGGGTGGCCCACGGCGGCGAGCCGTTCGCCAACCCCCGCAACGCCGCGGCGGGCACGCTGCGCGCCAAGGACCGTCCGTACAGAGTGGAGATGACCTTCTTCGCGTACGACCTGCTGCCGCTGGACCCGGCGCCCGGCGAGGAGGGCACGGGCGCGGGACCGGGTTCGGGCGCCGGCGCGGGTGCGGGTGTGGGCGGGGACCTGGGCGGGGCTGCGGACGTGGGTGGGGTCCTGGGCGCGGGCGTGGCCGGGCTCGGCGAGGCGGCCCACAGCGAGCTGCTCGCCCGGGCCGTCGCCCTGGGCCTGCACACCTCGGGCGCCACCGCCGTTCCCGGCCGGACGGTGACCGGCGTGGCCGAGGTGCTGGCCCGGGTGGCGGAGATAGCGGCCCTGCGGGCGGAACTGCCGTTCGGGATCGACGGGATCGTCGTCAAGGCCGACCTCGCCGCCGACCGCCGCGAGGCGGGCGAGGGCTCCCGGGCGCCGCGCTGGGCGATCGCGTACAAGCTGCCGGCCGTGGAGAAGGTCACCCGGCTCCTCGCCGTCGAGTGGAACGTCGGCCGTACGGGTGTCATCGCGCCCCGGGCCGTGCTGGAGCCGGTGGAGATCGACGGCAGCACCGTCACGTACGCGACGCTGCACAACCCCTCGGACATCACCCGCCGCGATCTGCGCCTCGGCGACCGGGTGATGGTCCATAAGGCGGGCGACATCATCCCGCGCGTCGAGGCGCCGGTCGCCCAGCTGCGGACCGGGGAGGAGCGGCCGATCGAGTTCCCGGAGGCCTGCCCGCAGTGCGGTTCGGAGATCGACCGCAGCGAGCAGCGCTGGCGGTGCGCGCGGGGCCGGAACTGCCACCTCGTGGCCGCCCTCTCGTACGCCGTCGGCCGTGACCAGCTCGACATCGAGGGGCTCGGCGCGACCCGGATCGTCCAGCTCGTCGACGCCGCGCTCGTCGCCGACGTGGCCGACCTCTTCACCCTCACCCGCGAGCAGCTGCTCGGCCTGGAACGGATGGGGGAGACCAGCGCGGACAACCTGCTCGCCGCGCTCGCCACCGCGCGCACCCGGCCGCTCTCCCGCGTCCTGTGCGCCCTCGGCATCCGAGGCACGGGCCGTTCCATGTCCCGCCGGATAGCCCGCCACTTCGCGACCATGGACGCCGTCCGTTCGGCCGACGCGGAGGCGATGCGGACCGTCGCGGGCATCGGGGCGGAGAAGGCACCGGTCATCGTCGCCGAACTGACCGAACTCGGCCCGGTCGTCGACAAGCTGGTCGCCGCGGGGGTGAACATGACCGAGCCCGGAGCCACCCCGCCGCCCCCGCCGGGTACCGCGTCGGGGACGGACCTCTCGGATCCCTCGGACCCCTCGGACACCGCCACGGACGCGGTCCCGGCCGCCGGGTCCGCCGTCGCTCCCGCATCTCCCGCCGTCCCGGCCGGTCCGCTCGCGGGTCTGTCGGTGGTCGTCACCGGCGCCATGACCGGCCCGCTGGAGGCCCTGACCCGCAATCAGATGAACGAACTCATCGAGCGGGCCGGAGGCAGGTCCTCCTCCAGCGTGTCCCGGCGGACCGGGCTCGTGGTCGCGGGCGAGAAGGCCGGGTCCAAGCGGGCCAAGGCGGAGGACCTGGGCGTCCGCCTGGTCGCACCGGAGGCGTTCGCCGAACTGCTCGGGGACTTCCTGCCGGCCTGACCCCGGCATGACCCCGGCCTGACCCCGGCCGGACGGATCGGCCGGGGAGGGGGAGCCTGTCGCGCGGTGTGCGCCGGGGCCGTGGCGTGGGCCCCGGTCTCTCGTGCCCGCCGCGCGGCCAGCCGTCACATGCCGCCGTCGCCCCGCCCGGTCGACCGCCGACGCCAGACCCAGAGCGAGAGCGCGGCGCCGAGGGACGCCCCGACCAGGGCCAGCGGAAGGCCGGCCCAGGGACTCGACGGCACGTCCTCGTGGCGCACCTCCTTCCGGGGCGAGGCGAGCGCGGCCAAGTCGTCGGAGACCGACGCCACGCCTGTCCGCTGCGGACCGGGCGCCGGGCCCGCCGCAGGGGCGGACTCCTTCGGCCCCTTCCCGCCGGCCCTCCCCGCGGCCTCCTTCACCTCCGCGTCCTTCCGCTCGCGCGAGGGCGAGGGGTTCAGAGAGCCCACCGGCTGGACCCGGCCCGCCGCGTCGAAGCCCCAGTCCAGCAGCGTCCGCGCCTCCTCGTAGACCGCGAGCCCGCCGCCCCACTGCGGGTTCATCACGGAGACGACCAGGGTGCGCGAGCCCCGCCGCGCGGCTGCGATCAGGGTGTTCCCCGCGTTGCTGGTGTAGCCGTTCTTCACACCGATCAGCCCGGGGTAGCGGTCGACGCCGTCCTCCCCGGTCAGCAGCCGGTTGGTGTTGCGGATGCCGTACGACCAGCCCCCGGCGGGGAAGTTCGCGTAGGCCGTGGAGCAGTAGCGGACGAAGGCCGGGTTCTGCAGCCCGGCCCGCCCGAAGACCGCCAGGTCGAAGGCCGAGGACACCTGTCCGGGCGCGTCGTACCCGTCCGGGGACACCACGCGGGTGTCGCGCGCACCCAGCGCGCGGGCCTTGGCCTGCATCTGACGGGCCATGGACTTCCAGCCGCCGTTCATCTCCGCGAGCACCCGCACCGCGTCGTTCCCCGAATTGAGGAAGACCCCGTTCCACAGGTCGGAGACCTTGTACGAGAGCCCGGCCTGCACCCCGACCATGCTGCTGCCGCTGCCGATCCCCGCCAGCTCCGACTCGGTGACCGTATGCCGCTCCTCCTGACCCATGTGGGGGAGCGCGGTCACCGCGAACAGGGCCTTCAGCGTGCTGGCGGGCGGCAGTCGCTTGTGCGCGTTGCGGGCCGCGAGGACCTCGCCCGTGGAGGCGTCCGCCACCACCCAGGACAGGGCGGAGACGGAGGACGGCGCGTCCGGCGCACCGGGCAGCGGCTGGACCTGCATCCCCGAGCCGTGCAGCCGGGCCGTGTCGATGAAGCGTGCGGCGGGAGGGGTGGGTTCGGTGACGGAGGATGCCGTGGCCGCGGGGACGGGCAGCACGAGCAGCAGCGCCGTGGCCCCGGCGGCGGCATGGCGGACAGCTGACATGACGATCATTCAGCCACCGTAGGAAGCGGGACGGACCCCCGCAGATCGAAGTGCGCCGACCGGCGTACGAGGAGTGGCGTACGGGCGGTTTCGGTTCAGGTCCCCGACCTCCGCCGCACCGGAACGCGTACTGCCGGGCCGACGCGACGACGCGACGACGCGACGACGCGGCGGCCGAGTCGACCCAGAACCCGCCCGGGCGGGGCCACGAGCCCGTGCGGCGGGGGCGAGCGAGGCCCCCTGCGGACGGCGGACGACCCGCTCCGGCCCGTCCCGGCGGAGCTGACGCGCGGGCGCGCGTGCCGCGAGTCCCCCGGCGCGGGCACGCGAGGGCCCCTGCGGCCGACGGCCGACTCCCTCCGGCCCCGCCCCCGGCGGAGGTGCCGCGCGCCCTCGTCCTGCCGGCGGACCACGCCGCTCCTGGCTCCGGCCCCCCGGGCGGTGGACAGGGTGTCGGTGGGGCACGGCATGCTGGTGACGTGGCCTCACTTCCGTACCAGAGCACGCCTGTTCCCCCCGAGCCCCCGCGGCGGACGCCCGCCGCCGAGCCCCCGGGCGGCCTCCGGCACGATCGGCAGCCGCCGCCCGCGCGCGTCGGCCACATGATCGTCTGCGGTGACGACGTCCTCGCCCACCGGCTCGCCCACGAGCTTCACGACGTGTACGGGGAGCGGATCACCCTGCTCGTCCCGGCGCGCAGCGACGCGCCGCAGACGCCGTCCGGGCGCCCAGGGCGCGCCGCCTCGCTCTTCGGCCGGGTGACCGCCGCCGTGACCCGCACCGCCCCCGCCGACGACCAGCGCGTGGTGGCCGAGGGCCGGTCGATCCGGCTGGTCGAGACGGTGGACGTCGACGACGCCGTGCTCATCGACGCGGGTGTGGAGCGGGCCTCCGCGCTCGCCCTCGTCCACGACGACGACGAGACCAACATCCGGGCCGCCCTCGCAGCGCGCCGCCTCAACCCGAGGCTGCGTCTGGTCATCCGGCTCTACAACCGCAAGCTCGGCCAGCACCTGGAGACGCTCCTGGACCAGGCCGCCACCGTCGCCGAGCCCGGTCTCGACCCCAAGGAGCTCGACGCGGCGACGACGGTGCTGTCGGACGCGGACACGGCGGCCCCCGCCCTCGCCGCCACCGCCGTCGCCGGAACGAGCAAGGTCGTGCAGGCCGGCGGACTGCTGCTGCACGCCGTCGAGCGGACCCCGCCCGCCCGTGGCGAGGTCGCCGACCCGGGGCTCTGCACGCTCGCGCTGCTGTCGGCGACCACCAACGACCCGGCGGGCGTCGAGGGCTCGGAGGGCAGCGGCGCCCAGGGCCCGCTGCTGCTGCCCGACGACGGTGCCGTCGCCGCCGCCCCCGGCCGGGGCACGGTCGCCCTCGAAGCGATCACCTACGCGGGACCCACCCTGTCCACCAAGCGGTTCGGGGCCTCGGCCCTGCCTGTGGGCTCGCTGTTCTCCCGGCGGCTGCGCTGGTCGCTCGCGGGCGTCACCGCCGCCGTCGGTGCGATCGCCCTCGCCACCTGGCTCACCACCGGGGACCACCCCCTGCACGCCGCCTACCTCACGCTCCTCGACATCTTCGCCATCGGCGACCCCGCAGTCGACGCGACGACCGGCCGTCAGGTGCTGCAGATCCTCGCCGGTTTCGTCGGGCTCCTCCTGATGCCGGTCCTCATCGCGGGCATCCTGGAGGCCCTCGGCACCTTCCGCACCGCGACCTCCCTGCGCCGCCCGCCCCGTGGCCTGTCCGGACACGTGGTGCTCCTCGGCCTCGGCAAGGTCGGCACCCGAGTGCTGGCCCGGCTGCGCCGCCTCGACATCCCCGTGGTCTGCGTCGAGTCCGACCCCGAGGCGCGCGGCATCGCGCTCGCCCGTCGACTGCGCGTGCCCACGGTCATCGGAGACGTCACCGAGGAAGGCGTCCTGGAGGCCGCCCGGATCCACCGGGCCCACGCCCTGCTCGCCCTGACCAGCATCGACATCACCAACCTGGAGGCCGCGCTCTCCGCCCGCTCCGTCAAGCCCGACCTCCGCGTCGCCCTGCGGCTCTACGACGACGACTTCGCCACCGCCGTCTACCGGACCCTGCGTGCCGCCCACCCCGAGGCGCTGACCCGCAGCCGCAGCGTCTCGCACCTGGCCGCACCCGCCTTCGCGGGCGCCATGATGGGGCGCCAGATCCTGGGCGCCATCCCGGTGGAGCGCAGGGTGCTGCTCTTCGCCGCCGTGGAGGCGGGCGGCAACCCGCTCCTGGAGGGGCGTACGGTGGCCGAGGCCTTCCGCCCGGGGGCCTGGCGGATCATCGCCCGCGCCACCGGCTCGGCACCTCTGGGCCGGCACGCGGCAGGGCTCGTCTGGCAACTGGAGCCGGACCGCGTCCTCGGGGCGGGCGACCGCGTCCTCGTCGCCACCACCCGCCGGGGCCTGGCGGAACTCCTCGGCCGGCACCCCCGCCCACCGCGTCAGGAACGCCCCGACTCCACCCGGCACAGGACGAGTTGACCGTAGGATCTGACCGCTCGTGCGTCGCTCCGGTCCGTCCTCGCCGTCAGGAGAACCCGTTGAACGCCACGCCGTACCGCCTCGACCCCACCGGTGGCTGCCCGCACGCGGCCAACGCCCGCCTGCTCGCGCAGGGCGCCGTGACCCCCGTGGTGATGCCCGGGGAGGTCGCGGGCATGGCCGTGCTGGGCCACGACGCGCTGCGCGACTTCCTCGCCCACCCCGACGTCGCCAAGAACGCCCAGCACTTCACCGCCCTCAGTGACGGCCGGATACCCGACGGCTGGCCGCTGCGCACGTTCGCCACCGTCCACGGCATGACCACCGCCGACGACGCCGACCACCGACGGCTGCGCTCCCTCGTCAGCAAGGCCTTCACCGCCCGCCGGGTCGAGGCGCTGCGGCCCCGGATCGAGACGGTCACCGCCGGTCTCCTGGACCGGCTCGCCGAGGCGGCCGCCCGCTCCGGCGACGCGGTCGCCGACCTGCGCCGCCACTTCGCCCTTCCGCTGCCCCTCGGCGTCATCTGCGAACTCCTCGGCGTCGAGGAGACGTACCAGGACCGGCTGCACCACCTCTCCCAGCAGGTCGTGGCCACCGACATCAGCCCGGAGGCCGCCATGGCCGCCAACCGGGAGCTCCTGGAGGTCCTGACCACGATCGCCGCCGACCGCGCCCGCCACCCCGGCGACGACCTCGTCAGCGCGCTCATCGCCGCTCGCGACGAGGGCGGCGACCGGCTCAGCCAGCCGGAGCTCATCGGCACGATGGTCCTGCTGATCATCGCCGGTCACGAGACGACGCTGAACCTCCTCACCAACGCCGTCCGTGCCCTGTGCGCGCACCGGGACCAGCTCGGCCACCTCCGGGCCGGGCGCGCCGACTGGTCCGACGTGGTCGAGGAGACCCTGCGCTGGGACAGCCCGGTCAGCTACTTCCCGTTCCGCTACCCCACCCGCGATCTGACCGTCGGCGGCACGCTCATCCCGAAGGGCACACCGGTCCTGGCCGGCTACTCGGCGGCCGGCCGCGACACGAAGGCCCACGGCCCGGACGCCGACCGCTTCGACATCACCCGCGTCCCGGCCGCCAAACACCTCTCCCTCGGCCACGGCCCCCACTACTGCCTGGGCGCCCCGCTCGCCCGCATGGAGGCGACGATCGCCCTGGAGGCGCTCTTCACCCGCTTCCCCGACCTCGACCTCGCCGTCCCCAAGGAGGACCTGGCCCGGCACGCGAGCTTCGTCGGCAACAGCGTCCGCACCCTCCCCGTACGCCTCGGCGGCCAGGGAGTGTCCTGACGAAGTCCCCGGCCGCTCACCCCGTCCGGCCGAGGTCGCCCGCCGGGGAGGCGCGCAGGGCCGAGACGAGGCGCAGCAGGCGCGCCTCGTTGCCGGAGAGGCCCGCCGCGCGCAGTGCCTCGTCGGCCTCGGCCATGGGGTGGGAGAGCATCGCCCCCGCGTAGGGCACGAGGTGCGGATCGGTCAGCACGGCCTGCGTGGACTCCAGTAGCCGGAGGTACGCCTGGGCGGCGGCGCGCTCGCGGGCGGAGGTCGTGATCATGTCGGGCTCCCTCTCGACAGGTTGGCGACCTCCACCCTCTCGTACGGGTCTGACAATCGGGCTCAGCCCCGTCCGTCCAGCCGTTGGGAGAGCCTCTCCAGGAAGATGCGCTGGCCCGACACGAGCAGCGGAGCGGCCGCCTCCGGGACGAACCAGCCGACGCGGTCGATCTCCGGGAACGCGCGCTGGACCCCCGAGCCGCGCGGCCACTCCATCGTGAACGTGCCCGGCACGACCAGTGTCGGGTCGAGATCCGCCTCGACCGCCCAGATCGTGACGGTCTTTCCGTTCTTCTGCCGGGCCTCGCCGAGCGCGATCGGCTCGCCGTCCGGCGCCGGCAGGCCGAGCTCCTCCTCGAACTCGCGGCGGGCGGCGGCCTCCGGTGTCTCCTCGGGACCGTACTCGCCCTTCGGGATCGACCAGGCGGAGACGTCCTTCGACGCCCAGAAGGGCCCGCCCATATGGCCGATGAGCACCTCGAAACCACCGTCCGCCGTCCTGCGGAAGAGAAGGAGCCCAGCGCTGCGCTTGTCCGGCATACCGCCCAGTGTCGCCGAGCGGGTCAGATACCGCAGCTACTGGCGGACCAGAAGCGGGAGCCGCGGGTGTCGACGTGCGCGTGGTCGCCGTGGCCGGGGTAGCCGGGGCCGAGGATCCCGTTGAAGCCGTGGTTGCGTGCCTGCTTGGCCAGCGTGCACAGCGAGGGCGACCCCGTCAGGTCGATGCCGTCGCCGTACAGATGGCGGCTGTCGGAGGCTCCGCCGACCGCCGAGTTGCAGGCGTGCGAGCGGAATCCGCTGCTCACCGAGATGGGAACGTCGCCCAGCGCGTGGCGCAGCGCCTCCAGCTTCCACATCGCGCGCAGGGCGTTGGACTTGGCGGTGGCCGCGCTCACGGCGCCGCCGGAGAAGTCGCTGTTGCACTTGTTGAGCTCGGCGTAGGTGAAGTGGACCGGTGTGCAGTCCGCGTCCTGGAGGGCGTAGAGCTTGGCGAAGGTGGCGGGGCCGGCGACGCCGTCGGCAGCCAGTCCGTACGCCTGCTGGAAGCGGGTCACGGCGGCCTTGGTGGCCGGGCCGTAGGCACCGTCGACGCCGAGGACGGCGCCGTATCCGGGGTATCCGGCGACCCGGATCTGCAGCTGGGTCACGTCCGCCCCGGACATGCCCGAGGAGAGCGTACGGCCCCAGGTGTAGCACTCGTCGGCGTGGGCGGTGCCGGACGTGGCGACCGTTCCCGCGAGCGCGGCGGCCACCACCAGGAGTGTGGCGAGCAGGGATCTGACCATGCGCCGGACCATGACACCTCCGTGTCGGAAAAGGACGGGATCTCCGTCCACATCATCCGTCATGAACATGACCACGAGAATGGGGGGAGGTGTCGCTCCGGTCAACGGTTCCGGGCACCTGCCAGTGGACCAGGCCATTGGCAGGTCACCCGGTGACCCGCACCGTCACCGGCCCGCCCACCGGATCGACCTCGCGCACCCACCCGGAGGGGACCCGCACCGAGCGGTGCGGCCACGCCGTGCCCAGGAGCCGGCCGCGATGGAGGACCCGGTCGCCCTGCCGGATCTCGACGAGGGGGCACGTCAGCGGTTCGGCCACCCGAAGCAGGAACGAGCGCCCCGCACCCAGCCCGTAGGGGCCCGCGGCGGAGCCTGCCGCGATCAGGTTCGGCGCCACCCACCGCACCGCGCCCGCCGCCCGCAGCGGCACCGCCCCGACCGGCCAGGGCGCGCCCGACAGATACCGCAGGACGGCATCCGCGGCCGCCCGCCCCTCGGCGGCCGCGGATGCCGCCGACTCCGCCCCGCGCAGGACGTCGCCCGCGGCGAAGACGCCCGCCACCTCCGTGCGATGGGCACCGTCGACAGCGGGGCCGCGCGTGCCGGCGTCCAGCGGCACCCCGCCCGCGCGGGCCAGTTCGTGCTCCGGGATCCAGTCCCCGGTGAAAACGGCCGTGTCGCAGCGGATCAGGCCCTCCCGGCCGTCGGCGTGCCGTACGCGGACGCCCGCGAGCCGGCCCCGGCCGAGCAGTTCGGTCACCGTCGTGCCGGTGAGCAGCGGCGGAGGCGGGAGCGCCCCGGACCGCCGGGGTCCGCGGGGCCCTTCCGTGACCATCGCCACCACGTCGACCTGGGCGCCGCGCAGGGCCCGTACCGCATGGTGGGCCACCGGTTCGGCGCCGATCACGACGGCGCGCCGCCCGAGCCGCTCCCGCCGCACCCCGTACAGGTGCACGGACTGCTGGAGCTCGCCGGTGGTCAGGACTCCGGCCGGCCGTGTCCCGGGCACCAGACGTGCGCTGCGCGGCCGTTCGCGCGCACCGGTCGCCAGGACCACCGCCCGCGCCGTGATCCGTTCCAGGCCGGTCGGGGCCGTGACCTCCCACGTGAGCGGCCCGGCCCAGCCGGTCACCGACACGCCTGTACGGACGGCGGCTCCGGCCGCGACCGTCGCGCGCGTCAGCCGGCGGGCGTACCCCGGGCCGTCGAGCGGCCGCCCGAAGTCGGCGAGACCGAAGCCGCCGTGCGCGCTGTGGCGCGGCGCCCCGCCTGCCTCGCGTTCGCGCTCCAGGACCTCGATCCGGTACCGGCCGGCGCCGACCGCGGCCAGCCGCGCGGCGGATGCGAGCCCGGCGGGCCCCGCGCCGACGACAAGGACATCGACGAAACGGTTCACCGCGCCGCCCCTTTCCGGCCCCGTCGGCCCTCCGGCGGGGCCCCGCGCCTCTTCATCGCTCCGACCTCGGCCGCCCTCCGGTGCGCCCCGCGCCTCTTCATCGCTCCGACCTCGGCCGCCCTCCGGTGCGCCCCGCGCCTCTTCATCGCTCCGACCTCGGCCGCCTCGCCCCTTCCTCGAACATCGCCCGGACGGCCGCCCCGCACGAGAAGCCCTGGCACCGGCCGCCCCGCGCCCGCGTCCGGCGCCGCAGTCCTTCCGGCGAGGCCGGCGGAATCGTCGAGGTGAGGGCGTCCCGGATCTCGCCCCGGGTCACCCGCTCGCAGTGACACACGACCGACCCGAACGCCGGGTCACGGCCGATCAGTTCGGCATCCCGGTACGGGCGCGGGAAGGCCTCGCCGAGGTTCGGCATCCGGACCGGGGCGAGCGGGCGTTCCGCCCCGAGCGTCAGGCCGCACTCCGCGAGCAGCTCCACCATGTGCGCGGCGATCGCCAAGGAGGCCGTCAGGCCGGTCGAGCGGATGCCGCCCGCCGTGACGTACCGCAGCCCCGGGTGGGCCGCGCACCGGTAGTCGTCCTCCTCGGTGGCGGCCCTCAGCCCCGCGTAGACGGCGGTCACCTCCTCGTCGAGGAGGGCGGGGAGCACGCGGCGCCCTTGGGCGCGCAGGGCCGCCAGACCCTCGGCGGTCGTGCCGGTCGCCGTCCGGTCGTCGAGGTTCTCCGCCGTGGGGCCGAGCAGGACCTTGCCGTACACCGTCGGCGTCACCAGGACGCCCTTGCCGAGGGCGCCCGGCACGGGGAGGAGGATGTGGTGGACCAGGGCGCGGGCGAAGGAGTCGAAGACGATCAACTGGCCGCGCCTCGGCGTCACCGTGAAGTCCCGCCGCCCGAACAGAGCGTCGAACCGGTCCGCGTGCAGCCCGCAGGCGTTGACGACGAAGCGGGCCCGCAGCACCCCACGGGGGGTGACCAACCGGTGCGGGGCCCCTGGATCGGCCTTCTCCACCGGGCAGTTGAGGTGCAGGTCGACGCCGGAGCGTACGGCCTGGGTGGCGTAGGCGAGCGTCGTCGTCCAGGGGCAGATGATCGACTCGCCCGGAACCTCCAGCGCGCCGAGCGCCCCTGGCCCCAAGTGCGATTCCCGGGAGCGCAGTTCGTCCGGCTCCAGGGCGCGGGTGGTGCGATGGCCGTTGCGTACGGCCTTGTCCGCGAGGCGGGGGAGAGCGGCCAGCTGCTCCTCGTCCCACGCGACGAGGAGCGCTCCGAGGGGCTCGACGGGAATGCCCGTCTCGCCCGCGTAGTCGCGCAGCAGCCGGTGCCCGTCCCGTACCAGCCGCGCCTCCAGCGAACCGGGGACGGCGTCGAAACCGGTGTGCAGGATCGCGGTGTTGGCCTTGGACGTGCCCTCGCCGACATCGCCGGCCGCATCGACCAGCGCGACCCGCAGCGGTCGGCGCGCCAGCTCGCGCGCGATCGCAGAGCCGACCACCCCGGCGCCGACCACCACGACGTCGTACTCCGTACCGGCCGCCGAGGTGTTCGGGAGCGCGCCCGCGCGGGTCACCGTCCCGGTCCGTCGGTCCGCCTGTCCGGACCGCCCCGACTGCCGCGCACTCATGGCCGTGGCGCTTCCCCGGCGCCGTCGAGCAGCGCCGCCACGGCGGTGCTGAACCGGCCCAGGCGCTCGGCCGCCTCCGCAGCGGTCACGGCCGGCTCGTAGACGGCCGACGGCTTCCACTCCGGTACGGCGTCCTGGACCGCGAGCCCCGGATCAAGGCCGAGACGCGTCACCGCGCCGACCCCGAGAGCCGTGGCGTCCGGCAACGCCGAGACCTCGACGGGGAGTTGCAGCAGGTCCGCCTGGGTCTGCATCAGCAGCGCGGAGCGGGTGAGTCCGCCGTCGACGCGCAGGGAGGAGAGCGGCCGGCCGAGGTCGGACGCCGCGGCTCCGGCCAGCTCCACGACCTGTGCGGCGATCCCCTCGCAGAGCGCCCTGACCAGATGCCCGGCGGTCGTGTCCAGGCCCAGACCGTGCACGGATCCCCGGACATCGCCGCGCCACCAGGGCGCGGCGAGACCCGCCAGGGCCGGGACGAAGGTGACCCCGCCGCTGTCCGGCACCGTCGCTCCCACCGCGTCGAGTTCCCCGGCCCCCGACAGCACCCCGAGGTCGGTCAGCCAGCGCACGGCGGACGCGACGGTGTAGACCTGCCCGTCCAGGCAGTAGCTCGTCCGTCCCCGGAGCCGCCAGGCCACACAGCTCACCAGGCCCGAGCCGCCGCGCAGCGGCTCCGCTCCTGTCTGCGCGAGCAGGAACGCCCCTGTTCCGTACGTGCACTTGGCGGCTCCGGGGGTGGTGACGCTCTGCGCGAGCAGAGCCGCCTGCTGGTCCACCAGGAGTCCGGTCAGCGGGATCGCCGGGCCGAACGCCGTCGTCGTGCCGACGTACGTGTCGGCGTCGACCACCCGGGGGAGCCGCTCGCCGCCCAGCCCGAAGACGTCGAGGGCGGGCACGGACCAGGAGGCCGAGTCGAGGTCGAGCAGGCCGGTCCGGCCCGCCGTCGCGGCATCGGTGACGAACGCACCCGTCAGGCGGTGCACCAGCCAGGCGTCGCTCGTGGTGACGACGCCGGCCCCGGTCAGATGCCGACGGATCCAGGCCATCTTGGGAGCGGCGAAATAGGGATCGAGCGGCAGTCCGGTCAGGGCCCGCAACGCGTCGGCGTGGTCGCCGAGTTCGCCGCACAGGTCCTCGGCCCGGCGGTCCTGCCAGACGAGGGCGTCGGTGAGCGGTTCGCCCGTCGCGGGGTCCCAGGCGAGGACCGTCTCGCCCTGGTTGGCCAGGCCCACGGCCGTGACCGGGGTGCCCGCGGCGGCGAGTGCGGCGCGGCCTGCGGCGACGACGGAGTCGTACAGCTGCGCGGGATCGACCTCGACCAGGCCACCGGGCAGGTAGCGGGGCCGTACGGGTGCGGAGCCGGTCCCGATGACGCCCCGCTCGGGGCAGACGACGAGCGCCTTGGTCCCCGACGTTCCCTGGTCGACGGCGAGCACCGGACCCGTCATCACTCGTCCTCCCGTTCTCGAAGGGGCAGCGGGCCTTGATCGCGGAACGGGCAAGACTGGTGCACGCCCCGCCTCCCGTCAAGCGGGTCCGAGGTCGTCCGTCGACTCGGACGCCAAACATGACGCCTGCTCATATTCGGTCCGTGGCCGAATAGTTACGGTCAGAAGCGAAAGTCGATCGGGCTTTTCCGGCGGACCCTATAGTGATCGCCGATCAACGGCCGGACACCCACCGGGAGCCGCCCACCGGAACCCGTCCCCTCACCCATCGAGGAGCCATGCCCCCCACCGCACGTTGCGCTCCGTGATGGCAGGACACTCCTTCCGGCCCGTCTATCATCCCGCGGGTCACGACCACGCCCTGCGGCACGCGGTCCAGGACCTGCGGACCGGCCGCTGGGTGTCCACGGCCCGATTACTCGACGAGACCCACGACTGGGGCGACTGGACGCGGCGTACCCAGGTGCTCGCCACCGTCGCCGCCGGGGGCGACGTCGTGCAGACCTGGCGGACCGAGCAGCCGGACAGCGTCCCCGCGCTGGTCATGTCCACGCGCGTCGCGGTCGAGCGGGCCGTACGCGCCCGGCGGGGCGGCCACCGCCGTACCCGCGAACTCTGGCAGGAGGCCTGGACCGCCTGCCGCGACACCGCCGCACGCGCGCCCGAGGATCCCGTCCCCTGGATCTGCCTGCTCGCCCTCGCCTCCCTGGACGAGCGGCAGCGCATGGCGGAGCACCGCCTTCCGCCGCCGGCCCCCATGCTGCCGCCCGGCCCCTGGGGACTACTCGCCGAGGTCGAGCGGCGCGACCCGCAGAACCGCGAGGCCCACCAACGGATGCTCCAGCTCCTCTGCACCCGCCCCTCCGGCTCGCTCTCCGAGGCGGTCAACTACGCGCAGTGGGCGGCCGGTTCGGCGCCCACCGGCTCGGCCCTGCACGCCCTGCCGCTCTATGTACGCGTGGAGCGCTACCGCAGGGAACGCGGCCACACCCACGCCCTCGACCTGCACTGGGTCGCCGAGGACGCCATCCGCGAAGCCCACCAGGCGCTGCACTCCTGGTTCCTCTTCTGCGCCACCGACGAGGCGTCCCTGCTCGACCTCAACCACCTCGCCCACGCCCTCTTCGGCGCCCAGCGCTTCGCCGACGCCGCGCGCGTCTTCGAGGCCCTCGGGCCGTACCACACGGTGCTGCCCTGGGCCTACCGCACCGACCGTCCCGACGACCGGGCCCAGGCCACCGAGGTCTTCCTGCGCGCCCGCGCCCGCTGCCTCGACCCCTGACCCGGCGTACGCCCGGCCTGTCCCCCTGACTGTCCCCCCGCCCCGTTCGTCCCCCTGGAGGTACCGGCATGTCCCGCACCGCGCCCGTCGACGAGACACGCAGCCCCCGCGCGGGCGGCCAGGACGACGAGGCCCGGCTGAGAGAGCTCGGCTACCAGCCCGTCCTGGCCCGCCGCATGGGCGGCTTCGGCAACTTCGCCATCAGCTTCTCCGTCATCTCCGTCCTCTCCGGGTGCATGACGCTCTACGGCTTCGGCCTCGGCACCGGCGGGCCCGCCGTCATGCTGTGGGGCTGGGCGGGC
Source organism: Streptomyces sp. NPDC090127 (assembly GCF_044746945.1). NCBI lineage: Bacteria > Bacillati > Actinomycetota > Actinomycetes > Kitasatosporales > Streptomycetaceae > Streptomyces > Streptomyces sp. NPDC090127. The sequence goes on along the minus strand of NZ_JBIVDE010000003.1, from coordinate 495,608 downwards.
GTCGGTCTGTTCGTGCTCTGCGTCGGCCTCGCCCTCGCCGAGGTCACCAGCGCCTATCCGACCTCCGGCGCGCTCTACTACATGGCCGACCGGCTGGGCGGCCGCCGCTGGGGCTGGTACACCGGCTGGCTCAACCTGCTCGGTCTGCTCGGCGCGATCGCCGGCATCGACTACGGCGCCGCGCTGTTCACCGGAGCCTTCCTCAACCTCCAGTGGGGCATCGTGCCCACCGCCGGCTCCACCTTCCTGATCTTCCTCGCCATCCTGCTGCTGCACGCCGTGCTCAACCTCTTCGGCGTCCGCCTGGTCAGCGTGCTGAACTCGATCAGCGTCTGGTGGCACCTCACCGGAGTGGCCGTGATCGTCGGCGCCCTGGCGCTCGTCCCCGACCGCCACCAGTCCGTCGAGTTCGTCTTCACCGAGTTCGTCAACGACACCGGCTGGGCCAACCCGTTCTACGTCGCCGCCATCGGCCTGCTCCTCGCCCAGTACACCTTCTCCGGCTACGACGCCTCCGCCCATCTCTCCGAGGAGACCTCCAACGCCTCGGTCAGCGCCGCCAAGGGCATCGTGCGGGCGATCTGGGTCTCCTGGATCGCCGGCTTCGCGCTGCTCGCCGGACTGACCTTCGCGATCCAGGACTACGCGGGCACGCAGAACAGCGCCACGGGAGTCCCGCCGGCCCAGATCCTCCTCGACGCGCTCGGCTCCGGCGGCGCCACCGCGCTGCTGCTCGTCGTGATCGTGGCCCAGCTCTTCTGCGGCAACGCCGAGGTGGCGGCCGCCAGCCGGATGGTCTTCGCCTTCAGCCGCGACAACGCCCTGCCCGGCTCCGCCCTCTGGCGCAAGGTCAGCAGCCGGACGCAGACGCCGGTGCCCGCGGTCTGGCTCGCCGTAGGCGTCGCCGCGCTCCTCGCCGTCCCGTCCCTGTACTCCGCCACCGCCTATGGCGCCGTCACCGCGATCAACGTCATCGGCATCACGCCCGCCTACGCGATCCCCATCTACCTGCGCCTGCGCGCGGGGAAGCGGTTCACGCCGGGCCCGTGGAACCTCGGCCGCTGGAGCCGCCCGATCGGCTGGACCGCCGTGGCATGGGTCGCGCTCGTCACCGTGCTCTTCTGCCTGCCGCAGAAGTCGCCGGTGACGATCGCCTCGATGAACTACGCGGTGGTCGCGCTGGCCGTGGTCCTCGTGCTGGCCAGCGTGTGGTGGTACGTGGCGCGCCGCTCGTACGGCACACCGTCGGCGTACGGAACGGCGCGTGAGGAGGCGGAGATCGAGGAGGGGATCGTCTGACGGATCCACGAGACGGGATCCAGAATATTGGATCCATGATCCATGATCCATGATCCATGATCTCGGAATGGGATATTGGATCCGAGATAGGGGATCCCGTATCCGCGATCCAGGATCCCGTCCCCCGTCGTCAGCCGCTGAACTCGTAGGTCCAGGAGACCCCCTGCGCCGCGCAGTCGATGTCCGTGACCTCCAGCGCGTGCCCGTGCTGGTCGCACACCACCCGGTGGACGATCAGCCGGGGCGCCCCGCCCCGGGAGCCCGTCGTCGCGCCCGGCGGCACACCGATCGACTCCCGTCGGGTGAGCCGGAGTCCGGCCTGGTGCATCCAGTGGTAGAGCAGCCGCAGGTCCGGGCGGAGGACGGAGCCTCTGGTGCGCCGGTACTTCGCGAGTTGCGGGATCTCGGTGACCGCCGCCCGCGAGAACCAGGACACCGACCGCTGCATCGGGGCCCCGCCGGGGGACAGGACGACATGCCGGTGGACGAGGGTGGGTTCGCCCGGTACGAGTCCCAGCCGGGCGGTCATCCCGGCGGGCGGCGCCTCCCAGGTGAGCGAGGCGCGCACGAGGGCGTCGGCGGCGTCGGTGCCGCCGGGGAAGAGTTGCCGGCGGGCCGTCAGGGCGGGCTCCCGCGGCTCGTGTTCGGTGCCCGCCGCGAAGGTGCCTCTGCGGTCGGTGACGACGAGACGTTCCTCGCGCAGCAGGTGGAGCGCGCTGCGCACGGTCTGCCGGTTGACGTGGTAGCGGTGTGCGAGCGAGCGCTCGGACGGAAGGCGGCTGCCGGGGACGATGTGCCGTTCGGCGAGGTCGCTCCGGAGGGCCGCGGCGACCCGCAGATAGAGCGGGACGGCCTCGGGCTGCTCGGGTTCGGGTTCAGTCATGTCCAACCCCTCTCTTTGCTCAGCGTGACAGTCTGGTCCGCAGGGGTGATCAATTCCTATCATTGGTCTAAACCATTAAGGAAGGGGTGGCGACGGGACTGGCCGAAAGCCGGGCCTCCCGGGGTGCGGGCCGCCCCGTCTGACCTTGTAATGAGTCTCAACCGGAAGCAGCTGCGGAAAAGGCGGGTGAGGCCGGATGACGACACCGGCGGCGCGGGCCGAGGCGGGCAGAGCGGCACGCAAACACGTGCCGCGGTCCTCCCACGGCCGCTGGATACCCTCCTCGCAGCGCCCTGACCCCCTGAGCGTGCTGGAACGGCAGTCCGTCGACCGGGTGCCCGACCTGGTCCCGATCCGCTACGGCAGGATGGCGGCCTCGCCGTTCGCCTTCCTTCGCGGCGCCGCCGCCGTCATGGCGGCCGACCTCGCCCCGCAAGGCCACACGGGACTCGTCGTCCAGCTCTGCGGCGACGCCCATCTGCTCAACTTCGGCGTCTACGCCTCACCCGAACGGTCGCTCCTCTTCGACGTGAACGACTTCGACGAGACCCTGCCGGGCCCCTTCGAATGGGACGTGAAGCGGCTCGCCGCCAGCGTGGCCGTCGCCGCCCTCGAGAACGGTGCCGGCAAGGCCAAGGCCCACCGCGCCGCCCTCGTCGTCGGCGAGGCGTACCGCACGCACATGCGCCGTCTCGCCGGCCTCGGCGAGCTCGCCGTCTGGTACGAGCGGATCGACGCCGACGACCTGGCTCCGCTGGTACGCCGGGGGCGCCGCGCGACCTTCGAGAGCCGTCTCACCCGCGCCCGCCGCCGCACGAGCCTCCAGGCCTTCGGCAAACTCACAGCCCTCGACGACAGCGGCACGCGCCGCATCGTCGACGACCCCCCGCTCCTGGAGCGGGCCACCGACCTCGACCGCGTCACCTTCGGCAAGGTCTTCAGCGACTACCGCAGCTCCCTCTCCGAGGAGCGCCGCCACCTCCTCGACCGGTACCACTACGTCGACGCCGCCCGAAAGGTCGTCGGCGTCGGGAGCGTCGGCACGCGCTGCTTCATCCTCCTCCTGGAGGGCCGGGACGACGGCGACCCGCTGATCCTCCAGATCAAGGAGGCCGGCCGCTCGGTCCTGGAGGCGTACCTGCCGCCGAGCGTCTACGGGCACCAGGGGCAGCGGGTCGTCCGGGGGCAGCGCCTGACGCAGGCCGCGGGCGACATCTTCCTCGGCTGGATGACCGGGCCGGAGAAACGTCACTTCTACTGGCGGCAGCTGCGCGACATGAAGGGCTCGGCCGAGGTGGGGACCATGTCCCCGTCGATGCTCCGCGTGTACGCGGCGCTCTGCGGCCGCGCCCTGGCCCGCGCCCACGCCCGATCCGGCGACCGCATCGCCATCGCCGCGTACCTCGGCTCCTCGGACGTCTTCGATCGCGCCGTCGCCGACTTCGCGATCCGCTACACGGACCAGAACGCCGACGACTACGCGGCCCTGGCCGCGGCGATCGCCGCGGGCGTGGTCACGGCGGCCCCGGGCGTCTGACCGCCCACGGCCGCCCGGCCCGGTGCCCCCGGGCCCCCGTACCGCTAGGCCCCCGTGCCCCTGGGCCCCCACCTTCTGGGCCCCGTACCCCTGGGCCCGCGTACCCCCGGGCCCCCTCCCCTCTGGGCCCCTGCCCCTACCCCCTGCTGCGTCGCATCGGCGGCTCCGCCGGTGACTCGGGGACCGGTCCGAAGAGGACGGCCCGGGCCACCGGAGGGGCGAACAGCGCGGTCATCGGCGCCGAGAGAGTCAGCACGGAACGGAACGCGGCGCCCACCAGCCGGCCTCCGGCCGATCGCTGCTGGACCCGGCTCAGATACCAGCCCACCGGCGCGTCCACCGCCCGCCGGGTGATCGCGGTGCCCGTCGCACCCGGCATCTTCCGGTCGGCGCCGGCCGAGATGTCCCAGGCCTGCTTCGACGCGTCCAGCAGCGCCTTCTGCACGGCCCGCGTGGTCGGCGTCCGCCTCGGGTCGGCGAGGGCCGCGCCCAGGGCCACCGCACTCATCGCGGCGACCGCCATGCCCTGACCGTAGATCGGGTTGAAGGCACACAGCGCGTCGCCGGTGGCGAGGAAGCCGGCCGGTCGACGGCCCGGACGGTCGTAGCGGCGGCGTACGTTCGCCGTCCGCCGGAAGCCGTGCACCGAGGACTCCGGCGTGGCCCTGGCGATCCACTCGCTCAGGACGGGGTGCGGAAGCTTCGCCGCGAACGCCTCGAACCCCTCCTCGTCGGTGGGCGGCAGATCGCCCCGGAGCCCGGAGAGGGTGACCAGATGGCGCCCGTCCCCGAGGGGCAGCGCCACACCGCCGTACACCTGCTCGGGGTTGGGGACGATGTTGAAGCCCAGCGCGTCCATGCCCGGGTCCTCGGCGGCGCGGTACACCCGGGTCGCGTAGCCGAGACCGGTGTCGATCGTCTCCTCGTGCGGGGCCTCCGCGCCGATCGCCGCGAGCCAGTCCGGCGCGTGCGTGCCACGGCCCGAGGCGTCGACGACCAGATCGGCCGCGAGGCTCCGGCTCTCCCGCTCCTTCCCCGCGCCCCGCTCGCGTACCAGGACACCGCGCACCCGCGAGGCGTCCCCCAGCAGACCGACGGTCTCGGTGCCCTCCACGAACCGGATACGGGGATCGGCGAGGACCCGCCGCCGCACCAGCCACTCCAACTGCGCCCGGGGCCCGGTGAAGAGGTGCACGGAGGCCGGATGGCGACTGAACCACCGCCCGTTCTGCCACTGCACCATGTCCTCGGGCATCCCCACCCGGGGCGCGCCGAGCTCGCGCAGCTCGCTCATGAACCCGGGCAGCAGCGCGTCGAGCGCCTGCTGACCGGAGGGCAGCAGCACATGCACGTGCCGGGACTGCGGAGTTCCCGGTCGTGCGTCCGGTCCCTCCGGCACTCGGTCGCGCTCGACGACCGTGACCTTCTCGGCGTGCTCACTGAGCACCCGCGCGGCCAACAGGCCCGCGAGGCTTCCCCCGACGACAACCGCATGACGTGTCCTGCGGCGCCCCAACTCGTCGGTCATCCGCGCCCTTTCGACGAAGTGGATCTACGGCCCTTCCCAGTATCCACCTCTCACGGCCCACGACGCCCGCGCCCCGGCCGGTTCCGGCTCAGCGCTCCAGTTCCGCGAGGGCGTGGGTCAGCCATTCCACCCAGAACCGCTCCAGGTCGATTCCGCCGCGCAGGACGAGATGGCGGAGCCGGTCCGGTTCGGATGCGCGGCGCTCGGACGGGAAGTCGCGTTCCTCGATCGTCCGATACTCGTCCAACTGGCGCTGGTGCAGGGCGAGGTGGCGGCGCAGCTCCTCGCGCATCCCGGGCGCGCCGACGACCGCCGCCGCGCGGATGCGCAGCAGCAGGGAGGAGCGGAGCGGTTTGGGGTCCTCGGTGCGGGCGACCCAGTCGAACAGCGCGGTGCGGCCCGCGGGGAGTACCTCGTACTCCTTCTTCTGGCCGCGCGCCGGCACCGGAGCGGGCAGGGCGCGGATGTGCCCCGCCTGCTCCAGCTTGCCCAGCTCGCGATAGATCTGCTGGTGCGTGGCCGACCAGAAGTAGCCGATCGACCGGTCGAAGCGGCGCGTCAGCTCAAGACCGGAGGACGGCTTCTCGAGCAGCGCCGTGAGGATCGCGTGCGGGAGGGACATGCGCGCATCCTAGGCTCGGGGTGCCGACACGATCACAGGGAGGCGGCGAGCCGCGTCCCCTGGTCGATGGCGCGCTTGGCGTCCAGTTCGGCCGCGACGTCGGCGCCGCCGATGAGGTGGGCCGTGCGGCCGGCCGCGATCAGCTCCTCGTAGAGGCCGCGGCGCGGCTCCTGGCCGGTGCACAGGACGATCGTGTCGACCGGGACCGTCTGCGGCTCGCCGTCGATCGTCAGGTGCAGACCCTCGTCGTCGATCCGCTCGTACGACGCGCCCGCGACCATCGTGACGCCCCGGTGCTTCATCTCCGCGCGGTGGATCCAGCCGGTGGTCTTGCCGAGGCCGGCGCCGACCTTGGTGGTCTTGCGCTGGATCAGGTGGACCTGGCGCGGCGGCCGGGGCCGCTCCGGGGCGCGCAGCCCGCCGCGCGTCTCGTACGAGGTGTCCACGCCCCACTGCTTGAAGTACGTCTCCGGGTCCAGGCTCGCGCCCTCGCCGCCGTCCGTGAGGAACTCGGCGACGTCGAAGCCGATGCCGCCCGCGCCGAGGATCGCGACGCGCTCGCCGACCGGCGCGCCGTCGCGCAGGACGTCGAGGTAGCTGACGACGCTCGGGTGGTCGACGCCCTCGATCTCCGGGATGCGCGGGGTGACCCCGGTGGCGACGACGACCTCGTCGTAGCCGTCCAGGTCGTCCGCCGCGACCGGGGTGTTCAGCCGGACCTCGACCCCGCGCGCGTCGAGCTGCGTACGGAAGTAGCGGAGCGTCTCGTCGAACTCCTCCTTGCCCGGTACGCGCTTGGCGACGTTCAGCTGGCCGCCGATCTCGCCGGCCGCGTCGAACAGCGTGACCGAGTGGCCGCGTTCGGCGGCGGAGACGGAGAAGGCGAGACCGGCCGGGCCCGCGCCGACGACGGCGATCCTCCTGGCGAGCCGGGTGGGGGAGAGGACCAGTTCGGTCTCGTGGCAGGCGCGCGGGTTCACCAGGCAGGAGGTGATCTTCAGGCTGAAGGTGTGGTCCAGGCAGGCCTGGTTGCAGCCGATGCAGGTGTTGATGGTGTCGGCGCGGTCCGCGGCGGCCTTGGCGACGAAGTCGGGGTCGGCCAGGAAGGGGCGGGCCATGGAGACCATGTCGGCGCGGCCCTCGGCGAGGACCTGTTCGGCGACCTCGGGGGTGTTGACGCGGTTGCCGGTGACGAGGGGGATGGACACCGAGCCCATCAGCTTCTTGGTGACCCAGGTGTAGGCGCCACGCGGGACGGAGGTCGCGATGGTCGGGATGCGCGCCTCGTGCCAGCCGATGCCGGTGTTGATGATGGTCGCGCCGGCGGCCTCGATCTCCTTGGCGAGGGAGACGACCTCCTCCAGCGTCGAGCCGCCCGGCACCAGGTCCAGCATCGACAGCCGGTAGACGACGATGAAGTCCTCGCCGACCTGCTCGCGGATCCGGCGGACGATCTCCAGCGGGAAGCGGACCCGGTTGGCGTAGCCGCCGCCCCAGCGGTCGGTGCGGTGGTTGGTGGCCGCCGCGATGAACTCGTTGATGAGGTAGCCCTCGGAGCCCATGACCTCGACACCGTCGTACCCGGCGGCCTTGGCGAGCTCCGCGCAGCGGGCGTAGTCCTCGACGGTCTGCTCGACCTCGGCGTCGGTCAGCTCGTTGGGTACGAAGGGGCTGATCGGTGCCTGGATCGCGCTGGGGGCGACGAGCCCGGGGTGGTAGGCGTACCGGCCGAAGTGCAGGATCTGCATCGCGATCCGCCCGCCCTCGGCGTGCACGGCGTCGGTGATGTGCCGGTGCTCGGCGACCTCCTCCTCGGTGGTCAGCTTGGCACCGCCCTCCCAGGGGCGGCCGGCCTCGTTGGGCGCGATGCCGCCGGTCACGATGAGGCCGACGCCACCGCGGGCGCGCTCGGCGTAGAAGGCGGCCATGCGCGCGAACCCGTTCTCGGTCTCTTCGAGACCGACGTGCATGGAACCCATGAGCACCCGGTTGGGAAGAGTGGTGAACCCGAGGTCGAGCGGGCTCAGCAGGTGCGGGTACGGGGTCGAGGTCATGGGGGGGCGCCTCCTCGCGCAGGATCGTCATGACTGTTGTAGACGACCCCGGGACCGTTGTGCAACAAGTTGCATAACGGTCCCGGGGTGATCTGCGCGACGTTGCGAACCGACGACGGACCTGCCTGGGAGCGGACCGACCAGCCGGGCTACGGACCTCCCCAGCCCTCCTAGGGGGTAACGGCGGTCCACGCCGCCAGGTCCTCCGCCGTGCGCGGTCCGCGTGCGTCCGGGCCGAGGAGGCCGTGGGCGCGCAGCAGGCGGGTCACCGCCGTGCCCCAGGGGCGGCGCAGGCGCGCCGCGTCGAGCAGGGAGTCGTCGCCGAGCAGCTCCTCGACCGGCCCCGTGCGCAACCCGTCGGGGGTGAGGACGGCGGCCTCGTCCGCCCAGCGCAACGCCAGGTCGACGTCGTGGGTCGCCATGACGATCGTCGTGCCGGCCTCCCGCAGCCGGCCGAGCACCTCCAGGAGCCGCTCCTGCCCGTGCGGATCGAGCCCCGCCGTCGGCTCGTCCATGATCAGGACCCGGGGGCGCATCGCCACGGCGCCCGCGAGCGCGGCCCGCTTGCGCTGCCCGTACGACAGCAGATGCGTCGGCCGGTCCTCCAGGGCGACGATGTCCAGCGCCTCGAGCGCCTCGCGCACCCGGAGCCGTACCTCCTCCTCCGGCAGCCCCAGGTTCATCGGCCCGAACGACACGTCCTGTCCGACCGAGGCGGCGAAGAGCTGGTCGTCCGGGTCCTGGACGACCAGCTGCACGGTCGTCCGCAGCCGCGTCAGCCCCTTCCGGCCGTACGACACCTCCGCGCCGTCGAGCCGGAGCGCGCCGCTGCCGCAGCGCAGGCCCCCGCTCAGCAGCCGCAGCAGCGTCGTCTTGCCGCCGCCGTTGCGGCCGAGCAGGGCCAGTGCACGGCCCTCCGGCACGGCGAGGTCGATGCCGTCGAGGACCACCGGCCCGTCCTCGTAGGCGAAGGTGGCCTTCACCAGTTCCACGACAGGGGGTGCGGGACTCACGGCAGCGACCTTTCCAGTACGAGAGTGAGGGCGACGAGCCCGGCCAGCAGACCGGCCGTCGAGGCGAGGAACCGGCCCGACACCGAGGCCTCGGGCACCAGGACCCGCAGCGTCCCGTCGTAACCCCGCCCGGCGAGCCCGGTCTGCAGGCGCTGTGCCCGGTCGAAGGCGCGGACGAACGCCGTCGCACCGAGCCCGGCGAGCGACCGCCAGGTCGCCGCCCGCGTGGTCAGCCCCAGCCGGGCCGCCTGCGCCTGTCGGATTTTGGATATCGCATCCAGAAGCAGAAAGCTGATCCGGTACATCACCAGCGCCACGTCCACCACGGGCGCCGGCACCCCCGCCCGCACCAGCCGTGGCAGCACGTCCGAGACAGGCGTGGTGAAGGCGAACAGCAGCACCCCCAGCGACGCCGAAGAGGTGCGCAGCAGCAGCTCACCCGCGTGCAGCGGACCGTCCTCGGCGAGCACGACCAGACCCCGCGCCCCGCCCACCTCGAAGAGAAGCGGGATCGCCCCGGTCACACAGAAGCCCAACGGGATGCGGAACGCGCGCCACAGCTGACGCCCCGGCACCCCCGCCGGACCGAGGAGAACGCTCAAGGTGGCCGCCGCGACCAGGACGGCACCGGGCCACGGCGGCAGACAGACCGCGCACAGCGTCAGGCCGAAGCCGAGGACGGCCTTCTCACACGGATGACGGCGGCGCCAGCGACTGCTGTGCGCCGCCGCGTCGATCGGCAGCACCGGCGCTCACGCGTCGCTGGACGCCGACCGCAGCGCCTTCGCCTCGGCCCGGGCCTCGCCCTGCCTGCGGCCCCTGTGCACGCCGAAGTAGTACGCCAGCACCCCGGAGCCGAGCGCCGCCTGAAGGGCGAAGAGCGCCGACTCGATCTCGCCGGAGGCGGGCTCGTAGAGCGGGCTGAACCACGGCTCGTAGTCGGGGGCGATCTCCGTGATCGCTGCCTCCGCCTCGGCGTCGGCCCCGGTGAACGGCTCCTCCTTGTGGTCACCGAGCCCCAGCACCAGCGGAAGCACCGCCAGCGCCGCGACGACGAGCAGAAGCAGGGTGTTGATCTTGGCGTTCCGGCTCATCGGGCGCTCACCTCCACGGCGTCGGCCTTCGTGCGGGACGGGAGCAGGACCCCGAGCCGGGTCAGGTCCCCCTTGCTGGACTGCGTGAGCAGCCGCATCACGAGCACCGTCAGCAGCCCCTCGCTGACGGCGAGCGGCAGCTGCGTCACCGCGAAGATGGAACCGAACTTCGCCAGCGCCCCGGGCACACCGCTGCCCGGGTCGGGGAAGGCCAGCGCGAGCTGGACGCTGGTCACGCAGTACGTCGACAGATCCGCGACGAACGCGCCGAAGAACACGCTCACCATCAGCGGCACATCGAACCGGCGCAGCAGCCAGTACGTGCCGAATCCGGCCCACGGCCCGACGATCGCCATCGAGAAGACGTTGGCGCCGAGCGTGGTGAGCCCGCCGTGGGCGAGCAGCAACGCCTGGAACAGCAGGGTGATCGTGCCCAGGACCGCCATCACCGGCGGGCGGAACAGGATCGCGCCCAGGCCGGTGCCGGTCGGATGCGAGCAACTGCCCGTCACCGACGGGATCTTGAGCGCGGACAGAACGAACGTGAACGCGCCGGACGCACCGAGCAGAAGCGTGGACTCGGGGTTGGCCTTGACCTCGCGGGTCAGCGCGCGGACGCCGTGGACGACGAAGGGAGCGGACGCGACGCCCCAGGCGGCCGCGTGCACAGGGGGCAGATACCCCTCGGCTATATGCATGGTTGGGAGACCCTCTCCAGCACCTCGTGGATGGACAACGCACCTTGGCCGGTCTCCTGGCTGACGGGTCATGCCGCCGCGGCTCCGCCTTCCCACACCACCGCGGCGGTTCCGCGGTGGTCCAGTGGCTTCCCCGGAGGGATGGAGCCGGACTTCCCGATCACAGTGGCGAGGGCCGCACCGGTACCGCACCGGTTTCCCGTACACCAAGGCGCTGTGACATTAGTGGGTTGACCAGGTGCATCACAACACGGGTGCGCTTCGGGACGGTGTGTGACGGGTCTCCCGCGCGCCCCCCGCTCACGCCGCGGGACCACTCGCGCCCCGTCCGGCGCTCTTCTGCGTGCGCCCGTGCCCGCTCACTCCTTCCGGTACGTGTACGCCTCCGCCGCCGCGGCCGACACCGCGTCGAGGTCACCGCCCGCGCTCGCCGTCACGAGCGCGGCGACGGCGCCCTCCACGAAGGGGGCGTCCACGAGCCGAGCCCCCTCCGGCAGCTCGTCGCCCTCGGCGAGGAGCGCCTTGACGGTGAGGACGGCGCTTCCCAGGTCGACGAGGAGGGCCACCCCGGCGCCCCCGTCGACCGCCCGCGCCGCCTCGACGATCCGCTCGGAGCTGGTGCCGAGAGCCCCGTCGGGCAGGCCGCCGGCGGCGGCCACCGGCGCGGTCGAGCCGCCACCCGCGAGCCCCCGGGCGAGCGCGGCGACCGAGTCGGCCACGGCGGCGCTGTGCGAGACCAGCACGATCCCCACCCGACCGGTCATGCGGCGGCCACCTCGGCGAGCGCGGCGATCAGCAACGCCGACGAGGTCGCCCCGGGGTCCTGGTGACCGACGGAGCGCTCGCCGAGATAGCTGGCCCTGCCCTTGCGCGCCTGGAGCGGTACGGTCGCGAGGGCGCCGCGCTCGGCCGCGTCCCGGGCCGCGGCGAAGGAGTCGCCGAGCGCCTCGGCCGCCGGCACGAGCGCGTCCAGCATCGTCGCGTCACCCACCTGGGCCCCGCCGAGCTGCCCGACGGCGGTGACCCCGGCGGTCAGCGCCGCCGCCAACTCCTCCCGCGTCACCGACTCCGCCTCGCCGAGCGCCTTGCCGGTGCGGCGCAGCAGCGTCCCGTACAGCGGACCGGAGGCGCCGCCGACGGTGGAGATCAACTGCCGTCCGGCGGCGGCGAGTACGGCTCCCGGCGTGCCGGGCGGCTCCTTGTCGAGCACCTCCGTCACGGCCGCGAAACCGCGCTTCAGGTTGGCGCCGTGGTCGGCGTCGCCGATCGCCGAGTCGAGCTCGGTGAGGTGTTCGGCCTCACGGTCGACGGCGGCCGCCGCCGCGTCGAGCCAGCGGCGGAAGAACGCGGCGTCGAGATCGTTCACTTCGGTCATCCCTCTCTCACCGGCCCCAGCGCAGCGCGGCCGTCTGCACGGGCGCGTCCCAGAACCGCAGCAGTTCCTCGTCGGCCTCACAGAGCGTCACCGAGCAGCCCGCCATGTCGAGCGAGGTGACGTAGTTGCCCACCAGTGTGCGGGCGACGGGCACCCGGCGCTCGGCCAGCACCCGCTGCACCTCGGCGTTGAATCCGTACAGTTCGAGGAGCGGGGTGGCCCCCATCCCGTTCACCAGGGCGAGGACCGGGCCGGACGGCCGCAGGTCCTCCAGTACGGCGTCGACGGCGAAGTCCGCGATCTCGCGCGACGTCATCATCGGCCGCCGTTCCCGTCCCGGCTCGCCATGGATCCCGACGCCCAACTCAAGCTCGCCGTCCGGCAGTTCGAACGTGGGGCTGCCCTTGGCGGGGGTGGTGCAGGCGCTCAGCGCCACGCCGAAGCTCCGCGACCGCTCGTTCACCCGCCGTGCGATCGCCTCCACCCGCTCCAGCGGCGCACCCTCCTCGGCCGCGGCGCCCGCGATCTTCTCCACGAAGAGCGTCGCCCCGGTTCCGCGCCGCCCGGCCGTGTACAGACTGTCCGTCACCGCCACGTCGTCGTTCACCAGCACCGTGGCGACCTGGATGCCCTCGTCCTCGGCGAGCTCGGCGGCCATCTCGAAGTTGAGCACGTCGCCGGTGTAGTTCTTGACGACGAACAGCACCCCGGCGCCACTGTCGACCGCGGCGGCGGCCCGCACCATCTGGTCGGGCACCGGCGAGGTGAAGACCTCCCCGGGGCACGCGGCCGCGAGCATCCCGGGCCCCACGAACCCCCCGTGCAACGGCTCGTGCCCGGACCCGCCCCCGGACACCAGCGCCACCTTCCCCGCGACGGGCGCGTCCCGCCGGAACACGACACGGTTCTCGACGTCGACGGTCAGCTCGGGATGGGCGGCGGCCATGCCCCGCAGCGCGTCGGCGACGACGGTCTCCGGAACGTTGATCAGCATTTTCATGCGTTTCTCCTCGAGAGCCTGGCGGTAGGGCCTACGGCAGTATCGAGCCTGCGGCAGCCAAGGTCACGTCTCCCGATCATTGCGTAGGGTCGAGGTCATGGACACCGAACTCATGGAGCGGACGGCCACCGCCTGGCAGCAGTTGACCGCATGGCTGCGCGTGCACGCCCCCACCTCGCACGCCTCGATCCTCCCGCCGGCCTCCCGCGCCGAGATCGAGGAGGCGGAGGACCGGCTCAGGAACTCCTGCGGGTTCGGCTTCCCGCCCGAGCTGGTCGCGCTCTGGTCCGTGGCGGGAGGGGTCCGCCAGCTCGACCTCGAGGAGTACGACGAAGAGGGCGAGGTCGCCACCGGCGCCTTCCTGCCGCACGGGGTGCTGCTCACCCCTGGGCAGTCGATCCGGCCCCGGCTCGCCGGCTTCGACCACCAGGGCAAGGACTGGTGGGAGGGCGCGCGGTGGGCCGCCCCCTTCGGCAACCACACCGAGGCGACCGACGTCGGCCTGTACCTGTCGGAGGACGGCCTCGGCCGGTGGACCAGCTACGAGGGCCTCTTCATGGAGCAGCCGCTCTATCCGTCGATCGCCGCCTATCTGGAGTCCGTCAACCGCATGCTGACCGAGGGCCCGGCCGGTCTGATGGGCTCCGGCGTGCCCGGGGTCGTGTACGGATGCCTCGTCTGGGACGACCCGGACAGTCCGCGACTCGACGAGACGTTCGCCGACTGGCGGCCCGTGCGCTAGGGCGCGATTCGAAAGGAGCGTCGTCCGCCCGGAGGGCGGGGCCGGGGCCCCAGACGGGCGGGGCCCCGCCCTCGGACATCGGGGGCGGGGCCTGCTTCGGTCGTGCCGGCCGGACTGCGGCCTCGCTCACGGCCGGCTCACGGCTTGCTTACGGGATCGCCCCTACGGCTTCGCCATGGTGCAGACGAGCTCGGCCTTCGAGGTGTCACAGCCCTTGAACCAGGCGTTGCCCGGGTCCAGGAAGTAGCCCTGCTCGTCCAGGAGCCGCATCTGCCGCGCGAAGTCGCCGAACGGCCGCATCGAGCCCTGGTTGACGTCGCCGGACATCGAGGACCGGCCGCAGTTCTCGGTGAACGTCGGAGCGTCGTACCGGGTGTCGTCGAGGAAGTGGATGCTGCCGTCGTCCGCCGTGGCGGACACGGTCTGCATGCAGTCGGCCCCGCCGCCCGGCGCCTCGTTCTTGCCTCCGTCGACACTCTTCATACCGGCGGACTGGTACGTCGAGGCGAACGGGAACTCGTCGCAGTTGACCTCGTCGATGTGCGGTCCCGCATGGTGCAGCGCCGTCTTCGGGTGGGGCAGGAACGTCTTGCGCGGCACCCATCCGGTGCCTCCCGCCTTCGGGCCCTTGTAGCGGGTGCACATGGCGTCCCGGCTCTTCTGGGAGTCGTAGCCCTTCTTGTTCCGCGCCGCCGGCGGCAGGTACTCGAGCGGAGCGGCCCAGCTCTGGCCGAGGCCCGTGACCTTCGACTTGTTCTGGATCAGCCAGGCGTGCGCGGCCGCCTCCGGGTAGGCGGCGGTGTTGAACACGTACGTCGGGGCGTACTGCGGCAGCACACAGCCCGGGGCGCCGTAGGAGGCGACCTTGTCGCAGGTCACGAGCAGCTGCGGGGACTGCCAGGACGCGTAGTCGTCCCGCCATTCGCCCTTCCTGCCGTTCAGGCCCGGCGGGGGCTCCACCTCGGTGACCGGGCGGCCGTTGAAGGACACCAGCATGCTCTTCGACTGGTCCCCGTCGGTGGTGCCGGCGGCGTTGTCCACCGCGCCGTTCCACTTGTGGTCGGCCGTACCGGTGGCCATGTGGGTGTCGACCGGGTCGTTGCCGTTCATGCCTCCCTTCCAGGTGAGGTCACCGTAGAAGTCGATGTTCTGCCGCGCGCTGTCGCCGCCGGAGTTGCAGCCGTCGCTCACGCACATCGAGTCGAACCAGGCACCGGGGTTGCCGGCGCCCATCACCACCGCGCGCTCGTCGCCGGGGAAGTTGTTGAAGACCGGGTTGATCTGCACCCAGGTCTTGATGGCGTCGCCGTGGGCGTCGGTCTTGACCTGGAAGTGCACCTCGAAGTTGGCCTGGTACTTCACGGGCACGACGCCGTCCACGAGCTTGCTCTCCGCGGTGAACGACAGGTCGAAGAAGACGCAGGCCTGCGTGCGGGTCATCAGCGACTTCTGCGCCTCACCGAACAGACTGGGCTGGCACCAGGAGTCCTTGACGATCGGCGCCGGCAGCGAGCCGGCACGGGCCCTGAGCTGCTGCGCGGCCTTGCGGGTGAAGGCCTCGGAGGCCTGGTCCTTCGGGACGACCGTGACCTGGGTGTCCTCGCCGGTCGTGAAGGTACGGGCCTGGCTCCCCTGCTTCCAGCCGTCCCAGGCCGGCTTCGGAGGATCGGAGGGGTCCGGCTGCTGCGAGCTGGTGTCGTTGGCCGGGAGCTTGATGTCGATCTTCTGGGCGCGGTTGTAGTCGCGGTTTCCCGCGGTGAATCCGTAGTCCCTGATCGGGCCGACGTTGCCGGCGCGGTCGACGGTACGGGTCTGGGCCACGTGGTTGCCGTCCGCCGCGGGGGTCACCGCGTAGGAGGCGTCCACGGCTGCCACGGCGGTCAGGGACCTGGCCGCGAGCGTCCCCGAGGTGGTGTTCACCGAGGTCCAGCCGGCGTCGTCCGCGTCGTCGGAGTACGGGTCGAGGCGGTACCGCACCTCGTAGGCGTCCGGCGCACCGGTCGTGACGTCGAACTCACCCGTGACGCCGGCACCGCCGCCGCCCCAGTTCTCCGGGTAGGTGGCCGAGGTGACG
This sequence comes from Streptomyces sp. NPDC090127, assembly GCF_044746945.1. Lineage (NCBI taxonomy): Bacteria > Bacillati > Actinomycetota > Actinomycetes > Kitasatosporales > Streptomycetaceae > Streptomyces > Streptomyces sp. NPDC090127. The sequence goes on along the minus strand of NZ_JBIVDE010000003.1, from coordinate 479,689 downwards.
CTCTGCGGCGCGCCGGGGGCGGTGGTGTCGACGACGAACTGGGTCCACGGCGACCAGCCGAGGTTGTAGTGCGTGCCGTCGTAGGCGTTCGTACGGAACTTGTACGTCCGGCCGTCCCGCAGCTGCCCGGCCGGGACCGTCACCGAGGCCGGCTTGCCCGAGTCCACGAAGTCGGAGACGAGCAGCCCCTCCCCGGACGGAGTGGTGACGGGCGTGTCGGTCGCGGCGTCGTAGACCTGGAACGTGCCGTTGACCTTGTCGCGGTCCGGGTCGGTGAAGGTGTCACGCAGGACGGGGGTGGTGCTGTTGACCGCCCACACACCGGCGTACGACCGGAACGGCGCGCCGGCCTGCCGGTCGGTGCCGTCCGAGGGCCGGTAGTTGTAGGTGACCGACAGCTTGGGCTGGTTGGCCGCGTTGTTGGCGGAGTTGACCCGCTTCCACGCCTTCACGTCGTCGGTGGCCGCGCGCAGACCCATGTGACCGCGCGTGGCCTTGGCGGACGCCCAGGACTGGACGAGCGTGTCGACGTCGGCGTTGATCCAGCCGTCCGGCTGGGCGGCGCAGTCCGGGCTGCCCTTGGTCTCGGTCGAGGAGTGGAACTGCTGCTTCCAGGTGGGCTGCGCGGTCCAGCGCGAGGACGTGGACGGGGCGCTGGTGTCCCAGACGGTCCAGGACTGGGCGCTGCAGTCGGTGTTGCCGGAGTGGAAGTTCCACAGCGCCAGGTTGGTGTCGACGATCAGCGCGTCCTGGAGCGGCGTGGTGTTCCAGGTGATGAACGAGCGGGCGGTACGCGGGGTGCCGTCGCCGTTCTTGGTGCCGGGGTTGCCGAGGTCGAGTTCGGTGTCGTTGGACCAGTCGACGGTCTCGCCCTGCTGCACATAGGTGTCGAAGGTGTTCGACAGCGCGGAGGTCGAGGGGTCGACCGTCACCGGGTAGGTCGTGGCGGGGTCGGCGAGGAACGCGGCCGACGGGGTGACGACCAGGTCGAGCTCACCGGCGCCCTTGTCGACGACCTTCATGTCGACACGCGCGCGGCGGGTGTGCTCGCCCGAGCGCCTGTCGACGGAGGCGTCCCACATGACCGGGGCGGGCATGGTGGCGCGCGGGGCACCGGTCTCGGCGTCGGTGAAGGTGACCGAGCCGTCCTTGTTCGGCTGCGCCTTCAGGCCCTTGGCCTTGACCGGGAGGGTGTAGGAGTAGGCGCCGCCGGGCCGCTCGTGGATCTCGACGAACTGCTCGAAGCCGGTACGGGTGGCCTCGACGACGACGTCGGCGCCCGGCACGGCGTTCCGGTAGCGGGCGTGGGTGCCGTCCAGTTCGGGCTGCGGCAGGCCGCCCTTCCACCGGAGGGTCACCTGGCTGTCGCCGCTGCCCAGGGTCACGAGGTCACGGGCGGGGTCGTCCTGCGCGGCGCGCAGGGACGTCGGCCGGACGCCGCTCCCGCCGCCCAGGCGCAGGCCGTTGGGGTGTGCCTTGGGGGCGATGCTGCCGTCGGCCGCCTCGGTGAGGGTGGCGTCGGCCCGCTGCCAGGTGCCGTTCTTCCAGACCCGCTCGGGACCCGCGGTGAGCTCGGTGGTGAGGGTGCCGTCCGGGTTGGCGACGGTGAAGGTCGTGGGGGTCGTCTCGTCGGTGACGACGGTCTTCTTCCCGGTCCTCTTCGCCTCGGCCAGCGCCCAGGCGATCGAGCCCTTCGCGTGCGCTGCCGCCCAGGCCAGGTCCGACTCCTGGACGGCCTGCGGGGAGGGGGCCTTGGCGGAGGTCGTGGCGGCGGAGGTCGTGGCCGTCGGCGCGGCAGGCCGCTCGTCCGGGGCCGCCGCGGCGGTCTGGCCGGATATGAGGGCGGCCTCGGCCGCCAGGACCAGGGCGGTCGCCAGGGCTATGCGCCCTGTGCGCCGCCGGGTGCCGGAAGGTCCGGCTGTATGTCTGGACACGGAGGTGTCATCCCTTCCGATCCTGCCGCTCGGCAAGATCAACAAGGGGACGCTAGTGGCGGTTCGTGCGCCCACCGTGAGCGGAATGTGAGATTCCGCGTGATGATCAACATGGTTGCCCGAGCGAACGTGTTTGTTTCGTGGAGGTCGCCCGGCGGACGTGGAGATCTCGCACCGACTTCCGGAACTTCCGCAGCTCACGGGCCAGTTCGAGCGCGGAGAGGGTGGCGCCGACGAACGGCCGCCGTGACCGCCACGCCGAGCGCCCCCGCCGAACGGCGGGGGCGCTGGGGGCGTACGGGGCTCTGCCGGGGGCGCTCAGGTGATCGTCCACCGCTGCAGGCTCGAACCGGTGTCGGCCTGTTGGGTCGCCAGGGCCCCGTTCGTCGTCGAGGCGGTCGTGAGCACCAGCCCGCTCTTCACCGAGGCGACGGTGTACGTGCCGTCAGCCCGGCGCGTGACGTTCCAGCGCTGGTTGGCGCCGCCCGTGCACGTCCACTGGATCACCTTCGCGCCGGGTGCGGTGGAGCCGCCGTCGACGTCGGCGCAGAGCCCCGACTCGGCGTTGGCCAGCTGGTAGGAGCCGTCCGGCTGCCGGGTGAAGCGCCAGCTCTGGTTGGCTCCGCCGTTGGCGGTGTAGGTGATGAGCTGGGTGCCGGGAGTGGTGCTGTGGCCGGGGTTGTCGAGGGCCCTGCCCCCGGTGACCAGGGTGCGGACACCGTCGAGCGAGCCGGGCGCCTCACCCACGGGCGTGAGGGTCAGGGTCTGCTCCGCCGCCGTGCGCGACCCGCCGACACCGCTGCCGGAGGTGTCGGTCCAGAAGCGGGCGGGCGTGGTCTCGGCCGGCCGCGCGGAGTCGGCGGACATGCCGATCACCAGACCGCTGTAACGGTTCACCAGCCGGTACGTACCGGTCGGCGCACCCGCGGCGCCGGCGCCCGGGATCACGAACCACTGCTGGCCGACGCTCGGTCCGCCCGCGCCGGCGGTCGTCACGGTCGGCCTGGTGCCCCAGGCCCGGTTGACGGTGGCCGAGGAGTCGACCCCCAGGAGCCCGCCGGTGGCGCTGTTGGCGATCCGGTAGGCCCCGTCGCCCAGCGGCGTGAAGGTCCATGACTCCCGGGCCGCCCCGGTGGGGGCCGCCAGTGAGGTGGTAGCGGACCCGCCGGAGACCTGGGCGAGGACGCGCCCGCCACCGGAGGCGATGCGGTGGGTCCGGGTCGGGTCGACGGGGGCGGCGGGCTCCGACGTACCGATGGAGAGGTTGACGTACTCGCTGGACGAGCCGCCCGAGCATCCGAAGGAGCAGTACGAGCGGAAGTTCCTGCCCACGATCCCGGAGCTCGTCCGGTTCGTGCTGTCGAGGAACCAGCGGTACCAGGAGGCGTTGGTGTGGCTGCCGGTGTCACCGAGCAGCCGCCACTGCTGCTTCGCCAGGTCGGCGGTGGCGTAGAACTGCTGCGGAGCCCTGCCGCTCTGGTCGACGGCCTGGGGCTGGCCGATGTACAGCCCCAGATGCGCGTTGTACGTGATGTCCATGACGAACAGCGGTGACGTCGGCGGCATCAGGCCGGCCGCGACCTGCTGGCTCACGGTGCCCGCGTGGGTGGGGTCGTACTCGTCGGACACGGGGGTGTACCCGGTGCCGCCGGCGGACCCGACCGGCACCATGTTGCTCTCCCGACCGCCCACGCCGGGCTCGGTCCAGGCGCCGTCGTACCACTTCCGCCAGGAACCGGGCGCCATCTTTCCGGAGATCGGGGCGCGGGCCACATGCGCGTGGAAGGCCTTCCAGCCGCCGCCCTTCTCCACGATCCGGGAGCCGTAGAAGACGTAGAAGTACCCCGAGGCGGTGTCGACGAACAGCCGCGGGTCACCGTCGCCGTAGTGGTACGTCTGCTGCGGGAACGCGGCGGTGTCGCCCCGTTTCGTGCTGTACGGGGAGGTGATGACGTGGGACGTGACGCGCCACGTCCGGCCCCGGTCGGTGGAGACCGCGTAGTCGATCCCGTCGTAGTGGACGCCGTCGCCGAAGGGCTGCGGGGTGAACTCGTTGTGCACCAGGCCGTACCAGTAGCCGGTGTCCGGGTCGACCCAGACCCCCGCCAGGTCGCAGTAGTTCTTCTGGGAGTAGCCCGACCCGGCCGGCGCCGCGCTGGACTCCAGGCCCGTCGGGCTGTTGTCGCACCGCCAGGTCGTGTCGTTGTTGCGGTCGTTTCCGTTCGCCGGATCCACGGCGTCGCTGAGCGCGCTCGACCGGGAGGCGGTGTCGAAGTCGGCGCCGGTGAAGAAGGTCCACTTCCGGGGGTCCGTCGCCCCGTAGAGCGCGTGCGCCTGCTGGAAGTAGAAGGTGCCGTCCTTGTCGATGTAGGGGGCGGCGGGCGTGTCGTCCGGGTGGGTCCAGGAGCCCTTGGCGCCGACCGTCACGGTGTACGTGGGGGCGGACGGCGCTTCCGGCGCGGGCGCGGCCGGCCGGGCCGCCGACGCGCCGCCCCCACCGCCGGCCAGGGTGAGGGTCACGGCGGCGAGCGCGGCGACCAGTAGGGATGTTCGAGCGGGCATGGAGCACTCCTCCCCGGGGCGTCGCGCGGGCCGCGGCGGCCGCCCCTCGCGGAACCGGGCGTACCGCAGCTTCCTCGGCCCCGAGGACCGTGGACATGGACGGGCACGCGGCAGGACTTGGACTTTGCGGGAGACGGGCCACGGGCCGGCCGGGACCGCGACCCTCGCGCTCCGGGACCGCGACCCTCGCGCTCCGGGACCGCGACCCTCGCGCTTCGGGACCGCGACCCGCCGGCTTCGGGACCGCAACCCTCGCGCTCCGGGACCAGAACCCTTGCGCGTCGGCGCCGTTGGAACACCAGAGCATGGTTCAACGAATCGAGGAGCGCCGAGATGCCGGACCAGTCCGCCGTGGTGGGCCGTAGCCACCGGGACCTTCGGGTGCGCGTGGCGGAACGATGCCGCGAGATCACCGAGGCCCGCTGGTTCGCCACCGGCGTCTTCCTCCTCATCCTCGGCAACGCCGTGGTCCTGGGAGTGGAGACGTACGCCGGTGTCACCGCCCGCTGGCACACCGAGCTCAGCACCGTCGAACACCTCTTCCTGGCCGCGTTCGCGACGGAGATGGTCCTGCGCGTCGGAGCGCACGCCGCCCGGCCCGGGGACTTCTTCCGTGACCCCTGGAACCTCTTCGACCTGGTCGTCGTCCTCGCCGCCTGCGTCCCGGCCGCCCGCGAGAACTCCACGATCCTGCGGCTGCTCCGCCTCGCCCGCGTGCTGCGTGCCGCGCGCTTCCTGCCGCAGCTGCGGATCGTCCTCGTCGCGGTCGGCCGCAGCCTGCCAGGCACGGCCAGCTTCCTGCTGGTCGGAGCGCTGCTGCTGTACGTGTACGCGATGGTCGGCTGGGTCTTCTTCGCCGGGCACGACCCGGAGCACTTCGGCTCGATCGGCCGGGCCGTCCTCACCCTCTTCCTCCTGATGACCCTCGACGGGCTCGGTGAGGCGGTCCACGCGGGCCTGGAGATCTCGCGGTGGAGTTTCCTCTACTACGTCTCGTACGTCCTCATCGCCTCCTTCGTCCTCGTCAACGTCCTCATCGGTGTCGTGATCAACTCGCTGGAGGAGGCGCGCGAGATCGAGAAGCTCGAAGCGGCGGAGGACGAGGCCGCGGCGAAGCAGGCGGAGCGGGCGACGGCCTCCGGCGCGCGGGCCGGCATCGGAGACGGATGGGACGAGGCGCGGCTGCGCGAGCGGATCGAGGCCGCCCGGCGCGCCCTGGACGACGTCGAGTCGGCGCTGCCGCCCCTGCCGCCGCCGCGCGCACATGCCGTGCGCAAGGACGAATCAGTGGCGGAAGGGGCTCGTTTCCGCACATGACGGAATCGGCCGCGCTGCGATGAAGTCCGGTCATGTCCCATGCCGTGGAGCGCTGTTCGACGTTCACAGTCGTGACACCGACAGGAGTTGAGATGAGTCTGCTCGTCCCCCTCCGAAGGAGTCATCGCCTTGAGAAACGTCCTTCGCCGGATCGGTGTCATCGCCGTGGGCACCGCCCTCGTCGGCGGCGCCCTCTCCGTCTCACCGGCCTCCGCAGACGACCCCCTCGACGTCCAACTCCTCAGCATCACCGACTTCCACGGCTACCTCCAGCCGCCCACAGCCGGACAAGGCGGACAGATCCCCGCGGGAGGCGGGGCGTCGGTGACCGTCGGCGGCGCCGCCTACCTCTCCACCCATCTGGACCGGTTGCGCTCCGGGCACACGAACTCCGTCTTCTTCTCCACCGGTGACAACTTCTCCGGCTGGCCCTTCGAAGTGGACGCCTTCCAGGACGAGCCCACGATCGAGGTCCTCAACAAGCTCGGGCTGCGCTTCACGGCCGTGGGCAACCACGAGCTGGACGTGGACCGGAGCTTCCTCGTCGACCACATGGCGAACGGCGACTGCTTCGGCACGGTCGGAGTGGACAGCTGCTTCACGGACTCCACCGGACGCCGCTTCCACGGCGCCGACTTCGACTTCCTGACCGGCAACATCGTCGACGCCAGGACCGGGCAGCGGATCGTGGACCCGTACCGCATCGAGTGGTTCGAGGCCGCGAACGGCAAGCGGGTCCCGGTCGGCTTCATCTCCACCACCACGCAGGCCACCGTCACCGGGTCGACCTCCTACCAGCCGGGCCTGCGGGCCCTGGACCAGGCGACGACCATCGACCGCTACGCCAAGGACCTCAAGCGCCGTGGCGTCGAGGCCATCGTCCTCAACGTGCACGAGGGCGGTTCGCCGAAGTCCGCCGCGACCTCCGGGTACAACGCGTGCGACTCCGCCTACGGGCCGGTGATCGACCTCGCGAAGAAGGTCACGGCGGAGATCGACGCGGTCGTCACCGGGGACTGGCACTCGCGCTTCAACTGCATGGTGCCCGACCCGGCCGGCGTTCCGCGCCCGGTCGTCGAGACGGGCAACCACGGCGCCCTGATCAACGAGATCAACCTGGCCATCGATCCGAGGAGCGGCGAGGTCCTCCGCGACCGCACCCGCTCCGTCAACCACGCGGTCACGCGTGACGTGGCCCCGGACCCCGAGATGAAGAAGATCGTCGACCACTGGGCCGCGCGCGGTGCCGAGCGCTTCGCCGAACCGCTCGCCACCCAGACCGGCCCCTTCACCCGGGCGGCGAACGCCGCGGGCGAGAGCACGGCGGCCGACCTCTTCGCCGACGTCCAGTACTGGAACGCCAACCGGACCCCCGCGGGCAAGGCCGATCTGGCCCTGATCGCCGCTCAGCCCGCCCGAGGCAGCGCCGCGGTCCGCGCCGACCTCCCGTACGCCAAGGGAAGCCACCCCGCCGACGCGGACGGCCGCATCCTGTTCGGCGAGTCCTGGAACGCCTACGGCTACGGAAACCCCGTCCTCACCGTCGGTGTGAAGGGACGTCAGCTGGACGCGATACTCGAACAGCAGTGGCAGAAGCAGGCCGACGGGACGGTGAAGTTCGCCCCCCTCGCCGTGTCGCGCAACGTCTCGTACAGCTACGACCCGTCGCGCCCGGTCGGCGACCGCGTCGCCGCCGGGGACGTACGGATCAACGGCCTGCCGCTGCACCCCGCGGGGACCTACCGGGTGGCGGCGCTCGCCTACACCGTCATCGGCGCCGACGGCTACACCGCCTTCGCCGGCTACACCGCCCCTGTCCGTAACGGCGCCGACCACGAGAGCTTCGTGGAGTACCTCAGGGCCCACAAGGAGATCGCCCCGGCGCCCCTGAACCGGGTCCGGGTCAAGGGCTGACGCACGGCGGCCCGCCTCGGCGCGCGCTCACGCGCGCGTGGATGGATCCTGGAAGGTAGGCAGGGACGCGCGGTGGTGTCACGCGTTCCGACGGCGCGAGGAGGCAGACCATGTCACGGACACTGGAGTGGACGGTCGGCCTGGAACTGGTCGAAGAGGATGGCAGGACCAAGGCCGCGGCGCATCTCAACACCGGTACGTCGACCCTCACCGGCCACGGCACCGCACGGTGCAACCCGTCGGACGCGGACGTTCCGGCGATCGGTGACGAGCTCGCCGCGAGCCGGGCCATGAAGGACCTGGCCGGTCAGCTGATGCGCGAGGCCAACCGGGAGATGGAGGCGGTGGGCGCGGGGACCGTACCGCAGCACACCGGCCCCGGATACGGGTGGCCGGAGGCGGTCTCCTGACCGGACCGCCGAGCGCACCGGGCCCGTCGGCTTCCCGCCGACGGGCCCGGCGCCGTCTCAGACCCCGGGGCCGGGGGCGGCCACGTCGCCGCCCTCGGCGTCGGCCTCCTCCTCGTCCTCGTACGTCAACCGGTCCACGACCTCCACGACGCCGTCCACGCTCTCGCAGAGCCGGACGAAGACGGGTGCGAGGCTCCGGCGCTCCAGCGTGCCGCTGAGCGTGACCCGGCCCTCGTCCACGTCCACGTGGAGCGCGGCGGGGGAGTGGCGGAGGATCCGGATGACCACGTCCTCCAGGATCTCCTCCTGGATCGACCGGTCGCGCCGCAGGAAGAGCTGCAGCAGATCGCTCCGGCTGAGCACCCCGATGAGGTGTCCGCCCGCGTCCACCACCGGCAGCCGCTTCACGCGGTGCCGTTCCATCAGCCGCGCCGCCTCCACCGCCGTCCAGGACGGGCGGGCCACCACCACGGGGCTCGACATCATCGCCGCGGCCGTGCTCGGGCCGTCCTTGGCGGCGTGGCGGCGCAGCAGATCCGCCTCCGAGACCACTCCGATCGGCCGGTTGGCCTCGTCGACCACCGGCACCGCGGTGATGCCGTACTCGTCGAGCAGCCGCGCGATCTCCTTGAACGGCGTCCCCGGCTGTACGGCCACCGCGGTCGGCGTCATCAGGTCGGCGACACTGCGGTTGCGCATCGTCCGTTACGTCCCTTCTCCCGCTCCTTTGCCCATGATCCCTCACGGAGCGGGACCGCCGTGGACACGGACGATTCAGGGGAGCGGGAGACGGCGGCCTAGTCGAACGGGTCGAGCGTGACGTACGCCTCCCGCGGGTCGCCGTCGTGGACCAGCGACTCGTGGGCGCCGACGTCGTCGAAGGCGAATCCGTACGCCTTGCCGTCCACCATCTGCGCGTGGATCTTGCGCGAGTAGTGGTTGGTCACCGCGTCCTGGTAGAAGCCGGCGGCGGAAGTGTCCGGCTGGTTCGGGTTGGTGAGGAGGGTGGACCGGTTGTAACCCGCGCAGAGCGTACGGGAGATGGGGCCCCGCACCTGGTCGTTGGGCGCGTCGAGCCGCTTGTAGCAGCCGAACACGCTGTCGGAGTCGGGCTTCTGGAACGAGGTGACGACGGTGCCCGCGCTGTTGGTGAAGTTCATGACGTTGCCGGAGACGCGGCCGAAGTACTTCACGGCCGGCTGGTTCGCGAACGGCGTCACCGTCAGGGTGGAGGAGGAGTACTTCGTCCAGACGCGGTTGATGTAGTCGTCCATCACGTTCGCGGGCAGGGCGCCCGCCTCGATGCCGTGCCCCGGTGCCAGGGCGCGCAGGACGGTACCGTCGGACCGGGTCTGGATGAGGTTCGCCCAGCCGCCGGGCTGGCCGCGCAGGGAGTCCAGGAAGTTGCGATAGCCCCGGGGCTTGAGCCGGCCCGTGGTGGCGACGCTCCCGTCGGGGCGCTTGACGCCGACCGCGTACGGGGCCGAGACCATGTCGACCTGGGTGCTGTTGATCCAGAGTCCCGCGTCGTTGAGCGTGTACTCGGACCAGTTGAAGAGGATGTTCCGGTTGGGGTCGCTCGGGTTCTGGACGGCGGGCTGCACCAGACCACCGGTGGCCAGCTTGAAGACGAGCTTCTGGCCGTAGCTGAAGTAGACCCGGCCGGAGAACTTCGGCAGGCGGATCGTCATGGACTGCCCCTGCGCCGGTCCCGCGATGGAGGCGTCGGGCGCCGGTACGGGTACGGAGCCGCCGGCCGGCCAGGGGTGGAAGGTGCCGTTCGCGTCCGCCCAGCCCTGACGGCCGGTCGAGAGCTCGGTGCCGAGGTTGTAGACGTATATCTGGTCGGAACGGCCGGAGTTGTTCTTGAACGTGAGCGGGATCGTCGCCGGTACGGCGGCGGCCCGCGTAGTGGCGGCCTGGACCGTGGGGGAGGGTCCGACGAGGGTGACGGCGGTGCCGAGCAGAGCGGCGGCGGTGACGGGCGCGAGGGTCGCGAGACTGCGGCGACGGCGATGCGAACGCATGGGGCTCCTCGGGAGTGGGGGAGGCGAGGGCTTTGAGAGCGCTCTCAGAATGGTGAGCGTGTGATGACCCTGTCAATGCTTCGGACGGGAGTGGGCGCGCGACGACTGTCGGGTGCAGGTCGTCACGCGCCGGGCTCGGGTGTCCGGGCTCGGTGTCCGGACTCCGGTGCCGGGTGCGACTCCGGCCCGGGCGGGGCTCACTCCAGGTCGAGGACCTCGCGCAGAGCCGCGACCGCGTTGACGCGGTGCTCGTCGAGCGCGCGCACCACGGCGTCCTCGTCCCCGTGGCGCACCGCCGAGATGACCGCACGGTGCTCGCGCACCGCCAGCTCCCGGTTCGGCAACTCGGTGTAGTACAGCGAGCGATAGGCGTCGGTGGCGTCCCACAGGGTGGTGATGAGGCGGACCAGGCGCGGCATTTCGGACGCCTCGACGAGGGCGAAGTGGAAGCGGCGGTTGGCCGCGGCCATCGCGGTCACGTCCCCGTCGTCGGCGGCCCGTTCCACCTCCCGCTGGGTCTTCTCCAGGGAGGCGAGCAGCCCCTCCTCGGCCCGCCGGACACCCATGCGGACCGCCTCGGTCTCCAGCAACTGCCGGATCCGGTAGACCTCCTCCAGGTCCGCGAGGGACAACTCGGCGACGAAGTAGCCCCGGTGGATGTGGTGGACGACGAGGCCCTCGCCCTCCAGGATCTTCAGCGCCTCGCGCAGGGGCACGCGGCTGACGTCGAGCCGGGCGGCGAGCGCGTCCTGGCGGATCTGCCCGCCGGGCCGCAGCTCCCCGGCGGTGATCGCGCGCCGCAGCTCCTTGAGGACGAACTGCTGGGCGGTCGGCGGCCGCCCCTTCCGCACCGCGCTGCTCATCGCCTGTGCCCCTTCCGTCGTTCCTGCGTCGGTCGGCCCGCGCCCGCGCGGGTCATGATCCGTATATCTTCCTACGGCGCGCCCGGATCCCGCCCGAGCTCCCGGAGCACGGAGGCGGTGTGCTCGCCGAGACGCGGGGGCGCGGCGCGGTACGAGGCAGGGGTGAGGCCGAGCGTCAGCGGGTTGACGACCTGGGCCGGACCGGCCGCGTCGGCCGGGACACGGGGCGCAAGGCCCAGGCGGTCGGCGAGGTCGAAGGCGGCGGCGAGATCGTTGATCGGGCCGCAGGGAACTCCCGCGGCCGTGAGTTCCTCGAACCAGCTGTCGGCGGTCCGCTCGGCGAGCGGACCCCGCAGCGCCGCGACCAGCTCCTCGCGGTGCGCGACGCGGGCCGGGTTGGTGGCGAACCGCGCGTCGTCGGCGAGCGCGGGCAGCCCGAGCCGGACGCAGAGGGCGCGGAACTGGCGGTCGTTGCCGACGGCGAGCACCAGCGGCCGGTCCCGGGCCTCGAACACCTCGTACGGAGCGATGCTCGGATGCCGGTTGCCCAGGGCGCGCGGGACGACGCCGGCGCCGAGGTGGGCGGCCGACTGGTTGGTGAGCGCGGAGAGCAGGGAGGTCAGCAGCGAGACCTCGACCCGCTGTCCCTCGCCCGTACGCTCCCGGTGCCGCAGCGCGGCCATGATGCCGAGGCCGGCGTGGAGGCCGGTGATGACGTCGACGAGGGCGACGCCCGCCTTCGTCCCCGGCCCGCCCGGCTCACCGGTCACGCTCATCAGCCCGCCCATCGCCTGGACGAGCAGGTCGTAGCCGGGCAGGTGGGCGCCCTCGGCGGCACCGAAACCGGTCACCGAGCAGTAGACGAGCCCCGGGTTGGCCGCGCGCACGTCCTCGTAGCCGAGACCGAGCTTCTCCATCGTGCCGGGCCGGAAGTTCTCCACGAGGACGTCGGCCCGGTCGACGATGGCGCGGGCCGCGGCCCGGTCGGCGGGATCGGTCAGATCCAGGGCGACGGAACGCTTGTTCCGGTTCACCCCGAGGAAGTACGTGGCCTCGCCGTCGGCGAAAGGGGGGCCCCACGCGCGCGTGTCGTCTCCCGAGCCGGGCCGCTCGATCTTGATGACATCGGCGCCGAGGTCGGCGAGGAGCATGGTCATGTACGGCCCGGCGAGGACACGCCCGAAGTCGGCGACGACGATCCCGGACAGGGCGCCGGGTGCGGACGATTCCCGCTGATCTGCGCGCATCCCGCTCTCCTCCGTCGGTGATCGGATCCCCTGTGAACGTAGGGATCGGAGATCAGATATTCAATACTGGATCCAAAATCCGATCTGCGGCTACGCTCGGCACGCCGCATCGCCGCACCAGCCTGGAGGCCGTCCGTGAAGTCGTCGCCGCAGTCGCAGCAGCAGCCGTCGCCCGCGTCGAAGTCGTCCCCCGTCCACCCCTTCGATCTGCTGGCGATCGACGGCCTGCTGACGGACGAGGAGCGGGAGATCCGCCGGACCGTGCGCACCATGGCCGACAAGGAACTCCGCCCCCATGTGGCCGGCTGGTTCGAGCAGGGCGCCATCCCCGCCCGCGAACTCGCCCGGCAGCTCGGCGGCGTCGGCGTCCTCGGCATGCACCTGGAGGGCTACGGCTGCGCGGGCACCGGCGCCGTCGCGTACGGACTGGCCTGCCTGGAGCTGGAGGCCGTCGACTCCGGCCTGCGCAGCCTCGTCTCCGTACAGGGCTCCCTCGCGATGTACGCGATCTGGAAGTACGGCTCGGAGGAGCAGAAGCAGCGGTGGCTGCCCGGCATGGCGGCCGGCGAGTACATCGGCTGCTTCGGGCTCACCGAGCCCGACGCGGGATCGGATCCCGGAGCCATGCGCACCCGCGCCCGACGGGACGGCGACGACTGGGTGCTCAACGGCACCAAGATGTGGATCACCAACGGCTCGGTCGCCGATGTCGCCGTCGTGTGGGCCCGTGCCGACGAAGGCGTCCGGGGTTTCCTCGTCCCCGCAGGCACCCCCGGCTTCAGCGCCCCCGAGATCAAGCAGAAGCTGTCGCTGCGGGCGAGCGTCACCAGTGAACTGGTCCTGGAGGACGTCCGGCTGCCGGCCGACGCCCTGCTCCCCGAGGCGCGTGGACTGTCGGGCCCGCTCGGCTGCCTCAACGAGGCGCGGTTCGGCATCGTGTTCGGCGCCCTGGGCGCCGCCAGGGACTGTCTGGAGACCACGATCGCGTACGCCCGCGACCGCATCGTCTTCGAACGGTCGCTCGCTTCCTACCAGCTGACGCAGCAGAAGCTCGCGGACATGTCCGTAGAGCTCGGCAAGGGCATGCTGCTCGCCCTCCACCTGGGACGCCTCAAGGAGGCCGGCGGCCTCACGCCCGAGCAGGTCAGCGTGGGCAAGCTGAACAACGTACGGGAGGCCATCGCCATCGCCCGCGAGTGCCGCACCGTCCTCGGCGCCAACGGCATCACCCTCGAATACCCCGTGCTGCGTCACGCCAACAACCTGGAGTCGGTCCTCACCTACGAGGGCACCAGCGAGGTCCACTCCCTGGTCATCGGCAAGGCGCTCACGGGCGAGCAGGCCTTCCGCTGACCCGCACGCCCGCACGCCCGCACGCCCGACACGCCCCGCCACCGCTGACGCGGCGCCCGCGTTCTAACCGGCCGTCACCTTGGCGAGGAACGCGTCCAGGTTCGCCGTCATCCGCTCGATGCGCCCCTCGGCCGTCAGAGACTCCTCCTGCCGGCCGGCCCGCAGCTTGGGCTGGCGCTTGCCGCGGACGTACAGGGAACAGGCGAGGTCCGCGCAGATGTAGATGCCGACCGTGTTCCCCTCGCGCCCGCGGGCACCGGCCAGCGGCGCCGCCAGCAGGGTCACGCCCGACGAGGCGTGCCCCGTCAGGCAGACCTGGCACAGGCTCGACTTGACCGCGCTGGTACGGCTCGCGCCGGGCACCCGCAGGGAGATGCCGAGCGGGCCGTCCTCGCGGGGCACGACGAGGTGCGCGCGCAACGGCGCGCCCGGGTCGACCCAGCCGAGGAAGTCGAGGTCCTGCCAGGGGAGCTCGGCGAAGTCCAGCGGCAGCTTGAGCCGGCCGGCCTCACCCTTCGTGCAGTTCACGAACGACGAGCGGATCTGTTGGTCGGTGAGAGGTTCCACTCGGTGGACCGTACACAGATCGGAGGGTCGAGGCATCTCGATTTCCCCTGGGCTCGGCTCCCTGGGGATCCACAAGACTGGATCCGATCTGCTGGATCCGATCCGCTGGATCCGAAATGCTGTATCTCATCAGGCCGCTGCGTCGCCCGCCTCAGAGGACCGGCCGAGCGGCCGAGCCGGCTGCGGAGGTCTGCGACCCGGCCTGCGGCGCGGGCGCCGGGGAGACCGGGCTGACGGGCGCCGGCGGGCTCTCCACGTCGGAGGCCGTGCCGTTCGACGTGCCGCCCGAGGCCGGTTCCGACTCCGGCTGCGGCGCCTCCGGCGAGTCGGGAGAGTCGGGCGACTCGGGTGGCGGGGGGGAATCCGGGGAGTCCGGGGAATCGGGGGAGTCGGGCGACCGCGGAGATTCCGGGGACGAGGGGGGCGAGGACGGCGACGACGGGGACTCCGAGCTGGGGGAGTCGGTCACCGAGTCCGACACGGAGGGCGACGGGGGAGCCGTCGGCGGGGTCGTCGGCTTGTCCTGCTTCCCCGTGTCGCCCGGCTCGCGGGCGAACCAGCCGTCGGTCTCGGGGTCGTACACGACGAAGACGTTCACCACGGTCACCGACGGCTGCACGACGACCACCTGGGAGGGCTGATAGCCGGGCCACTTGGCCCCCGTCGTCTTCGGGTTCTTCTGGGCGACCGGCGGGGTCAACGGATTGCCGCAGGCGCAGCGCGCCCGGGGCACACCGCGGTCGTCGACGAGTACGGCCGTACCCGCCTGGAGGGTCGCCTGGTAGGTGGTGGCGGCCCCGTCCCGGAACCCGTGGTTGGTCACCCGGGTGTCGACCCGGAGCTGAAGCGGGGTCAAGGAGCGCAGATAGCCGGGCACCTCGTTGGCGGAGATGCCCTGGACCGAGGCGAAGGCCGCGTTCTTGGCGGGCGAGTCGGCCAGATAGCGCACCTGTTGCTCGACGTCGCAGCTCGCCGCGTTCCGTGTGCCGCCGTACAGGCCCGCCGCGGAGCCCGACACCGTGCGCGTGGCGGAGGCGTCCGCCGAACGGGTGGGGCTGGGCAGAGGCGCGGGCGACTGCGAGGCGTCGGACGCGCGGGCCGTCGACTTGGTGAAGGGATCGGGACCGGCCGCCGAGGCGTTCTGCAGGAACACCTCGCCGCCGGCCCCGCCACCGTCACCGCCGTTGCCGTCCGGGCGGGTGAGGACGACCACCAGGGCCACCGCGGCGACCAGCACCGCCGCGACCGAGGCGACCTTCGGGACGGACCGCCACCAGGGGCCTCCGC
The DNA here is from genome assembly GCF_044746945.1 of Streptomyces sp. NPDC090127. Classification (NCBI taxonomy): domain Bacteria; kingdom Bacillati; phylum Actinomycetota; class Actinomycetes; order Kitasatosporales; family Streptomycetaceae; genus Streptomyces; species Streptomyces sp. NPDC090127. Next base: position 464,208 of record NZ_JBIVDE010000003.1, on the reverse strand, counting down.
CACCGCCTTCGCCCGGGCCGCCGGACGCACCGCCGCCCGTACCGCCGCCCCCGGACCTGCCGGAACCGCCCCCCGAGCCGCCGTGCGGCGGTCCGGGGGGTGGTGGGGGGCCGGCCTGCCCCGGGGTGGTGCTCGGGCCCGAGAGGGGGCCCGAAGGCGGACCTGAAGGAGGAACCGAGGGGCGGCCGGACGGCGGGTGGGAAGTCACATTTTTCCCTTTCTTCCGTTCCGCGCCCATTGTGTGCGCGGAACGGGGTCCGCCCGCAAGCGGACGGACCCCACAGGCCCTGCGGGCGCCGTCGACCGGTACTAGCGTGGTGACCGTGAGCAGTCGGCTCCCCACCACGTCCCGCCCGGCGCACGACACCGGGACCATCGCCCGCCATTGGGGCGAGGCCCTGGCGGCCGTTCTCGCCGGGTTCCTCGCGATGGCCGTCGTCGCCGCGCTGGGCCTCTGGGCCGCCGGCGCCGGCGACCTGCCCGGCGGCTTCGTGAACGTCGTCGCGGCGGTCGTCGTCATGGCCGTCGGCGGCAAGATCGACCTGTCCGGCGACGCGAGCGCGCTCGCCGGTACGAACGCCGAACTGACCGCCATGCCCCTCACCGTCACTCTGGTGGGCGCATTGGTCACCGGCTTCTGTTTCCTCCTCCCGCTCCGCCACCACGCCGTCGCCCGGACCCGCGACCTCCTCGCCCGCGCCGGCCGCACGGTGCTGCTCTGGCTGGCCGCGCTCGCCGCACTCTCCGCCCTCGCCCGCCGCGACTTCCCCGTCACCATCCCCGGCGGCCAGAGCCAGGACCAGGACCCGATGTCCGACCTGTTCGGCGAACTCCTCGAAGCGGTGAACCCCACCGTCGGATTCCGCACCGAGCTCGGCCCCACCCTGCTCTACGGACTCCTGTGGATCCTCGGCGTGCTGCTGATCGCGCTGCTGGTCTCGCGCGGCACCCCGCTCCCGTCCCGCCTGGTCCGCTACCACCAGGCCGTGCGCCCGGTCGCCTCCGCGATGCTGCTCCTGCTCCTCGCGTACGTCGTCATCGGCCTCGTCGTCGGGTTCGTCGTGGCCGCCACGCGAGGCCACGCGGCCGAGACGTTCGCCGTCGTCCTGCTCGGCCTGCCCAACATCAGCTGGCTCGCCCTCGGGGTCGGCATCGGCGGTTCCTGGCAGGGCACGGTCCAGGGGCCGTTCGGGCTGCCGATGCCCCCGATCCTCGACTCGGTGCTCCGCACCGACACCCAGGGCCTCTCGACGGTGGACCTCTCCTCCCTCGCCTCGTACGACTCCCGGGCCTGGTGGCTGCTGCCGGTGGCGGCCCTCCTCGTCCTGGCGGTGGCCTTCGTGGCCGCCGTGCGCTCGCCCGCCCGCACCCGGCTCTGGCAGCACGCCCTCCACCTCGGCGTCGCGTTCGCCCTGACCATGCTGGTCGTCGCGCCCGTCACGCTCGTCGAGGCGCGCTTCGGGCTCTCCATCCTCGGCATCGGCGACCTCGAATCGCTCGGCGGCCGGGTCGTGCTGCGGCCCGACGTGTGGAAGATCGCGGGCCTCGCCCTGCTCTGGGGGCTCGTCACCGGCTTCCTGGGCGGGCTCCTCGCCTCCGGCGTCCGCCGGCGGGGCGAGACGGACGCAGGGGCGGGACCGACCCCGGGGCAGGCAAGCGGCAAGCGAGACACGCGGTAGCGGAGGCACGGAGGCACGGCGGTAGCGGTAGCGGTAGCGGAAACAGGCAGTGGGGGGAGACAAGCCGTGGGGACGGTTCCGGGCCGTACCGGCTCAGTACCAGGACTCGGGCGGCTCCCGGAAGACCGGGCGGGCCCAGGCCGGCGGCGGGGGCGGCGGGGCCGGTGGTTTCGGGTCCTCCCGCTCGTCGGGGCCGGGGCCCGGCCCCGGACCGCCCCGTTCCAAGGCCGCCCGCAGCGACGCGACGAACTCCAGGCACGTCCCGTACCGCTCCTCCGGCACCTTCGCCAGCGCCTTCGCGAGCACCTGGTCCGCCGCCTCGGGCAGTTCCGGCCGCTCGGCGGACGGCGGGGGCGGCGGGTCGTACTGATGGGCCCAGAGCAGCGCCATGTCGTCGTCGCGACGGAACGGCGGCACGCCCGTGAGCGTCTCGTAGACCACGCACGCCAGGCCGTACTCGTCGCAACGGCCGTCCACCGGCTTCCCCGAGATCTGCTCGGGCGCCACATAGTCCAGCGTCCCCACGAACTGCCCGACGGTCGTCAGACCGGTCAGCGACAGGGACTTCTTCGTCAGCCCGAAGTCCGTGAGGTACACATGCTCGGGATGGTCGCCGTCGGTGCCCTCGGCGACCAGGATGTTGCCCGGCTTCACGTCCCGGTGCACCAGGTCGTGGGCGTGCGCCGCGTCCAGCGCCGACGCCACCTGTACGGCGATCCGGCCCGCCTTCACCGGCGGGAGCGCGCCCTCGCGGTCGAGGAGCGCCCGCAGGTCCTGTCCGGCGACGAAGCGCATCGCGATGTACAGGACGCCCTCCGTCTCGCCCGCCTCGAAGACCGGCACGATGTGCGGATGGTCGATCGCGGCCGCGACCCGCGACTCGTGCGCGAACCGCTTGCGGAAGGTGTCGTTGCGGGCCAACTCGGGCGCCAGCAGCTTCAACGCCACCGTCCGGTCCAGCCGCAGGTCGAGCGCCCGGTAGACGACCGCCATCCCGCCGCGGCCGATCTCGGCCTCGACCCGGTATCCGGCGATCTGCTTGCCGATGAGCCCCGACTCCCGGCCGGCCGGCAGATCCATGTCCCGGGCCGCGCCGCCGCCCATCAGCCCTCACCCGGCAGCTGCGCCTGGTCCACGATCCGGGTGGGGGGCGGGCCTGCGGGCACGGCACCCCGCTCGTCCTCGCCTTCGAGCCGTGGCACCACCCGCGTCGGCTCGTGCACGGGGGCGGCGATCGACGGGCCGGCCGAGGCCGCGTACGTGTTCAGGGCCGTACCGTCGCAGTACACCCAGCGTTCGTGCTCCGCGTCGTACAGCCAGAGCGCCTCGCCGTCGACCACCATCCCCACCCGCAGTCCGTGCGTCCGCCGCTGGAAGGTGTCCCGGTCGACCCGGGCCGCCCCGAGCTCCTCCGCCGCCCGCCGGTACCGTCCGAGCGACTCCTCCGCCCGGGCGATCAACGGGCGGGGATCGGCAGTCCTCACGAGCGGCTGACGAGCCTCGGGCGGATCCACCGGTACGGCGACGAGCAGCCGGGCGTCGACCCACGCGGACCAGCCGTTGGAGCAGAGGACCTCGCCCCAGTCGCCGACCCGCTGCGTGAGCTGCACGGGCAGGAAGGCGTCCAGGGGCACGGTCGCGAGGCCGGGATCCGGCGCCTCCCAGGCGGGCAGACCGTCTCGCGGCACGACGTGCGTCGGCCGGAAGTCCGGTACGCCGTCCGGTACCGGGGGAGTGACCGGGATGCCCATGGGCCGCCTGCCTTCACTGTTCCGGAGGGGACATCGGATCCTGGATATCGGATATCGGATTCTGGATCCGAAGCCCGCTACTTCCGCATGATCACCGGCTCGTGGCGCCGCAACAGCCTCGCCACCAGGTAGCCGAGCACGACACAGAGCACCACCAGCATCCCCATGTCGAACAGCCAGGCGCCCAGGGTGTGGTCCATCAGGGGATCCGTCGTCTTGTCGCTCGGCGCGGTCGCCCCGATGTCGATGGTCGCTCCCATCGCCGCGAACGCCCACCGCGAGGGCACCAGCCACGCCAGCTGTTCCAGGACAGGCGTCCCGGTGACGGTGAGGAGCGCGCCGCAGAAGACCACCTGCACGATGGCCAGGAGGACGAGCAGCGGCATCGTCACCTCCTCCTTGCGTACCAGCGCGGAGACGAACAGACCGAGCATCATCGCCGTGAAGGAGAGCAGCGCGACCGCGAGCGTGAGCTCCACGAGCGGCGGCATGAGCACACCCTTGCCACCCGGGACGTTCAGGGGCACGCCGATCAGTGCGACGAGCGTCAGGACCACCGACTGGACGACGGTGATCAGACCCAGCACCACCACCTTCGACATCAGGTACGCGGAGCGGGACAGCCCGACGGCTCTCTCCCGGCGATAGATCGTGCGTTCCTTCACCAGTTCCCGTACCGCGTTGGCCGCCCCCGTCAGGACGCCGCCGACGCACAGGATGAGCAGGACGTTCAACGTCGACTCGGGGTTGAGGTTGCCCTCCGACAGGGCCCTGGCCATCGCGCCCATCACGAACGGCAGCGCGATCATGATCGCCAGGAACGTCTTGTCGGCGGAGAGCGCCGTCGCGTACCGCCGGACCAGCGTACGGAGCTGGGAACCCCAGCTCTGGGCCTTCGGCGGCGGCCCGGGATCCGGGACCTCCCCGGAACGGGCCTGTCCCGGCCGGTCCATGGCGTCGGCGACGTACTGCCGGTGGAACCGGGAGGAGCGGTACTGCCCCGCCCAGTCGCGGCCGCGTTCGGTCTCGAAGGCCTCGAACGCCTCCGGCCACTCCTCGAAGCCGAAGAAGTTCAGGGTGTCGTCCGGCGGCCCGAAGTAGGCGACGCGGCCACCGGGCGCCAGCACGAGCAGCCGGTCGCAGACGTCCAGGCTCAGCACGCTGTGCGTGACGACGATGACCGTACGGCCGTCGTCGGCAAGCCCTCGCAGCATGTGCATCACCGAGCGGTCCATCCCGGGGTCGAGCCCCGAGGTGGGCTCGTCGAGGAAGAGCAGCGAGGGCTTGGTGAGCAGTTCCAGCGCGACGCTGACCCGCTTGCGCTGTCCGCCCGAGAGGCTGTGGATGGGCTGTTCGGCCCGCTCGACGAGCCCCAGCTCCCGGATCACCTCGTCCACCCGGGCCCGGCGCTCGTCGGCCGCGGTGTCCTCGGGGAAGCGCAGCTCGGCGGCGTACGTCAGGGCGCGCCGTACGGTCAGTTGCAGGTGGAGGATGTCGTCCTGCGGTACGAGACCGATGCGCTGGCGCAGCTCCGCGTAGTCGACGTAGAGGTCCCGGCCGTCGTAGAGGACCGTGCCGTGGTCGGCCGGACGCTGGCCGGTGAGCGCGTTGAGCAGCGTCGACTTGCCCGCGCCGGACGGACCGACCACCGCGAGCAGGCATTTCTGCCCGACGGGGAAGGACACGTCCTCCATGAGCGTCTTCTTGCCGTGGTCGACCGTGACGGCGAGGTCCTGCACGTCGAGGGAGACCTCGCCGGTGTCGGTGAACTCGACCAGCTGCCCTCCGATGAGGCAGAACGCGGAGTGGCCGACGCCGACGATGTCGTCCGGCGTCACACGGGTGGCCTCGGCGACGCGGGCGCCGTTGAGGAAGGTGCCGTTGTGACTGCCGAGGTCCTGGATCCAGTACGTACCGTCCGGGTTCGCGCGCAGTTCGGCGTGGCGCCGCGAGACGACGAGATCGTCGACGACCAGGTCGTTCTCCGGGGCCCGGCCGATCCGCACGGTGCGTGTCGGCAGCGGCCGCACCGAGGTGGGCTGCCGGAAGGTACCGGTCAGGGCCGGGTGGGAGACCGAGGAGGGCCGTGGCGGGGTACGCGGTGGCGCGGGAGCCGGCGGCTCGGGGGCCGGCGAGGGGGGCGGCGGCGGGGGCGGGGGTTCGGGACCCGGTACGGGCGGGCGTACGGGAGCCACCGGCCTCGGCTCCTGCACCGACGGCGCGGCAAGGGCCTCGGACGCTTCAGGAGCGTCGTACGCCGTTTCGGGAGCCCCTGCCGCCTCGGCGGCGGCCAGGGCCTCCGTGGCGGGGGCCGGCGCCTCGGGCGTCGCGGGCTCCGCCGCCACGGGCTCGGGCACCACGGACTCCGGCGTCCCGGCCTCCGGCGTCCCGGCCTCGGAGGGAACGGGGGAGGCGGGGGCAGCCGGGGGCGCTGGAGCGGCCGGGGCCAGCGGGGCCGCCGGTGGCGCTGGAGCGGCCGTATCCGAGAGCACGGCGCGTGGGCCGTCTCCGGGATGGCCGAAACGGATGACCGTTCCCGGGCCGACCTCGCGCACGGCGATGCGACGGCTGTCCGCGAAGGTTCCGTTGGTACTGCCCTCGTCCTCCAACGTCCAATGGTCACCGACGGTCCGCAGGACCGCGTGGTGCCAAGAGGTACGGTCGTCGCCGAGGACGATGTCACTGGTGGGGTCGCGCCCGATGCGGTAGACCCGGCTCGGACTCATGACGGTTGCGTCCCCGTCGATCTCGAGGACGAGCTCGGGTGCGGCGGGCGCGACGGGCCGCTGTCCCATGCGTGAATTTTATCTTCCGACGCCGATCCGTGCCTCCGAGAGCCGCCGGTATCGTGGGCGCCTGCCGTACGACCGAAGGAGGGCCCACCCGTGCCGAAAGGTGTCACCAAGCGTCGGCCCCGGACGAGGGCGGCCCTGCTCAAGGCCGCTCTGGAGACCTTCGCCGAGCACGGCTTCCACGCCACCTCCATCGAGCAGATCTGCGACCGCGCCGGCTACACCCGGGGCGCCTACTACTCGAACTTCGCCAGCAAGGAAGAGCTCTTCCTCGCCCTCTTCGACGAGCACAGCGAACGGACCGTACGGCGGCTCGCGGATGCCGTCGACACCCTCGCCGCGGAGGACTACACGCTGGAACGGCTCGCCGAACTCGCCTCCCGTGTCGAGCCGGACGAGCGCGACTGGTATCTCGTCACCACCGAGTTCACCCTGCACGCGATCCGGGACCGGCAGGCGGCCTGGGTGCTCGCCCGGCACGACGCCCGGCTGCGGGCCGAGATCGCCCGGGGCCTGACCGCCGTACTGCGCAGGGCGGGACGCGAACTGACCGTGGACGCGGACAGGTTCGCCCGGATGCTCATCGCCCTGCGCGAGGGCGGGCTCGCGCAGAGCTATGTCGAGCCCGAGGAGTTGCCCCCGGGCAGCCTGGAACGCGACTTCCTCGCCCCGCTGTTGGCTGCGTCGACCCGAAAGATCGACGCAGCGAACCAGGTCCCCCGGACGCACAGTCCGCATCCATGATCTGCTGCACGAGCGCGACCGCTTCAGCCCGGCTCGTCTGTACGGCACCCGTCGCGGCCTCCCTGGGCGCCGGCCTGACGAGCGGCATGATCGGCCGGACAGGTCCTAGCCGGCGAACGGGTCGCCGTGACCGGGGAGGCGCCCGCTCGGCGGCACGTACCGCGACCGGCCGTCGTGGTCGGTCACGGGCGTGAAGCCGGCGGCCCGCAGCCGGGCGGCGTACCGGGCGACCGAGCGTCGGCCGGCGGCGAACAAGACGGACAGCAGAGCCGTCATCGCTGCCCAGAAGCCACCGGCGACGGTGAGGACCGAGGCCATGTCCTCGCCGAACTCCAGGCCGAGGGTAAGGGAGCCAAGGGTGAGGGGGACGAGGACGAGCGCCATTCGGGTCTTGGCGGAGTACTGACGCTCGAGGTCCAGGACCATCCGGGCCTTGAGGAGTTCGAGCGCCTCGGGAACGAGCGGCGGCAGCGGGCCCCCCTCGGCCGCGTGCGGATAGCGTTCCCGGTTCTCCCGAGCGAGCGTCCGGGCCTGCGGATCGGGGTCTGGTACGAGCCACAGCACGCCCGCGCCCTGGCCGGTCTGCAGGAGGTTCTCGTACGCGTACCCGAACTGCTGGGCGATGAAGGCGAGTCGGGTGAACTCCTTCATTGTGCCGATGGTGACAGCCAGCCGGACCGGCTCCCCGCTCTCCATCAGCCGCAGCATCTTCCGCTGGTGTCTCTTCCCCATGCGTGCCCCCTGGTGTCTCGGGTCTCAGCGTCACCCGGTCCGGCCGGGGATTCCATGCCGGATCCCGGCAGGATCCGGTCCCCGTTCACTGCCGACACGCGCGCCAGGACTTGCCCGGCGGTCAGGAGGGTCAGAGCCGCTGGGGTCAGTCGAAGAGGTCCGGGTCCGAGGCTGTGATCTGGTCCCACAGCGGACGGGCCTGGAACCAGCCGGCCAGGTGGCCGCCCACCTGGCCCCGGGTGACGAGTGCCGTCTCACGGTCGATCAGCTGCGGCGTGCCGGCGGCCATGGCCAACAGCTGGGCCTGGCAGGAGCGTTCCATGGTGACGAACCACCAGACCGCCTCGGCGACCGAGTGCCCGACCGTGAGCAGACCGTGGTTCTTGAGGATGACCGCCTTGTGCCCTGCGAGGGCCTTCGCGACGCGCCTGCCCTCGTCCAGCTCGTTCACGACGCCCCGGTAGTCGTCGTAGATCCCGTGGTCCTCGAAGAAGGCGCAGGCGTCCTGCGTGATCGGCGCGAGCGGGATGCCGAGGCTGGAGAACGCCTTGCCGTGCAGCGAGTGCGAGTGGGCTGCGGCGACCGCGTCCGGGCGGGCGGCGTGCACCTGCGAGTGGATGACGAAGGCGGCACGGTTCACGGGGCGTGCGCCCTGGAGCACCGTGCCCTCGTGGTCGACGAGGATCAGGTCCGAGGCCTTGATCTGGCTGAAGCTCATCCCGAAGGGGTTGACCCAGAAGGCGTCGGGGTTCTCCGGGTCGCGGACGGTGATGTGCCCGGCGACCCCCTCGGAGAAGCCGAACCGCCCGAAGAGCCGGAATCCGGCGGCAAGTTGCTCCTTGCGGTACCGGCGTTCCTCCTCGACGGTGTCGAAGGTGGGCGGCAGGGGGAGGGTGACCCCTTCGGGCAGCGGACCCACGGCGGCGGCCAGGGCGGGCGGGACGGTGCTCACGGGGGCTCCTCACGACGGCGGGACGCGCTGCCCGCCAGAAGATACAGAGATGTATCCGATTCGCCAATGGTTCGGTCGCCGGGCCACGGTTGCGGTGCGGGGGCAGGGGTGGCTACGGTCGATCGGGAAAGCGCTTACTGCAAGTGGGGGAGCCACTCGTGCCGATCGCGGACGTCCTGATCTACACCCGAACCGCCGGCTACCGGCACGACTCGATCCCGGCCGGAGCGAAGGCACTGGCGGCGCTGGCGGAGGCGGCGGGGTACGAGGCCGACGTGACCGACGACCCGGCGGCCTTCACTCCCGAACGGCTCGGGCGGTGCGCCGCGGTGGCCTTCCTCTCGACGACCGGACCGGTTCTGACCGCGCCGGGCCGGGCGGCGTTCGAGGCGTACGTCCTCGGGGGCGGCGGTTTCCTCGCGATCCACGCCGCGGCCAACGCCGAGCCCGACTGGCCGTTCTACGGAGAGCTGCTCGGCACGCGCTTCGACGGCCATCCCGAGATCCAGCCGGGGGCGGTGTGCGTGGACGTGCCCGACCATCCGGCGACGGCCGCGCTGCCGGGCCGGTGGGCGTGGACGGACGAGTGGTACAACTTCACGTCGAACCCGCGGGACGCGGGCGTCCGGGTGCTGGCCCGCGCGGACGAGTCGACGTACCGGGGCGGGACGCTCGGCGCGGACCACCCCCTGGTCTGGTGCCGCGAGGCGGGCGAGGGCCGGGTCTTCTTCACGGCGCTCGGCCACGCGGCGGAGGCCTACCAGGACGAGACGTTCCGGGGTCATCTGGCGGGAGCGCTGCGCTGGGTCGCGGACCCGGCCTCCCGGCCCCCCGCCTCCGCCTCCGCCCCCGGCCGCTGAGGGGCCGGCCAGGGGCCGCCTCCGTCGGCCTCCCGGTCACCCCACCGCCGCCTCCCCGTTTGCCAACGAGGGCCGGGCGCGGGAGGGTGCCTGTGGGACGGACGGGCAGGAGGAGTCGACATGGGGATCGCCACCGTGAATCCGACCACGGGCGAGACGCTGCGCACCTATGACGCGCACGGGAACGACGAGGTGGAGCGACGGGTCGCCGCCGCGCACGAGACGTTCCGGAAGTATCGCGGAACCTCCTTCGCCGAACGCGCGCGCCTCATGCGCCGGGCCGCCGACCTCCTCGACGAGGACGCCGAGGACGTCGCCCGCACGATGACGACCGAGATGGGCAAGACGATCACGTCCGCCCGCGCCGAGGCCGCCAAGTGCGCCAAGGCGATGCGCTGGTACGCCGAACACGCCGAGGCCCTGCTCGCCGACGAGCATCCCGCTCAGGCCGACGTGAAGGACTCCGGCGCGGACGCCGCCCGCGTCCACTACCGGCCCCTCGGCCCGATCCTCGCCGTCATGCCGTGGAACTTCCCCCTCTGGCAGGTCATCCGGTTCGCCGCGCCCGCCCTCATGGCCGGGAACACCGGACTCCTCAAGCACGCCTCCAATGTGCCGAGGACCGCCCTCTACCTGGGCGACCTCTTCCGCAGGGCCGGATTTCCGGAGGGCTGCTTCCAGACCCTCCTCATCGGTTCGGGCGCCGTCGAGGCGGTCCTGCGCGACCGCCGGGTCGTCGCCGCCACCCTCACCGGCAGTGAACCCGCCGGGCGCTCGGTCGCCGCCATCGCGGGCGACGAGGTCAAGAAGACGGTCCTGGAACTCGGCGGCAGCGACCCGTACATCGTGATGCCGTCCGCCGACGTCCCCCGGGCGGTCAAGACCGCCGTCACCGCGCGCGTCCAGAACAACGGTCAGTCCTGCATCGCGGCCAAGCGTTTCATCGTCCACGGCGACGTCTACGACGACTTCGCCGAGCGCTTCACCGCCGCGATGACCGCGCTCACCGTCGGCGACCCCCTCGACGACTCCACGGACGTCGGCCCGATCGCCACCGAACAGGGCCGCGCCGACCTGGAGGAGCTCGTCGACGACGCCGTGAGCAAGGGCGCCACCGTCCTCTGCGGCGGATCCCGGCCCGAGGACCGCTCGACCGGCTGGTTCTACCTGCCGACCGTGCTGGCCGGCATCACCCCCGACATGCGCATCCACCAGGAGGAGACGTTCGGCCCGGTCGCCACGCTCTACCAGGTCGGCGACATCGACGAGGCCGTGGAGGTCGCCAACGACTCACCGTTCGGGCTCAGTTCGAACGTGTGGACCCGCGACGACGCCGACATCGCCCTCTTCGTACGGGACTTGGAGGCCGGCGGCGTCTTCGTCAACGGCATGACGGCCTCCCACCCCGCGCTCCCCTTCGGCGGCGTGAAGCGATCCGGCTACGGCCGTGAGCTCGCCGGCCACGGAATCAAGGAGTTCTGCAACGCGACGACGGTCTGGCAGCGCGGCTGACCCGGAGCTCGCGCGGACCGGCGTCCCCGGTCCGCCCGATCCGGCGCCGGCCGAGTGCCCCAGGCGCGTCACCGTCCCCGGTCCGCCCGATCCGGTGTCGGCCGAGTGCCCCAGGCGCGTCACCGTCCCCGGGTCCACGCCAGCAGGTCGTCCGCCGACCAGGTGTTGACCACGCGCTCCACCGGCACCCCGCACTCCTCCGCCCGCGCGCACCCGAAGATCTGCCACTCCAGCTGCCCGGGGGCGTGCGCGTCCGTGTCCACCGCGAACCACACCCCCGCCTCGACCGCCTGTCGCAGCAGACGGCGCGGCGGGTCGAGGCGCTCGGGGCGGCTGTTGATCTCGACCGCCGTGCCCGACTCGACGCAGGCCGCGAAGACCCGCTCCGCGTCGAAGACCGACTCGGGCCGCAACCGCCCACCGCTGACCAGTCGCCCCGTGCAGTGGCCGAGGATGTCCATCAGCGGGTTGCGGACCGCCTTCTCCATCCGCCGGGTCATCGCCGGCGCGTCCATCCGCAGCTTGGAGTGGACCGAGCCGACCACCACGTCCAGCCGGTCGAGGAGTTCGGGCTCCTGATCCAGCGAGCCGTCCTCCAGGATGTCGCACTCGATCCCGGTGAGCAGCCGGAACGGCGCCCACTCCTCGTTGAGCCGTGCCACCACGTCGAGTTGTTCGCGCAGCCGCTCCGGAGACAGGCCGCGCGCGACCTTCAGGCTGGGCGAGTGATCGGTCAGGACGGCCCACTCGTGGCCGATCCCCGCCGCCGTGCGACCCATGTCCTCGATCGGGCTGCCACCGTCCGACCACTCGGAGTGGAGATGGCAGTCCCCCCGCAACGCCGCCCGCAGCGTCTCGCCGCCGGTGACCTGCGGCACGGCGATCTCGCCCTCCAGACGCTCCAGATACGCCGGTACGCGCCCCTCCACGGCCTCCTTGATCACGGCCGCCGTCTTCGGTCCGATGCCCTTGACCGATTCCAGGGTGCCGGCCGCCGCACGCTGCTCGGCCTCGCCTTCCGCCATGGCCGCGACCGCGGCGGACGCCGTACGGAAGGCCCGTACGCGGTAGGTGGGCGCCTGCGAGCGCTCCAGCAGGAAGGCGATCCGGTCCAGCGCCGCCACGGGATCCATAGCCGCTCCTCGCTCCTCGCCGTTACTCGCCGGGATCGAGCCCGGCACCAGGACCGGGCCCCTGACCAGGGCCCGGTGATCCGGCCACCGCTCCCGCGCCGGCCGCCGCCCCCGTCTGCACCGGGCCGATCTCGCACCACACGGCCTTGCCCTCGCCGCGCGGCTCCACGCCCCACCGCGACGCGAGCGCGTCGAGCAGCATCAGTCCGCGTCCCGAGGTCGCCGCCTCGCCCGGCGTCCGGCGCCGGGGCCAGGCGCTCGACCGGTCCTGCACCGAGAGCCGTACGCGCCGCACCGGTTCCGGGAGCACCTCGAGGGTGAGGACCGCGCCGCCCTCCGTGTGCAGCAGGACGTTGACGAGCAGCTCACCGGTCAACAGCTCGGCGTCGTCGGCCAGGTCGGTCATGTTCCAGTCGCGCAGCGCCTGGCCCACCGCGGCCCGCGCGTCCGAGAGGCCCTGCGGATCGGCCTGGTGGATGTACTGATGGATGCGCGGCGCCCGTGGAGTCCCCGGGTCCGGGCTGCGCCGCAGCACCAGCAGGGCCACGTCGTCCCCCGCGCCCCAGCGCTCCCACAGCTGCTCCGAGAGGTGGTCCGCGAGCGCCTCCGCCTCCGGCGGGCCGCCGCTCACCGCCTCCGACAGCGCGTCGAGACCGACCTGGATGTCCGAGCCGGGCTGCTCGACGAGGCCGTCGGTGCAGAGCACAAGGGTCTCGCCCGGGACGAGGTCGAGCCGGGTCTCCGGGAACTCCTCGTCCCCGAACACGGTCGCCAGGCCGAGCGGCAGCCCGCCGCGCAGCTTGGGCTGCCCGACGCGGCCGTCGGTGTGCCGGATCAGCGGCCCCAGATGCCCGGCGCGTACGGCCCGCACGGTGCCGGTGCCCAGGTCGACCTGGGCGTAGGTGCAGGTCGCGAAGCGGTTGGTGTCGAGCTCGGCGAGGAATCGGGACGCGCGGGCCAGGACGGTCGAGGGGGCGTGGCCCTCACCCGCGTACGCCCGGAGCGCGATGCGCAGCTGTCCCATGATCGCGGCCGCGTGCGTGTCGTGCCCCTGGACGTCACCGACGACGATCCCGACCCTGCCGCGCGGCAGCGAGATGACGTCGTACCAGTCGCCGCCGACCTGCCGCCCGCTCCACGCGGCGTGGTAGCGGACGGCGATCTCGCCGCCGGAGATCACCGGGATGCGGCGCGGCAGCATGGTCTCCTGCAGCCCGGTGGCCAGCTCGCGCTCCTCGTCGAAGAGGATGGCGCGCTGGAGGGACTGCGCCACGATCGCGGCGAGGCCGAGCAGCAGGTTGCGCTCGTCGGCGTTGAACGCGGAGTGGCGCCGGTAGAACAGCGCCATCCCGCCCAGCGACCGGGCCTGTGCGACGAGCGGCAGGTAGCAGGCGGACGTGAACTTCAGCCGGTCGATGTAGGGCGCCAGCTCCGGGAAGTCCCGCCCGAGGGTACGGAAGGCGGACGCGAACCGAGGCCGCCCGCTCAGGACCGTCTCCGCCAGCGGCAGCCCCCGGTCCAGCCGGCGCGCGCGGAAGTCGTTCAGGGCGTCGAGGGACTCCCCGCTGAGCGCGATGATGTTGAGCGACCCGTTCTCCACGAGCCCGAGCGCGAGCCCGTCCGCGCCGAGCCGGGCGAGCCCGCCGGGACCGGTCATGGCCGCCGTCACGTCGTCGACGGTCACCGCGCGGGACAGCGCCTGCGTGGTCCGCTCGACGATGCTCGTCTGGACCTCCCTGCGCTTCTCCAGGTCGAGCACGAACGCGGAGTGGGTGACCTCGGCGGTGGTGTCGCGGACGACGCCGACGATCCGGTGGGCCCGACGGTCCGGCGTACGCAGAATCCGTGCCTGGACGTGCGTCCACTGGGGTGTTCCGTCGTCCCCGTCGATCCGGAACTGAGCGGTGTACGAGGTCTCGCCACTGGTGATCGCCGCCCGTACGACGGCGTCGAGACGGGCGCGCTCGGGCGGGTCGAGGCGCCGGAGGAGTGAGGTGGGGCGTCCGTCGAACTCGCCCGGTTCCAGCCCGAAGACCAGCAGCCCGGCCTCGTCGACGTCGATGGTGCCCGTGTCGAGGTCCCAGTCGAAGCTGCCGGTCCGATTCATGGCGAGCCGCTCGGTGGGCCCGATCTCGCCACTGCGTGTGCGCCGGTCGTCATCGGTCATCCCCACCATTGTCGAACCCGCACCCCCGAGACGCCATGGCGGCGACACACCGAGTGCCCGACGTGTGACCGACGGGGGCGGACCGCCGCGCCGGCGGCGGCCCGCCCCCGTCGGCGCGCCGCGCCGACGGCGGCCCGGATGCGCTCCCGGGGGTCGGACACGAGAATGGCCGGTACCGGAAGAACGAGTAGGAGGCGGCATGAACGCTGAGTCCGACAAGACATCTCCGGGGGAGAGCCCGACGCCCGATCGCCTCTTGCATGCCGGGTCGGAGGGCGAATACACGGCGGAGGACCTGATCCTCGCCTCCGGACGTGACGTGAATCCGAAGAGCCTCGCGTGGGCGGAGCGCCGTATGGCGGAGAGGGGACGCGCCTCCCTGGACGAGCTCCTGCCCTGATCCCAGCCACCACCAGCCACCTCCCCGCAGTGCCCCGACCGCCTCGGCCCGGCCTTCCTGCCCGCCGGGCCGAGGCGGTACGCCCGGGTCGCGCACCGCGTGCCCCGACCGTCAGGGGGCTTCCCCATTTGTGGAACACGTTCTACCGTGGCCGCCGTCGCGCGCACGGTACCCAGGACGCCACGGGAGGCCCCATGCACCTCGAGTACACGCCCGCCCAGCACCGCCTGCGCGAGGAGCTGCGTGCGTACTTCGCCGAACTCGTGCCGGACGATGTCCACGCGCGCTACGCCGACCCCGCCGCGCAGAAGCGCTTCTACCGCGAGACCATCCGCAGGCTCGGCACCGACGGCTGGCTCGGCGTCGGCTGGCCGGTCGAGTACGGCGGGCGCGGGCTGAGCCCCATGGAGCAGTTCATCTTCTTCGACGAGGCCGCCCAGGCGGGCGTCCCGCTGCCGCTCATGGCCCTGAACACCGTCGGCCCGACGATCATGCGGTTCGGGACCGACGAGCAGAAGGCGTACTTCCTGCCCGGGATCCTCTCCGGGGAGATCGACTTCGCCATCGGGTACAGCGAGCCCGACGCCGGCACGGATCTCGCCGCCCTCAAGACCCGGGCCGTCAGGGACGGCGACGCGTACGTGGTCGACGGCCAGAAGATCTGGACGACGAACGGCGACACCGCCGACTGGGTCTGGCTCGCGGTCCGCACCGACCCGGACGCCCCCGCCCACAAGGGCATCACCATGCTCCTCGTCCCGACGAGCGACCCGGGCTACTCCTGCACCCTGATCAACACCCTCGCCTCGCACGACACCACGGCCAGCTACTACGAGAACATCCGGGTCCCGGTCTCACGCCGCGTCGGCGAGGAGAACAAGGGCTGGCGGCTCATCACCAACCAGCTCAACCACGAGCGCGTGACCCTCGCCGCCCACGGCACGATGGCCATCCGCGCCCTGCACGACGTCCAGCGCTGGGCCGCCGACACCAAGCTCGCCGACGGCCGCCGGGTCATCGACCTCGGCTGGGTGCGCCGGAACCTCGCCCGTACCCACGCCCGGCTCGACGCGATGAAACTCCTCAACTGGCAGATGGTGAACGCCGTGCAGCACGGCACCCTCACCCCCCAGGACGCCTCCGCCGTGAAGGTCTACGGCTCCGAGGCCCGCCGCGACGCCTACGCCTGGCTGATGGAGGTCGTCGGCTCCGCCGGCGCGCTCAAGGAGGGCTCGGCGGGTACGGTCCTCCACGGCGAACTCGAACGCGGTTACCGCTCGGCGGTCATCTTCACCTTCGGCGGCGGCAACAACGAGATCCAGCGCGAGATCATCTCCTGGATCGGCCTCGGCATGCCCCGCGTCCGCCGCTGACAGCCGTGCGGTCACGGGGTTGTCGGCCGGTCGGACCGCGGCGCACGGCACACTGGGCGCATCACCACCGCGAACGGAGCCCCGATGCCCGACCCGACCGACCCGACCGACCCGACGGACCCGACCGACCCGACGGACCCGACCGACCCGACGGAATCGACGGACCCGACCGACCCGACCGAGGCGGGCACCCCCGTCACTCATCCCCCGTACCCGATACGGACGGAGCGGCTGAGCCTGCGGCCCGTACGCCGGGACGACCTCGAAGCCATCCACGCGCACCGCTCGCTGCCCGAGGTCGCGCTCTACCTCCCGCACGAGCCGCACACCCGTGAGGAGACCGCGAAGGCCATCGAGCGCGTGATCGCCGGGGAGGCGCTCGCCCACCCCGGCGACTGGTTCGACCTGGCCGTGGAGGACGAGTCCGGGCGGGTCGTCGGCGAGGTGCTGCTCCGGCGTGAGCCGGACGAGCCGGCCACCGGGCAGGTCGGGTTCGCCTTCCACCCGGACGTGCACGGCACCGGCATCGCCACCGAGGCCGTCTCCACCGCGCTCGACATCGCCTTCGAGTACTTCGGCTGGCGCCGCGTGATCGGGATCTGTGACGTACGGAACCTCGCGTCCGCCGCCCTCATGCGGCGCATCGGGATGCGCCACGAGGCCGTCCTGCGCGACGGCACGTTCTTCAAGGACGCCTGGTGCAGCGACTCGGTCTTCGCCGTGCTCGCCGGCGAGTGGCGCAGGACCTCGGCGCGTTCCGCCGACGAACGCGCCGTCGACCGGGCGCTGTCCGCCTTCCTCGGCGCGTTCACCCGCCGCGCCGGATCCCCGGTCAGCCTGGACGCGGCCCGCGCGGTCCTCGCCCCCGACGCCGTCATCGAGTACGTGGCCGAAGCGGACGGGCAGGTGTTCCGGATGGATGCGGAGCAGTTTCTGGTGCCCCGTCAGGAGTACCTCAACGGAACGGAGTTGACCGACTTCGAGGAGTTCGAGGTCAGCTTCTCGACCGTCGTCGTCGCCGAACGCGCCCTGCGGACCGCCCTGTACCACAAGCACGGCATCCGCGACGGGGTCGCCTTCTCCGCATGGGGGCGCAAGCACACCCAGCTCACGAAGACCGCGGACGGTGACTGGCTCATCACCTCCCTCGTGTGGACGGATGACCCGGAGGTCAGGGCGGACGTAGCCTGAACGGCATGAGGCAGGACGCCGACCCAGGGCTCTTCGGGCCCGACTCCGTGACATGGCAGCTGCACGGCGACCCGGTGATGTGGATCGCCGGGGTCCGTGCCCTCTACCTGCAGGCGCTCCACCCCGTCGCCGTCCGCGGCGTCATGATCAACAGCGACTTCCGCCGCGACGCCTGGGGCCGGCTGCTGCGGACCGCGAACTTCGTCGGCACGATCAGCTACGGCACCACCGAGGCCGCCGAGGGAGCCGGCGCCCGCGTGCGCAAGATCCACCGGCTCCTCGGCGTCGACGACCCCGAGCTCCTCCTCTGGGTGCACTGCGCCGAGGTCGACTCGTACCTCTCCGTCGTCCGCCGCTCCGGCGTCCCCCTCACCGACGCCCAGGCCGACCGCTACATCGACGAACACCGTGTCTCCGCACGGCTCGTCGGACTCGACCCGCGCACCGTGCCCGCCACCGCCGACGAGCTCGTCGCCTACTTCGACGCCGTACGACCGCGACTGGCGGCCGGAGCGGACGCCCGCACCGTCGACACCTTCCTGCGCCGTCCGCCCGTCCGCTCCGCCCTCGTCCCGGCGCGCGAGATCATCTGGCGGCGCGTGGCAGCACTCGCGTACAACTGCCTGCCTCTCTACGCCCACGAGCTCTACGGCAGGCCCGCGCCGCCGCCCGAGACCGTGACCTACCAGCTCACCGCGACGGCCAATCTGCTGCGTTCGATTCCGGCCAGACTCCGCTGGCGACTGCCGCCCGGTCACATTCCGAACGCGATGTCCCGGCTGGGCCCCGACGTGCGCCCGGCCCCGTACGAACTCCGCAATCAGGCAGCCATACTGGACGGGCCGGGGAGGGCGCGAAGAACATACGGGGGCGACAGCACGCGATGGCGGAAACCAGGCTGATCCAAGGCCGGTACCGACTGCACGACGTGATCGGGCGCGGCGGCATGGGCGAGGTGTGGCGCGCCACCGACGAGTCGCTCGGCCGCCGGGTCGCGGTCAAGTGTCTCAAGCCGCTCGGACCCGAGCGGGACCCGCACTTCGTCACGGTCCTCAGGGAACGGTTCCGGCGCGAGGCCCGGGTCGCCGCCTCCCTCCAGCACCGTGGCGTCACCGTCGTCCACGACTTCGGCGAGTCCGAAGGGGTGCTCTTCCTCGTCATGGAGCTGCTGGAGGGGCAGAACCTCAGCCAGCTCATGGAGGAGAACAAGCAGCACCCGCTCCCCGTCCACGACGTCGTCGACATCGCCGAGCAGGTGGCCGACGCCCTCGCCTACACCCACCGCCAGGGCATCGTCCACCGCGACCTGAAGCCCGCCAACATCATGCGGCTCGGCGACGGAGCCGTGAAGATCTGCGATTTCGGCATCGCGCGCCTCGGCGACAACATCGGCTACACCTCCCAGCTCACGGGCACCGGCATCGCCATGGGCACCCCGCACTACATGTCGCCGGAGCAGATCAGCGGCGGCGCGGTCGACCACCGCAGCGACCTGTACTCGCTGGGCTGCGTGCTGTACGAGATCGCCACCGGCGTCCCGCCCTTCGACCTGGAGGACGCCTGGGCCATCCTCGTCGGCCACCGCGACACCCCGCCCGAGCCCCTGCGCACGCACCGCGCCGAACTGCCGGACTACCTGGACCGCATCGTCCTCGACCTGCTGGCCAAGACCCCCGACGGCCGCCCCACCGACGCGGGCGTCCTGCGCCGCAGGATCATCTCCGCCCGCACCGACCTCGGTATCGGCCACCCCGGTTCCGCCCGTCCTTCCGTGTCGACGCCGTCCGAGGCGCCCTCGCGCCGACTGCCCGACTGGGCACGGGAGATGACCGCCGGGATCCGGGCGACCGCCGCCTCGCTCGCGTCGCGGTCCGCCGCGGACGACCCCGCCGCCGCGCTCACGGGGGAGTGGACGACCGCGTCCCGCGTCGTTCCCCCGCGCCCGCCGGAGGGCGGGGAGCGGGCCACGACGCCGCCGGCGCGGCCTGCGACGCCGGAGCCGGCTGCGCCGCCCGAGCTGCTTGCCGTGCTCGCCGGCCGGCACCGGGCCGGGCTCGGCCTCGGCCGGCTCGGTCGCTGGGACGAGGCCGAGGACGTGCACAGGTCCGTCGTCGCGGACCGCGCCCGCGTCCTCGGTCCCGACCATCCCGACACCCTGGCCAGCCGGTACGAACTGGGCTTCACCCTCAGCAGGCTCGCCCGTCCCGCCGACGCCCTGCGCGAGTTCGTCGCGGTCACCGGCGCCCGCGAGCGGGTCCTCGGCCCCGACCATCCCGACACCCTGGCCGCCCGCCAGGAGACGGCGTACGTCCTCGGCCGGCTCGGGCGGCACGGCGAGGCGCACCAGGTGTACGTGGCCGTGCTCGCCTCGCGCGAGCGCACCATGGGCCCGGACCACCCCGACACCCTGCGCTGCCGCCACAACCTCGCCTTCAACCTGGGGCGGCTCGGACGCCTGGAGGACGCGCACCGGATGGCCGAGGAGGTGGCCGGGGCGCGCGGCCGGCTGCTCGGCGACGACCACCCCGACACGCTGGTGACACGGT
This sequence comes from Streptomyces sp. NPDC090127, assembly GCF_044746945.1. NCBI lineage: Bacteria > Bacillati > Actinomycetota > Actinomycetes > Kitasatosporales > Streptomycetaceae > Streptomyces > Streptomyces sp. NPDC090127. The sequence goes on along the minus strand of NZ_JBIVDE010000003.1, from coordinate 444,376 downwards.
ACGAAGTGGCCTACGACCTGGGGCAGTTGGGGCGCTGGACGGAGGCCCTCGCCACCTATCGGGAGGTCGCCGCCGCGCGCTCCGACGTCCTCGGCCCGGACCATCCCGACACGCTCGCCGCCCGTTACGAGGTCGGCATCTGCCTCGGCAGGGTCGGCCGGAGCGGCGACGCCCTGGACCTCTACCGCGACCTCGTCGCCGCCCGCACCCGGGTGCTCGGCCCCGACCATCCCGAGACGCTGCGCGCCCGCCACGGCCTCGGCGTCAACCTCGGCCGCCTCTCCCGCTGGGAGGACGCTGTCGAGGAGGCCCGTGAGGTGTGCGCGATCCGGGAGCGCGTCCTCGGCGCCGACCACCCGGACACCCTCGTCAGTCGCCGCGAGATCGCCGTCGGTCTGGGCTGGCTTGCGCGTTGGCCGGACGCCCTCGCCGTCTACCACCAGGTCGCCGAGGGCCGCGAGCGCACGCTCGGCCCCGGCCACCCCGAGACGCTGGCCGGCCGCCACGACGAGGCCCACTGCCTCGAACGGCTCGGCCGCCACACGGAGGCCGCCGAGCTGTACCGCCGCACGGCCGCCCTACGCGGCGCCGCCGAAGCCCGAACGCCCCGGACGTAGCCCGGCACGCCCCCGGACGTAGCCCGGCACGCCCCCGGCCGTAGCCCGGCACGCCCCCGGACGTAGCCCGGCACGCCCCCGGCCGTAGCCCGGCACGCCCCCGGCCGTAGCCCGGCACGCCCCCGGACGTAGCCCCGCGCGCCCCGCTGGGCACCCCTGCCTCCGCGAGATCCGCGCCGCCCGCGCCGAGCCCGCTCGCCGTCCCCGCCGTTGCCTCGCCGATACGGACGCCGCCCCGCCGACCCCGTAGGGGGCCGCCGCCCCGCCGACCCCGTTGAGGCGCCGCCACGCCGCCGGTCCCGCCGCCGCCCTCGCCCGCCCCCAGCCCCGACCCGCCCCAGAGGCTTCCGTGAGCGATCTTCGCGTGCTAGCAAGAGACATGACCGCACAGCGCTCGTACGACGCCGTCATCGTCGGCGGTGGCCACAACGGACTCGTCGCCGCCGCCTACCTGGCCCGGGCCGGACGGACCGTCCTCGTCCTGGAACGCCTCGGAACGACCGGCGGCGCCGCCGTGTCCACGCGGCCCTTCGCCGGGGTCGACGCCCGGCTCTCCCGCTACTCCTACCTCGTCTCGCTCCTGCCGGGGAAGATCGTCCGCGAGCTGGGGCTGCGCTTCGCCGTGCGGAAACGGTCCATCTCCTCGTACACCCCGAAGGGCGACAGCGGACTGCTCGTCGGCGGGGGAGCGGACCGGGCCCGCGCCTCCTTCGCGGCGCTCACCGGCTCCGACCGCGAGTACGAGGCGTGGCAGGCCTTCTACGGCCGTACGGCACAGGTCGCCGAACGGGTCTTCCCCACGCTCACCGAGCCGCTCCCCACCCGCGCCGAACTCCGGTCCCGCGTCGGCGACGAGGCCTCCTGGCGGATGCTCTTCGAGCAGCCGATCGGCGCCGCCGTCGAGGAGACCTTCGCCGACGACCTTGTCCGGGGCGTCGTCCTCACGGACGCCCTGATCGGCACCTTCGCCGACGCCCACGACCCCTCGCTGCTCCAGAACCGCTGCTTCCTCTACCACGTCGTCGGCGGCGGAACCGGCGACTGGGACGTCCCCGTCGGCGGCATGGGCGCCCTCACCGACGCCCTCGCCGACGCCGCCCGCGCGGCGGGCGCCGAGATCCGGACCGGGCACGAGGCCGTCCGGATCGAGGCCGACGGCGCCCGTGCCGAGGTCGCCTACCGCACGGCGGACGGGGAGGACACCGTCGAGGCCGGGCACGTCCTCGTCAACGCCTCGCCCCAGGCCCTCGCCGAACTCCTCGGCGAGACGCCCCCGACGCCCGCCGAAGGCGCCCAGCTCAAGGTGAACATGCTGCTCACCCGGCTCCCCCGGCTCCGCGACCGTTCCGTCGACCCGCGCGAGGCGTTCGCCGGGACCTTCCACATCGCCGAGGGGTACGGCCAGTTGGCCACCGCGTACGCCGAGGCCGCCGCCGGCCGGCTGCCCGCCGCGCCGCCCTCCGAGATCTACTGCCACTCGCTGACCGACCCGAGCATCCTCGGCCCGGAGCTCGCGGGCCAGGGCTACCAGACGCTCACCCTCTTCGGGTTGCACACCCCCGCCCGGCTGTTCGAGGCCGACAACGACGGCGCCCGCGCCGCCCTCCTCAAGGCGACCCTCGCCGAACTCGACGCCGTCCTCGACGAGCCGCTCGCCGACTGCCTCGCCCTCGACGCCGAGGGCAGGCCCTGCATCGAGGCGAAGACCCCGCTCGACCTGGAACGCGACCTGAGGCTGCCCGGCGGCCACATCTTCCACCGCGACCTCTCCTTCCCCTACGGGGAGGAAGGCGCGGGCCGCTGGGGCGTCGAGACCGACCACGGCAACGTCCTGCTCTGCGGCGCGGGGGCCGTGCGGGGCGGCGGGGTCAGCGGCATCCCGGGTCACAACGCGGCGATGGCGGCGCTCGGACGCTGAGGGCACCCAGGGTGCCGAGGGCGCTCAGGTCGCTGACGGACGCGGTTCAGGTCGCTGGCGGACCCGCTCAGACCGCTGACGGACCCGCGCGGGTCGCTGACGGACCCGCTCAGACCGCTGACGGACCCGCGCGGGTCGCTGACGGACGCGGTCAGGCGGTGACAGGGGTCGGGGGCCATCTGACGGTGACGGACGCGCCCTCTCCGATCAGGGCGTGAAGCTCACCTGTGGCGGTGCTTAAGAAAACCTCGATGGACCGCGAGGCTGACGTACGGAAGATTTCCTTCAGGGATCTTGGGCGCGGAATCGCGCCCGGACCCCGAAGGTCACAGGACACGCACGTCGGGAGCCATGGCATTGAAGGCGCTGGTCAAGCAGAACGCGGAGCCGGGACTCTGGCTCATGGACGTGCCGGAGCCGGAGATCGGCCCCGGGGACGTCCTCATCAAGGTCAAGCGGACCGGTATCTGCGGAACGGATCTCCACATCCGCTCGTGGGACGGCTGGGCCCAGAAGACCATCGCCACCCCGCTGACCCTCGGCCACGAGTTCGTCGGCGAGGTCGTCGAGACCGGCCGTGACGTCGCGGACATCGCGGTCGGCGACCTGGTCAGCGGCGAGGGCCACCTCGTCTGTGGCAAGTGCCGCAACTGCCTGGCCGGCCGCCGCCACCTCTGCCGCGCCACCGTCGGCCTGGGCGTCGGCCGGGACGGCGCGTTCGCCGAGTACGTCGCCCTGCCCGCGGCCAACGTCTGGGTGCACCGCGTCCCGGTCGACCTCGACGTCGCCGCGATCTTCGACCCGTTCGGCAACGCCGTGCACACCGCGCTCTCCTTCCCGCTCGTCGGCGAGGACGTCCTCGTCACCGGGGCGGGCCCGATCGGCATCATGGCCGCCGCGGTCGCCAAGCACGCCGGTGCCCGCCACGTCGTGATCACCGACGTCAGCGAGGAGCGCCTCGACCTCGCCCGCAAGGCGGGCGTCTCGCTCGCGCTGAACGTCGGCGAGCAGACGATCGCCGACGGCCAGCGCACGCTGGGCCTCAAGGAGGGCTTCGACGTCGGCCTGGAGATGTCCGGCAACCCGCGCGCGATGCGCGACATGGTCGCGAACATGACCAACGGCGGCAAGATCGCCATGCTGGGCCTGCCCGCCGAGGACTTCGCCGTCGACTGGGCGAAGATCGTCACGTCCATGATCACCATCAAGGGCATCTACGGCCGCGAGATGTTCGAGACCTGGTACGCGATGTCCGTCCTCCTGGAGGGCGGACTGGACCTCGCCCCGGTGATCACCGGCCGGTACGCGTACACCGACTTCGAGGCCGCCTTCGACGACGCCGCGTCCGGTAAGGGCGGCAAGATCATCCTCGACTGGACTGTCTGACCGGCCGTCCCCCCGCTGACCGGCCGTCCCCCCGCTGACCGGCCGTCCCCTCCGCGCCCGTCCCCTCCGCGCCCGTTCTCCTCGCGTCCGATCTTCTCTAAGGAACCCAGGAACCCACCATGTTCGACTCCGTACGCGACGACATCCGCACCACCCTCGACGAGATCCGCGCCGCCGGGCTGCACAAGCCCGAGCGCGTCATCGGCACCCCCCAGTCCGCGACGGTCGCCGTCACCGCCGGCGGGCAGCCCGGAGAGGTGCTGAACTTCTGCGCCAACAACTACCTCGGGCTCGCCGACCACCCCGAGGTCGTCACCGCCGCCCACGAGGCGCTGGACCGCTGGGGCTACGGCATGGCGTCCGTGCGCTTCATCTGCGGTACGCAGGAGGTGCACAAGGAGCTGGAGGCCCGGCTGTCCTCCTTCCTCGGCCAGGAGGACACGATCCTCTACTCCTCGTGCTTCGACGCCAACGGCGGCGTCTTCGAGACCCTGCTCGGCGCCGAGGACGCGGTCATCTCCGACGCCCTCAACCACGCCTCGATCATCGACGGCATCCGCCTCTCCAAGGCCCGCCGCTTCCGCTACGCCAACCGCGACATGGCCGACCTGGAGCAGCAGCTCAAGGAGGCCACCGAGGGCGGCGCCCGGCGCAAGCTGATCGTCACCGACGGCGTCTTCTCCATGGACGGCTACGTCGCCCCGCTCGGCGAGATCTGCGACCTGGCCGAGCGCTACGACGCCATGGTCATGGTCGACGACTCCCACGCCGTGGGCTTCGTCGGCCCCGGCGGCCGCGGCACGCCCGAGTTGCACGGCGTCATGGACCGTGTCGACGTCATCACCGGCACCCTCGGCAAGGCCCTCGGCGGCGCCTCCGGCGGCTACGTCGCCGCCCGCGCCGAGATCGTCGCCCTGCTGCGCCAGCGTTCCCGCCCGTACCTCTTCTCCAACACCCTCGCCCCGGTCATCGCCGCCGCCTCGCTCAAGGTCCTCGACCTGCTGGAGTCGGCCGGTGACCTGCGCGAGCGGCTGCGGGCCAACACCGAGCTGTTCCGCACCCGGATGACCGCCGAGGGCTTCGACATCCTCCCCGGCGACCACGCCATCGCCCCCGTGATGATCGGCGACGCCTCGGAGGCGGGCCGCATGGCGGAGCTGCTCCTGGAGCGCGGCGTGTACGTGATCGGCTTCTCGTACCCGGTCGTCCCGCAGGGCCAGGCACGCATCCGCGTCCAGCTCTCGGCGGCGCATTCGTCGGATGATGTGAACCGGGCTGTGGACGCGTTCGTCGACGCGCGCGCCGCCCTGCGAGACTAGGGGCATGATCGAAGCGCGGCGGCTGCACATCCTCCGAGCGGTGGCCGACCACCGCACGGTCACGGCGGCTGCCGCCGCGCTGTATCTCACCCCTTCCGCCGTCTCGCAGCAGCTCGCCGCCCTGGAACAGGAGACCGGCCACCGGCTCGTCGAGCGCAACGCGCGTGGGGCCCGGCTCACCCCGGCCGGCGAGATCCTGCTCAGCCATGCCAACGCGGTCCTCGCCCAGTTGGAGCGCGCCGAGTCCGAGCTCGCCGCGTACGGATCGGGCGAGGCCGGGACGGTCACCGTCGCGGCCTTCGCCACCGGCATCGGCCTCGTCGTCGCCCCCGCCATCAGCGGCCTGGCCCGCACCGCACCGGGCATCCGGGTCCGTGTGCGGGACGCGGAGGGCGACGAGAGCCTGCTGATGGTCCTGGACCGACAGGTCGACGCGGCCGTCGCCGTCGAGTACCGGGGCGCGCCCGGGGAGGACGACGCCCGGCTGACCCGGGTGCCGCTGTACGCGGAGCCCTTCGACGCCGTCCTGCCGCTCGGCCACCCCCTGGCGGAGGGCGATCAGGTGGCCCTGGCCGATCTCGCCAAGGACGCCTGGATCGGCCAGTCCGCCGGCAACCCGTGCCATGACGTGACCGTCCTGGCCTGCGAGTACGCCGGTTTTGAGCCTCGTCTGGAGCACTCCTCCGACGACTTCCGCGCGGTCGTCGCCCTCGCCTCGGCGGGCGCGGGGGTCGCGCTCGTCCCACGGTCCGCGCTGCGCGGCACCGCCCTGGACGAGGTGGCGATCAGACCGGTGGACGGCGTGGCCCCCACCCGCCGCGTCTTCGCGGCGGTCCGCCGGGGAGCCGAGCACCACCCTCTCATCAGCCCGGTCCTCGCCGCCCTGCGGGAGGCGGCGGGCACGGGCGCCTGACCGGGCTCGGCTTCGGTTCAGTCCGCCGACGGCGTCCAGCCCACGGCTCAGTCCGCCGACGCCGTCCAGCCCACGGCCTCGACCCGGGACGCGTCCGCCGGTCGCGCGTCGTCGAACAGGAGGCGCCCCGAGGCGTCGAGGACCCGTACGGAATCCACGTACACCCCACGCCCGACGTACCGCTGGTCCGTCGTGTACCGCCACCGCAGGACCACGGTTCCGGTCTCGGCGCCGACACCTGCCGCGGCGCCCGCGCCCGGCGGAAGATCCGCCGTCGCCCGGTGCCAGACCCGCCCCGACCAGCCGCTCACCGAGCCCGCCGGGCGCGGCTGCGGCTCCTGCCCCGTGCGTACGGTGGTGAACGGCACCGGCGCCCAGCTCGCGCCCCCGTCCGTGGAGGCCTCCAGACGGGCGGCGTCCACGGACGGCTCGGTGTCCCACCACAGCGCGCACTCCAGCCGGGCCGCGCCCGGCACCGGCGGCAGGGTCAGCGTCGAGTGCGTCGCGCTCGCCATGCCGGAGAACCACGAGGTCCGGCCGCGTACCGGGCGGACCGGTACCGCGCGCGCCAGGCGGTCGGCGGCGGCGACGCGCGGCGCCGAGCCGGAGCGCCACGAACGGACCGGGTGGACCGAGTTGCCGAGGACGACGAGGAACGCGTCGGTGGTCGGGTCGAGGACCAGGCTCGTCCCGGTGAACCCGGTGTGCCCCGCCGAGCGCGGGGTCGCCATCGCGCCCATGTACCAGTGCTGGTAGAGCTCGAAGCCGAGGCCGTGCTCGTCGCCGGGGAAGGCGGTGTTGAAGTCCGTGAACATCAGCTCCACGGACTCGGGGGCCAGGATCCGCGCGCGGCCGTACGCACCGCCGTTGAGGAGCGTACGGGCGAGGACGGCGAGGTCCCAGGCGCAGGAGAACACGCCCGCGTGCCCGGCGACCCCGCCCAGGCCGTACGCGTTCTCGTCGTGGACCTCGCCCCACACCATGCCCCGGTCGAGCCCCGACCAGGGCTGCCGGGCGTCCTCGGTGGCCGCGATCTTCGGCCGCCAGGAGAGCGGGGGATTGAAACGTGTGCGGTGCATCCCGAGGGGAGCGGTGATCTCGTTCCGGAGCAGGGCGTCCAGAGTGCGACCGGTGATCTCCTCCAGGATCAGCTGGAGCGTGATCAGGTTCAGGTCGGAGTACAGATAGCGGGTGCCGGGCGCGTTGGCCGGTACCTCCTGCCACAGCAGGCGCAGCTTCCCCTCCCGCGTCGGCTCCTTGTAGAGCGGGATCCAGGCGCGGAAACCCGAGGTGTGGGTGAGCAGCTGACGGACGGTGATGTCCTGCTTCCCGCCGCCCCCGAACTCCGGCAGATACGCCGTGACCCTCGCTTCGAGCTCCAGCGCCCCGCGCTCGATCTGCTGCACGGCCAGGATCGAGGTGAAGAGCTTGGAGACCGAGGCCAGGTCGAAGACCGTGTCCTCGGCCATCGGGATCCGCTGGTCCGCCGGCAGCTCGACGCCGGTGTCCGTCGTCTCGTCGTACGCCGCGTACCGCACGGCATGCCCGATCGGCCGGTGCAGCGCGACCGTCCCGCCCCGCCCGGCGAGCAGCACGGCGCCCGCGTACCAAGGGTGCCGGGGAGAGGGCCCGAGGAAGGCCTCGGCGTCGGCGACCAGCAGGTCCAGCTGGTCGGGCAGCAGCCCGGCCCGCTCGGCGGACCCCCGCCGCAGCGTGGTGCGGCCTCCGCCCCGGGGCGTGGAGGCCGCGGCGGCCCCCGGGAACGAGCCGACCATCACCGCACCTCCCAGGGCGAGCAGCCGACCGCCGAAGGCCCGGCGATCCATGCGCCGGCCCGCAGCGACCACATCCACATCGCCCGCACCAGCGACCGCACCCGCCACATCGCCCGCACCGGCACCCGCACCCGCCACATCACCCGTACCCGCACCCGCGCTGCCTGCCGATTCCTCCGCCATCCCTACCCTCTCCCACGCCACTGAAAGAATCCTTCGGTCACACGCGCAACGTCTGAAACTTTCTTACCGGGGTGGGTGCGGGTCAAGGAAGCGGGCGGCGCCACAAAGAATCTGACACTGCATCAGAAAATCTCTTCCCTCGGCCGATCCGCTGCGGCATCCTGCCGCCCATGAAGACGGAGCTGAGCCAGAAACTGGGAATCGAGCACGCCATCTTCGGCTTCACGCCCTTCCCCGCGGTGGCCGCCGCCCTCACCAGAGCCGGTGGGCTCGGCGTCCTCGGCGCCGTGCGCTACACGGCCCCCGACGACCTCGCGCGCGACCTCGACTGGATGCAGGACCACACCGACGGCCTGCCCTACGGCCTCGACGTCGTCATGCCCGCGAAGAAGGTCGAGGGCGTGAGCGAGGCCGACGTCGAGGCGATGATCCAGGAGGGGCACCGCGAGTTCGTCCGGACGACCCTCGCCAAGCACGGCGTCCCCGAACTCGCCGAGGGCGAGGCCTCCGGCTGGCGCATCACCGGCTGGATGGAGCAGGTCGCACGCGACCAGCTCGACGTCGCCTTCGACTATCCCATCAAGCTCCTCGCCAACGCCCTCGGCTCCCCGCCCCCCGACGTGGTCCGGCGCGCCCACGACCACGACGTGCTGGTCGCGGCGTTGGCCGGCAGCGCCCGGCACGCCCGCCACCACGCCGAGGCCGGCATCGACATCGTCGTCGCCCAGGGCTACGAGGCCGGCGGCCACACCGGCGAGATCGCCTCCATGGTCCTCACCCCCGAGGTGGTCGACGCCGTCTCCCCGCTGCCCGTGCTCGCCGCCGGCGGCATCGGCAGCGGCGAACAGATCGCCGCCGGACTCGCCCTCGGCGCCCAGGGCGTCTGGCTCGGCTCCCTCTGGCTCACCACCACCGAGGCCGAGCTCCACTCCCGCGCGCTCACCGCCAAGCTCCTCGCCGCGGGATCCGGCGACACCGTCCGCTCCCGCGCCCTCACCGGCAAGCCCGCCCGCCAGCTGCGCACCGAGTGGACCGACGCCTGGGACGACCCGGCCGGCCCCGGCACGCTCCCCATGCCCCTCCAGGGGCTGCTGGTCGCCGAGGCCGTCTCCCGTATCCAGAAGTACGAGGTCGGGCCGCTGCTCGGCACGCCGGTCGGACAGATCGTCGGCCGGATGAACGCCGAACGCAGCGTCCAGCAGGTCTTCGACGAGCTCACCCGCGGCTTCGAACGGGCCGTGGACCGCATCAACCGCATCGCCGGAAGGAGCGCATGATGGGTGATCCCAACGGCTTCTGGTCCCAGGCCGCCGCCGACCCCTCCCGAACGGTGCTGATCGCCCCCGACGGCGAGGAGTGGACCGCCGGACGGCTGCACGCACACGCCAACCGGCTCGTGCACGGGCTGCGCGCGGCGGGCCTGGAACGCGGCGACGCCTTCGCCGTCGTCCTGCCCAACGGCGTCGAGTTCCTCGTCGCCCATCTCGCCGCCACCCAGGCCGGGTTCTATCTCGTCCCCGTCAACCACCACCTGGTCGGCCCCGAGATCGCCTGGATCGTCGCCGACTCCGGCGCCAAGGTGCTCCTCGCCCACGAGCGGTTCGCCGCCGCCGCGACGGCCGCCGCCGACGAGGCCGGACTGCCGGCCACCCACCGGCACGCCGTCGGCGAGATCCCCGGCTTCCGCCCGTACGCCGAACTCCTCAACGGCTTCCCGGAGTCCGCACCCGAGGACCGCACCCTCGGCTGGGTCATGAACTACACCTCCGGCACCACCGGCCGACCGCGCGGCATCCGCCGCCCGCTGCCCGGCAAGCTCCCGGAGGAGACCTACCTCGGCGGCTTCCTCGGCATCTTCGGGATCCGGCCCTTCGACGACAACGTCCACCTCGTCTGCTCGCCGCTCTACCACACCGCCGTGCTCCAGTTCGCGAGCGCGGCCCTGCACATCGGCCATCCGCTCGTCCTGATGGACAAATGGACCCCCGAGGAGATGCTGCGGCTCATCGACGCGCACGCCTGCACCCACACCCACATGGTCCCCACCCAGTTCCACCGGCTCCTCGCGCTCCCCGAGGACGTACGGAGCCGGTACGACGTCTCCTCGATGCGGCACGCCATCCACGGCGCCGCGCCCTGCCCCGACCACGTCAAGCGGGCGATGATCGACTGGTGGGGCGGCTGCGTGGAGGAGTACTACGCGGCGAGCGAGGGCGGCGGCGCTTTCGCCACCGCCGAGGAGTGGCTGAAGAAACCGGGCACCGTCGGCAAGGCCTGGCCCATCAGCGAGCTGGCGGTCTTCGACGACGACGGCAACCGGCTCCCGCCCGGTGAACTCGGCACGGTCTACATGAAGATGTCCACGGGCGGATTCGCGTACCACAAGGACAAGGAGAAGACGGCGAAGAACCGGATCGGCGACTTCTTCACGGTCGGCGACCTGGGCGTCCTCGACGAGGACGGCTACCTCTTCCTCCGCGACCGCAAGATCGACATGATCATCTCGGGCGGGGTGAACGTCTACCCCGCCGAGATCGAGTCGGCCCTCCTGACCCACCCGGCGGTCGCCGACGCCGCCGCCTTCGGCATCCCGCACGCCGACTGGGGCGAGGAGGTCAAGGCCGTCGTCGAACCGGCCGAGGGTCACGAGGCGGGGGAGGCGCTCGCCGCCGCCATCCTCGCGCACTGCGCGGAGCGCCTCGCCGGCTTCAAGCGCCCCAAGTCGGTCGACTTCATCGCCGCGATGCCCCGCGACCCGAACGGCAAGCTCTACAAGCGCAGGCTCAGGGAGCCGTACTGGGAAGGGCACGAGCGCGCGCTCTGAGGCCCCTCGGGGATGCCCGCGCCGGCCGCCCCGGGCACCCTGACGGCCGACCGCGCAACTCGGGCGAATGCCGCTTTGTGGCAGGATGCTGATCATGAGTTCGAGCACGGCAGGCCTGGCGCGACAGTGGACGACATGGGGACCGGTCGTGGCGGCCGTCGACCTCGGACTGACTTGGGGACGGGGTCTGGCGGGCTTCGCCGTCGGCATCGCGGCCGTCTGTCTGATCGCCGCCGTCCTCGCCGCCGTGCATCACGCGGAGGTCGTCGCCCATCGCGTCGGCGAACCCTTCGGGTCGCTCGTCCTCGCCGTCGCCGTCACGGTCATCGAGGTCGGACTGATCGTCACCCTCATGGCGGGCGGCGGCGAGAAGACCTCCACGTACGCGCGGGACACCGTCTTCGCCGCCGTCATGATCACATGCAACGGCATCGTGGGCCTCTCGCTGCTCGTCGGAGCGCTGCGCAACCGTGTCGCCGTCTTCAACGCCGAAGGTTCGGGCGGCGCCCTGGCCACCGTCTGCACCCTCGCGACCATGACCCTCGTCCTGCCGTCCTTCACGACGAGCCATGCCGGCCCGGAGTTCTCCGGGGCGCAGCTGGCGTTCGCCGCCGTCGCCTCCCTCTGTCTCTACGGGGTGTTCGTCGCCGTCCAGACCGTCCGTCACCGCGACTACTTCCTGCCGGTCCCCCGGGAGGACCGCGCGGGCGCCGGGTCCGAGGACGAGCACGCCGACCCGCCGACCGACCGGCAGACCTGGGCCAGCCTCGGCCTCCTCCTCCTGGCGCTCGTCGCCGTCGTAGGCCTCGCCAAGCTCATCTCGCCGACCATCGAGGACGGCGTCGAGTCCGCCGGCCTGCCCAAGGCCGTCGTCGGCGTGATCATCGCCCTGATGGTGCTGCTCCCGGAGACCCTCGCAGCCGTCCGCGCCGCGCGCAGGGACCGCATGCAGACCAGCCTCAACCTGGCGTACGGCTCCGCCATCGCCAGCATCGGCCTGACGATCCCGGCGATCGCGCTCGCCTCCATCTGGCTCTCCGGGCCGCTGGTCCTCGGCCTCGGCGCGGTGCACATGGTGCTGCTCGTGCTCACGGCCGTCGTCAGCGCCCTGACCGTCGTGCCCGGGCGGGCCACCCTGCTCCAGGGCGGCGTGCACCTGTCGATCTTCGCCGCCTTCATCTTCCTGTCGTTCAGCCCCTGACCCACCGGGCGAGGGCCGGGGCCCGAACCGGTACTTGACCCGTCACCCCGGTCCGCCGAGGATCCGGTCATGGAACGACTCCTCAGCCGCACCGTCGACGGCGTCCTGCGCGCCAGCGCCCAGCGCACCCCCGAGCGGATCGCCGTACGGTACGCGGACCGGTCCTGGACCTACGCGGAACTGGACGCGGCCGTGAGCACCGCGGCCGCCGTGCTGCGGGGGCGCTACGGGCTCCGGGAACGCGCCCGCGTCGCGACCTACGGCCACAACTCCGACGCGTACCTGATCGCCTTCCTGGCCTGTTCGCGCGCGGACCTGATCCACGTCCCGGTCAACCACCACCTCACCGGCGCCGACCTCGACTACATCCTGCGCCAGTCCGGGAGCTCGCTCGTCCTCGCCGATCCCGCGCTCGCCGGACAGGTCCCCGCCGATGTGCCCGTACGGGCCCTGCGGGACACCGAGGACTCCTTCCTCGCCGCGCTCGCCGAGCCCGACACGTACGACGCCGACCGCGACGCCCGTGAGTACGTCCAGCTGCTCTACACCTCCGGCACGACGGCGCTGCCCAAGGGCGCGCGGATGACGCACCGGGCGCTCGTCCACGAGTACGCCAGCGCCATCGAGGCCCTGGACCTGCGCGCGGACGACCGGCCGGTCCACTCGCTGCCGCTCTACCACTCGGCGCAGATGCACGTCTTCCTGCTGCCGTACCTCGCCGTCGGCGCGGAGAACACCCTCGTCGACGGGCCGGATCCGAAGGTCCTGTTCGACCTGATCGAGGCGGGCCGCGCCGACAGCCTCTTCGCCCCGCCGACCGTGTGGATCGGTCTGTCGAACCACCCGGAGTTCGCCGGCCGCGACCTCTCCGGTCTGCGCAAGGCGTACTACGGAGCCTCGATCATGCCCGTGCCCGTCCTGGAACGGCTGCGCGAGCGGCTGCCCGGGCTGCGCTTCTACAACTGCTTCGGCCAGTCCGAGATCGGCCCGCTCGCCACCGTCCTCGGCCCGGACGAACACGAGGGCCGCATGGACTCCTGCGGCCGGCCCGTCCGCCACGTCGAGGCGAGGGTCGTCGACGAGCACGGCATCGAGGTCCCCGACGGCACGCCCGGCGAGATCGTCTACCGCTCGCCGCAGTTGTGCGACGGCTACTGGGACAAGCCCGACGAGACGAAGGAGGCCTTCCGCGGCGGCTGGTTCCGCTCCGGCGACCTCGCGGTGCGTGATGCCGAGGGCTACTACACCGTGGTGGACCGGGTGAAGGACGTCATCAACTCCGGGGGCGTGCTGGTCGCCTCCCGGCAGGTCGAGGACGCCCTGTACACGCACCCCGCCGTGGCCGAGGTCGCCGTCGTGGGCCTCCCCGACGACCGCTGGATCGAGGCGATCACGGCGGTGGTCGTCCTGCGGCCCGAGGCGACCGGTACCACCGAGGCGGAGCTGACGGCCCACGCCCGGGAGAGGCTCGCCCACTTCAAGGCCCCGAAGAAGACCCTCTTCGTGGACGCCCTCCCGCGCAACGCCAGCGGCAAGATCCTCAAGCGCGAGCTGCGCGACCGCTTCGCGAACGACGCCACTTCCTAGGGGTGTCTTGTGGACCATGCCGGGGCACCCCCTAGGCCCGCCTCTCCAGAAGCGATCGAAACGATCAACGTCGTCATCAGTCTGGATCGTTTGAGCGTCTGCGTGCTAAAACCGGCCAGCCATGACTGAGAAGTGTCCCCCTCACCCAGCAGGAGACCGCAATGACGCGATCCTGGTCCCGCCGCACCTTCCTCTCGGCGACCGGCGGTACGGCGCTCGCCGTCGGCTTCGCCGGGAGTCCGCCGCTCACCGGACAGGCCCTGGCCGCCGACGAGTTCAGCGCCCTGCGCGCCAAGTGGCGCACCCTGGTGCTCGGTGAGGGCTTCAGCCCCACCGCCGAGCCGTTCCGGACGAAGCTGGCCGAGCTCGGCGCCCGCGCCGCCGAGCTCCGCGCGAGCATGGTTCCGGCCACCGGGTCCCTGTGGCCCGACGCGGTGTGGACCGACCCGGAGCCCGACACCGACCAGGAGTCGTACGGCTACTCGGCGAAGATGAACGAGAACTACTCCCGGCTGCTCACCATGGCCCAGGCCTACCGCCAGCCGGGCACCGGCCTGACCGGCGACGCGGGGCTCGCCTCCGACATCGTCACCGGCCTCGACCACATGTACGCCCGGATCTACCACGAGGGCCAGCCCCGCTACGGCAACTGGTACAACTGGCAGATCGGCGCGCCACAGGCGCTCCTCGACACCTGCGTGCTCATGTACGACCAGCTGACGGCCACGCAGATCGCGAACTACTGCCGTGCCGTCGACCACTTCGTTCCCGATGCGGCCGTCGCGAGCTACACCGGCACCAGCACCGGGGCCAACCGCGTCGACCTCTGCCGTGTCCTCGCGCTGCGCGGAGTCGTCGGCGGCAGCTCCGCCAAGATCACCCTGGCCCGCAACGCGCTCTCGCCCGTCTTCCCGTACGTCACCTCCGGCGACGGGCTCCACGCCGACGGGTCCTTCATCCAGCACACCTCCGTCCCCTACGCCGGCACGTACGGCGCGGTCATGCTCGGCGGCCTCGGCATGCTCTTCGCGCTGCTCGCCGGGTCGAGCTGGGCGGTCACCGACCCGAAGCGGCAGATCGTCCTCGACGCGGTCGAGAACGCCTGGGCCCCGTTCCTCTACAACGGGCTCGTCATGGACGGCGTCTCCGGGCGCGGCATGAGCCGTGGCGTCTCCGCCACCGACCCCCAGCGGGTCCAGGCCGACGACCACCTGCGCGGCCACAGCATCCTCGCCTCCGTCGTACTGCTCGGGCAGGGCGCGAGCGCCGCCGAGAACGCGCGCTGGCGGGGCCTGGTCAAGGGCTGGATCCAGCGCGACTACTACAGCGATCCGTTGAACGACCCGGTCCTCAGCCTGGTCGGCCTCGCGCGGCTGAAGTCCGTGGCGGACGACTCCTCCGTCTCGGCGATCGCCGAACCCACCGGGCACCGCCTCTTCCCGTCCATGGCGCGGGCCACCCACCGCCGTCCCGGCTGGGCCGCGTCGATCAGCATGGCCAACAAGCGCGTCACGCACTACGAGACCGGCAACGGCGAGAACCTGCGCGGCTGGCACACCGGGTCGGGAATGCTCTACTGGTGGGGCGACACCTACGCCAACGGGCAGTACAGCGACGCCTTCTGGCCCACCGTCGACCCCTACCGGCTGCCCGGCACCACCACGTCGCGCATCGTGCTCGCGGACGGCGCGGGCGGCGACTGGGGCGCGGCCAAGCCGGACGTCAACTGGGTGGGAGGCGCCACCGACGGCGCCCGGGCCGCCGTCGGCCAGTACCTCAGGGGCCTGCAGAGCACGTTGATGGCGAAGAAGTCCTGGTTCTGCCTGGACGACTCCCTCGTCTGCCTGGGCGCGGGCATCACCTGCACCGACGGCGCCGCGGTCGAGTCCGTCATCGAGAACCGCAACCTCGGACCCGACGGCGCCCACGCCCTCACCGTCGACGGCACGGTGAAGCCCGTCGCCCACCCCTGGTCGCAGACGCTGACCGGGGCCGGCTGGGCGCACATCGGCGGCATGGGCGGATACGTCTTCCCCGGCGGCGCGACGGTCAAGGCGCTGCGCGAGCAGCGCACCGGCCGGTGGAGCGACATCAACCGGTCCATGGCCACCACCCCGATCACCCGCCGGTACCTCACCCTGTGGGCCGACCACGGCACCGACCCGGCGGACGCGACCTACGCGTACATCCTGATGCCCGGTGCGAGCACCACGCGGACGGCGGCGCGCGCCGCCGACACCGGCTGGCTGCGGATCCTCGCCAACACCGACGACCAGCAGGGCGTGCGCGTGCCCTCGCTCGGCTTCACCGGCGTCAACTTCTGGTTCGGCGGCACGGCCGGGGCCCTCACGGCGAGCGCGCCCTGCTCCGTCATGATCTCCGAGAAGAGCGACGGCACCGCGGTCATCTGCGTCAGCGACCCGATGCGCATGCAGACCGGTCTCACCCTCACCTGGAACCGGGCCGTGGCCTCCGTGGTCTCCAAGCCGTCCACGGTCACCGCCACGGCCACCGGCGCCTCGCTGACCCTCACGTTCGGCGTCCTCAGCGGCACCTTCGGCGCCACACAGCGCATCACCGTCAGGCTCGGCTGACCGGGAGGGACCTCCCCACGGCCGGACCCGACCGCGCCCTGCCCGTCACAGCGGCCCGAGGTCCGCCCGGCCGGCCTCCAGGAGCTCCACCAGCTCCTGGAGGCCGGTCAGGACCCGTCGGCCGGGGCCCGCGTCGACCGGCACGAGGGAGGGGACGGCGGCGACCCGACAACCCGCCGCCTCCGCCGCGGCGATGCCCGCCGGACTGTCCTCCACCGCCAGACAGCCCGCCGGATCGACGCCCAGCGCCCGGGCCGCGGCCAGATACGGCTCGGGATGCGGCTTCGTCCGGTCCGTGTCGTCCGCGGTCACCGTCACCTGGAACGACTCGGCGCCGAGCAGCTTGAGCACCGACTCCACGACGGGCCGGGGCGAGGCGGTGACGAGCGCCGTCGGGATGCCCAGGTCCCGCAGTGTGCCGAGGAGTTCCCCGGCGCCGGGGAGCACGGTGGTCTCCTCCTCGACCGCCGCGAGGAAACGGGCGTCCAACTCGGCGACCAGGGCATCGAGCGGGCGCTCGGTGCCCGAGACCCGCCACAGATGGACCGCCGTGTCCGCCACGCAGCGACCCACCACCTCGGAGGTGTCCGCGTCGGTCAGCCGGTGCCCGATCCCCTCCGCCACCTCCCGCGCGGTACGCCACCACAGGGCCTCGGTGTCGACGAGGGTGCCGTCCATGTCCAGCAGGACGGCCTGCGGCCGGGCGGCGAACGGACGTCCGTCCAGGGTCCAGTGCGAGTCCGCGGGAACGTCGAGCGACGCGAACACCTGGGCGGCGACGTCCTGGTGGCGCAGGACGCCCACCCGAGCGCCGACCGGGACGTCCGGGCCGGCGCACGCGATCCAGGCGGTGCGCTCCAGCTCGGAACGGCCGCCGTGACCACCCTCGTCGCGGTGGCCGTGATCCGTGACGACGACGACGGTCCAGGCCTCCTCGGCGTAGGTGGCCCGGCCACGGACCGCGGCGAGCAGACGTCCGAGCCGCTCGTCGGCACGGACGATCGCCCGCTCGTACTCCTCTCCGCAGCCGAGGATGTGGGCCGTCTCGTCGACCGCGCCCAGATAGACGAAGGACGCCTCGGGGTCGTACGCGGCGAGCACCCGCACGGCGTCGGCGGTGATCAGCTCGTCGGCCTCCTCCCAGCCCTCGCAGTCGTCGGCGGCCGGGGCGATGTGGCTCACCCGGCCGGGGCCGCGGAAGAGGGGACCGCCGTTCGCCACCGTCACCAGCGGTTCCCAGGCGGCGGCCACGAAGGTGCGCCGGCCCGCGTCGCGCAGCCGGGTCGTGAAGTCGGGGAAGACGGCGAGGCGGTTGCCGCTGAAGTCGTTGCTCCAGACGGCGTGCTTGTCCACCGTCACCCCGGTCACGATCGTCGCCCAGCACGGCCCCGACATCGTCGGGGTACCAGGCTCGACCACGACCGGTGCGAGGAACCCGGCCGCCGCGAGTGCGTCCAGGTGGGGGGTGTCGAGCCGGCTCAGCGTGTCGAGGCGGACTCCGTCGATGCCGACGACGAGGACGCGGCGGCGAACGGCAACGGGCATGGGTTTCCTCCGGATCGGACGGGGCGGGGCGAGGGGGACGGACGGGCCGCCCCCTCGCGGCGGGCGGGCGGTACTGCCGGGCGCCGCTCAGCGCGGACGGAGGACCAGTCGGAGCGCGACGGGTCCGGCGCCCGACGTGTGCTGCGGCAGCGGCCCCGGACCGCAGGACGCGGTCCCGATGCCGTGGTGCGCCACGTCGAGATGGACGTGCACCCGGTCGCCGGGCACGAGGTCGGTGGTGTGCCGCGCGGCCTCCAGGTCCGCGCTCGTCCAGCGGCGGACCGTGAGGTCGTACGAGGGGAGGCCGCCGATCAGCAGTCCGCCGCCCGCCCCGGTGAGCAGGGCCCGGCGGACCGCCCGCCGGTTGCCGTTCTCCTGCGGGCGCACGTAAGGAGTCTGCAGCTCGTCGACCGTGTGCCGGTAGCGGCCGAGCCGCGCCGCGGCGGTCGTGTCCCGGTACGCCTCCCCGGGCCCGAGGCCGTACCAGTCGACCGTGTCGATCCAGCCCGGCAGCGAGAAGGCGAGGCCGACCCTGGGCAGCGGGCACGGCCACGCACCCTCGGGAGCGATGTCGGCGTCCAGCCAGAGCCCCCGGCCGTCCGAGCGCCAGCGATAGGTGGCGAGCACGGCGTGGTCGGCCCCCGCGGGCGCCGTCCGCGTGCGGACCGTCAGCCCCTCGTCCGTCGCCCGGACGCCGAGCACCTTGGTGGTGAGCCGGTGCAGGCCGGCGGCGCGCCAGCGGTCGGCGACCCGGTCGCCGAGCAGGTCGTTGTCGGTCGGCGCCCGCCACAGGTCCAGCCGGAGCGCTCCGACATCGAGCCCCCCGACGGCGCGGAGCCGCCCGTCGAAGGCGTCGAACACGGCAGGTCCGAGGGTGACCCGGCCTCCGGCGCCCGATGCCGCCGGGAGAGCGCGGTCAGGTTCCGGGGCCGACGCTGCGGGGGCGAGGACGCTCTGGCCCCAGGCGATCTCGTGGCCCGCCGGAGCCCAGAGCTCCGGAGCGGCGAGCTCGGCGACGACCGTCAGGGCACGCTCGGCCTCCTTCCGGGGCACAAGCTCCGGCAGCGGGAGGCTCGAGCGCTCGCCGGGCGCGAGCACCGGGACGTCCAGCACGCCTTCCCCGACCCGTTCGCCGTCGTCCTCGGCCCACCAGCGGAAGCGCAGGTGGGACGTGTCCCGGAAGTCGTGGCCGTTGCGGACCTCAACGCCTCGCCCGTCGCCGAAGCCGATCGTGACCGGCTCGATCACCTTCTTGTACTCCAGGAGTCCGGGGGAGGGGGTGCGGTCGGGGAGGACCAGTCCGTCCGCGACGAAGTTGCCGTCGTGCACCGGCTCCCCGAAGTCGCCGCCGTAGGCGTGGTACACCCGCCCGTCCTCGGTCCGCCGCGCGATGCCGTGGTCGATCCACTCCCAGACGAAGCCGCCCTGGAGCCGCGGAAAGGTCTCGAACAGACGCTGGTACTCGCTCAGCCCGCCCGGCCCGTTGCCCATGGCATGCGCGTACTCGCACAGGATGAACGGCAGGCCGCGCCGGTGCGCGTCGAGCGACGGGTCCCGCGTCGGCGGTTCCTCGCCCCGGCCGATCCGTTCGGTCTCCGCGTGGTCGGCGTACATCCGGCTGTAGACGTCGACGTACCCGCTGTCCTCGTCGCCCTCGTAGTGGACAGGGCGCGACGGGTCGCGGGTGCGGGCCCACTCCGCCATCGCCGCGAGGTTCTCTCCGGTACCGCTCTCGTTGCCGAGCGACCACATGAGGATGCTCGGATGGTTCTTGTCGCGCTCGACGACCCGCCGCATCCGGTCGAGCATGGCCTCCCGCCACCGCTCGTCGCCGCTCGGGTTGCCGCGCCAGCCGACCTGCTCGAAGCCGTGGGTCTCCAGGTCGCACTCGTCGACCACCCACAGCCCGTACACGTCGCACAGATCGAGGAAGTCGCTGCTCGGCGGATAGTGGCTGGTGCGCACGGCGTTGATGTTGTGCCGCTTCATGAGCAGCACGTCCCGGAGCATCGTCTCGTACGAGAGCGTCCGGCCGGTCTCCGGATCCCACTCGTGCCGGTTGACCCCGCGCAGCAGCAGCGCACGGCCGTTGGCCTGCAGCAGGCCGTCCTGGACGACGATCCGCCGGAAGCCGATCCGCACCGGGATCCGCTCGCCCGCCGCGGTCAGTTCGCCCTCGTACAGCCGCGGCTGCTCGGCGTTCCACGGCTCGACGTCCGCGAAGGTGTGCGGGCCCGCGGGGTCGGCGTCGACGAGGCCGAGCTCCGGTACGGAGAGCCTGGCCGGGCCCGAGGTGTCGACGGACAGGGTGCCGGTGCCGGTGGTGTGGTCGAAGTCGGCGTGGACGAAGAAGTCCTCGACGCAGCCCTCGGGCCGGGACAGCAGTCGTACGGGACGGAAGATCCCGGACAGCCACCACATGTCCTGGTCCTCCAGATAGCTGCCGGCCGACCACTGGTGGACGCGTACGGCGACGACGTTGCGCCCGGGGCGCAGCGCCCGCGTCGCGTCGAACTCGGTGGGGACACGGCTGCCCTTGCCGTCACCGAGCCGGACTCCGTTGAGCCAGACCGCGAAGCAGGAGTCGACGCCGTCGAAGCGCAGCACGTCGCGTCCGGCGGGCCATCCGTCGGGGAGCGTGAAGTCCCTGCGGTACTCGCCCGTCGGGTTCTCGTCGGGCACCCGAGGCGGGTCGATCGGGAAGGGGTAGGTGACGTTCGTGTACGCGGGGGAGCCGACGCCCTGGAGCTGCCAGCAGGACGGTACGGGCATCCGGTCCCAGACGGAGTCGTCGAACGAAGGGCCCTCGAAGCCCGGGGTGAGGTCTCCGAGCCCGGCGGCGGCCCTGAAGCGCCACTCGCCGTCCAGGCCGATGCCTGGCGCGTCCGAGGTGAAGGCGGCCCGCGGCGCCAGCCGGCCACGGCCGGGGGAGCGGTCCTCGACGTAACGGGTGTCGTACGGCTGGTGCATGGCGGGTCCTGTGGGGTCTTCGGGCCGGGCGGCGGCAGACGGCGGCCGCCCGGCCGGAACGGTCGTCGTCAGGCCGAGCGGGCTTGCTCGTCGGGGCCCACGCCATGGGCGAGCGGCCGGCCCTCGGCGTAGCGCTGCACCTCATCGGTCGCCCAATGGGCCATCCGCACCAGCTCGTTGCCGAGCGAACCGGCGATGTGCGGAGTGAGCAGGACGTTGGGCAGCGTGTAGAGCGGCGAACCGGGGGGCAGCACCTCGGGCTCCGTGACGTCGAGCACGGCATGGACCCGGCCGGCCAGCAGCTCCTCGGTGAGCGCCTCGGTGTCGACGAGAGAGCCGCGGGCGGTGTTGACGAGCGTGGCCCCGTCCCGCAGCAGCGCCAGCCGCCGCCGGTCGAACATGTGCCGCGTCTCCGGGAGTTGCGGAGCGTGGATGGAGACCACACTGCTGCGCCGCACGAGCTCGTCGAGCCCGACGGAGCGGGCGCCGAGCCTCTCGGCCTCCTCCGGCTCCACGTACGGGTCGTACAGCAGGACCTCGAAGTCGAAGGGGCGCAACAGCTGGAGCACGCGGCGGCCGACCCGTGACGCGCCGACGATGCCGACGGTACGGCGGTGGTTGCCGTGGCCCTCGAAGTACGGCAGCAGGGGCACCGCGGCGCGGGCCTCTCGGTAGACCCGCGCGCTGTCGAGGATCCGCTTGCCGGAGAAGAGGATCGTGGCGAGGGTGAACTCCGCGACCGGCAGCGCGTTGGCCCCGGCCGCGGTGGACACGGCGATGCCGCGCTCCCACACGGCCTCCGTGACGTGGTGCTTGACGGACCCGGCGGCATGGATGACGGCGCGCAGCCGGGGCATCGCGCGCAGCGCGTCCGCGGTGAGCCGCGGGGCGCCCCAGTGGGTGAAGAGCACCTCCGTGTCGGCGAGCGCGACCGGGTCCGCGTCGCCGAAGTCGCTGACGAACCGGCCGGTGTCCACGGCCGCGACGCGTGCCAGCCGGTCGAGGGCGCCTTCGGCGAGGAGCTGGGCGTGGATGCCGGCCCCCATGGCCAGCAGGGCGCGCGGGCGGTGCGCGGGGGCCGCCGGGGTCGTGTGGTCGTCGGTCAGGACGGAGCCTTCCGGTACGGGCACGGTCACTTCACCGCGCCCGCGGTGAGGCCCGAGCGCCAGAAGCGCTGCAGGCAGACGAAGGCGATGATGAGCGGGACGACGGCCACCAGCGAGCCGGTGATCACGAGGGAGTAGAACTCGGGCTGCAGCTGAGTGGTGCTGTTCCACATGAACAGGCCGAGGTTGACCGGGTAGAGCTTGTCGTCGTTGAGCATGACCAGCGCGCCGAAGAAGTTGTTCCAGCTTCCGGTGAAGGAGAAGAGGAAGATGGTCATGAAGCCCGGCGAGAGCATCGGCAGCGCGATCCGCGTGAACGTGCGCAGTTCCCCGGCGCCGTCCACACGGGCGGCCTCCAGCACCTCATTGGGCACGTACCCCTCGGAGAAGACCCGGGCGAGGTAGACGCCGAACGGGTTGACCAGCGCCGGCAGCAGCAGCGCCCAGTACGTGTTGACCAGGCCGACCTTGGATGCCAGCAGGTACATCGGCAGCTGGATCACCGTGGCGGGGACGAGGAGGCCGCCGAGGACGATCCCGAACAGCTTCTCCTTCCCGCGGAACTCGTACTTGTCGAAGGCGTAGCCGGTGGCGACGCACAGCAGCGTCGAGGCGGCCGAACCGATCACCGAGTAGATGACGCTGTTGCCGAGCCAGCGCAGGTAGATGCCCTCGTTGAAGGTGAAGACCGCGGCCAGGTTGGAGAAGAGGTTGAAGTCGGCGAAGGCGAAGCCGTCGCTGGCGAAGAGGTCGCCGTGGTCCTTGGTGGCGGCGAACAGCAGCCAGCTGACCGGCATCAGCATGTAGAAGGAGGCGAGGAGCAGCACGCCGTTGACGACGCCCTTGGAGAGCAGGCTGCCCGGGCGCTTCGGGCGGGGCTCGCGGCGCTCGACCGCCGTGGCCGGCGCGCCGGCGCGGGCGTCGGCGGCCGTGGGTTCCTGGATGACCGTGTGAGTACTCATGCCGCCTTCCACCGGTTTCCGATCGTGGTGACGAGGTACGAGAGCAGGACGCCGAGGGCGGCGAGCAGGAGGGACGCGGCGGCGGCGAGGCCGTAGTCGTGCTGGAGGAAGGCCGCTTTCCAGATGTACATGGTGGGCGACCACTCGGTGTCGATGGCGGCGGTGCCGCGCTGGCCGAGGAGCTTGGGCTCGGTGAACAGCTGGATGGCGCCGACACAGGTGAACAGCACGGCCATCACGACCGCGGAGGCGATCATGGGCACCTTGATCTGCAGCGCGGTGCGGATCGGCCCGGCCCCGTCGATGTCCGCGGCCTCGATGAGTTCGCGGGGGATGGCCTGCAGGGCGGCGTAGAAGATGATCATGTTGTACCCCATCCACTGCCAGGCGGTGAGGTTCACGATCGACGAGAACACGTGGTCGGAGCTGAAGAAGTCCCACGACCCCCCGCCCGCCTCGATCCAGTCGAGCACCGGGCTGAGCCCCGGGGTGTAGAGGTAGATCCACAGGATCGAGGCGATCAGCCCGGGGATGGCGTGCGGCAGGAAGAGCGCGAGCTGGAAGAAGCGCCGGGCGCGCGCCACGGCCGAGTCGATCAGCAGTGCGAGGGTGAGCGCCCCGCCGATCATCACCGGGATGTACAGCGTGCAGTACGTGGCGATGTGCAGGAACGACGCGCGGAAGCCGGCGTCCGAGAACGCCCTGACGTAGTTCTCGACGCCCGTGAACATCCGCTCGGTGCCGCCGAAGCCGAGCCCGGACGACTGCTCCGTGAACAGGCTCATCCACACCGCGTAGACGATGGGCGCCGCCGTCATGGCGGCGAAGAGCACGAAGAACGGGACGACGAACAGGGCGGCTGCGGCGCGCTGGTTGCGCCTGAGCGGGGAACTGCCTTGACGGGTGCGGCCGGTGCGCGGGCCGCCGGTCCGGCTGCTGCCGGCCGTGGGCGGGGGTGCGGCCTTCGCGAGTGGTGCTGCCACGGGTGCTCCTTGGCGTGTGGGCGCGGCGGGTCCGGGGAGGGGGCGACGGGGCCCGGCCGGGGTCAGGAACCGGCCGGGCCCCGCCGAGTCACTCGGCGAGCTTCAGACCGCGCTCCTGGATGCCCGTCCTGGCCTTCTCCTGGCCGGCGGTGACACCGCCGGAGAAACCGGACGCGCCGCTCGCGTCCTGGATGGCGGTGTAGACGTCCATCTGGTTCGGGCCCCAGGTCCAGCCGGGCACGATGGTGTCGACCTGCTCGGAGGCCAGCTTGTAGAGGTCCTGGCCGTTGAAGTACGCGGTGTCGAACTTCGCGGCCGCCACGGCACGCATCTCCGGGTTGGCCGGCAGGGCGCTGCTGGGCTTCGACGCGTCACTGAGCCGGGCCTTGACCGCGTCGCCGTTGGTGGTGATCCACTTGATGAACTCGGCCGCGGCCTCGACGTTCTTGCTCCCCTTGAGCACGCCGTAGGAGCTGCCGCCGTAGTTGCCGCTGGCCGGGGTGCCCCAGTTCGGCATCGGCGCGGCGGCCCACTTGCCCTTCAGGTCCGGCAGGTTGGTCGTCATGCCGGCCGCGGACCACGAGGCACCGAGGATGGAGAGGGTCTTGCCCTCGATCCGTGCCTTGGTCTCCTCCGGGCTCCAGCCGGTGTAGGACTGCACGAGGTCGTTCTTGCGCAGGTCGTCCCAGTACGCGGCGACCTTCTTGGACGCGGCGTCGTCGACGCCGGGCTTCCACGCGTCGCCCTCGGTGCTGAACCACTTGCCGCCGGCCTGCCAGGAGAGGGCCGCGAGCAGCGCGGGGTCGGCCGTGGTCATGTTGGCCAGACGGACGCTCTTGTCCGCCTTCTTGACCTTCTCGGCGGCGGCTCTGAACTCGTCCCAGGTCGTGGGGACCTCGATGCCGTACTTCTTGAACAGGTCGGTGCGGTAGTAGTAGATCTGCGGCGCGGCGTCGAACGGAACGGTCCAGGTCTTGCCGCCGAAGGTCACCAGGTCCTGGATCGCCTTGGGGAACTTCTCCTTGACGGTGTCACCCGCGTGCTCCGTCAGGTCGACGAGGTTCCCCTGGCTCGCGAACTCCGGGACCATCTGGTACTCGATGGTCGCCACGTCCGGCGCGTTGCCCGCCTTCACGCCGTTGGCGAGCTTGCCGTAGCCCTCCGCGCCACCGGGGATCTCGGTGAACGTGACCTGGATGTCCTTGTGGGTCCGGTTGAACTCCTCGACCGTGGCCTTCGCGCCACCTGTCCAGGTCCAGTAGGTGAGGGTGACCGGCTTGCCGTCCGAGGCGGCGTCGGACGAGCCCTCGCCGCCGCCGCACGCGGTGGCGAACAGGCCGAGAGCGGCGAGGGCGGCGGTGGCGGCTATACGGAACGAACGTGAACTGCGCGGCATTGCACGGCTCCTACGGAAACCTCGATGGGGAGAGAGGCGAACGAGGCACATCTTTTTCGCCAACTCGATCACCGTCAAGAGCAAACGCACAAGACAATCAAAACGATCGCATCACGATCAACAAGCTCATCCGGCGTCCGGGGACCCCTGGAGGGCTCCACAGGAGGCCCGGACCCGCAACTTCGGCAGCAGGTCCATGTGTTGGCGCGGCTCCGGCTCCCGGCCCGCGCTCCGCTCGGCCAGCCGCTGGAGCAGCAGCTTCGCCGCCAGCTCGCCGACCGCCTGCTTCGGCGGGGCGATCGCCGTCAGCGGTACGTCCGCGAGCGCGGCCACCTCGTCCTCGTACGCGATCAGCGCGAGGTCCTCCGGAACGCTGATGCCACGTGCCTGCAGCCGGGGCACCAGCACGATCGCGTCCTCGTCGCTGTGCACCAGGGCCGCCGTGACGCCGTGCCGCCGGACGGCCTCGACGAGGTACTCGGCGACCTCGTCGTACTCCTCCATCGAGGTGCGGACGAACGGCGAGCCCGGGACGGTCGCCAGGCCCATGGACCGCGCCGCGTTCAGGAACCCGGCGGTGATGCCCGCCGCGTGCGGGCCGTCCTGGAGCACGGCGGCGACCGAACGATGGCCCAGGGACGCGAAATGGCTCACCGCCAGCGCCGCGCCGTGCGCACGGTCGGTGCGCACCCGGTCGAGCAGGGCCGCCGGATTGACGGCCGGCGCCGTACGCTCCACCAGCACGGTCGGCGCCTCGCAGGCCATCAGCCACGCCTCCTGGCCGTCGGCGGGCGCCCCGCCGAACCAGCTGGGCGCCACCAGCAGGCCCTCGGCGCCGCTGGTCAGCAGGTGCTCGGCCTGGACCGGATCCTCGCTGTCGACGTACCCGGACACGCCGAGCACCAGCCGGCCTCCCTGCGCCTCGACGGCCTTGCGGGCCCCGCTGACGACGTCGCCGAAGATGTATCTGGTCGTCGGCACGATCATGCCGATCACCCGGCCACCGGCGTCCGGCTGCTCCGCGCGGGCCTCACCCGGCCAGACGACCGCGCCGTGCATGCGCTGCACCTTGCCCTGGGCGGCGAGGGCGTCCACGTCCCGCCGCAGGGTCACCGCGGAGACACCGAGCTCGGCCGCGAGTTCGGTGACCCGGATGCTGCCGCGTGCACGGACGAGTTCGAGTACCCGGTCGTGGCGATGGTCGACATGGTGTCGCATGGCTCCCCCTGGAGCGGTACGGAGGCGTCACCGTACGCCTTTGGCCGCTAGCGTATCGATCGATTGCGATCGAATCGATCAGAAAGGGGAGTGCGGAGAATGTGAAGGTGAGCGCCGAGAGGGTGGAGCCCCCTGTTCTGCTCGGGGGGAAAGAGCGCGGCTAGCGGGCGGTGTCCTCCTTCGTACGCAGCCACACGGCGCAGTCCGCGGGCAGGGTGCCACCGTTCAACGGTCCGCTCGCCAGCAGCACCTCGTCGTGGGCGGGCAGGTCCACGTCGGTCTGCGCGAGGTTGACGACGCAGGTGAAGCCGCCGGGCCGGGTGAACGCCAGGACCCCGTCGGACGCCGGCAGCCACTCCATGCCGCCGTCTTCGAGGGCGGGCAGCGTACGGCGCAGGTGCAGCCCGGCTCGGTACAGCTCCAGGGTCGAGTCCGCCGCTCCGCTCTGCGCGGCGACGGTGGAGCTCTTCCAGGCGGGTGGCTGGGGCAGCCACGGCTCGGCGTCCGCGCCGTCGGGGCTGAAACCGAACGGCGGCTCGTCGCCGTCCCACGGCAGGGGCACCCGGCAGCCGTCGCGGCCCAGGTCCGTCCCCCCGGACTGGCCGAGGGTGGGGTCCTGGCGCAGGGCGAGCGGAATGTCCTCCACCTCCGCCAGACCCAGCTCCTCGCCCTGGTAGACGTAGACGCTGCCGGGCAGCGCGAAGGTGAGCAGGGCCGCTGCTCGGGCGCGACGGGTCCCCAGGTCGAGGTCGACGGGCAGGCCGTGCCGCCGCTCGGTGTACGAGGTGTCGGCCCGGCCGTAACGGGTGGCGGGCCGGGTGGTGTCGTGGTTGCCGAGGACCCAGGTGGCCGGGGCGCCGACGGGGCCGTGCAGCGCGAGCGTCTCGTCGATCACCGAGCGCAGCGCGAAGGCGTCCCAAGGCGCCTGCATGAAGGGGAAGTTGAAGCCGGTGTGCAGCTCGTCGGGGCGGAGGTAGCGGGCCAGGGAGGCCGGAGGCACCCACAGCTCGCCCACGAAGACCCTGTCCCCGTCGTAGGTGTCCGCGATCCGGCGCCAGGCGCGGTAGATCTCGTGCACCTCGGGCCGGTCGCTGTCCGGCACGGGAGCGCCCTCGGGCAGGGACGCCTTGTCGGGCAGGCCGTCCTGTTTGATCAGGAGCGAGGCGACGTCGATGCGGAAGCCGTCCACGCCCCTGTCGAGCCAGAAGCGCAGGATGTCCTCGAACTCGGTGCGTACGAGCGGGTGGTTCCAGTTCCAGTCCGGCTGCTGCGGGGCGAACAGATGGAGGTACCACTCACCGTCGGCGGCCCGGTGCCAGGCCGGCCCCCCGAAGGCGGACTGCCAGTCGTTCGGCGGCAGTTCGCCGTCGACGCCCCTGCCGGGCCGGAAGTGGAAGAGCTCCCGCGCCGGACTTCCGGGGGTGGCCGCGAGGGCCCGCTGGAACCAAGGGTGCTGATCGGAGCAGTGGTTGGGCACCAGGTCCACGATCAGACGCAGCCCGTGGCCGTGGGCCTCGGAGATCAACGCCTCGGCCTCGGCCAGGGTGCCGAAGACGGGATCGACAGCGCGGTAGTCGGCGACGTCGTAGCCGGCGTCCGCCATCGGGGACACGTACCAGGGAGAGATCCACACCGCGTCGCACCCGAGGTCGCGGATGTGCGCGAGACGCGCGCGGATCCCTGCGATGTCGCCGATCCCGTCGCCGTTCCCGTCGGCGTAACTGCGCGGGTAGATCTGGTAGATGGCGGCGCTCCGCCACCAAGGTGCGGGAAGTCGGTCAGCCATGAAGAGGGGCCTCTCTGCTCGTCGTCGCCGGCGCGTCAGGCACCGGCGACGGGTCCGGTGAAGATCTCCTGCAGTGCCACGGCGGCGGCGCCGCGCGCCCACGCCTCGTCCGGCAGCGGACGGACGACCAGGTCGACCTCGTCCGCGGGCAGCAGGACGCGGTCGGCGAGCGTCGCGCGCAGGGCGTCGGCGAACAGGTCCAGGCCGGCGACGCCCTCGCCGCTGAGGACGACGCGTCGCGGATCGGCGAGGTTCACCAGCGCGGCGATCCCGGCTCCCATCGCCTCCCCGGCCCGGCTGAACGCGGCGACAGCCGCCCGGTCGCCGGACCGCGCCAGCGTCGCCGCGGCCCTGATGTCGAGGCCGCCCGGGCCGCCGTTCTCGGCGATCGAGGCGAGCACGGCGGCGTCGGCGGCCAGCGTCTCCACGCACCCCCGGTTGCCACAACGGCACGGCCGCCCTCCCGGATCGACGACGAGATGACCGAGCTCGCCCGCGCCGCCGCGCGCCCCACGCATCAGCCGCCCGTCCATGACCAGGGCGCTGCCGACCCCGGCGCCCAGGGTGACCACCGCGAACCACGGCACGTCCACCCCCGCGCCGAACCACTGCTCGGCCACGGCCAGGGCGTTGACGTCGTTCTCGATGACGGTACGCAACCCGGTCCGCTCGCCGATCAGATCGGCGAGCCCTGCATGCCCCCAGCCGTACATCGCCGACGGGCGCACCGACCGCCGCGCCGCGTCGACCGGCGCGCCCAGCGCGACACCCACGTCGAAGGTCCGCGTCCGGAAGGCGGCGTCCTCGTCGAGCAACTGCCGGACCACCGACGCCACCCCGGCGACGACTCCTCGCGCCGTGGAGGAGTCGAGCGCCACCCGCCCCTGCGCGACGACCCGCCCCGAGAGGTCGGCCACCACGCCGACCGCCTCGCGCGGAGTCGCCTTGACGCCCAGGGCGAAGCGGCGGTCGGCAGCCAGGCGCAGCGGGACGCGCGGTCGGCCGTGCCCTCCGGCGCCCTTGCCGTCCTCGACGACGTAACCGGTCTCGATCAGGGGCGTCACCAGCTTCGTGACCGTGCCCTGCGACAGGCCGGTGCGCTCGGCGATCTCGCTGCGCGCGATCGGCCCCTTGGTCACGATCGCGCCGAACACCGCCACCCGGTTGCGGTCCCGGCCGACGGAGCGGTCCGCACGCCCGGCGCTGCGACCTGTCATCTGATCACCCCTGCTCAGGCCGCCCCCACGGCACATCCGCCGACGGGCCTGTCGGCCGGCGGCAGGCAGAAGTCTGGCCGTCGCGACTTTCTTTCGTCAAGAAAGAAAGAGGGGCCCGCTTCCTGCCGCACGATCCGGAAGGCACTCCCTGGCACTGACCGAGGGCAATGATCAGCCCTGACCGGGGTCCGCGGTCAGCCCTGCCTGAGGTCCACGATCCGCTTGATCTTGCCCAGGGACCGCTCCAGCGTCTCGGGGTCGACGACCTCGACGCCGACCGAGACGCCGATGCCGTCCTTGCAGGCCGCCGCGATGGACCGGGCCGCTTCCGCGCGCTCGGCGGCGGTGGCGTCCGGGCGGGCCTCGGCGCGGATCGTCAGGGCGTCGAGCCGGCCCTCCCGCGTCAGCTTCAGCTGGAAGTGCGGGGCGACGCCGGGCGTGCGCAGCACGATCTCCTCGACCTGGGTGGGGAAGAGGTTCACCCCGCGCAGGATCACCATGTCGTCGCTGCGGCCCGTGACCTTCTCCATCCGCCGGAACACCCGTGCCGTACCGGGCAGCAGCCGCGTCAGATCCCGCGTGCGGTACCGGATCACGGGCATCGCCTCCTTGGTGAGCGAGGTGAAGACGAGCTCGCCCTCCTCGCCGTCCGGCAGCACCTCGCCCGTGAACGGGTCCACGACCTCCGGGTAGAAGTGGTCCTCCCAGATGTGCAGCCCGTCCTTGGTCTCCACGCACTCCTGTGCGACGCCCGGGCCCATCACCTCCGAGAGTCCGTAGATGTCCACCGCGTCGATGGCGAACCGCTCCTCGATCTCCCGCCGCATCGCCTCCGTCCACGGCTCGGCGCCGAAGATGCCCACCTTCAGCGAGGTGGTCCGGGGGTCCACGCCCTGCCGCTCGAACTCGTCGAGCAGCGTCAGCATGTACGAGGGCGTCACCATGATGATCTCGGGCCGGAAGTCCTGGATCAGCTGGACCTGGCGGGCCGTCATGCCGCCCGAGGCGGGGATGACCGTACAACCGAGCCGCTCGGCGCCGTAGTGCGCCCCGAGCCCGCCCGTGAACAGGCCGTATCCGTACGCCACATGGACCTTGTGGCCCGGCCTGCCGCCCGCCGCGCGGATCGAGCGGGCCACCACGTCGGCCCAGGTGTCCAGGTCGCGCTCGGTGTAGCCGACGACGGTCGGCCGACCGGTGGTCCCGCTGGATGCGTGGATGCGCCGGACCTCGGACTGGTCGACGGCGAACATCCCGAAGGGGTACTGGTCCCGCAGATCGGTCTTGACGGTGAAGGGGAAGCGGGCGAGGTCGGCGAGCGAGCGGCAGTCGTCGGGGTGCAGTCCGGCCTTGTCGAACGACTGCCGGTAGAAGCCCACGTGGTCGTACGCGTGCCGCAGGGTGGACCGCAGGCGCTCCAGCTGGAGCGACGCCAGCTCCTCGCGTCCGAGTCGTTCGCCGCTGTCCAGCAGATCCGTCATGCCGCGCACACTCCCGTTCATTCGCCCTGAACTCGTACTGAAACGGGCGACCGATCATTCGGTAGACCCCTTCGGGGTCAGTAAATCGGCCCGGACCCGGTCCCTGGCAAGGGGGTGGCGTCGAATTTCTTCGGCCCGGGCCGTCGGGACACGGAAATGCGATTGCCGTCCGCCGACCGCAGGTGCTGGAGTCTGCGCCATGGACCACGACGCACTCGCCGGCCCTCGCCGCGACCACGCGGCGACACTCGCCCGGTACGACCGTCAGCTGCGCCTCGGGGCCCGCCCCGACGGGCCCGGGGTCCGCGTGGAGCGCGTCGGCCCGGTCGTACGGCAGACCGGCCCGGCCCACGTCTGGAACGGCATCCTGTGGTCCGGGATCCAGGAGCAGGGCGACACCGACGCGGCCGTCGCCGAGCAGATCCGGCACTTCACCGCCCTCGGGCTGCCCTTCGAGTGGAAGGTGTACGGCCACGACGGCCCGGCCGGCCTCGCCGGCCGCCTGCTCGCCGCCGGGTTCACCGCCGAGGAGGAGGAGACCCTGATGGTCGCGGAGGCGGCCGCGCTGCCGACCTCCGTGGAGCTGCCCGACGGCGTCGAGCTGGTCCCGGTCACGGACGCGGCCGGGGTGGAGCTCGTGACGCGGGTCCACGACCGGGCCTTCGGCGGCGACAGCTCCCACATCGGCCGCCAGCTCCTGGACCGGCTGGCCACCGCGCCCGGCACCGTCGCCGCCGTGCTCGCCATGGCCGACGGCGAACCCGTCAGCGCCGCCCGCCTGGAGCTCTGTCCCGGCACCGACTTCGCGGGACTGTGGGGCGGAGGCACGGTCGAGGCCTGGCGGGGCAGGGGCCTCTACCGCGCGCTCGTCGCCTACCGCACCCGCATCGCCGTCGAGCGGGGCCACCGCTACGTCCAGGTCGACGCGGCCGCCACGAGCCGCCCGATCCTGCTCCGCCTCGGCTTCACCGCCCTGACGACGACCACCCCCTACGTGTACGTCCCCCAGGTCCCCCAGGGGTAGGCCCTCAGGGGGCAGCTCCGCGGGGGCAGGCTTCAGGGGGCAGCTCCCTGGGGGCAGACCTCCAGGGGGCAGGCCCTCAGGGGGGCAGGCCCTCAGAGGCAGACCCGGGCGCCCCCGCCCGCGCGTTGACACGCGTGTATCGACATGTTGCTATGGGGCGCCGCTCAGCCGTCCTGCGCCGCGTCCCGTCCCCCTTCCGCCCGTTCCGCACGCGGCGGAGCCCAGCTCCTGAGCGAGGAACCATGCCGCAGCGCGCCGCCACCATCGTCGGCGGCGGCATCGGCGGCCTCGCGACCGCCGTCGCCCTGCACCGGCGCGGCTGGCGCGTCGAGGTCCTGGAACGAGCCCCGGAGTTCACCGAGATCGGCGCCGGGATCTCGCTCTGGCCCAACGCGCTGCGCGCCCTCGACGCCCTCGGTCTGGCCGGCACCGTGCGGGACCTCGGCGCCGTCGAGGCCTCGGGCGGCGTACGCGACCACAAGGGGCGGTGGCTGTCCCGTACGGACACCGCCGAACTCGTACGCCGCTTCGGCCACCCCCTCGTCGTCCTGCACCGCGCGGACCTGCTGCGGGCGCTCGCCGAGGCGCTGCCCCCGGACCGCCTGCGCCCCGGCAGCGAGGTGACCGCCGTCCGCGACGACGCCCACGGCCCGGTCGTCGAGCACCACCACGGCACGTCGCGGTCCGACGTCCTCGTCGCCGCCGACGGACTGCACAGCACCGTCCGCCGGGCGCTGTGGCCCGACGCGCCCGAGCCGCGCTACGCCGGATACACCGCCTGGCGCATGGTCACCGAGCCCCTCGCCGAGCCGCCCGCCGAGGGCGCCGCGACCTGGGGCCGCGGTGAGAGGTTCGGCTACACGGCGCTGCCGGGCGGCCGCATGTACTGCTTCGCGACCGCGTCACTGCCGCCGGGAACGGCCTCCGGCTCGACCGAGCACGCCGAACTGCTCCGCCGGTTCGGGTCCTGGCCCGACCCGATCCCCGCCCTGCTCGCCGCCGTCCCCGCCGACGCGGTGCTCCGTCACGACCTGTACGAACTGCCCCCGCCGGCCTCCTTCGTCCACGGCCGGGTCGCGCTCCTGGGCGACGCCGCGCACGCCATGACCCCCAACCTCGGCCAGGGCGCCTGCCAGGCCCTCGAGGACGCGGTCACCCTCGCCGCCTGCCTCGACGGCGCCCCCGACACGCCCGCCGCACTCCTCGCGTACGACCGGCTGCGCCGTCCGCGGACCCGGTCCGTCGCCCGCCGCTCCGCCCGCCTCGGCACGATCGGCCAGCTGGCATGGCCGCCCGCCGCGCTCGCGCGCGACATCGCCGCCCGGCTGACGCCGGAGCGGGTGACCCTGCGATCCATGACGTCGGTGCTCGGGTGGACCCCGCCCGCCGACGCGACGACCGCGACCGAGAGCGAAGGCCGCTGATGCCGGACTGGACGTACCACCCCCTGCGCGGCGCGGCCGCCGCCGTCGTCGGCAGGCGCCGCTCGCAACGCGCCGCGCTGCGGCTCCTCGCCACCATCGGCTCCCGCCCCGCCGGCGCGCGGCTGATCGCCCGGGGCTTCGGGCACCGCCACCCGCCCGAGCACCTCGCCGGCGAGATCGCCGGCGTGCCCGTCACCGTCCGGCTCGGGATATCCGTCCCGCCCGCGCTCGCCCGCGACACGGTCCGCGCGATGGCGCCGCTCGGCGCCGGCGTCGTCGAGGTGTCACCGGTCTCGGCGGCGGACGTCGAGGCGGTGCGCGAGGCGGCCGTCGGCCGCTCGATCCCGCTGGTCGTCCGTACCGCCGACCCGGAGGCCGCGACCGCTCTCGGCCCCCACGTCGACGGTTTCACGAGCGTCGACGATCCCCATGTCGCCCTGGTCGCCGACCCGTCGGTCACCGCCGCCGCCCTCGCGCTGGACGGCCCGAAGACGGTCGTGCTCGCCCGGCCCGGGGTGCTCGTCGAGGCGGGGCCCGGCTGGTTCGCCCGGGTCACCGAGGCCGCCACGCCCACCTCGCCCGCCCCGGGGCTACGGGACGTGGGCCGTGACCCGCGGCGCTGGCCCGCCTGGGTGTGGGCGCTGCTCGTCGGACTCGGCATGATCGGCGCCGGACTCGGCGCCGCGGCGATCACGCTCGGGCCGGTGCTGCTCTGGTACGACCGCGACTACCTCGGCATGACGCTGCACGAGCTGCACGCCGCCAACCACCACCTCGTGCACTTCCTCCAGCACGACCGGATCACGATGGCCGGCACGATGGTGTCGATCGGCGCCCTCTACACCGGTCTCGCCGTGGGCGGCATCCGACGCGGCAGGTCCTGGGCCCGTGACGCGTACCTGCTCTCCGGTGCCATCGGCTTCCCCACCCTCTTCTACTTCCTGGTCACCGGCTTCGTGGAGCCCCTCCACACCGCCACCACCCTGGTGCTCTTCCCGATGTTCGTGCTCGCGGTCCGCCGGGCCCCGCGCACCCTGCGCCGACGGCCGACGCCGGAGGGCCCGGAGCGGGAGCGGCGACGGGCCCTGGTGGGTCAACTCCTGCTCATCGTCACGGGAACGGGTCTGTTCGTCGGCGGCACGGTCATCTCGGTGGTCGGCCTGACCGGTGTCTTCGTCCCCAGCGACCTGGTCTTCCTGGGCGCCGACACCCAGGCCCTGGAGGCCGTGAACCCCCGGCTCGTCCCGTTCGTCGCCCACGACCGGGCGGGCTTCGGCGGCGCCCTGATGGCCGCCGCCGTGGCGATCACGCTGATCAGCGCGTGGGGCTGGGGGCGCGGCGAGGCCTGGGTGGTCTGGTCCCTGGCGACGGCGGCCGCCTTCGGCTTCCTGCCCGCCGTCCTCGTGCACGGCGCGATCCACTACACGGACTTCCTCCACCTCGCGCCCGTGTACGTCGGCATCCTCACGACCACCACGGGCCTGCTCCTCGCCCGCCCGTACCTGTGCGCGAGGCCCGCGGCGGAGAGCTAGGCGGGCGACGCCCTAAGGAGGACGAGGTGTCTAGCCCCAGTGGGCGGGCCGCTCGAAGGTGTCCGGAAGGCGGGTCGTCGCGTCGCCGCGGGCCGCGTTCAGCTGGGGCTGGGTGAGGAACAGGGCGTCGGTGAGGTCCGCGCCCGACAGGTCGGCGTCCCGGAGGTCGGCGCCGATCAGGTCGGTCAGGGACAGGTCGGCGCCCTTCAGGTCGGCGGCGATCAGGAGCGCGCCGCGCAGGTCCGCGCCCCGGAGCTTGGCGCCGCGCAGCCGGGCGCCGATCAGGTCGGCCCCGCGCCGGCTCCTGGTCCTGGCGCCCGCCGTCGCCCGCACCAGGGTGCTGGTCTTCAGGAGCAGCGGGTTGACCTCGGCGCGTACGGCGGCGACGTCCAGCTTCTCCAGCCCGTCCGCCGAGCCCTCGGCCAGCCGCTCCACGCGCGCGAGGCAGGCGCGCAGCTCCGCGTGGACCGGGCGCGCGGCGGGCCTGGCGAGGGCCTCGGTGAGATAGCGCAGCAGCTCGTGGAGCTGGCGCATCACGGGGAACACCTCGTACATCTGCCGCGCGGTCTCCGGCGCCTCGCGCCAGGAGACCCCGCCGAAGGTGACCAGGGAGACCTTCTGGCCCGCGCCGAAGCAGTCGTACACCGTGCAGCCCGAGAAGCCGCTCGGCCGCAGCCGGGTGTGGATC
This sequence comes from Streptomyces sp. NPDC090127, assembly GCF_044746945.1. Lineage (NCBI taxonomy): Bacteria > Bacillati > Actinomycetota > Actinomycetes > Kitasatosporales > Streptomycetaceae > Streptomyces > Streptomyces sp. NPDC090127. The sequence goes on along the minus strand of NZ_JBIVDE010000003.1, from coordinate 408,727 downwards.
CCGCAGCGGAAGTCCTCCTGGAGGTTCCGGCACGGTTCCCCGGAGGCCTTGTTCACGGCGAAGTCCGCGGACCTGGCGAAGGGGAGGGCGACACAGCACAGTCCGAAGCAGTTCGAACAGTCGCCTCGGAGGGTCTCGGGCATGGGGCAGGGGTTCCTTCGTGGATGGGAGTGAACCCACCGTATCGCGCCGTCGGCGACATTGGTTGCGAAGATCATCCGGCAGCGCGCACGACCCCCTCTTAGAGGGAGTCCGCCGCGGCGGCGACGGACCGGGCCCAGCGGTAGTCCGCCTTGCCGCTGGGGGAGCGCTGGATCGCGTCGGTGAGGACCAGCTGGCGAGGGATCTTGTAGCCCGCGAGGCGGGTGCGGCAGTGGGTCTGTACCGTCTCCAGATCGAGCGCGGGAGCCCCGGCGCGCAGCTGCACGACCGCCGCCACATGGTTGCCCCACGTCGCGTCCGGCACACCGGCGACCAGCGCGTCGTACACGTCAGGGTGGGACTTCAGCGCCTGCTCGACCTCCTCCGGATAGACCTTCTCGCCACCGGTGTTGATGCACTGCGAGCCCCGGCCGAGGACCGTCACGATGCCGTCCTCGTCGACGGTCGCCATGTCGCCGAGCAGGACCCACCGCTCGTCGCCCTTCTGGAAGAAGGTCTCGGCGGTCTTCGCCGGGTCGTTGTAGTAGCCGAGCGGGACATGGCCGCGCTGCGCGAGGCGCCCCGGTTCGCCCACCCGCACCGGCTCGTACGTCACGGGGTCCACGACCTGCGTCCGCGCGTTGACCTCCAGGCGGAAGCCCTTCTCCGGTCCGGAGTCGTCCGTCGCCTTGCCGTTGGAACCGGACTCCGAGGAACCGAAGTTGTTCAGCAGCAGCACGTTCGGCACGAGCGCCTGGAACTGCGCCCGTACCGTCTCCGACATGATCGCCCCGGACGACGAGACGCTGAACAGCGAGGACAGGTCGGTCCCCTTGAGCGGCCCGTGCAGCGCGTCGATCAGCGGCCTGAGCATCGCGTCGCCCACCAGCGACACGCTGGAGACCTTCTCCCTCTCGATCGTGCGCAGCACCTCCACCGGGACGTACTTGCGGTGGATGACCACCCGCTGGCCGTAGTTGAAGGCGATGAACGAGGTCAGCGTCGACGTCCCGTGCATCAGCGGGGGAGCGGGGAAGAAGGTGATCCCGGCGCCGCCCGCCGCGACCCGCTCGGCCAGTTCCTCGGGCCGCTTGACCGGGTCACCCGCCGGGTCCCCGCCGAAGAGACCGGCGAAGAAGAGGTCCTCCTGGCGCCACATGACGCCCTTCGGCATCCCTGTCGTGCCGCCGGTGTAGATGATGAAGAGGTCGTCGCCGGAGCGCGGCGCGAAGCCGCGCTCCGGCGAACCGGCCGCCTCCGCGTCCGTGAACGCCACGCAGTCCAGCGGGGGCGCGCCCTCGTGCGGGGTCCCCACCCGCACGAGGTGCCGCAGCTTCTCCGTCTGCGGCGCGGCCGCCGCGACCCGCTCGGTGAACTCGGCGTCGAAGACCAGCGCGGCCAGGTCGGCGTCCCGGTAGAGGTAGACCAACTCCTCCTCCACGTACCGGTAGTTCACGTTGACCGGCACGATCCGGGCCTTCAGGCAGGCCAGGACGGTCTGGAGGTACTCGATCCCGTTGTACAGGTGCAGGCCCAGGTGTTCCCCCGCCCTGATACCGGAGTCGATCAGATGGTGGGCCAGCCGGTTGGCGGCGGCGTCGAGCTGCGCGTACGTGAGCCGGCGCTCCGCCCCCGTGCCCGGGTGGTCGACGTAGACGAGCGCCTCGCGCTCCGGGACCACGTCGACGACCGACTCGAACAGGTCGGCAAGGTTGTACTCCACCGTTCCTCCTGACCCCGCTGGTCGTCCAGGCCCGAACTGACTCGGCGGTCATTAGAGCGCCGGGCGGCGGAGGTGGGAAGGGGGCGCGCAGAAGAATCTGACTGAGTGTCAGAAAACTATTGAACTGGACCCGCACCTCCTGCAACCTGTTCTAGGTCTGGAGACGGGAGGACGTCCATGGGTGGGACCGAACACCTCACGGTGCAGCGCGAAGGCGCCACACTCGTGCTCACACTCAACCGACCGGAGGCCAAGAACGCGCTCTCACTGCCCATGCTGGTCGGGCTCTACGACGGCTGGCTGGAGGCCGACGCCGACGACACGATCCGCTCCGTGGTCCTCACCGGCGCCGGCGGCTCCTTCTGCGCCGGGATGGACCTCAAGGCGCTGGCGGGCACGGGCATGGCGGGCGAGCAGTACCGGGACCGGCTCAAGGCCGACCCCGACCTGCACTGGAAGGCGATGCTGCGCCACCACCGCCCGCGCAAGCCGGTCATCGCGGCCGTCGAGGGCCACTGCGTGGCCGGCGGCACCGAGATCCTGCAGGGCACCGACATCCGGATCGCGGGCGCCTCCGCCACCTTCGGGCTCTTCGAGGTCAGGCGCGGCCTGTTCCCGATCGGCGGTTCGACCGTCCGGCTGCCGCGCCAGATCGCCCGCACGCACGCGCTCGAAATGCTGCTGACCGGGCGCCCGTACGACGCGGAGGAGGCCGCCCGGATCGGTCTCGTCGGCCGGGTCGTCCCCGCCGGGACCGCGCTGGAAGCGGCCCTGTCCGTGGCGGAACAGATCAACGCCTGCGGTCCGCTCGCCGTCGAGGCCGTGAAGGCCTCGGTCTACGAGACCGCCGAGATGCCGGAGACGGACGGCCTGGCGGCCGAACTCGCCCGTGGCTGGCCGGTCTTCGACACGGCCGACGCGAAGGAGGGCGCGCGGGCGTTCGCGGAGAAACGGGCCCCGGTCTACCGCCGGGAGTGACGTTTCCCTCGCCCGGCCCCGCCCGCGCCGTCCCGCGCCGTACCGCCCGGCCCCGCCCGCGCCGTACCGCCCGGCCCTGCTCCGCGCGGTCCCGCCCGCCGTCCCGCCCCTCCCCCCAGGCTCCGCCCGGGGGAGGGGCGGGACGAGGAGAAGGGCCTCACACAGCGGCCTCCGCCCCGTTCCCGACCCGACCGAGGAGCAGCCCATGCCCCCCGCACCGAGCCCCTCCGCCGCCCCCGCCCCCGACATCCTCCGCGCCCCCCTCGTCGTCGAGTTCCCCTTCACCCGCTCCCTCGGCCCCGTGCAGTCCGCGTTCCTCACCGGCCTGCGCGAGCGGACCGTCCTCGGCGTGCGGACCGAGCGCGGCACCGTGCTCGTCCCGCCCGTCGAGTACGACCCCGAGACCGCCGCCGAACTCCGCGACCTGGTCGAACTCGGCACCACCGGCACCGTGACCACCTGGGCCTGGAACCCCGAACCCCGCACCGGGCAGCCCCTGCCCACCCCCTTCGCCTGGGCGCTCGTCCGCCTCGACGGCGCCGACACCGCCCTCCTCCACGCCCTCGACGCGCCCGGCCCCGAGGCCGTCCGCACCGGCATGCGCGTCCGCGTCCGCTGGGCCGCCGAGCGGACCGGCGCCATCACGGACATCGCCTGCTTCGAACCGTCCGAGAGCGCGGAGGACGACGGGACCGCCCGGGGGAAGGGCGACGGGACCGCCCGCGCGGAGGGCGACGGAACCGCCCACACGGAGGACGACGGAACCGCCCGCGCCGAGGACCACGGGACCGCCCGCGCCGAGGACCACAAGACGCGCGCCCACGACGGCACCTTCGACGCCCCCGTCACCGGCATCGTCGCCGCCGCCCGGCTCGACTACACGTACAGCCCCGGCCGCGCCCAGACCGCCTATCTGCACGCCCTCGCCGACAACCGGACCGTCGGCGAACGCTGCCCGTCCTGCACCAAGGTGTACGTCCCGCCCCGAGGCGCCTGCCCCACCTGCGGAGTGGCCACCACCGAACGGGTCGAGGTGGGCCCGCGCGGCACGGTCACCACCTTCTGCATCGTCAACATCAAGGCCAAGAACCTCGACATCGAGGTCCCGTACGTCTACGCCCACATCGCCCTCGACGGCGCCGGGCTCGCGCTGCACGGCCGGATCGGCGGCATCCCCTACGACCAGGTGCGGATGGGGCTCCGCGTCGAACCCGTGTGGAGCGAGGGCGGCCGCTTCCCCGACCACTACCGGCCGACCGGCGAACCCGACGCCGACTACGACACGTACAAGGAGCTGCTGTGACGCCGGACCGATCGGACCGACCGGACCGCGAGGTGGCGATCGTCGCCTTCGCCCAGACCGACCACCGGCGGCGCACGGACGACCTGTCCGAGGTCGAGATGCTCATGCCCGTCCTGCACGACGTGCTGCGCCAGACCGGATGCAAGACCTCCGACATCGGCTTCACCTGCTCCGGTTCCTCCGACTACCTCGCCGGCCGGGCCTTCTCCTTCACCATGGCCCTCGACGGCGTCGGCGCCTGGCCGCCGATCTCCGAGTCCCACGTCGAGATGGACGGCGCCTGGGCGCTCTACGAGGCCTGGGTGAAGCTGCTGACCGGCGAGGCCGACACCGCGCTCGTCTACTCCTACGGCAAGTCCTCACCCGGCTCCGTACGCGACGTCCTCACCCGGCAGCTCGACCCCTACTACGTCGCCCCGCTCTGGCCCGACACCGTCGCCCTCGCCGCCCTCCAGGCGCAGGCGCTCATCGACGCCGGACACACCGACGAACCCGCGCTCGCCGCCGTCGCCACCCGCAGCCGCGAGGACGCCACCGCCAACCCGCACGCCCAGCTGCCGGGCGCCCGCGACCAGGGCGAGTACCTCGTCGCACCGCTGCGCACCGGCGACTGCCCGCCCGTCGGCGACGGCGCGGCCGCCGTCGTCCTCGCCGTCGGCGACCGGGCCCGCGAGCTGTGCGCCCGCCCGGCCTGGATCCGCGGCATCGACCACCGGATCGAGGCGCACTCCCTGGGCGTCCGCGACCTCATCGACTCGCCCTCCACCCGGCTCGCCGCCCAGCGCGCCGGAGCCTTCGAGCGGCCGGTCGACACCGCCGAACTGCACGCCCCCTTCACCTCCCAGGAGATCGTGCTCCGGCGAGCCCTCGACCTCGACGACAGGGTGAGGATCAACCCGTCCGGCGGAGCGCTCGCCGCCAACCCGATGATGGCCGCCGGCCTCATCCGCCTCGGCGAGGCCGCCGCCCGCATCCACCGGGGCGCCTCCGACCGCGCCCTCGCCCACGCCACCTCCGGCCCCTGTCTGCAACAGAACCTGGTCGCCGTCCTGGAAGGGGAAGCCCGTGCCTAAGGAGCCCGTCGCCGTCGTCGGGATCGGCCAGACCAAGCACGTCGCCGCCCGCCGGGACGTGTCGATCGCCGGACTCGTCCGCGAGGCCGCCGTGCGCGCCCTGGAGGACGCGGAGCTGACCTGGGCGGACATCGACGCCGTCGTGATCGGCAAGGCCCCCGACTTCTTCGAGGGCGTGATGATGCCGGAGCTGTACCTCGCCGACGCCCTCGGCGCGGTCGGCAAACCGATGCTGCGCGTCCACACGGCCGGCTCGGTCGGCGGATCCACCGCGCTCGTCGCCGCCAACCTGGTCGCCGCCCGCGTCCACGGCACCGTCCTGACCCTGGCCTTCGAGAAACAGTCCGAGTCCAACGCGATGTGGGGCCTCTCGCTGCCCGTCCCCTTCCAGCAGCCGCTCCTCGCCGGCGCCGGAGGCTTCTTCGCCCCGCACGTCCGCGCCTACATGCGCCGCACCGGCGCCCCGGACACGGTGGGTTCCCTCGTCGCGTACAAGGACCGGCGGAACGCCCTGAAGAACCCGTACGCCCACCTCCACGAGCACGACATCACCCTGGAGAAGGTCCAGGCCTCGCCGATGCTCTGGGACCCGATCCGGTACTCCGAGACCTGCCCGTCCTCCGACGGCGCCTGCGCGATGGTCCTCACCGACCGCGCCGGCGCGCGGCGTTCGCCCCGGCCGCCGGCCTGGGTGCACGGCGGCGCGATGCGCAGCGAGCCCACGCTCTTCGCGGGCAAGGACTTCGTCTCGCCGCAGGCGGGGAAGGACTGCGCGGCCGACGTCTACCGACAGGCCGGCATCACGGACCCGCGCCGGGAGATCGACGCCGTCGAGATGTACGTCCCGTTCTCCTGGTACGAGCCGATGTGGCTGGAGAACCTGGGCTTCGCGGAGGAGAGCGAGGGCTGGAAGCTCACGGAGGCAGGGGTCACCGAACTCGACGGCGACCTGCCCGTGAACCCCTCCGGCGGCGTCCTCTCCACCAACCCCATCGGCGCCTCCGGCATGATCCGCTTCGCCGAGGCCGCGATGCAGGTACGGGGGCAGGCCGGCGAGCACCAGGTGCAGGGGGCGCGCAGGGCGCTCGGGCACGCGTACGGCGGGGGCGCGCAGTTCTTCGCGATGTGGCTCGTCGGGGACCGGCCACCGGCCGGCTGACCGTCGCCCGGAGGTCTGTCGGCCCCCCGCGCCGCTCGCTACGCTGAGCCCCGGACGACGACGTAGCGCAATGCGGGAGGAGCACGGACGTGGCGGAGAGCACCACCACCCAGCACGCCTTCGCGGGCTGGGACAAGCCGAACCTCGACCTCAGCGGGGCGGACTGGCGGTCGAGCAGCCAGGGGGCGGGGGACGTCCAGATCGCCTTCGTCGAGGGCTTCATCGCGATGCGGAACGGAGGACGTCCGGAAGCGCCGTCGCTGATCTTCACCCCGGCGGAGTGGCGGGCCTTCGTGGTCAACGCGCGGGAGGGCGAGTTCGACCTGACGTGACGTGACGTGACGTGACGTGACGTGACGTCGGGCGAGGGCGGGAGCCGCACGAAGGCCACGCTGGCACGGAAGGCACCACCCTGCCCGTGGAGTTCTTCGCTCCACCGACGGCTGCTGCACTGTCCACGCCCCGACCCAACTGCCACGCTGACCGGCCACCGGCCACCGGCCACCGGCCCCCGGCCACCGGACTACGCGCCCAGCGGAGTCGCGATCCGGCCCTGAATGAAGCGCCGTGGCGCCAAGTCCATCTCCTTGTCGTCAATGGCGGTCCGGGACAGATATGTCCCGGACCGCCACGGCAACGCGCCTACAACCCCGCCGGAAGCGTCGTCCTTCACGATTTCACCCGGCGTCACAAGTGCCCGTAGGACTCTGCCCGGTGAGCAGGGCTTTCGTGCTGCCCGCCGCCGGGACGTGGAGAAGTGGGTGAGGCACGCGCGTCGTCGCGCGAGCGACTGCACACGGGTGGCGTGACACCGGTCGTGCGCGAGCGCAGCACCGCACGCCAAAGAGCACGCGCCTCCGCCCGCGCATTGCCCTATGACGAGCCCACTTGTGGCATACCCCCGCCAGCTACGGGTGCCGGGGCGTCTGCCCGGCGAGACCTTGAAGCATGAAGCTCCGCACCCTTCGCAGCAGCCTGGTTGTCCGCACGAAGTCGCCGCCTGCCGCTCCATCGGCGACCGGACGGCCACCACGTTCCGCCGGCGCCTGACCGCCGATGAGGCCGAGCACGCAGCCCTCAGCGACCTGGCCGCCGACCGCCCCGGCGTGCCGGTCAAGGTCACCACCGCCGACCGAGCCTCAGCGGCCGGCCACCACTCCGGTGTCCCCGCGCCGGTGCCCCGCCGCCACCGCCCCGACGCCCCTTTCACGCTTCCCGTACCCCGAGGCCCCTCAGCCCCACCCATCCCGTGGTGGGGCGGACACCCCAGGAAGGGATCCTTCATCATGGCCGACATCACCAAGATCGTCGCAAAGACCTGGACCGCCGACGTCGCCGAGGCCAAGCCCGCCAGCGGCACGGTCTACCTCGGCATCGCCGGACGCGAGTTCGCGATGGAGACCGACGGCAGCGACTTCGACCGCGACACGTTCCAGGAGTTCGTGTTCGGCGAGGACGCCAACGTCAGCAACCCGGAGTACAACGACCCCCGCATGCCCCAGCTGACCACCGCCGACCTCGACCGCTACCCCGCCTACATCCGCCTCGACGGAAGCGACGGATGGTGCCTGGAGCGCGCCACCGTCACCATCGAGCCCGGCAGCGAGAACCCCCACGCCTTCGACAACCCCGACCTGGTCGGCGTGGCGGACAACCGCCGCATCTGGCTGCGCAGCGACTACGGTCAGGTCCTGGGCCTGCGGCGCACCTCCGGCACCGCCGACCCCGGCTCGGGACAGGGCATCGCGCAGCCGGCGGGCCGACGGATCGTCTACGGCAACATCAACAGCGACGGCAGCGTGCAGAGCGGCAGCGGCGACTTCCTCGTCACCAAGGAAGGGACCGGCCGCTACTCCATCGCCTTCCAGCGCTCCTTCTCCAGTCTGCCCAGCGCCAACGCCACCCTGTGGGGCGACGGCTGGAACCTGGTCGACAACACCCAGATCGCCGCCATCGAAAGCGGCCGGATCGTGGTCATCACCGGCGACTACTACGGCCAGTACGGCGACCGCGGCTTCAGCTTCCAAGCCATCGGCAGCTGACCACGCCGAACCCCACGGCCTGACCACCGCCGCCGCGTCCGCTTGCGGCGGCGGTGGTGTTGCGGGCGCTCCGCAGGCCCCTGGGACGTGTCCGGCCGATTGCTCCGGCGCCGTAGGTAGTTCCGGACGGGTCCGTTGCTGTAGCCCGCACCGTTCCGGCAGATCACGCCGGTGGACGCCGGTCCGCACCCGGTGCAGAATTCGGCTCCGTCGATCACCTGCCCGGGCAAGTCCTAGCTGCCCTGAAGCGCCACCACGATCTCCTGATCCTCGAAGTCCCCGGTCGGCTGGAAGCCGAACGAGGCGTAGAGGCGGCTGGCGGACGTATTGTCCGGGTGGTACGAGAGACGGATCTCCCGGCACTCCGGCAGCGCCGACAGGCGCTCGATCACGGCGCCCAGGGTGGCGCGGCCCACACCCTTGCCTTGTTCGGCCGCGCTTACCACCATGCCGCCGATCCAGTGGGTGCCGTCCTCGTCGTCGTACGCCCACATGACGTGGCCCACGACGTCGTCACCGGCGCGGACGCCGAGGGACGTCCACACCTCCCCGCGCTGGGAGAGCAGGAGGTAGCGCGCCGCGAGCGCGGCCACATACCGGCGTTGCTCGTCGGCGGGCGCCACGTCGGCGACATCGCGCCAGTTGTCGTCCGTGATCTCCTCGAGCACCACGGCCCGGCCCTGGCGGTCGGCGAACTGCTGCGTCATGCGTTCCTCACATCTGTGCTGGTCAAAGGGGGGAGCGTAGCCAGTCACGCAGAAGGCCGGGTAGCGGTTTTCCGGTGGCTCCTGGGGTGCCCGGATGGGGACGCCCAAGCACCGCACCAGCTCGGCGTGTTCGGCGCGCAAGAGCTGGTCGGGCGAGGGGGTCTGAGCACGCAGGTGCCCGTACAGTGATCGGCCGGATGTGGTCAGGGGGTCAGCGGGCGCACCCGGGGGAAGTCACACGACGCCCACGAGGTGCGCACGAACGAGCCGAGCCCCCCTCTGGGCCTCGGCCCACGACCCACGCACACCTCACCGCCTCGGAGATCGTTCACGGGACGGCCTCTAGGGTGGCGATCATGAACGCGGAACGTGATCTGACCCGGCTCGTCGCCGGGATGCGGCCGGAGTCCAACCCCGGCCGCTACGTCTTCACCACCGTGGACGGGCCCGCTCCGGCGGGCGTCGTCCCGGTCGTCACCGTCGCCGAGCGCGAGGGGCTGACGCTGGTCGTACGCCAGGAGGAGGCCGACGCGGCCGGCTTGGCGTACGACTACGTGGCGGGGTGGATCACCCTGCGGGTCCACTCGGCGCTCGACGCCGTCGGGCTGACGGCGGTGGTCGCGACCGGCCTCGCGGAGGCGGGTCTGAGCTGCAACGTCGTCGCCGGATTCCACCACGACCACCTCTTCGTCGAACACGCCCGCACGGACGAGGCGTTGACCGTCCTGCGCGCTCTCGCGGAGCGCGCCACGGGCTCCGCCCTCTGACCTCGCCGGGGGCGCATACAGGCGTACGCTGAGGCCTTCGCGGGGCTCTCCGGCCCGGCCGCCCTCATCTGCGCGCCGGGTGTGCGCCCCCGGCGTGGGGGTGGAACGTGGTGGTACACAGCGGCGGTCGGGACCGCCCCGGCTTCGGCCTGTTCGAACGCGAGGCGGAACTCGCGGCGGCGGAAGAGGCGTTGAACCAGCTGACCGGCCTCGGCGAGGCCGGCCCCTGGGAGGGGCCGGACGACGGGACATGGCGGTCACCGGGCGCCGGCGGCGCGCGGCGGTGGCAGGACGGTAGCGGCCGGCGGACGCCCGACGAGGGCGACGACCGGTGGCCAGGAATCAGCGACGACGAGTGGCAGGCGCCCGGCGAGCCCACCCCGGGCGCCGAGCACGTCCGCAGCGCCCGACCGCCGGGCGCCCCGCGCGGAGGAGTGCTCGCCTTCGCCGCGCCCGCCGGGCTCGGGAAGACCACTCTGCTGGCCGAGATCCGGTGGCGGGCCGCCGCCAAGGGGTGCACCGTGCTCGCCGCGCGCGGCGGGGACCAGGAGCAGCAGGTCGCCTTTCACGTGGCGCGTCAGCTCCTCCAGCCGCAACTCGTCGCGGCCTCCGACACCGAACTCCGGGCCCGGCTGGGCAGTTGGTACGACATCGTCGGACCCGCCCTCGGTCTGTGCGCCCCCGGCGACGGCGGACCGCCCGACCCGCAGGGGCTGCGCGACGGGCTCGACTGGGTGCTGACCCACCTGGCCGTCCGGCGCGCCCCGCTCGTCGTCGTCCTCGACGACGCCCACTGGGCGGACCCCGAGTCGCTCGGCTGGCTCTCCGCCTTCGCGCCGCGCGCCGAGGAACTACCCATGCTCCTTCTCGTCGCCTATCGCCCCGACGAACTCCCTGACATCGGACAGGAGTTCACCGGTCGGCGGTCCGGTCGGCGGCCTCTCGGCCTGGAGCCTCTCACCTCCTCCGCCATCGCCCGCCTCGTCCGCGACCGCGTAGGCGCCCACGCCGACGACACCTTCTGCCGCGAGTGCTGGGCCGTGACCTCCGGCAACCCGTTCGAGGCCGTCGAACTCGCCGCCAAGGTCCGCGACCGTGGCCTGGAGCCCAGGGCCGAGGCCGCCCACGAGCTGCGTGACCTCGCCGCAGCCGTCAAGGGCCACGGCCTTGCCGCCACCCTCGAACGGCTCGGCACCTCCACCGTCCGCCTCGCGTGGGCCTGCGCCGTGCTCGGCACCGAGATCTCGCCCCAGCTCGCCGGCGCCGTCGCGGGCCTCGGCGCCGAGGCCGTCGCCCAGTGCGCGGGCCAGCTGCGCGACGCCCGCGTCCTGGCCGAGACCGACGGAGGCACCGAGACCGACGGAGGCACCGAGACCGACGGAGGCACCGAGACCGAAGGAGGCACCGAGACCGAAGGAGGCACAGGCACAGGCACCGGCACCCGTACCGGCACCCGCACCCACAGCGGCACCGGCACAGGCACCGGTGGCCGCACGGGTACCAGCACCCGCACCGGCCCCGACACCCCCACCGACCCCGACACCCGCACCCGCACCGGCCCCGGCACCCGCACCCGCGCCGACACCCTCGAATTCGTCCACCCGCTCGTCGCCACCGCCGTCTACCAGGCCATCCCGCCCGCCACCCGCGTCGCCCTGCACGGTCAGGCCGCCTGGTGCGTCGTCGACGCCGGACTCGGTGCCACCGCCGCCGCGCGCCACCTCCTGGAGACCCACCCCGAGCACGACCCCTGGGTCGTCGACCACCTGCGCGAGGCCGCCCGCGAGACGCTGCGGGCCGGCGCCCCCGACGCCGCCCGCCGCTTCCTCGCCCGCGCCCTGCGCGAACCTCCCGCCGACGAGGACCGCGCCGCCGTCCTCTTCGAACTCGGCAGCGCCTCCCTGCTCACCGAGCCCGCCACCACCGTCAACCACCTGCGCGCCGCCCTGGAGGAGCCCATCGGCGACCCGGCGCTGCGCCACGGCATCGTCTACCGGCTCTCCCAGGTCCTGGCCCACAGCGACCGGCTCGTCGAGGCCTCCGAACTCCTCGGCCGCGAGTCCCGCCTCGCCACCGACGCCCGCAGTCGGCTGCGCATGCAGTCCGAGAAGTTCATGTGGGACGCCTTCCGCGCCGACGAGCCCGACTCGCCCGCCCGCTCCCGCCGCCTCGCCCGCCTCGCCGACCGGCTGACCGGGCGCGACCTCACCGAGCGCTACGTCATCGGCCTGCGCGCCTGGGACGCCACCCTGCGCGGCGAACCCTCCGCCGTCGCCGTCGGCCACGCCGAGCGCGCCCTGGAAGGCGGCCTGAGCTGGGCCGACGAGAGCCGGGGCTTCGAAGTCCCGGTCCTGGTGGCGCTCACCTTCCTCTACGCCGACCGACCCGGCCGCGCCGAGGAGCTCTTCGCGGCCGGCACCGCCGAGTTCGAGCGCCAGGGCTGGCACGGAGGGCACCTCTCCTTCGCGTACACCCTCCTCGGCTACATCCGGCTGCGGCGCGGCCGGCTCGTCGAGGCGGAGGACTTCGTCCGCGCCGGACTGCGCCTCGCCGAACGCGTCGGTGCCCGCACCCCCGCCCTCTGGTACGCCGTCGGCGTCTCCGTCGAGGTGCTGCTCGCCCGGGGCCGGGTCGAGGAGGCCGACCGGATCGCCCGTACCCACGACTTCGCCGAGCCGTTCCCCGCCGCCGTCACCTTCCCCGACTCCCAGACCGTCCACGCCGAACTGCTCCTGGCCAAAGGACACGTCGAGGAGGCCGCCGCCGAGCTGGCCGCCGTCGGCCGCCGCCTCGACCCGCGTGGGATGCGCAACCCCGCGTGGTGCCCCTGGCAGCTCCACCTCGCCCGCGCCGAGGCCTCAGAGACCCCCGAGCGGGCCCGCGAGACGGCCCGGGAGGCCGTCGCCCGGGCCCGCCAGTTCGGTGCGCCGTCCGCGATCGGGCAGGCGCTGCGCGTGACCGCCGAGGTCGCCCCCGGCGCCGAGCGCGTCAAGCTGCTGGAGGAGTCCGTCGACTGGCTGGAGCAGTCGCCCGCCGCCTACGAGCTGGCGCGCTCCCTGGTCGCCCTGGGGTCCGCCCTGCGTCGCGACGGTCGGACCGGCGAAGCCGCCGAACGCCTCTACCGGGGTCTGGAGGCCGCCCAGACCTGCGGGGCCGACGGCCTCGGCGAAGAGGCCAGGGCGGAGCTCGCCGCCGCCGGTCTCCGGCCGCGCGCCCTCCACCCGGCCGGCACGGACGCGCTCACCACCCGCGAGCACCTCGCCGCCGACCTCACCGTGCGCGGCGAGGACCCGGCCGCCGCCCTGAATGCCGACGAGGCCGCCGTGACCCTGCTGCTCTCCTCCGTCTACCGCAAGCTCGGCACCGACCGCGCGGGCCTCGCCCAGGCGCTGCGCACCACCGGCCGACACGCCGAGGAGACCGGCTGACCGCCGCCACGCCCGGGCCCGGCAGGAGGGCCGCCCGGCCCCCTCCGGCCGAGCCGCCCCGGCGCGTCGCGGTGGGGGCCGGGGCACGTACCATGGCCGTATGTCCTTCCTCCGCCGCCGCAGCGCCGCCACACCCGCGGGTCCGGACTTCGATGTCCTGGCCATGGACCCGGGGGACTGGCCCGGCAACCTCGGTGCCGGTCTGCTGCCCGCGCCCGACGGCAGCTGCCAGGGCGTCTTCCTCCGCTACGACCTGTTCGGCGGCCGCGGCCCCGCGATGATCATCGGCAACCTGCCGGAGGGCTCCCCGGCCCGCGAGCTCGCCGACGGCCAGATCCCCTTCGAGGTCGCCCAGCTCCTCGCGGCCTTGGAGAACGACGAGCCGGTCGAGGTCCTCGACACCGAGGACATGCCCGTGATGCAGGGGGACAATCTGCTGATCGTGCGTCGGCTCAAGCTCTCCGAGAGCCGCATCGCCTGCGTGCAGTTCGACCGCAGCGACAACGTCCTTGTGACGATCGCCAGTTGGGACCGGCCCATCACCGACGACCTGTACGCTCTGCTCAAGCCGCTGCCGGCCGAGCTGTTCCAGCAGGGCTGACGAGGGGACGGGGGACGGGCCCGATGAGCGCACGCGTCGACAGCTGGATCTGGGCGGTCCGCCTCACCAAGACCCGCTCGCAGGCGGCCGCCGCCTGTCGGGCCGGACACGTCAAGGTCAACGGCGACCGTGCCAAGCCCGCCCAGCCGGTGAAGCCCGGTGACGAGGTACGCCTCTTCCACGGCGGCCGGGAGCGCATCGTCGAGGTCAAGCAGCTCCTCACCAAGCGCGTCGGCCCGCCCGTCGCCGCCGAGGCGTACGTGGACAACAGCCCGCCACCGCCCCCGCGCGAGCACGTGGCCCTGGCCGCCGTCCGCGACCGCGGCGCCGGCCGCCCCACCAAGCGCGAGCGCCGCGAACTCGACCAGCTGCGCGGCCGCCCCCTCTGAGGCGACCGCGCCCCGCCGACTACGGCACGAAGACCGACGCCAGCCGCGCCGCCGACGTGCCGATGCCGGTCGGGCCCACGCGCGCCAGCGCCGTACCGCTCCCGGAGTGCACGTCCTCGGCCCGGTAACGACGCACGCTCCGGTGCCAGTTGAGGATCCCCGCGAGCCAGTCCTCCAACTCCCGCACATACGCCTCGAAGGCCGCCCTGCCCGCCTTGTCCAGCGCGAAGTCCTCGTACAGCAGGGGGAGTTCGTGCTGCTTCACATGCTCGAACTGACGCAGCCTGCCGCGCATCAGGTCGTCGACCATCGCCACCGCCGTCGGGTAGTCGCAGTCGAAGAACTTCTGGAGCACCAGGACGCCGTTGTGCACCTCGCCCTCCACCTCGATCTCCTTCTGGTAGGAGAAGAGGTCGTTGACAAGGGCCCCGTAGTCCGCCGCCGAGTTCTCCAGCGCCCGGACCGTGCCGCTGCGGAAGATCCCCGGCGGCAGCGCGTCCGTGCGCCGCAGCTTGCACAGCAACATCGTCAGGTCGGAGCCGAAGGTGAGCCGCCGCATCTCGATGTAGTCCACCGGATCGGGCACCCGGTGCTGGGCCTGGTTGTGCAGCTCCCACATCCAGCTGTCGAGCATCGCGTCCAGCGCCGTCCGCAGCTGCGCCCGGCCCTCCGGGGGCATCGGCCCCGCCGTCCGCGCCCACAGGTCCGCGAGCGAGCGCTCCATCGGACCGACGGCCGTCGCGTGGGCGGCCCCGGGGTCCTCCAGCGACATGACGGACTTGAGTCGCTCCGTGCACTCCTTCGCGCCGATCAGGTTCCGCGGCCGGCCGAAGACAAGAGGGTAGTAGTCGTCCCCGTACGTTCCCCAGGTCAGCCACTCGGCGCTGAGCTCCAGCTCCTCCACGGTGGCGTCCGGGTCGAGCCCCGCCGAGCAGACCGCGAAGTCGAAGCCCTCCAGCATGGGACGGTCCCAGATGTCGTCCAGCAGCCCCATCCGCTCCGCCCAGTCCACCGAGAGCCGCAGCGCCTCCTGGCGGTGCGGGCTGAGCGACAGCGCGTAGGGCAGGTCGAACTCGGGCACCAGCGAGGGCCCCACCTGCTGGTGCGGGACGTGCGTCAGCGACCGGAGCCGCGAGGCGGCCGGCCGGCCGAAGAGCGTCCGGATGTCCAGCGCGGACGTGCCGAGCACCCCGTCGAGCCGCGAAGGCCCGGTGACCAGGCCCTCGTTCATGTACCGGCTGGAGCGCATGTGCCACTCGTGGCCGCCGGACTGCCAGTCCTGCAAGCCCTTCGCGTACGCGGCGATCGCCGCGCACTCCTGCGGGCTCAGCCCCTTCTCCAGGCAGAGGCCCGGGACTTCGGTGAGCGCCGTGTTCTCGAACTGCTGGAGCCGTGAGGTCAGCAGGTCGTTGACCGCCTCGGCCGCCTCCTGCGTCGTGCACCCGAGGAACGTCTCCAGGACGAGGACGCCGTTGCTGTTCTCCCCCTCGTCCTCCACCTCACGCTGGTACGAGAACAGGTCGTTGCGCAGGTGCACCGCGTCGGAGAACGTGTCGCGCAGCACGAGCAGCGGCCGGGAGTGCGCGACCTGCTCCGGGACCTCCGCGCCCGCCGCGAACTCCACGAGCCCCGCCGACCAGGGGGCGCCGCCCACCTTGCGGCGCATCTCGATGTACTCGACGGGGTTGGCGATCCGTCCCTCGTGGATGTTGTCGAGCTCCCAGAGGGACTCGTTGAGCAGCGCCTCGGTCGCCACGGCGAATCGTTCCCGCCAGGCGGCGGACATGGACGGCACCGTACGCGTCCACAGATCCGCGAGCCCCGCCTCGACGGGGTTGGTCGGCTCGGGCATCGGCGCCGCGGGGTCCATCGGCATGAAGAGCGGCAGCCGGTCCAGGTACGCCTTGCTGCCCGGCCGGTCCGGGGTGCGCTTGAAGACCTCCAGGAAGTGGTCGTCGAAGAAGAAGACCCAGGTGTACCAGTCGGTCACCAGCGACAGCGCGTCGGCGTCACAGTCGGGATGGGTGTACGAGCAGAGCAGCGCGTAGTCGTGGGAGTCGAGGTCGTGCTCCTCCCAGATGCCTGAGCCCTCCAGCATCCCCATGGACCGTGCCCACTCCCGGGTGTGCGTGCGAGCGGTCTCCACATGGGGGTTGAGCCGCGCCGGATACGGAACATAGAAATCCGGCAGAACGAAGGGCTGAGCCATGCGTGCGGGGCCTTTCGGTGAGCGTGGGCAGTGATCGGCCGAGCCTTACCCGTCGCCCGTACGGCCCACGCGACACCGGGAATAGTCATATGAACGCGGGCGGGGTGTCGCCGCGACCCCCGCCCGCCGACACCCCGCCCGCTCTGGCCGGATCCGCCTCAGCGCCTGGAAACCCGCACGTCGGCGGCGCGCACGAAGGCGACTCGATGGCCGAATTGGATCTCGTAGTACTGCTCCTGGCCCCGGACGACCCGATGCGCCGAGGTGTCGAACGTCGGAGCGAAGAGGTACTCGCCCGGGGTGCCCTCGCCCACGACGTACGACTGACCGGCGAGCAGCCGGTACGGCAGGGGGGAGACCGCCTGGACCGGGACTCCGGCCGGATACGCCGACGCCTCCGGATAGGCCCGCCCGTACACCGGCACCTCCGCGAGGCCCTCCCTCGGGGTCAGCACCGTGCCGCGCGCGTTCACCGCCGTCGGCTCGCTCCTCGGGTTGGGGAACCAGGCCTTCTGGCCCAGGTACCAGATCGCCGTCCAGTCACCCCGCCGCTCGGCCACCGCGTACTGCTGCCCGGTCGAGGCCCGCGCCCCGGTGTCGTTGACCCCGGTCGTCGACTCGGCGCCGCCCGGCCGCAGACCGACGTCCCGCACCAGCGGCGCGTCGGTGCTCGGCCCGGTGAACAGCCGGACCGCGCCGCTGCCGTGCGGGGCGCACGCCACGCCCGCCGTGACGCACCCCGTGTAGACCGGCTGGTGCGCCGCGTACGCGGGCCGGATCGTCACCACCCCGGAGTCCGGACCCGCGCTCGCCGTGAACGGCCGGCCGAGCAGCCGGAAGTAGTGCGCCCAGTCCCAGTAC
Organism: Streptomyces sp. NPDC090127; assembly: GCF_044746945.1. Taxonomy (NCBI): domain Bacteria; kingdom Bacillati; phylum Actinomycetota; class Actinomycetes; order Kitasatosporales; family Streptomycetaceae; genus Streptomyces; species Streptomyces sp. NPDC090127. The sequence continues at coordinate 391,346 of NZ_JBIVDE010000003.1, read as the reverse complement.
GGCCCCGGGTCGGTGTGCATCCCCGGGATCGTCGACGTCAGCGTGCCGGGCACGTTGTCGTGGCCCAGGACGTGCTGCCGGTCCAGCGGGATGTCGTAGCGCTGCGCGAGGTACCGCACGAGGCGCGCCGAGCTCCGGTACATCGCCTCCGTGTACCAGGAGTCCGGCGCCGTCAGGAAGCCCTCGTGCTCCAGGCCCACCGACTTGGCGTTCACGAACCAGTTGCCCGCGTGCCAGCCGACGTCCTTCAGCGGCATGTGCTGGGCGATGTGCCCGTCGGAGGAGCGCAGCGAGTACTGCCACGACACGTACGTCGGATCCTGCACAAGGCCCAGCGTGACGTCCCAGCTCGCCTCCGTGTCGTGGACGACGATGTAGTCGATCGACTGGGACACGGGCCGGTTCGCCTTGTCGTGGTTGCCGTAGTCGCCGTCCCCGAACTCCTCGTACGGCGCCGGGATCCACTCGCACGCCACCGTGCGCGGGCACTCCGTCGGACCGCTGCTCGGCTTCCGCAGGCCCAGCGACGCCACCTGGCCGGGCGCGGGCGCGACGCCCGGGGCGGCCGCCAGCGTCACCACCTGCCCGCTGTCGGTCGTACGGGACTCACCGGTGCGGATCACGTCGAACACGTCGTTCGCGTACGCCGTCGCGGTCGCCGTGTCCTCGGCGCCCGAATACCGCGCCACCGCGCCGAACCAGTCCGCCGGGTCGGCGCTCGCCGGCCGGCCCGACGCCCGCTGGGCGGCGGCGAGCAGCGCGGCACCGCCCTCGATGTTCGCCGCCGTGCGGGTGCGCAGGTCCCGCTCGGGGATCCCGGTCAGCGCGGCGGCCCGGTCCAGCGTCGTGAGGCGGTCCGGCAGTCGCTCCCTGGTGGGCGGCGGGGTCACGGTCCTGGCCCCGTGGCGCGGGGCGCGTGCGTCGTCGCCCCGGGCGTCCTCCGCGCCGTGCGAGTGGTGCGGCGCCTCGGCGAGGGCGGTCGCCGCGTCCGTGAGGTGCATCGGGCCGTAGCCGCCGGTGACGCTCGGGGCCCCGCCGTGCGCGTCCCACCGCGACTGGAGGTACGACACCGCCAGCAGCACGCTCGGCGGCACGCCCTGCCGCTCGGCGGCCGCCGCGAACTGTCGCTGGAGCGAGTCGGGTTCCCATGTCCCGGCCGTGGCGGGGGGAGCGGCCGAGAGGAGCGGGAGGAGCAGAGCCGCGGACGCCAGGGCGCCCACCGCTCGGGGGACCCGACTGTGCGACACGGAACGGTGCAAGGCAGCCTCCGGGGACCAGGGGGATGAGGGGGCGCGTGCGGGGCCGGACCCGTACAGGGGTAGCGGCTTCCCGACGATCCGTCAATCACCCTCAGCCGGACGGCATTTCGCATGTCAGGGGCTGTCTCGCGGGGTTTCGTCGTGGCGACGCGCCGGCCTGCGGCACGTCAGTGGAGTGGACCAATGGCCCGGCGGCGGGGGCTGGATGGAGGCAGGTCGGGGCGGGTCGGGCGGCGGAAACGCCCGAACGCCGGGCGCCCGGTGTGTCGGCACCGGGCGCCCGGCGTGTCACCCCCGTGGGGACGGTCCGCGGGGACCGAGGCCTGTCGCTCGGACCAGGCCTCAGCGCGTACCGACCGCCGCGCGCACGGCCCGCCGTGCCATGGCGCAGTCGTCGTGCAGCCGTCGCAGGAGGCGGCGCTGCTCCTCGCCGGGCGAGACCGCGCCGGACGGGACGGGAACCGAACCCGCGGGCGGGGCCTCCTTGATGGTGCGCTGCACGGCCGTCTCGTAGGTACGGATCTCCCGGGTCAGCACGATCATCAGGTTCACCAGGAAGGCGTCCCGGGACGCGGGACCGGCCTGCTGCGCGAGCTGGCTGATCTGGCGCCTGGCCATCGGCGCGTCACCGAGCACCGACCACATCGTCGCCAGGTCGTATCCGGGCAGGTACCAGCCCGCGTGTTCCCAGTCGACGAGCACCGGACCGGTGGGGGAGAGGAGGATGTTGGAGAGCAGGGCGTCGCCGTGGCAGAACTGGCCCATGCCCTGGCGGCCACCGGCGTGCGCCAGACCGTGCAGCAGCTTCTGCAGGTCGTCCCGGTCGCGGTCGGTGAAGAGCCCCAGTTCGTGGTAGCGCGCGATCCGCGCCGGGTAGTCCAGCGGTGCGTCGAAGGTCCCGGCCGGCGGGCGCCAGGCGTTCAGCCGGGCGATCGCGCCGAGCGCCGCGCGCAGGTCCGTGCGGGGCGGGGCCTCCACGGGGTGGCGCGTCAGCGCCGCCGCCCGCCCCGGCATCCGCTCGATCACCAGCGTGCAGTTCTCCGGGTCCGCGGCGATCAGCCGCGGCGCGCGCACCGGAGGACGGTGCCGGACGAAGGAGCGGTAGGCAGCTATTTCGTGCTGGAACCGCTCTACCCACGCGGGGGAGTGGTCCAGTAAACACTTCGCGACCGCCGTGGTCCGCCCGGTCGTTCCGACGATCAGTACCGAACGACCGCTGCGCCGCAGGACCTGCACGGGATTGAACTCCGGGCAGATCCGGTGGACGGACGCGATCGCCATCCGCACCTGGGCCCCCTGGGGGCCGGACAGGTCGATTCTTCCGCTGAGCGGCTGAGCGGCACTGCCCGCCCATCGCCTCGCCCGGCCCGCCGGAGCGACGGGGGCGAGGTACGGTCCGCTGCCGACCGGTACGGAACGGTGCTGGGGCCGGGGCGGGGCGGACACGGAGGACGATGCTGTGTACATGGGGAGACAGATCCCTTCGTGTGCCGACGAGTTGCGTGCGTCGCCCCGCCCGACCTCCGGGCCGCACCCTGGGGAATGAGGGCCGGTTGCCGGGGCGGGGTGGCGCTTTCCTACCTGACACCCGGGCGCGGGTGGCGGAACATCGGGCGCACCCTGGCGAACCCTGGCGAATAGTCGCCAGCCCTATGACAGGGGGTTACTGTCAACTCAGCCGAGAACCTGGGGGCTTAGACGTGACCGGACAGACCAACACCCGCCTGGCAGACCTCTTCGGCCTCGCCGGCTGGTCCAAGGGAGAGCTCGCGAGGCTCGTGAACCGGCAGGCGGCGGCCATGGGCCACCCCCAGCTGGCGACCGACACCTCACGGGTGAGGCGATGGATCGACATGGGGGAGACCCCGCGCGACCCCGTACCCCGGGTGCTGGCTGCACTGTTCACCGAGCGACTCGGCCGTGTCGTGACCATCGAGGACCTCGGGTTCGTACGACACGGGCGCGCCGGGAAACGGCAGAACGTCAGGAACGACGACAACCCTGACGGGCTGCCCTGGGCGCCCGAGCGTACGGCAGCGGTCCTCACCGAATTCACGGGAATGGACCTCATGCTCAACCGACGCGGCCTGATGGGCGCGGGCGCCGTGCTCGCCGCCGGCTCCGCCCTCAGCAGCGCCATGCACGACTGGCTCCACACCGACCCCGCACGCTCGGCCACCGCGCCACGCGCCAACGATCCCCTCCACGCCGACCCCGCCGGGTTCGACCGTTACGAGGCCGCCCCCATCGGGTCGGAGGAGATCGAGGCGCTGGAGCGCTCGGTGGAGGTGTTCCGCGCCTGGGACGCCTCCCGGGGCGGCGGTCTCCAGCGCAAGGCGGTCGTGGGCCAGCTCAACGAGGTGGGCGGCATGCTCGCCTACCACCATCCCGACCACCTCCAGCGGCGCCTGTGGGGCGTGGCCGCCAACCTGGCCGTGCTGGCAGGCTGGATGTCCCACGACGTCGGCCTCGAACCCACCGCCCAGAAGTACTTCGTCATCGCCGCACACGCGGCCCGTGAGGGCGGCGACCGGCCGCGCGCCGGGGAGGCCCTCTCCCGGGCCGCCCGCCAGATGGTCCACCTCGGCAGGCCCGACGACGCCCTTGACCTGATGAAGCTCGCCAAGTCGGGCTCGGGCGAGGCGGTCCTGCCCCGCACGCAGGCGATGCTGCACACCATCGAGGCCTGGGCGCAGGCCTCCATGGGCAAGGGCCAGGCCATGCGCCGTACGCTCGGCGAGGCCGAGGACCTGTTCGTCTCCGACCGTTCGGACGTCCCGCCGCCGAGCTGGATGCAGAACTTCGACGACGCCGACATGCACGGCATGCAGGCCCTGGCGTACCGCACCCTCGCCGAGCACGACCCCGCCGCCGCGGTCCCGGCCCAGCGCCACGCCAAGCTGGCCCTCGAACTGCGCAGGCACGGCCACAACCGCTCGAAGCTCTTCGACTACATCTCGCTCGCCTCGGCCTGCTTCATCGCCGACGACCCGGAGCAGGCGGACCGGTACGCCCGGCTCGCCCTGGTCTCCATGGGCGAGACGTCCTCCCACCGCACCTGGGACCGGCTCCGCGAGATGTACCGGCTGACCGGGCAGTACGCGGGCTACGCCACGATCGAGGACCTGCGTGAGGAGATCGCCCACGCCCTGCCCAAGCCCGCGGCCAAGCGGCCGCGGAGCAGCGGGATCTGAGGCACGGAGGGGCCTGGAGGCGCGGAGGGGCCTGAGGGCGGGCCGGGCGTCGGCCGGCGGTGGGGGAGGGCGGCGGCTATCCGCCGCCGTGCGTGCGCGAACCGCCCGTGCGCGAACTGGCCGTGCGAGAACCGCCCGTCCGTGAACTGTCCGTGCGAGAACTGGCGTACGAGACAGGGCACACCGGCCTCTGCCGGTCCGTCCTCCTAGTGGCCGACGCGGACCACCATCACGCAGGCGTCGTCCTCGCGCGGCGCCTCGCCGAACACCTCCACCACCGACCGCACGCAGTCCTGCGCGTCACGCGCCCCCGCCAGCCGAGGAGCCAGGGCGAGCAGCCGCTGCGTACCCGTGTCGTCCAGGCCGCCGCGGCGGGTCAGCCCGTCCGTGTGCAGCACCAGCAGATCCCCGGGGAGCAGCCGGACGGCGGCCTCCTCGTACGCGGCCCCGGTCGTCGCTCCGAGGAGCACACCGGCCGGCCGCTTCAGGGCGTGCCCCGTCCCGTCGCGGAAGAGCAGCGGGGCGGGGTGGCCGGCCTGCGCCCAGGAGAGGGTCTGGCTGGCCGGCTCGTACCGGCAGCACATCGCGCTGCCGAGCGCCGGCTGGACCGAGGACTCCAGCAGCTGGTTGAGATGGCCCATCAGGGCGCCGGGGCGGATGCCTGCGACCGCCATGCCGCGCAGCGCGCCCAGGAGCATGGCCATGGAGGAGGTCGCGGAGACCCCGTGGCCGGTGAGGTCGCCGACGGTCAGGAGCGCGTCGCCGTCGGGAAGGGCCAGCGCGTCGTACCAGTCACCGCCGATGAGTCCGGTGGTGGCGGCCGGGAGGTAGTGGCCCGCCACGTCCAGCGGGGCGCCAGGGCCGCCGTGGGCGAAGCTCAGCGAGCCGCGCCACGGAGGCAGCACGGCCTCCTGGAGCTCGACGGCGACCCGGCGCTCGGTGCGCTCGATGTGCCGGCGGCGCTGGAGGCTGTCACGCGACTCGCGGACCGCGCGCTCGCTGCGGCGCAGCTCGCTGACGTCGCGCAGGACGGCCCACATCGAGGCCGTGCAGCCGTCGGAGTCGAGGACCGGCTCGCCCATCATGTGGAGCGTGCGGACCCGGCCGTCCGTGCGCACGACCCGGAACTCGCCGTCGATCGGCTTCCCGTCGATCAGACAGTCCGTCACCATCGCCTGCAGCAGGGACTGGTCCTCGGCGAAGACCATCGACGGCAGCTCGTCCAGCGACATCGGGCCGCTGTCGGGGTTCCGCCCGAAGATCTGGTACAGCTCCTCGGACCAACTGACCTCGTCGTTCAGCAGGTTCCACTCGGCGCTGCCGACGCGGCTGAGGAGGGAGCCGGTGTGCGCCGGCGCGACGCCGCCGTACGCGGCGCCGGGGTCGGACGCGGGCTCGACGTCGTCGTCGGCCTGGACCGGGCCGGCAGCGGCGGAGAGCGCCGCCTCGTCCGGGACGCCGGCCTTCAGCTGACCCAAGTGCGCGCCCAGGTCGTCGAGTTGGTGCACGGCGAGATCGCAGAGGGCGCGCTGCCAGCGGTTCCTCGGGTCGTCCTCGTCCAGTACGGCGTCCCGGCGAACGGCGTCCACGTCACCGCGCAGTCGGCGGGTCTGCGAGATCAGCGCGTCCACGGTGCCGGGCTCCGGAGGCTGGGCCGGACGGTCCGCGTAGAGAGGGGACGGCATGTCGTACTCCGATACAGGCGCGGCGCGGGCGAGCGGTGGAACGAGGCCCGGACAAAACTGTTGCACAGGCTGAGACGGCCCGTAAGGGATTTGGCAACACTCGATACGGTGGTGCTTCTGGCACATGCCTGCGGCCCGCCGATTATCGGCCATCGGGGTGGTAACGGCGAGGGGCGGTAGGAAGGTTACGGTGCACCTGTGGTGAACGACCTGGACATGGTGGGGACGGCGGTGCTGCTCGCGGCGGCGCCGGCCGGGCGCGGACGGGCGGTGGACGCGGCGTCCGTCCTGCCCGCGCTGGCGGCGGTGTCGCCGGGCGCGCTGACCGGCACGCCGCTGGCGACGGTCGTCGAACTCGCGGACCCCCTCGACCCGCAGACCGTCCTGACACGGCTCCGGTCCGCCGCCGCCGCGCCCGGTCCGCTGGCCCTCTATCTCGCGGGCCAGCTCCAGGTGGACCGCCGGCAACACCTGCCGCACCTGGCGCTGGCGCGCAGCACCCCGACGACGCTGCGCTACACCGGACTGCCGTGGCACTGGCTCGCGGCGGAGCTGGCGGTACGGCGGGCGGGCACGACGACGGTGGTGGCGGACCTGGTCGCCGACGCCGAACTCTGGGCGCGCCTCGGCGCCGCCCCGGGCCTGCTCTCCCTCGGGCCCGGCATCCGGCTGCACGGGCGGGTCGCCCCCGCCCCGCGCCGGGGTGGCGCCCCGGCGGCACCGGACTACCTCCGGCACTACGCCACGGTCTGGCGCACGGGCGCCCGTCCGCCGCTCGCACACCTCCACGCGGAGGCGATGGAGCGGTCGGGGCCGGGCGAGGCCCTGGACCTGACGCCGGGGGCTGGGGCCCCGGGCGGGGACGGTTTTCCGGCGGGTGCCGTCGCGTCGACTCCCGTGCGAGCTGTCGTCCCCGCACCGGTGGCGGTGCGGGTCGCGGTGCCGGTGGCGGTACCCGCACCGACGCCCGTACCCGCGCCGATGCCGGTGTCGGTGTCGGCGTCGGTTCCTGAGCCCCAGCGTGTTCCTGAGCCCCAGCCCGAGCACGGGCGGGCGACCGCCGCCGTGGATCAGGTCGTTCGGCTCACGGAGACCGCGCCCGCGGCACACGACGCCGACCCCCACCCCGCGATCCTCGACGCCGCGCGTGCCGGGCGGCACGGGGAGGCCGTCGCCGTCGCCGTGGCCTGGGAACAGGTGGCTCTGCGGCGGTTCGGGGCCCGATCGCCGGAGGCCGTGCACTGGATGGAGGTCCGCGCCGACCTGGCCCGGCTCGCCGGAGAACCCGCCCGCAGCTGCGAGTTGTGGATCGGGGCGGCACGGGCCCGGCTCGGGCTGGGCCAGAGCCCGCAGGACCCGGATGTCGAAGGCGCCGTGGACCGCGCCCACCACCAATGGGAGCGGATCGAGGACCCCGTCCGCGGCCGCGAGTTGGGCAACGCCCTGGTGGCGCTGCGCCGCCGGGTCCCGGGCCGCAGGGCCGGCGCCCTCGCCGCCCTGCAGCGCCGTATGGGCTGAGCCCTAGGGAGCGGCGGGCGGCACCACGCGGATCCCGAAACCGAACGAGCCGGTCGCCCGTGCGATGCCGATGAAGAGCAGGGCGAAGTGCTCCTGTCCGCGTGCGGTCACGATGCCCCCGAGGTCGAGTACCGACCCCTGGGGCCAGCCGAGATCGGCGAGCAACCCGCTCACCGTCCGCTTGGCGTCCGCGTCGTCGCCGGACAGGAAGACCGTGCTCGGCCCCTCCAGAGACCCCGGCGCGACCATCACGACACTGTCGACCGTGCAGAGCGTCTTGACCACCGGTGTCCGGGGGAAGGCCCGCTGGATCTCTTCCCCGAGACTCACCTCCGGGTGCGAGAGGGTGTCGTCCTCCTGGTAGCCGACGGCGATGTCCAGCAGCACCTTCCCCGCCAGCGCCGGTGCGCCGATCGATTCGAGGAGGGGCACCGACGCCGTCCCCGGGGTCGCGTTCACCAGCACCTCCGCGTGCGCGGCGGCGGCGGACGGGGACCCGACCCGTACTCCGGCGTCGAGCAGCTCCTTCAGTTCCGTGAGGAGATCCGTGTCCTGCGGGCGCCGTGACCCGAGGACGATGTCGTGGCCCGCACGGGCCCAGCCCGCCGCGAGCGCCCGTGCCACATGTCCCGTACCGAGAAGTCCGATTCGCATGAGAACGACGTTAGGCGCGCGCCACCGGGAGCGTCATCGGACCATGGTCGGGCCGGGCCGCCGTCCGGGCCTAGGGCAGGCGCCCTAGGCCGGTGCGCCGACGCCAGACCGCCCCCGCCCACGGTGGGACCGCCCCCGCCGACGGGCGGCCCAGCGGCCCGGCGCCGCCAGGGACGGGCAGCGGGGCTGCGATGATCGTACGTATGCAGGCCACCCCTTCCGCCGCGTCGCGCGGCGACCTGACCACCGAGCGGTTGTCGCTACGGCCCGTGCGCGCGGCCGACGTGCCGGCCGTCACCCGGCTGTGGACCGATCCCGAGGTGCGGCGGCACCTGGGCGGGCCGGTCAGCGAGCAGGTCGTACGGATCCGGCAGCAGCGGGTCGTCGGAGCGCCCGGGGTGCACGCGGTGGTGCGCGCGGCCGACGGGGTCCTGCTGGGGCTCGTGACGGTGGAGCCCGGGGCGCGGGACGGCGAGACCGAGGTCTCCTACCAGTTCCTGCCCGAGCACTGGGGGCACGGCTACGCGCGTGAGGCCGTCGCCGCCGTCCTCGACGCCACGCTCCCGGGCACGCCGAGCGTCGTCGCGCTGACCCAGGAGGCGAACCACCGCTCCCGACGGCTCCTCGAAGCCGTCGGCATGACCCATGTCTCCTCCTTCGTCGAGCACGACGCCCATCAGGTGCTCTACCGACGCGCCGCCGGCCGTTCCCAGGGGCCGGCCACGCCCCCGGCCGTCAGGTGACCTTCTCGCCCGCCGCCAGCCTGGCCACCATCCGCTCCAGGCGCTGGGCCCGGCCCTTCGGCGTGCGGGCCTGCCACAAGCGCATGATCACCAGATACTGATCGGTCTTCCCGAGCCCCTCGTAGAAGGCCCGCGCCCGCCCGTCGGCCGCCAGGGCCGCGGCCAGGTCCTCCGGCACGGTGGCCTCCGCCTGCGAGGGGTACGCGGCGGCCCACCGGCCGTCCGCCTGCGCGGCCCGCACCTGGGCGAGGCCAGGCTCGCGCATCCGCCCCGCGGCCGTGAGTGCCTCGATCTTGCGGACGTTCACCCGCGACCAGAGGCTGCGGGACCGGCGCGGGGTGTACTTCTGGTGGTAGTACGCCTGGTCCCCGCCTCTGCGCGTGGCGTCGATCCAGCCGAAGCAGAGCATGCAGTCGAGGATCTCCGGATTGGTGAGGGACGCGCCGCCCTTGTCCTTCTTCGCGATCCTCAGCCAGATCCCGGGCGTGTCCGCATGATGGGCCTCCAGCCACGCCTCCAGCTCCGCCGTCTCCTCGACGGTCATGATCTCGAGCCCCTCGTACCGCTCCATCGGCCGGCACCCCCTGTCGTGGTCCACGAGGTCCCGGAGTCGTCCGGAACGTTCATGACCACGATAGGGAGAGCCACTGACAGTCGGCCCGCACCGCGCGCGCCGGTGGGCGGGTGGATCGGCGGAGGGCCGCGGGAGGGCCGGGGAGGGCCGGGGGTGGGTCGGCGGCCGGGCGGGGGTGCCGACGGCCGGGGCGGGTCAGAAGCGGGCGTGCGTGGTGATGTCCGATTCGAACTGCGTGATCATCTCCGACGTGACGGTCGGCCGGCACTGGCCGATGGCCTCCAGATAGTCCGCCGTCGTCGCGCCGGGCAGCCGTTCGTCGGCGGCGGAACGGGGGCCGACGGAGATCAGATCGCGTTCGAAGGAGTTCTGCGCGGCGATCCGCGCGGCGTGCTCGATGTCGGCCGGTGTGAACAGGTCGCTCGCCGCCACCAGTTCGTCGATGTCGACGTCGGGGCGCCCCTCGGTGTAGCGCCCCCAGATCGCGGTGCGGGCCGCCTTGTCGGGCGTGCCGATCGGGATGAGGTAGTCGAAGCGGCCCGGGCGCAGGAAGGCCGGATCGAGGGAGCGGATCGAGTTCGTGGCGCAGACGAGCAGCCGCTCGTCCCGCTCGCGGAAACCCGGGATCAGCTTGAGGAGTTCGTTGGTCACGCCGTGCATGCCGCCGGGCTGCGCGGGCTCCTGGCGGACCGGGGCGATCTCCTCCACCTCGTCGATGAAGACCAGGACCCGCTCCAGCTCGGCGATCCGGGCGAACGCGGCGCGCAGCGCGGCCGCCAGATTGCCCTCGTCGGCGAGCCGGGACGGCAGGATCTCCACGAACGGCCAGCCGAGTCGGGAGGCGATGCCGCGCGCGAACGTCGTCTTGCCGGTCCCCGGTGGACCGAAGAGGCCCACCGCGCGCGGCGGCCGCACGCCGTGCCGCGCGGCGCGCTCCGGCTCGGCGAGGGGGAGGACCACCCGCCGTTCGATCAGGTCCTTCTCCCGCTCCATGCCGGCGACCTTGGCCCACAGGTCGCCCGGCAGCAGCCGGCCGCCGAGGTCGTCGAGAAGGCTCGCGGCGGGACCGTGCAGCGGTTCGACCTTCTCGAAGTACGCGACGGCGGGCTGCCGGGTGTATCCGGCGTTGAGGAGGCCCTCGCCGAGCAGCTCCTCCTCGGGCAGGACGTACGCGATCCGGCCGACGCGCGCCGCGACCAGCCGCCGCTCCAGCTCGACCAGGAGGGCGCTGGCGAGGCCGCGGCCTCGCCAGGCGGAGGAGATGGCGACCCGCATCACCCAGGCCCGTTCCCCGGAGACGGAGGCGAGCGCGGCCCCGATGGGGACGCCCTGGTGGACGGCGACGACCGCCGGCTGGCGGGAGGTGAGGGCACTGATGCACTCGGCCACGGAGAAGACGGATTCCTGGCCGAGCTCGGCCGTGGTGTCGATCAGGTGGACCACTGCGGCGAGATCGCTCTCGCGGTAGTCGTGGATGAGCCAGTTCACCGGTACCGCCCTCGTTCGTTCGGTTTCGCGCCGTTGCGGCGAGGCTAGGCGCGGGGGAGGAGGCGGGTCGTGCGCCATCGTGCACAAGGCGTCACCGGTGATTGCTACGAACCGTCACTGGGCCTACGGCGCCGGTTGGGCGTCAGGAACGGGCGAAGCCCCCGAAGGAACCTTCCTTCGGGGGCTTCGTCACGTGCGAGCTCAGTACGCGGGCGCGAGCTTCGGGTTCGGGCCGTAGCTGTTGTCGGTCTGGTTGCCCTCGGTGGCGAGGAACACGATCAGGATGATGCCGCCGACCAGCGGGACCAGGTTGATCAGGATCCACCAGCCCGAGCGGCCGGTGTCGTGCAGGCGTCGGATCGTGACGCCGAGGCCGGGCAGGAACACGGCCAGCGCGTAGACGGCGTACAGCAGCGGGTACGTGCCGATCGCCATGTCGATGACCGCGACGATGATCAGCGCGATGATGTTGAACAGCATGAACATCCAGTATTCCTGGCGGCGCGCACGGCCGTTGAATACCGCGTACTTCTTGAGAACGTCGAGGTACCAGTTCACTAAGTCCCCCCAAGGACTGGGAAATGCGAGGGAGCCTGTCCCTGTGGAGCAAGCTTACGCAGAACTTATGTGGCCGAAACGCCGAGGGTCAATTCGTTACCTGAGGCGGGACGTTGGGGGGCGGTGTGTCTGGATTTGCGCCTGTGGCGCGGCGACGGCGCCCCATCCCGACCAGGGACGCGGCGCCGTTATGAGAGAGGATCAGCGCTTCGTCACGTTTTTCTGGTCTTGCTCATGAGCAGTCCGCCCGCCGTGAGGGCGAAGAGGCAGACGCATGCGCCGGTGATGACGTTGCTCATGATCGCGCCAGTTCCGGCATCGGTGGTGGCGACCACCCAGGGGGAGAGGATCAGCCATACGCCGAGCGCCAGGACGACGAAGTTCAGGTCCTGGGACCGCTCCGGGGCCATCGACATGCAGAGGCCGAGGACCGCGAGGGCGATGCCGGTGACCAGGTTGCTGAGGGCAAGTTCCGGCCTGGCGGCCGAGAAGTGAACCACCCACCCGGAGACCGCGGCGTAGATACCGGCGAGGATCACGAGTTCCTCGACCGCCGCGACACCTCGTGTCTGGAGTATTTGCGAGTAGCGTTCCCGCATTTCTGTCGCGTCGGGGTGTCCCCTGATATCACCGGGACGGTGAGAGACGTCAGACATACGACTCGCCTCCTTCTGGCGTCCTGCACGTCTGATCGCGCGTGCGGCGATGTGCCGCGGTTTCATTGTGCGCTTATCTAGGCTTTATGTGTAGGTCTGTCCGATATCGGATCCCCACAGAAATCAGGACGCTCCCTAGCGTGGATCCGCCAATCACGGGGGATCGCTCGATGAACGTTCAATGAGGATCACGCGACGGGGCATGGTGATCCGGGTGGTCGGTCCGGCCCCGGGCAACGGAGCCGCCGGTGAACGGCGTTCGGCGTAGCCTGGAAGTGGACTCGGGGAGCGCACCTCACACCGCCGGGAAGGCGGAGGATCATGACCGGAATCGTCTCCAGAAGCTTCGACTCGGCGGACGAGACCCGCCCGTTCGAAGACGCCAAGGGTCGGCTGGACCTGATCACCACGGAGCGCGGCCCGGTCGGCCGGGCGGTCTTCGAACCCGGCTGGCAGTGGAGCAAGCACATCAAGCCCATCGCCGGTACGGACAGCTGCCAGGCCGCGCACGCCGGGTATGTCGTCGGCGGCCGCATGAAGATCGTGATGGACGACGGCGAGTCCCTCGAAGTGGGCCCCGGCGACTTCTTCACCGTCGAACCGGGCCACGACGCCTGGGTCCTCGGCGACGAGCCGTGCGTGGCCCTTGACTGGGTCGGCTTCGGCGACTACGCGGTCCGCCCCGGCACCTGAGCCGAGGCCGCCGACGCGGCACGCCGACTACAGGGAGTGCCCGCACCCCGCCGCGGCGCGCCTGGCCCCGGGGAGGCGGAAATCGCTGGTCGCATTCGGCGATGCCCCGCGATCATGGCCGGATGGACGAAGATCACCGCATCCCGCCGCCGCGCACGGCGGACGAGCGGACGACGCTCACCACCATGCTCCAGTTCCAGCGCGACACCCTGGCGATGAAGTGCGCGGGGCTCACCACCGAGCAGCTCAAGCACCGGGCCGTGGCCCCGTCGGGACTCTCGCTGGTGGGGCTCGTGCGGCACGCCGCGGAGGTGGAGCGTGGTTGGTTCCGCAATGTGATGAACGGAGAGAACAGCCGTAGCCCGTGGACCCCGGCCGGTTCCACGGAGTGGGCCGACTTCGACGTCGACGACCTCGACGAGGCCGGAGTCGCGGAGGCGTTCGCGGTCTGGCGCGAGGAGTGTGGCCGGGCGCGCGCGGTCGTGGACGCGGCCGGCGGCCTGGACGTCTGCGGGCACCTGGGGGAGGAGGCGTACTCGCTGCGCTATGTCCTCGCCCACATGATCGAGGAGTACGCCCGACACAACGGCCACGCGGACCTGCTGCGGGAACGCGTGGACGGCGTGACGGGCGAGTAGCGCTCCCGGCCGCTCCCTCGGGGCCGCGTCACCCCGGACGGCGGCGGGAAACGCCCTGATCAAGGGGGCCATTGGCCTGTTATCGTCGCCAGATGCCTGAACTGGTCGTCCCCACCACCCGCCTTCATCGTTCCTGGCTCGAAGCGCACGCCGAGTGGAACCCCGGCTCGCGCCAGTCGGGCGCGGGCATAGGGCTGGCCGGGGAGGAGGCCCTCGCGATCCCCGAGGTCTTCGCCTCGTGGGTCGGCAGACTGTGCGAACAGGCGGACACGACAAAGGCGTTGAGCGGCGGCCGGGTGCACGCCACTCACTGGTGGATCGTCGAGGACGGGGCGTACGTCGGCGCGATCGACCTGCGCCACCGGCTCAACGACTTCCTGCTGCGCGCGGCCGGCCACATCGGCTACAGCATCCGCCCGTCCGCGCGCCGCCGGGGCCTCGCCACCTGGGCCCTGGGCGCGGTCCTCCCCGAGGCCCGCGCCCTCGGCATGGACCGCGTCCTGGTGACCTGCGACGAGGACAACATCGCCTCCGCCCGCGCGATCGAACGCAACGGCGGCGTCCTGGAGGACGTCCGCGACACGGAGATCGGACTCAAGCGCCGCTACTGGATCGCCCTGTGAAGGCGGGTGGCGAGCGCGACCCGTTCGCTCGCGCGGAACCCGAGAGCCGTGAGACGGGCGAGGTGCGCGCCGCGTCCGCCGCGGCCCGGATCGCCGAGGTGATCGCTGCCGAACTGCGCCTGACGGAACCCTCGGTGCGCTCCTCACGCACGCTCGCCGAGGAACTCCTCGACCCCGAGTTCGTGGAGGTCGGCGCGTCCGGACGCCGCTGGACGTACGAGGAGATGCTCGCCGCACTGCCCGCGATGCAGGGCGGCACCGAGGACGGACCGCGCTACGAACTCTCCGGCATGGCCGGCGCCCTCCTCGCCCCCGACCTGGTCCACCTGACGTACGCGACGCACATCGAGGGCCGCCACGCCCTGCGCAGCTCCCTCTGGCGCCGCGACGCCGACGGAGCCTGGCGCCTGTACTACCACCAGGCGACCCCCGTCCCGACAGACCTGGCCCAGGACCAGGCCGCCCCCGGAGCGTCGTGAGCCGATCGTGGCCCCGCCGGGCTCCGCTGCACCGATCGTCCGCGAAGAGCCAGGAGCCGGGAGCCAGGAGCCGGAGCCCAGAGCCGGGGGCCGGAGCCCAGAGCCGGGGGCCGGGGACCGACCGGGAGCCGGAGAACCGGGTGCCGGGTGGCGTGCGGGCGCCGGACGTCACACCGCCGATCAGGGCGAGGCCGCGTCGCTCGGTCCCGGTACGGCGCGCGGCCGCAGGACCATGAGCGCGTCCTCCAGTCCCGCGACCATGGCGAAGGGGAACCGGTCGAGCTCCAGGCAGAGTGCGACGTCATCCGGATGAGCGCCCTGCCGGACCCCCTCCGTCAGCTCGGTCGCCGCGCGCGACTCGCCCGCGCGGCGGAGGTACTCGGCCGCGTCCGTCCCGGTTTCGACGGCCCGCCGGGCGATGTACTGGGCGCACGCCAGATCCTCCTCGGCCTGCCCGTCCTCGCCCGTGACCACGAACGTCACGCTGTCGCACCCGTCCGTCCGCAGGGCCCGGGCCGTCGCCTCCGCCACCACGAAGCCGGCGCACAGCACCAGCGACGCCTCCCTGACCGCGAGGGCGCCGACCGTCCCCGCCGTGGTCTTCTGCACCACGGTCCGGCCGCCGAGGTCGACCGACCGCAGCAGGCCCGGCGAGTTGACCAGGTCGAACCCGGGCGCGGGCGCACCGTCCTTGAGCGCCACCCACTCCGGATGGCGGGCCTTGAGCGCCAGGGCCTCGTCCAGCGAGCCCGCCAGCACGATCTTCTCCGCCCCCTGGGCGAAGACCCAGCCGGCCACCGTGAAAGCACGCATCACGTCCACCACGACCGCGACGGACGGGGCTTCGGTCAGTTCGGCGATGCCGAGGAATCGAGCGTCCATCCGGTCATGATCGAGCACGCCGGGCGCACACCGCCAGGGCGGTGCCACACATCAGGACGACGGTGCCCCCGCAGCCGAACTCCCCGCGCGTGCGCGCCCGGTCGTCCGGAGGAAGCGTCGCGCGGGCCGCGTGACACCGCCCCGCGCGGCCGCCCGCGCCCCTCAGCCGAAGGCGTCCGTCATGCAGTCCCGGGCGCAGGCTCCCCGTTCGTACTCGTGGCGGAGGGCGGCGGCCGCGAGACGGGGGTCCGCGCCAGGGTGGTGGAAGTGTTCGTCGGCCAGGCGCAGGACGTCCGAGACCGTGACGATCGCCGGCTCCCCGGCGCCCGCCGCCCCGCGAGCCGTCGCGATCGCCAGACCGGCCGCCCTGCGCAGGACCCGCCAGCGCGCGCGCTCCCCGGCCGCCCACGTCCGTGCGGGGGCCCACGGCCGCGCCGCGCGGCCCTGGCGGGCGACGCCGAGCGCCATGAGGCCGATCCCGGCGGCGACCGCCACGATCCCGATTGCCGTCCCGGCGTGCAGTCCCCCCATGCGCGACCTCCCCTGCCCTCGAGTCAGTCGTACCCCGGTCGGCCGGACTCCAGTCGGAACGCCGTCCACCCTCGCGACACAGCTTCCCCTCCCTAGGTGACACGTGTAAGTGACTCGTGTCACCTTTGCGCTCCAGGCGTTGACGCGGCTGATCATCGGCCGGACGCTGCTCCCATGACCGTCACCACCGTCACCACCACCCGCGGCCCCGTGCGCGGGGAGCGCCGGGCCGACGGGAGTCTCCGCTTCCTCGGCATCCCGTACGCGCGACCGCCCGTCGGCGACCTCCGTTTCGCCGCGCCCGTGCCGCCGGAGCCGTGGACCGAACCCCTGGACGCCACCGCGTACGGGCCGACCGCCCAGCGCCGTCCCTTCGCCGACGTCACCACGATCCCGGAGCCCTCCGTCCCGGGCGCCGGCGTCCTCAACCTCAACGTCTTCACGCCGGACGCCGATCCCGGGGCCGGGCTTCCGGTGCTCGTCTGGATCCACGGCGGCGGTTACGTGGCGGGTTCGGCGGCCAGCCCCTGGTACGACGGGTCGGCCTTCAACCGGGACGGCGTCGTCCTGGTCTCCCTCGGCTACCGCCTCGGCATCGAGGGCTTCCTCCACCTCGACGACGCCCCCGACAACCGAGGCGTACGCGACTGGATCGCCGCCCTCACCTGGGTCCGCGACAACATCGCCCGCTTCGGCGGCGACCCCGCCAAGGTCACCGTCGCCGGCCAGTCGGCGGGCGGCGGCGCCGTCCAGACCCTGCTCGCCGTTCCCGCCGCCCGGGGCCTCTTCCGGGGTGCGCTCTCCGTCTCCGGGGCGGTCATGCGCCCCGACGGTCCCGAGGTCGCCCGCGCCGTGTCCCGGCTGTTCACGGCCCGTACGGGCGTCCCCGCCACCGCCGCCGCGCTCCGCGACCTCGGAGACGACGAACTCCTCGACCTCCAGGACCGGACGGGCGCACCCGGCCCGGACCGTGCGGGCCTCCCGCCCCTGCTCTCCCTGGCGCCCTTCGCCGACGGCGAGCTGATCCCGGAACCCGTCCTCGACGCCCTGACGACCGGGCAGGCGGGCGCCGACGTACCGCTCATGCTGGGCTTCACGGCGCACGAGTTCAACGCCTTCCCCGCACCCGGCCCCGACGGCCCGCCGGTGCCCCTCCTCCTCGGCTCGCTCGGGCTCGCCGCGGACCGCGTCGAGGCCTTCACCACCGCGTACGCCGCGGGAAAGCCGGACACGCTCTTCGGGCAGGCCCTCACGGACGCCACCTTCCGCGCACCCTCGCTCGCCGTCGCGGAGGCACGCGCCGCACGCGAACGGCCCACCTGGCTCTACGAGTTCCGATGGGCGTCACCCGTCGACGGCACCGCGTTCCACTGTCTGGACCTGCCGTACGCGTTCGACCTCCTGGACGCCGAAGGTGTCATCGCCGCCGCCGGCGAGGCGCCGCCCCGCGCACTCGCCGACGCGATGCACGGCGCCTGGGTCGCCTTCGTACGGGACCAGGACCCCGGCTCGTCCTGGCCGCGCTACACGGCCGGCGACCGCGCCACCATGCTCTGGGACGAGGAGTCGCGCGTGGAGCGCGATCCGCTGGCCCCGGTCCGGGAGATCTGGCTCGACTGACCGGACGCTCGACGGCCTGACCGGACGCCCCCTGGGCGCCCCGACCGCCTTCCCGTCGGCGGTCGGGGCGCCCCTGCGTGCCTCACGCCGCGGCTCGGGACTCCGTCCGGGCGAGGGCCTCGATGATCGCGTCCGAGAACGGTTCGAGATCGTCGGGCTTGCGCGAGGTGATGAGCGGGAATCCGCCGGAGGTGTCGACGACGACCTCGCGGTCCCGCCAGGTCCCGCCCGCGTTCACGAGGTCGGTGCTGACCGACGGGTAGGAGGTGAGCTCCCGGTCGGCGACGATCCCGCTGTCGATCAGCAGCCACGGTCCGTGGCAGATCGCCGCGACGATCTTGCCGTCCGTCGCGAACGCCGTGACCAGCTGCTGCGCCTTCTGGTCCGTCCGCAACGAGTCGGCGTTGACGGTCCCACCCGGTACGACCACCGCGTCGTACCCGTCCGCCGACACCTCGCCGATCGTCGTGTCCGGTCGGACCTTGTCACCGGGGTGCTGGTCCGAGACGAGCGTCACGACGGGTTCGTCCTTGCTCGCGGCCACGGTGACCTCGGCGCCCGCCTCCCGCAGAGCGGCCACGGGCTTCTTCAGCTCGTCCTGCTCGGTCCCGTAGTTCGTCGTGAGGACGAGTACGCGCCTTCCGTTGATCGACACGGTGGGTGCCTCCTGTCTGTCCGTCCGTAGGTCACGGCTGTCGTAGCTGTCACCCACGCGACTGACCGCACAGAGCGTGCTCAAACCGGACAGATCAGCCCGCGCGGAATCCGACGGTCCCGTCGGGCAGGACGGCCTCCACCGTCGCCCCGTGTTCGACGGTGCGGCTGACCGTGCAGAACTTCTCGTGCGTGAGCCGCACCCCGCGCGCGAACACCTCGGCGGCCTTCGGGTTGCTGTCGGGCAGCTCGAACTCGTAACTGACCCTGATCCGGCCCACCCGGCCGTCGTCCTCCGGCCCGGAGACCGACTCGACGACGATCCGCAGGTCGTCGTGGTCGACGGCGCGCGCCGTCCGGTCGACGACCATGCCGCCGCAGCCGCCCATGGCGGCGAGCAGCAGCTCGACCGGGGTGAACGAGGGCTGCGCGTCCGCGTCGTCCGCCGCCCCGATGCGCACCTCGGCGCCTCGGTCGTTGCGGGCGACCCACTGACGGTAGCCGGTGCGTTCGGTCTCGATGCGATAGTCGGCCATGGTGGGGTGGGCTCCTCGGTACGTGTGTGCGCGTGCGTGTGCTTGCCGGGCGTGTGCAGGTGCGTGCGGCGCGGTCGGTGGGTCGGTCCGGTCGGTCGGGGGTCGGTCCGCTCGGTCGGTGGGTCGGTGGGCCGGTGGACCGGTGGTCGTCCACGCAACCCCACCGGGCCCCGGCCCGCCAAGGGGACGCGCCGCGACGGCCCCGTGCCCGTCTGAGTATCCCGGTAGGGCCGGGTGAGTACGTCGCCGGATACGCGGACCCGGCCCCTGCCGGTCGAATGGGGGCATGACACCGGACGCCCCGCGCACCAGCCGTATCCAGCACGTCACCACGACGGGTTCCGCCGTGGCGGTCGCGCTGCTGCCGCTCGTCGTCGGCATGATGCTCGCGCGGAGCGTCGGCGCCGACCCCATGACCTCCGTGAACGCCCTCATCACCAGCGGCGGTCAGCGCGCCCGCCTCTCCCCGCTGCACCTGCGCGCCGTACGACGGCCGACGCTCCCCTCCCTGCCGGCTCTGCCCGCCCTCCCCGCTCTTCGGGGGCGGTGACTTCCCCCGACATCGCCCCAACTCTCGGCCCAACTCGTCGTACATGCCCCGGTGTTGGGGTAGAGGTGCGTAGCCTGGGCAGGGTGTCGGCTGTGCGGGGGTGAGGCGTGTGACTGCTCGATCCGGGCCTGAGCGGCGGGAGAGGAGGCCGCTGGGCGGCCGTCTCGCTCTCTGGCTGGTGCTCCTGGCGACCGTGCTCGCCGCGGCCCCGGCCGCCGCCGTCACGGCCGGCGCCTCCGCGAGGGCGCCCGGCAGCGCGGTACGGACCACGGCCGCCGCGCCCGTCCGCGCCCCGTCCTGCGACCCTCGGCGTGCGAGCCCGCGCCCGGCGCGGGTGGACGGCGAGGCGGTGCGACGGATCAAGGAGCGCGGTCATCTCGTCGCGGGGGTCGACCTCAACAGCTACCTCTGGGCCTCGCTGGACCAGGACGCCCAGGAGCCGTCCGGCTTCGACATCGACCTGGTCCGGGCGATCGCCCGGGACATCCTCGGCCCGAAGGCCGTCGTCCGCTTCATCGGCATGCCGCCCGCCCAGCGTGTCCCCCGCCTCCAGAACCGCCAGGTCGACGTGATCGTGCGCACGATGAGCATCACCTGCGAGCGGCTGGCCGACATCGCGTTCTCCAGCGTCTACTTCGAGACCGGGCACCTGCTCCTCGTGCCCCAGGGCTCCGGGATCACCGGGTTCGACGCGCGGCTGCGCGGCCGGCGGGTCTGCCTGAGCAAGGGCAGTTCGGCCGCCGACCTCCTGGCGTCGTCCGGCAAGGGCGCCGTCGCCGTGGAGACCTCGAGCCATCTGGACTGCCTCGTCGCACTCCAACAGGGGGCCGTGGACGCCGTCCTCACCCACGAGACCCTCGCCGCCGGGCTCGTGGCCCAGGACCCCACGCTCCGGCTGGTCGGGCCGCGCCTCGACACCTCCCTCTACGGCGTCGCCATGAACAAGGACGACACCGACCTGGTCCGCCGGGTCAACGCGGTCCTGGCGGACTACCGTGCGGGCGGCGCCGCCAGCCCCTGGATGGTCTCGTACGACAGGTGGCTCGCCCCGACCCTGGGCGCCCACCCGCAGGGCCCACCGGCGGCCGCGTACGCCGACTGACCCCACGGCGCCACCGGCTCCGCCCTCGTCAGGCCGGCTTGCGCGCCAGCAGGAAGCCCTGCGGGGTGTTCTCCATCTCGCCCTGGCCGGCGCGGACCAGGCGGGCCGTCTCGACGAACCCGGCGTCGGTCAGGAGGCCCGCGATGCGGTCCGGCGGGTAGCGGTAGACGTCGAGGGCGACCTCGTGGCCGTACGCCCGCTCCAGCGACACCCGTTCGTCGCCGACCTTGAAGCCCAGGCAGAGGAGGCCGCCCGGGGCGAGGACCCGCTCGTACTCGGCGAAGAAGACGGCCAGTTCGTCCTCCGGCGCGTGCACGGTGGAGAACCAGGACAGCACGCCGCCGAGGGAGGCGTCGGGCAGGTCGAGGGCCGCCATCGACCCCACCTCGAAGCGCAGGCCCGGGTGTGCGTCCCGGGCCACCTCGATCATGCCGGGCGACAGGTCGATCCCGAAGACGTCGGCCCCGAGGGCCTTCAGATGCGCCGTCATACGGCCGGTCCCGCACCCCAGATCACCGAGCGGCCCTCGCCCGGCCGCACCGACCTCCCCGGCGAAGGCCGCCAGCATGCCGAGCTCCATGGGGGTGATGGCGACCAGGTCGCCCAGCAGACGCTGGTAGTCGACGGCGACCGTGTCGTAGGAGGTGCGGGTCCGGTGTACGCGAAGATCCTCTGTCATGGCGCAACACACTAGTCCGACCAGTGGCGTTGTCAGCCCCGGAACGACGCCGGGCGCTCCGGGGACGCCTCCGCGAGGGCCTTGGTGACCGCGTCGGCTCCGGCGCGCAGGCCGTAGACCGGGGTGTCGGGCTGCTGGCGCCAGGAGTCGTCGATCCCGCCCGCGTCGACGGTGTCGAAGCCCAGCTGGTCGATGAGGGCGCGGACGGTCTTCTTCGCGGCTTCGTCGTCGCCCGCGACCGGCAGGGCCATCCGGTCCGGGTCGCCGGCCGGCAGGGGCTTGTCCAGGATGTCCTGGGCGTAGGTACCGTTGAAGGCCTTGATCACCGGGTGGCCGAGGTGTTCCTCGACCCAGCGGCTCTCGGTCAGCCCGTCGTCCTCGATGGCGGCGATCCGGCCGTCGCGCTCGCGCGGGTAGTAGTTGTTGGTGTCGATGAGGGCGAAGCCGTCCGCCGCGCCTTCGAAGAGGCCCGAGGGCAGGTCCGGTACGGCCTTCAGCGGAACGGTCACGACCACGACCTCGGCGCCGCGGGCCGCCTCGCCGGCCGTGACGGGCGTCGCGCCGGTCTCCTCGGCGAGCGCGGTGAGGGTGTGCGGACCGCGGGAGTTGGCGACGGAGACGTCGTGGCCCAGAGCCGTGAGGCGGCGGGTGAGGTTGCCGCCGATGTTGCCTGCGCCGATGATGCCGATCTTCATGGTCGTTCCTTCCGAGCGGATGCGACGTGGTGCCACGCACGGCATGAACCGCTGCCACGCGGCGGGGTATTCCCGGGTTCGCCCCACCGTGTGGTGGGGAGAAGGCGTGGCGGGCGTGAATCCTGCGCCGTTCCGGGACACGGAAACCCGCTGATGAGCGATGATCCTGCGACGTCGTCGTTCGTGACGTGGTGGTTCGTGACGTGGTGGTTCGTGGAGAGGGCAGCCGATGACCGTGCGCGACGATGCGCAGCAGCACCAGCGGGGGAATCCCGGACCGGCCGCAGGCCCGGCAGCGGCAGCGGCACCGGCCGCAGGGCCGGACCGGCGCCGCTTCCTCGGGTACGTCCTCGCCGCCCCGACGCTGACCGTCGCCGCGCAGCTCGGGGAGGCGGTCCTCGCCCCCTCCCCGGCGTCCGCCGCCGCGCCCGCGCTCGTGCCGTCCCTCCCCGGGCCGTCCGAGATCTACGACCTCAACGACATGCTCACGCACGCCGCCCTGCCGACCGCCCACCTGATCACCATCCGGATCGAGGCCGACGGCACCGCCTCCTTCGCCCTGCCCCGGGCCGAGGTCGGCCAGGGCATCACCACCTCCTGCGCCATGGTGATCGCCGAGGAGCTCGACCTGCCGCTGGAGAAGGTGCGGGTCACCCTCGCCGACGCCCGCCCGGAGCTGCTGTTCAACCAGATGACCGGCGGCTCCAACACCACCATCGCCACCTTCACCCCCCTCCGCGTCGCCGCCGCCGTCGCCCGGGGGCGGCTGCTGCGGGCCGCCGCGCTGGAGCTCGGCGAGCTGCTGGGCTCCCTCACCGCGAAGGCCGGGGCGATCGTCTCCTCGGCGACCGGCCGGAGCATCGGCTACGGCGAGCTCGCCGCGAAGGCGGCCGCCGTGAGCGACACGGCGGTCGCGGTCGCCCTGAAGAAGCCGTCCGAGTTCACGGTCATCGGCACGGCGCGGCGTCGGACCGACGCGCTGGAGGCCGTGACGGGACGCAAGAAGTTCGCCATGGACGTGCGGGTTCCCGACGCCCTGCCGACCATGGTCTGCCGGCCGCCGACGATCAACGGCACCGTCCGCTCGGTCGACAACCTGGCCGAGGTGCGGGCCATGCCCGGCATCACCGATGTCGTGCGGATCTCCACCGGCGTCGCCGTCCGCGGCCGCACCTTCGGCCAGTGCATCGACGCCGTCCGCGCCCTCAAGGTCACCTGGGGTCCCGGCACCGCGGAGGGCGACTCGGACGCGACCGACCAGCGCAAGCTCCGGGCCGCCGAACTTCCCCTCGTCGTACCGCCGTTGCCCTTGCTGACGAAGGCCGTCGACGCCCGTTTCACCTTCCACTTCTCCAGCAACAGCGCCCTGGAGACCAACTGCGCCGTCGCGGACGTGCGACCGCACTCGGCCGAGATCTGGGCGAGCCTGAAGACGCCGATCGTCGCCCAGGAGCAGATCGCCCTTCAGCTCGGCCTCCCGGTCTCCGCCGTCACGGTCCATGTCACCGAGGGCGGCGGGTCGTTCGGCCGCAAACTGTTCCACGACGCCGCCGGTGAGGCCGCCGAGATCTCCCGGGCCGTGGGCAAGCCCGTGAAACTGATGTGGCACCGGACCGACGACTTCCGCCAGGGCCGTACGCACCCCATGTCGACGTCGCGGGTCCGCGCCACGTACACGCTCGGCGAGGTGCTCACGTACGAGCAGCGCCACACCTCCGTGGCCACCGACTTCGGCCATGGCCTCGGCGAGATCATCACCTCCACGGCCGCCCGACTGCCGGTGGGCGACCTCGCCTTCTCCGAGACGATCTTCGCGCTCACGCAGCAGAGCCCGTACCACTTCGGCGTCACCACCCAACTGCTCAGCGAGACCGACAAGGGCTTCAACACCGGCTCCATGCGCGGGATCTACTCGCCCAACGTCCGCTGCGCCCAGGAGCTCGTCGTGGACGAACTCGCCCGGCGCACGGGCAAGGACGCGTACGAGTTCCGGCGCAGGCACCTCAAGGAGGAGCGGGCCCGCGCGGTCCTCGACAAGGTCGCCGCGGTGGGGGAGTGGGGCCGGTCGCTGCCGGCGGGCATGGCCCAGGGCATCGCCCTCCACCCCGAGTACCACGCCTTCGTCGCCGTGCTCGCCGAGATCGACTGCCGGCCCGAGACGACCGGCCGCAAGGTCCACGACGGGTACACCGGGCCCCGCGTCACCAAGGTCGTCTGCGCGGTCGACGTCGGGCTCGCCGTCAACCCGCGCGGTCTGGAGGCGCAGATGATGGGCGGCATCGTGGACGGCATCGCCCTCGCTCTCACCTCCGGACTGCACCTGCGTGACGGCCACTTCCAGGAGGGCAGCTGGGACAACTACTTCTACACCCGGCAGTGGAACACCCCGCCGGAGCTGGAGATCGTCGTCATGCCGCCGACCTCGGACCGGCCGGGCGGCGCGGGCGAGCTGGCCGTCGGGGCCGCGATGGCCGCCGTGGCCTGCGCGTACGGCCGGGCCACCGGCACCATGCCGACGACCTTCCCCGTCAACCACGCCGAGCCGCTCGGCTTCGAGCCGCTGCCCACCACCCCGCCGATCCCCGCCTCCCCGGTCGACGGCCTCGACCGCGCCTTCTAGGACCAGGAGCCACCGTGCCGCACCACACCTTCATCCTCAACGGCAAGGCCGTCACGGCCGAGGTCGAGGACGACGTCCGGCTGCTGTGGGTGCTCCGTGACGTCCTCGGCGTCACCGGCCCCAAGTACGGCTGCGGGATCGGCGTCTGCCAGGCGTGCACCAGCCACATCAACGGCAAGGCGTTCAATCCCTGCTCCGTCCCGGTCAAGGAGATCGCCCCCACCGACGAGATCACCACGATCGAGGGCCTTCCGGCGACCGTCGGCACGGAGCTGCACCCCATGCAGGAGGCATGGCTGGATCTCGACGTGGTCCAGTGCGGCTACTGCCAGCCCGGCCAGATCATGACGGCCGTCGCCAAGGTCCGCGCGGCGCGGGACGCCGGACGGGAGATCGACGACGCCGACCTGGACGAGATCCGCAACATCTGCCGCTGTGGGACCTACAACCGGATCCGCGAGGCCATCGTGGCGGGAGCCCGCCGCATGCCCTGACACCACCGGCGGCGCAGGCCGCGGACCGGGCGGGCGAGGGCGGCCGGGACCGGGAACACCGCGGCGACGATGTCGCCGCCCGCCCCGTGGACCGTCCCGCGCGAGAAGCTGATCGCGCGCCTACCCGCCGCCCGCGGCCACGGGTCCCCCGCCCGGCGGGGCCGCGCGGACGGGTGACACGCCGACCGTCGTACGAACGGCCACGGGTCCGGGGATCCGTGGCCGTTCGCGAGTGAGGGGGCGTGCCGGGCGTGCCGGGTGGTCAGGCGGCGGGCGGGACCCGTGGCGGGCGGCCGGAGCCGCGCGTCAGCGTGTACCCGCCGATGCCGGCCAGCGCGGCGAGCGCCCCGCCGACCGCCGTCCAGATCCAGCGGTCGGACCACCAGCCGGAGGACCAGCCGTCCTCGGGCGCCCGTGCCTCCACCGCCGACGTCCCGTCGGCCGTGGCCGCGTCCTCCGTCGTGGCGCCGGGGACCAGCGGAGCGGCGAGCGAGCCACCACCCGCGTACGCCCCGCCCTCCTCGGCCGAGACGGCCCCGATCCGGGCGGCGAACGGCTGCCCGAGGTCGTCCTCGGGCAGGCCCGTCACGGTGAGGCGCACGTAGTAGCTGCCGGGCAGCGGGTCGTCGTCCCAGGTGTCGGCCCACGGGCGGACCGGGCGCAGGGTGCAGGCCAGCTCCACCGTCGCGGCCTCCCTCGCGGCGGTCCGCGACTGCATCCCGTACATGCACGGCTGCCGGCGGCGCAGTCCGTCGTAGACGTCGATCCGCCAGGTCGAGGCGCCGTGGCGGACGGCGGACTCGGGCAGGGTGACGGAAGCCGTCACGGTGGGGCGCTGCCCGGTGTCGGCGGGGAAGACCCAGTACAGGTAGTCACCCGTGGAGGCCTCGGCGGTGGCCTGCTGCCCCTGCCGGAAGAACGCGGCGGTACGGAAGGTGGTGCCGGCCTCGGTCGGCCCCGCCGTCTCGGCGCTCGCGCTGCCGCTCGGGGTCGGGGTCGGGGAATCGGCCAGGACCGGCACGGCGGCCGGGCCGAACAGAGCGGCGCCCGCCAGCAGAGCGGCGGTCAGCGCGCGTACGGTACGCATCAGTGGGTCCTCCAGACGGCGACGCGCCAGCGGGACACCCAGCCCCACAGCAGACCGCCCACGAAACCTGCCAGGACCAGCGCGCCGAGCAGCCACCAGCCGCGGCCGAGACCGAAGGCGGCGACGTCGGAGGCCTCGTCGGGCGCGTCGACGATGTCGAGGGACAGTTCGATCGGCATGCCGGGGGTCGTCTTCACCGACGGCGGCGCAGAGAACGAGTTGCTGACCTGGAGGCAGACGGTCTCCGCCGCGGGCTTGTCCGCGTCGACGCCGTCCACCGGCTCCTTGGGATAGCGCAGACCGGTCGAGATGACGTCCGTTCGGCCGTCGCCCGCCTCCGAGCGGCGGACGATCTCCCGGCCCCGCAGGGTCACGGCGCGCATCAGCACGCCGTAGTCGTCGTTGACGGCGCGGTCGGCGGACACGCTGACCGCGGCGCGGAGCTCCTGACCGGGCAGGACGTCCACCCGGTACCAGCGGTGCTGCCCGAAGGTCTCGCGGTCGGTGTAGAGACCGGGCCGGAGCACCGGGGCGTCGACGCAGCGCTCGGCGCCCTGCGTGGCCACCGGGGTGACGACCGGGTCGGCCGCGCGGTCCACCAACTGCCTTACGCGCTTGGAGAGTTCGTCGGTGTGTCGGACCGAGGTGTACGTGCCGCCGGTCGCCTCCGCGATGCATGTGAGCTGCTGGCGGATCTTGGCGTTCGGCACCAGGCCCAGGGTGTCGATGGTGAGGTGGATGCCCCGGGCGGCGATGTCGCGCGCCACCTCGCACGGGTCGAGCGGGGCGCAGGTGTCCTCGCCGTCCGTGATGAGCACGATCCGGCGGGTGGCGTCACCGCCCTTGAGGTCCTCCGCCGCGCCGAGCAGGGCGGGCCCGATCGGGGTCCAGCCGGTGGGGGCGAGGGTGGCGACGGCGGTCTTGGCCTCGGTCCGGTCGAGCGGACCGACCGGGTAGAGCTGGCGGGTGTCCTTGCAGCCCTTCTCGCGGTCGTCGCCCGGGTAGTCGGCGCCGAGGGTGCGTATGCCCAGCTCCACCTCCTCGGGCACCGCGTCGAGCACCTCGTGGAAGGCCTGCTTGGCGGCGGCCATCCGGGACTGGCCGTCGATGTCGCGGGCCCGCATCGAGCCGCTGACGTCGAGCACCAGCTCGACCTTGGGGGGTTCCTTCGCCGCGGGTTCGTCGGCGGCGGCGCCGCTCGGGAACAGTCCGACGGCCAGGACGGCGAGCAGCGCGCAGGCCCCGGTCGACAGCCGTTTTCTCGTGATCATGGGCGGATCGTAGGGATGATCGTCCGACAATCCAAAACGGCCCCGTGCGCGGGCTCCTGAGGGAGCGTCCGCGCCGGCCCGCGCGCCGGGGACGCCCTAGCGGTGCTCGGGGTTCGGGAAGTCGGCCTGGCAGCCCGCGTCCCAGGCGGTGCGCTGGTTGCCGTGCGCCGGCACCCCGCCCGCCCGCTTGAGCATCGCTGCCAGGTGCATCAGGTTCCAGGCCATGAACGAGGTGTTCCGGTTGGTGAAGTCGTTCTCCGGCCCGCCCGAGCCCGGGTCCAGGTACGACGGCCCGGGGCCGGCCTCGCCGATCCACCCCGCGTCCGCCTGGGGAGGGATCACATAGCCCAGGTGCTGCAGGCTGTAGAGCACGTTCATCGCACAGTGTTTGACGCCGTCCTCGTTGCCGGTGATCAGGCAGCCGCCCACCTTGCCGTAAGAGGCGTACTGGCCCGCGCTGTTGAGCAGACTGGAGCAGCCGTAGAGGCGCTCGACCACCCGCTTCATCACCGAGCTGTTGTCGCCGAGCCAGATCGGGCCGCACAGCACGAGGATGTCGGCCCGCATGACCTGCTCGTACAGCTCGGGCCAGGCGTCCGACGCCCAGCCGTGGTCGGTCATGTCCGGCCACACCCCGGTCGCGATGTCGTGGTCGACGGCCCGCACCAGCGAGGTCGACACGCCCTGCGCCTCCATCACGGACCGGCTGCGGTCGACAAGGCCCTCGGTGTTGCTGACCTCGGGGGAGCGTTTGAGCGTGCAGTTGACGTACAGCGCGCTGAGATCGTCGTAGCGGTACGCGGGCGTGGGCGTGGGCATGGGGGGTCTCCTCGCGGTGAGGGCAGGAGGGGCGGGTTAGGGGTAGATGTACCACGTCGCCCTCCTTCGTCCCCGTTATCGGCCTCGGCCGCCGCACGAATAGGCGCAGCGGGTGGCGACGGCCTCCCCGCACGTGGCGGTGGTCACCGTCGTACCCGCGCGGCCACCGGCAGGTGGTCGCTGCCCGTGTCGGCCAGCGTCCAGGTCACGCCGACCTCGGCGGAGCCGCGCGCCAGGACGTGGTCGATGCGGGCGAGGGGCAGGGCGGTCGGCCAGGAGAGGGCGAAGTCGTCACGGTTGCCCCGCACCTCGGAGAGCACGGGCGCCAGGCCCCGGTCGTCGACGGTGCCGTTGAGGTCGCCGAGGACCAGCACCGCCGCGGACCGGTCGGCCGCCAGGGCGCGCCCGAGCCGCCCCGCGCTCTCGTCTCGCCACCCTGTCGCGTACCCCTGGGTCGCCCGCACCCGCACCGACGGCAGATGCGCCACGTACGTCGTCACGTCCCCGTGCGGGGAGCGGACGACCGCCCGCAGGCCGCGCTCCCAGTCGGCCGTCAGCGCCGTCGGTTTGAGGTCCACGCGCGCGATGTCCGTCAGCGGGTGCTTCGACCACAGCCCGACGGTCCCCACGGTCGCCCGGTGCGGATGGGTGGGGTCGAGGGCGAGCCGGTAGGCGGGCAGGCTCGACGGCGTCAGCTCCTGGAGCGCGATCACGTCCGGTTCGGGCCCCAGGAGGATCCGCGCGACGCGCGACGGGCTGGTGTTCTCGTCGCTCACGTTGTGCTGGACGACGGTGAGGCCGTACGCCCCTGAGGGCTCCGGCGCCCCCAGGGGCTCCCGGAACACCCCCACCCAGACCGCGCCGACGACCAGACAGACGAGGGCCGGGACGACCGAGCGGCGCACCGCGGCGACGACGAGACCGACGGGCACCACGAGACCGAGCCACGGCAGAAACGTTTCGAGCAGGCTCATCGGATGGCCCGGCAGCTCGGGCACCCACCGGTGGACGAGCAACAGCGCACCGACCACCGCCACGACGACCGCCGTGAGCAGTCCGCGCCTCTTCCGTTTCCCCTCCACCACAAGACCCCCTTCAGGGGGAGGGGACGCCGCGTCGCGTGATCCAGTTCCCTGGGCGGGTTCGCTGGGCGGGCGGGTCGGACGAAATCCAGCAGGTCCGCATTCGGGCAGGTCCGCATTCGGGCAGGTACGCACTCGGGCAGGTCCGCATTCGGGCAGGTACGCCCTCGGGTGCGCGCGCACCCGGGCAGGTCGGCGGAGGAGACCGCTACAGGACCGCGATGCCGAGGGGCCGTTCACCGGCGGGCAGGCGCGTGGTCCCGCCCGTCCGCAGGTCGACGACGGTGATGCCGTCCCAGTAGCCGTCGCGGGTGAAGCCACCGGTGACGTACGCGGTGCGGCCGTCCTTCGACACCGCCACGTTCTCGTGCGGACCGTCCAGCGGGTACACCCGTTCGGTGCCGTCGGGCGCCCGGACCGTGAGCGAGGGACCCTCGTCCTCCGCCGGGTCGATCGGGCCCGTCCCGACGACGAGCAGCGTGCCGTCGGGCGTGATCGTGGCTCCGTGCTGGTGGGTGTCGGCCGTCATCGGCTCGATCTCCGAGCGGCCCGTCCTCGGGTCGACCACGACCAGCCGCTCGCCCTCGAAGGGGAGCAACAGCCGCCCGTCCGAGGGCCGTACGACCGCGTAGTGCGGCTTCAGCCACGAGCCGAGCCCGCCCTCCGTGCCGTACGGAGCGACCTCGACACGACGCGGGGAGAGCGTGTCCGCGCGGACGACGGTCACGTCGAACGAGTCGTGGTCCGTCACGTACACCTCGGAGCCGTCCCGCGCCACGTCGACGTCGAACGGACGCCGTCCGACCGGAACGGTCGCCGTGACCTCCCGGCTCGCGGTGTCGATCACCTCCACGGTGCCGTTCCCGCCCGGCACGTTGACCCCGACGTACACCCGCCCGCCGTCGGGGGAGAGCGCGATGCCCATGCCGCCGCCCCGGTACTCACCGGTCGTGGCCGGTCCGCCGGCCGTCTCGTACCGGACGAGGGCGAGCCGCGTACGGGTGCGGGTGTCGACCACCGCGACGCCCTCGGCGGTCGCCACCCAGGCGCGCCCGTCCGCCCCGACGACCAGGCCGTACGGCGCGGTCCCGACCTCGACGGAGCCGAGCGGGCCGCGGCGCGGGTCCACGAAGGTGACGGTGTCGGACCCGAAGTCGGCGACGAGGAGCGTGCCGTCCGGCGTCGGTGTCGGGACGGACGCGGGCGTGGACGGGGGCACGGTGGGGGAGGGGGCGGCCGGCGAGGAGCTCGCCCGGGGCGCGGCGTCCGCGCCGCCGTCCGCCGCGCACCCGACGAGGACGGACGCGAGCGCGGCGGCCGACGCCAGCGCCCGGCCCCGCGCCCCCACGCGCACGGTCGTCCGCTCCGCTCGCCTCATCGCGCGGTCTCCCGTCCGGAGCGGGCCGTCGCGGCCGCGAGCAGCCCCGCGATCCCGGTGAAGCCGCGTCGTCGCGCGTGTTCGAGCGGGGTGGTCCCGTCATGGTCGGCCAGCAGCGGGTCCGCCCCGGCGGTGATCAGCAGTTCGACGATCTCCTCGTGCGCCCGGCCGCCGTCGCCGAGGATGACCGCCTCCAGGAGGGCGGTCCAGCCGAGCCGGTTCACATGGTCGACGTCCATGTCCGTCTCGCGCAGTACGGCCCGTACGTACGCGACATGGCCGCGCTCGGCCGCGGGGATCAGGGAGGTCCCGCCGAAGCGGTTCGTCAGGGTCAGGTCGGGGCCCGCCGGGAGCAGCACGCGCATCATCGGCACGCTGCCGGTCACCCCGGTGACCAGCCACGGCGTGTCCGCCCGGCTGTCCCGCGCGTCCGGGTCGGCGCCCGCCGCGACCAGGAGCGCGGCGGCCTCCACCCGGTCCGCCAGCGCGGCCCGCAGCAACGGGGTGCGTAGCTCCGTGTCCCGGCAGTCGACGCGCGCGCCGGCGCCGAGCGCTCCCTGGATCCCCGCGACGTCGCCCCGGTGGGCGGCCGCGAGCAGCACCTGGTCGTTCGGATCCATGACGGTTCTCCTTCTGATGGCGGTCAGCGGCATGGACGTGGTCCCTTCACGGCGAGGGGCGGAGGGAGGCCGGTCCGCTCTCCCCACCATCGTGGGGCGGCCTCGGTCCCGAACCGGTCGGCCCTGTGGACCTCCGTGCCGCACCGACCGGGGGACCGGTGGGTCAACCGATCGGATGACCCATCGGCCGCCGCGCCGCCGCCCGAGCCCGGAGCGCCCGCCCGTACCCGCCGCGCCGCCCGAGCCCGGAGCGCGCACCCGTACCCGCCGCCCGGAGCCCGCGCCCGCGCGCACACGTCACCGCCGGGCCGCCCGCCGCCCGCGACCGGAGCGCGCCCGCCGCCACCGTCCGGGCCGCTCGCCGCCCGCCCCGCCGGGGGCCGGGAAAAGCGCTGTCCGTGCGGGGCCCCCGCAGGTGACAATGAGTCACCACTGACCAGGAGGAACCATGAGCCAGGCACACCTGACTCTCCAGGACTTGCTGCCCGCACAGGAGCTGGCCGCCGCCCTCGACGCGGGGCACGTCACCCGCAAGGCACACCCCGAACTGCCGCTGTCCATCTACACGTACACGCGGGTGTGCCAGTACGAGCGGATCTGGAACCAGGTGACCACGCGCTGCCGTGGACTCGTCGCCGACGACGCGACGGGCCGGATCGTCGCGCTGCCCCTGCCCAAGTTCTTCAACATCGGTGAGCACGAGACCGGTCAGCCCTACGCGCCCGCGCTGCCCGACGAGCCGTTCGAGGTCTACGACAAGGTCGACGGCAGCCTCGCGGTGGTCTTCCACTACGCGGGCCGCTGGCAGGTCGCGTCCAAGGGCTCCTTCATCAGCGCGCAGGCGGCCTGGGCGCAGCGCCGGCTCGACGGCCGGGACACGGGGGCCCTGACGCCCGGCGTCACGTACCTCGCCGAGATCCTGTACCCGCAGAATCGTATCGTCGTCGACTACGGCGACCGCCGGGACCTCGTGCTGCTCGCCGCCTTCAGCCTGGACGGCACCGAGATCCCGCTCGCCGACGCAGCCGCCGACTGGGCCGAGATCGGCTCCGTCGTCCGGACCTGGCCCGCCATGCCCCTGGACGAACTGCTGGCGCACACCGAGGCGAACACCCTGCCCGGCGGCCCCCCCGCCACCGGCACCGACGCCGAGGGCTTCGTGCTGCGCTACGCCTCCGGTGTGCGCGCCAAGGCCAAACTGAGCGAGTACGTACGCCTCCACAAGGTGCTCACCGGCGTGACCGAGCGGGACATCTGGCGCAGCCACGGCATCCAGCGCTTCGCCGGCACCTCCGTGAAGCGCCTCGCGCAGGGCCTGGGCTGCTCCGTCGCCGAACTCGGCGGCGTCACCTCCACCGGCGGCCGACCGCTGGACGCGCTCCTGGAGCAGGTGCCGGACGAGTTCGACGCCTGGGTGCGCCGGGTCGTCGACCGCCTGGAGGACGAGGCCGCGGAGCGGGAGCGCGCCATCGACAAGGCGTACGCGTCCCTCGCCCACCTGGCGGGCGACCGGGGCGCCTTCGCCCGCGCCGTCAAGACGCTGGGGGTGGAACCCGAGATCCGGGCGGCCATGTTCCTGCGCCTCGACGGACGCCCGACCGACCTGTTCGTCTGGCGCGCCGTCAGGCCCGAGGCGACCGACCCGTACACCACCGACCTGGAGAACTGAGCCGTGCCCGAAGTACACGTCATGACGGGGCTTCCCGCCTCGGGGAAGACCACGGTCGCCCGCCGGCTGCAGGCCGAGGCCGAGGGCCGGATGCGCCGCGTCAACCTCGACGACCTGCGCGCCATGCTGGACGTCCCGGCGCCCGAGCGCGGCCGCTCGCACGCCCACGAGCGGACCGTCCTCGACATCCAGGACGCGGCCGTCCGCGCGGCGGTCCAGGGCGGATTCGACGTCGTCGTCGACAACACGCACCTCACCCCGCACATCCCCAAGCGGCTGAAGGCGGCTCTCGTCGGCCTCGACGCGCGTTTCGTGGTGCACGACTTCACCGACGTACCGGTCGAGGAATGCGTACGGCGCGACGCGGAGCGCGAGCGTTCCGTCGGCGAGGAGATCATCCGCATCCTGGCCGACAAGCACGCCAAGTCGATCCGCGGCGGCTGGCGGCTGACCGCCGAGTGGCTGGGCGCCCGACCCACCGCCATGCCGTACGTCCCCGACCACGCGCTCCCGTCGGCCGTCCTGTGCGACATCGACGGCACACTCGCGCTGCGCGGCGACCGGGGCCCGTACGACTTCACGCGCTGCGACCTCGACCTGCTGAACGTCTCGGTGGCCGGCGCGCTGCGCGCCTTCCGCACGGCCGACAACGACACGATCGTGCTGCTGTCCGGGCGCAGCGAGGACCACCGCGCGCTCACCGAGGCGTGGCTCGCCCGCCACGAAGTGCCGTACGACGAACTGTGGATGCGGGCCTCGGACGACGGCCGGAGCGACGACATCGTCAAGGCCGAACTCTTCGACGCCCACGTCCGCCACCGCTACGCCGTCCGGATGTCCCTGGACGACCGCGACCGCGTCGTCGCCCTCTGGCGCCACATGGGCCTGCCGACCTGGCAGGTCAACTACGGCAACTTCTGACCCGCCGCGCGGCTCGCGGCCTCGGAGCCCCGCCGAAGGGGCTTCGGGGCCGGGGCCCGCATCGCCGCGCGGCGGCCGCGAGGCGGCCCGGTCGGGGCGCGATCCCCGGCATCGTCTGCCCGGAGCACGTCCACGCCCTGCCCGGCACCCGGCCGTCGCCGTCGTCATGAGCCTACTCTGGGTCCATGGGCAGTGACCTGGTACGGCTCTTCCTCTGCGGCGACGTGATGCTCGGCCGCGGTGTCGACCAGATCCTCCCGCACCCGGGCGACCCGGCCCTGCGCGAGCGGTACGTGCATGACGCACGGGCGTACGTGGCGCTCGCCGAGGAGGCCAACGGCCCGATCCCGCACCGCGTGGATTTCGCCTACCCCTGGGGCGCCGCGCTCGACATCCTCGCCGACGCCGCGCCCGACGTCCGCGTTACCAATCTGGAGACCGCCGTCACCACGCGTGACGACTTCGCCCCCGGCAAGGCGGTCCACTACCGGATGCACCCGGACAACCTGCCGAGCCTGACCGCCGTCCGCCCCGACGTCTGCGTCCTGGCCAACAACCACGTCCTGGACCACGGCCGCGGAGGGCTCGCCGACACCCTCGACGCCCTGGCGAAGCACGGCGTGCGCACGGTCGGCGCGGGCGAGGACGGAGCGGCGGCGGCCCGGCCCGCCCTCGTCGACCTGCCCGGCGGCCGACGGCTCGTCGCGTACGCGCTGGGCATGGCCTCCAGCGGCATCCCGCGCGACTGGGCCGGCACCGCCCACCGGGGCGGGGTGCACTACGCCGCCGGGCCCACCGCCGCCACCGCCGCCCGCCTGCTCACCCGGATCCGGGACACCAAGCGCCCCGGGGACCTCGTTCTGGTCTCCCTGCACTGGGGATCGAACTGGGGGTACGCGCTCTCCCGCGCCGACGTCGACTACGCGCACGCGCTCATCGACGCCGGTGCCGACGTGGTGCACGGCCACTCCTCGCACCACCCCCGGCCGCTGGAGATCCACCGGGGCAAACTCGTCCTGCACGGCTGCGGCGACCTGATCAACGACTACGAGGGCATCACCGGCTACGAGCAGTACCGCGACGACCTGCGGCTGCTGCACCTCGTCTCGGTGCGGCCCGACGACGGCACCCTGGAGGAGGTACGCATCATTCCCCTGCGGGCCCGCCGCCTGCGGCTGGGCCACGCCCCCCGCCGCGACGCGCGCTGGCTCCGCGAGGTACTCGGCCGGACCAGCCGGCCCTACGGCGCGCGGGTCGACCTCGACGAGGACGGAACCCTCGTCGCACGCCCCGCCTGACCGGCGGCGGCACGCACCCACCCGCGCGCACGCCCAGGACCAGGGAGACGAGCGGGACATGTACTTCACCGATCGCACGGACGCCGGACGGCAACTCGCCGCACGACTGGAGCACCTCAAGGGCCGTGACGTCGCGGTCCTGGGCCTCCCACGGGGAGGGGTGCCCGTCGCCGAACAGGTCGCCGACGCGCTCGGGGCCTCCCTGGACGTCTGCCTCGTCCGCAAGCTCGGGGTGCCCTTCCAGCCGGAACTGGCGATGGGCGCCATCGGCGAGGGAGACGTACGGGTCCTCAACGACCGCGTCCTCGACGAGACGGGCGTCTCGGCCGGCGACCTCGCCACCGTGGAGGCGCGTGAACGGACCGTGCTCGGCCAGCGGGCCCGGCGCTACCGGGGCGCCCGGTCGGGGGCCCGGCTCGACGGCCGGACCGTCGTGGTCGTCGACGACGGGCTGGCGACCGGCGCCACGGCGGTCGCCGCCTGCCGGGTCGTGCGCGCCCAGGGGGCGGCACGGATCGTCCTCGCGGTGCCGGTCGCGCCGGCCGACTGGCGGGAGCGGATCGGCCGGGAGGCGGACGAGACCGTCAGCGTCCACGAACCGGAGCTCTTCTACGCGATCGGCCAGTTCTACGAGGACTTCTCCCAGATCCCGGACGAGGAGGTCGTCGCCTGCCTGGAGCGCCACCACGCCGGGCAGCTCCGGGGCGAGCAGGACCCCGAGGTGCGGATCCCGGTCGGGGAGGTGGAGGTCGAGGGCCGGCTGGTCGTGCCCGAGGGCGCACGGGGGATCGTGGTCTTCGCCCACGGG
This sequence comes from Streptomyces sp. NPDC090127, assembly GCF_044746945.1. NCBI lineage: Bacteria > Bacillati > Actinomycetota > Actinomycetes > Kitasatosporales > Streptomycetaceae > Streptomyces > Streptomyces sp. NPDC090127. The sequence goes on along the minus strand of NZ_JBIVDE010000003.1, from coordinate 355,268 downwards.
AGCGGCAGCAGCCGGCACAGCCCCCGCAACCGGGCCGTCGCCGAGAGCCTCGACCGGGCCGGGCTGGGCACCCTCCTGTTCGACCTGCTCACCGAGGAGGAGGCCGCCGACCGGAGCAACGTCTTCGACACCGAGCTCCTCGCCGGCCGGCTGACCCGGGCCACGCGCTGGCTGGCCGGACCCCCCGGCCTCGAAGGGCTGCCGACCGGCTGGTTCGGCGCGAGCACCGGCGCGGCGGCCGCCCTGTGGGCAGCCGCCGATCCGCTCTCCGAGGTGGCCGCCGTGGTCTCCCGCGGCGGCCGTCCGGACCTCGCGGGCCCGCGCCTCGCACAGGTGCGCGCCCCCACCCTGCTGATCGTGGGCGGCGAGGACCCGCTCGTACGGGACCTGAACGAGGACGCCCGCCGTCGGCTGCGGTGCGAGAACCGGCTCGTCGTCGTCCAGGGCGCCGGACACCTCTTCGAGGAGCCCGGCTCGCTGGAGCAGGTCGGTGAACTCGCCGCGAGCTGGTTCGCCGACCACTTCTAGCGGGGTGCCCCGGGGAGGGCGCCCAGCCGTCAGTACGCGCCGTTGACGTTGTCCATGGAGCCGTACCGGTCCGCCGCGTAGTTGCAGGCGGCGGTGATGTTGGCGACCGGGTCGAACGGGTCCATCGACGTACCGGGCACGTGGTAGGCGAGGAACGTCGGGTCGATCACCTGGAGCAAACCCTTGGACGGGGTGCCCTTGGCGGCGTTGGAGTCCCAGTTGTTGATGGCCTGCGGGTTGCCGGAGGACTCCCGCAGGATGTTGCGCTGGATGCCCTCGTACGAACCGGGGATGCCGTACTTCTGCATGATGTCCAGCGACTCGCGGATCCAGCCGTCGAGGTCGTCGGTGTAGCTCTTCGCGGCCACCGTGGTCGCCTGGGCGCCCTGCGCGGGGGCCTTGGCCTTAGACGGCGCCGCGGCGGGAGCCTTCGTCGGCGCGGCGGTCCGCTGCGAGCGGTCGGCGCGGTCCGCTGTCGTCGTACGGGCCTCGGACTTCTGCTTCGGAGCGGCGGCGGCCTTTCCACGAAGCGTCAGTTCCAGACCGGGGTGGATAAGTGACGGGTTGTCACCCACGGCCGCGCGATTCGCCTGGTACAGGGCCTTCCAGCCGCCCTGGACGCTCTGCTCCCGGGCGATCACCGAAAGGGAATCGCCCCGGGTGACGGTATACGTCGTGGCGGCGGAATTCGGTGCGGCCGGAACGGATTCCGCGATCTTCGCCGGGGCGCTGAGAACGGTCTTCTCGACGGTGGCGGTCGCGGGGGCCGTGGTGGGCGCGGCGTGTGCGGTGGCGGTGCCGACCAGGGGCAGCGCCAGGGCGGCGCCACCGGTGCTCGCGAGAGCGATTCCGCGGGTCAGGGGCCTTCTCTTGGGGCGCCGGTGCTTACCGTGTGCGGGCATGATGCAGTCCTCTCCGGCGCCTGCGGGGTGAGCTGTCGGGTTCGGGCTGGAGATGCCCGGTCACGCATGCGCGACTTCACCCCGAGCCGTGCCGTAAAAAACCGGACCGGCGAAATGGTGGGTCCCCCGCTCCTGCCTTCGGGTGAATGAGCGATGTGTTTTCGGACGGTGGCAGGATTCGGCGATCCGTCCGGGTCGAGGTGACCGTAGGCGAGAAATGTCGGCCGAAACAAGACGCCGAATGCACGGCCTGTTCGGCGGGGGATTCCCGAGCCGCGCCCGGCGCCCCGAACTTCCTTGGCGGGTAAGGGAACGGGGCCCGTGGGGAGATCGTTCGAGCCTCGGCGTGATTCGCCTCACCTGCCGTCTCATTCCGGACATGCGGGGAAAACCAGCCGAGTTGAGAAATGGGGCACAAGGGGGATTAAGCCCCTTGTGCCCCATTTTGGCCTGGGCTGCGGCTGTGCGGGCGTCAGCCGGTGACGCTCGGGGCGCCCGTCTCGATGTGGCCGGTGTAGCGGCGCGACCACGTGCCGTCGATGTCGGCCAGGATCGTGAAGTCGTACCAGCCGCCCTGGTACGCCACCGCGTTGAAGAAGTCCTCGCGCGAGGAGTTCGCCGCCACCGTGTACGTCCAGGGGCCGTCCGTGCGGTAGGCGTTCGAGCGGATGGTGAAGGTCACCGGTCCGGCCGAGGCGTTGGTGAGCTTGAAGAAGATCGCCGTCTTCCCGGTGCCCGCCTCGGTCGCGAACCGCGCCGCCACCTCGATCGCCTTGCCCGCCTTGGAGGCGTCGCCGATGAAGCGGCGCAGGAAGCGGTTGGGTCCCATCATCGAGATGTCGTATTTGCCCGCACCCGACCCGGTCCCGATGTTGAAGAAGTCCGTCGACGTGGCGCCCGGGTCGACCGTGTACTGCCAGGCCGCCGTGTCCCGGTGCTGGTGCGGGTGGATCGTGACGTGCGCCGGCCGCTTCGCCTGCGCGCCCCGGTTCGACATCGAGAACCAGGCGAGGATCTTGCCCGCCGCCCCGAACTCGAACCGGTCGAGGTTGCCGTTGACCTGGTACGGCAGCGCGCGCGCCGGGCGCGTCCCGGGTTCCTGCGCCGGCAGGGCGTTGTCCTGCGGCACCGGGTTGGGCAGCGGACCGCAGGTGTCCTGGCCGATGACCTTGGCCGTGGAGGGGAGACCCGAGGGGACGCCGTACACCGGGCGCGCGAAGTCGAAGACGCCCGTCAGGTCGCCGGTGACCTTCCGCCGCCAGGCGCTGATGTGGGGGCAGGTGGCGGGGGTGCCGAGGGCGGCCGTCCAGGTCTCCATGAAGCGCAGCACGGAGGTGTGGTCGAAGACCTCCGAGCTGACCCACCCGCCGCGCGTCCAGGGCGACATGACGAGCATCGGCACCCGGAAGCCCAGGCCGATCGGCACCCCGTCGATGTACTCGCCGGGGGTGCCGGGCGGGGCGACGGGCGGCGGCACGTGGTCGAAGAACCCGTCGTTCTCGTCGTAGTTGAGGAACAGCACGGTGGAGTCGAAGACCTCGGGGTCCGCGGCCAGCGCGCGGTAGACCAGGTCGACGAAGTGCGCGCCGTCGCCGGGCGGGGCGTAGGGGTGCTCGGAGAACGCCTCGCTCGCCACCACCCAGGAGACCTGCGGGAGCGTCCCGGCGACGACGTCGGCGCGGATCGCGGCGGCGATGTCGTCCGGCGTGGAACCGGTGACCTTCGGCACCGAGCCCATGCCGCGGTCGTACAGCGGGTCGCCCGGCCGGGCGTCGGTGAACTTCTTGAAGTACGCGAGGCCGTTGTCGCCGTAGTTGTCCTGGGCGTTCTGGTAGACCTTCCAGCTCACCCCGGCGCGCTGGAGCGCCTCGGCGTACGTCTCCCAGGTCAGCCCGGACTCCTCGCCGCCGTCCTTGCTGGAGGCGTCGATCTTCCCGCTCCACAGGAAGGTGCGGTTGGGGCCGGTGGCGCTGAGCGCCGAGCAGAAGTAGGCGTCGCAGACGGTGTAGTTGTCGGCGAGGGCGTAGTGGAACGGTATGTCGCCCCGGTCGAGATAGCCGAGGGTGCGGGTGTTGCCGACGCCCGTGACCCAGTTGTCCATCCGGCCCTTGTTCCACGCCGCGTGCTGCGAGGTCCAGCTGTGCGGCAGGTCGCCGTTGCACTGGGCGAGGGTCTCCCCGTCGACCCCGCCCGCCGGCGGGGTGGCGCTCAGCTTCCACGGGAACTGCCGGCCGCCCCAGTCGGGCTGCTGGAACATGCCCCAGCCGCCCGGGATGTTGCCCGCCGCCCGGTCGCCGAAGCCGCGTACGCCGCGCAGCCTGCCGAAGTAGTGGTCGAAGCTGCGGTTCTCCTGCATGAGGACCACGACGTGTCCGACGTCCTTGATGGTGCCGGTCGCGGCCGCGGCCGCGGCCGACGCCGTGCCGGACCCCGCGGGCAGTGCCGCGCCCGCCGCGATCCCTGCCCCGATCCCGACGAATCCCCTGCGGCTGATGGGAGTCAATGCCCCGCCTCTCGTGTCACCACGTGCCCCACTGGCACACGGTGGACAGGATGAGGGAGGGAGCCTTAAAGGTATACCTCCGTGCGGTAAGGCTTGGGTGAACATCCGAGGGGTGGCGCGTGGTGGGGCAGTGATTGGTTCGGGTGTGGACCAATGCGGCGGTGGGGGGAGTCCGATCCGTACGGCCTAGGGAGCCGCGCCCGTGCCGTCCCGGCGCACCATCAGCAGCGCCGCGTCGTCCTCCGCGTGCGGGCCGCCGGTGAGGGTGTCGAGGAGGTGGTCGGCGAGGTCCTCCAGATCGGGCGGCCCGGCCGAGAAGGCGGCCGCCAGCCGCGCGAGGCCGATGTCGAAGTCCTCGCCCGGCTTCTCCACGAGCCCGTCGGAGTAGAGCAGCAGCGTCCCGCCCGGCGCGAGCCACGCCGTCGTGTACGGATAGGCGGTCATGCCCCACTCGGCGGGCAGGCCGAGCGGCGGGCCGCCCGCCAGCCGGACGCGTTCCACGGTGCCGTCGGCGTGGCGCAGCAGCGGCGGCGGATGGCCCGCGTTCGCCGCGTGCACCTCACCCGTGTCGAGCGCCACCCGCAGGTACTGGCAGGTCGCGAACCGGTCCACGTCCAGATCGGCCAGGAACGCCGACGCCTTGCCCAGCACGCTGTGGCAGGCGTGGCCCTCCGCCGCGTACGCCGACATGGCGACCCGTAGCTGCCCCATGAGCGCCGACGCCTCGGTGTCGTGGCCCTGCACGTCACCGATCGCGAGCCCGAGCCCGCCGTCGGGCAGCGCCACCGCGTCGTACCAGTCACCACCGACCCGTACCCCCTTCCGGGCGGTCCGGTACCGCACCGCGATCCGGGCCCCGGGCGTCCGCGGGATCCGACGCGGCAGCATGGCGCTCTGCAGCGCGGCCGCGATCTCCAGCGAACGGTCGAGCGGCACCACCCGGTGCACCGCCCGGCCCACCGCCCTCGCCCAGCCGCTCATCAGGGTGTGGTCGGCGAGGCTGAAGACCGACCGGTCGTCGAAGAAGACCCCCAGCGCGCCGAGCGGCTGCCCCTCGTCGATCAGCGGCAGGAACGCGGCGGCCGTGGCGCCGATGCCGTTCCGGTAGGGCGCCAGCCTCGGATAGCGGTCCAGGAAGGCGTGGGCGGAGGTGAAGAAGAGCGGACTGTTCGTGCGGACGGCGTCGTTCAGCGGCCAGGAGTCCGCGAGCCGCGACTTCCGGGGGAAGTCGGTGGCGTTCGGCGAGAGCACCGTACGGACCACCTGCAGACGGCCCTGCTCCAGCACGCCCAGGGACATCGCCTTCGCGCCGAGCGGCCGCAGGCTCGGCTCGCCGCCGAGCACCTCGGCGACCTCGCTGACGCTCATCGTGCGGGCCAGCGCGAGCACACCCTCACCCAGGGCACGCAGCGGATCCTGTTCCTCCTCGGTCGGCATCCGCAGCGCGGAGTGCGCCAGGTCCGGCGTGGCGTCCCGGACCACGCCCACCACGCGCGTCGCCGCTCCCCGGCGGTCGCGTACCAGGGAGCCCCGAGCGTGCGTCCAGCGGCTGCGCCCGTCGTGGAGCACGACACGGAAATAGGCGCTGTACGTCTCGCGGCGGCCGGCCAGGAGATCCGCGGAGAGCCCCGACAGCAGGTCCCAGTCCGCCGCCCGGATGCGCGGGCGCAGCTCACCGGCGAGGCCGGTGAACTCGGCCGGGAGCAGCCCGAACACCGTCCGGGCCATGGCGTCCAGGGCCAGCCGCCCGCTCGCCGGGTCCCAGGCGAAACAGCCCGTACGGGTCGCCACGAGCGCCTCGCCCGGCTCCAGTCGGGGGTCCCTGTCGCCCATCGGGGTGCCGGTCAGGGCCGGGCGCGCCGATGGGCGATGTACATGCCGAGCGCGAACCCCACGAGGAGCGTCACCGTGAGGACGCTCCACAGGGGCAGGGTGACCGTGGAGACCCACAGCCGGATCGTGACCGACCCCGTGTTCGCGGCGATGAACCAGATCGCCAGAGCCGCGAGCACCAGGAAGCCGATCGTGCGCAGTCGCATGTCCCGGCCCTTGACGGTCACCGTCGAGGGTGCGTGCGGGGGTGATTCCTTACGAGCCATAGCGCCCATTATCGGATGATTCGGGCAAGTGTGCCGGTCGTCGAGGCGCCGTCTTTCCCGGGATGCCCCGGCGCCCGGGCGGAGCTAGGCTGCCTCGACAACGGTGATGTCCGCCGACGCCGAGTGCGAGGCACGATGGCAGAGCGTGAGGAACCCCCGGGCCGGGCCGGCCGCAAGGGGCGTGGAGCCGTCGCCGTCCTCGACGGGCGCGGAGTGGTCGTTGCCTGGAGCCGGGCGGCCGAACGGCTCCTCGGCGTGGGCCGCTCCCGCATCCTGGGCCGCCCCGTGACCGACCTGCTCACCCAGGTGGACGTCGAGGAGCTCTCCGAGGGCGTGACGGTCGGACCGGTTCCGAACCGGGGCGCGGCCGAGCCCGGCCGCTGGGGTCTGTGGCCCGCGGGACCGCTGCCCGGAGGCATCCGCTCGGGCGTCCTGGAGGCGGTCTTCACCCAGTCGCCGGTCGGTCTGCACGTGGTCGACCAGGACCTGAGAGTCCTGCGCGTCAACTCGGCGGCGATCGGCATGCGCGGGGTCCCGGAGGGGGAGATCGTCGGCAGGTACTTCACCGAGGTGTACGACCGTTTCGAACCCCTGCCGCTGGAGCGGTGCCTGCGCCGGGTCCTGGCGACCGGCATGCCCGACTTCGACCGCCGGGTGGCCGGCTACCCGACGGCGGACCCCACCCGCGAGCACATCTTCTCCCTCTCCGTGTTCCGGCTGGAGGACGACGAAGGCCGGCCACTCGGTCTCGTGGCCTCCGCCGTCGACGTCACCGCCCGCGACCGCGCCCGCGACCGACTCGACGTGCTGCACCGCGTCCACGCGCGCATGGGCCTCAGCCTCGACCCCGTGCGCTGCGCACAGGAACTCGCCGAAGCGGTCGTGCCCGTCCTGGCCGACGTGGCCACCGTCGCCCTCACCGCGCCACCCCTCCACGGCCCCGACGCCGACGTGATCCCGGCCGCCGACGATCCCCCGCGCTGCGCGGCCGTGTGGCCGCCGGACGCGGAGGGGACGCCGCAGGTGGGGGCCGTCCTGCCGCCGATCGGTTTCGACGAGGACGGGGACGGGGACGGCCGCGTCATGGACGCGTACGGGGCCACCCCGTACGTCGAGACGCCGGCCGGCGGCGCACCCGCCGTCGTCGCGCCGATCGTCCTGCGGGGCACCCTCCTCGGGGTCGCCCGCTTCTGCCGACCGCACCGGCCCGACCCCTTCGAGGACGACGACCTCCGGCTCGCCGCCGACCTCGCGGCCCACACGGCCGTCTGCATCGACAACGCCCGCCGCTACGAGCACTCCCACGCGGTGGCGCTCGCCCTCCAGGGCAACCTCGTCCGTCCGGGCCGCACCGCCAGCAGCACCATGGAGACCACCCACCGCTACCTCCCCAGCGGACTCGGCACCGGCGCCTGGTTCGACGTCATCCCGCTCTCCGGCAGCCGCGTCGCCCTGATGATCGGCCACATCGCCGGAGTCGGACCGGACGCCACCGCTGCCATGGTCCAACTCCGGTCCGCCGCACAGGCCCTGGCCGCGCTCGACCTCGACCCGCACGACCTCCTCGCCCGACTGGACGACGTCACCCACCGCCTCGACGAGGAACGCCTGGCCGCCGGAAACACCGAACGCCTCACCGCCCAGTGCGTGTACGCGGTGCACGACCCGGTCACGGAGACCTGCGCGCTGGCCCGGGCCGGCAGGCAGACCGTCCTCGTCGGCACCCCCGACGGCGACTGGCGGACCGAGCCGCTGGAGGAGACCACCCCGCTCGGCGAGGAGGGGCCGCCCTTCGCCGCCGACGAGATCCTGGTCCCGCCCGGCAGCGCCCTCGTCCTCCTCTCCGGCCGCGCGGCACCCGACGACCCGGCCGTCACCGCGCTCCGCGCCCGCCTGACCGGCGCGGACCCGCCCCGTACGCTCGACGACACCGCCCTCGACGGACTGCCCGCCGACCAGGCGGCCGTCCTCGTCGCCCGCACCTGCGCCGTCGGCGCGGGCGACGTCGCCGAGAAGGACATCGAGCAGGAACTGTCCTCCGCCGCCGAGGCCCGCCACTGGGCCGTGGACCGACTGGAGGAATGGGGCCTGGCCGAGACCGCCTTCGCCGTCGAACTCATCGTCAGCGAACTCGTCACCAACGCGATCCGGTACGGCACCCCACCGATCCGGCTCCGGCTCATCCGCAACCCCGCGGACTCCACCGTCACCTGCGAGATCTCCGACAGCGGCGGCGCCGCCCCGCAACTGCGCCGCGCCCGGGCCGCCGACGAGGGCGGCCGCGGTCTCTTCATCTCGGGGGAGCTGTCGGACCGTTGGGGCGTGCGCTGGTCGGACCGGGGCAAGACGGTCTGGACGGAGAGTTCGTACCTCCCGTGAGCCCGCCGGCTTCCGAGCGGCCCCGCGAGGCGCCTGCGAACGGGGAGTCAGCCGCCGGCGCGCGGCCTGCCGACGGTCGTCGCGGCGGACGGCCGCGCGCCCTCGGCGTCCCGTGCCCACAGCGACCGCACATGACTCAGATGACGGACCATGCACGCCTCCGCGCCCATCGCGTCCCCCGCCACCATGAAGTCGAGCAGTTCCAGATGCTCCTCGGCGGACGGCAGCAGCTCACCCCGCTCGTCCAGCGCGGTCAGCCCGTAGAGCCGCGACCGCTTGCGCAGGTCCCCGACGGTCTCCACCAGGCGCTCGTTGCCGGACAGACCCAGCAGGGTGAGGTGGAACCGCCGGTCCGACTCCAGATAGCCGATCAGATCGTGGGCGCGCGCCGCCGCCACGATCTCCTCGGCGATCGGGCGCAGCGCCCGCAACTCCTCGCGGTCGGCCGTCAGGGTCACCCGGCCCACCGTCGGCACCTCGATCAGCAGCCGGATGTCCGTGTACTGGTCGAGATCCCGCTCGTCGACCTCCGTGACCCGGAAGCCCTTGTTGCGGACCGGCTCGACCAGGCCCTCGCGGGCGAGGTCGAGCATGGCCTCGCGTACCGGTGTCGCGGAGATGCCGAAGTCCTCGGCCAGGCCGGGCGCGGAGTACACCTGACCGGGCTTGAGCTCGCCGGAGATCAGCGCGGCCCGCAGAGCATGGGCCACCTGGTCCCGCAGGCGTTCCCGGGTGGTGATCAGTTGGCTCTGCTTCAGATGGCCCATGTGCCGTTCTCCGACTTCCGCTTGTCGCGCCGCCCGGCTGCCGGGGCGTGGCGCCGCACCAGCGTACAATTTCACATGAGGAACCCTCCCGGGAACGGGTCGTCGGGGTCCAGGAAGTACTGCGCGGTGCCCGTGATCCAGGCCCGCCCGGTGATCACAGGGACGACGGCGGGTACGCCGCCGACCTCGGTCTCCTCGACGAGCCGGCCGGTGAACCGGGTCCCGATGAACGACTCGTTCACGAAGTCCTGGTGCAGCGGAAGCCGCCCCCGCGCGTGCAGTTGTGCCATGCGCGCGGAGGTTCCCGTGCCGCAGGGGGAGCGGTCGAACCAGCCGGGATGGATCGCCATGGCGTGCCGGGAGTGCCGGGCGTCCGAGCCGGGGGCGGTGAGGTGGACGTGCTTCACGCCGCCGATCTCCGGCCGCAGCGGATGGGTGGGCCGGTCGGTGGAGTCGATCGCCTCCATGATCGCCAGTCCGGCCTTGAGTAGATCGTCCTTGCGCGCGCGGTCGAACGGAAGCCCGAGCGCGTCCAGTTCGACGAAGGCGTAGAAGTTGCCGCCGAAGGCCAGGTCGTAGGGGACGACACCGAACCCCGGCACCTTCACCTCCCGGTCCAGGGCGGCGCAGAAGGCCGGGACGTTGGTGAGGCTCACCTCCTTCGCGACCCCGTCCTCCACCCGTACCTCCGCCCGCACCAGACCGGCGGGGGTGTCGAGCCGGACGGTGGTCACCGGCTCGGAGACCGGCACCATGCCGGTCTCCACGAGCACGGTCGCCACCCCGATCGTCCCGTGGCCGCACATCGGCAGCAGCCCGGAGACCTCGATGAACAGGACCCCGAAGTCGGCGTCGGGGCGCGTCGGAGGTTGCAGGATCGCGCCGCTCATCGCGGCATGGCCCCGCGGCTCGTACATCAACAGCGTCCGGACGTGGTCCATGTGCTCGATGACGTGCAGCCGGCGTTCGGCCATCGTGGAGCCCGGGATCACCCCGACCCCGCCGGTGACGACGCGGGTGGGCATCCCCTCGGTGTGCGAGTCGACGGCGTGGAAGACATGACGGGTGCGCACGGCGGGGCTCCTCTCAGTTCCGGCCGTCGGCGACGGCCTTCTCGGTGGCGGCCCTGACCTCGGCCTCCACCGCGCCCGTCAGGGGCGAGCGCGGCGGACGACAAGGGCCGCCGGGGCGGCCGACGACGTCCATGGACACCTTGATCGCCTGCACGAACTCCGTCTTCGAGTCCCAGCGCAGCAGCGGGTGCAGCGCCTTGTACAGCGGCAGCGCCCGGTCCAGGTCACCGGCGACGGCCGCCCGGTACAGCTCGGCGCAGGACGCGGGGAAGGCGTTCGGGTAGCCGGCCACCCAGCCGACCGCGCCCGCCAGGGCCAGTTCGAGCAGGACGTCGTCGGCGCCGATCAACACGTCGAGCTCGGGCGCGAGTTCGGCTATCTCGTAGGCCCGGCGGACATCGCCGCTGAACTCCTTGACCGCCACGATGTGACCGTCCGCGTGCAGCCCGGCGAGGGCGGCGGGCGTGAGGTCCACCCGCGTGTCGTGCGGATTGTTGTACGCGACGACCGGCACGCCGACGGAGGCCACCTCCGCGTAGTGCGCGCGGACGGTGGCGGGGTCGGCGCGGTAGGCGTTGGGCGGGAGGAGCAGGACGGACCCGCAGCCCGCCTCGGCGGCCGCCTCGGCCCAGCGGCGCGACTCGGCGCTCCCGTAGGCCGCGACCCCGGGCATGACGCGCGCGCCGTCCCCCGCCGCCTCGACGGCGGTACGGACGACACGGGCGCGCTCCTCGTCGCTCAGCGTCTGGTACTCGCCCAGCGACCCGTTCGGCACGACGCCGTCGCAGCCGTTGTCGAGCAGCCACCGGACGTGGGCGGCGTAGGCGTCGTGGTCGACGGAGCGGCCCTCGTCCCGGAAGGGGAGCGCGGTGGCGACCATGATGCCGCGCCAGGGGCGGGCAGCGGTCCAGTCGGCAGGGGCAGGGGCAGGGGCAGGGGCAGGGGTGACGGTCACGTGGAGCCCTTCGGTGATGTGATGTGACATTGCACTGGTGAGGTGTCAGGAGTGCGAGGCGTCCCGGGGACGGGCGCCGCCCGATGGTGGCTCCGGGGCCTCCTCCAGCGCCGCCAGCGCGCCCAGGGTGACCGGCACGGCCAGCGGTCGCCGCTCGGGGGAGCCGGGCAGGGCGCCGGCGCCCAGGAGGTCCGGTCGCCCCGCGCCCCGCGCCAGGCAGGCGACGGCGGTGCCGCAGATCCGGCCCTGGCACCAGCCCATGCCCGCACGGGTGAGCAGCTTCACGGTGCGGGCGTCCCGGGCACCCAACTGCTCGACGGCCTCCCGAACGCGCCCCGCCTCGACCTCCTCGCACCGGCACACCTCCGTCGCGTCGTCCAGCCAGTCGACCCAGCCGTCCTGCGGCGCGTGCGCGGCGGCCATCAGCTCGGCGAAGGCGCGCAGGCGCGAGCGGGTGCGCAGCAGCGCCCTGGTCCGCGCGGGCGGGCCCTCCGCCGCGCACCCCCGCAGTCGTACCGCGACCGCCGCTCCCGCCAACTCTCCCTCCGCGAGGGCGAGTCGGACGCCGCCCACGCCGGCGGTCTCGCCCGCCGACCAGAGCCCGGGCACCGACGTCCGTTGACTCGCGTCCACGACCAGGGCGATCGCGCCGTCCGCCGTGGTCCGCGTGGCGCAGCCCAGCGACGTAGCCAGGTCGATCCGGGGGACGAGGCCGTGGCCCACCGCGAGCGCGTCGCAGGTGATCCGCCGCTCCGTGCCGGGAAGGGGCCGCCAGTCCCGGTCGAGCCGGGCCACGGTCACCGCCTCCACCCGCTCCGCGCCGTGCGCCCGGACCACGGCGTGCCGCCCGTACGGACGCACCCCGTGGGCCGCCAGCGGCACGCCGTGCGTCAGGGCCTCCGCCCACTTGGCGGGGGCCAGGGCGAGGACGTCGGGCCGCCGGGCGTAGCCGCGGTAGCCGGCCGCCTCCACCACCGCCGGGACCCTGGCCCCGGCCGCGACCAGGGAGGAGGCCACGGCCAGCAGCAGCGGCCCGCTGCCCGCGACGACGATCCTCGGCGCGCGGGGAACACCGGGCCGACGGTCCGGCCGTCCGTCCGACGGCCCGTCGGGCGGCCCGTCGGGTTGTCCGCCAGGTGGCCCGTCGGGTTGTCCGCCGGGCAGTACGAGCCCCGCTTTCAGCATGGCCTGGGCCCCACCCGCGCCGACCACCCCGGGCAGGGTCCAGCCGGGGAAGGGCAGGTGGCGCTCGGCCGCTCCCGTGGCCAGCAGGACGGCCCGGCCCCGGACGAGGACCGGCCGGTCGCCGGCCCCGTCGGGCCCGGTGACGGCGTGCACCGCCCAGGAGGCGCCGTCCGCGCCCGCGCCCCGGACGCCGTCGGCCCGCTCGGGCGTCACGGTCCACACGTGGTGCTCGGGGAGGTGGACGCCTCCGCTCGCCGCCCAGCGTCGGCGCAGGGCGTCGAACGCCGCCCAGTCGTGGTGCAACGCCTCCGGCCGCGTGGCCCCGAGGCCCGGGGCGGGATGCCGGTAGAACTGGCCGCCGAGCCGGGCGTCACCGTCGAGCAGGGCCACGGACAGACCGCGCTCGGCCGCGGTGACGGCCCCCGCGAGCCCGGCGGGCCCGGCACCGACGACCACCAGGTCGTACGGCACGGGGGAGGGAGCCCCGCCGGGGGCGCCCGCCGCGGACGGGCCCCGCGCGTGGCGGCCCGTGGACGGATCCCCGTCGCCGTGCGCTGCCACAGACGGATCCCGCAGGCCCTCCGCGGACGGCGCCCCGCCGCGGTGGCCCGCTGCTCCGTCACGGGGTGTCGAGGTCGGCATGGCCGTGGCCCTCCTGGGTGGTGACGACGTCCCCCGGGGCGGCCGGGACGAGACAGGCGCGGCGGCCCGGGCGGCCGTTGACGGTGACCAGGCAGTCGAAGCACTGGCCGATCCCGCAGAAGACCCCGCGCGGGCGACCGCCGACCCGGGTCGTGCGCCAGCTGAGGATGCCGGCCGCCCACAGCGCGGCGGCGAGCGACTGCCCCGGCGGCGCGGTCATCGGCCGCCCGTCGAACGTGAACGGGACGGGCGGGCCGAGCGGCCTCGCGTCGACGAGCCGGCGCGGGTCGCGGGCCCGGTCGGCGTGGCGCCGGAGACGACGGAACATGCTCACTCCCAGCCGAAGGGGGTCGGGGCCGGTGCGCGGGGCGTCGCCCCGGTCGTCGTTCGGGTCGCCCCGGGTCACGCGGGGTGCTCCGGAGTCTTCCGCGTCGCCCCGGTCGTCGTTCGGGTCGACCCGGGTCACGCGGGGTGCTCCGGAGTCTCCTCGGCGAACCGCTCCGGACGGAAGGGCCGGGCGTCCACGCCGGGCGCCTGTCCGGTCAGGAACCGGGAGACCAACAGGCCCGTGGCCGGGGCCAGTCCGATGCCCGCGCCCTCGTGGCCGCAGGCGTGCAGCAGCCCCGGGGCGCGCGGGTCGGGGCCGATCGCCGGCAGATGGTCGGGCAGGTACGGGCGGAAGCCCGCGTACGCCCGCGTCACCCGCACCCGGGCGAGCACCGGGAACAGCCGGGCGGCGCCCGCCGCGAGCCGGCTCACGGCCGGTGGCGACAGGGTGCGGTCGAAGCCGACCCGTTCCCGGCTGGCGCCGATCAGGACGGGCCCGGCGGGCGTGCCCTCGACCACCGGGGAGGTCTGGAGCGCGGCCGAGTCGCTCGCGACGTCGGCGACGTAGTCCGCCGCGTACACCTTGTGGCGCACCAGGCGCGGCAGCGGCTCGGTGACCAGGACGAAGCCGCGGCGCGGCAGGACCGGGAGGGCGACGCCGGCGAGCCGGGCCAGTTCGCCGCCCCAACTACCGGCCGCGTTCACGACGTTCGGCGCGTACAGCTCCGCTCCGGTCGCCGTACGGATCCCGCGCACGGCGCCGTCGGCCCCGGTGAGGAGCGCGGTGACCTGCTCGCCGAGGCGCGGCGTGGCGCCCGACGCGCGCAGCAGCCGCGACGCGGCGAGCGCCGGTTGCACCTGGGCGTCCTGCGGGTAGTGGAACGCTCCGGCGAGCCCGTCGGCGAGGTGCGGTTCCAGGTCGTGGAGCCGATCGCCGGGGATCTCGTACGCCTCGACGCCGGCCGCTCCCTGTAGCTCGGCGAACCGGCGCAGCGCGTCAAGACCGGTCGGGTCGGAGGCGACCACCAGGCCGCCCTTGGCCTCGAACTCGGTCTCCGCCCGCAGCGCGGGGGTGAGTTCGCGCCACAGCCGGAGCGAGAGCAGGGCGAGGTCCAGCTCGGGACCGGGCTCCTTGTCGGAGACCAGCAGATTTCCCTCGCCCGCTCCCGTCGTGCCGCCCGCGACGGGGCCGCGGTCGACGACGATGACGGAGAGGCCCGCGCGTGCGGCGTAGTACGCGCAGGCCGCGCCGATCATTCCGGCGCCGACGACGATGACGTCGACCGCCGTGGAAGGGTGTCTCGTGGGCACCTCAGTAATATTTCACATGCCACTCGGCTTGCCAAGACACTCAACACTCCCTGAATGAACGGGGATTCTCCGGGTCGCGAGGCGGTGAAGTCGGCGGGCCGGGGGAGTGGCACGGAAACTGACGCCGCATAAGGGTGTTCAGTGCAATTTCACATTGCTATGTTACCCGGCATGTCCAGGGCAGGGTCATGACAACGCCTGTCAACCGCCCTGCCCCCCAACGACGTTCACCCCTCACAGGAGACCTCGTGTCCCAGCACAGAACCGTGCGCACGACCCTGCTCGCCGTGGTGCTCACCGCCGGCCTCACCGCACCGCTCGCCTCCACCGCCCAGGCCGTGGCCCCCACCCCGGCCCCCACCGCGAAGCCCGCCACCTTCGCCCCGCGCGTCACCGGCCCGACCGCGCCGGGGACGTACGCACCGGCGACCCACGCGCCGAACCCGCACGACCAGGTGGAGCGACGCGCGACCGCGCCCGCCGCGAAGACCGGCCCCGCCGCCGCACCCCGCTCCCTCACCCAGCACCGCGTCCCCGGCGCCCAGACAGCCCCGCGCACCACCGACACCGCGCGCAACGCGCGGTCGGCGGCGGAGACGACCGCCGCCGGCGTCCCGTGCACCCTCGACGGCGTCACCGGTCTGGGCCCCGCCCAGCTCGCCGACTTCCTCGCCGATCCCGCCGTCCAGGCCGACGGCTGTCTGCGCGATCTCCTCTGGACCTGGGACGCGCGCCTCGTCCCCGTGATGTCGGACGCCCACGTCCAGGCCGTCGCCGCCCGGATCACCTCGCTCGCGGGCGGCCACGACGGCACCAACTCCCGCCATCTCCTGGAGATGTTCACCTATCTCCACGCCGTCGCCTACCACGACTTCGGTCGGCCCGAGATCGACATCACCGACGCCCCCACCGTCGCCGCGATCCGCTCCGCCACCAGCGCCTACGCCGCCGCGCCGCGCACCTTCGACGTCACCCCGCAGAACGCCCAGACCCTCCGCGAGGCCCTCTACACCGGCAGCGCCCCCGGCCTGCGCCAGCACCAACTCGGCCTGATCGTGCAGGTCCTGGCCCGCATGGGGCCCGGACACCCGCAGACGGCGACCGACCCGACCTGGGCCGGCGCGGCCCTCGCCGCGCTCTCCGTGAACTACCTCGGCGTCTACCCCGGCAACCAGGACATCGCCTTCCGCGCCGCCGCCGAGCGCGACCCCGCCTACCGCGCCGCGTTCAAGGCCTTCTCCGGTCACGCCCATCTCAAGGGCACGGCCAACGCCTGGGTCGTCCGCGACGCCCTCAACGAGTACGGCCGCTTCGGCCAGATCGACAGCCTCAGGACCGGCGTCGTCGCCGACCTCGGCGGCCTCCTCGGCCCCGTCGAGACCACCTTCGGCACCGGCAGCGCGCCGTGGGCCTCCCTCGTCGGCTGGCTCACCTTCTACGACGCCTGCGCCCCGTACAAGGTCTGCAAGGCCGACATCGAGGCGAGGATCTTCCCGTACACGTACAGCTACGACAACGGCGCGATCAAGGTCCGCACCGGGCTCGATCGGGCCACCGTCGACCAGCTCTACTACGCGAGCAAGCAGGTCAAGGCCCAGTTCCACCGTGTGCTCGGCACCGAGCAGCCCCTCGCCGGCGACCCCCACACCGTGCTCACCGTGGTGCTCTACGCCTCCCGGCAGGACTACGAGACGTACCACCCCGTCCTCACCGGCATGGACACCGACAACGGCGGCATCTACATCGAGCGCGGCGCGACCTTCTACACGTACCAGCGCCGCGTGCCGCAGGACTCCAGCCTCACCCTCGAAGAACTCTTCCGCCACGAGTACGTCCACTACCTCAACGGCCGGTACGCCGTCCCCGGCTTCTTCGGCGAGGGTCCGTGGTACGAGAACGACCGCACCACGGCGATGGACGAGGGCACGGCGGAGTTCTTCGACGGCGCCACCCGCGACGACGGCGTCGCCGTCCGCAAGTCCCTCGTGCAGGGCGTCATCCGGGACACGGCCGGTGGCGGCCCGCGTATGACCGTCGACCAGATCCTGCACGCCACCTACGCGGGCGACGGCTTCCGCTTCTACAACTACGCCGGCACGTTCTTCGAGTACCTCTGGACCGAACGCCCCGCCCTGCTCCGGGCCATGTACGGCTACCTCCGGGCCGGCGACGTCCAGGGGTACGACACCTGGCGGAACGCCATCGGCGGGGACGCGGGCACCCAGCGGGACTACGACGCCTTCCTCGACCGCCAGATCGCGGACGTCGACGACCTGTTCGTGCCCGACACCCGGCACGAGCCGACCGCGGGCCTGCGGCACGCCACCCCCGCCCAGATACGCACCGCCTTCGCGGCCGCCACGAGCAACACCCCGACCTGCAAGGGGAGCGGCGACCCGACCCTCCCGCGGTTCGTCTGCACCGGCCGGATCACCGCCACCCTCGGCGCGGCCTCCGACCCCGACCAGGTCTTCAAGGACATGTCCGAGACGGTCGACTACTTCGTCCTCGACCGCAGCCGCACCGGCGGCGACAACTTCAACGACATGAACTGCTCCTTCGGGCCGGTCGAGATCTGGTCCGACCGCCGGGCCGGCACGTCCGACTTCAGCTGCGAGGGCCCGCTGCGCCGCTGAGCGGGCTCGGTCGGTCCCGCGGAGCCCGGGTCCTCCCGCGGCCCGGTCAGTGCGGAGGTTCGGGCGTGGGCGCCGCGTCCTCCCGCTCCCCCGACGGCGGGGCGGTGTCCGGGTGCTGCAGGGGACGGGACGCCGGCCCCTGGAGCACCCGGCCGTCCGCCGCCGCGAACCGCGAGCCGTGACAGGGGCACTCCCAGGTGTCCTCCAGCGCGTTGAAGCCCAGTTCGCACCCCATGTGGGTGCAGCGCGGCCGGCGGGCGACGAAGTAGTGACGGGCCACCGACGCCTGCGCCCGGACCACATCGGGGATCTCCCGCAGGGGCAGGGTGCGGCGCGGGTCGAACAGCTCGGTCCAGTCCGGGCGCGGCGCCCCGGTCACATGGGCCGCGAGGAGCCGCCCCGCCATCACCCCGTTGCTCATGCCCCAGCCGCCGAACCCGGTGGCCAGGAAGACGTGCTGGGTGTCCGGGTGCTCATGGCCGACGTACGGCAGGTGGTCCGCCGACCACACGTCCTGCGCAGCCCACCGGTAGGTCGTCGTGGCCTCCCCGACGTCCGGGAAGATCCGCCGGGCCCACCCGGTGAGCCGCTCCAGTCGCTCCCCGGCGTGGTCGGTACCGGGCTCGCACGCCTCCCCGGTGACGAGGAGCAGCCGGTGCCCGGCGTCGTACGGGGCCGTGCGCACCGAACGCGTACGGTCCTCGGGGGTGACGTACATGCCGCGCGGCGCCCGCTCGGCGGGCACCGGGGCCGCCACCACCAGCTCGCGCCGCACCGAGAGGCGGGCCAGCAGGGAGCTGTGCACGGTCAGCGGGAAGTGCGTGGCGACGACCACGTCCCGTGCGCGGACCGTGTGACCGTCCTCCGTGGTCAGGCGGCAGTCCGCGTGCTCGCGCAGCTCCGTGACGCGGGTGTGCTCGTGGATCGTCCCGCCGCGTGCGACGAGGTCCTCCGCGAGGCCGAGCAGGAACCTGCGGGGATGGAAGAGCAGTTGGCCGTCGAGGCGAACCGCCGCCGCCACCGGGAAGGGCAGATCGGTCTCCGTCACGTACGCGACATCGAGCCCCGCCGCCAGCGCGGCCGCCGCCTCGGCGCGGATCTCGTCGGCCTGCCGCGCGTCCGTGACGTACGTGTACGCGGGGGCCCGCTCCCGTTCGGCGTCGATGCCGATCTCCTCGCACAGCCGGACGACGTGGTCCAGGGCGTCCCGCTGGGCCGCCGCGTACCGCGAGGCGGCGAGCGCGCCGTGGGTGTCCCGGAGCCGGGCGTAGGTGAGGCCGTGCAGCGCGGTCAGCTTCCCCGTGGTGTGCCCCGAGACCCCGCCCGCGATCCGGTCGGCCTCCAGGAGCACCACCTCGCGTCCGGCGCGGACCAGCTCGTACGCGGTGCACAGGCCCGCGATGCCGCCGCCGACGACGACGACGTCCGTCGAGAGGTCCCCGGTGAGGGCGGGACGGTCGGGAGAGGGGGTGTCACGCATCCAGTACGACGTGCCGAGACCGGCGTCCGCCTCCATCGCGCGCTCCTTCGGCCGGGGGCTGCTGTCGCGCGGGTGCCCGACACGCTCGGGACCATGCGCGTCCGCGCCCGGGGTGCGGTCTACGTCCTCGGCGAGAGGCGTTCGACGGCGACGAGCGCCGCGTCGTCGCCGAGGTGGCCGCCCGCGTACGCCCGCAGGTCGTCGCGGAGGTGACCGAGCAGGGTCGGCGGATCGTCCCCGGCCCACGCGGCGAGCCGCTCCGTCAGCGGGTAGAAGGCGCGGGCGCGGTCGCGGGCCTCGACGACACCGTCCGTGTACAGCAGCAGGACGTCGCCGACGTCGAAGGGGAAGGTCTCCACCGCCACGTCGGGGGAGAGCACGTCGGCGAGCCCCAGCGGAGGGCTCGCCTCGGCGGTGTCCAGGGGGACGACCCGCCCTCGTCGCAGCAGCAGTGGCGGGGGATGGCCGCAGTTCACGAGACGCACCACCGGCTCCTGGTCGGGGATGTCGAGGACCAGCGCGGTCACGAAGGCCTCGGCGGAGTCGTCGGCCGCCCCGCCCGCGTCGGTCCCCCGGACGCCGTCCTCCGGCTCCTCCGCCGAACCGACGCCCGCCTCCAGGTGCCCGATCAGCTCCGGCAGCTCCGTCTCCCGCCGGGCCGTGACCCGGAAGGCGCCCAGGACCAGGGACGCCTCGCTGATCGCGTCCAGTCCCTTGCCCCGGGCGTCCCCGATGAGCAGCCGCGTCCCCGTCGCCGTACGGGCCGCCGCGTACAGATCGCCGCCCATCTGCGCCTCCTCCTCGGCCGCCAGATAGACCGACGCGATCCACAGCGGGCCCGCGCGGCGCGGGAGCGGGCGCAGGACGACGCTCTGGGCGGCCTGCGCGATCGAACGGAGCTGCGTCACCTTGCTCTCGTGCTGCTCCCGCAGGTGCGCGAAGAAGGTGACGATGACCGAGATCAGGACCAGCGCGATGATCTGGTACGTGTGGTTGAGGTCGGTCAGGCTCGTCCGCGCGATCGCCACCACCGCCTGCGCGAGGACCGCGACCGCACCCACGAACGCCGTCATGCGCGGCCCGGCGAACGAGGCCGTCACCGCCGGCGCGGCGATCAGGAACGGTCCCAGGTGGACCTCCGGCGGAGCCAGGATGTCCACGACGGTGACCACCGCGATCAGCGCGAACGACGCCCCGAGCAGCAGCCGCCCGTAGCGCCGCGAGAAGCGGGGTGCGGGGTCGCGCCGACGGGCATCCATGGGAAAGGCATACCTCAGCCGATGGGGCGTGTCCTGTTGCCGCGCGCCCCGGTGCGGCGCGTCCCCGCCGGGCGACGCTCCGTGTCCGGCGGCGCGGCGCGGTTCAGCCCCGGACGGCCGCCGCGTAGTCGGTGAGCGTGCGGTCGGCGCGCCAGCCCCGCGACCGGGCCTTGGTCACGTCCAGGACGACGCGGTGGGCCAGCTGATCCACGGCGTACCGCGTCAGCGGCGGCTCGGCGCCGGGCCTGAGGCGCCCCAGGACCTCGGCCGCGGCGGCCGCGCCCCGGGCCAGCGGCACCGGGAGGTGGTGGATCCGGGCGCGGAGGACGCCATGGGCCCCTAGGACGGTCCGGATCGCCTCGTCGCGGCGGTACGGGACGGGGTCGGCGATGTTGTACGCACCGGGGGGCCAGCCGGCCGCGCCGAGGCACGCGTCGGCGAGGTTCTCGACGGCCGTCAGGCTCAGGACGACGTCGGGGCCCGGCAGCAGCACCCGGCCCGCCCGGACCCGGGCGAGAAGCCGGGGCGCCAGGTGCGGATCGCCGGGGCCGTACACCGCGCGCGGCCGCAGGACCACGGCTCCGGCCGCGAGGGCGAGGGCCTCGCCCGCCGCCTTCGTACGCCCGTAGGCGTTCAGCTGCCCGCACACCGGATGGTCCTCGGTGATCCGGTCCCGTCCGGGGCCCGGGGCGTAGACGCTGGAGCTGCTCACCCAGACCACCGGGCGGCCCGCGGCGGCGTCCAGGAGACGTGCGGTGCCGTCCACGTTCACGGCCCGCATGGTCGCCTCGGCCGGTGAACCGGGGGCGGGGTCCCCGACGGCCGCCGCGCAGTGCACCACGAGGTCCGCCCCGGCCAGGTCGGGCGGCCCGCTCTCGGCGTCCCACGGCACGTGCCGGCCGACCGGCCCCGGCCGCCGCCCCACGGACAGGACGCGGGCGCCGCGCGCGGCGGCGAGGGCGGCGACGTGCGAGCCGCAGAAGCCGCTCGCTCCGGTGACGGCGATCGTGATCACGAGGGGCGCTCCGTCGGGGGGTGGGGGCGGGGGTGTGCGGCGGTGGTGGTCGGGCGGACGGTGAGCCGTCGCCAGCCGGGCAGCGCGGCCCGCCGGTCCACCCGGGCGCTGACGACGGCGGGTCGGTACGGGGCGAGGGCGGCGAGCACGTCGTCGAGCTGTGCCAGGGCGAGCCGCGCGCCCGGGCAGGCGTGCGGACCTGCCCCGAAGACCAGCCGGGAGACGGCGGGCGGGGCGGGCCGGTGGGCGTCCGGCGGATCGACGTGCGCGCCCACGGCGTGCCGCGCCACGAGCAGCAGCCGGTCCCCGGCCCGCACCGGGCGGCCGCCGAGCACGGCATCGGCCGCCGCCACGCGCGGCAACAACGGGGAGGGCGCGGTGACCCGCAGCAACTCCCCGACGAGCGCGGCCCGCAGCCGCTCGTCGGCCGCCTGCTCCCACAACCCGCCGTCGGCGCACCAGGCGACGGCGCGCGGCAGGGCGGCGACGGTGGTGTTGACGGCCGCGACGGCGATCATGGCGCGCAGCCCGGCGTCCTCGTGCGCGTCCGGCGTACCCGTCGGGCGGGGGCGAGGGCCGTGCTCCTCCGGGCCGTGCTCCATCGGGCCGTGCTCCTCCGGGCCGTGCTCCATCGGGCCGTGTTCCTCCGGGCCGTGCTCCTCCGGGCCGTGCTCCTCCGGGCCGTGCTTCTTCGGGTCATACGCGTCCGGTCGCGGGGGCGTCGTGCCGGGCGCCGTCACCGGCGGCCGCCGTGCGTCGCGGTGCGGGCACGCGGACCCGCCGCCTGACACCGCGGGCGTCTCGCCGTGACCGAGGAGCGCCTCCAGGCGGGCCGTCGCCCTGGCCGCCGCCCGGGCGGTGCCGGGCGGCCGAGGTCCAGGGAGGTGGTCCCGGACGGCGGCGGACGCGGCATCCGCCGCCGCCTCCACGAGGGCCGACGCCTCGGCCGGGCTGTCCAGGAGCGCACGGACCGTCGCGCCGGCGAGGGCACGGGCCAGCGGGACGAGGTCGACGCCGTGACCGGCCGCGAGCGGGGCGAGCTCGCGGTCGAGCACCGCCCGCCAGACCGGTCGGAGCCGCTCGACACCGGCGGCGCCCAGGTCTCCGGCGACGGCGCGCCGCGTGTCACGGTGATCGGCGCCCTCCTGGTCGAACAGCGTCCTTCCGCCGGAGAGTTCCCGCGCCGCGCCCCCCGTGGTCCCGGCCGCCGCACGGTCCAACGGGACCCGCGTCAGCGCCTCCCGGTAGGGATCGGCGCCGTTCACCACCACGGCCCGCCCGAGCCGAGCGACCGGCCGGCGCCGGACGGCGGCGAGCAGCGCGAACAGCAGCGGGTGCGCCCGGCTGTACACCCGCCGATCCCGCCGCCGCGCGCGGCGCAGCGCGGCGACGGTATCCACGGGGCCGGACGGTCCGGTGCGGCCACCCGGCACGGCTCGCCCGAGCAGCGCGCCCAGCTTGCGCCGGCCCGCCGCGACCAGCGCGCGGCGCAGCGCGACGACGGCGTCCGTCGGGCGGGACGGTCCGGTGCCGCCGCCCGGCACGGCCCGCCCGAGCGGCGCCACCGGCCTGCGCCGGACCGCCGTGGCCGGTGCGCGGCGCAGGGTGCCGCGCAGCGCGGCCACGCCGCCCGCCCGGACATCCGGCGGAGCGCCCAGCCCCGTACCCGCCCCGCCCCGTTCCCGCGCCGCCCTCATCGGAGCACCTCCGTCGTCCGGGTCGCCGCCAGTCGGGCGGTCGCCGTGCGGTCCGGTTTCAGGGAGCGCCCGGAGAGGGGGATGTCGGCCAGCAGGAGGGCGTCCGGGCGGGCCGTGCCCATGCGGTGCAGCGGGCCGGCCAGGGCCGCCCGTACCTCGGCGGGGTCGGCCTCGTGGCGGGGCTGGACGACGGCGACCAGGCGCTCGTCCCCGTCCCCGGCCGGCACGCCCACCAGCAGGGCCAGTTCGACCCCCGGCACGTGCAGCGCGGGCTCGTAGAGCCCCGGGTAGATGTTCTCGGCCCGCCTCAGGACCATGTCCTTGCACCGGCCCGCGAGCACGATCCGGCCGTCCCCGTCGAGCCGCCCCCGGTCACCGGTGCGCACCCAGGGCTCCGGCTCCTCCCCGAGATGGCGGTGCCGGGCCGCGGGCCCGGACAGCAGCAGCTCGCCGTCGTGGCCCGGCCGGGCCGTCACCCCCGGCAGCGGCGCGCCCACCAGATCGCCGTCGCCGGTGAACGCCGCCTTCTCCGCCTGCTCGACGGCGGCGGCCGGGAACAGCTCGGTGAGCGCGTACACGCCCCACGCCTCGGCCGCCCCGGCCCGCCGCACCCGCGTGAGCAGCTCCGCGCTCGCCGGCGCCGAACCGGTCCACACCCGTCCGCCGAACCGTGCGTCCGCCGCCAGCGCCGCCCGTAGCTGAGGCGGCGTCAAATAGGTCGCCTGCGGGTCGAGTCGGCGCAGCTGCCGGGCCAGCACGCGCGGCGAGCGGGCGGGCAGCGCGACCGGCGCGCCGTTCGCGAGCGACGGTACGAGGACGAAGAACGTGCCCCCCAGCACGGGACGCCCCGGCTCCGGCCGCACGAGACCGGTCACCGTGGCCATGCCCGCGGCCAGCGAGGAACGCGTGTGCACCACCGCACGTGGCCGCGAGGTCGTGCCCGAGGTGAAGACGATCACCGCGTCTCCGTCCTCGTCCACCGGGCGCGGCAGCGCCGCCGCGCCCCGGGCCGCTTCCAACGCCGGTGCGCACCCGGGCAGGCGCCGTCCGACCGTGGCCACCGGCCCGCCCAGCTCCGCGAGGTCCGGCAGCGCGAGGCGGGCCCGCCGGGCGAGCGGCCGCGCCCAGCCGGCCACGGCCTGGGCGGCCGCGTCGGCGAGCACGATGTCGGGCCGGGCCAGCGCCAGCCGGGCCCGCAGGACGTCCGGCCCGGCGCCGGGGTCGAGCACGGCCGCCCGCAGGCCGAGCCGGTGCACGGCCAGCAGCACCGCGAGCGCGCGCGGCCCGGGCCGCACCGCGACCCCGGCCGTGTCGCCGCGCCGCAGACCGCGCGCGTGCAGCGCACCCGCGTACCGGTCGGCGAGGTCGGCCAACTCTCCGCAGGTGGCCTTCGTCCGGACGGCTCCGGAGCGTGTCGTGCCGAGGACGGCCGGGCGGTCGGGGCGCGACCGCAGGGTGTGGGCGAGAGCGTCCAACATCAGCGCGGGTCCTCTCCGTGCCGTCCCGGACCCCGGTCCAGGTACCAGCGGGCGGTGCCGACGATCCCGTACGCGCGCAGGCGCCGGGTGGAGTTCTCCACGACCATGTCGGGGGCGTGCACGATGGCGGTGGTGCGGCGCCGCACCCGGTTAAGGAAGAGCCGGTCGGTGGGGGAGGGGCGGCGCGGCATCCCGCCGACCGCCTCGTACAGCCGCGCAGTGATGGCCATGTTGTTGCCGGCGTGCATCCGGTAGGGCGCGAGGTAGCCGTGGCTCCGCCGGTGCGCCGGCCGGACCCGCCCGAAGAAGGCGGCGACGCGCACGAGCGTACGGAACAGGGCTCGTCCGACCGGCCCGTGCTCGTCGCGGCGGGCGTCGATCCGGCCGCACACCAGCCCCGCGCCCCCGCGCAGCGCGGTCCGCGCGGCGGCCGTCCAGCCGGGCCGCGGCAGACAGTCGGCGTCCGTCCGGGCGAGGAGCGCGGCCCCGTGCCCGATCGCGTACCGGAAGCCGGTGTCCACGGCGCAGCCCACGCCCTTGTCGCGCTCGTCGAGCACATGGACGGGGAACGGCGCCCGCCGGGCGAACGCCCGCGCGATCGCGGCGGTGTCGTCCTCGGAGGCGTTGTCGACCACGACCAGCTGGAAGTCCCGGTCCGCCTGGGCGGCCAGCGCCTCCAGGGTGTCGCCGATGCGCGCGGCCTCCTGATGCGCGGGCACCACCACCCACAACGCGTCGCTCATGCCTTCTCCCAGACCATCGTCATGATGCTGACGCCACCGCCGAGCCCGACGAAAAGCACCCGGTCGCCGGAGTGCAACTCGTCGTACACCCGGTCGAGTTGGACGCCGAGCGTGGCGCTCGCGACATTGCCCAGCTCGGGCACGGTGAGCACGAGCCGGTCCTCGGGCACCCCGGTGATCTCCACGAACCGCTCCAGGTACGGAACGGTCACCTGATGGACCAGGACGCGGCGGAAGTGGCGCCAGTCCAGGCCCGTACGGTGCCGCATCCGGTCGATCACCGACGTACCCACCTTCTCGAACACCTCCCGCAGCTCGCTGCCGTCACCCCGGAAGTACGTGTGCTCGTCGCCGCGCGGATGACGCGAACCGCCGCCGAATATCCCGCCGACCGGCCAGTGTTCGGAGTGCGTCTCGCTGTCCACGTCGAGGATCCCGCCCCGGTCCACCGCCTCCAGGACCACCGCGGCGCCCGCGTCGCCGAAGGTGTAGCCGGCGAACCCGTCCCGGAACTGGGCGGGATCGGTGGGGTCGTGCCGTACGGCGCGGCTCGGGGTCTCCCCGGTGACGACGAGGGCCCGCCGGGCGCGCCCGGCCAGGATCATCGTCCGGGCGAGGTCGATGCCGTTGACGAAGCTGTTGCAGGCGTTGGTGACGTCCAACGCGTGTGCGCGGGAGCCCAGTTCGGCCTGCACGATGTGCGCGGTGGCCGGTTCCACCATGTCGCGGGTGGCGGAGGCGAACACCAGCAGGTCGATGTCGGCCGGTTCGGCCGCCGCCCGCGCGAGCGCCCGCCGGGCCGCCCCCACCGCCAGGGTGGAGGCGTACTCGCCGGGCCGGACGGCCCTGCGCGTCATGATGCCGGTGGCCCGCTCGAACACCCCGGCGGGCAACGCCATCCCGCTGCCGGCGACGACCCGTCGCCGCAGCTCCTCCGAATCCACGACCCGCTCGGGCAGGCAGGCGCCGACCCCGGTGATCCCGACACGGAGGGGGCCGTCCGCGACGGCCTGATGACTGTTCATGCGACGGAGACTACGAACGCCACGGCGCCGGGGCATGAGCCTGCGTACTCACCCGCCCTGGGGGAAAATCCCGGCCCCGGCGCGTGCCGGTACGGTGGCCGGAAGATCGTTCGGAGGGAAAGGGCGCGTGACCATGCCACTCGATCGGGACACCCAGGCGGAGGCGGACGGCCCGCACGTCCTCGTCCGCACCGAGGGGCGGGCCGGCCTCCTCACCCTGAACCGGCCCCGCGCCCTCAACGCCCTCACCCACCCCATGGTGCTGCGCATGGACGAGGCGCTGACCGCCTGGGAGGACGACCCGGCCGTCGAGACCGTCGTCGTCCGGGGCGCGGGCGAGCGCGGCCTCTGCGCCGGCGGCGACATCCGGGCCATCCACGAGGACGCCCGTGCCGGCCGCACCGCCTCCCTCGGCTTCTGGCACGACGAGTACCGGCTCAACGCCCGCATCGCACGCTTCCCCAAGCCGTACGTGGCGCTCATGGACGGCATCGTGATGGGCGGCGGCGTCGGCGTCTCCGCCCACGGCTCCGTGCGTGTCGTCACCGAACGCTCGCGCGTGGCCATGCCGGAGACCGGCATCGGCTTCGTCCCCGACGTCGGTGGTACGTATCTGCTGAGCCGGGCGCCCGGCGAACTGGGCACCCATCTCGCCCTGACCGGCGCGCAGGCGGGCGCCGCCGACGCCCTCCTGAACGGCCTCGCCGACCACTTCGTACCGTCGCGGGACCTTCCCCGGCTGACCGACGAGCTCACCCGGGCGCCCGCCCACGAGGTGCTGTCGCGCTTCGCGCGGCCCGCGCCGCCCGGGCCCCTCGCCGCCGCGCGCGACTGGATCGACACCGCCTACGCGGCGGACACCGTCGAGGAGATCATCGACCGGCTCCTGGCCTCCGGTGTCACCGAGGCCAAGGAGACCGCCGCCACCCTCCTGAGCAGGTCGCCCACCGCGCTCAAGGTCACCCTCGTCGCCCTCCGCCGCGCCCGGCTCCTGGACTCCCTGGAGGCCGTCCTCGCCATGGAGTTCCGGCTCTCCGCCGCCGCCCTCGCCTCCGCCGACCTCGTCGAGGGCATCCGCGCCCAGGTGATCGACAAGGACCGCACCCCGCGCTGGACACCACCCACGCTCGGCGAGGTCACCGAGGCCGACGTCGCGTCGTACTTCGCCGAGCGGGACCTCCCGAAAATCCGGTGACCCGGAAGGGCTCCCCTCCCTAGACTCGCCGCACGTGCCGCCGGGAAGACGGTGTGCGCGCCGACGACCGACGAGGGGAGCCCGACCGTGTGTGACCGCACCGCTGTCGTCGTTCCCCGGTCCCGGTACGACGTGATCCTGACGTCCCGGTCCGCCCGGTGCCGGCTGCGCGGCCGCCAC
Organism: Streptomyces sp. NPDC090127; assembly: GCF_044746945.1. Lineage (NCBI taxonomy): Bacteria > Bacillati > Actinomycetota > Actinomycetes > Kitasatosporales > Streptomycetaceae > Streptomyces > Streptomyces sp. NPDC090127. Next base: position 327,889 of record NZ_JBIVDE010000003.1, on the reverse strand, counting down.
CGGACCCCGTGACGAACTCCTGACCTCGGCCCGCCTGTCGCACCTCCCGAGCGCTCCGCCCGTGAGCCGCGCGGGCCGTGTGCCGTGTGCCGTGTGCCGTGTGCCGCGAGGTCACCCTCCGCCCGTCTCCGGGCCGTTCGTCCGGGAATCGCGCCGCCCCTTTCTCGTACCCACCGAAAGGTCCGGGCCGTGCGTACCCCGCTCTCGCCTCACGTCACCAGCACCAGCACCACCACCGGCGCCCTGAACCGCGTCCGGAACCTGGGCATCCTCGCCCACGTCGACGCCGGCAAGACCACCGTCACCGAACGGATGCTCTACCTCACCGGCGCCGTCCACAAGCGCGGCGAGGTCCACGACGGCACCACCGTCACCGACTTCGACGCGCAGGAACGCGACCGCGGCATCACCATCTTCGCGGCGGCGGTCAGCTGCGTCTGGGACGACCACCGGATCAACCTCATCGACACACCAGGTCACGTCGACTTCTCCGACGAGGTGGAGCGCTCGCTGCGCGTCCTCGACGGCGCGATCGCCGTGTTCGACGCGGTCGCCGGCGTCGAGCCGCAGAGCGAGACCGTGTGGCGCCAGGCCGACCGGCACGGCGTTCCCAGGATCGCGTTCGTCAACAAGCTGGACCGGGCCGGCGCCGACCTCGACCTCGCCGTCGCGTCGATCCGGGACCGCCTGCACACCGTTCCGCTCGTCGTCCAGCTGCCCATCGGCCGGGAGGACGCCTTCACCGGCGTCGTGGACCTGGTCCGCATGCGCGCCCTGGTCTGGGCCGCGGGCGCCGACACGTACGCCGAGGGGCCCGTGCCCGAGGCGCTCGCGGCGGAGGCACGGCTGAGGCGACGCGCCCTGGAGGAGGCGGTGGCGGAACTCCACCCGGCGGCCCTGGAGGAGTTCTGCGCCGAGGAGTCCCTCGGCGAGGACACGCTCACGGCGGCGCTGCGCGACCTGACCCGCACCGGGGAAGGCGTCGTCGTCCTGTGCGGCTCCGCCTACCGCGACCGGGGTACGGAGCCGCTGCTCGACGCCGTCGTCTCCTATCTGCCCTCGCCCCTGGACGTGCCGCCCGTACGCGGCACCCTGGACGGCGCGGAACAGGAACGGGCCGCCGACCCGGCGGAACCGTTCGCCGCACTCGTCTTCAAGGTCAACTCGACCGCCACCGGGCGGCTCACCTACCTCCGCGTGTACGCGGGGACCATCGGAAAGGGGGACACCGTGCTCGACGTGGCGGCCCGGCGCACCGAGCGCGTCGGCCGGATCCTGCGCGTGCAGGCCGACCGGAACAGCGAGGTGGACTCCGCCCGGGCGGGGGACATAGTCGCGGTCGTAGGCGTGAAGGAGGCCCGTGCCGGTGCGACGCTCTGCGCGCCCTCGGCGCCGCTGCTCCTCGAACCGCCCACGGTGGCCGACCCGGTCGTCTCCGTCGCGGTCGAGGCGCGCCGGAGCCTGGACACCGACCGCCTGGCGTCCGCGCTGGCCCGACTCGTCGAGGAGGACCCCTCGTTGACGGTCCGGAGCGACGCCGAGACCGGTCAGACCGTGCTCTCGGGTCTGGGCGAGCTGCACCTGGAGGTGGCCGTGGAGAAGATCCGCCGGGCCCAGGGCCTGGAGATCGTCGTCGGCAGACCGCAGGTGGCCTACCGGGAGACGGTGCTGCGCGGGGTGTCCGGCCTGGTCTACCGGCACGTCAAACAGGACGGTGGCGCGGGCCAGTTCGCGCACGTCGTCCTCGACGTCGAACCGGCCGGGGCCGGCGAGGAGGACGGCGCGTTCGTCTTCTCCTCCACCGTCACGGGCGGTCGCGTGCCGCAGGAGTACGTCCGCGCGGTCGAGGCAGGCTGCCGGGACGCCCTCGCCGACGGCCCGCTCGGCGGCCACCCGGTCACCGGCCTGCGCGTGACGTTGACGGACGGCGCGACCCACTCCAAGGACTCCTCGGAGATGGCGTTCCGCACGGCGGGCCGCTTCGCGCTCCGTGCGGCGCTGCGGGCCTGCGCGATGACGCTCCTGGAGCCGGTGGTCGAGGTCACCGTCACGGTGCCCGACAGCGCCGTGGGCGGCGTGCTCGGCGACCTCGCGGCCCGCCGCGGCCGGGTCTCCGGCTCGGCCGCGCGCGCCGGGACGGCCGTCCTCACGGCGACCGTTCCGCTGGCGGAGCTCTTCGGCTACGCGACCCGACTGCGCGGCCGCACCCAGGGCCGGGGCACGTTCACCGCCCGGCCCACCGGCTACGCGCCGGCGCCGCCCGCCGTCGCGGCCGGTACGCCGGCCGGCTCGACGACCCGCTGACGGCCCGGGCGGCCCGCCCCGACAGGGACGGGCCGCCCTCGGCCCCCGCCTCCCGACAGGGACGGGCCCGCCTCGGCCCCCGCCTCCCGACAGGGACGGGCCGCCCTCGGCGCCGCCGCACCGCACGTAGGATCGGATGATCACGAAGGGGGGCGGTGTGAGGTCAGCGAAGAAGTTCGCGCGACCGGGTCGGCGGCGACGGCGCGAGGACGGTGAGGACGGCTGCTGCGCGGGCGCGCTCGATCAGTGCTCCGCGTGCGGCATGTACTGCCCCCAGATGGCGCTCGTGGCGCTCCCGGCGCTGTTCGTGTCCCTGCTGCGGCCCGCGCCCGGCCGGAGCACCGCACCCGACGCGCCCTCGGGGCGGGTGGCCGGCGCGCTGTACGCCGCCGTCCAGTACTACCGGGCCGAGATCAGCCCGACCCGGCCGCCGTGCTGCCCGTACACGCCGAGCTGTTCCACCTACGCCGTCAAGGCCCTCAGCCGCCACGGCGCGCTGCGCGGCGCTCGGCTGACGGCGGCCCGCCTCCTGCGCTGCCGTCCGGGCGCGGCCCGGCGCCGGGGCTTCACCGACCCGGTCCCGCACTGACCCGCTCGGAGCGCCCGTCGGCGCGATAATGGGGCTGCGACGCTGGAGGTGCCTGGTGACCAGCACGGTCGGTACGGCCCGGGGCGCCGGAGGAGTGGACACCGCGCTGCTGGAGACGGTCCGCCGCACCGGCGCCTCCATCGGCGCCGTCTATCTCCTCTCTCCCGACGCCCAAGTGCTGCGCCTCGACGCGCTCTGCGGGGTCCCGGCCGAGTTCGCCGCCCCCTGGGCGCGGGTGCCGCTGGTGGCACCCGCCCCGGTCGCCGACGCGGTGCGGGAGGACCGGCTGATCTGGGTGGGCAGCCAGGACGAGATGGCCCGCTCGTACCCACGGACCGCGATGGCCCTCCCGTACCCGCTCGCCCTCGCCGCCGCGCCCATCACCGGCGTCGGACGCTGGGGCACGCTGCTCCTGATGTGGCCCGCCGCCCGCCCGCCGCTGCTGACCCGCCGCGAACACGGATACGTCTTCTCCTGCTGCCGCCGGATCGCCCGCCTCATGGAGGACGCCACCGCGTCCGGCCACCCCCACGCCCCGGGAGAGGCCCCGCGCGAGGTGCCGCTCGAACGCGGCCTGCGGTCGCCGAGCGCGGCCGGCGCGGCCGCCGACTTCGCCGAACGGCTGCCCGGCGGCAGCTGCGCCCTCGACCTGGAGGGCCGCCTGACCTACCTCAGCGCGGGGGGCGCCGAGCTCCTCGGCGGCGACGCCGCCGACCTGCTGGGAACGCTGCCGTGGCAGTCCCTGCCCTGGCTCGACGACCCCACCTACGAGGACCGCTACCGCGCCGCGGTGATCAGCCGTGAGCCCGTCTCCTTCACCGCCTGCCGCCCGCCGGGCCGGTGGCTGGACTTCCACCTCTACCCCGACGGCGGCGGTGTCAGCGTCCGCATCGTCCCCACCGACGCGCGGCCCCCGCCCGTCCCCGCACCGGGACACGCCCCGAGCTCCGGGCCCCCGGCCCGCGCCGGCCGGCTCTACCACCTGATGCACCTCGCCGCGGGCCTCACCGAGGTCGTCGGCGTCCAGGACGTCGTCGACCTGGTCGCCGACCAGATCATGCCCGCGTTCGGGGCCCAGGGACTGGTCCTCTCCTCGGTCGACTCCGGCCGGCTGCGGATCACCGGCCACCGCGGCTACCCCGCCGAGACGATCGAGCGGCTCGACGGCCTGCCCGTCGACACCACCCTCACCCCGGCCGGACAGGCGCTCGCCAGCGGGATCCCGTCGTTCCTCGCCGATCCCGAGGAGATGCGGCGCATCTACCCCGAGGCCCACCCGATCAGCGGCAAGCAGGCCTGGGCCTTCCTGCCGCTGATCATCTCCGGCAGGCCCGTCGGCTGCTGCGTCCTGTCGTACGACCGTCCCCACACGTTCGCCTCCGACGAGCGGGCGGTCCTCACCTCGCTCGCCGGACTCGTCGCCCAGGCCCTGGACCGGGCGCGTCTCTACGACGTCAAGCACCAGCTCGCCCACGGCCTCCAACAGGCTCTCCTGCCGCACAGCCTTCCCACCGTCAGCGGCTTCGACGTCGCCGCCCGCTACCTTCCCGCCACCCGCGGCATGGAGATCGGCGGCGACTTCTACGACCTGATCCGGCTGGGGGAGACGGCGGCCGCGGCCGTCATCGGCGACGTCCAGGGCCACAACGTGGCCGCCGCAGCGCTCATGGGCCAGGTCCGTACGGCGGTCCACGCCCACGCCACCCTCGGCGCGCCGCCGGACCGGGTGCTCTCGGCGGTCAACACCCTGCTGGCCGACCTCGACCCGGGCCTGTTCACCAGCTGTCTGTACGCCCACGCCGACTTCGCCCGCCGGCGCCTGAGCCTGGCAGGCGCCGGTCACCCGCCGCCCCTGGTGCGCCATCCTGACGGACGCGTCGAGGTCCTCGACGTCCAGCCGGGCCCGCTCCTCGGCATCGACCCGGACGCCGCCTACCCCGTCACCGAGATCCCGCTCGTCGCCGGGCAGACGTTCCTGCTCTACACGGACGGACTGGTCGAGACTCCGGGGACCGACATCGACGACTCCCTCGCCGAACTCGCCGGGCACCTCGCCGCGACGGACGAACGGGACCTGGACGCACTCATCGACATCCTGCTGGCCCGGGTACGCCCGGCGTCCCGGCGCACGGACGACATCGCTCTCCTCGTGCTCCGGTGCCCGGACGCCGAACCGGGCGGAGCCCCGGCCGGGCGGTGAGCGGTCACCCCGCGCGGATCGTCCGTCAGTCGCGTACGGCCGCTCGGGCCTCGTGGGCCTGGGTCGTCTCCGTTTCCTGGGGGCGCGGCCAGGGGCGGCCCTCCAGGCGCTCGATGTCGCTGTTGAAGCGCCGGAGGTACGTGGCGAAGTCGGCCACCTCCTCGGCCGTCCACTTCTCCATCACCCGTTCCAGGCCGTGGACGTTGGCCGACCGGTCCGCGTCGAGCCGGCGCCGCCCCTCCGAGGTGATGCTGAACTTCCGGGCGATCCCGCCGTCCGGGTCCGGGATCCGTTCGACGACCCCGGCCTTGAGCATCGCGGCGGTCTGCCGGTTGAGGGTGGACGTGTCGAGGCCGAAGGCGTCGCTCAGTTGCCCGATGGAGAGCGGCCCGTCGATCTCGATCCGGCTGAGCAGCACATAGGCGCTCCGGTCGAGCCGCCCTGTGCTGCCGCGCGCACGGGGGTCGAACAGATGCGAGTGCCGCCCGACGAGCATGGCCTCGAACTCGATCAGGTGCGTGGGCTTTTCCATGGCGCCATCCTCCCAACCCGCGTCGCGCCCGGTCACACGCGACCAGGCATATGCATGGTACAGGAGCTGTGTATCCTGCACTAGGTATGCATCATGCATGTCGCCTCGTCGCGTTCCGCGCGTTGCCCCTAGGGAGAACCACGTGTCCAGCTCCAAGACCGACGCCCGCCCCCGCGGCGTCGTCGGTGTCCTCGCCTTCGCGGGCATCGTGGCCGCGCTCACCCAGACCCTGGTGGTGCCCCTCCTCGGCGACCTGCCCAGGCTCTTCGACACCTCCGCCTCCAACGCCTCCTGGGTGGTCACCGCCACCCTCCTGTCGGCGGCGGTGGCCACGCCGGTCGCCGGACGACTGGGCGACATGTACGGCAAGCGGCGCATGCTGCTCGTCTCCCTCGCGCCGCTCGTGATCGGCTCGGTCGTCTGCGCGCTGTCCTCGTCCGTCGTCCCGATGATCGTCGGCCGAGGCCTCCAGGGTCTGGGCATGGGCGTGGTCCCGCTCGGCATCAGCCTGCTGCGCGACGTCCTGCCGATGGAGCGGCTCGGCGCGTCCATCGCCCTGATCAGCGCCTCGATGGGCGTCGGCGGCGCGCTCGGCCTGCCGTTCTCCGCCGCCGTCGCCGAGAACGCCAGCTGGCGCGTGCTGTTCTGGGTGGTCGCCGCCCTGGCCGCCACGGTCGGCGTGCTCGTCCGGCTGCTCGTGCCCGCGGGCCGTTCCGCGTCCGCGGCCGGCCGCTTCGACGTGCCCGGCGCGCTCGGTCTGGGCGTCGCGCTGGTCTGTCTGCTGCTCGGTGTGTCCACGGGCTCCGACTGGGGCTGGGGGAGCGGTACGACCCTCGGCCTGCTCACCGCCTCCGTGGCCGCGCTGCTGGCCTGGGGCTGGTGGGAACTGCGCACCCCCGAGCCGCTGGTGGACCTCCGCGTCACCGCCCGCCCGCTGGTCCTCATGACCAACGCGGCGTCCGTCCTCGTCGGCTTCGCGATGTACGCGCAGTCGCTGGTCGTGCCCCAGCTCCTCCAGCTCCCCGAGGCCACCGGCTACGGCCTCGGCCAGTCCATGCTCGCCATGGGGCTCTGGATGGCCCCGGCCGGACTCATGATGATGGTCCTCGCCCCGCTCGGCGCCAAGCTCACCGCCGCCCGCGGCCCCAAGATCACCCTCGGCGTCGGCAGCCTGATCATCGCCGTCGGTTACGCCTGCGCCCTGCCGCTCATGGGCTCGACCGTCGGGCTGCTCGTCGTGACCCTCATCTGCAACACCGGCGTGGGGCTCGCGTACGGCGCCATGCCCGCCCTCATCATGGGCGCGGTACCCAGGTCGGAGACGGCGTCGGCCAACAGCTTCAACACCCTGATGCGTTCGATCGGCAGCTCGGTCTCCGCCGCCGTGATGGGCGTGGTCCTCGCCCAGATGACCACGGACTTCGCCGGTCATCTCCTGCCCTCCGAGGACGCCTTCCGGGTCGCCCTGGTCATCGGCAGCGGTGTGGGGCTCGCGGCGGCGGTCGTCGCCTTCCTCATCCCGGCCCGGCCGGTGGTCGAGGGTGAAGGGGCCGAGGGCGAAGGGGCCGAGGGCGCCGACGGGGGCGCCGACGAGGCCGCCGCCCCGCCGCACCTGCCGAGTGCGGCGAAGGCCTGACGGACCGGCGACCGCCACCCTTCACCGCGCCGTCATCGGCCGGTCCTCCTCGCGACAGCGGGGTTCGAGAGAACTGATCTGGGCATGCCAATCGCGCACCACCCCTCATTCCTCGCGCCCCGCACGGCGGTCCCTCAGGAGGACGCAGTTGAAGACGAGTTCGTGGATCCGCAGGGTAACGGTCACCCTCGGCAGCAGTGTCGCGCTGGTCGTGGCGGTCTCGGGCAGCGCGTTCGCGGCGCCGCCCCCGCCGCTGCCGGCCAACGCCGACGCACTGGAGCAGACGTTCCAGCCCGCGTTCGACTACGACACGGACGGCTGTTACTCCTCGGCGGCCATCGGCCCCGACGGCACGATCAACCCGGGCCTGAACCCGACCGGTGCCCTCAACGGCTCGTGCCGGGACGCCTGGGACCTGGGCAACACCAACGGCTACTCCCGCGCCACGTGCAACAACGGCTGGTGCGCGGTGCTCTACGGCCTCTACTTCGAGAAGGACCAGGCGATACCCGGCATCAGTCTCGGCGGCCACCGCCACGACTGGGAGCACGTCGTGGTCTGGATCCAGAACAACGAGGCCAAGTACGTCTCGACCTCGGCGCACGGCGACTTCAACACCTACGGCCGTGACCAGATCCGCTGGGACGGGACGCACCCCAAGGTCGTCTACCACAAGGACGGCGTGAGCACGCACTGCTTCCGCCCGGCCAACGCCAACGACGAGCCGCCGGAGAACCACCGGGGCACCTGGCAGTACCCGGCCCTCGTCGGCTGGAACGGCTACCCGGCCGGGGTGCGCGACAAGCTCGTACGGACGGACTTCGGCAGTGCCCACTTCGGCCTGAAGGACGGCAGCTTCGCCCCCCACCTCGCCGAGGCGAAGCCCGCCGGCATCCCGTTCGACCCGTACGCCTGACCCCGCCCTGCCCCGCCCGTCCCGGCGCCCGGCGCGCCGGGGCGGGCAGCGGCCGGCAGGGGCGGGCGGGCCGGTGCGTCCTGGGCGGGAGCGCCCGCGCGTGCCGGCCCGGATCAGTCCAACGGGGCCGCGCGTACGGGCCCGTCGTGGCTCTGGTGCCCACCGCTCGCGACCATCCGCACATGGCCCTCCTCGTCGATCTCGGCCTGCACGATGCCCGTCTCGTCGGAGTACACCGGATGGCCCCCGGCCCCCTGGCGGTCCGTGCGGGTGACGACGATGGAGTCGCCCGACACCGGGAAGGTCAGCTCATAGCGTTCGGCATGGCGCATGCGCCTGTTTATACCGACTCCTGGCCGCGAACCGGTCGCTCGCCGGGCATCCGCGCCCGGACCGGCCCAAGGAAACCGATCATTCGGCGGCGCGCACGCCGATGTCGTACCGCACCTCGGTCAGCTCCTCCGACACCTCCCACAGCCGCCGGCCGGTCTCGGCGTCCGTCGCCGCCGGGGAGAGGCGCACGAGGGCCGGCCCGCCCCGCAGCTCGCCCGCCCCGCCCGGACCGTAGAACTGCCCGCCCCGCACGCCGGGCGCCGTCGCCGCGTACAGCTGCGGCAGCGCGCCGCGCTCCGGCGACTGGGCGAGCGGCTTGAGCACATGGCCGAACAGCAGGCGCACCAGGGGCACCGGCGTGCCCGCCGGCAGGTTGGTGGCGGCGTAGCCGGGGTGGGCGAGGAGGCTGCGGACCGGGCTGCCGGCCGCGCTCAGTCGCCGGTGCAGCTCCTGCCCGAACACGGCGTTGGCCAGCTTCGACCGGGCGTAGAAGGGCATGGGCGCGTAACCCCGCTCGCCCCGGAGGTCGTCGAAGCGCAGCCGGCCCTTGCGGTGCTTGAGCGAACTCACGGTGACCACCCGAGGGTCGTCCCCGGCCGTCAGCCGGTCGAGCAGCAGTCCCGTCAGCGCGAAGTGCCCGAGATGGTTGGCTGCGAACTGGAGTTCGTGACCCTGGGCGCTCAGCGTCCGGGGCGGTGCCATCACCCCCGCGTTGTTGACGAGCAGGTCCAGGCGCGGGTGCTCCGCGCGCAGGCCGTGGGCGAAGGCGCGCACCGAGTCGAGATCGGCCAGGTCCAGGAGGCGTACGTCGAGCCGGGATCCGGGACGGCGGGCCGTGATCTCCGCGGCCGCCCGCCGGCCCTTGGCCTCGTCGCGCACCGCCATGACCACGTGCGCGCCCCGGCGGGCGAGCGCCCGCGTGGTCGCCAGGCCGAGACCGCTGTTGGCGCCCGTGACGACGCACACCCGTCCCGTCAGGTCGGGAATCCGTTCCGTGCTCCACTGCTGAGTATCCGTCATGCGGCACACGCTGCCGCCTGTGGCACCAAGTGTCAAGATGCGCCTCTGTGTCATGGAAGGCATGAGGTGTACGGTGGGCGCCGTGAGCAGCTCGCGAACCGACATGACCCTGGCCCAGCGCAAACGGCAGTTCGTCTCGAACGAGTTGACCGAGGCGGCGCTGCAACTCCTCGCGGTGAAGGGCTTCGACGCGGTGACCGTCGACGAGATCGTCGCCGCCGCCGGAGTGTCCAAGCGCACGTTCTTCCGCTACTTCGCCTCCAAGGAGGACGTCGTCGTCCAGTTCCTCGCCGACATGGGCACCGGGATCCGCGACGAACTGGCCGCCCGCCCCGCCGACGAACCGCCCTCGGAGGCGCTGCGCCACGCCATGGCCGTCCCCCTGGAGGCCTGCACCGACCACCCGGACCACACCGAGCGGGCCCTGCGCGTGGTGCGGCTGATCCTGGGCACGCCCGCGCTCCACGCCCGCTTCCTGGAACGCCGGCTGCGCTGGAGCGACGACCTCGCGGCGGAGCTGACGCGCCGGCTACGGCTCGACGCCACCGATCTGTACCCGCGTCTCGCCGCCGGCGTGGCGCTCACCGCCTTCGACGTCACCCTCCAGCGGTGGAGCGCCGGAGACGGCACCGACGACCCGACCGCACTCGTCGAGCGGGCCTTCGCCCTGCTCGCCCCGGCCCTCGACGGTCACGTCCGCCCGGTGTGACCCGGCCCCCCGGGGCCGTCCCCGACGAGCGCGGCGACCTGGTCGGTGACCAGGTCCAGGAGCGCGCCCGAGGACGCCTCGTCGTGGCCCACGACGAGGAGGTTCAGGGTCAGGCCGTCCGTGACCGCCGCCAGATAGCGGGCCAGGACGGGCACCGGGACCCGGATGTCGAGGAGCATGCTCGCGTCGAGCTCCTCGATGAGCTCGCGGTAGATCTCCGCGTACCGCTCGTGCTGACGCCTGGCCAGCGGTTCGAACCCGGGCGTGCGCAGCGCGTACTGGGTGAGTTCGTACGTCAGCATGTGCTCGCCCGGGCGGACGCGCACATGCTCCCAGTACGCCTCGAAGCCGGCCCGGATCGTCTCCCGGAACGTGTCGCGCGGCCGCAGCGCCTTCTTCACGGTCCCGACGTAGTGGTCCGTGATCGCCGTGATCACGGACTCCAGCAGGGCCTGCTTGGAGTCGAAGCAGTAGTGGAAGACGCTCAGCGACACGCCCGCCTCGGCTGCGATGGACCGCGTCGTCGTCCTCGCCACGCCGTCCCGCGTCATGGCCCGGATCGCCGCCTCGGTCAGCTGGCGACGCCGTTCGGCGAGCGGCATACGCGACATGCGGGGGTTCCCTTCGTACGTACGGGGTGGGGCGACCGGACCGGCCGCCCCACCCCACCCATGGACTCCGGACCGGAGCCCCGGATCTCCGTCAGCCGCTGTAGACACCGACCTCCCGGAGGGACCACCCCCACTCCGTGCCGCGCGTGACGCCGTACACCCGGAGGTAGCGCGCGGTCGTCCCGGCGAACTGGGCGGTGTCCAGACCGCCGTCACCGGTCGTGGTGGACCAGGCGGTACGCCACGTGGCGCCGTCGTGCGAGAGCTCGACGCGGTACGCCTTCCCGTACGCCCGCTCCCAGTCGAGCGTCACCCGCTTGACCAGTCGCGGCTCCCCGAGGTCGATCCGGAGCCACTGGTCGTTCCGCCACTCGCTCGCCCACCGGGTCCCCGGGTCGCCGTCGACGGCCCGGTCGGCCGAGAACGTCGTGAACGGGTTCCACCATTCCGTGGTGGAGGCCGAGGCCGGGGCCCGCGCTGCCAGGTTCACGCCCGCGCGGTGCCGCTCGGAGGCGCCCCAGGTGTCGAGGTACGACTCGGCGCCCCGGAACAGGTCGTCCACCACGCCCTGACCGCCGACCAGCCGGATGTCCTCGATCCAGTCCGGCACCAGCCCGTTGTGCGCCGTGCCGTCGGTGTTGAGGTCCCAGCTCCGTTGCCCGGTCGTCTGCCGGTCGATCACCGAGCCGCCGTCGGTGCTGCGGAACGGGTACGTCACCGCCTTGGGCGCGTCCGCGCCCCGGGGCCCCGGCCAGCCGCCGACGCCGTTCATGTCGGTGCCGTAGCCGTACCCCACGTCGTACTTCTCGCGCAACGCGTCGGTCCGCGCCGCCTCCGCGCTGAAACCCTCGGAGCCGTGCATGTACTGGGCGATGAAGCCACCGAGGCCATAGACGCGCTCGGTCCAGTTCAGGTCCATCCAGCTGTGCGAGGAGAGGACGCCCGGGTACGAGGCCGACTCCAGGATGTCCAGCGCCCGGCCCGTGGCCTTGACGCTCATGTGGTCGATCTCCAGCATCATCTTGCGTTGCATCATGCCGCGCACCGCGTACTCGCCCAGCTCCGTGAGCCCCCGGGTGTTGCACCGGGCGTCACTCCCGTACGACGGCACCGCCACGCCCGCCGGCAGCTGTTTCTCGGCCTGCGGCGCCGCCGCGAGCCCGATCGGGTTGTCGGCCTGCGGGCCGGCGCACTTCTCTGTCTTCCAGAAGGTGCCGGTCGACAGGAACTGGCCGACGTTGATCGCCGTCCCGAGCGCGCCCCCGTCGAACCGGACCCCGCACAGGGCGTTGTCGAACTTGTGGCAGAGGAACATGCTCCGCACGCCGAGCTGGTGGAGCTCGTCGAGCCCCCGGTCGATGTCGGCCCGGGAACACTGGGCGACGTCGAGGATCTGCTTGCAGCCGAAGGGCTCGGAGGTCTCCACGCCGAGGACGACCGCCAGCTTGCCCTGCTCGACGACCGTGCGGGCCTGCGCGGAGTCGGTGACGATCCGGAACCAGCCCTTGCCCGGGCCGCCGAACATCGTGTCGATGTAGTCCTGCATCTCGTACGTCTTGCGGGCCTGCAGCCGGATCGAGGTCATCTCGTCGCAGCCGCGGTCCTTGAAGAAGTAGACGGAGCAGATGACCCCGTTGGTGACGAGGTCGTTGACCAGCACCCGTTGACCACCGCGCCAGGCCCGCTCCACCCAGGCGTAGTAGTTCTGCTGGTGCGTGAGCGAGTCGTGGGCGGGCCAGTCCTCGAACGTCGGCCAGCCGTCCGGGTCGTGCCTGCCGTCGCCGCCCTTGGTGATGAAGTCGAAGACGGCCAGCGAACCGTCGGGGTAGTGCTCGGGGCAGTCCTTGAGCGCGTCGGCCACCCCCTTCTCCGAGAAGGTCTGCCCGCAGATGAGGCGCCCGCCGAAGGCCTCGTTGGACATCAGGTGGTTGTGCGCGTCGACGAACCCGCGCACCTCGCCCCGGGCGTTCGTGCCCTTGAACGGCTCGCCCGTGACGTTGATCTGCGCGTCGGGCGCGGGGCGGGCGACGGGGTTCCACCAGGAGGCGTCGGCGGCGGAACCGGGGGCGGGACCGAGCAGCAGGGCCAGGGTGGCGAGCAGCAGCGCCAGCACGGCCAGCGGCCCGCGCCTGCCGGACGTACGGCTGAGCGTGGGGGTTCTCATGGACATCACTCACGTCTTCGGTCGAAGGACGGATGGTCGTAGGGCGTGAGAGGCGGCGTACGAGGGGGCTCGGAAGGGGCGTACGCGAGGGCTCGGGAGAGGGCGTACGAGGGGGGCTCGGGAAGCGGCTGGAGACGGGGATTGTCATGCTCCGTACGAAACGCGTGGTTGAGGATCCCGGTCGGCGCGAACGGAGTCAAGGGTCCGGGACGGATGACCTGAAGGACGGCGTCTCCACCGGATCAGGCCACGACGTCCACATCCTGACCTACCGTCAGAACTCGCCGCCCGCCAGTCTGGAGACGGCTCCCGCCCTAGGGGGTGTCTTCGAAAGGACCCGCTGTGAACAGGCCGAACCCGCCGATCGTGCTCGATCCCACCGGCGCCGACCACCACGCCGAACACCGGCTGCTGCGCGCCCACGGAGCCGCCGTCCTCGTGGACGTCCTCGGGGTGCCGGCATGGTCGGTCACCGACCCGCTGCTGCTCAGGAAGCTCCTGACAGGACCGGACGTCTCCAAGGACGCCCGCCGCCACTGGCCGGCGTACGACGCGTCCGTCGCCGCGTGGCCGCTCGCGCTGTGGGTCGCCGTGAACAACATGTTCACCGCCTACGGCGCCGACCACGCCCGCCTCCGCCGCCTGGTCGCCCCCGCGTTCAGCGCCCGCCGCGTCGCCGCCCTGCGCCCCGTCGTCGAGTCCCTGGTGACCGGGCTCCTCGACGACCTGGCGGCCGAGCCGCCCGGCGAGATCGTCGACCTGCGCGAACGCCTCGCCCACCCGCTGCCCATCGCCCTGATCGGCCACATGATGGGCGTCCCGACGTCGCGGCGCGAGGGCTTCCGTTCGCTCGTGGACGGCGTCTTCGACACCACCCTCACCTCGGACCAGGCCACGGCCAACGCCGTACGTCTCTACGGCCTCCTCGACGACCTGATCGCCGCCAGACGCGCCGAGCCCGGCGACGACATGACCTCCCTCCTCATCGCCACCCGCGACGAGGACGGCTCCACCCTGACCGAGGCCGAACTGCGCGACACGCTCCTGCTGGTCATCAGCGCCGGGTACGAGACGACCGTGAACGTCATCGACCAGGCGGTCACCTCCCTCCTCACCCACCCCGACCAGCTCGCCCACCTCCGCGCCGGCCGCTCCGACTGGCACGACGTCGTGGAGGAGACCCTCCGCCACGAGCCGGCCGTCAAACACCTCCCGCTCCGCTACGCCCTCACCGACATCCCGCTCCCCGACGGCAGGACCATCGCCCGCGGCGACGCGATCCTCGCCTCCTACGCGGCCGCCAACCGCCACCCCGACTGGCACGGCCCGACGGCCGACACCTTCGACATCACCCGCCCCACCAAGGACCACCTGGCCTTCGGTCACGGCATCCACTTCTGCCTGGGCGCCCCGCTCGCCCGCCTGGAGGTGGCCACCACCCTCGAACAGCTCTTCACCCGCTTCCCCCGCCTCACCCTGGCGGTCGACCCACGGGACCTCCGCCCCCTCCCGTCGCTGATCAGCAACGGCCACCAGGCCCTCCCGGTCCTCCTGCGCGCGCGGTAGCGCGGCCCGCGTGCGCGCCGGCCTCGGCAGGTGCGGTGGCAGCACGGGGCGGGGAGGGGGCGGGGAGGGGGCGGCGGATAATCCCGTGCCCTCCCCGCCGGGGGCGGGCAGACTCGGGCTCATGGTGGAGATGCTGTCGTTCCGGGACGCGGTCGGAGACTGGGCGAGCGGCGGTCCCGGCGGGCCCGCCGGGGAGCTGGCCGGGCGGCTCGGGGTGCGGACCGCGGTGCTGCTCGAAGGGCTGAGCGATCTCGCGGCCGTCGAGGCACTGGCCGAACGCCGGGGCCGCGACCTGGCCGCCGAAGGGGTCTGCGTCGTGCCGATGGGCGGGGCGATGAGCGTCGGCCGCTACGCCGCGATCCTCGGGCCCACGGGCCTCGGCCTGCGCCTGGCAGGCCTGTGCGACGAGGGCGAACGGAGCTTCTTCGACCGCGCTCTGGAACGCGTCGGCGCACCACGGCGGGACGTCTTCGTCTGCGCGGCCGACCTGGAGGACGAGCTCATCCGCGCGCTCGGCACGGCGACGGTCGAGGAGGTGGTCGGCGCCGAGGGCGACCTCCGTGCCTGGCAGACCTTCCTGCACCAGCCGGCCCACCACGGCCGCCCCCGGCACGGGCAGCTGCGCCGCTTCCTCGGCACCAGGAAGGGGCGCAAGATCCGCTACGGCCGCCTCCTCGTCGAAGCCCTCGAACCCGACCGGGTACCGGCGCCCCTCGACGCCCTCCTGGCGAGCCTGTCACGTTAATGAGTTGACCCGTCGCAGCCGTGCGGGCAGCCTCGGCCACGACCTGTACGCACGCTTGCCGTGGACCGCCCCGCCCGACCGCCGGTCCGACCGACGCGCCCGGCGGCGCCCCGGCGGATCGGAGACCGAGGGATGACCTCCCGCCTCCACGCCCTCTGCTTCGACGCGCACGACCCCCGGCGCCTCGCCCGCTTCTGGGCCGACCTCCTCGGCTGGGAGCCGACCGAGGACGTGGACGACGGCATCGTCCTCCTGCCGGGTGACGACACCGGGTTCCGGCTCCGCTTCCTCCCCACCGACGAGAAGAAGTCGCTCCAGAACCCCCTGCACTTCGACCTGACCAGCACCTCCCTGGAGAACCAGCAGGAGGTCGTGGCGAAGGCGCTGGCGCTCGGCGCCCGGCACATCGACATCGGCCAGACCCCCGAGGAGGGGCACGTCGTCCTCGCCGACCCGGAGGGCAACGAGTTCTGCGTCATCGAGCCGGGCAACGCGTTCCTCGCCGACTGCGGGTTCATCGGGGCGCTCGCGTGCGACGGCTCGCAGGAGGTCGGCTACTTCTGGAGCCGGGCGCTGGGCTGGCCGCTGGTCTGGGACCAGGACCAGGAGACCGCGATCCGCTCGCCCCACGGCGGCCCGAAGGTCACCTGGGGCGGCCCGCCGCTGATGCCGAGGGAGGACAGGGACCGCCTCCGCTTCGACCTCGCGGTGCCCACCGGCGGCGATCAGCGCACGGAGATCGACCGCCTCCTCGGCCTCGGCGCCACCCGCGTCGACACCGCCCCGAGCGGCTCGGGCCGGGTCGTCCTCGCCGACCCCGACGGCCGGGAGTTCCGCCTCCTCCCGCCCCGCTGAGGGCACGCCGCGAACGCTGAGCCGCACCGCGAACGCCGAGGCCGCTGAGGTCCCGCCGCCCCGCTGAGGCGGCTCCGCCTGGCTGAAGCCGCGCGCCGTGAACGCCGAGGCCGCTGAGGTCCCGCCGCCCCGCTCCTTACGAAACGCGGACGTCGGCGCGCACACCCGTTCCGGACGCCGTCCGCTCCGTACGGTGAACGGTATGCGCGTACTCGTGACCGGCGGGGCCGGCTTCATCGGCTCCCACATCGTCGAAGCCCTCGTCGCCCGTGGCCATCACCCCGTCGTCCTCGACGGCCTCCTCCCGACCGCCCACCACGGCCGGCCGCCGTCCCCGCCCGCCGACGCCGAGTGGCTGCACGGCGACGTAAGGGATCGGGAGACCGTCCTCGGCGCCCTGCGGGGCGTGCGGGCGGTCTGCCATCAGGCCGCCATGGTCGGCCTCGGCAAGGACTTCGCCGACGCCCCCGACTACGTCTCCCACAACGACCTCGGCACCGCCGTGCTCCTCGCCGCCATGGCCGAGGCCGGCATCGACCGGCTCGTGCTCGCCGGCTCCATGGTCGTCTACGGCGAGGGGCGCTACGCATGCCCCGCCCACGGCCCCGTCCGGCCCGGCCCCCGCGCCGAAGCCGACCTCGCCGCGGGCCACTTCGAGCCTCGCTGCCCTCGCTGCGGCGCCGACCTCGCGCCCGGCCTCGTCGGCGAGGACGCCCCCGCCGACCCCCGTAACGTCTACGCCACCACCAAACTCGCCCAGGAACACCTCGCCGCCGCCTGGGCCCGCACCACCGGCGGACGCGCCGTCTCCCTGCGCTACCACAACGTCTACGGCCCCCGCATGCCCCGCGACACCCCGTACGCCGGCGTCGCCTCCCTCTTCCGCTCGGCCCTCGCCCGCGGCGAGGCCCCCCGCGTCTTCGAGGACGGCGGCCAGCGCCGGGACTTCGTCCACGTCCGCGACGTCGCCGCCGTCGGCACCCTCGCCCTGGAGGCCCTCGACGACCGGGCACCGGCCGCCCTCACCCCGTACAACACCGGCAGCGGCGACCCGCACACCGTCGGCGAGATGGCGACGGCGCTCGCCGCCGCCCACGGCGGGCCGGCCCCGGTGGTCACGGGGGAGTACCGCCTCGGCGACGTACGCCACATCACCGCCGACTCCGCCCGCCTGCGCGCCGAGCTGAGCTGGAAGCCCGAGGTCGGCTTCGCCGCAGGGATGGCCGAGTTCGCTACGAGCGGGCTGCGGGGAGCGTGACCTCGAAGCGGCAGCCACCGTCCACGTTGCGCACATCGGCACGGCCCCTGTGCGCCTCCACGATGCCCTGAACGATCGCCAGGCCCAGTCCGGCGCCGCCCGGCGGGGTACGGGCCTGCGTACCCCGCCACCCGGTGTCGAAGACCCGCGGCAGCGCGTCCTCCGGGATGCCGCCGCACCCGTCCGTGACCGACAGGACCACGGACTCGGCACGGCGCTCCGCCGCGACGGCGACCGTGCCGTCGGCCGGCGTGTGGCGGATGGCATTCACCAGCAGGTTCGCCAGGACGCGGGTCATCTCCCGGCCGTCGACCTCCACCGGCACGGCCGCGACCCCGTCGCCCACGAGCCGTACCCCCTGCTCGCGCGCGAGCGGCACCGCGCCCGCCAGCGCGTCACCCACGAGATCGTGCAGGGACATCCGGGCCGGGCTCAGCGTCAACGCGCCCGCGTGGATACGGGAGAGCTCGAACAGATCCCCCACCATGCTGTTGAGCCGGTCCACCTCGGTCCGGATCTGCCGGTGGTAGCGCGCCGGGTCGGCGACCACACCGTCCTCCAGCGCCTCGGACATCGCCCGCAGACCGGCCAGCGGCGTCCGCAGATCGTGCGAGATCCAGGCGACCAGCTCCCGCCGGGACGCCTCCAGGGCCCGCTCCCGCTCCCGCGACGCGGCCAGCCGCTCACTGGTGGCCGACAACTCCCGGCTCAGCGCGCCGAGCTCCGCCGGCGCGGGCAGGCCCGGGGCGGTGAACACCCCGCCCTCGCCGAAGTCCCGGGCCGCCACGGCGAGCTCCCGCGCGCTGACGACCACCTGACGGCCCAGCAGCAGCGCCGTACCGAGGGAGACGACGGCAGCCATCGCGACGACCGTCGTGATCACCCACAGATCGTGCGGAGACAGGAACATCGCCCACGCCACCGCGAGCGTCCCGGCGAGCATCGCCGTCACCGCGACCGACACGACGACGGCCAGCGAGACCGCCAGCGACCGGCGCCGCAACGACCGCAGCAGACCCGCACCGAGCAGACCGGCCGCCCCCGCGCCCACGAAGGCGTACACGGCGATGAGGAGTATGTCGCGCACGACTCATCCCTCGCTCTCGGACCCGGACCCGGCCCGGGACCCGGTCCCGGACTCGAAGCGGTAGCCGACGCCCCACACCGTCTGGATCAGCAACGGGCGGGCCGGATCCTCCTCGACCTTCCCGCGCAGCCGGCGCACGTGCACCGTGACCGTCGACAGATCGCCGAAGTCCCAGCCCCACACGTCCCGCATCAGCCGCTCGCGGTCGCAGACCTCGCCCGGATGCTGGAGGAAGTAGCTCAGCAGGTCGAACTCGCGCAGCGTCAGGGCCAGGGGGCGGCCGTTCCGCGTCGCGCGCCGCGCCGCCGGATCGACCTCCAGGCCGGCCGCCCGCAGCAGGGCCCCCGGCCGCCGGACCTCGGTGTGCCGACGGAGCACCGCCTCCACCCGCAGCACCAGCTCACGCGGGCTGAAGGGCTTGGTGACGTAGTCGTCGGCCCCGATCTCCAGGCCGAGGATCCGGTCCTCCTCGTCGCTGCGCGCCGTCAGCATGATCACCGGTACCGGCCCGAGCCGGCGAAGCTCCCGGCAGACCTCCAGGCCGTCCATGCCGGGCAGCATCAGGTCCAGGACCACCAGACCGGGCCATCGTGCCGCGGCGGTCGCCAGGGCCGACGGTCCGTCGGCGACCTGGTCCACGGCGAAGCCGGCCCGCTCCAGATAGCCGGTGACCACTTCGGCGACGGTCGGGTCGTCGTCCACGACCAGGATGCGCGGTGCCGTCCGCGTCGGCTGTTCAGGCTGCTGCATGAGAGCCAGCCTCGCACCGGAGGGGGGCCCGGACGGCACCCGGGCTGGGGCAAGGGGGCGATGTCCGCGTTTCGTAAGGTTCGCACATCCCTTTTGCCCGGTCCGGATTCGTACGGTGAAGTCCGTGACCGACTCGCCTTCCGCGACCACGTACGCGGTGAACGTTGTCCTGCCCTGCCTCGACGAGGCCGGGGCGCTGCCCTGGGTCCTGGAGAGAGTGCCCCCCGGCTGGCGGGCGATCGTCGTCGACAACGGATCGACCGACGGTTCCGCCGCCCTCGCCCGCGCCCTCGGTGCCACCGTCGTCACGGAACCGCGCCGCGGTTTCGGAGCGGCCTGCCACGCGGGGCTGCTGGCCGCCGACGCGGACATCGTCTGCTTCTGCGACTGCGACGGCTCCCTCGACCCCGCCCTCCTCGTGCCGTTCGTCGCCGAGGTGGCGGCCGGAGACGCCGACCTCGTCCTCGGCCGCCGCCGTCCGCAGTCGCGGGGCGCATGGCCGCCGCACGCCCGGGCCGGCAACCTCGCCCTCGCCCGGATGCTGCGCCGCCGCACCGGACTGCGCCTCCACGACCTCGGCCCCCTGCGGGCCGCGCGCCGCGAGGCGCTGCTCGCCCTCGACCTCACCGACCGCCGCAGCGGCTACCCCCTCCAGATGGTGGTGCGCGCCGCCGACGCCGGCTGGCGGGTACGGGAGAGGGACGTGCCGTACCTCTCCCGTACGGGAAAGTCCAAGGTCACCGGCACCTGGCGGGGGACCTGGAACGCCGTCCGTGACATGCGCGAGGTCCTGCGCGAGGCACCCCTGACGACACCTGCCACCCCTGCCCTCACGGCCCAACCGACCGCGCCGCTGACGACGCCTGCCACCCCTGCCACTTCTGCCACCCCTGCCCTCACGGCCCAACCGACCGCGCCGCTGACGACGCCTGCCACCCCCACTACGCCTGCCGCCCCTGCCCCCACGGCGCCCCCGACCGTGCCTTCGACCGCGCCTCCGGCCCCTCCGACCGGCGCCGCGGCGCCCACGGAGGCGCGCCGGTGAGCACCCTCCTCGTCATCGCCAAAGAACCCGTCCCGGGCCGCGTCAAGACCCGCCTCACCCCGCCCTTCACTCCCCACCAGGCGGCCCGCCTCGCCGAGGCCGCGCTCGCCGACACCCTGGCCACGGTCCGCGCTACGCCCGCCGACCGCCGCGTCCTCGCCCTCGACGGCGCGCCCGGCGACTGGCTGCCGGACGGCTTCGAGGTCGTCCCCCAGAGCCCGGGCGGCCTGGACGAACGGCTCGCCGCCGCCTTCACGCGCTGTACGGGCCCCACCCTGCTGGTCGGCATGGACACCCCGCAGATCACCCCGGAACTCCTGGGCATCGGCCTCGACTTCAGCGCCTGCGACGCGTGGTTCGGACCCGCCGAGGACGGCGGCTTCTGGGCCCTCGGCCTCGCCGCGCCCGCCCCCGCCCTGCTGCGCGGCGTCCCCATGTCCCTGCCGGAGACCGGCGCCGTCCAGCGCGCCCGCCTCACCGCCGCCGGCCTGCGCGTCCGTGACCTGCCGCGCCTTCGGGACGTCGACACGGCCGCCGACGCCCGTCACGTCGCCGAACTGGCCCCACGCGGCCGGTTCGCCGCCCGCCACCGGGAGTCGACGATGATCGCGGCCGGGAGCGACCCCCGCGTCACCACCGGCGCCACAGCGGGGACCGGGATCGCGTGAGCGCCCTGGACTCGGGCAGGACGCCGCACCCGCCCGCGACGCGCACGGCGGCCGACGCCGGGCCGCCCGTGGACGAGCGCCCCCGCGCCCCCGCGCCCCGGCGTGGCTGGCGCGCCGACCCCTGGGGCGCCGCCCTCCGCTCCGGCCACGGGCCGCTCTTCCTCCGACGGGCGGACGGCTGGCTCCTGCCGCTGGAGGTCGAACGCTGGTGCGCGGCCGCCGACCCGGTCGACGCCACCGTGCTCGCCCGGTGCGAGGGCCCGGTCCTCGACATCGGCTGCGGCCCCGGGCGCCTGGTGCACGCGCTGGCCGCCGCGGGCCGCCCCGTCCTCGGTATCGACGTCTGCCCGGAGGCCGTCGACCGCACGGTCTCCGGCGGCGGCACCGCCCTGTGCCGCTCGGTCTTCGACCCGCTCCCGAGCGAGGGCCGCTGGGGCACCGTCCTGCTGATGGACGGCAACATCGGCATCGGCGGCGACCCGGGCCACCTCCTCGCACGCGCCGCCGGGCTCGTGGCGCCCGGTGGGCAGGCCCTCGTGGAGGCCGCCGGCCCCGACGTCGACGAGCGGATCGAGGTCCGCGTCGTCGACGGACGCGGCGGGCGCGGCGCCGACTTCCCCTGGGCGCGCGTCGGCGCCCGGGCCCTTCCCGCGTACGCCGACACCGCCGGGTGGCGGGTCGAGCGACGCTGGCGGGCCGAAGGGCGCAGCTTCCTTCAGCTCCGGCGCCGCCGCTGAGCGGCCCACCGCCCCACGCCGATCAGCGCGCCCGTACCGACGGCCACCACCCCCATCAGAATCAGCCAGTTACGGACGTAGTCCAGGGGAAGGGCCGTCGGGTTGGGCGCGCTGCCGGGCCGCAGCATCAGGGGCAGCGCGATCAGCGTCAGCGACCCCGCGACGATCAGCCCCCCGCGCAGCGCGCCGCGCGCGGGCAGCGCGGCGAGCAGCAGCCCGACGCCGAGCACCAGCGGCGCGATCAGCCCGTCGTGCAGCACGATCGCCCCCGCCAGCCACAGCAGCACGTCGCCGACCGAGCCCGTGCGCACGACCAGGACGACCCCGAGGCCCATCAGCGCGACCCCCAGCGCGCCCAGCGCGTACCGGACCACCACCGCCACCATCACAGCACCTCCAGTCCGGCGACCCACTTGGTCTGCAGCACACCCGGCCGGTTCGGCGCGATGATCCGCGCCGGGAAGCCGTGGTCGAGGGAGAGTTCCTGGCCGTTGAGTCGCAGCGCCAGCAGGGTCGTCGGATCCTCCGCGTACGTCGCGCCCATCTCCATCACCCGGTACGCGCCCCGGCGCTCCAGGGACACCACCCGTACCCGCGAACGCGGCGGCGCGCCCGCCCGCTCCAGCAGATCCCGGACGCGTACGCCGGTCCAGCCGGCCTCCACGCTCCATCCCTCCACGCAGGCGATCGGCAGCCGCACCTCGACCTGCTCCAGCGCCCCCAGCTCGGCCAGGTCCAGCGCGTACGGACGGGGTCCGGCGACCGTCAGCCGCCAGTCGCGCGCCGTCGCCGCACTCACCCCGGCCGCGGCGGCCGTCCGGTTGATCGGCAACCCCTGCGTCCCGCGGTCCGGGTGACGCGGCGCCAGCAGGTCGAGCCGCTTCAGCGGGGTGAACGACTGGCCCACCGTCGTCAGCGTCACCGCCGCGACTCCCGCCGCGACGCCCGTCAGCAGGGACCGCCGGTCGACCTCGTCCTCGGCCGGCAGGGTCAGCGTCCCCGCCGAGCGCCGCCCCCAGTGGGACCGGATCTCCGGCCACTTGACGACGACGTGCAGCAGCAGCGCGCCCGCGAGGAGCCAGGCCACCGCGAAGTGCACGGGGACGAAGGAGAACGGCCACGGGTACCACTCGACGATGTTCAACAACCCCGTGAACAGCTGGAACACCCCGGCAGCGACGAGGAGGGCCACGGAGAGCCGCTCCAGCGCGTGCCGTACGGACCGCACCGCGGGCCAGACGAACAACCTCGGATAGACCGCCCACAACTTCGCCATCAGCAGCGGGATCGCGGCGATCCCGCTCGCCACGTGCAGTCCCTGGCTGAAGCGGCAGCCCCACGTCGGCCTGCTCGGCAGGACGTCGGCGAGCCAGTCCGGCGGCCGCTGCAGGTAGTGGCTGGTGACGCCGGTGACGAAGCAGACCGCGAGGGCGAGGCCGAGCCAGCGGCCGATCCGGGTGGCCGTCCTCGCGTCATGGAGCCGGGCGCGGAACGTGGGCGGAGGGGGAGGCGCGATGCGCGGTTTCATGCGCTCCATCTCACCGTTCGACGGGCCGCGAAGGGTGGACCGACTCCTTACGAAACACGGACGGCCGTGGCGCCGGA
The DNA here is from genome assembly GCF_044746945.1 of Streptomyces sp. NPDC090127. Classification (NCBI taxonomy): domain Bacteria; kingdom Bacillati; phylum Actinomycetota; class Actinomycetes; order Kitasatosporales; family Streptomycetaceae; genus Streptomyces; species Streptomyces sp. NPDC090127. The sequence continues at coordinate 304,559 of NZ_JBIVDE010000003.1, read as the reverse complement.
CCCGTTCGCCGTGCCGCGGGCTGCCAGGCTTCCGGGTGTGATCGATCTCCGTACCGCGCTGGCCGGCGGGCTCCTGGCCGCGCTCACCACGGCCCTGGTGTGCACCGTCCGACAGGACAGCTACTACACCGACCCCGGCGGGCTCTCCTGGTGGTACGCCGTCTGCTGGGCGCTCTTCGCCTCCGCCGTCCTCGTCCTGCGGAAGGTGCCGGACCGGCGGGCGGTCGTCCTCGTCCTGGCGGGCTCCGCGCTGGTCGCCGCCACCGGCCTGGTCTCGCAGGCGCGTACGAGCACGGACGCGTACCGCTACGCGTGGGACGGTCGGGTGCAGGCGGCGGGCATCTCGCCGTACGACCACGCACCCGCCGACCGCGCACTCGCTCCGCTTCGGGACGACTGGCTCTTCCCGACCGGAAGCGCCTGCGCGCACCCGGCCCACGCCCCGGTCCCGGCGCCGCCGGCGACGGTCGAACGCGGTGCCGCGCAATCGGTCGCGGGAGAACGGAGCGCCGCGCCGCCGGTCACCGTCGAACGCGGTGCCGCGCAATCGGTCGCGGGAGAACGGAGCGCCGCGCCGCCGACAGCGGCGGAACGGGCCCCCGGGGTCGCCCCATCGGGCGCCGGTCCCGCCCACTGCACCCGGCTCAACCGCCCCGCCGTCCACACCATCTACCCTCCGCTCGCCGAGTCGTACTTCCTCGGTGTCCATCTCCTCTCCCCGGACGGCTCCCGTCTGAAGCCGTTCCAGATCGGCGGCGCGCTGATCTCCGTCGCGGTCACCGGAGCCCTGCTGCTGATCCTGCGCCGCCGGGGTGACCCCCGTACCGCCGCCTACTGGGCTTGGTGCCCCGCCGTCCCCGTCGAGGCGGTGAACAACGCCCATATCGACGTCCTCGGCGTCCTGTTCGCCGTCGCCGGACTGGGCCTCGTGGCGCAACGACGCAGGACGGGAGGGGCGCTCCTGGGCGCCGCCGTCGCCGTGAAGCTGATGCCGGCGATCGTCCTGCCCGGGGCGCTGGCCGGCGTACGCCGCGCGCGTGACGCGGCGGCGGTCCTGGTCCCCGCCGCGGCCGTGACCGCGCTGGCCTACGTCCCGTACGTCCTGCTCTCCGACGGCTCGGTCCTCGGCTACCTCGGCGGATACGTCGAGGAGGAGGGATACGACGACGCCGACTCCCGCAACCGCTACGCCCTGCTGCGGCTCGTCCTACCCCCCTCCTGGGCCGTGCCCGCCCTGATCGTGGTCCTGCTCCTCGTCTGCGCCCACGTCGTCCTGCGCGGCGATCCCGAACGGCCGTGGAGCGGCGCGCTGCTGGTCACCGGGACGGCGTTCCTGCTCCTGACACCCGCCTACTCCTGGTACGCGCTGCTCCTGGTCGCCCTCGTCGCCCTGGACGGGCGCTGGGAGTGGCTGCTCGTCGCGGTGGCGGGAGCGGGGAAGTACGTGACCAGCACGGCGTTCGCCGACCCGAACGCCGTGGGAACCGTCGTGTACGCCGTCGCCGCCTCGGCGGTCCTCGTCGGCGCCGTGCTGCGCCACCGCAGCCGCGGGAACCACCCGCGGGAGCCGGAGACCGGACCTCCGCACGCGCCGCGCGCCGCCGCCGAACGCCGCCGAGTCGCCCCGTAAGACTTTCGTCATCGGGCCGGCCATGGCGTGCACCGCCCCGCCCGGGATGAAATGCGGGGGAAGGAAGACCAAGGGCACGGAGGAAGGACGATCGTGGCACGTGGGGGCAGAAGGTCGCTGCTGTGGGGAGCGATGGTGGTCGCGTTGGCGCTGGGGGCCGTGGGGCTCTTCTGGTTCCAGCCCTGGAAGCTGTGGCAGAACGAGACGGTCGACGAGGCGCTGCCGACGGCGGGGCCCGGGTCCGGCTCCAGCGCCACCGCGCCCGCCGCCCCCACCGCGCCCGCCGCTCCTGGCGATCCGGCGTCGGGGCCGGTGACGGTCGCGCGGGGAGACCTCATCAGCCATGAGCACACCACCACCGGCACGGTGAAGCTCATCCGTCTCGCCGACGGCAGCCTGACCCTGCGCCTCGAGGACCTCGACACCAGTAACGGCCCCGACCTGCGCGTCTGGTTGACCGACGCCCCGGTCAAGGAGGGCGTCGCCGGCTGGCGCGTCTTCGACGACGGCAGGTACGTCAGCCTGGGGAAGCTGAAGGGCAACAAGGGAGACCAGAACTACCCGCTCCCGCCCGGCACCGATCCGGCCGACTTCACGAGCGTCACCATCTGGTGCGACCGCTTCGACGTCTCCTTCGGAGCGGCCACCCTGAAGGCGTGACGCTCCGTCACCCTCCCCAGGTCCTCGATGTCACAGCCGAGGGTCCGACGGTGTCTTCATGCCGAACGGCCTGCGGCGGCCGCACTGGCCGCAGCGGGCCGGGCAGGCATCCGAACCAAGGAGGACACCATGAGGCTCGGCACGACGGCGCACGGCGCGACGGGGGATCCGTTCGTCGCCCACCGCAGCCTCCTCCTCACCGTCGCGTACGAGATGCTCGGCTCGGCGGCCGACGCGCAGGACGTGGTGCGGGAGTCCGGGCTGCGCTGGGCCGACGTCGACCGCGCCCAGGTGCGCGACCCGCGCGCGTACCTCGTGCGTGTGGTCACGCGACAGGCGCTCGACCGGCTGCGGTCGACAGCGCGCGGCCGTGCGGAGTACGTCGGCGCGTGGCTGCCCGAGCCCCTGCTGACCGGCCCCGACGTCGCCGAGGACGTCGAACTCGCGGAGAGCCTCTCGATCGAGACGCTGACCGTGCTCGAAACGCTCGGGCCGCCCGAGCGCGCGGTGTTCGTCCTCCGGGAGGTGTTCGACATGCCGTACGACGACATCGCCGACGTCATCGGGGAGCGGGCCGGCGCGGCGCGGCGGATCGCCCGTCGGGCACGCGAGCACGTGGCGGCCCGACGGCCCCGGGCGCGGGCAACCCCCGAGGAGCGGCGCGCGGTGGTGGAACGGTTCCTGCTCGCCCTGCGTACGGGGCGGTCGGCGGAGCTGAGGGAGGTCGTGGCGCCGGACGTGGTCCTGATCACCGACGGCGGGGGACTGGTGAGCGCCGACGTGACCCCGGTCCACGGCGCCGAGAGTGTCGCGCAGGTGCTCGCGCGTGCGAGCCGGGTCCCGGCCGCGTTCGAGGCGAGGCCCGTCTGGATCAACGGCGCCCCGGCGGTCCGGATCGACGTCGACGGCGAACCGTCGGCGGTGAGCCTCTCGATCGAGAACGGGAGGGTCACCAGCGTCTACGTGGTGAGGAACCCCCGGAAGCTCCCGGCTCCCGGCTCCCGGCTCCCGGCGCCCGCCGACGGGCGAACGGCGACCGTCGACCGGTGACGGGTAAACGGTGACGGGCGAACGGCGACCGGGGCGAGGGGGATTCTCAGGCGGACGCGGCCGTCGCCGCCGCCGCGATCCGGGCCAAGGTCGTCCGCATGCCCTGGCGGTTCACCGCGATACGGCGCGCGGGGTTGGTCCCCGCGAAGACGGTGCCGAGGAGCTCGGCGAGGCGTGCGCCCCGGCCGGTGCGCAGATCCTGCCAGGTCTCCGTCACGCGGGTGCCCGTACCCTCGGCGGCGAAGCGGTAGCCCCAGCGGGCGATCGGCAGCCCGAACACCCCGACGTCGAACGTGAACTCCTCGCCCACGCGCGCCGCCGACACCCGCCCCGTCGTGCACCAGACGAAGGGCCCGCGCCGGTTGAACCCGACGAAGCGGCTTCCGTCGCGCACGGGAGGCCGGGGGACCCAGACCCCGCGGCACTCGGGGCTCCACCGGCCCATGTCGCGCAGGTTCGCCACCAGGCGGTAGACGACCTCCGGCGCGGCGTCCACCACGACGGACTCCTCAAGACTCCACTGACGCCCCATCGGCGGCCTCCCTGTCGTCGCTCCCACCCGGTCCCTACCGGCCGGTAGGCTAGCGGACCGCTCGGGCCGGAACGGCGTCAGGCCCTTTCCCGAGCGCCCTGAGCCGGTCCGGCCCTCCGGCCGAGCCCCGCCTGCGCGTCGGGGCGAGGTCCGTGCCCCTACCGCACGGACGGGCGACCGCTTCCCAGCCGGAGGGTCGCGTAGCAGCCCGCGGTGACCACGATCCCGACCGGCAGGGCGAGGTCCACTCCGCCGAGGGCGGCCGCGATCGGGCCCGTGTACAGCGTGTTGACGCAGAGCGCGGCCGCGCCGACCCCCGCCCCCAGCGCGAGCGCGCCCGCCGCGTTGACACCTGCCGAGTACCAGAACGGGGAGGCCGGACTCTCGTCCATCAGCGCGGGCCCGTCGTAGCGGTTGCGGCGCAGCGCGATGTCGGTGGCGTACAGGGCGGTCGCCGGACCGAGGAGTATGACGGTCAGCTGGAGGACGTTGCTGACGGTGTCGAGGAAGTTGGACACGAGCAGCGCGTACAGGGTCAGGCCCGAAGCGACGGCCCCGTCGACGATCACGCTGAGGGAGCGCCGAATGCGAACGCCCACCGCCTGGAGGGCGAGCCCCGCGCTGTACGCGGTCAGGGCGTTGATCGCGATCGTGCCGAGGACGAGCGCGAGCAGGAACACCGGGGTGAACCAGCCCGGCAGGATCCGCTCCAGCGCGGTCTGCGGATCGGTCATGTCGACGGCTGTGGCCGCCAGCGCACCCAGCGAGCACACCGCGACACTCGGCAGGAACCCGCCCAGCGCGGTCCAGCCGACGACCGCACGCGACGACGCCGTACGCGGCAGATAGCGGGAGAAGTCGGCGCTGGTGGTGTACGACAGGGGTCCTGCGGCGATGACCGTGACCCCCGCGAGCAGGGTCGCCCACAGGCCGACCCCGCTCAGGCGCGCCTCGGGGGAGTACCCGAAGTCGGCGTGCAGCAGCACCGCGTAGGCCACCACGCCGAAGACGGCGGCGAGTGCGAGCGTGATCGGCAGGTACAGCTTCACGATCAGCGCGTGCCCGTAGACGCTGATGGTCAGGGTGACCCCGGCGATGGCGAGCACGACGAGGATCTTCACGGCCGTGTTCGTCGGCAGACCCGTCTTCGCGACGAGGGCGAAGGCGGCGGACGCGGCGGCGGCCAGGTTCAGGGCGAAGTAGCAGACGGAGATCATCCAGCCGGTGACCGCGTTGTTCACGCGGTTGCCCCGGACTCCGTACATCGCCCGCGTGATCACCTCGCTGGGTGCGCCCGCCGCCGGCCCCGACATCGCCAGCACGCCGGTGAGCAGCCAGAACAGATTGCCCACGACGATCACGGCCAGCGCCTGCCACAGGCTCAGGCCCATGAGGACCAGGGCGCCGCCGATGACGAGGCTCAAGTAGTTGACGTTGGCCGCGGCCCAGACGGCGAACAGTTCCCTGGGACGGCCGTGGCGTTCGGACTCGGGGATGTGGTCGATGCCGTGGGCCTCGATCCGGCCCGCCCGCTCGGCGTCCGGGGGCGCCGTGGGCGCGTCCTGATCGCGGGGGTGGGGGTCGGGGATGGTGAAAGCCATGAGGCCCTCCGGATGCGTGTGGTGCCGACCTGCTTGCTTATTGGTCGCACACTCAATAGCATCGCCGGTATGTCGTCAAGCGTCCAGCGCAAGCGAATTCGCAAGACCCCGGAGGCCCGCCGCGCGGAGATCGTGGAGGCCGCGGCCCGGGTCGCCCTGACCGAAGGCCTCGAATGCGTCACCCTCCGGCGGATCGCCGAGGAGCTCGACGTACGCCCGGGGCTGATCAGCCACTACTTCCCCTCGGCCGAGGAACTCGTCGCCGAGGCGTTCGCCACCGCCGCCACCGGGGAGCTCGACGCGCTCCTGCCGGCCGAACGGCCCGACGGCACTCCCACGGAGTACCTGGCGCGCTACTTCGCGCTCTCGACGGGAGAGGCGTACGACGACATCAGCCGCCTCTGGATCAACGCCCGCCACCTGAGCCGCTACCGGCCCCTCCTGCGGGAGCGGGTGGCGGAGATGGAGCTGGCCTCCGACGACCGCCTGGAGGGCCTCATCGACGACGGCGTGCGGGCGGGGGAGTTCCGCACGGACGACCCGCGCGCGACGGCGATCCAGATCCTGGTCGTCATCGACGGCCTGGGCGCCCACGCCAACTCCGACCGGACGGACCGCCCGGAGGCCGTGACCCGCATGGCCCTGACGACGGCAGAACGCGAACTGGGTCTCTCCCACGGCACCCTGACCCGCCCACAGACGTCGGGCTGACGCACGGGGCGCGGGGACAGGGGCCAGGCGCCGGGGGCCACACCCCCGGCGCGCCACCCGGGCCGGACGCCCCCGGCGCGCCACCCGGGCCGGACGTCCCCGGTCCGCCACCCGGGCCGTACGCCCCCGGCCCGCCACCCGGGCCGGACGCCTCCCGGCCCGACGCCCGAGGCCGGGCGCCCTCCGGCCCGCCATCCTGGCTGGACGCCTTCCGACCCGCCACCCACGCCGTACGCCCTCCGGCCCGCCACCCAGGCCGGACGCCTCCCGGCCCGACGCCCGAGGCCGGACGCTTGCGCTCTCCCCCCCAGCGCCGCACCACACCACCCCACCCCCCCACACCACACCACCCCACCCGACCCCGCCTCGCTGTACCGCCCCGCCCACCCCCTCCCTGGAGCTGAAGTGCGCCCCTCTCTGATCCTCCTCGCCGCCCGTCTGCTCGACCCGGTCACCGGCCACGTCATGGCGGCCACCGCGCTGGCGGTCGCCGACGGCCGGATCGCCGCCCTCGGTGACGACCGTGAGATCCGTGCGCTGGCCGACGCGTCGACCACCGTCGTGGACCTCGAGGGAGCCGTCGTGACCCCGGGCCTGACCGACGGCCACATCCACCCCGTCTCCGGCGCGGAGCTGACCCACGGCTTCGACCTGTCGGCCTGCACGGACCTCCCCTCGCTGCGCGAGGCCCTCGCCCGTGAGGTGCGGACGCTCGAACCCGGCGGCTGGCTCTTCGGCTGGGGCCTCGACCCGAACGCCTTCGGCGACCAGCCGGTCGAGGCCGCCGCACTCGCCCCCGTCCTGGACGGCGTACCCGCCCTGCTCCAGCTCTTCGACGCCCACTCGACCCTCGCCAGCCCCCGCGCCCTCGAACTCGCCGGCGTCGACGGACCACGGACCTTCGACCAGTCGGCGGAGATCGTCTGCGACGAGCGGGGCAAGCCGACCGGTCTGCTCCTGGAGGACGCGGCCTGCGAACTCGTCGAACGCGCCGCGCCCCGGCCCACCCGGGCCGAGCGGCGCGACCGCCTCGCCACCGCGCTGCGCGCCATGGCCGCCGCCGGCCTGACGGGCGGTCACGCGATGGACGCCAACGGCGACAGCCTCGCGCTGTACGCGGAACTCGAAGCGGCCGGAGAACTGCCCCTGCGCCTGCGCGTCGCGCCCTGGTGCCAGCCCGGCACCGACGAGGCCGGGGTACGGGCCCTGATCGAGCAGCAGGGCGTCGGCGGGGAGCTGTGGCGCGTCGAGGGTGTCAAGCTGTTCATGGACGGCACCATCGACAACGGCACCGCCTGGCTCGAACACCCCGACCGCAACGGTGAGTCCACGCACGCGTTCTGGCCCGAACCCGACGCCTACACCCGTGTCATCGCGGCCCTGCACCACGCCGGCGTGCCGACCGCCACCCACGCGATCGGGGACGCCGCCGTACGTCATGCCCTCGACGCGGTCGAGAAGGCCCAGGCCGCCGACGCGAAGGCCGACGCGAACGCCGCCGACGCTGCCGACGCGAAGACCGCCCACGCGCACGCCGCCGACGCCGATCCCGCCCACGCGAACACCGCCGTCCGGCACCGCGTGGAACACATCGAGAGCGTCCCCGACGAGACCCTGGTCCGCTTCGCCGAACTCGGCGTCGTGGCCTCGATGCAGCCCACCCACTGCTGCGACTTCACCCGCGCCGACCACACCGACAACTGGTCCCGCCGCCTCGGCGAGGAGCGCGCCTCGCGCGCATGGCGCTGCCGCGACCTGCGGGAATCGGGCGCCACCGTCGTCCTCGGTTCCGACTGGCCGATCGCGCCCTTCCCGCCCCTGGGCGTGATGGCGGGATCCCGCCACCGTCGCCCCACCCGCGACCTCACCCAGCCCCCGCACGGCCCCGACCAGGCACTGCACGCCCTGGACGCGCTCCAGGCGATGACGACGGGCCCGGCGTTCGCGGCGGGACAGGAACACCAGGAGGGCAGGCTCGCCGTCGGCTATCGCGCCGATCTGACGGTCCTGGCCGAGAACCCGCTCACGACGCCCGCGACGGCCCTCGCGGACCTGCCGGTCCTCCTGACGGTCATGGACGGCCGCATCACCCACCGGTCCGCGGCCGTCTGACCCATGCCCTACGGCAGCGCGCGCACGACGACCGAGGCGGCGTCGGCGATCAGCTTGTTGTCGTAACTGTCGTCGGCACGGTGACGGTTGGAGAGGACGGCGACGACGATCGGGGCCCGACCGGGCGGCCACAGCACGGCGATGTCGTTACGGGAGCCGTACGTACTGCCCGCTCCCGTCTTGTCGCCGACGACCCAGCCCGCGGGCACACCGGCGCGGACGAGCTCCGCGCCGGTGGTGTTCGTCCGCAACCACCTCGTCAACTGGTCGCGCGCGGGCTGCGCGAGCACGTCCTCGACGACGAACGCCCGCAGGTCCCGCGCGAGGGCGCGCGGCGTACTGGTGTCCCGGACGGCACCGGGCGTCCACTCGTTGAGGTCGGGCTCGCGCCGCTCCATCCGCGTGACGTCGTCGCCCAACTCCTCCAGTACGGCGTCGAGCGCACGCGGCCCGCCGAGTTCGTCGAGAATCAGGTTGGCGGCGGTGTTGTCGCTGTACCGGACGGCGGCGTCGCACAGCTCCTTCAAGGTCATCCCGGTCTCCGTGTGCCGTTCCGTGACGGGGGAGTGGGGCACCAGATCACTCTTCGCGTACGTGATCACCCGGTCCATCTCGCGGGGAGTCCGGTTCCGCAGCACCGCCCCGGCGGCCAGCGCCTTGAAGGTGGAGGCGTACGGGAAGCGGGCGCCGTCGTTGTACGCGACCTCCCGGCCGCTGCCGGTGTCGATCGCGTACACCCCCAACCGCGCACCGTACGACCGCTCCAACTCCCGGAACCGCGCCCGGACGTCCGACGGTGTGTGCGTCGGCGACACGGAGGTCTCGCGTGACGCCGGGGCGGCGTCGGCGGGGGGAGGGGCGGGGGAGCCGGCGCAGCCGGCGAGCGGCAGAAGCGCGAGCGCGGTCAGCGTGACGAAACGGTGGAGCCGCATGACGGAACCCTCTGATCGGAAGCACGGACGAGCGCGGTGAACAGCGCACCACACCGCACCCACCGCACTGGGATCACCGAGCCACGTCCCACTGTGCCACCCGCACTTCCCCACCCGTACGCGCGCCGCACCCGCGTTGCTCCCACGCTCGGTGCGCCGTCCTGACCGACCACGCGCCGGCCGCCCCACCGGACCGGCGGAGGGGGCGTTGGTTCATGCGGGGGGTCTCTGGGCGGTCGCGATGGAGAGGTTCGCGAGCTGGTGGTGGACGGCCGCGGTGGTGCGGGGTGCGTCGTCGGTCGCGAGGAGGTCGAGGAGCGCTCCGCGCAGCACGGCCAGGGTGAGGGTGCGGCTGACGACCCCGGCCTCGCTGTCGCGTTCGGGCTCCGGTTGGCAGGCGGCGAGGACGGCGAGCCAGTCGTTCACGGTGGCGCGGGCGAACCCGGCCCAGGGGCCGTCGGGCTCCACGAGGGACCGCGCGTAGGCCTCGGCCCACAGCCGCAGGAGCGGACGGTGCTCCTCGGCGGCCAGCCAGGCCCAGATCCGCTCGCCCGCCGTGTCGAGACCGAGGGGCGGGCCGGTCGTGTCGAGAGACTCCAGAACCGTCAGCTCGTCGGTACGGGCCCTCGCCAGGAGGGCTCTGACCAGGCCGTCCTTATTGCCGAACAGGAACATCAGGACCCGGGGGCTGGAACCGATGCTCGTGGCGAGTGGACGCAGGGACAGGTCGGCGAGGCCGTGCACGAGTGCGTACCGGTAGGCGGCTTCCAGCAGCTCGACCTGCCGGGCGGACGGGTTTGTCGCTTGCTGGGGCATGGGGTTAGCCTAGCGTCACTGAAACAGTTGTGTCAGTGGCTCGATGCTCAGGGGCCCGAACGTGCTCAGGGGCCAGGCAGTGGCCGGGAAGGGAAGACCATGTCGCAGCAGGAGCGCCGGCGGATCGTCGCCGTCCGTCGTGCCGACCGGCCGGGCGATCTGGGCTGGGCGGTGATGGCCCACGGCGAGATCTACGACGAGCAGTTCGGCTGGAACGCCGAGTTCGAAGCCCTCGTGGCCAGGATCGTGGCCGACTACGGCACCCGGCACGACCCGGCGAAGGAGGCGGCGTGGATCGCCGAGGTCGACGGCGAGCGCGCGGGCTGTGTCTTCCTCGTCGCCGACGACGAACCGGGCGTGGCCAAGCTCCGCGTCCTGCTGGTCACCCCGAAGGCCAGGGGCCTCGGCCTGGGCGCCCGACTCGTCGAGGAGTGCCTGGCGTTCGCCCGCGACGCCGGCTACCGGCGCGTGACGCTGTGGACCAACGACGTCCTGGTGTCGGCGCGCAGGATCTACGAGAGGTTCGGCTTCACGCTCGCCGACGAGGAGCCCCACCACAGCTTCGGCCACGACCTCGTCGGCCAGAACTGGATCCTCGACCTGCCGGAGAGCCGGCCCTGACCGACGGCTCCACGGGGGAGATGTCCCGGTCGAGACGGCCGTGACCGGTTGAAGCTCAGGCGGCGTGGACCTGGAACCAGACCCACTTGCCTCGGTCACCCACCGTGGCCACACCCCAGGCCCCGGCCACCGCGTCCAGCAGGTCGAGCCCACGCCCGGTCTCCAGCTCCGTGTCCTCGCGCCCCGCCTCGTCCCGGCTCGACCGGGCACCCGAACCCATGCGGGGGTTGTCGTCGAAGACGGCGCCGGTGACCACACCGGCCCCGCGGTCGTAGCCGACGGCGACCTCGATGGCGGGGCCGTCGGCGTGCCGGACGGCGTTCGACACGACCTCGCTCAGGAGCAGGGCCGCCATGTCCACCTCGTCGTGGCCCTCGGGCGCGATCCGGCTCAGGACGTGGCGGGCGTCGGCCGCCGCACGGGGGTGGCGGGACAGGATGGCGACGCCGCTGTGTGCGTTCATGACGGATTTCTCCCAGTCGTGGTACGCCCCCGGAAAGGGCGGAACGGCCGCCGTGGCCGCAGACCCCCTGTGGCTTCCCCGAGCGGCGGGCTCCGGCAGACCTGATCTCGTCGAGAGACGCGATCCTTCTCGTCCCGCCGGGTGGTGCCGCGCTACTCATTCCATCGTCCCGGCCCCCCGCGGCCCCCGGAGGTGCCCATCGTCGACGTCACGGGTGACGAAAGTGAGGGGCCGGCGAGAGCGGCCGCGTTGACCCTCACCGGACGTCCTGCGAGGATGCAAACGATTGCCCACACCCGCGTGGGACCCACCCACACCCGCGTGGGACGACCCGTGTCCTTGGGGAGGCCCGGTGACCGTCGAAGCGCACAGCGCACCGCAACCGCCCCGGCGCCAGGCCACGATGCGTGACGTGGCCCAGCGGGCCGGGGTGTCGACGGCCACGGTCTCGCGCGTCCTCGCCGGGAAGCCGCTGACGGATTCCACCCGCACCAAAGTGCTCCTCGCCGCGAAGGAGCTGCACTACGTCGTCAACGCCCACGCACGGGCGCTCAAGGGCGGCCGCAGCAACACCGTGGGCATCGTCCTCGTCACCCTGAGCGGCGGCCCCTACAACGAGATCGCCCGGGGGATCGAGCAGCAGGCGGCCGCCGAGGGCATGCGCTGCATGGTCGCCTCCTCCCAGGCCGACCACGACCGCGAGCTCTCCCTCGCAGCGTCCATGGCCGAGCAGAACGCCGACATCGTGATCCTGATCGGCGGTGTCCGGGACACCCCCCGCTACCGGACCAGGGTGGCCGCGCTCGCCCGCGAACTCGACGCCGCCGGCTCCCGCCTCGTCCTCGTCGGGCGGCCCTCCCCGGGAGCGGACCTGCCCCTGACCGTCGTCGACTACGACAACGAGGGCGGGGCCTTCGCGCTCACCGGCCTCCTGCTCTCCGCCGGCCACGAGCGGATCCTCTTCGTCGGAGGACCCGAGAACACCACCACCGCGGCCCGTCTCGCCGGCCATCGCCGCGCCCTGGAGGCGTACGGGCTGCGACCGGACCCCGCGCTGATCGCCGACCGCGGGAACCACAACGAGATGGGGCCCGCCGGTGTGCGGGACATCCTGCGCGCCAGGCCCCGCGACGTCACCGCCGTGATCGGCTGGGACGACGACGTGGCCGGCTGCGTCCTGGCGCGCCTGCGGGCGGACGGGGTGGCGGTACCGGACGAGATCTCGGTGGTGGGGTTCAACAACGCCCTGCCCCACTCCGAGCACCTCTTCCCCGCCCTCACCACCGTGCAGATCCCGTTCCTCGAACTCGGCCGCACCGCCGTGAAACTGGCCGTGCAGCGGGACGAGCCCGACCACCGGCACGCCCAGCAGGTGGTGCTGGGCACGCACGTCGTGGTCCGCGACTCGGTACGGCCCCGGCTGCGACGCCCCTGACCGCCGCACGCCGGGGACCGGGCCCGTCGTCGCCCGTCACTCCGCGGCGGGGAGGTGGCCCTTCAGATCGGCCAGGTCGTAGGCGGTGCCGCCGAGTACGAGGGTGCTGCCCTCGGCGACGGCCGTGGGCACGGTGGAGCCCTTGCCGACCGCGAGGACGATCCGGAAGTCCGCCTCCGTACCGCTCCGGACCACCCTGAACGCGCCCTTTTCCACGGACAGTTCCGCGCCCTCGGGGTTCAGCACCCACCCCTTGAGCCAGCTGTCGCCCTTCCTGAAGAGGAAGGTCGTGGCGCCGGACTCGCTCGCGCCGAAGGTGATCGCCGTGCCCGCCTCCGGGGACAGCTGCCAGGCGTAGGCGTGCGCGGTGGCGTCGGCGAAGGTGTCGCGTACCGCGATGACGGAGTCGGCGCCGCCGACCGGCCGCAGATCCACCGCGATGTCCCGCCGGGCCGTGCCGAGTTGGTAGTTGCCGCTGCCGTCGAGGGACACGAAGCCGCCCCCCTGCCCCCCGTACGCCCGCGACTCCAGCGTCCGGCCCCGCCCCGCCGTCGTCTCGGGCTTCCCGTCGACGAGCGGCTTGGAGAACAGCTCGGGCCTGGACGTGTTCTTCGCCGGCTGCTGGGCCCACGTCACGTCCTGACCGACCAGGGACAGCGCGAAGGTGTCCGAACCGCCCCAGCCGATGTGGTTCTCGTTGCGGTTCTGGACACCGACCAGGACGTCGTCCTTGTCCTGGTACCTGCTGCGGAAGAGGTACGAGCCCACGTGGTCGTCGCGCAGCGCCGCGCGCACGCTCGCGGGTGCCTCGTCGGGGTCCTGCGGGGAGACCCCGTAAGGGTAGTGGAGCAGCCCGTAGGTGCCGCCCCCGCCGCCGACGGTCCGCTCGTACTGCCAGAGCCAGGCCGCGCGCTGCTCCGCCGGGACCTGGGTGAAGATCAGGCCGGGGATCGGCACGCCGCCGGTCGCCGTGGCGACGCCCCACTGCAGCCGGGCCCGGTCCGCCTGCGCGGACACGCTGTGCAGCAGGAGGTTCGCGAACTGCGGGCGCTCCCACTTCTTCCTGAGCGCGCCGATGCCCGCGTCGAGGGAGCCGGTGACCCCGGGGGCTCCCACGCCCAGTCCGTAGCCGAAGTAGTCCAGTCCCTCCTGGTCCCAGCCGGTGTCGGCGTACGCGGTGTCCAGGTGCCGGCCGACCTCGTCGATCAGCTGCGGGATCCGCTCCTCCTGGAGGTCGAACGGCCCGTCACCGCGCACGGCGAGGCGGAGGGTCAGCTCGGCGCCCCGCACCACCGCCGTCCAGTTGCTCTGCTTGGTCGGCAGCGCGAAGTTCGGGTGGTACGAGACCTCCAGGTAGGCGGCGACGCGCTGGAGCACCTTCTGGGCCTCGGCCCGCTGCTCCTCGGTCCACGCGGGGAAGGCCCAGTCGTAGGCGGTGGCCAGGGGAGTCGCGGCGTTGGCGGTCTCCAGAGCGGCGGCTCCGGCGTACGCGGTGCCGTTGACGAACGGCATGGTCCGGCCGGCCTCCACGACCGCCTCGTAGGCGATCGCCGCGTACGCCGGGTCCCGCGTGACCTGGTGGAGGAGGGCGGCGTCATGGGCCAGGGACGCCTGCGCCTCGCCCGGACGGTAGTTGTAGGCCGGGAGCCCCTTGGCCACCTGGCTCACCAGACTGTCGTACGTCGACTTCGGCGTACCGCTGTGCTGGATGGCGGCCCGGATCGCGGTGAGCCTCTCGTCCGTGACGCCCATCCTCGGGTGGGCGAGGCTGCCGAGGGCCGCGGTGGCGAGCACCTCGCCGTGCCGTCCGACGAGCGCGAAGCCGGTCGCGCCCTTGAGGTCCTCGGCCGTCACGTCGACGGCGCCGATCGTGTCGTCGGCGCCCCATGTCCGGACCTTGCGGGCCTTGCCGAGCTTGCCTTCGGCGATCTCGGGGCCACCCGCGTAGAGGGTCACGGGAGTCCTGCCGCCGGCCCTCAGCCGCCACGCCAGGCGAGCGCCCTGGCCGGTCTCCGTCGCCGTCAGCACGTTCGTCTGCTGCTCGTCGAGGAAGCGGGAGGGCATGGTGATGGTCTCGGCGGTGGTCGACAGCCGGGTGCCGTCCGCGGCGCGGGCGACCACCTTGTACGTGTACCGCTGGCCGGCGCGGCCCGTGCCGTCCTCCATGGTCCAGGCGGCCGGCACGGCGCGGATCAGGGTCTTCGGCCCCGGTGTGAAGTCCCGGTCGGCGGAGCGGTGCACCTCGTACGAGGCCGGGGCCTCCGGGAGGGTGCCGAAGTGCCAGGTGAGCTGGACGGCGCCGGTCGGCTGGACGTGGGCGCCCACGACATCGCCCTCGACGCGCTCCCCCCGGACGTTGTCGACCAGCATGCGGCCGGTGCTCCGCTCCAGGGCGAGCAGGAGGTTGACGGCCGGGGCGCCCGGCCGGGCGAGGACCACGGCACTGGCCCTGCGCCAGGGCGTGTCCCCGGTGACCCGGCCGATCAGCGCGTCGTGGCCGAAGTTGCGCGCCCACAGGTCACCGCCGTAGCCGGACAGGCCCACCCCGCGTTCGTCGAAGGTGATGCGGTACGCCCGGAAGGTCCCGGTGTCGGGGAGGGAGATGTCCTGGCCGATCGCCGCCTTGTCGTCCGCGTTCCCGAGGTCGAGAGCGAGGGCCCGGCTGCCGTCCGGACCGGCGCCTTCGAGGACCTGGGCGCGGCCACTGGCCCGGGTCTCGTTCTGCGGCCAGCCGGGGATCGAGCCGTCGGTGGCGACCTGCTCGAAGTCACCGTTGACGACGAGGTTCGAGGCGGCCTCGGCGTAGGCGGGCGCGGGAACGGACACCGCGAGCGCGCCTGCGACGGCCGCTCCGGCGACGGCGGCTCGGCTGAGACGGGACGGTAGGGCTCTGGACATCTCTGCTCCGAATCGCGTGCAATCGATTACGTGCCGGTGAGGTTAGGTACGGACCGTGCCCTGGTCAAGGCGTGGGGCGGTAAGAGATCAGATGACTGGCGATCGATCTGGGCGCTGAGCGGATGTTTCAGAGCGGCAAACCCGACTTCTCCGCCAAGAGGTCCGACCAATCCCTTGACCGTCCTGTGCAATCGATTTACGTTCCGTACGGACCCAGGGATTCCGTGGTGGAGGGACACCCCGCGGAAGGCCATGTGCGGGTCACTCCGTCACCGAGTCGCCTTCTCCGCGCGGGAAGTCAGGAGAATGACCATGAACTCCGAGCCCGGCCTCGTCCTGCCCGTGACCCGTCGTCTCCGCACCCGCGGTGCCCTGGCGGGAGGCCTCACGGCCCTCGCCCTGCTGCTGTCCGGCCCGGCGCACGCGGATGCCCGGGCGGCGGGGGTCGACCCCCACACCCCCGCGGGCGTCCGCCCCAACGGCGGCAGTTCGCACGGCGCCCTCGTCTTCAGCGACGAGTTCTACGGCACCTCGCTGGACACCACCAAGTGGTCGTCCGTGGACGCCAAGCGCCGCGACGGCCAGTACTTCGACAGCTGGTGGAAGCCGTCGAACGTCAAGGTCAACCCCCATTCCGACGCCGTCAACGGCGGCAACCTCTGGATCTCGCTCTCGCGGCTCAGCACGACGGAGTACGCCACCGGCGAGATCGAGGGCCGGGGGAAGTGCGACTTCACCTTCGGCACCGTCGAGTGGCGGGCGCAGATGCGGCCGAGCCACGACCTCTTCGGCGCCCTCTGGCTGATGCCGCCGGGCGGCCTCAACGGCGTGGACGGCACGGCCCGCGACGGCGGTGAGTACGACGTCATCGAGAGCGTGTCCGCGTCGGACAGCTACAGCAACACCATCCACTACGACGGCTACGGCGCCGACCACAAGACCTCTTCGGTCTCCGTCGACGCCCCAGGCCTGCACAGCGGCTACCACACCTACTCCGTGGAGTGGCGACCCGACCGGATGCTCTTCCGCTACGACGGCGCGGTCGTACGGGACATCACCGACCCGAACCTCATCAGTCAGGTGCCGATGTTCCCGGTGATCTCCAGCGAGACGGCCGAGTGGGCCGCCGGCTCCATCTTCGACGCCCCGCTGGACCACAGCTCGAACATGTACGTCGACTACATCCGCGTCTGGCAGTAGCGGACTTTCGATCAGTCTGATCGAAAGAGCGCTGTTTCGATCCTAGACGTTGACTCCGATCAGGTCGGTCGTCACCATGCAGGACGCCGCAACCCCTCTTCCGCCCCGCACACCTTGGAGGCCCCATGACAACGCCGTCGTGGTCCCGCCGTTCCTTTCTCTCCGCCGCGATGGGCACCGCCCTCGCCGTGAGCGTCCTCGATGCACCCCCCGCCCTCGCCGCCGACGCGTTCGACACGCTCCGCCTGAAGTGGCGTGAACTCCTGCTCGGTACCGGCTTCGGCGCCGGCGACCCGCTCTACGCCGGCCGGCTGACCGAGCTCGGTACCAGAGCCGCCTCGTACCGTTCCTCGATGGCACCGTCGAGCACCTCGCTCTGGCCGGACCTGCCCTACGCGTCCCCGTCGGGGGATCCCGTGTCCGCCAGCTACAACCGACTGAAGACCATGGCGCTCGCCCACGCCCAGCCCGGCACCGGGCTGACCGGCGACGCCTCGCTCGCCGCGGACGTCGTCGCCGGACTGCGGCACGTCCACGACGGCGTCTACAACGCCTCGTTCACCCTGCCGAGCTCCCACTGGTGGTGGAACGCGCAGATAGGCGCCCCGGGCGCGCTCCTCGACACCTGCGTGCTGATGTACGACAGCCTTTCCGCGGCGCAGATCGGCGCCTTCTGCGCCGCCGTCGACCACTTCGTGCCCGACAGCCAGCTCGATGTGGGCGCCCCGCACGGCGAGAGCGCCAACCGCGTCGACTACTGCAAGGTCGTCGCCCTGCGCGGAGTCGTCGGCAAGAGCTCCGCGAAGATCGCCCGAGCCCGTGACGGGCTCTCCCCGGTCTTCCCGTACGTCACCTCGGGTGACGGCTTCTACCGTGACGGATCGTTCATCCAGCACAGCCACACCCCGTACACCGGCTCGTACGGAGCCGTCCTCCTCAGCGGACTCGCCTGGCTGTTCGCCCTCCTCGGCGGCTCCTCCTGGGACATCACCGACCCGGCCAAGCAGCTGATGCTCGACTCCGTCGAGCGCTCCTTCGCCCCCTTCGTCTACCACGGCGTCCTCATGGACGCGGTGGCCGGACGCGCCGTCAGCCGGGGCCTCTCGGCCTCCAGCACCAACGGCTTCGTCGGCGGGGACCACGGCCGCGCCCAAGGGGTCATGGCCGCCGTCCTGATGCTCGCCATGGGAGCGAGCACCGCCGAACGGACGCGCTGGCGAGGCATCGTCAAGGGCTGGCTCCAGCGCGACTACTACCTGACCCTGGAGAACAACCCGTCCCTCGACATCGCCTCGCTCTCCCGGCTGAAGGCCGCGCGCGACGACACGGCGCTGACCGCCGTCGCCGAACCGGTCGGCCACCGGGTCTTCGGCTCCATGGACCGAGCCGTCCACCGCCGTCCGCACTGGGCCGCGGCCCTCTCCATGTCCTCCACCCGCGTGGCCTTCTACGCCTTCGGGAACCTGGAGAACAAGCGGGGCTGGCACACCGGCTCCGGCATGCTCTCCTGGTGGAAGGAGTCCACGCTCGGCCAGTTCACCGACACCTTCTGGCCCACCGTCGACCCGTACCGGCTGCCCGGCACCACCGTGTCGAAGAAGGCCCTCGCGGACGGCGCCGGCGGGGACTTCGGCGCACCCCGGCCGTCCTCCACCTGGGCGGGCGGGGCGAGCGACGGAACGTACGCCGCCCTCGGCATGGACATCCGCGGCCTGCAGTCCACCCTGGGCGGCCGCAAGTCGTGGTTCTTCCTCGACGACGCCGTCGTCTGCCTCGGCGCCGGGATCGGCTGCGCCGACGGCACGGGCGTCGAATCCATCGTGGAGAACCGGAATCTCGGCGCGACGGGCACCCACACCCTCACCGTCGACGGGGTCGCCATGCCGGCCACCCAGGGCTGGTCGGCCACGCTCGGCGGCGCCACCTGGGCCTGCCTCGCGGGCATGGGCGGATACGTCTTCCCCGGCGGGGCCACGGTCAAGGCGCTCCGGCAGCAGCGCACCGGAGCGTGGAGCGACATCAACGGGCTCTCCGGCTCGACGACGCCGTTCACCCGCCGCTATGTGACGCTCTGGCTCGACCACGGGACCGACCCCTCGGGCGCCGGCTACTCCTACCTCCTGCTGCCGGGCGCCGACAGCGCGGCCACGGCGGCTCGCGCCGCCGACACCGCCTGGGTGAGCGTGCTCGCCAACTCGGCGAACCAGCAGGGCGTCCGCGTCCCGTCGCTCGGCTACACGGGTGTCAACTTCTACGGCAGCGGGACCGTCTCCACCCTGACCTCCACCGGGGCCTCCTCCGTCATGGTCCGGGAGAGCGGTACGACCGCCACGGTCTGCGTCGCCAACCCCACCCAGACGGTCAACAGCCTCGACATCACCTGGAACCGCCCGGTCTCCGGCGTGGTCTCCCAGGACCCCTCGGTCACCGTCCTCGCCACCGGCTCCTCGTTGAGGCTGCGCGTGGACACCTCCGGGAAGGCCGGGGCCACCCAACGGATCACGGTCACGCTCGGCTGACCGCGCGCTCCCGGCACACCGAAGGCCCCTGACGCGCTCGCGACACGCGACAGGGGCCCTTCGGCGGGTGTTCAGGAGGGGACGACGAAGGCGTGGTCGAGCTCCCCGCGCCGTGGGTCGATCCGCAGGTCGGTGACCTCCAGCGGTCGGTTGAGCTGATCCTGCACCAACTGCCGCACGGCGAGCCACATCCGCTCACACGCCGACTGGTCCACGCGGACCCGGCAGCGCCGGACGGGGTGCAGCCCCGCCTCCGCCATCCACACGTACAGATTGCGCAGGTCGGGCTCGGACTCGACCCGGCCGCGGATCCGCCGGACCCGCCTGCTCAGTCGCGGCACATGGGCCAGCGTGGTGGGCGAGAAGTACGAGACCGCCTCCTGGACCGTCTCCCCGCACAGCAGCGACAGGCGGTGCCGGTGGATGAGCGTGGGCTGCTGCGGGGCGAGGCCGAGCAGCGCTTCGACCGGCGGGGACACCGGCTCGTACGCGAGGCGGGCGGTGGCACGGACGGCCAGACCGTCGAAGACCCCGCCCACCGGGAAGAGCGGCTGACGGGGCGAGGCGGTGGCCGGAAGCACGGGGGGACCGTCTCCCGTGTACGTGTAGGTGCCGGAGGGGTCCGTGTGCACCAGGCCGCGTGCGCGGAGCACCTCCAGGGCGCGCCGCAGGGTCTGCCGGTTCACCCCCAGCGAGGCCGCGAGCGCACGCTCGCCGGGAATCCGCTGGGGCGCGGAGGAGCCGACGGCGGTGCGGCGGGCCTCCTGGATGATCTGCTCGGCCACCCGCACGTACAGCGGTACGGCCCCGGGAACTGCGCCGGGCACGGGTCTCCTTGTGTCGGTGGGGGTGGGTCAGCCGGCGCCGTGGCCGCGGTAGAGCTCGATCTCACCGTCCAGTTCGAGGGCGAGGACCGTGGCGTCCGGATCGCAGAGGGTCGGGGCGTCGACGCGGACGCCGCCGGGGACCCGGCGGGAGGGGAAGCCGCCGACGACGCGGTGGCCCAGCTCCTCCCCGGTGCCGAGGACGGAGACCTTCCGTACCGCGTTGTGAAGGCCGCGCAGCTCGACGAACCGGCTCGGGGGGTCGAAGCAGACGAGGTAGAGGGTGCGCCGGTCGGTGGAGAGCGTCGATGGACCGTAGTGGTGGCCGTAGGGCAGGCCACGCACCGTCCCGTGGACGGCCTCCCGGTTGCGGTGGATCCACCGACCGAGTCCCTCCAGCCGTTCCGCGTGCTCCGGGACGATCGTGCCGTCCTGACGGGGCCCGGTGTTGAGGAGCAGGTTGCCACCGTGGCCGATGGTCTCGGTGAACACCCGGACCAGTTCCGCCACCGACTTGTGCGCGGTGTCCCGCGGCTGGTGGCCCCAGGCGTCACCGATCGTGTAGCAGAGCTCCCAGGGCCCCTCGGGCGGGACGATCGGCACACCGAGCTCGGGCGTGGCGTAGTCGCCGTGGCCGAGCATCCGGCCGTTGAGCACGGTCCGCGGCCGGAGCCGGAGGATCTCCTCGCGCAGCTCCTTCATCCGCCACTGGTGCTCGTCGCGCTCCCAGGCGCCGTCGAACCAGAGCAGGTCGGGCCGGTAGCGCGAGAGCAGCTCCCGTATCTGCCCCCGGTGCACGTGGGTGAGGTAGTGCTCCCAGCGGTCGGGCCGCTCGGCTCCGGGCGCGGGCATGGCGAACCGGTTGTCCACCCAGGGCCGGTGCAGGGAGGACGGCCGGGCGGTCGGGTAGTCCGGGTGACTCCAGTCCGAGTGGGAGTAGTACAGGCCGACGCGCAGACCGTGGCGGCGCAGCGCCTCGGCGAACGGGCCGACCAGATCCCGCCCGGCGGGGGAGCGGGTGGCGACGGACAGCTCCGTCCTGTCGGTGTCCCAGAGGGCGACGCCGTCATGGTGCTTGGTGGTGAGCACCGCGTACCGCGCGCCGGCCCGCGCGAACAGGCCCGCCCACTCGTCGGGGCGGTAGCGGGAGGCGGTGAAGCCGTCGAGCTGCTTCATGTAGGCGTCGCGGGTGAGGTCTCCGCTGTAGAAGGACCAGGACTCGGGGACCCCGTCCACCGCGTAGATCCCCCAGTGGACGAAGATGCCGAGCTTGGCGTCGGCGAACCAGGGCTGCATGGTCATGCCGACCGGTCCAGGTCCTCGCGGCGTACGGGATGGGCGAACGGCCGCCCCGCCGCGTACCGGGCCAGCTCCTCGACGGCCAGATCGGCCATCCTGCGCAGCTCCGTCCCGAAGGAGCCCGCGAAGTGCGGGGTGAGCAGGACGTTCGGCAGGTCGTAGAGGGGAGAGTCGGCGGGCAGGTGCTCGGGCTCGGTGGTGTCGAGCACGGCGTGGATGCGGCCCGAGGCCAACTCCTCGGTGAGAGCCTCCTGGTCCACGAGCGAGCCGCGGGAGGTGTTGACGAACGTGGTGCCGTCCCGCATCAGGGCGAGCCGGCGCCGGTCGATCATGTGCCGGGTCTCCGGGCTCTCGGGCGCGTGCAGGCTGACGACATCGCAGACGGCGCAGAGCTCGTCGAGGGAGACCAGGCGCACCCTGAGCCGCTCCGCCTCCCGCACGCTCAGATAGGGGTCGTGCACCACGAGGTCGAGGGAGTACGCGGCGAGCAGTTCGACGACCCGGCGCCCGATGCGCGAGGCCCCCACGATCCCCACCGTGCGCCGGTAGTTGCCCACGTCGGGGAAGCGGGCACGCCAGTCCTGTCCCTTGCGGACGCGGCGGTACTCGTCGCGTACGTCGAGGACGCGCTTGTTGGAGAAGAGGATCGCGGCCACCGTGTACTCGGCCACCGGCAGGGCGTTGGCCGCGGCGGCCGACGAGACCACGATGCCGCGGTCCCAGCAGGCCTCGGTGATGTGCCAGCGGACCGATCCGGCGGCGTGGACCACGGCCTTGAGCCGCGGGGCGGAGGCGAGGACCCCCGCGTCGATCTCGGGGCAGCCCCAGGAGGTGAGGAGCGCGTCGGTGTCGCGCAGGGCGGTGAGCACGTCGGCCCGGCCGAAGTCGTCGGTGACCAGCCCGGCGTCGACCTCGACGACCTGCGCGAGCCGGTTCAGGGTGTGCTCGTCGAGCAGTGAGGGAGCCAGGTCGGGAGCCATGGCGAGGAGGACCCGAGGACGGCGAGGAGTCGCCGCTCGCTCGGGCGCCGGACGGCTGTGCGGGAGCATGGCGGTCATGGCGCGACCATATTGATCGCTCTTTCGATCGTCAAGATTGATCGAGCGATCGTTCAAAATCGCGCGTTCTGATCGGACGAGTAGGGTGACGGCCAGGGGCGGAGCGCTGCTCGGGGACGAACGGGAGACGGTGTGCGGTACACGGTGGACGAACGCCATGAGCGGATCGTGGAACTCGTGCGGGAGTACGGCAGTCTGCGCGTGGCCGACCTCGCCGAACATCTGGGAATCTCCTCGGTCACGGCGCGCCGGGACGTGGAGGCCCTGGCCTCCGAGGGGCGGCTGGACCGCGTCCGCGGGGCCGTCCACTGGCCGGGCACCCCCGCGCCCCAGGGGCGTCCGCGACAGTCCCTGCTGGAGGCCCGCCTCACCGAACGGACGCCGGAGCCGCAGGACGTGGTGGTCGGGATGGTCGTCCCGCAGTCCCGGCACTACTTCGGGGAGATCATCCGAGGGGTCAGGGAAGCCGTCACGGCGGCCGGCGCCCGCCTCGTCCTCGGCTACTCCAACTACCAGCTCGACCAGGACGCGGCGCAGGTCCGGCGCATGCTGGAGGCGGGCGTCCACGGGCTGCTGCTCACGCCCAGCTGGGCGAGCGGGACCGGCGGGGCCGAGAGCGAGGGCGACTTCGCCGTGCCCACCGTCCTGCTCGAACGCCGGGGCGAGGCCGGCACCGGGGCCGCGGGCCTCGACCGGGTCTGCACCGACCACGCGGGCGGAGCCGGCCTCGCGGTACGGCACCTGCTCGGGCTGGGGCACGAGAGGATCGCCCTGGTCGCCGGGGACAGCCCGACGACCGTGCAGATGCGGGCCGGGTACGAGGCGGCGCTACGGACGTTCGGGCTGTCCGCCCCAGCGGTGGAGCCCATCGTCCTGGAGTCCGGGGACCGCGCTCCGGCCGGCATCGACGCCGCCGCGGAGCGGCTGTCCGCGCTGGTGGCCAAGGGGGAGATCACGGCTGCGATCGTGCTGAGCGACACCGACGCGATCCTGCTGCTGCAGAGCCTGCGCAGCCTCGGCGAGCGGATCCGCGTCCCCGAGGACCTCGCTCTGGTCGCCTACGACGACGATGTGGCGGCGCTCTCGGACCTGCCGCTGACGGCTGTGGCGCCGCCGAAGTTCGAGGTGGGCCGGGCAGCCGCGGAACTGCTGCTCCAGCGGGTGCGCGAGCGTGCGGCAGGTGCGGCACCCGCCGCACGACGACACGTCGACCTCCTGCCTGAGCTGCGGGTACGAGCCTCGTGCGGCGAGTCGGCGCAGGCGAACGAGCGGGCGAGCCAGTAGGGGGCCGGGGAGGAATCGAGAGGAAACCTGCAAGAATGTCGATCGATCGACGCGATCGTTAGATCGAAATATCGATCTCCCTCTTGACTGTGATCGGTCCGGTGGCCAAAATTCGATGCGTCGCACCGGGCCACTCGCCGGTCCCGGTCGACATCGTCGCCATCCGCCCGGGACAGGCGGAAACACGCGTCCCACCGGAGCCGTAGACGAGTGCGCCGTAGCGCCGCTCGACCGTGTCCGTTTCCCTGCCCGCACCTCCCGTAGGGGAGAGGTGTGCGTATCGGCCGACACGCGGGGCCCGCCGGAGGCATGGAGAGGGGAGCTGCATGTCCGTCACACTCAAGGACCGGGAGGCGCGCCGCCAGGTGCGCGCCGCCGGCCCACCGAAGGGGGCGCCCGCCCGGCCCCGCGGCCGGCTCGCCCGGCTGCGCAGGGACCGCGCGCTCCTGCTGCTCATGCTTCCCGGCGTGCTGTACTTCCTGGTCTTCCATTACGGGGCGATGTTCGGCAACGTCATCGCGTTCAAGGAGTACGTGCCGTTCCTCGGCGTCAACGGCAGCCCGTGGGTCGGCTTCGCGAACTTCGAGGCGCTCTTCACCGACGGGGCCTTCTGGGCCGCGGCCTTCACCACCCTGTCGCTGTCGTTCCTCCAGATCGTCTTCTTCTTCCCGCTGCCGCTCGCCCTCGCGATGCTGCTCCACAGCGTCAGCCGCGGCGGCGTCCGTAAGTTCGTCCAGAGCGTGGTCTACCTTCCCCACTTCATCTCATGGGTGATCGTGGTCGCGCTCTTCACCCAGGTCGTCGGCGGGGACGGGCTCCTCAACGGGCTGCTCGGCGAGGACGACGGCAGCCATCTCGTCGACGTGTTCGGCAACCCGACGGCCTTCCAGCCGCTCATGGTCGTCGAGCTGATCTGGAAGGACTGCGGCTGGGGCACGATCATCTTCCTCGCCGCACTGCACAACGTGGACGAGGCGCTCTACGAGGCCGCGGCCATCGACGGGGCCGGACCCTGGCGCCGCTTCTGGCACGTCACGCTGCCGGCCATCCGCCCGATCGTCATCCTGCTGCTGATCCTGCGCCTCGGCGAGATCCTGAACGTCGGCTTCGAACAGATCCTCCTCCAGCGCGACGTCTTCGGACCGGAGACGGCGGAGGTCATCGACACCTTCGTCTACTACCACGCGGTCACCGACGGCATGTGGGGCGTCGCCGCCGCGGCGGCCCTCTTCAAGGGCGTGATCGCCGCCGTCCTCGTCTTCGCCGCGAACAAGATCGCCCACCGCATGGGCGAGCAGGGGGTGTACCGATGAGCACGGACCTCGACGACCGGCAGACCGTCCGATCGAGCCGGAGCTCCCAGCGGCCGGCCTGGATGGAGAAGCCCCGACCGATCACCCGGCTCGCCAAGGGCCTGGCCCTGGTGCTGACCGTGGCCATGGTCCTGGTCCCCTTCTGGACGGTCCTGGCCACCAGCTTCGCCCCGGACCGGCAGATCGTCGCCAACGGCGGCTGGGCGTTCTGGCCGGACGAGTGGACCCTCAAGGCGTACGCCAAGGTCTTCGCCAACGAGAACACCACCCACGCCATGTTCGTCTCGGCGGGCGTCGCGGTCGTCGGGACGGCGCTCAGCCTGGCCTGCACCGTCTTCCTCGCCTACGCGCTGGCACGGCCCGGTGTCGTCGGCGGCAAACCGGTCATGCTGCTCATCCTCTTCACGTTCCTCTTCCCGCCCGGCATCATTCCGAGTTTCCTCGTCGTGCACGAGCTGGGGCTCCGCAACACCTATTGGGCGCTTTTCCTGCCCGTCCTCGTCAACGCCTTCAACCTCGTGGTCGTCCGCGGCTTCTTCCAGGGAATTCCCGAGGAACTCTACGAGGCCGCCCGGCTCGACGGAGCCGGCGAGATCCGCACACTTTTCCAGATCGTTCTCCCGCTCTCCAAGGCGGTCATCGCCGTGGTCGGCCTGTTCTACGCCGTCGGCTATTGGAACGATTTCTTCCGGGGCGTGATCTACCTCGACGACAGCACCATGTGGCCTCTCCAGACGGTGATGCGCGGATACGTCACCCAGGGGTACGGCCTGTCCGACACCCAGGCGGTCGACGAGACCCTCGTCCAGGCGCCCCAGACGATCAAGATGGCCATCGTCATGGTGGCCACCGTGCCGATCCTCTGCGTCTACCCCTTCATCCAGCGCTATTTCGCGAAGGGCGTCCTGACCGGCGCCATCAAGAGCTGACCTCCCCGCGGCTCCGCACCCCAAGCATTCTCTCTCCGCCCCGTCTCGGGGGCCCACACCAAGGGACCGTTCTCATGAGCACTGGTGTATCGCGCAGAAGCGTTCTGCAGACCATCGGCATCGGCACCGCCCTGGCCGCCACCGGCGTGTCCCTGTCGGCCTGTTCCACGCCCGGGGGATCCGGCCAGGACGCCGGCAACAGCGGCAAGGACCTGGCTCCGTTCCCCACCTACGTCCCGTTCGCCGGCCCCGAGCCCGACCTCGCCGCCACCGAACAGGGCGTCCAGGCCGGCTACCTGACCTACCCGTCGGAGCTGACGCAGTCGGTCCAGGAGAAGCCCGGCGACGGCAAGAAGATCAGGGCCTGGTTCCTGTCCTGGGGCGCCACGCCCGTGCCCCGCGAGAAGAACAGATTCTGGCTGGCGGTCGAGGCGGCGCTCGGCGTCGAGCTGGAACTCACGGTCGTTCCCGCGATGGAGTACGAGACCAAGCTGGCCACCCTGATGGCCAGCGGCGAGATGCCGGACATCCTGCAGGTCGTCGCCGCCCCCAACGAGGCGCAGTTCGTCCTCAACAAGTGCGCCGACCTCACCGAGCACCTCTCGGGCGACGCCGTCAAGAAGTACCCGAACCTGGCCAACGTACCGACGTACGCCTGGAAGGCCACGGGCCGTTTCAACGGCAGGCTCTACGGCGTCCCGGTGGAGCGGCCCCTGATCGGGCACGGGCTCATCGCCAACCAGGAGAAGTTCAAGGAGGCCGGGATCTGGGTGCCCGAGGCCGGCGGGATCGACGCCGATGCCTTCACCAAGGGCCTGAAGCAGCTCAGCGTCCGGGGCAAGTACGGCCTGGGCGCCTCCCAGATCGGCGCGTTCGGCTTCAACTCCTCCATCGCCAACCACGGCTCGCCCAACATCTGGTCGGTCAAGGACGGCGCCTTCGTCAACTACATCGAGACCGACGAGTTCAAGGCCGGTCTGGAGCAGATGGTCAGATGGCAGAAGGACGGCGTCTTCCGCCGTGACGCCCTGAGCGTCGACGGCGGGGCCTACAGCCTGGAGTTCTACAACGGGACCACGTACTCCCAGTCCAACGCCTTCGGCGGCTACAAGGGCGCCGTGCTGGCCGTCAAGGACGGCTTCACCGTCGACATGGCCCGCCCGTTCAAGCCGGCCAACGGCGCGTCCCCCAAGCACTGGCTGGGCTCCGGCATCTACGGCTACACCGTGCTCAAGAAGGCGCCCAAGGAGCGCATCGAGCTGCTGCTGCGGGTGATGGACTACCTGGCCGCGCCGTTCGGCACCACGGAGTACGAGCTTGTCAACCACGGCGTGGAGGGCACCCACTTCACCCGGGGCAAGGACGGCGGCCCCGTCGTCACCAAGCTGGCCGCGGAGGGCGGCGACGGTCCGGCGAACCTCCCGCTCACCTTCATCGCGGGACCGCCGCAGGCGCTCTACCTCCCCGACCAGCCCGAGGCGACCAAGCGCTACCACGCCTACCAGCAGGAGATGATCCCGATCGGCGTGCCGAGCGCGCACTACGGACTGCGCTCCAACGCCTGGGCCAACAGCGAGCGCGGCCTGGTGAAGCAGCGTGAGGACGCGATCAACGCCGTCGTCACCGGCAAGCGCAGCCTCTCCGACTGGGACGCCGTGGTGAAGGAGTTCAAGGCGAAGGGCGGAGCCAAGGCGGCCGAGTCCCTCGCGAAGGAGTACGCGGCCGCCGCCGGGAACTGACCCGGCCCGGCCCGGCCCTGCACCGCCCCGACCACCACGGTCACGGGCGGTGCTCGGCCGTGTGCCGCCCCGCCCCCCTCCCCGTACCGACGGAGCACCCCTTGAGTTCCCCCACGGCCGTCCCGCCCTTCGCCGCGCAGCGAGCCCGCTGGCGGGACCTGCTGCTCGGCCCCGCGTTCGACGCCACCGCGCCGCACGTCGCCCCCCGCCTTGCCGCACTGGGCTCGGTCGCGAGCGGGTACCTCGCGACGACGGACCCGGCCGAGGGCCACCTCTGGCCCGGCCTGCCGTACCACGAGGGACACGGCATCCATCTCGGGATCTCCTTCGTCCGCCTGCGAACCATGGCCCTCGCCCACGCCCATCCCGGCACCGGGCGCACGGGGGACGAGAAGCTGGCGGCCGGCATCGTCCGCGGCCTCGACCACCTCCACGACCACCTGTACAACAGCGCCTTCGAGAAGCCCGCGAGCTGGTGGTGGTGGTCCCAGGTCGGTGCCCCGCAAGCCATGCTCGACACCTGCGTCCTGCTCTACGACCACCTGGGGGACGAGCGGATCGCCCGCCTCTGCGCGGCCGTCGACCGTGCCCTGCCGGCTACGCGTCTCGACCGCTACGAGGACCGGAGCACCGGCGCGAACCGGGTCGACTTCTGCCGCACCCTCGCCCAGCGGGGTGCGCTCGGCGACGGCGCGGCCGCGCTCACGCTCGCCCGGGACGGCCTCGACCCGGTCTTCCCCCACGTCACGCGAGGGGACGGGTTCTACGCCGACGGCTCCTTCGTCCAGCACCGCACCGTCGCCTACACCGGCGCGTACGGCGCCGTGCTGCTGGAAGGCCTGGCCACGCTGTTCACCCTGTTCGACGGCACGCCGTGGGAGGTGACCGGCCCCGGGCGGCAGCTCGCCCTGGACACCGTCGAGCACGCCTTCGTCCCGTTCGTGCACGACGGAGTGCTCGACGCGAGCGTCTGCGGTCGTGGCGTCAGTCGGGACCTCACCGGACCGGACGTCCACCTGATGCCCGTACGGGACCACGGCCCGGCCCAGTCCCTGATGGCGGCCGTGCTCGCGCTCGGGGAGTGCGCGAGCCCGGCCGAGCGGGCGCGCTGGCGGTCCCTCGTCAAGGGGTGGCTCCGGCGCGACACGTTCCTCCGCCCCGCGGACACCCCCCGGACGGCCGTCGCCGACTTCACGCGCTTCGACGCGCTGCTCGGCGACCCGTCCGTCGATCCGCTGCCCGAACCCGCCGGCCACCGACTCTTCCCGATGATGGCCCGCGCCGTGCACCGCGGACCGGGCTGGGCCGCGTTCCTCAGCATGTCCTCGTCCACCATCGCCTTCTACGAATGCGGGAACCAGGAGAACACCCGGGGCTGGCACACCGGTTCGGGAATGCTCACCTGGTACGCCGGGGACTCCGGCCAGTACGCCGACGCCTACTGGCCCACGGTCGACCCCTACAGGCTGCCCGGCACCACGGTGTCCACCCGGACCCTCGCCGACAACGAGGGCGGTGAGTGGGGCGTTCGGCGACCGGACGCGGTGTGGGTCGGCGGGGCCACCGACGGCCGTTTCGCGGCCGTCGGGCAGGACACCCGCGGTCTGTCCAGCAGCCTGCGGGCCAAGAAGTCGTGGTTCTTCACCGACGACGCGGTGATCTGTCTGGGAGCGGGGATCGAGGCCGGGGACGGTGTCCCGGTGGAGACCGTGGTCGACAACCGGAGGATCGGGGCGGAGCAGGCCGCGCGGCTGACGGTCGACGGCGCGCCGCGGCCGCTCACCGGGACGCCCTGGCACGAGACGTTCCCCGCCGCCCGCTGGGCGGCCCTCGACGGCCACGGCGGATACGTGTTCCCCCACGGGGCGACCCTGCGCGCGCTGCACGAGGAGCGGACCGGACGGTGGAACGACATCAACCGGCTCGTCGGCTCCGACGAGGAGATCCGCCGACGCTACGTCACCCTCTGGCTGGACCACGGGGCCGATCCGCGCGCCGCGGCGTACGCGTACGTCCTGCTGCCGGGCGCCGACGCACGGGCCACCGAGGAACGTGCCCGGGACAGCGAGTGGCTGCGGATCCTCGCCAACGAGCCGGGCGCGCAGGGGGTGCGCGTCCCCTCGCTCGGAATCACCGCGGTGAACCTCTGGGCCGCGGGGGCGGCCGGTCCTGTCACCTGCGACGCACCGGCCTCGGTCCTGGTGCGGGAGGACGGCGCGGGAAGCGCCACCGTCCTCGTCTCCGACCCGACCAGGACGGCGGGGCGGCTCGTCGTCGGCTGGCACCGGCCGGTGGCTCGCGTCCGCTCCCACGGCACGCGGGTGCGGGTCCTGGCGACGGGGGAGTGCCTGACCTTCGCCGTCGACACCGGGGCCGAGGACGGCGCCACGCACCGGATCGACGTGACACTCGGCTGACCGGTGCGCATGGCCGCCCGGACCGGCCCGCCGGTGTACAGGGGGGGCCGTGTCCGCGTGCAGACCGGCCTGCGGCGCCCAGACCCCGCTCAGTCCGCGTCCAGACCGGCGCGGTAGGCCACGCGGGCGGCCTGGACGCGGCTCTCCGCGCCCAGCTTGGCCAGGACGGCGCTGACGTATCCCTTGACCGTCCCCTCCGTGGTGCCGAGTTCGTCGGCGATGTCGCTGTTGGTGAGCCCCCGCGAGAGCAGCCGGAGTACGTCGCGTTCGCGGCCGGTGAGGGAGTCGAGCCCGGCCTGTTCCTCGGGAGTGAGGGCGGGCGTGGTGCGGGCGAGCCCGTCCACCAGGCGCTTGGCGACCGGCGGCCCGAGCACGGCACGGCCGCCGTGGACGTCACGGATCGCCCGCAGCAGGTCGTCGGGGGGCGAGTCCTTGAGCAGAAACCCCGAGGCCCCGGCGCGCAGCGCCGTGCGCACCTGGTCGTCCTCGTGGAACGTGGTCAGCATGAGGACCTTCGGCGGACGCGGGAGCGCCAGCAGCGGCGGGAGCGCGGCCAGCCCGTCGGTCCCGGGCATGCGGATGTCGAGCAGGACCACGTCGGGAAGCGTCTCCTCGGCCCGGGCGAGGGCCTCCGCCCCGTCCGCCGCCTGGCCGCACACCTCGATGTCCCCGCTGGCGTCGATGATCCACAGAAGGCCGCGACGGGTGATCTCGTTGTCGTCGGCGAGCAGGACACGGATACTCATGACGCTCCTGGTGGAGAGGCACCCCGGCCGTGGGGGATGAAGGCCGACAGCAGGAATCCGCCGTCGTGCGGCCCCGCCGTCAGTGTCCCGCCGAGCAGGGCGACGCGCTCGGTCAGTCCGACGACCCCGTGCCCGCCGCTCGGCAGGTCGTGCGCCAAGGGCCGCGTGGGGGCCGCGTTGGTGACGTCCAGGTGCACCCCGTCGGCACGGCAGGCCAGGTCCACGCGCACGGCCGCTCCGGGAGCGTGCTTCGCGGCGTTGGTGAGCGACTCCCGCACGATCCGGTGCAGGGCGCGCTGCACCGGCAGCGGCAGGATCTCGGGATGGCCGTTCACCCGCAGCTCCACCTGCTGGCCACGCGCGCGGGCATGCGCCACCAGGTCGGACAGCTCCGGGGCCTCCGGCCCGGACGGAGCCCCCGTCGGCACCCCGGCAGCCGGCCGCGCCGGTGCGAGGACGCCGAGGATCTCGCGGAGTTCCTCCAGCACCTGCCGGCCGTCGGAGCGGATGAGCTCGGCGGTACGGGCCGCCTCCGGCACGTCCGCGGCCGGCCCCAGCTCCAGGCCACCCGCGGCGAGCACCATGTTGCTCACCCGGTGTCCGACCACGTCGTGCATCTCCCGGGCGATCTCGGCCCGCTCCTCGGCCCGTGCCCGCTCGGCCAGGAGCAGGTTCTCGCGCTCCAGGTCCGCCACCCTGGCCTGCGCGGCCGCCGCCAGATCGCGCCGGACCCCGACGGCGTACCCGACGGCCAGCGGCCCGACGATCGCGGCCAGCGCGTACCCGGCCTCGCGGATTCCGGCGTCCGGCAGCCCTCCGCGCAGTCCCGCGAGACCGGCGGCGAAGCCGGCCACGCCGTACGCGAAGAGCACCTTCAGCCGCCGGTCCAGGCTGCCGACCGTGTACATCGCGGCGGCCAGCGCCACGGGGGTGAAGGACACCACGTGCATGACCGTCACGAACACGGCCACCGCGTGCGGCCGGCGTCTGCGCCACCACAGGCTGAGGCCGACCGCCGCCGAACAGGCCGCGATCACCGGTGTCGGCAGACCGGTCAGCAGCCCGCTGGACGGCTTCACCCAGGAGTCGGCGATGCCGAGCGCGACGACCACCACGGTGACCAAGGCGTCGACGCGCCGCGGAGGCCAGCTGGAGAACGGCGTAGCGGCCATGCGGCCACGGTATCCAGCGCGTGCGGCCGGGGCACGGCGAGCCGTCGCAGCCCCTACCCGAACGGCCCCCACCGGACGCCCCCACCCCGACGGCCCCCCACCCCGACGGCCCCCCGCCCCGGCGCCCCCACCCGGGCGGTCCGTCCCGTCGCCCCCGGCCCCGATCCGGGCGAGCATGAAGGCATGGGGCTCAGCTCATGATCACGGTCCTCGTCGCGGACGACGACTCGGCCGTACGGAACGGTCTGCGGGCGATCATCGACTCCGCGCCGGACCTGCGCGTGATCGCGGAGGCCTGGGACGGCCACTCCGCGGTCGACCAGGCGCGCCGACTGCTCCCCGACATCGTGGCGATGGACGTACGGATGCCGGGCATGGACGGCATCACCGCGACGCGCAGGCTGCGGGAGCTGCCGTCGCCACCCGCCGTCCTCATCCTCACCACGTTCGGCAGTGACGAGTACGTCGGACAGGCCCTCGCGGCCGGGGCGGTCGGCTTCCTCGTCAAGGACACTCCGCCGGCCGACCTGCTGGGCGCCCTGCGCAGCGTCGGCGCGGGGCACGCGGCGTTCGGCTCCACGGTGACCGGCCGGGTCATCGACCTCACCACGCGGGACGGGCGCACGCCGGCCGCCCCCGAGGGCGACCCGCGCGTCGACGCGTTGACGGGTCGCCAGCTCGACGTCCTGCGCCTGCTCGGAAGGGGACTCTCCAACGCGGGCATCGGGGCCGAACTGGGGATGACCGAGGGCACGGTCAAGGCCCACGTCACCCAGCTCCTCGCCCGGCTCGGGGTGTCCAACCGCGTCGAGGCCGCCCGGATCGCGTTCCGCGCGGGCCTCTCCACGGACGACGCGTAGGCCCGCGCCGACCTGTCGAAAGTCAGGGGCGCACCCCACCTCCGAGAGGCGGGGCGCCGTTTTCGGCCGGTGACGATGGAGGGGATGTCGAGCGGAGGTGCGCCCCTCACCCCTTCGCACGGCATCGCCCGTACACGGCGACAGACATCGGTGGGGGAGAAGTCCGGTCGACATGTCCCTCACCACGACCCCGGCCGCCCGCAGGACCTGGGTCCTGGCGCAGGGCAGTCCGCTGAGCCACTGCATCACCGGCCTGATCGTGCCCGCGCTGGGCGGCACCGTGCTCGTCCAGCGGGACGCTCCCGCCTCGATGCTCGACGGCCTGATCGTGTCCGGCCTGGACGCCCGCTCGTTGTGGCCGGTCCTCGATCCGGAGCACGGAATCGCCCACTGCGTACGGCCCGAGGAGCTGGCCGAGGCGGCCGGGGAGCGGGCGGACGTGGCCGCCGCCCTGGTCGTCTCGCCCACCCGGTACGGAGCGGTCGCCGACATCCGGGCGCTGGCCGACGCGGCGCACGCCTCGGGGATTCCGCTGATCGTGGACGAGAGCCGGCGTTCCGGGGTCTTCGGCCGGCATCCCGCGCTGCTGCCCGATGCCCTCGCCCACGGCGCCGACCTCTCGGTCACCTCCGGCCCCGCTCCCGTGATCAGGCTGGGCGACGGGCCCCACGCCGACCTGCTGCGGCCGCTCGTCGAACGTGCCGTGGACCTGACCCGGCAGACGGACTGCGAGACCCCGCCCATCCACCGGCTCGGGCAGGACTGGGACCATGTCCTCGTCTCCCTGGAGACGGCGGTCGCCATCGGGGCGGGGATCCGGCAGGAAGGTCGCTTCAGGCTGGTCGCGGACGGGTTCGGCGAGGTCGCGGGGGTCGCCGGGGCGGACCCGCTGCGGATCGCGGTCGACACACGCGCCGGAGGCGTCACGGGCCGCGCGGCACTCCGTCTGCTCCAGGACGCGGGGCTGGGCGGGGCCCTCGCGGGGGCGAACGATTCCGTCCTCGTCCTGACGCTGGGCGAAGGGACCGACCCGGACGCCCAGCGTGTGGTCGACGCGCTGCACGCCCTGCCGACGAACGACGCCGAGCTGACCGAACCGCTGCGGCTCGCCCTCCCCGCCCCCGGCCCCGGCCGGCTCACCCCCCGGGGCGCCTTCTTCGGCCACCACCGCCTGGTGGACTGCGCCGAGGCGGTGGGCATGGTCTCCGCGTCCAGGGTCGTCGCCTGCCCGCCCGGCGTGCCGGTGCTGCTGCCCGGTGAGGTCGTCACGGCCGAGACGGTGGCGTACCTCCGGCTCCTGGCCCGGTCGAGGGGAGGCCGTATCCGAGGCGCCGCCGACGCCGACGCGAGCACGTTGCACGTGGTCGACGAGCCCACGGACCTGTGGTGAGCGTCGACGGCGAGAGGCCACGCCGCGAGCCGTCAAGGTCGACTGGTCCCCCTCGGTCGGAAAGCGCGCGGAATTCCGGTGATCCGTATCACCCGGCCGCCGAGTTTTTCGGCGCCGATCACCTCCACCTGCCTCTTGCACGCCGCACTACGCGCAGAGATCATCACCCAACTCACGGGTAGGGCAGCACCCCGTGTCACCCGGCCGCGCGGATCACGGTCGGGACACATTTCGTCGAATTCTGGCTGGTCAGCCCGAGTGCTAGCGTCCGTCGCCGCAAACGTGAACCGTGAACGGAGAGAATGTGGCGCACCTGCACCATTTCGGCGCCGGATGGATTTCCCCGGTCCTCGCCTATGCGATGGCCTGCGTCGGATCCGCACTCGGACTGCGCTGCACCGTCCGGGCGTTGGCCGCCGAAGGCCGCTCGCGACGCAATTGGCTTCTGACGGCGACCGCCGCGATCGGTTCGGGTATCTGGACCATGCATTTCATCGCGATGCTCGGCTTCGGCGTCGCCGGATCCGCGATCCGCTACGACGTGCCGCTCACCGTCCTCAGCCTCGTGGTGGCCATGGCCGTCGTGGGCGCCGGGGTCCTCACCGTCGGCTACGGCCGCTCCCGCGCACGCTCCTTGCTGCTCGGCGGCCTGGGCACCGGGATCGGCGTCGGGGCGATGCACTACCTCGGCATGGCCGCGCTCCGGCTGAACGGCAGCGTCGGCTACGACCCCACCCTGGTGGCACTCTCCCTCGCCATCGCGGTCGCGGCGGCGACCGCCGCGCTCTGGGCGGCACTCGAGGTCCGGGGTACGGCCGGCGCGGTGATCGCCTCGCTGGTCATGGGCATCGCCGTCAGCAGCATGCACTACACGGGCATGGCCGCCGTGCGCATCACCCTCGCACCGGCCCGCGAGGCGCTGGACGGGGTGACGGCCATGGACTTCGTGTTCCCGCTCGCCGTCGTCCTCGGCTCGTTCCTCTTCCTGGCCTCGGCGTTCGTCGCCCTGTCACCGACCGCGCGACCGGCGAGGGGAGCCGCCGTCGGCGTCGGCTCGTCGCGCACCCCGGAAGCCGCGGTCGGCCGTGCGACGGCCAAGCCGTGACCGTGACCCCCGCCCCTGACTGTTCGAGGAACCGATGAGCGCAATTCTGGTGCCACGCTCGATCCGGGCGAAGACCGTCTGCCTCCTGATGGTCCCCGCCGTGTCCCTGATGGCGCTGTGGGCGTTCGCGACCGTCACCACGGCGCGCAACGTCTCGGAACTCAACGCCTACAAGGAGGCGAACACCACACTGCTGCAGCCGGTCGACTCCCTCGTGGCCGCCGTGCAGGCCGAACGTGCCGGAGCCCTGCGTCAGTTCGCGGGAACCGGCACGGAACGGACGGAGTCCCAGGGCAGCCGTGAGAAGGACACCGACGCGGCCGCCACCGCACTGCGCCGGGGCGCCGAGGGGAGCACCCTGGACGTCCAGGAGATCGACGGCGACTTCGCGGGGCGCGTGGACCGACTCGTCGCGGACCTCGACCGGCTGGGCGCCCTGCGCGAGCAGACACGGCGGGCGGGCGACGCGTGGGAGACCGTCTACGACGCGTACGGCACCGTGATCGAGCACGCCCTCGCGCTTCAGGGCTCACTGGCCGCGCTGCACGATCCCGCGCACGCCTCCGCCGCGCGGGTCGTCCACGAGCTGGCCTGGGCTCGCGAGATGATCGCCCGTGAGGATGCCCTGATGAACGCCGTGCAGACGGTGGGACGCTTCGACCCCGCGCAGTACCGGGAGTTCGTGGGCTCGGCCCACACACAGCGTCGGCTGCTCGCCGCAGCCGTCGACGACCTGCGGCCGCAGGACGCCGCCGCGTACCGGACGGTACTGACCGGCACCGACATGCGCGCCCTGCGGTCCGTCGAGGACAGGATCCTGGCCGCCGGCAGCGCACCCGCTGCCAGGACGGTGGCCGAGGACGCCCGTTGGCAGGAGCCGGCCCGCGCGGTCCTCCAGCAGCTCGGCGCGGCCCAGACGAGGGCGAGCACGGCCGCGGTCGAGAGCGCCGACCCCGTGTCGTTCGCCGTCCTCGGCGGCTCCGGGATCGCCGTCGTGCTGGGCTTCCTCGGCGTCCTGCTCTCGCTCCTCATCTCGGTGCGGATCGGCCGGGGCCTCGTCGGCGAACTCACCGACCTGCGCGACTCCGCCCTCACGCTCGCCGAACGCGAACTCCCCGAGACCATCCGTCGCCTGCACGCCGGCGACACCGTCGACGTCGACGCGGTGGCCCCGCCACGCGGTCACCGTGACGACGAGATCGGACAGGTCGGCGCGGCGCTCGCCGCGGTCCACCGGGCCGCGGTCGAGTCGGCGGCGGAACGAGCCCAGGTGCTCCACGGGCTCTCCGGCGTCTACGTGAACCTGGCACGCCGGAGCCAGGCCCTCCTGCACCGCCAGCTCACGCTCCTGGACACCATGGAACGGCGCAACGAGGACCCGGTGGAGCTGGAGGACCTGTTCCGGCTCGACCACCTGACCACCCGGATGCGGCGGCACGCCGAGAGCCTGATCATCCTCGCCGGCGCCGCTCCCGGACGCGGCTGGCGTCGGCCCGTCGGTCTGATGGACGTGGTCAGGGCCGCCGTCGCCGAGGTCGAGGACTTCGGCCGGGTGGTGGTCCACGAGATTCCCGGCGTACGGCTGCACGGCGGCGCGGTGGCCGACCTCACGCATCTCGTCGCCGAACTCGTCGAGAACGCCACCGCCTTCTCGCCGCCACAGACCAAGGTGGAGGTGCGGGGCCAGCGGGTGGGAGCAGGAGTCGTGCTGGAGATCGAGGACCGGGGACTCGGCATGAGTGCCGAGGGGTTCGCCGAGGCGAACAGCCGGATCGAGGACACCGGACGCGTCGACCTGCTCGAGAGCGGACAGCTCGGCCTGTTCGTGGTGAACCGGCTCGCCCACCGGCTGGACGCCCGCGTGGGGCTGCGGCCCTCGGTGTACGGGGGTGTCGTCGCCGTGGTCCTGCTGCCGACGGCCCTCCTCGGCGAGGCCGGGCGGCACGAAGGCCCCGAGGGCCCGGACGAGGCCCCCGCCGGCACCCGGCTCCCGCGCCGGCGCCCGCCGGGGCGGCACGCCGCCCGCCCACACGCCGCCCGCCCACACGCCGTAACCGAAGCGCCGCCGGCGGTCGAGTCCGCACCGCCCATGCCACCGGCGCCTGGGGCACCCGCGCCCTCCGTGCCACCGGCGCCTGTGACACCCGCACCGCCCATGCCACCGCCGCCGCCCATGGCGCCTCCGGAGCCCGTGGCCCCCGCGGTCTCCGCCGCACCGAACCCCCGCCCCCTCCCCGTGGATCCGGCTCCCGAGCCGACGTCCGGACACAAGGCTCCCCTGCCCCGCCGCGCCCGCCGCCGGGATCTGGAGGGGGAGGGCATCGGGGAGACGTACGAACCGCCGAAGGACCTCGGCCCGCGCCGCTCCCCGGAACAGGCGCGCGCCACCATGGCGTCGTTCCGCGCCGGCTGGGCCCGCGGCACCGTGGACCGCCCCACGAGGCCGGGAGCGGCGGGCGAGCACACGCCAGAACGTGAAGGAGAGAGCCGATGAACGGCAACAGCAGTCTGTACCGGTCAGGTGACCTCGGCTGGCTTCTGGAGGAACTGGTCGCCCATGTACCGGAGATCAGACATGTGATCGTGCTCTCCGGCGACGGGCTGCCGGTCGGCACGTCGGCCCGGCTCGGCCGGGACGACGCCGAGCGGTTCGCCGCCATCGCCTCCGGATTCCACAGCCTCGCCAAGGGAACCGGCCGCCACTTCGGAGCCGGTGGCGTCATCCAGACGCTGGTGGAGCTGGAGGACGGTTTCCTCTTCGTCGTCGCGGCGGGGGAGGGATCGTGTCTCGCGGTGTTCAGCGAGGCCGGCGCCGATGTGGGCCTGGTGGCCTACGAGATGGCCCGGCTGGTCAAGCGCGTCGGTGCCCACCTCGGCACACCGGCACGCGACGAAGGGGCCGTCGTGCCGGGCGTCGATGAGTGACGACGACGGACGCTGGTACGACGACGACGCCGGCCCGCTGGTGCGCCTCTACGCGATGACCTCGGGTCGGGCGCGGCCCGCCGGCGCCGAGCAGTTCGATCTGATGACCCTGGTGCACGGCTGCGTCCCACCGGACCGCGCTCCGCTGCTCTCGCCGGAGGAGGCCCAACTCCACCGGCTCTGCGGGGCAAGGCCGCGCCCCGTGGCGGACATGGCCTCCGAGGCGGGTCTTCCGCTCGCCGTCGTCCGGGTGCTGCTCGGGAACCTGCTCCACGCCGGCCTCATCCGCGTCACCCCGCCCGTCCCTCCCGCCCAACTCCCCGACTCGCGCATCCTCAAGAGAGTGATCGATGGACTCCGAGCCCTCTGACGTCCCTTTCGTCGCCCTGAAGATCCTCGTGGCCGGCGGATTCGGGGTCGGCAAGACCACCCTGATCGGATCGGTCAGCGAGATCCGGCCGCTGAACACCGAGGAGATCCTCACCGAGGCCGGCCGTCCGACGGACAGCCTCGACGGGGTCGCGGACAAGCGCACGACCACGGTGGCCCTGGACTTCGGACGCATCACCGTCTCCGACGACCTGGCGCTCTACCTCTTCGGCACGCCCGGGCAGGGCCGTTTCTGGTTCCTGTGGGACGAACTCGCCCGGGGCGCGCTGGGAGCCGTGGTTCTCGCGGACACCCGCCGTCTTGTGGACTGCTTCCCGGCCATCGACTACTTCGAGCGCCGACGCCTGCCCTTCGTGGTCGCGGTGAACTGCTTCGACGGCGCCCGGGACTACAGCGCGCGGGAGGTCGCGGACGCGCTCGACCTGGACCCGGGAACGCCGGTGGTCCTGTGCGACGCGCGGGATCGGGAGTCCGGCAAGGAAGTCCTCATCTCGCTGGTCCAGTTGGCGGGCGGGGAGGGCTGATCTATGGCCCTCGACGGTTTCGGGACCACCCGCACGAGGTCCGCGTACCGGCGGCCACCGGGGAGCGAACTGGTAGATTTTCCGCGTGTCTGAGAGTCCCTGGGTCCGACCCGGCCGGACCGTGGCCGTCCGGCTGGACGAGCCGCCGCGGGTGCTGAGCCTGGGGGTCGGGGTCCACGGCACGACGAGTCCGGTCGACGTGTTCCGGCTCCCGGACCTGTGGCAGCTGCACCTCTACCGGTACACCGCCGAACTCGTCGTCGACGGCGTGCTCCACGTCATCCGGCCGGGGTACGTGACGCTGGTGCCGCCGGGGGCGGAGGTGCGCTACCGCTACCGCGGGCGGTCCGAGCATCTGTATGCCCACCTGGGCCTGCCCGGTGCGCAGGCGCCGACCGCCCTGCCGGCCACCCTCCCGCCCACCCCGCCGGTCACCCTTCCCGTCGTCCAGGACACGGGTGCGCTGACGCCGGTCCTGTCGGAGCTCCTGCTGCGGGCCATCGCGGTCGCGCCGCGCATCCCGCGCCGCGCCGACGCCCACGTCTGGACGGCGTTGTGGGAGCTGGCCCGGCTCGCCGAGCCGGACGGCCGCGAGAGCGGTCCGCACGCCTCGTTCGCCGCCGCCGTCGCGTACATCGAGTCGCATCTCGCGGAGCGGCTCCTCGTCCCCGAGGTGGCGCGGGCCGCGGGCGTGTCGCACAACCATCTGCTGCGGCTCTTCCGCGCCGAGACCGGCACCACCGTCGTGGCGTATCTCCGGCAGCGGCGCATGGAGCGGGCACGGCACCTGCTCCGCGAGTCGACCCTGTCGATCCCCGCGGTGGCGGCGGCGGTCGGCATCGACGACCTGCAGGCCTTCAACAAGGCGTGCCGGCGCGAACTGGGCGCGTCTCCGCGCGCGGTTCGCGCCGGCGGTTGAGCGGAGCCGAGCCGTGGTGCCCGGCGGGGTCGTCGTCCGCCGGGCACCACCAACGGGGTCAGCTCCTGCCCGTGCCCCGGTAGAGGTCGAGCTCGCCGTCGAGTTCGACGGCCAGCACGGTCGCGGACCCGTCGACGTCCGCCGCTTCCGGAGCGTCGATCCAGCACACGCCCGGCACGTCCTGGAGTCCGCCGGTGACCCGGTGGGCCAGCTCGGCGCCGGTGCCGAGCACGGTCACCCGCTCCACCTTGTTGCGCAGGCCGCGCAGCGAGACCGCTTCGCGCGGGGCGTCGAAGCAGACCAGATAGAGCGTGCGTCGGTCGGCGGAGAGCGTGCTGGGCCCGTAGTGGTGCCCGGCCGGCAGCCCGGCCACCGTCCCGTACACCGCCCGCTCGTGGAGAGCGATCCAGGCCCCGAGCCCCTCCAGCCGCTCGACCTGCTCCGCCGGGATCGTGCCGTCCTCCCGGGGGCCGACGGCCAGCAGCAGATTGCCGCCCATGCCGATGGTCTCCGTGAAATAGCGCACCAGCTGGCGGACCGACTTCTGGTTGTGGTCCTGGTGCTGATAGCCCCAGGAATCGTTCATCGTCAGGCAGAGCTCCCACGGCCCGTCCGGCGGCAGCAGCGGCACGCCCTGCTCCGGCGTGGCGTAGTCGCCGTGACTGAGCATGCGCGCGTTGAGGACCGTCTCGGGGTTTCCGGCGAGGATCCGCTCGGCGAGCGCCCGCATGCCCCACTGTTCCTCGCTGCGCTCCCACTCGCCGTCGAACCACAGCAGATCGGGGCGGAACCGCGAGACCAGCTCACCGACCTGGCCGTCCCGGTACGCGACGAAGCGGGCCCAGGCCTCCGGGTCCTCGACCCCGTCCTTCGGGGTGACGAGGGGGTGGGTGGCCACGCTCTCGTTCGGCGGCTCGGGGTGGACCACACTCGCGTAGTCGGGGTGGTTCCAGTCCGAATGGGAGTAGTACAGACCGACCTTGAGGCCCTTCTCGCGCAGCGCCTCGGCGTATCCGGCCACGAGGTCGCGTCCGGCGGGCGTGTGCCGTACGACGTTCAGGTCGCCGTGGCCGGTGTCCCACAGGGCCACGCCGTCGTGGTGGCGCGCGGTCAGCACGGCGTACCGGGCACCGGCGCGGGCGAAGAGCTCCGCCCAGGCCTTCGGTTCGTACGCGGAGGCGGTGAAGCCGTCCAGCTGCCGCATGTACCGCTCGTGCGGAACCTGCCCGCTGTAGAACGACCAGGACTCGGGCACGCCGTCGACGGCGTAGATGCCGTAGTG
Organism: Streptomyces sp. NPDC090127; assembly: GCF_044746945.1. NCBI lineage: Bacteria > Bacillati > Actinomycetota > Actinomycetes > Kitasatosporales > Streptomycetaceae > Streptomyces > Streptomyces sp. NPDC090127. Next base: position 263,203 of record NZ_JBIVDE010000003.1, on the reverse strand, counting down.
CAGGAAGATGCCCAACTTGGCATCGGGGAACCAGGGTTGCATGGGCATGGGATCAGTCCTCGGTGGCGGTGGAGCGGTGGAGTGCGGGGTGTTCCCGCTTCCCTCACGCTAGGCCGGGCCGACGGCCCCGCGCGTGGGCGGCGCTCACCCTCACTGGTCCGTTTTCACCTCACGGCCGAGGGGCTCCGTGTCCGGGCGGGAGCGCATCCACTCCTCGACCTCGCCGACGTGCGCCGCGGCGGCGGCCCGCGCCGCCTCCGGGTCGCGCGCGGCCAGGGCGCGATGGATCGCCGCGTGGCCGCGACGTGTGCGCTCGAACGCGCCTTCCTCCGCGTGGCCGCGCCAGACGCGCGCACGGAACGTCCGGGTCGACAGCCCTTCGAGGACGGCCGCCATGGTCTCGTTGCCGGAGGCCGCGTTGATCGCCCGGTGGAAGGCCAGGTCGTGGGCGAGGATCTCCTCCGGGTCCTCGGTGTCCTCCATCGCGTGCAGGTGCCCGGTCACGACGGCCAGCTGGTCCTTGTCGATCCGGGCCGCGGCCAGCGCGGTGGCGGTGGACTCCAGGACGCGCCGGATCTCCAGGAGTTCGACGAGTTGCTCCCCGCGCGACAGCTCCGCGACCACACCGAAGGTCTCCAGCAGATCCCCGGCCCCGAGCCGGGTCACGTAGATCCCGGAGCCGTGCCGTGCCTCCAGCACGCCCATCACCGTCAGCGCGCGGACCGCCTCCCGCATCGAGCTGCGGGAGAGGCCCAACTGCGTGGCGAGGTCCCGCTCCGTGGGCAGCCGGTCCCCGGGCTGCAATTCGCCGTCCGCGATCATCGCCTTGATCTGTTCGATCGCGCGCTGGGTCACGGTTCCCCTGGCGGGGGTGCGCTCCTCCACCGATTCTCTCCCTTGTCCGATTCGGGCAGTCTAGCGAGCGAAGTGGTCGGACCACTTGTGTTTCCGTGGAGGATTTTCCGGCCTCCGGGGTGTTGTTGGCGCCAAGTGGTCTGATAAATCTAGGTCGACCGAGAGCGCGTACGGCTTGCGCCCCGGCCCCGGGTTCCTGCTGCCCGGCCGTGGTCCCGTGCCGCCCCCGCGGCCGAGGACGAGGCCGTGGCCACGGGTCCCGGGCGGGTGGGGCCCGCCGCCCTGAACCGCCCCGTCCACGGTGCGGTGCGGCCCCGCCCCTTTCCCTGCTGCGAGGAGACCGACCAGTGAAGCTGATGCGCCTGGGCGCCCCCGGCGCCGAACGGCCGGCCGTTCGGACCGACGACGGCCGCGTGTGGGACCTCACCCCCGTCACCGGCGAGATCGACGGAGCCTTCCTCGCCTCGGGCGGCCTCGACCGCGTACGAGCCGCCGTCGAGGAGGGCGCGCTCGCCGAGGTGGACCCGCTGGGCCTGCGCGTCGGTGCTCCCGTCGCCCGGCCCGGGAAGGTCGTCTGCATCGGCCTCAACTACCGCGACCACGCCGAGGAGACGGGAGCGCCCGTCCCGCCCCGCCCGGTCGTCTTCATGAAGGACCCCGGAACCGTCGTCGGCCCGTACGACGACGTGCTCATCCCGCGCGGCTCGGCCAGGACGGACTGGGAGGTCGAACTCGCGGTCGTCGTGGGCCGCCGGGCCCGGTACCTGGAGAACCCCGAAGAGGGCCTGCGTCACATCGCCGGGTACGCGATCAGCAACGACGTCTCCGAGCGGGAGTTCCAGCTCGACTACTCGCCGCAGTGGGACCTCGGCAAGTCCTGCGAGACCTTCAACCCGCTCGGCCCCTGGCTCGTGACGGCCGACGAGATCGACGACCCGCAGGACCTCGCCCTGCACCTGACCGTCAACGGCGTCCCGCGCCAGCGCGGCTCCACCCGGGACATGATCTTCCAGGTCGGCCATCTCGTCGCGTACCTGAGCAACTACATGGTGCTGGAGCCCGGCGACGTCATCAACACCGGCACCCCGGCCGGCGTGGCCCTCGGTCTGCCCGGCACTCCGTACCTGCGCCCCGGCGACACCGTCGAGCTGTCCATCGACGGGCTCGGCGACCAGCGCCAGAGCTTCGCCCAGGCCTGACAGCCCGAGCACCCAGCAGCCCGACGGCCCAGCGGTTGGAGCGGAAGGCCTGCCCGAGCGCCCAGCAGCCCGAGTACCAGAAAGGTCACCATGACCGCATCCGCCGCCCGTCTCGTCGCGGTCGACACCTACGACATCCGCTTCCCCACCTCGCGGGAGCTGGACGGGTCCGACGCCATGAACCCGGACCCCGACTACTCCGCCGCCTACGTCGTGCTTCGCACCGACGCGGGCGACGGCCTCGAAGGCCACGGTTTCACCTTCACCATCGGGCGCGGCAACGACGTCCAGGTCGCCGCACTCGACGCGCTGCGCCCGCACCTCGTCGGCCTGCCGGTCGGCGAGCTGTGCGCCGACCCGGGCTCGCTGAGCCGTGCGTTGATCGGCGACAGCCAACTGCGCTGGCTCGGCCCGGAGAAGGGGGTGATGCACATGGCCGTCGGCGCCGTCCTCAACGCCGTCTGGGACCTGGCCGCCAAGCGCGCCGACAAGCCGCTCTGGCAGTTCCTCGCGGACGCCGAGCCCGAATGGCTCGTCTCCCAGGTCGACTTCCGCTACATCGCCGACGTCCTCACCCCCGAGGACGCGCTCGGACTGCTGCGCCGCGGCAGAGCCGGTGGAGCCGAGCGTACGGCCTCGCTTCGCGAGCGCGGCTACCCCGCCTACACCACCTCGCCCGGCTGGCTCGGCTACTCGGACGAGAAGCTCACCCGGCTCGCGCGGGAAGCCGTCGCCGCCGGATTCACCCAGATCAAGCTCAAGGTCGGTGCCGACCTCGCGGACGACATCCGCCGGATGCGCGTGGCTCGCGCGGCCGTCGGACCGGACATCCGTATCGCCATCGACGCCAACCAGCGCTGGAACGTCGGCGAGGCGGTGGAGTGGACCAAGGCGCTCGCCGAGTTCGATCCGTACTGGATCGAGGAGCCCACCAGCCCCGACGACATCCTCGGCCACGCGGCCGTACGCGGGGCGGTGGCCCCCGTGAAGGTCGCCACCGGTGAGCACGTGCAGAACAGGATCGTCTTCAAGCAGCTGCTGCAGGCCGGCGCCCTCGACATCCTGCAGATCGACGCCGCGCGCGTCGGCGGGGTCAACGAGAACCTGGCGATCCTGCTGCTCGCCGCCCACCACGGCGTACCGGTCTGCCCGCACGCGGGCGGCGTCGGCCTGTGCGAACTGGTCCAGCACCTGTCGATGTTCGACTACGTCGCCCTCTCCGGCACCACCGAGAACCGGGTCGTCGAATTCGTCGACCACCTCCACGAGCACTTCCTGACCCCCGTGGAGATCCGCGACGGCCACTACCGCGCCCCGCTCGCGCCCGGCTTCTCCGCCGAGATGCACCAAGGGTCGATCGAGGCGTACGTCTACCCCGACGGCACCTTCTGGACCGCCGACCGCGCGGCAGACGCTGCTTCCGACCGCGCGGCAGACACCGCATCCGCCCACGAAGGGACCCCGGCATGAGCGACCTCACCGGCCTGCGCGCCGTCGTCACCGGCGGCGCGTCCGGCATCGGACTGGCCACCGCCGAACTGCTCGCCGCGCGCGGCGCCTCCGTCGCCGTGCTCGATCTCGCCCCCGACGGCCTGCCCGCGCCCCTGCTCGGCCACAAGGCCGACCTCACCGACGACGCGTCCGTACGGTCGGCCGTCGCCGACGCGGCCGCCGCGCTCGGCGGCATCGACGTCCTGGTGAACAACGCCGGCATCGGCGCCGTCGGAACCGTCGAGGACAACGACGACGCCCAGTGGCACCACGTCCTCGACGTCAACCTGCTCGGCATCGTCCGCACCACCCGCGCCGCCCTGCCACACCTGCGCGCCTCCGCGGCGCCCGCCGTCGTCAACACCTGCTCGATCGCCGCCACCGCCGGGCTGCCCCAGCGGGCCCTCTACAGCGCCAGCAAGGGAGCCGTGCTCTCGCTGACCCTGGCCATGGCCGCCGACCACGTCCGTGAGGGAATCCGGGTCAACTGCGTGAACCCGGGAACGGTCGACACCCCCTGGGTCGGCAGGCTCCTCGACGCCGCCGACGACCCGGCGGCCGAGCGGACCGCGCTCGACGCGCGGCAGCCCACCGGGCGCCTTGTCGCCGCCGCCGAGGTCGCCGCTGCCATCGTCTACCTGGCGAGCCCGGCCGCCGCGTCCGTCACCGGCACGGCGCTCGCCGTCGACGGCGGCATGCAGGGACTCCGCCTGCGCCCGGCAGAGAAATGAGAGGCACCACGCCCGTGCGACACCACTCCCTCGGCTCCAGCAAGGTCGACGTCACCACGCTCTCCTTCGGCGCCGCCGCCCTCGGCAATCTCTACACCCCGGTCAACACGGCCCAGGCGGCCGGCGCCGTCGACGCCGCCTGGGACGCGGGCATCCGTTCCTTCGACACCGCCCCGCACTACGGCCTCGGCCTCTCCGAAGAACGCCTCGGCTCCGCGCTGCGCACCCGCCCGCGCGGGGAGTACGTCCTCTCCACCAAGGTCGGCCGCCTGCTCCGGCCCGTCACGGGAGGCGGGGACGACCTCGCCGACGGTTTCGCGGTCCCGGCCACCCACCTCCGTGTCTGGGACTTCTCCGCCGACGGAGTGCGCCGCAGCATCCACGAGAGCCTGCGCCGTCTCGGCCACGACCGCATCGACGTCGTCTACCTCCACGACCCCGACGACCACGCCCGCGAGGCCTTCGGCCAGGCATACCCGGAGCTGGAACGGCTGCGCGGCGAGGGTGTGATCGGGGCGATCGGCGCGGGCATGAACCAGACCGCGATGCTGACCCGGTTCGTCCGGGACACCGACGTCGACGTGGTGCTGTGCGCCGGCCGCTACACCCTGCTCGACCAGAGCGCCCTCACCGGTCTCCTGCCGGAGGCGGCGGCACGTGGCAAGAGCGTCGTGATCGGCGGGGTGTTCAACTCCGGACTGCTCGCGGACCCCCGGCCCGGCGCGACCTTCGACTACGCCGCCGCGCCACAGGACGTCCTGGACCGCGCGCTGCGCCTCAAGGCCGTGGCCGAACGCCACGGCGTCCCCCTGCGCGCCCTCGCCCTGCGCTTCCCCTTCGGCCATCCGGCCGTGGCGAGCGTGCTCGTCGGCGCCCGCTCCGCCCACGAGGTCCGCGACGCCGCCGAACAGCTCGCCCGCCCGCTTCCTCCGGACGTGTGGGCCGAGCTGCGCGCCGAAGGCCTCCTGCCGGACGACGTCCCGGTGCCGGAGGGGACGTAGCCGTGCGCATCGCCCTCTTCGTCACCTGCTTCAACGACACGATGTTCCCCGCGACCGGCAGGGCCGTCGTCGCCCTGCTCGAACGGCTCGGTCACACCGTCGACTTCCCACGGGCCCAGGTCTGCTGCGGTCAGATGCACTTCAACACCGGCTACCGGTCGGCGACCCTGCCCATGGTGCGCGGCTTCGCCGACACCTTCGCCGCCTACGACGCGGTCGTGACCCCCTCCGGCTCCTGCGCCGGCATGATCCGCCACCACCACGCGACCGTCGCCCGGCAGTACGGCGACGCGGACCTGGTCACCGAGGTCGACCGGGTAACCCCCCGCGTGTACGAGCTGTCCGAGCTGCTCGTCGACGTGCTGGGCGTGACCGAGGTCGGCGCGTACTTCCCGCACCGCGTCACGTACCACCCCACCTGCCACTCGCTGCGGATGCTGAGGGTCGGCGACCGACCGCTCCGGCTGCTGCGCGGGGTCGAGGGCATCGACCTGGTCGAGCTGCCCGCGGCGGAGTCCTGCTGCGGCTTCGGCGGCACCTTCGCCCTGAAGAACGCCGACACCTCCCAGGCCATGCTCGCCGACAAGATGCGTCACGTGCAGGAGACCGGGGCCGAAGTGCTGTGCGCCGGGGACAACTCCTGCCTGATGCACATCGGCGGCGGACTCTCCCGGCTGCGGACCGGCATCGGCTCCCTCCACCTCGCGCAGATCCTCGCCTCCACGGAGACCACCCCGGCGGAAGGAGCCCGCCGATGACCGGCACCGACAACGTGGTGTGGCTCGGCGCCCCGGCGTTCCCCGACGCCGCCCGCGCGGCCCTCGCCGACACCCGGCTCCGCGTCAACCTGCGCCGCGCCACGACCACGATCCGCGACAGGCGCCTCGCCGTGACCGCCGAACTCGACGACTGGGAGCAGTTGCGCGAGGCGGGCGAGGCCGTCAGACGCAGGACCCTGCGCCACCTCGACCACCATCTCGTGCGGCTGGAGGAGTCGGTCGCCAAGGCGGGCGGCCAGGTCCACTGGGCGGCCGACGCCGACGAGGCCAACCGCATCGTCACCGATCTGGTCCGGGCCACCGGGGAAGCAGAGGTCCTCAAGGTCAAGTCCATGGCCACCCAGGAGATCGGCCTCAACGAGGCCCTGGAGGCCGCCGGAATCCGTGCCTACGAGACCGACCTCGCCGAGCTCATCGTGCAGCTCGGCGAGGACCGGCCGTCGCACATCCTGGTCCCGGCGATCCACCGGGGCAGGTCCGAGATCCGCGACATCTTCCGCCGGGAGATGGGGAAGTGGGGGCGGGCCGCCCCCGCCGGGCTGACCGACGACCCGCGCGAACTCGCCGAGGCCGCCCGGCTGCACCTGCGGGAGAAGTTCCTCCGAGCCCGGGTCGCCGTCTCCGGCGCCAACTTCGCAGCCGCCGACACGGGCACGGTCTGCGTCGTGGAGTCCGAGGGCAACGGGCGCATGTGCCTGACACTGCCCGACACTTTCATCACCGTGATGGGTGTCGAGAAGGTGCTGCCCTCCTTCGCCGACCTCGACGTCTTCCTGCAACTGCTGCCCCGCTCCTCCACGGGCGAGCGGATGAACCCGTACACCTCGATGTGGACCGGAGTCACCCCCGGCGACGGGCCGCAGGAGTTCCATCTCGTCCTGCTGGACAACGGCCGCACCGCCACCCTGGGGGACACCGTCGGACGGCAGGCCCTGGCCTGCATCCGCTGCTCGGCCTGCCTCAACGTCTGCCCGGTGTACGAACGGACCGGCGGCCACGCCTACGGTTCGGTCTACCCCGGCCCGATCGGCGCGGTGCTCACCCCGCAGCTCGTCGGGGTCGAGCACGCGGACACCCTGCCGTTCGCCTCCACGCTCTGCGGCGCCTGCTACGACGCCTGCCCGGTCCGCATCGACATCCCGGAGATCCTGGTCCATCTGCGCGCGAAGGCCGTCGAGGCGAAGGCGGCCGAGAGGCTCGTGCCCACAGCCGAGTCCCTGGTCATGCGCGTGGCGGCAGCGGTCCTGCGCTCACCCGGCCGCCTGACGCTGGCCCAGCGGGCCGGCGGTCTCACCGCACGGCTGCTGTTCCGGCGCGGCCGCATCGGCCGGCTCCCGGGCCCCCTCGGTCGCTGGTCGGACACGCGGGACACCCCTGTGCCGCCCCGCGAGTCCTTCCGCGGCTGGTGGCGACGTACCCGAGAAGGAGGGGAAGGATGAGAGCGCGGGAGACCGTCCTCGCCCGGATCACGGCCGCCCTGGCCGACGTACCGGCGACCGAGACACCCGAGAGCGTCCCGGTTCCCCGCGCGTACCGGAGAAGCCACGCGGGCCCCGACCCGGTGGCCCTGTTCGTCGAGCGGGTCGCGGACCACCGGGCGACCGTGATCCGCACGACGGAGGAGCGGGTGGCGGGCACCCTCGCGTCGGCGCTCGCCGAGCGGGGGGCGCGGAGCGTCGTCGTACCGGACGGCTTCCCCGTCGACCTGCTGCCCGACGGGGACGTCGCCCGCCTCGGCGACGTCCCGCCCCTGTCGTGGGAGGCCCTGGAGAGCGCCGACGCGGTGCTGACCACGGTGGCGGTCGCCATCGCCGTCACCGGCACGATCGTCCTGGACGCGGGGCCGGGGCAGGGGCGCCGCGCCCTGTCGCTGCTGCCCGACCACCACCTGTGCGTGGTCCGTGAGGAGCAGATCGCGGGAGACGTGCCCGAGGCACTCGCCCGCCTCGACCCCGCCGCCCCGCTCACCTTCATCTCCGGACCGTCCGCCACCAGCGACATCGAACTCGACCGCGTCGAGGGCGTCCACGGCCCGCGCGTCCTGGACGTCGTTGTCGTCGCCGCCCGTTCCACCGAGGAGCCGTCATGAGGATCGCCCTGCACACCAGGGTCCGCGTCGACCGGATCGAGGAGTACGAGAACGCCCACCGCGCCGTGCCGCGGGCGCTGACCGACGCGATTCGCGCGGCCGGGGCGACGTCCTGGACGATCTGGCGCAGTGGCTCGGACCTCTTCCACCTCCTCGAGTGCGAGGACTACGCCAAGCTGCTCGCCGAGCTGGAGCGGCTCCCGGTCAACGTCGCCTGGCAGGCCCGGATGGCCGATCTGCTCGACGTCGCGCACGACTACAGCGCCGACGGTACGGACGCCGGCCTCCCGGTGGTCTGGGAGCTGTGAGCGGCATGCGGATCGTGGACGCCCACCACCACGTCTGGGACCTGTCCGTACGGGACCAGGACTGGATCGAGGGCGACGAACTGGCGCCGCTGCGCCGGAACTTCGGCATCGGCGACCTCGAACCGGAGGTGCGGGCCGCCGGGGTGGAGGCGACGGTCCTGGTGCAGACGGTCACCACCGCCGAGGAGACCCCCGAACTCCTCGCGCTCGCCGCGGACCACGACCTCGTCGGCGGGGTCGTGGGATGGACCGACCTCACCGCCCCCGACGTGGCCGACGAACTGGCCCGCCTCCGCGAACTGCCCGGCGGAGAACGGCTGGTGGGCATCCGCCACCAGGTCCAGAGCGAGCCCGATCCGCTGTGGCTCCTGCGTCCGGACGTGCTGCGCGGCCTGAACGCCGTGGCCGAAGCGCGACTCGCCTACGACCTGGTGATCCTTCCGCACCAGCTGCCCGCGGCGACGTCGGCGGCCTTCCTGCTGCCGCAACTCACCTTCGTCCTCGACCACCTGGGCAAGCCCGCCGTGGCCACCGGAGAGCGCCACGCCTGGGCCCGGGACCTCCAGGAGCTGGCCGCCCTGCCCAACACCGTGGCCAAGCTCTCGGGCCTGGTCACCGAGGCCCGCCGCGGCTCATGGACGCTCGACGACCTGCGCCCGTACGCGGACACGGCCCTGGGGGCCTTCGGGGCGGAGCGGCTGATGTTCGGCTCCGACTGGCCCGTGTGCCTCCTCGCCGCCTCGTACGGCGAGGTGGTCGACGCGGCACGCGCGCTCACCGCCGGACTCGGCGATGCCGAACGCTCGGCGGTCCTCGGCGGAACGGCGACGCGCGTGTACGACCTGGAGCCTCACCTTCGTCCGCCACCACCCTGACCACGGACGCCTCGGGCTTCCTGAGGAACGGCCGGACGGAACTGCGCATCCCCGTCCGGTGGCCGCCCGCGCCGCGTACCTCGGGTGCGGTACGCGACGCCGGACATCGACCGACCGGCACGCGCCGCAGTGCATGTCTATGGCCGATCGGCCAACACCCGCCGTCGAGGTCAGGTGGCCGTGCCGTTGGCCTGTTCCTTCCGGGCCTACAAGATCCGTGCAGCGCCCGGGTGCCCGGGCGCACGGATTCTTGAGGAGCACGGACGATGCCGACGTTCACGAGAGCGGTCATGCGCCGCAAACCGCTCGACCAGCTGGTGCGGGAGACGGACGACGAGGGCGTGCCCGGCGGGTTGCGGCGCACGATGGGGCTGGGCCAGCTGACCATGCTCGGCATCAGCTCCGTGGTGGGCACCGGCATCTTCTTCGTCCTGGGATCGAGCGTGCCCAAGGCCGGGCCCGCCGTCGTCCTCGCGTTCGCGCTGGCGGCGGTCGTGGCCGGCCTGGGGGCGCTGTGCTACGCGGAGCTGGCGGGCGCGGTACCCGTCGCCGGCAGCACGTACTCGTACGCCTACGCCTCGCTGGGCGAGGGGGCCGCGTATCTCGTCGCCTGGTGTCTGATCCTGGAGTACGGGGTGGCCGTCGCCACCGTCGCGGTGAGCTGGGGCCAGTACCTCAACGAGGTCACCGACGCGTTGTTCGGGTTCACGCTTCCCGACGTGATCAGCCAGCCGCCCGGAGCCGGCGGTGTGGTCAACCTGCCGGCGCTGGCCGTGGTGCTGCTGTGCTCGCTGCTGCTGGTCCGCGGCACCCGGGAGTCGGCCATCGTCAACGCGGTGATGGTCTGCGTCAAGATCGGCGTCCTCGTCCTCTTCGTCGCCGTCGCCTTCACGGCCTTCGACAGCGACCGGCTCAGCGACTTCGCCCCGCACGGCGTGGCCGGGGTGACGCTCGCCGCGTCCGGTGTCTTCTTCTCCTTCATCGGGTTCGACGCGGTCTCCACCGCGGGCGAAGAGGTTCGCAACCCGCGCCGCACCGTGCCGTTGGCGATCCTGCTCACGCTGATCGCGGTCACCGTCCTGTACGGAGCGGTCGCCCTGGCCGGCGTCGGCGCACAGGACTCCGCGCGGTTCGGCGAGCAGGCGGACGCGGGCGAGGCCGTCCTCGCCGAGATCCTCCGCAGCGTCACCGGAACCGGATGGCCGGCGCTGGTGCTCTCCGCCGGAGCGGTCGTGTCGATCTTCAGCGTCGTGCTCGTCACGCTCTTCGGCCAGACCCGCATCCTGTTCTCGATGGCCCGTGACGGCCTCGTCCCCGAGGTCTTCTCGCGTGTCGACCGCAAGCGGCACACCCCGGCCCGGAACACCTGGATCGTCGGAGCGGGCGTGGGCCTCCTGGCCACGTTCGTCCCGCTGCGGCAACTGGCCGACCTGACGAGTCTCGGCACGCTCATGGCGTTCGTCGCCGTCGCAGCTGCCGTTTTCGTCCTGCGGCGTACGGCGCCGGACGCGCCGCGTCCGTTCCGGCTGCCGCTGCACCCGCTCGTCCCGATCCTGTGCGCCGTCTCCTGCCTCTATCTGGCGTGGCTGCTGCCCGGGCTCACCTGGGGCCTGTTCGGCGTCTGGCTGCTGCTGGCCGCCGGGCTCTACACGGTCTTCGGCCGGCGCCACTCGCGGCTGGAACGACCCGACCCGGAGCCCGTCGCCGCGACGCCCGAGGTCACGGCCTCGGAGACCTCGGGGGCATCGGCTGGGCCGACCGCCTGAGTTCGAGCCAGACGGCCAGGCGGACATCGGGATCGTCGAGGTCGAGGGCGAACAGGTCGCGCGCACGCCGCAGGCGGTGCCGCAGTGTGTTCGGGTGCACCCGCAGCCGGTTCGCGGCCGTGGCGATGTCGCCCAGCTCGTCCAGCCAGGCCGTGATCGAGGCGCCGTACCTGGTGTCGTGTGCGGTGTCGTGGGCGACCAGCGCGTCGATCCCCGACAGCCGCAGCCACGGGTCACGCTCCAGCTCGTCGCCGATCCGGTCGAGCAGGATCCGGTGGCGTACGTCCGCCACCGTCGTCAGCGGGCTTCCGACGGGAGCGTGCGCCGTCGCCCGCAGGATCGCCTCGGTCTCCCTGCGCAGGGAGACCGAGGCGCCCGTGTCCCCGCTACGCCGGCTCATAGCGGCCCGGATGCCGGGGGAGACCGCGCGCCGCACCGCGGCGAGGGCGGCCTCGGCGAACCGCCTGCCGTCCCCTTCCTCCGGCGCGTACGGCACCAGCAGGAAGACCACCCCGCCCGTCGCCGCCACGGTGACGTCCGGGCGGTGCGCCGCCGCATGCCTCGCCAGTTCGGCCTCCGTGTGCTCGACTACCGTGGCCAGGGCGGCGCTCGCCACCGCGAACGCCTCCCCGTCAGTCGCCGCCGCGCCCGGCGCGAAGGCGAGCAGCCGGAACGGGCTCCCCGAACGGATCCCCAGGAGCGACCAGGCCTCGTCCGGGGCGGAACCCGAGTCCAGCAGCCCCAGGAACGTCTCCCGGCGCAACCGCCGTTCGGCCTCCGGCAGGTTCAGCAGCCGCAACAGGTGCGGGGCGACCAGCCGCGCGGTCTCCGACAGCGCCGCCACCGCCTCCTCGGAGATGCCGCCCTCCGGCTCGATCACCCACAGGGTGCCCAGCGGCAGCGTGCCGGCGCGTACCGCGACGGCGGCCCGTGGCAGCTCCTCGCCGATGGCCGGGAACCGCACCACCGACGCGGAGGCGAGGACCCGCTGGTACTGCCTCGGCTGTTCGGGCAGCTCCGGCAGGTCCTCGATGCGGCGCTGGAGGATGCCCCGTTCGCGAGGGGCGTCGATGCGGACGCCCGGGACGCTCGAATACGCGAGTACGCGCCGGGCCAGGTCCTCCACCACGGCCGCGCCCCCCACCACCGACGCCAGATGATCCGTGAGGGCGTACAGCTCGCCCCCCACCGGCGCGGCTCCGAGGACCGCCGACGTCCCGGCACCGGTGAGCGCGCAGCTCAGCACGGCGTCGATGTTCCGCCACGGCAGGTCGTCCTCGGCGGCGAGCACGGCGACGCCCTGCCGCTCGGCCTCCCGCACGAACGGCGCCGGGTCCGCCCCGCGGGGCTTGACCACGACCACCGTGCAGCCTCGGGCGGCGGCCTGGGCGGGCAGGGCGAGCAGACGGGAATCCGACGGGTCGACGCCGACCAGCAGCAGGAGCCCGCCGGGGGACTCCGTCATCCGGTCCCCGGCGTCGTAGATGACGGTGCCCCGCACGGGTACGTCCAGACCGGCGGGAGCGGTGAGCACACGGATGCCCGCGGGGCCGGCGCCGTCCACGACCCCGCCCAGGGTGGCGGAGCCGTCCAGCGGGATTGTGAGATCGGACAACGCAAGCCTCGTTTCGTCGGCCGATCGGCAGCGGCGCTTCCGTCGACGCGTTGCCAGGATAGCCACAGGAGACCACCCGCCGAACCGAACGGAAGCACCCTCCATGCTCATCGACCGACCTGAGACCACGACCGGCCACCCCGTGCTCGGGCTCTTCCCAGAAGGCTCTCACCAGGACGAGAACGGCCAGCTCGTGGTCGGCGGGTGTCACCTCGGCGAGGTCGCCGAACGGTTCGGCACACCGGCCCTCGTCGTCGACGAGACCGCCCTGCGCGGCCGGGCGCGCGCCTACCGCAGGGCCCTCGACGAGCATTGGCCGAACAGCCAAGCCATCTTCGCGTCGAAGTCCTTCCCCTGCACCGAGGTCGTCCGCACGCTGGTCGAGGAAGGGCTCGGCGTCGACATCGCCGGAGGCGGCGAACTGGTGACGGCGCTCGCCGCCGGAGCCGACCCCGGGCAGATCGTCATGCACGGCAACGCCAAGACCGACGAAGAGCTCGCCATGGCCGTCGCCGCCGGTGTGGGCACCGTCGTGCTCGACAACCTGCGCGACCTGGAACGCCTGGAGAGGCTGGTCACCGACGGGCGGCAGGCGGTGCTCCTGCGCGTCATCCCCGAGGTCGACGCCGACACCCACGCCGCGATGATGACCGGGCACCGGGGCTCCAAGTTCGGCCTGACGATCGACCAGGCCACCGAGGCCGCGGCCCGCGTCCGACGAAGCTCCCGGCTGCGCCTCGACGGACTGCACGTGCACGTCGGGTCCCAGCTCATGGACACCGCCCCCTTCCGGCACGCCGTCGAGGCCATCGCCGCCCTCCCGGGGCTCGGCAGCCACCCCGTGTACGACCTCGGCGGCGGCCTGGGCGTCCGCTACACCTACGACGACCAGCCCCCGACCGTCGAGGAGTACGTCAGGACCCTCACCGACGCCGCCCGCGCACTCCTGCCCCACGACGCCCGCTTGCTCATCGAACCCGGCCGCTCGCTGGTGGCCCCCCACGCCGTCACCCTGTACCGCGTCGTCACCGTCAAGCCGGGCAGGCGCCCGCTGGTCGCGGTCGACGGAGGCATGGCCGACAACCTCGAACCGATGCTGTACGGCCAGCGTTTCGAGGCCACACTGGTCGACCGGGTCGGCGGCGGCGAGAGCTGCGACCTGGTCGGCCGCCACTGCGAGTCGGGCGACACCCTCATCCGCGACGTCCCCCTGCGCGCGCCGCGCCCCGGTGACATCGTCGCCGTCCCGGCGACCGGCGCCTACTGCTACTCGCTGGCGAACAACTACAACGGTGCGCGCAGGCTCCCGGTCGTCTTCTGCCGGGACGGCGAGGCACGGGAGGCCGTCCGCCGGGAGAGCTACGCGGACATGCTGCGCCGCGACACCGGCGCCGTACACCCCCGCGCGCTGCCCTTCCTGCAGACCCGCCCCTGACGCCCCACCGGATCGGAGCCACCATGTCGACGACAGCCGGCACAGCCGCCACCGCCACGGCATCCACCACCGCCACGGCATCCACCACCGCCACCGCAGCCACGACGGCTGCCACCGACGCGCCCGACGCGCCCGACGCGCCCGACGCGCCCGACGCGTCCGCGACGGTCCGAGCGGTCCAGGCCGCCGAAGCCCATACCGCGCACACCTACCACCCCCTCCCGGTCGTCATCGCCTCCGCCGAAGGAGCGTGGACCACCGACATCGAGGGCAGGCGCCACCTCGATCTGCTCGCCGGCTACTCGGCCCTCAACTTCGGTCACCGCAACCCGCGGCTGATCGACGCCGCCAAGGCACAGCTGGACCGGATCACCCTCACCTCGCGGGCCTTCCACCACGACCGGTTCGCCGCCTTCTGCGCCCAACTGGCGGAGCTCTGCGGGATGGAGACCGTCCTGCCGATGAACACCGGCGCGGAAGTCGTGGAGACCGCCGTCAAGGTGGCCCGCAAATGGGGCTACCAGGTCAAGGGCGTGCCCGCGGGCCGAGCGCGCGTCGTCGTCGCCGGGGGGAACTTCCACGGCCGTACCACGACGGTCGTCTCCTTCTCCTCCGACCCCGACGCCCGGGCCGACTTCGGCCCCTTCACCCCCGGTTTCGACACCGTGCCGTTCGGCGACGCCGCCGCCCTGGAGGCCGTCCTCGGCGACGACACCGTCGCCGTCCTGCTCGAACCCGTCCAGGGCGAGGCCGGCGTACGCGTGCCGCCCCCCGGCTACCTGGCCCGGGTACGCGAGCTCACGGCCGCGCGCGACATCCTGTTCATCGCCGACGAGATCCAGTCCGGACTCGCCCGCACCGGCCGGACCTTCGCCTGCGACCACGAACAGGTCACCCCCGACATGTACCTCCTCGGCAAGGCGCTCGGGGGAGGCATCGTCCCCGTCTCCGCCGTGGTGTCCTCCCGGGCCGTGCTCGGCGTCCTGCGCCCGGGCCAGCACGGCTCGACCTTCGGCGGGAACCCGCTGGCCTGCGCCGTGGCCCTCGAAGTCATCGCGATGCTGCGGACCGGCGAGTTCCAGCGGCGTTCCGCCGAACTCGGCGCCCGGATGCACAGTCGCCTCCACGAGATGACCGAGGCGGGACTGATCGAAGACAGCCGCGGCCGGGGACTGTGGGCCGGCATCGACGTCCCCCCGAGCCACGGCAGCGGCAGCGCGGTCGCACGCCGACTGCTGGAGCGCGGAGTCCTGGTGAAGGACACCCACGGCACCACCATCCGGCTGGCCCCGCCCCTGGTCATCGAGGAATCCGACCTGGACTGGGGCCTCGACCGCCTCGCCGAGACCCTCAAGCGGCCCGCCTGACGTAGGCCGACGGCCTGTTGACCCCTACGGGGCGAGACGCGGAGCGCTGTGCCGGCTCGACGCGCGGTGCTCGTGAGCGTCGTCGTGCGGTGGTGCGGGGCGTACGTGGTGGCTGCCCGCCGTCCCGCCCGCGTAGCTGAGGGTGATCTCCTGCCAGAGGTCGTGGAAGGTCACGTCCGTGACGGCGAGGAGCCGGCCACGATGGTCGTGGAGGCGTCGGCGGACGGTGATCTCGGGTGTGGCTCCGGTTCCGGCCTGCGGATCGCGGCGGGTCACGGTGACGGTCTCGGTGACGGCCGGCCGGATCCCCGCGCGGGCGAGCCACTGGTGCAGAAGCCGTAGGTCCGGGTCGGTGACGGGTAACCGGGTGACGTAGCGGGAGAGTTCGGGGATCTCCACGACGGCCACGGGGGTGAAGTGAGTGACCGCCTCGTGTGTCTCCTCGCCGTGGTGATCGACGAAGCGCTGGCGGTGGGTCAGGGTCGGGCGGTGCGGCGGGATGCCGAGCAACTCGGCGGTCGCGGGCGGCACCGGAGCGCTGAAGAGGTGCCCCCGGCTCAGGCTGCCGACGAGGTCCAGGGGGAACGCGGGCACGCCCTGCCCGCCGGCCGGCGCGACCCGCCCGCCGGACGGCGTACCCGGCGCCGTCCGCTCCGTGCGGGGCCGCCTGGCGGCGCCGTTCACGTAGGTGCCCCGGCGGTCGGTCACCACCAGTCCCCGCTCGCGAAGCCACTGCAGCGCGGCCCGGATGGTCTGCCGGTTCACCGCGAACTCCTCGGCGAGCGCGCGTTCCGGTGCGAGTCTGGTGTGGGCGGCCAAGTGGCCTCGCATGATCTCCCGTTCCAGGTGAGCCGCGATGCGCACGTAGGCGGGAGCAGGGGGAAGTTGATGGCGCTGCGGAGAAGTCACGACAACATCACCTCACGGAATGTGATAGTCCGGGCGCGGTGCGGCATCAAGCTAGCATTGGTCTACACCTCTGCGTCAAAGCTCCAGGTGTACATCTCAGGAATTGATACATGCGCGCCATCCCCGCGATACGAGCGGCCAGGAGGCGCCGCCGGGTGCCCCGGCGTCCCACGTGAGCTGACCCCTCCCCGCGGAGTGCGGGCACCCGGAGTCGGGAGCCGACCCGGCAGGCCGACGATGCCGGGCAACCCCGCCTCTGGGCCGGATGGAGCACCGGGCAGGCAGGCCCCGACGGTGCGTCCGATGCTGGGGCGGACCCCCTGAGCCAGGGGGTCCGCCCGTAGCGCATCACCGTGAAGGAGCCCCTGTGTCGGCACGCTCTGGAGTCCGTACCCCCTCGCGCGCCCGTCGGCGTCTGGCCGTCGCCACGCTGGCCGCGTCCGCGGCGCTCGCCGCGCTCGTCCAACCCGTCCAGGCCTCGGGCCCGCCGCCGCCCGCGGAAAGCGCCCTGCAGAAGCGGCTGGACGACCTCGTCCGTACGGCCGGTGGGCCGCCCGGGGCGATCGCGCTGCTGCGGCAGGGCGACCGGACCTCGGTCTACCGCGCGGGCGTCGCCGACACGAGAACCGGCCGCCCGCCCCGTACGACCGACCACATGCGGATCGCGAGCGTCGCCAAGGCCTTCAGCGGGGCGGTCGCCCTGCGCCTGGTGGACCGGGACAAGCTGGACCTGGACGACACGATCGGCCGGCTCCTGCCGTCCCTGCCCGCCGCATGGCATCAGGTGACGCTCCGCCAGCTGCTCAGCCACACCAGCGGACTGCCGGACTTCTCCACGGCGCCGGCGTTCCTGGAGATCCTGCAGGCCGACCCCAGGCATCAGTTCGACTCCCGCCGACTGCTCGACTTCGTCGCCGACGAAGGCCTGCTGTTCCCGGCGGGGTCGGAGTACGCGTACTCGAACTCCGACAACATCGCCGTCGCGCTGATGGCCGAGGCGGTCACGGGAGAGCCCTACGAGCGCCTGCTCGAGAAACTCGTGTACCGGCCCCTCGACCTGCGGCAGACCAGTCTTCCCCAGGGCTACCGACTGCCCAGGCCCTACCTGCACGGCTACGACGTGACGCCGCCCGCCCCGCCCGAGGACATCAGCGAGGTGCTGAGCGCGTCGGGCGTCTGGGCCTCCGGCGGCATCGTCTCGACACCGAAGGACCTGAACGCCTTCATCCGCGCCTGGGCCGGCGGCCCAGGCTTCCTGTCGCGGGAGACCCGCCGCCAGCAGCGGACCTTCATCCCCGGCGCCGCCTCGGAGCCCGCCGGCCCCGGCGTCAACGCGGGGGGACTGGCCATCTTCCGCTACACGACACGGTGCGGCACGGTCTACGGCCACACCGGCAACTTCCCCGGCTACACCCAGCTCGCGGTCGGTACGGCGGACGGCAAGCGGTCCCTGACCTTCTCGATCAACACCCAGACCAGCAAGAGCCTCAAGCCGGAGCTGCTGGCCAAGGTTCGCGCCGTCCAGGAGGACTTCGTCTGCGCCCTCCTGCGACGCTGACAGCCCCGACCCTTCTCTTCGTGCCGGCCGGCCGAGGCCAGACCCACGGCTTTACCGGCCCACGGCCCTACCCGGCCCACGCCCCTACCCGGCCCACGGCGTTACTCGGGCGGCCCCGGGTGGAGGCCGGGGCCGAGGTCCTTGCCGCCGGCCAGCGGGGTGGGTGAGAGATCGGTGCGTTCCTCACCGGATTCCAGGAGAGTGTCCGCGGCGCCGACGATCAGGGGGTCCGGTTCACCGACGGCGTCGTGGTCCTTCTGGGCGTAGTCGACGCGCCACAGCAGGCTGCGCATCGCCTCCAACCGCCCCCGCCGCTTGTCGTTGCTCTTGACCACGGTCCACGGAGCGTGCTCCGTGTCGGTGGCCCGGAACATGTCGATCTTCGCGGCGGTGTACGCGTCCCACAGGTCCAGCGAGGCGATGTCCGTGGGCGACAGCTTCCACTGACGCACCGGATCCACCTGGCGGATGGCGAAGCGGGTGCGCTGCTCGGCGCGCGACACGGAGAACCAGAACTTCACCAGCAGGATCCCGTCGGCGACCAGCATGTCCTCGAAGGTCGGGCACTGCCGCAGAAAGAGTTCGTAGTCCCGCTGCGAGCAGAACCCCATCACCCGCTCGACGCCGGCCCGGTTGTACCAGGAGCGGTCGAGGAAGACGATCTCACCGGCCGTGGGGAGCTGGGCGACGTAGCGCTGGAAGTACCACTGGCCGGTCTCCCGCTCGGTCGGCTTGTCCAGGGCGACGATCCGGGCGCCACGCGGGTTGAGCCGCTCCGTGAACCGCTGGATCGTGCCGCCCTTGCCGGCCGCGTCCCGGCCCTCGCAGATCACGACGAGCCGGGCCCCTGTCTCCTTCACCCAGCGTTGGAGCTTCAGGAGCTCGATCTGCAGGATCCGCTTCGCGCGTTCGTACTCGCCGCGCCGCATCTTGCGGTCGTACGGATAGTTCTCCTGCCAGGTCCGGATGGGGGCTCCGGCCGAGTCCAGCAGCACGGGCTGCTCCGGCCGGCGGTCGTCCACACTCAGCCCCGCCAGCAGATCGTCGGTCTCGGACCGGCCACGCTCGTCCTCGTTCATGACGGGTTCCTACCCGCGGAACCCGCCTCGTGATCGCCTGGCGACACTCAGCCGAGCTGCCCCCTACGATCGGCCCCGCTTCTGGCGGCCGCCGCGTGCAGCGTGCGCAGGGCCACGAGGAGAACGCCGATGTCGTCCAGGTAGACCGGGTCGGGGATCAGGTCGATCGGCGAGACCGTGTAGAGGACCGCCGCCCAGAACAGCGCCTTGGACTGCAACGGGACGCCTGCGTCCAGCAGCAGCTTGCGGGCCTTGACGACGCGTACGAGCAGAACGGCCGCGCACACCGCCGCGGCGACGACGAGAACCACGGCCACGATGACCCAGAAGGAGCTGTCCATGTCGCTCTTCTACCCCGTCGCGGCCCGGTGCCGACCGATCCCGCCCACCGGTCCGCGCACCCGCCCCGGCGGCAATCCAGGCACACGCCTGGTTTGGCCGGACGAGAAGCGGCAAGCCGAACCGTCAGGCGCGCCTCAACAAGCAGTGACGAACAGCCAGCCAGGAGTCACCTTCCAGGAAGGCAGTCATGTCCACCCTGACCACAGTTCTCATCATCGCGGCGGTGGTCGCGGCGCTACTGGCGGCCGGTGTCCTGCTCCGGGCCCGCACCACGGGCACGGGCAGCGGCACGCGCGCCCTCAAGCGGCGCTTCGGCCCCGAGTACCACCGCACCCTCGAACGACACGGCGGCGACAGCGAGGCCGCCCACCACGACCTGCGCGAGCGGGTGGAGCTCCACGGCCACCTGCGGCTCCTGCCGTTGGAGTCGGCGGCCCGTGAGCAGTACGTCGTGCAGTGGACCACCCTTCAGGAGCGCTTCGTCGACGCGCCGCGGCAGGCCGTCGCCGACGCGGAACAGCTCCTCACGCGGATCGCGGCGACCCGGGGCTTCCCGGGCCCCGACCGGCGCGAGGACCAGCTGGCCGCTCTGTCGGTGCACCATCCGCACCACGTGGAAGGCCTGCGCACGCTACGCCGTGCGGCGCACTCCGAGTCCGCCTCCACGGAGGAGCTGCGGGAGGCGCTGGTCCACGCCCGTGCCCTGTTCGAGGACCTGACGGCAGGCGGGCACGTCGGCGGCGCCGACACCCGAAGCCGCCCGGCGTCCGGGCGGAGCCGCGGGCATCTCCTCCATCCGAAGGGAAGTGGCGCGTAATGGCACGCGACAACCGGGACAGGCGTGCGGAGGGCCGGCACGAAGCGACGGGCCCGACGGACGGCACCACCGGCGGACCGGCCCACCCGGGCAGCGGAGAGGTTCCTTCCGGGGCCGTCCCGGCCCAGCGGGCGGGCCATTACGTACCCCCGCCCCCGCCTCCGCCGCCCGCTCCGGGGGCCACCGCGCCTCCGCCCCCGTCGCCCGCTCCGGGGGCCACCGCGCCTCCGCCTCCGTCGCCCGCTCAGGGGGCCACCGCGTCCCCGCCGCCCGTACCGCCTCCGGCGATGCCGCTGTCGAAGTCGCCCCAGTCCACCGTCCCGTCCGACGACCCCGGCGCCGCGGGCCGGAGCGGTGGGAGCCGTACGCACGCTCCCGCCGCGACCCCCGCCGCGCCTCGCGGACGGGAGGCGGCGGCCCGGCCCGGCGACATCGGCCGGAGCCAGGGTGCCGACAGGAGCGGCATGGACGGCAGGGGCGAGGCGTCGGCCACGGGCCTCGGGCACACCGTCGACGGCGACGGCCCGGCCGGGCACCTGCTCGGGGGCGGTGAACGCGACCGTCTCGCCGACCGGCTGCACCACGCGCTCGCCGGATTCGTCGACGCACCGCGCGATGCGGTCGCCGAGGCGGCCGGGGTCCTCGAAGAGGTGGAACAGCAGCTGCTCGCCTCCCTGCGGGACCGCCGTGCGGCGCTGCAGGCGGGCTGGCAGAGGAGCGGCGACCCGAACGGTCCGCGCCCTGACACCGAGCAACTCCGGCTCACCCTGCAGACCTATCGCGAGGTGACGGAGAGGCTCCTCCGGGCGTGAGGCGCCGCCGCGCCGCCTTCCGCCCACTCGGAACAGAAGCCCCCAGGCTCTCCTGGGGGCTTCTGTGTGCGCGCTGCGCGGGCGCGACCGCGCTCGGGAGGTTTGCCGGGCGGCGCAGCGGTGAGCAGTCGAAGACACCCAGACACATCGCCGCCAGGAGGTGAGCCGCATGAGTGCTCAGGACGATGCCGATCGGACGGGGGCGCCCCTTCCCCGCGACCCGCAGGATCAGCAGGCGACGCGGGAGGAGGACCCCTTGGCGGTACCCGAACCGGACTGGCCCGACACCGGGATGCCGGAGACCGACGTGGCCGGCACCGGGCGTCGCGGCGTCGCCGGCGATGGCGGCCAGGCCGGCCAGGAGGGGGATGACGACCCCGCCGTGGACGAGCCGGTGGACTGACGGCGCTGCGACGCGGCGCCGCGCGCGGTGGCCTACGTCTGGCCGGTCAGCGGGTCCGAAGCGGCGGGCTCTGTGCGGAACGCGTCCCAGGGAGGCGGCGCGAGCTGATCGGTCCAGGCGGCCAGCCCGTCCCCGTCCACACAGACGATCCCGCAGGTGGCGGCGTACTCGGCGGCGGGCGCCGTGAAGGAGCTGGTGGTCACGAGGACGGCCACGTCGGCCTCGTGGATGGTGAAGCAGGTGCCTCCGAACCGCTGGAGGTCCTGCGAGCCGACGCGGTTGTCCTCCGCGTAGTGCTTGCACTGGAGTACGACACGGAGGCCGTCCAGGGTCACCGCGACCACGTCCGCCCCCAGGTCGCCCGCTCCACCGACCACCTCCACGGTGGAGCAGCCGTCCCGCGCGCAGAGCGCGGCGACGGCGTGCTCGAAGCCGTCGGCATCGACCGCCGCGTGATCCAAGGCCTCGGCCCCGACATCGGGCACCTCCCGGCCGGACACCAGGCCGTCCTGCTCAGGCACCTGACCGTCCGGCGCGGGCACCAGGCCGTCCGGCGCGGGCGCCAGGCCGTCCGGCGCGGGCGCCAGGCCGTCGGGCGCGCCGACCAGGTGCGGGGTCTCGCGGCTTCGGACGCTCGACGCACGCCGCCTGGCCATCGCCAGTCCGACGGCGAGCGCCCCGAGGAGCGCGAGCCCCACGAGGACGGCGACCGGCACCCCTGATCCCCGATCTCCCGCCACCTGGGCGGTCTTGAGGAAGAGCGCGAGGCCGCCCGCGCCTATCCCCGCGAGCCCGACCGCCAACACCAGGTCGCGCCCGATCCTCGCCGGACCACGCCGCGTCCTGGCTCCGTCCTCCCCGGTCACCTTCATCCGGACCCCTCCCCGAAGTCGATCTTCCTTACGGAACGCCCACATATCCGTGAACGCGCTCGCGAAACGTGGGGCGGGGAGCGGCGGATAATGGCCCCTCCGACCGACCGACCGAACGGAGACGAAGAATCGATGACGTTCACAGAGGGCCGACGAGTGACGCTGGCGGAGGACCTGAGACTGACCGGTCACGTGGCCCGGGCCGACGGATCCTCCCAGGGAGCGGACGCGGAGCCGGCCGCGGGGTTCCTTGCCCTGGGCGCGGGCATGGGGGGCACGGTCGAGCGGGTGAACGTGTACGGGCGTGAGAAGGGCCAGGAGGCGCGCGAGTACGAACGGCTCACGTCGCTCTTCGAGGACTTCGGCCCCCAGATGCCCCCGGCCAGCAGGCAGCAGCTGGAGGAGCGGATCGCCGCCCTCCAGCCGGCGTGGCAGTCCTACCAGGAACAGCAGCAGCGGGTGACGGTACGCGTCCGCTTCGACAACGGCTTCCTCCTCGACGAGGCCCCCGCAGACGTCTTCACCGCGGCCTGACTCGCCGCCGCCTGACGTACCGCCACCTTTCTCGCCGCCGGCCTGGCTTGCCGCCACCTTCTCGCCGCAGCCCGACTCACCACCGCCTGTTCACGCCCGCCGCGCCTGACGGCCGCTCAGGGGGGTGGAGGGGAGGAGCGGCGGAGTCGGTCGAGGTGGCGGATGACGGGGGTGGCGGCGGCTCCGTGCAGGAGCACGGACAGCAGGACCGTGAAGGCCACGACGGCCCACAGTTGCTGGGCGTGGGAGCTGAACCGGTCGCTGTGGCCGAGGGCGTAGGCCAGGTAGAACAACGAGCCGATGCCGCGGATCCCGAAGACGGCCGTGACCAGGCGCTCCCGCACGTCGGTGCCGCTGCCGATCAGGCCCACCCACCCTGCCGCGGGCCGGACGACGAGCACGAGAACCAGCGCCACCACGGCACCCTGCCAGGTGAGCGCCGGCAGTCCGTACGCGATCAGGTATCCGCCGAGCAGGAAGAGCAGGAAAGCGGTGAGGAGCCGTTCGATCTGCTCGGTGAACTCGTGCAGGACGTTGTGGTAGCCGTGGCTGTGCTCGGCGGCGCGGATCGTGCAGGCGGTGACGAAGACGGAGAGGAATCCGTAGCCGTGCAGCAGTTCCGCCGCGCCGTAGGTCAGAAAGGTGGCCCCGAGGGCGACGAACCCCTCCATGTGCTCGGAGAGCCGCAGCGCGGAGGGCCGGGCCCGGAAGAACATGCGCCCCAGCAGCCATCCCGTGACGAGGCCGACGCCGACTCCGACGGTGATCCGTGCCAGGACGTCGACGAGGAACCACTGGCCGAGCCAGTCCGTCGCGGTCCCGCCGCTGCCGGAGGCCGCGGCGACGGCGAGGGCGGCGAGGACGAACGGGAAGGCGAGTCCGTCGTTCAGCCCGGCCTCGGCCGTGAGGGAGAACCGGACCTCGTCCTCGTCGTCCTTGTCGTCGGTGGGCTCGCCCACCCGCACCTCCGCCGCCAGCACCGGGTCCGTCGGCGAGAGCGCCGCCGCCAGCAACAGGGCCGGCGCGAGCGGCCAGTCGAGGAGCAGCGCCGCCGCCGTCGCCGTCGCCGCGATGGTCAGCGGCATGCTGATGCCCAGCAACCGCCACGGACTGCTCCACGAACGCAGGCCCACGGGCCGGTTGAGCGCCAGCCCGGCACCCATCAGGGACACGATGACGCACAGCTCGGTGGCGTGCTCGACCCACAGCCGATCTCTCTCCGGCTCCACCGCGGGGACGGGAAGTACGGCGATCAGCATGCCCGCAGCCAGGAAGACCATCGGCATGGACAGCGGCCGGCGGAAGACGAGCCGGGGCACCACGGCCGCACCGAGCGCACCGATCCCCATGGCCAGGTACACAGCGTCGGAAAGCATCACCCGTCCCATCCTGTCCGAATCGGACCTCCTCATGCCCGGGGCCACGGCAGCCACGCGCGACGCGATCCAGGTCGTGTCCGGAAAGTCTGGCCCGGCTCTGCGGGCGGACAGCCATACCGTCCGGACACTCCCTGGCCCGGCAGGGGTCCGCGCGCCCCACCACCCGGTCGGCCGTCGCGCCCGGTTGATCCTTTCGCGGCGGGGTAGCGGTGCCGCATGGCCTTCGACAACGCATCGCCCACGGCGACCGGCTACGTGCAGCCCGACATCGACGTCCGTTCCCTGGCCGCGGTGCTCGACGGCGAGTACGCCGAGATCCGCGCCCTCGTCCGGAACAACCTGGCGACCTACGCCTCCGTGCTGGAGGAGGCCGAGGAGCTCGGCGTCGACGCCTTTCGCGAGCGGGTGCGTGACATCGTGGTCGAGATGGCCGCGACGGGCCAGACCGGCATGGGCTTCCCGGCCGCGTACGGCGGAGGCGGCGACGTCGGGGCTTCGATCGCCGCGTTCGAGACGCTGGCCTTCGGTGACCTGTCGGTGCTGGTGAAGGTCGGCGTGCAGTTCGGGCTCTTCGGCGGCGCCATCCTGCACATGGGCACCGAACGGCACCACGACGCCTATCTGCCGGACCTGATCACCGGGGAGCTGATGGGCTGCTTCGCGATGACCGAGACCGGGCACGGCTCCAACGTCCAGGCGCTCGGCACCGTCGCGCGGTACGACGCCGCACGCCAGGAGTTCGTCGTCACCACCCACGGCGACCAGGCACGCAAGGACTACATCGGCAACGCGGCCCGCCACGCCGAACTGGCGGTCGTCTTCGCCCAGCTGGAGGTGGACGGCCGGTCCGAGGGCGTGCACGCGTTCGTCGTGCCCGTCCGGGTCGACGGCGAGCCGGCGCCCGGTGTCCGGATCGAGGACGACGGCCGCAAGATGGGCCTCAACGGCGTGGACAACGGCCGCATCTGGTTCGACGGCGTGCGAGTCCCGCGCGAGGCGCTCCTCAACAGGTTCGCCGACGTCAGCCCCGAAGGCGTCTACACGAGCCCGATCGAGAACCCCAACCGGCGCTTCTTCACCATGCTCGGCACCCTCGTCCAGGGCCGGGTCAGCGTCGGCGGCGCCGGGGTCAGCGTCTCCAAGGTCGCACTGGCGGTCGCCACGAAGTACGCCGTGCGGCGCCGGCAGTTCGAAGCGACCTCGGGCACCGAGGAGCAGGTCCTGCTCGACTACGGCCTGCACCAGCGCCGTCTGCTGCCGCTCATCGCCCGGACGTACGCCCTGCACTTCGCACAGGACGCCGTGCGCTCGCAGCTGCACGACGTCTTCTCCAGCCTCGAGGACGACGCGCAGGCCCGACGCCGGCTCGAATCACGAGCCGCGGGCCTCAAGGCGCTCGCCACCTGGCACGCCACCCGCACCGTCCAGGAGTGCCGCGAGGCCTGCGGCGGCGCCGGCTACCTCGCCGTCAACCGGTTCGCCGCGCTCAAGAGCGACAGCGACGTCTTCACCACCTTCGAGGGCGACAACCACGTCCTGCTGCAGCTCGTCGCCAAGGGGCTGCTCACCGACCACGCGAGCGAGTTCGAGGACCTCGACCAGCTCGGCATGGTCCGCTACGTCACCACCCTCGCCGTCGAGACGGTCCTCGAACGGACCTCCGCCCACAAGCTGCTCGAGCGGGTACGCGATCTGCTGCCGGGCGGCGACGAGTGGGACCAGGAGGCCGGGCTGCTGGACTCGGAGTACCAGCTCGCCATGGTCCGCTTCCGGGAGGAGCACATGCTCGCCGGCCTGGCCCGCCGGATCAAGCGCGGGATCGACCAGAAGCGCGACCCCGGCGCCGTCTTCTCCCAGGTGCAGGACCATGTCATCGCGCTCGCCCGCGCCCATGTCGAACGGCTGGTGACGGAGGCCTTCGTCGACAAGGTGCGCGCGATGCCCGAGGGCGGCGAGCGGGTGGCGCTGGCCCTGCTGTGCGACCTGTTCGCGCTGTCGACGATCGAGGCCGACCGGGCCTGGTTCATGGAGCACGGCCGGCTGACCGTCCAGCGTTCCAAGGCGATCAGCCGAGAGGTGAACGACCTCTGCCGCAAGGTCCGCCCGCTCGCCGTCGACCTCGTCGACGCGTGGGGCGTCCCGCCGGAGATGCTCCGCGCACCGGACCTGGTGGGCTGACCCGGCACCGGCTCGGCGGGAAGCGGCCGGGCCGTTGCCCGGACACGCGTGAAACCGCCTCAGCCATTGCCCGGACGCGCGCGAAACCGCCTCGGCCGGTGCCCGAACCCCAGCTGCCTGGGGCCCGGGCACCGGCCGAGGCGGCGTCGGTGCGGGCTTTCGTTCACGCGCCGGCGACGAGGGCGCCGAGGATCATGCCGCCGACCAGGCCCACGGCACTGACGACGATGGCGACGGTGGCGAGCCGCTCGTGCCGGACGGTCTTGGCGACGATGCCCAGCACCACGCCGACCACACCGAACACGATCGGCAGGAAGAGCAGCGCGATCACACCCAGCACGATCGCGACGATGCTCAGCACGTTGCTGCCCGACGCGCGCGAGGGTCCGCCGTGGGGCTGCCGGCCGGTGGGATGGTTACCGTACTGCGTGGTCATCTGTCACTCCTTCGGGACGATCACCTGGAGACCTGATCCGGGGACGGACCGGTCCAACAGGGCCCGGATACCCCGAAGTTCCGTTCGAACACGGGGAGGTGGGCGCGAGCCCCACCACCGTGCGGGCACGTCGGGAGCCGTCTCGAGCGGCTTCATCGCGGAAGATGGGGGAAGCAGTACGCCATGCACGCCCTGGCCCAAGCGAGGAGTCGACATGACTACGTTCGTCATCACCGTTCCCGGCACGTTCCTCTCCGGGATCACTGATTCCGCGCGCTCGGTCCTCCAGCGGGAGCTGGCGTCTCAGCACACCGACGTGAGTGAGAGCGAGGGCCTCGACCTCCTCACGCTGAACGAGGACGGCACCTTCTCGATCCGCCTCGAAGTCGATGCCAAGGACCGGTACGAGGCCGAACTGGACGCCACCCGAATGGTCGCGGCCGCCTTGAAGGACGCCGGGATCGAGGAATCCGACGCCCCCCTCGGCCCGCCGGCCGTCACGGGCATCGACAGCGACCTCTGACCCTTCGCGAACCGCGACGTCCCCGGGGGCTCGTGGCCCCCGGGGACGTCGTCCCCGTCGTCGTCGCGACGGGCGATCAGGTGATCAGATCTAGCCGTTGTTGCTGCCCCGGGAGAGATGCACGTCCGAGTCGGACCCGTTCATCCACAGAGCGGTGTCCACGTCCAGGTTGACGGTGCCCGCCACGTTGTAGCCGAAGCAGCCCCGCGTCTGGCCCGGCAGGAGGTCGGCGAACTTACAGGTGCCGTGGGAGTGACGGAAAGCGCCGCCCGGCGTGTACCCGCCCGCCGTGACCTCACCGCGGATGTTGGCCACCTTGGTGCCGCTGTTCTGCACCACCAGCACGCCCTGCGCATCGTTGTTCGCGTTGCGTACCACGCACGTCTTGAACTTGATGTTCACCGACAGCTTGTGGGCCACGTAGTCGTCGCAGTCCCAGTTGGAGTTGGTGGACACGCTCTGCCACGCGCCGGCCGCGGCCGCCGGTCCAGCGGTGAACACGGTGGCCCCCAGCACCGCGGCCGCTATGCCGAACGTCTTCAAAGCTCTGTTCTTCACGAGGAGTTCCTCACCTGGTGATCGAAAAGGTCGCGCTGAGACTACTCACCGCCGCGCGGAACGACGCCGCCGGGAGCAGGCTCCCGGCCCGCCCAGCCGCCCGCCCCACCCTGGCCGGCGGCGGGGGAGCGTCCGGCCGGCCGCCCTGACCGGCCGCGCAGGCCGCCACGGCCGGACGGAGGCGGTCGTCCCTGTCGAACCCCCGCTCAGCTCCCGGTGGTTCGGCGGGCCGTGACCAGGAGGTACTCCCACTCCATGGCGCCGTCGGTGAGGTGGTGCGAGGCCAGCTCGTCGAGGGCCGTGTCGAGGGCGCTGACCCGCTCGGGGTCCTCCGCGATGAAGCGGTACGTGGCGATGGTCGGCCCGTAACAGGTCTTGAAGAACTCCCGGAACTCCTCCGGCCGGGCGAACCGGTCGACGCGCAACCTCTGCCGACGGGCGTCGACGTCGGTCACGCGGTCTCCGAGCAGGGTGCGCACGTGGTCCGGGTCGCCCCACAGGGGCGGCGGCTGGGCGCCGGGCGGCGGCGGGGGAGCGTAGGGGCGCATGGTGGCGAACATCTGCCCGATGAACCCCTGTGGGGTCCAGTTGATCAGGCCGATCGTGCCGCCCGGGCGGCAGACGCGGACCAGTTCGTCGGCCGTTCGCTGGTGGTGCGGGGCGAACATGACGCCGACGCAGGACATCACCGTGTCGAACGCGCCGTCCGCGAAGGGCAGGGCCTCCGCGTCCGCTTCCCGCCACTCCAACTGCGCACCGCGCGCCTCCGCGAGGTGGCGTCCGGCCTCCAGCAGGTCGGGCGTGAGGTCGGAGGCGACGACGTCGGCGCCCAGGAGGGCGGCGGGGATGGCCGCGTTCCCGGAGCCGGCCGCGACATCGAGGACGCGATCGCCCTGCTGGACGGCGCACTCCTGGACCAGGGCGGCACCCAGCTCGTGGATGACCTGTGACGCCACGGACGGGTAGTCGCCCAGCGCCCACATCGCACGGTGTTTCGCCTTCAGCGCGTCGGGCGCTGCATTCTCGTTGCTCATGCTCCTATACGTAGCCCCTGCGGAGGCTCCGGGTGCAGGGCCAGCAGGGTGATGGCGGAGTCGGCGTACGTTCGCAGGCGCGCGGGGCACGGCACGCGGGCGGCACGGAGGGTGGGCGGCACGGAGGGCGGTGCGGGCGCGCGCCGCGCCCGTCAGCGCTCAGGCGTCCGCACAGCTCCCAGTTCCTCGTTCAGCGCGGTGAGGAACCTCAGCGCGGCGGACAGCTCCCGCTCGTCGAAGCGCTCCCTGGTCCGAGCGGTCGCCTCGGCCAGGGGCAGGAAGTACTGCCGGGCGACGGCTCGCGCGCCCTCCTCGTAGTGCACGTGCACCACGCGGCGGTCCGCGCTCTCCTTCGACCTGCGGATGTGGCCGGCCTTCTCCAGGCGGTCGAGGCAGGCGGTGACCGCACCGGAGGTCAGCCCCAGCTGTTCGCGCAGCCGGCCGGGGGTGGGGGGCTGCGGGCTGTCCAGGATGATGCCGAGCGCGGCCACGTCGGTCGGGTGGAGACCATGGGTCAGCGCGAAGCCGTGGACCACCCGGCTGATCTCCCCGTGCGTACGGCGCAGCGCGACCGCGAAGTTCTGGAGGTCGCCGTTGACCCGCTGAGGGGGTGACGTCGTCTCTCCGTCATCGGTACCGGCCATGCGATCAGCCTACGCGCCGGGTGACGCGGCCGATCAGGAGCCGTGCGTCTCTCCGCGCCGCCGGGCAGGAAGAACGTCAAACGTCAGGTGGCTCCTCACTCGTTCGGGCGCATGGGCAATCCGCCGGCCGTCCGGCTCCGAAGTCTGGTTCGTGAGCACCGACAAGGGAGTCGTCGACAGAGAAGCGGTGCCCGACCGGGCGCTCACCGGGTACCGCACACACAAGGAGACACCTGACATGAACGCCCTTCGATTCCGCCGTGCCGCCGTCGTGGTCGCCGCCGCCGCCGTGCTTCCCTTCTCGCTCGCGGCCTGCTCCGACTCCGGCGGTGACTCCCCGTCCGACTCGGCCCCCGAGGCCTCCGCGACGCAGGAGAACACGCCGTCCGCCGAGGCGGAGGCGGCCGCCGGGCCGTTCGGACCGGCCTGTGCGTCGGTGCCCAAGGACGGCGCGGGTTCCTTCGACGGCATGGCGAAGGACCCGGTCGCCACGGCCGCGTCGAACAACCCGGCCCTGTCCACGCTGGTCGCGGCGGTCAAGCAGGCGGGCCTGGTCGACACCCTGAACAACGCCGAGAACATCACGGTGTTCGCGCCGACGAACGACGCCTTCGCCAAGATCCCGAAGGCCGACCTCGACAAGGTGCTCGCCGACAAGGAGCAGCTCACCAAGATCCTCACGTACCACGTCGTCGGTCAGAAGCTCGCGCCGAAGCAGCTGGAGAACGGCTCCTTCGAGACCCTCCAGAAGGGCATGGTCGCCACCCAGGGGTCGGGCGAGGCCTACACCGTCAACGACTCCTCGAAGGTCGTCTGCGGCAATGTCCCCACGGCCAACGCGACGGTCTACATCGTCGACACCGTCCTCATGCCGAAGTAGAGGACAGGGCCCTCACCGGCGCCGCGCGGGGACCCGAAGGAGAAGTCTCTCAATGATTGAGATACTTTGCTGTCGATCTCATTGGGCGGCGTCGTGAGGATTGACATGGGAAACGCATCGCGCTGGGCACGTTGGCTCGTTCCGCTCGCGCTGCTGGTGGTGTGGCTGGGCATCGGCGGCACTCTCGGCCCGTACGCGGGCAAGCTCGGCGAAGTCGCCACGAACGACCAGGCCGCGTTCCTGCCGCGCAGCGCCGAGTCCACGCAGGTCCTCGAAGCACGTAAGGCGTTCGAGACAGCGGAGACCGTGCCCGCGATCGTCGTGTGGACCGCGGACGGCGGCCGCGTGACGGACGCCCAGCGGCAGGCCGCCACGCGTGCGGTCGCCGGCCTGGCCGGTGACGCCGGGATCGCGGGCACCCCCTCGCCCGCGTTCGCGTCGGACGACGGCCAGGCACTCCAGGCCGTCGTCCCCTTGGCCCCCGATCTCGGGGAGGAGCTGCCGGCCGTCCTGGACCAGGTCCGTGAGACGGCGCGGGCGGTCCCCGCGACACAGGCGCAGATCGCCGGCCCGGCCGCCAGCCAGGCCGATCTCTCCGACGCCTTCTCCGGGATCGACGGGCTCCTCCTCGGCGTGGCGCTCGCGGCCGTCCTGCTGATCCTGCTGCTGGTCTACCGCAGCCTGTTGCTGCCTGTGGTGATCATCGTCAGTGCCGTCTTCGCCCTGGGCCTGGCCTGCGCGATCGTCTACGCGCTCGCCGACCGTGACATCGTGCGGGTCGACGGACAGGTCCAGGGCATCCTCTCGATCCTGGTCATCGGCGCCGCCACCGACTACGCCCTGCTGCTCGCCGCCCGCTACCGCGAGGAGCTGGCCGCCCGGGGCGACCTCGCGGCCGCCGCCACCGCGGCGGTGCGCCGCTCCGCCGGTGCCATCGTCGCCAGCGCGGCCACCGTGGCGCTCGGCCTGATCGCCCTGCTGGCCAGTGATCTGACGAACAACCGGGCGCTCGGACCCGTGGGGGCCATCGGCATCGCCTGCGCGGTACTCAGCACGCTGACGTTCCTGCCGGCCGTCCTCGTCCTGCTGGGCCGCGTCGTCTACTGGCCCGCCACCCCCAAGCCCTCGGACGCGACGACGGAGGGCCACCGGCTCTGGCGTCGCGTCGCCGCGCTCATCGACCGCGCGCCCCGGCGGGTATGGGTGTCGACCGCGCTCGTCCTGCTCGCACTGGCCGCCTTCGCGCCGGGCCTCTCCGCCCAGGGGGTGCCGCTGGACGAGATCTTCGTGAACGACGCTCCGTCCGTGAGCGCGCAGAAGACCCTCGGCCGCCACTTCCCCGGCGGCTCGGGAAACCCCACGGTCGTCATCGCCGACGCCGACCGCGCCGAGGAGGTCACCCGGGCGGCCCGGGACACGGAAGGCGTCGCCGCCGCGGCGGCCGTCACCGCGTCGGGTCGTCCCGGCGCCGGTGCGCCGCTCGTCGTCGACGGCCGGGTCCGCGTCGACGTCACGCTGTCGGCGGCCGCCGACAGCGACGCGGCCAAGGAGACCGTGCAGCGGCTGCGCGACCGCGTGCACGCCCTTCCCGGCGCCGACGCCCTCGTGGGGGGTTACACGGCCCAGCAGTACGACACGCAGCGGACCTCGGAACGGGACCGCGCCGTCATCGTGCCCGTCGTCCTCGGCATCATCCTGCTCATCCTCGTCCTGCTGCTGCGCTCCCTGCTCGTACCGCTCCTGCTGGTGGCGACCGTCGCGCTCAACTTCTTCGCCACGCTGGGCGTCTCGGCCCTCGTCTTCGAGCACCTGCTCGGCTTCAGCGGCACCGACGCGTCCGTTCCCCTGTACGGATTCGTCTTCCTGGTCGCCCTCGGCGTCGACTACAACATCTTCCTGATGTCACGCGTGCGCGAGGAGTCCCTCACCCACGGGACGCGGCAGGGGGTCCTGCGCGGGCTGACCACGACCGGGGGCGTCATCACCTCGGCCGGCGTGGTCCTCGCGGCGACCTTCGCGGCCCTCATGGTGATCCCGCTGGCCTTCCTCGTCCAGATCGCGTTCATCGTCGCCTTCGGAGTCCTCCTCGACACCCTGGTCGTCCGCTCCCTGCTCGTGCCCGCGCTCGTGATCGACATGGGGCCCCGCGCCTGGTGGCCCAGCGCGCTCGCCCGAGGAGGCGATGACGAGCCGCGACACGCCGAGCACAGCCCCAGCCCCTGACACCGCGCACGCACGGCGCGCACCCCACGCACGCGCGCACCGAGGTCCCCCCGCGGCTCGCGCATCGAGATCCCCGCGGTGCGCGAGGTGCATCCGGAAACGGCTGCCGCCGCGAAGGAGACGCGAGACGGCTGCCGGACTCCAGGTGGCTTCCGGATCGGGGACCGCGTTCCCGGGAAAGGCAGTCGGCCCAGACGTGAGACTCCGGGTGGGTGAACGAAGGGCCCCATCGGGCCGAACGCGGCACCGTGGCGATCCGCACGGCGCGTCCGGTGGGAACGCATCTGACGCCAGACGACGCCGGCGACGGATCACGGTCCGGCAGGTCGAGGACTGCTGGAGGAGATCCGTTGCCGGACAGTGACGTCCTGATCATCGGTGGAGGAGCCGCCGGCCTTTCCCTGGCGTGGCGTCTGCTCAGGCCTCCGCCCGGTGTCCCCGCGCCGCGCGTCACGCTCGTCGACGCGCCCGCCGGGCCACTGCGCCCCCCGGAACGCACCTGGTGCTACTGGGAGAAGGGGCCCGGCGACTACGACGCGGCCCTCACCACCTCGTGGCAGCGACTGCGCGTCCGGGGCGCCGACGGAGAGCCCCTCACCCGCGGTATCGGCGATCTGCGCTACAAGATGCTCCGCTCCTCCGCCTTCGAGCGGGCGCTGCGACCGGCGCTGACCTCCCTGCGCCGGACCGAAGCGGTCGCCGAGGAGATCCACGACCTCCCCGGCGGCGCCGAAGCCCGCTGCCGCACCGCCGACGGCGGCGACCTCCGTCTCCGTGCGCGATGGGTCTTCGACTCCCGGCCGCCGGCCGTGCCCCCACGCGCACGGGTGGCCCTCCTTCAGCACTTCAAGGGCTGGTTCGTCCGCACGGAGAAGCCGGTGTTCACCCCCGACACCGTCGACCTGATGGACTTCCGCACCCCCCAGCCGGACCACGGGCTCGCCTTCGGCTACGTCCTGCCCCTCGATCCGTACGAGGCACTGGTGGAGTACACCCAGTTCAGTCCCGCGGCCCTCACCGACGCCGCCTACGACCGGGCCCTGCACCACTACACGGAGGCCGTCCTCGGGCTCGGCCCGCTCCAGGTCCGTGGAGTGGAACGAGGAGCCATCCCCATGAGCGACGGCCGTCACGCCCGCCGGGCCGGCCGTCACGTCTTCCGCATCGGCACGGCCGGCGGCGCCATCAGGCCCTCCACCGGCTACGCGTTCGCCGCCGTCCAACGCCAGACGAAAGCCGTCGCCGAGGCGCTGCACCACGGACGGGAACCCCTGCCCCCGCGTGCGTACCCACTCCGCTCGCACGCGATGGACACCGTCATGCTGCGCGGTCTCGACACGGGACGGATCGCCGGGCCCGACTTCTTCACGCGGCTCTTCGCCCAGGTCCCCGCCGAACGTCTGCTGCGCTTCCTCGACGGCGACACCCACCCGGGCGAGGACCTGCTGATCGGGCTGCACACACCGGTTCGCGCCATGCTTCGCACCGTCGCGGAGCTGCCCTTCACGGCTCGCCGACGGACCTGACCGTCGTCAGCCAACGCCACAGGAGAGACACCACCGATGACGCATCCCGACCGGCCCCCCGTCGCCCGACGCGGCCGTGACCGCAGAGCCGCGGTCGTACGAGTCCCCGAGGGGGCCACGCGCGCCACCGGCCCAGCCCCGCGCTGCGCCGTCATCGGCGGAGGCATCGCCGGGCTCGCCGCCGCCACGATCCTGGCGGAACGCGGAGTCCACGTCACCCTCTACGAACGCGAGGCGACGCTCGGCGGACGCCTCGCCGGGTGGCCCACCGAACTCGCCGACGGCTCGGTCGCCACCATGAGCAGGGGATTCCACGCCTTCTTCCGGCAGTACTACAACCTCAGAGGACTGCTCAGGCGCACCGACCCCGGCCTCGAAGGGCTCACCGGGCTCGCCGACTACCCCTTGCGGCACAGTTCGGGCCTCTACGACAGCTTCGCCCGCGTCCCCCGCACCCCGCCGTGGAGCGCGCTCGGGTTCGCGGCTCTCAGCCCCACCTTCGGCTGGCGCGACCTCGGACGCCTGAACGCGGGCGCCGCCCTGCCGTTGCTCGACGTACGCCTGCCCGAGGTGTACGAACGGTACGACGACCTCAGCGCCCGCGAACTCCTCGACCGGATCCGCTTCCCCGAGGCCGCGGAGCACCTCGCCTTCGAGGTGTTCTCCCGCAGCTTCTTCGCCGATCCACGCGAACTGTCGGCCGCCGAACTCGCGTTGATGTTCCACATCTACTTCCTTGGATCCTCCGAGGGCCTCCTCTTCGACGTCCCGAACGAGCCGTACCCCCAGTCCCTGTGGGACCCTCTCGCGCGCTATCTCGACGGTCACGGCGTCGACATCCGCACGAGCACACCCGTGGAGTGCCTCACCCCCGCCTCCGGGCAGGGCCATGTCGTCACCACCGCGGCCGGTCTTCAGCACGCCGACGCCCTCGTGCTCGCCCTCGACACGGCGGGCCTGCGGAACCTCGTGGAACGCTCGCCCGCCCTGTGCGACGCGGGCTGGCGTGGGCGCGTCGGCCGGCTCAGGACGGCGCCGCCGTTCCTCGTCTCCCGGCTCTGGCTCGACCGGCCGGTGCGGGCCGACCGCCCCGGCTTCCTCGGCACCGGCGGGTACGGGGCCCTGGACAACATCAGCGTGCTCGACCGATGGGAGGGGGAAGCCTCCCGCTGGGCACGGAGGACGGGCGGTTCGGTCGTCGAACTCCATGCCTACGCCGCCGGCCCCGAGGTGACTCCGGGCGACCTTCGCGCGCAACTGCACCAGGTCTTTCCGGAGACCCGCGCGGCGCAGATCGTCGACCAGCGTCACGAACGGCGCGCGGACTGCCCCCTGTTCGCGGTCGGCGGCCACTGGGACAGGCCCACCGTCCGTACGCCGGATCCGACCGTCACCCTGGCGGGCGACCTCGTCCGCACCGACCTGCCCGTCGCCCTGATGGAGCGCGCCGCGACCACGGGGTTCCTGGCCGCCAACGCCCATCTGGAGCGCTGGGGGCTGCGCGGGCAGACCCTGTGGACCGTCCCGCGCCGCGGCCGGTCCGCGGTCCTGCGCACGGTGTCCCGGCTCTCCACGAGGAGCTGACCCGGCGCCCGGTGACGCGCGAGGTCACGGCCCGGCGGGCGGAGGCGCCTTCATCGGCACGGAGGGCGTCACCCAGCGGATCGCCGCGGTGATCGCACGTCCCCCCGGCCGGGCCACCGGCAGCAGGAGGCGGGTGGTGAAGGGCACGTCCACCGCGGCCCTGGCCCACGGGGGCAGCAGGTCGACTGCGGCGGCGGCGAGGAACGCGTACGGAAGGAGCGCGGGCCGCGGCAGCGGAGGACGGGCGAGCAGATAGCGCGCCGTCGCCCGGGACTCCGGGGTGGCCCGGAGCTCCGGCCGGTAGCCGGCGAGGCACCTCACCAACGCGGCGTGAGTCTCCGGCGGACGCCGCACGCCCAGGCGCCGGCCGACCTGCGCCAGGTCGGCCACGTAACCGTCCTGCCCGGCCGTGTCCAGCGGACGCCGGCCGTACCGCTGGTGGGCGCGCAGGAAGCAGTAGGCCTCGGCGGCATGCACCCAGGCGAGCAGATGGGGGTCGGACGCCTGGTACGGAACGCCGGCCGGCGAGGTGCCGACGACGCGTTCGTGCACCCGGCGTACCCGCTCCACCGCGCGCTCGGCGTCCTCACTCGTGCCGAACGTCGTCACCGCGAGGAAGGTGCTGGTGCGCTGGAGTCGGCCCCACGGATCTCCCTGGAACCCGGAGTGGGCCGATACCGCCGCCATGGCGACCGGGTGCAGCGACTGGAGCAGCAGGGCGGCGAGCCCGCCGATGTACATCGACGCGTCGGCGTGCACCACCCGCACGGGACGCTCCGGGGCGAACCACCGTGGCCCGGGTGTGCCGTGGATGCGGGCGCGCTTCTGATGCGCGGTGGGGCCGGCGACCCGACGCAACAGGGCCTCACCGGCCCGCTCCCGCAGCCGGGGCGCGACACGGGATGACAAGGGCACACCTCCAGTATGTCGGGCGCCGCCGGTCGGAGCGGAGCCCCGGCGGCCGCCGGGCACGTCGGTGTCGCCGGGGCCGTCGGTCGTGTCGGGCTCTCCGGCCGACGGTCGCGCCGGGGCCGCCGGTCGTGTCGGGCTCTCCGGCCGACGGTCGCGCCGGGGCCGCCGGTCGTGTCGGGCTCTCCAGCTGTCCGTCATGTCGGGACGGCCGGTCTCAGCCCGGGAAGCGGCCGGTGCTGCGCAACGCCCAGCGCCGTTCGGCGTAGGCCAGGTCGTCCCTCCACAGCCGCCCGGCGGACGCCCGCATCGCCGGGCGCAGCAGCGGTGCCGCCGCGCGGGCCAGCGCGAAGCCCCGCCGGTCGGAGCCGGCCACGACCGCCTCCACCACAGCGGTACGCGGCCGGCCCGCGCCCGGACCGGTCAGCGGCGTGGCGTGGGTCTCCACCACCGAACCCGTGCCCTCGCCCGCCACGATCCGCATGACGACCGTCCGCGGCTCCGGCGCAGTGAACACCGCCCGTACGGGAACCACCGCCCGTCCCGCGACCTTGAACGACACGTCGACGACCAGCTCGTCCTCGTCGTCCGTCGCCCCCTCTCCAGGAACCGAGACGACCTCCAGGTCGACGAAGGAGTAGGGGTGCAGCCAGGCGCCGTGCCACGGATCGAGCCGGTTGGCGACGACGTCCTCCGGCTCGCACGCCCCCACTCCCGTGTACACCGCGCTGATCGCGCCCCCGGCCGGGGGTCGCACCGGCACCACGGGCGCTTCGGTGGCCGGTTCGCCGCCGACATGGTCGAGCCGTACCCACACGAGCACGCCGTCGTCGTGCACGGGCCACGGCTCCCACCCCGCGTAAGGCCGCCCGTCCAGGGCGAGCCCGTGCCAGTGACAGACGAGCGTCCCGCAGCGCACCGCGCTGTCCCTGAGCGGTGCGCCGAGATGCGGGCAGGCACCAGGGCCCGCGTGGGCCGCGCCGCCCTCGTCCCGCCAGAGCACCACCTCGACGCCCGCGACCAGGCGCCCGAGGGGCCGGTCCCGGCGGACGTGGCGGCTGTCCGCGACGACGTACCAGTTGCCCGAGGAGCGGGCCCGGGCCCGGGCGAGCGCGCCGGCGATCGAGGAGGGCCGCGCATCCCGCCACGTCGGCCGCTGCCGCTCCCACGCGACGAGCGTGCGTCGCATCCGCAGCGGAATCCGCCCGCCGCCGCCCGGAATCCGCCCGCCGTTCGGTCCCCGTCCACCCGTCACGCCGCCCCACCCCTCGTACCGTCGCGGACACCGATCTCGCCGCCGGCCAGGGGCAGGTCCGCGCGCTGCTTCTTCCACCGCCGCCGCGCCGCCACCGCCCGGGCCAGACCGGACAGCGCCACGGCCGCCCTGCGTCCGCCTCCGACGACCGCCCGCCGATGGACGGTGGCGTAGCCGTCCTCCTCGATCACCCGCAGGATGTCGCCGTACAGCACGAACGCCGTGCGCACGCACGGCGCGGAGACCGGCTGGAGCTGGGCGATGCCCGGCTCCGCCTCCCGGTACACCTCGCGGGTCAGGGCGGCGGCCGCGGCGAGCGCAGCCGTGATCCGGTAGTCGCGGCGCCCGGTGCGCCTGCTCCACTGGAGGAGTTCCCGGTCGACCCCGTACGAGCCCAGCAGATCCACCGGGAGGTACACCCGGTCCCGGTCCAGGTCCTCCCCGACGTCCCTGAGGAAGTTGGTCAGTTGGAACGCCACGCCGAGCGCCGCCGCGTGCGGCTCCGCCTCCTCACGGGGAACCACCGTCCCGAGGACCGGAACCATCTGCAGACCGATGACCGCCGCCGAGCCGTGCATGTACCTCCGCAGATCCGCGTACGTCGGATAGTCGCGCACGGACAGATCGGTGCGCATCGAGGAGAGGAAGTCCGTGAAATGCCGTCGGGCGATGTCGTACCTGACCACCGTGTCGGCGACGGCCACGACCACCGGGTCCCGCGCCGCTCCGCCGCGCAGAGCCGTGTGCCAGTCCGCCTCCAGCGCGTCGAGAGCCGCTCCGCGCTGGGCCGTGGTGGCGTCCGCGCCGAGGTCGTCGACGATGTCGTCGGCCCGCCGGGCGAAGCCGTACAGCGCGTGGACGGCGCAGCGGCGGTCGACGGGGAGCAGCCGGGTGGCGAGGAAGTACGTCTTCCCATGGCGGGCGTTGAGCTGCCGGCACGCCGCGTAGGCCGCTCGCAGCCGGGGGTCCCTGACGCCCGCCGCGTCGAGCTCGCGGGCGGTCATGTCCCGCCCCCTTCGCCGAGCGGGGCGGTGAGCGGACCCTGCCGGTCCGTGGGCCGGGTCCGTCCGCCCCGGCCGGGCCGGGGCGCCGCTCCACCCGTGACGCGCGCGGCGGCCAGCTTCCCGGAGATCAGTACGGTGGGTACGCCCACGCCCGGAGTGGTGCCGCAGCCCGCGAGCACGACGTTCTCGGCGCCGCGCACGAGGTTCCGCGGGCGGAACGGGCCGGTCTGGGCGAAGGTGTGGGACACCGAGAACGGGGTGCCGGCGGCATGCCCCGACGCCGCCCAGCCGGCCGGGGTCACCAAGGACTCCTCCTCGATGGAGGCGCCCAGCCCCTCCAGTCCCCTGCGCTCCAGCTCGGAGATCAGCCGGTCGCGGTAGCGCGGCCCCAGCTCTCCCCAGTGCACGGCGCTCGGGCCGACCTCGGTGTTCGGGCAGGGCGCCAGGATGTAGTGCAGATGCCGGCCCGGCGGGGCCAGCGAGGGGTCGGTGACCGTCGGGCACGTGATCAACAGCGAGGGGTCGCTCATCAGCCGTCCCGTCCGCGTGAGTTCGCGGAAGGTACCCGACCACGCGTCGCCGAACGAGATCGTGTGATGGCCCAGCTGCGGCCACGTCCGGTCCGTCCCCGCGTGCAGGACGACCGCGCTGGGCGCGTGACGGAGCCTGGCCGGGCGCCGAGGACCGCGGCCCAGCAGCCGGTAGGCCGTCGGAAGTTCAGGGGTGAGCACCACCGCGTCGCAGGGGATCCGCTCCTGCTCGGTGACGACGGCGGTGATCCGGCCCCCGACCCGTTCGAGCTCCCGCACCGGCTCGCCGAACCGCAGCCGCGCCCCCGCCCGCTTCGCCGCCTCGGCCATCGCCGCCGGCACCGCGTGCATCCCCCCGCGCGGGAAGTACACCCCGGCGACGGTGTCCATGTACGCGATCACCGCGTACGCGGCCAGTGCGCGCGAGGGAGGCACCCCCGCGTACAGCGCCTGGAAGGAGAAGACCCTCCGCAGCCGCTCGTCCGAGAGGAAGCGGCCGATCGCCCGGTCGAGACGGCCGAACCCGCCGAGCGCCGCGAGACGGGCCAGGTCGGGGGTGAGCAGCTGCGCGGGGGAGTCGAAGTTGGCGTCGATGAAGCTCCGCCTCTGCACCGCGTACAGCTCGGTCAGCCACCCGCGGAGCCTGAGGTAGCCACGGGCCTCCCGCGCGCCGGCGAACCGTTCGACCTCGGCGGCCATGGCCTCGGCGTCCGTGTGGACGTCGACCCGGCTGCCGTCGGCGAACATCGCGCGGTAGGCCGGGTGGAGGCCGATCAGCTCCACCCGGTCGCGCAGGGACTCGCCGACGGCGGCGAACGCCTCGTCGAGGATGTCGGGCATCGTCAGCACCGTCGGACCCGTGTCCAGGGAGAAGCCGGCCAGATCCCGGCGTCCGGCCCTCCCGCCCGGCTGGACGTCCCGTTCCACCACGGTCACCTGGCGCCCCGCGCCGAGCAGGTGCAGGGCGGCCGACAGACCGGCGAGGCCCGCTCCCACGACGACGACATGGTCCGTCCGGCCCGGCAGCGCTCTCAACGACTTCCCCCGATCAGAACGCCCGCGTCCGGGGAGGAACCGAGGCCGGACCGCGCGTGCGCCGCGCCCCTCGTCCCGGCCCCCGTGTCGAGCCCCGCCTCGCCCCCTCTGTCGAGCCCCGTCGCGCTTCCTGCGTCGCTTCCCGTCTCGCTTCCCGCGTCGCTCCCCGTCCCGCTCTCCGTCCCGGTCGTCCTCTCGACGGCCGGATCGCACAGGTCGGTCAGCAGCCGCCCCACGCGGGCGGTCGCCTCCGCGGGGAGCCCGGCGCCGTCGAGGACGGTGGCGGCGCGTCGGCGCAACTGCTCGGTCCGCGCGACGACCTGGTCGCGGGCACCGCTCGACACGAGCACGTCGCGCACCCGGCGCAGCTCGTCCTCCGTCGCGTTCGAGGACCCGACGACCTCGTCGAGCAGGCGCAGCCCGGCGCCGTCACCGCGCCTCGCACAGCGGGCCCGGGCGACCGCCACCAGGTAGGTCGCCTTCCCCTCGCGCAGGTCCTCCCCGGTCGGTTTGCCCGTGACCGACGGGTCACCGAAGGCGCCCCGCAGGTCGTCCCGCAGCTGGAACGCGATGCCGGCGCACCGCCCCGCGCCGCGCAGCGCGCGCACCCACTCCGGTGGCGCTCCGGCCATGGTCGCGCCCAGGACCAGAGGGTGGGCGACGGAGTAGAGCCCGGTCTTCAACAGAGCGGTACGCAGGGCACGCCCGGGCGAGCAGGACCCCGTGGCCTGGGCGTGCAGGTCCAGGTACTGCCCGGCGACCATCTCGGTGCGCATGTGGCGCCAGACACGGCCCGCCTCCCGCGCATGGGCCGTGGCCGCGACGGCCTCCGCGAAGACGTCGTCCGCCCAGGCCAGCGCGAGGT
Organism: Streptomyces sp. NPDC090127; assembly: GCF_044746945.1. Classification (NCBI taxonomy): domain Bacteria; kingdom Bacillati; phylum Actinomycetota; class Actinomycetes; order Kitasatosporales; family Streptomycetaceae; genus Streptomyces; species Streptomyces sp. NPDC090127. Next base: position 221,803 of record NZ_JBIVDE010000003.1, on the reverse strand, counting down.
CTCCGGCCAGGACTGCGGCGGAGCCGCCGAACGTGCCGTACGGCCGTGGTCGCCTCGCCGTGCCGTACTGGGCGTCCATGGCGACGTGCACGGACGGGCGCCCCCTGCGGAGCGGCGAACCGTCCATGACGTCGTCGTGGATCAGCGCACAGGTCTGGATGAGTTCGAGGGCCGCTGCGGCGCGGAGAGCCGCCCCTGATTCCGGCGCGCCTCCACCACACGCCCGCATCGCCCACCACAGGAGCTGGGAGCGCCGCCGCCGGCCGCCGGCCAGCGTGAAGGCCGCCACCCGTCGGGCGAGGTCCGCGGCGAACAGCGGGTCCGCGGCCGCGGCGTCCTCGAGACGGCGCCCGAGCACCTCGTCCAGCACCAGCCCCACGGCCGCCGGGACGTCCCGGTCGACGACGAGCGGGTCGAGTGTGCGCATCGGGAACCCCTTGCTGCCAGGCGTCGGCGAGTACCGTTCTTCTCTGGCCTTTCCGTACCGCCGCCGGGTTCGGATGCATCACCTTTTGAGCCGTCCGGCTCAAGCACACGCCCGGCTCGGCGCCAGGCGCACGGCGTGGTGCGACGATGTGTGTTCCGGGCAGGCCGCCCCGCACCCGAGGAGTGCGTATGACCCTGTTGCGCGACACCGAACTCGCCGCCGCGTTCGACCACGCGTCGGACACGTACGACCGGATGACCTCGGCGAGCCCCGGATACCACGCGCACCTGCGCCGTTCGGCGCGCCGCCTGGGCCTGCCCGGCGACGGGGCCGGACTGTCGGTCCTGGACCTCGGGTGCGGAACGGGCGCGTCGACCCGCGCGCTGCTGCGGGCCGCGCCGTCGGCGACGATCACGGGCGTCGACGCCTCCGCCGGCATGCTGGCGCACGCACGGCGGAAGAGCTGGCCGGCGCGGGTCTCGTTCGTCCACGCGCCGGTCGAGGCCATGACGGCCTCCGGGGTGTCGGGGCCCTACGACGCGGTCTTCGCCGCCTACCTCTTCCGCAACGTCGCGGATCCGGACGCCGTCCTCGACGTCGTGCACGGTCTCCTCCGCCCGGGTGGGAGGCTCGCGGTCCACGAGTACGCGCTCGGCGGCCGTACGCTGCACCGGGCTCTGTGGTCGGCCGTCATGGGCGGTGTCGTCCTGCCGTGGGGCCGCCTCCACGGCGACGCGCGGCTCTACGCCCACCTGCGGCGCAGCGTCCTCGACTTCGACACGGCGGACGCCTTCGCCGACCGTCTGCGGCGCGCCGGATTCGGCGGGGTGCGGATCCTTCCCCAGCCGGGTTGGCAGACGGGGATCACCCACACGTTCGTGGCCCACCGCCGCTGACACCGGTACCTGCTGACACCGGTACCTGGGTACGCATCGCGACGCGCGATCGGCACGCGTGGCAGGGCGGCCCCGGCGGGAGGACCATGGGAAGGACTCGTGGGTACGCCACCGAGGGCAGAGGAGGCGTCATGGTCGACAAACTCGTACCGCCCCAGGAAACACCCCCCGGCGAGGGCTCGACATCGTCCGCACACCCCGAACGGCCGGACGGCGGCATGTGGGAGCACCCCTTGATGTGGGTCTCCCTGATCGTCGTCGGATCGGTCATGGTGGCGCTCCTCTTCGCGTTCCGCATCGGCGGCGGTCTCTGACCGCTCGCTCGCGGGGGACGCCCGAGGGCGGCCCGTTCCGTACCCTGGCGACATGCGTATGCGTCCCACGTTGAGCTGGACCCCGACCGAGGGCCTGCCCCCGGGCAGCACGGATCTGGAGCCGGTGGCCGACGCGCTGGGCACCGGCGGTGTGCTGGTGCTCAGCGGGGCGGGCATGTCCACGGAGTCGGGGATCCCCGACTACCGCGGGGAGGGCGGGAGTCTGAGCCGGCACACCCCGATGACCTACCAGGACTTCACCTCCAGCGCCCAGGCGCAGCGACGGTACTGGGCCCGCAGTCATCTCGGCTGGCGTACGTTCGGCCGGGCCCGGCCCAACGCCGGCCACCGGGCCGTGGCGGCGTTCGGGCGGCACGGCCTGTTGTCGGGTCTGATCACCCAGAACGTCGACGGTCTGCACCAGGGCGCCGGCAGTGAGGGTGTCGTCGAGCTCCACGGGAGCCTGGACCGCGTCGTCTGCCTCGGCTGCGGAACGTACAGCGCGCGCGGTGAGCTCGCCCAGCGGCTGGAGCAGGCCAACGCGGGCTTCGAGCCGGTGGCGGCCGGGCTCAATCCCGACGGTGACGCCGACCTCTCGGACGAACAGGTCAGGGACTTTCGTGTGGTGCCCTGCACCGTCTGCGGCGGAGCCCTCAAGCCGGACGTGGTGTTCTTCGGTGAAGCCGTCCCGCCGCAGCGGGTCGAGCACTGTCGCGCTCTGGTCCGGGCGGCCGCCTCCGTACTGGTCCTGGGATCCTCGCTGACGGTCATGTCCGGGCTGCGGTTCGTCCGCCAGGCAGCCCAGGACGCGACGCCGGTCCTGATCATCAACCGGGACCCGACCCGCGGCGACCGGCACGCCACGACACGCGTCGCCCTCCCCCTGGGAGCGGCGCTCACGACTCTCGCCGACCGCCTCGGTGTTCCCGTCGACAGCTCGCCCGTTCGCTGAGAACTCACCGCGCGGCCCGGTCGACCATGGGGCGCGCGGACGTACGGCCAGGTCATGGCCATGCGCCGCCCGCCGCCGTCACGCACTCTCGACACCGGGCCGTCCGAGCGCCACCATGTCAGGCATGTCCACGACAACCAGAATCGCCGTCTCGTTCGCCGCCGTCGGCGCTCTCACTCTCGCCCTGGCCGCCCCCGCAGGAGCGGAACCGACGGTCCCGGAGCACGCGGTGATCGTCTGTGACAGCGCAAGCTTCTACGCCAACTACGACAGCTCCGCCGGGCCGGTCGGCCTCAAGCGCACGCTCGCGCGCGGCAACAAGGTCGGACACACCCGTGGGGCTCATCCGGTGTACAACGGCTGGGCGGCGACCTTCGACTTCGGACCCAACGACTGGGGCTTCGTCCGGTCGGAGTGCCTCGGCGGCTTCGGCTCGTGGTGACCGCCCGCGCGCTCGCGACCGGAGACCGGACACCCGACTCAGGAGAACGCGTGAAGCTGCGAACATCCGCCACGGCGGCCCTTGCCCTCGCGGCAACCCTCACCCTCACCCTCACGGCGACACCCGCCTCCGCCGCCGACGGCACGGTCGGCCAGCGGGAAACCGTCTGCGCGGAGGACCTGTTCGTCCGCGTCACGGCGCCGCACGGAGCCTGGATGGGGACGCTGTACCGGGGTCAGACCTTCCTCGTCGAGAAGGACGGCGGCGACTGGGTGTACGGCTTCGCCTACGGGGACATCAACCGGCGCGGCTGGGTCCAGAACGGCTGGTTCTGCCCGTAGAGCCGCGCGTCCCAGCCGCCGCACCCGCACACCGCCCGACGCCGGCGGCGGCGCCCACGGCTTGGTGGACGGCTCGCGCCAGGCGCGCGCCCCACAGGGAGCGCGGACCGGCGAAGGCGTGGACCTCGTCGCCGGGGCGCGGGGACAGGGCGGCGACGCACACCGCGTCCGTCGGGGTGCCCGAGCAGTCGTAGCCCGCGTCGAGCAGCGCCTGCACCTTGGCCTCGGTGGCGGTGGCCACGGCGTTGACCAGTGCCGCGTCCGTGAGTGCGACCGGCAGCGCGACCAGGATGTTGACGGTGCCCGGCCCCTCCGCGAGGGCCGTCCCCTGAGCGGGGGAGGCGGCCCAGCCGCGTACGCCGAGCCCCGCGGTGGCGACAGCGTCCACACCGCCGTCGTGAGCGTGGCCGTACTCCCGTACGTCGGCGGCCGTCATCAACCCCACCCCCGGCCCGTGGGCGCCGGCGTCACGTGCCAGGTCGGCGAGGTGTCGGTCCGGGTCGGTGCGCCGGTAGCCATGGGAGACCTGGGCGTTGAGGACCCAGGCGCGCTCCCCGGTGCCTCCGCCGAGCACGGCGCTGCTGATCATCCGCCGGCGCTCACCCACCCGCCACAGCAGACCGTGCAGACGCTCGCCGTTCTCGACACGGGTGAGAAGGAGCGCCGGCGGCAGACCGGTGGCGGGACGGGGCGGCGGAATGACGGCGGTCACCGAACAGGCACTCCTTGCAGGCGTGGGGCCCATGATCGTACGTCGCGCGGCGCGGCCCGCACGGAGAGACCAAAGTCGAACCACGGCCCCGAAGACGGATACCTTCGGCCGATACCGGGGCGGTGGCTCGCGCTCTAGCGTCGAGGGTGAGGCCGGAAGAAGGAGCGCGGGTGCGATGGCGGGGGACGCGGTGGATCTGAGCAAGGGCGGCGGGACGGGGACGTCGACCGAGGTCTCGCTGCCGAAGCGCGACCGGTGGGTTCTCGTGGGCGGCGGCTTGGTGCTGGGCGGGCTTGTGGGCCTGCTCCTGCCGCCGCTGTCGGGTTGGATCCTCGACCTTCCGGTCGTGCCCTTCGAGCGGGTTGTCGCGTGGGTGGCGGGCCTGTCCGGCGGCTGGGTGCCGCCGGTGGCCGCGGCGATCGGCGCCCTGCTGGGGGCCCTGGGGGGTGCCGTGCTCGTGTCGGTCTGCATGCGCGTGACGCTGGAGGACGGCACGGTGCGCATCGACAAGGAAGGCAAGCACTGGACGTTGCCGGGTCCGGAGATCGGGGCTGTCTTCCTGGACGGCAGAGAACTGGTCGTCCTCGACCGAGCCACACGCCATCTGTACCGGGGCGAGTCCGACGTGGACGCGGGCGAACTGGCGGCGGCCTTCACCGCGCACGGCTATCGCTGGGTGGACGCAGATCCGCACGCGACGGAGTTCAGCCGCTGGATCCCGGGCACGCCCGACCTCCCGGCGGCGGCCCACGCGATCCTGCGCGCCCGCCGGTCGGCGCTGGAGAAGAAGGACACGGCGGACGCGACGGAGCTGCGCGAAGAGGCCGAGCGCCTGGGCTACACACTCCGTGACAAGGGCGAGCGCCAGTACTGGCGGCGCCTGGGGGAGTCCGGAGTCGCAGACGTCTGACGTCAGCGCGTGGGCGGGGTGAACTCCGGCTGGTCGAGGACGCACAGCCAGCTCGGCGCTGAGCTGTTCGACCGTTCCGCCCGCGCCGTCACCCCCACCGTCGCCGGAGAGGCGGCGCTCACACACGCCCGCGCCGCACTGGCCGCCGCCGAGGCGGTCGGCCAGGCGGTCGGGGAGGTGACCGGACTGATCCGGGGGGCGGCTCACCGTCGGGATGGTGGTCGGCTGCACGCTCACCCCGCTGTTCGACGCCCTCGCGGCGTTCCACGAGGCGCACCCCGCCGTGGAGATCTCCCTGCTGGAGGACAGCTCCGACCGGCTCGTCGAAGGGGTGCGCGCCGGAACCGTGGACCTGGCGGTCATCGGGGCCGCGGTGGCGACCCCGGACGGCCTCGACGCGCTGACCATCATCAGCGAGCGGCTCGTCGCCGCGGTCCCGCCCGACCACCCCTTGGCGAAGAAACGGCGGGTCACCCTGCGCGACGTGATCGCCCACCCGCTGGTGTGCATGCCACCCGCCACCGGCCCGCGCGCGGTGCTCGACCAGGCGTGCGCCGCACAGGGCCTGAGGCCCGAGATCGCTCTGCAGGCCGGCGCCGCGGACGCCATCGCCGACCTCGCCACCCGCCGCCTCGCCGTCGCCGTCCTCAGCGACTCCATGGCCGCCGCCTACCGCGACCGGCTCACCGCCCGCACCATCGACGACGTCGACACGCCCGCCCTGCTAGCCCTGATCTGGAAGGGCACGCACAACCCAGGAGTACGTGACCTGACGGCCCGCGCCCGACAGGCGTTCACCAGCTGGAGCGGGTGATCAGACCGCGGTGGTGAACAGGTCGGTCAGGGGCTGGGCCGAGTCCGTCCCGGAGTGGCCGAGGGGCGCGTCGAAGCTCCAGACGAGGAAGAGCAGGAACACCACCAGGGCGCTGAAGGCGGTGGCCAGCAGGAGTTCGCGCGCGGAGCGGCGGATCTGCAGGGTGTAGAGCAGGCCGAGCGTGACCAGGGCGCCGGCGACGAGGCCGAACCAGAGAGCGGCGGGCAGGGTGGTGCCGGCGGTGTCCAGGCGCTGGTGACGGGCGTCGTCCGCGGCGGCCACCTGGTCCAGGAGGGGCTGGTAGGCCTGGGCCTGGAGTTCGTCGGCGGGGGTGCGGTGGGCGAGGTCGCTACGGATGCGCCCCAGCAGCTCGGCGCCGGTGCCGTCGACGGGCGTGCCGTCCTTCAGCGCGGGCCATTCGGTGGTGACGGCGTGCCGCGCGTAGGCGTCGATGTGCGCCTTGACCTGCGTACGGAAGGCGTCCGGGTAGACGTCCAGGCGCTGGTCGATCTCGTACAGGGCCTGCGCCTCGCGCTGGACCGTGTCCTCGGCGGCGCTACGTGCTTCCCATACGCCGGCGATGGCCAGGCCGAGCACGATGGCGTAGACGACGCCGACCATCATGACCATGTACTCCAGCACGTCCGGGGTCTCGGAGGTGTCCTCATCGACCGCCACGCGGCGGTGGCGTACGACGGTCGCCGTGACGACGAGCACGCAGACCAGGACCGAGGCCAGGGTGTAGACGAGCCATTCCGGCATTGCACAACTCCAGGACTAGCGAAGTGACGTGAGAACGAGATCCGGGCGGTGGAAACCGGGCGGTGAAGTCCGGCCGGTGGTCAGCCACGACCGCGGCGACGACCCGGCCGCAGGGCCGCCGCGGCCAGCACGGCCGGCAGGGTGATGACGACCGTCGACATGGTCATCGAGATCGTGGCGGGTGCCGGACGCGACGGACCGCCGGTGTAGTGCGAGCGCGGCACCCACCGGAAGGCCTGAGGGACCATCGCCGGGCGGGAGGTCGCCGGGTCGGGGGCGGCGGCCCGGGGCACCGGCTCGACCGGTGGTGCCGACGAGGGAGCGGCAGCGAGTGGCGCCGGTGCGGCGGGCGCCGGGACCGGCTCCGGCGCGGGCGCGGCGGAAGGTGCGGGCCCGGGCCGCCCCGCCTCCGTCGGCTCGGAAACGGCCGCCGACGGAGCCGACGGAACCGGCGGAGAGGGCCGCGAGAGGGGCGGCGAGGGCGGCGACGGCGGTGCGCACGTGAGGCTTTGGGGCGGGGCCTGGTCGCCGTACGCCAGGTCGACCCCTACGTCCGGTGCACAGACCAGCAGGCGGCTGCCGGTGGGGGAGTGGTCCATGACGACGGCTACGTCGCCGCACTGCGGCAGCGGGCACAGGGCTGCCGCAGCCCCGAGACCGACACTCATCCAGCCCACCACTCGAATTCCTCCCGTGCCGACCCGACGTCGACGCGCCTTGATGCCACGTGATGCAAAGGGGGCGGGGATCCCGCCACCGCGGGCGCCGCCACGCGGGTAACGATCATGTGCGGAGCGAGTCACGGACCCCGGGCAGCCGCGCCACCCCTGGCGCTCTTCACCGGCAGTGGCTCTTCGAGGGCACCGACCCGGATCCGAGGCAGCGGCCGAGAGGGTGCCCCGGACGGGGTCGGTGCGAGGACTGGCGGTCTGCCCTGGGGGCGGGATGATGGAGGAGACCCGTCCGCGCGCCCGTGCCCGCGGATGGGGTGGCGGTGGGGTGGCTGGTCGCGGGGGCGTCGAGGAGGGATGCGGTCTGGATGAGCGCGGCGGCTTTCCCTGCCGGCCCGGACGCGGCGGGTAGTGACCTTGCCTGGGAACCCGGCGGTCTTCTTGATGTACTCGGGGTGGCCGCGATCGTGCTCGACGCGAGCGGGCGCGTCGTGTTGTGGAGCCCGCAGGCCGAGACCGTCTTCGGGTACCGCGCGGAGGAGGCCCTGGGCCGGCCCGCCGCCCGGCTGCTGGTCGAGGCGCGCCACCGGCACCTGGTGCTGTCGCTCTTCGAGCGGGTGCTCGCGGGGGGCGGACCGTGGGCCGGTGTCTTCCCGGTACGGCACAAGGACGGCCGTACGATCCCGGTGGAGTTCCGCAACACCCGGCTCCAGGACGACCAGGGGCGGTTCTACGCCCTCGGCCTGGCCTCCGACCGGACCACGGTGCGGCGCGTGGAACAGGATCTGTCCCTTTCCTCGCGCCTTGTCGCCCACTCGCCGATCGGGCTGGCCGTCCTGGACCCCGATCTCCGGTTCGTCCTGGTCAACCCGGCGTTGGAGCGCATCGACGGCCGGCCGGCCGTCAGCCATCTGGGCCGTACGTTCCGTGAGGTGGCCGCGTCACCCGACGTCGCGGCACTGGAACCGACGCTCCGCGAGGTGCTGCGGACCGGGACCCCCGTCCTCGCCCAGACCCTGCGGGGACCCGTGGGCCCGGGCGGGAGGGAGCGGGTGTGGTCGGTGTCCCTCTACCGCCTGCAGACCCCGGGGCGGCTCGTCATCGGAGTGGCGGCGTCGGTCGTGGACATCACCGACCAGCACCACGCCGCCCATGCCGCCGCACAGGCGAGGCGCCGTCTCGCGGTCGTCGCGGACGCGTCCGAGCGGGTGGGCACCACACTCGACCTGGACCTCACCGCGCACGAACTCGCCGACCTGGTGGTGCCGGAGTTCGCCGACATCGCGGCCGTCGACGTCCTGGAGTCCATCCTGAGCGGACCGCACCTGCGCGGTGCCCGGGCAGCCCCGGGCACGGCGGTGTTCCGTGCGCTCGCGGTGAAGGCCGCGTACCCCAGCCCGGCGGAGGCGGCCGCCGACCCCGTCGGTGAACCGGCCCGCTACGACACGGAGCGGTTGGTCACCCGCTGTGCACGGACCGGCCGGCCCGTCCTGGTCGAACACGTCACGGACGGCGACCTGACCCGGATCGCGCGTGACGGTCCCGCCGCGGCGCTCCTGCGGCAGGCGGGCGTCCACTCCTACCTCGCCGTCCCCCTGCGCGCCCGCGGTGTCGTCCTCGGTGTGCTCGACCTCAAGCGCGCCCGCAACTCGGTCGCGTTCGACCAGGACGACGTACTGCTGGCAGGGGAGCTGGCGGCCCGCGCGGCCGTCGCGATCGACAACGCCCGCTGGTACCGGCACCAGAGCCAGGCCGCGCTCGCCCTCCAGCGCCACCTGCTGCCGCACGGCCCGCCCCGCCTGAAGCAGCTCGACGTCGCCGCCCGCTACCAGCCCGCGTCGGCGGCGGTCGAGGTCGGAGGCGACTGGTTCGACGCCATCCCGCTGCCCGACGACCGGACGGCCCTGGTCGTGGGTGACGTGATGGGCAGCGGTATCAACGCCGCCGCCACCATGGGGCAGTTGCGCACCGCGGCACACACGCTGGCCGGGCTGGGCCTCGCCCCCGCGGTGATCCTCGACCAACTGGACCGTACCGCCGCCGACATGGACGACGCGATGGCCACCTGCGTGTACGCCGTGTACGACCCCCACCGGGAGACCTGCCGACTGGCCTGCGCGGGACATCCGCCGCCCGTGTACGTGCCGGCCGGACAGGCCCCGCGTCTGCTCGACCTGCCCACGGGCGCGCCCCTCGGCGTGGGCGGCGTCCCCTTCGAGACCGTGGAGATCCCGTTCACCGCCGGGGACGACCTCGTCCTGTACACGGACGGCCTGGTCGAGACCCGGGACCAGGACATCGACGTACGCCTCTCGGCACTCACCGACCTCCTCGCCCAGTCCGCCTCCCTCCCCCTGGAGGAGACCTGTGACCTGATCCTCGGCGCGCTGCGACGCCCCGACGACCACGACGACGTCGCCCTGCTGATCGCCCGCGCCCAGCCCGCGTCCGGCCGGGACCACGGCCTCGACGGCGAGGAGGAGCACGCTCGGGACCACGGGCACGGCCGGAAGGAGGCGGCGCCGTGAACGGCGTCGCCGTCCCGGGCCACGGCCTCCTGCCGTTCGCCGAGGAGACCGCCGCCGCCGTCCTCGACCTCCGGGGAACGGTGAGCTGCTGGACACCGGAGGCCCGGACGCTGCTCGGCCGGTCCGCCGCGGACGTCGTCGGCCGGCCCGCACGCGCCCTCCTCGCGAACCCGCTCGCCTGGACGGCGCTCGTCGAGGCGTACGCCCAGGGGGAGCGGCGTGGCGAGGCCGTGCTGCGCACGGGCGGGGGTGAGGACCTGCCCGTCGTCTTCAGGACGTTCGGGCTCACCGGCGGCGACGCGCACGACGGTGCCAGGGAGCACCGCGCGCGGGACGAGGCCTCCTGCCTCGTCCTGGCGGCCCCGGCGGCCCTCGCCACCCGCTGGAGCCAGGACCGGGCGTTCGTCGACGAGCTGTTCCTCCAGGACCGGGTGGGGCTCGCCGTCTTCGACCCGGAGCTGCGGCTCCTGCGCACCAACACCCACCTCCTGCCCTACACCGGCGTACCGTCCGACCTGCGCGGACGCCGCCTGTCGGACTTCCTGTGGGCCAGGGACGCGGCCGCGGTCGAGGAGCAGCTCGGAGGGGTTCTGCGTACGGGCCGACCGCTGATCGGGGCCGAGCAGATCCTGCGGACCGTGGAGGATCCCGCCGGCGGAGTGTTCATCACGATCTCGGCGTTCCGGCTGCAGGCTCCCGACGGCCGGGTCCTGGGGCTCACCGCCCTGTTCACCGACGTGACCGAGGTGCGCCGTTCGGGCGAGCGCCTGGCGCTGCTGCACCGCGCCACGGCCTCCGTCGGCGGTTCGCTCTCGGTCACGGACACGTGTGCGGAGCTGGCCGCGGCGCTCGTGCCCGGCCTCGGCGACCTGGCCGTCGTGGAGATCGCGGACACCGTGGCGCTCGGCGAGGAACCGGTACCCGACGGGGAAGGCCGGCTCGTGCTGCGCCGTACGGCCGTCGCGGGACGGCCCGCGGACGGGGACGACCCCCCGGCCTCGGCCCTGGTGCGCGTCGCCGCCCCGATCGCGAACACCGCACGCGTCTCCGGGACCCCCCGCTCCCCCGGGAGCGCGCCCGTCGGCAGGGCCGCCCCCGCCCCCGGGGGCGCGCACGAAGGGGCAGCGCCGACCGCGGACACCGCGCCCGCCCCCGACGTCGTCGGGGGCCACCCGATGACCATGACCGCTCTTCTGCGGGCGCGAGGAATGATCCTCGGCCGGGTGTCGGTGGGCCGGCGCGCCGAACGTGGCCCGTACGAGAAGGCGGACCACGACCTCCTGCGCGAGATCGCCGACCGCGCGGCCCTCGCCCTGGACAACGCCCGCCGTTTCGCCCGCGAGCACCGGGCGGCGGTCGGACTCCAGCGCAGCATGCTGCCTCCGACGCAGAGCGAGACGGTGGCGGCGACCACCTCGGGCACCTATCTGCCCGCCGACACCTCGACCGGTGTCGGGGGAGACTGGTTCGACGTCATTCCGCTCTCCTCCGCGCGGGTCGCGCTGGTCGTGGGGGACGTCGTCGGACACGGACTCGCGGCCACCGCCACCATGGGCCGGCTGCGCACGGCCGTGCGCACCCTCGCCGACCTCGACCTGGAACCCGACGAACTGCTCACCCACCTCGACGATCTCGTCTCCCAACTGGTCGCCGAACCCGAGGACCCGGCGGAAGAGGACGTCGAGGACGGCGGCCGGGACACCGGGGGCGACGGCCGGGACGGTGGCGGTGGTGGCCGGGGCGTCGGGGGCGCCGCGGACGGCGGTTGGCGCGCGCGCCACCCTTCCTCCTCCTCCACGGGCGCGACCTGCGTGTACGCGATCTACGACCCGGTGTCCCGGAGGTGCGTGGTGGCGTCGGCCGGGCATCCGCCTCCGGCGGTGGCGGATCCGCAGGGCGACGTCTCGTTCCTGCCGGTCGACCCGGGCCCGCCGCTCGGCGTCGGCGGGCTGCCGTTCGAGACGACGGAGGCCGAGGTGGCCCCCGGTACCGTCATCGCCCTCTACTCCAACGGCCTGATCGAGAACCGGCACGGCGACCTGGACGCGGGGATGGCCGAACTGGCCGGTCGGCTGGCCCGCCCCGACGCCCTCGGCGGGTCGCTGCGCGACCTGGGCAGGCAGACCGTCGCGGGCCGTCCCGCCGCCGGGCTCGGGGACGACGTCACCGTCCTGCTCGCCCGCACCCGTGCCGTACCGGACGGGGACGTGGCCGCGTGGGAGGTCGAGACCGATCCGGCGGCGGTGGGCACGGTGCGGGAGGCCGCCGAGGCCCAACTGTGCGCGTGGGGACTCCAGGAGCTGGTCTTCACCACCGAGTTGGTGCTCAGCGAACTGGTCACCAACGCCATCCGGTACGCCGGCGGGCCGGTCCGGGTACGGCTGATCCGCGCGGGCCGGCTGATCTGCGAGGTGTCCGACCCCAGCGCCGCCCATCCCCGTATGCGCCGGGCCCGGTTGACCGACGAGGGCGGCCGGGGCCTCTACCTGGTGGCTCAGCTCACCACCCGCTGGGGCAGCCGCTACAGCCGGAGCGGCAAGACCATCTGGGCCGAGCAGGAGTGGGGACCCCCCGGATGACTCGACCGGAGCGGTGCGGTACGAAGGCTTCCGTGAACGATCAGTACCCGACCTCGACCGTCCGCGCCTTCATCGCGCTCGCGCCGCCCGACGACGCCAAGGCGGAGCTGGCCCGGGCGCTGCGCCCCGCCTATGAGGCGTACCCGGGAATGCGGTGGAACCACATCGAGGACTGGCACATCACCCTGGCGTTCCTCGGAGAACTCCCGGTCGCGACCGTACGGCTCCTCCAGCCGCCGCTCGCGCGGTCGGCGGCGGCCCGCAACCCCCTGAAGCTGGCGCTGCACGGCGGCGGACACTTCGACGGACGGGTGCTGTGGAGCGGGATCGACGGCGACCTCGAAGGCCTGCACCTGCTGGCCTCCGAGATACGCGCCGTGGTCGACGGGTGCGGGGTGGTCCTGGAGGGCCGTCCGCTGCGTCCGCACCTCACGCTGGCGCGTGCCCGCCGGAACGATCCCACCGGCGTGGTGGACGCCGCGGCCGAACTCGACACCTTCACCGGCCGCCCCTGGTCGACCCCACGCCTCCACCTGGTCGCCAGCAACACCGCCCGGGGCCCAGGCCCGATCCACTATCGCGACGTCGACTCCTGGCCCTTCGGCGGAGCTCTCTGAACCGGCCGGTCCGCCGTCGCCCGTGTGCGGGTGACGGCGCCGCGTGGCGCGGCCGGGGCCGGCCAGGGCGCGGTTACCTTACGTTTCATGACGGCAGCAGCACCTGACAACGGCCCGGCCGAATCGGCCGACGCGCGGGAGGCCCGCCGGGCCATCGACGACCACCTCGGTCGCACCGCCGCCCACGAAGAGCTGGCCCGCTGGAGGGACGGCGGCCGCATCGACGACCGGACGGCCGAGGACGTCGCGCGGGCGGCGTGGGACGCGGTCCAGGACGCCACCCCGCCCCCGCCGTCACCTACGGACGCCACCCCGCCCCCGCCCCAGGCGGGCCCGGCGGAGAAGACCGCCCGGTCGCCGGAACGGGCGGAGCGGCATCGGCGGGCAGTGGCGGTGGCGCTCGGCCTGCGCGAGCTCGGCTACCACCTGGACGAGACGCTCCTGCCCGGTCCGGACATGGCGGCCGGATAGTCCGTCGGACCGGAGACCGGCCGGCCCGCGGGTCACGCGGACATCCTCCGTGAACGCGTCGACGGTACGACCGGCCGCTGAGGCCGCGACGACGTGCGCGGAGCGGCGCCCCGGCCGGAAAGGGGGAGAGCCCGGCCGGGGCGCGTCACGGTGTCAGTTCACCTCCCAGGGCACTCCTTCCACGCGAGGTGGTACACGGTGCTGATGTCACCGTCGGTGGAGTCCATGGTCATGTAGCTGGTGGCGGCCGGGTTCGACGTGCCGGCGTTCACCCGCAGCTCGGTGTTGATGTTGAAGTTCCGCTGCACACCGCACGGCGCCCACACGAGCTGCGCCCAGTCGGTGGTGTCGGTGGCCTGCCAGTTGTCCTCGTACGGCCCGCGGAAGGTGTGGGTCCGGGACGCGGTGCTCGGCGAACCCTGGAAGTAGTACGAGGCCTTCTCGGTGCTGCTCGCACCGGGCCGGAGCGAGGCGTAGCCGCGGTAGTCGGCGCTGGCGACCGCGTAGGTGAACCCCTGGGGCACGTGCACCAGAAGGTTGAGCTGACAGTTCCTGCGCGCCGCGGTGGGGGAGGAGCCACCGCCCGCCTGCGCCAGGTACTCGCTGTAGGTGACGGTGAAGGCGGTGTTGTCCTCGGACACGGCGACCGCGGCTGTGCCGAGCGGGCAGCCGGAGCCGTTCACCGTGGCGACGTCGATGACGATCCTGTCCGGGGGTGGATCGACGATCGACGACGGGCCTGCCTGCGCGGGCAGGGCCGAGGCGAACAGAGCGGTGATCGCTCCGCTCACCAGCAGGGGGACTCGCATGGTTCTCCCATCTGTTGCTCGGACAACTGTTGAACTATCATGTTCATGTCAGTGCAGTCCCTCGGGCGCCCCACCGGTGCGGGCGGGGGTGGTCGAATGCTAGAAGCCCGCGAGCCCCAGGGCAGGGCGGACCCCGGCCAACAAACGCCCCGCGAACACCCCTGCCTTTGGCTCACAACAGCGGGTGCCGCCCCCGGTGCCCCACACGACCCGCACGCCCCACCGGTCACCCAGCCGGGCGGCGCGCCGGGCGCCCGCGGCTCCGTCGACGCTCAGGAATCTCCGCCGAGCCGTTCCCGTGAGCGTGCGAAGGGAATGCGGGGGCAGACGGGCAGCACCCGACCAGAGGAGTCAGTTCATGCTTGGTATAGCGGCGGCAGTGCTGTTCTTCGTTGCCTTCTTGATCAACGCGGCGGACATCGGCACCAACGAGGTGTTCTCCTCGGCGAATGTGATGCTGCTCGGGCTGGTCGCCCTGGCTCTGCACATCGCGGGAATCGGTGCCGGCCGGCCCGCCCGACGCAGGCGCTGACCGGGCGGGAACACGCCCGTCAGGGCCGCAAGCCGGCCTGTCTGAGGGCGACCTCGCAGAGGTCGGCGATGACGAGCTGGTCCCCCCGGCGCCAGGCGTCGGCGAGCCCGCCCGGCGGGACCGAAAGCGCCACCAGGTCGCCGGGCGGGCCGGTGAGAGCGCGCAGGGCGAGCAGGTCGACGCCTCCGGGTGCATCGACGAGGCGTCGGACGGTCGTACCGCGCCGGATCCAGCGCAGCCGCGGGGGGAGCCACAGGAGCAGGACCAGGGCCACCGGGACGACGATCAACACCGTTGTGGTCACGGTGGCCAGCTGGCTGACGGCCTGCTGCAGCGACTCCCCGGCGTCGGCGAATCCGGCACTGGCGTCGGCCGCCGACCGGAGCGGCTTCGACAGAAGGCCGCCGACGAGCGGCACGTCCGATGCGGCATCGCCGGCGTTGCCGAGTTCGGCGGCCAGGCCGTCGCCCGAGCTTTCGACCCTCACCCCCGGCTCGGCCAGGAGCATGATCGCTTCGCGGACCGCGAGGGCGCCCCACACCACCGCGCCGATCAGGAGTACGGCGATCAGATCCACGAGCACCTGACGGTTCCGGCGAGCTGGTGTCTGGGCGTACAGGCGCATCGGCGGCCCCCTTGGGTCACAGGCGTCGGGGAGGGCCGGTCGCCGGGCGCGGCTCGGCCGACCACGTCGGGCCCGACTCTTCCATCTCCTCGCGCGGACGGACACCGTGACACGACGCGCGGTTGCCGCACCGTCCGACCCCCGCCCGCGGCTGCCGGGCACGCCCCGGTGCCGAAAGCCGGTGCGAGGCCGCCCGGGGTACTCAGCCGCGGGCTCCCCCGGCACCCAGGCGATTGAGTAGCTGCGCCCAGGCTTTCGAGGGAGTGCGCGCCCGACGATGGGGGCAGTTCCCGCGACAGTCAGGAAGGCCTCGCATGCTCAGTCGTCTCGCCGCCGCGATCGCTCCCGCCCTGGGGAGACTCGCCGTCACGGCCGACATGCCCCGGGTTCCCGAGGGCGGGGCCCTGATCGTGGCCAACCACACCAGCCTCGCCGACCCCGTCGTCGTCCTGGCGGCCCTGCGCCGGCTGGGCGTCGAGCCCGTCGTCCTCTGCGCGGCCGGCCTGTGGCGAGTCCCGCTGCTCGGCCCCGTCCTGACCCGCGAGGGGTACGTGCCCGTGCGCCGCGGCACCGCCAGGGCCGCCGAGGCCCTCACCGCGGCGGAAGCCGCCCTGCGCGCCGGCCGCTGTGTCCTCGTGTACGGCGAGGGTGGCATCCCGCCCCACCCGGACTCCTCGGACGCTCCGCCGCAGGCCTTTCGCAGCGGGCCGGCCCGACTGGCGATGCGCGCCGGGGTCCCGTTGCTCCCGCTCGGTCAGGCCGGTGCCCGCCGCATCACGTCCGGTAGCGTCGCCAAGCAACTCGCCGGACTCCTCACCGCCCCCTTGCGCCGCCCCCGTCTGCACGTCCACCTCGGCGCGCCGGCGCGGCTGCCGGCGGACACCACCTCCGCGACCCATCTGATCCGGCAGTCCGTCACGTCCGCCTGGCGCACGGCCGCGGACCGTCGCGTGACGGCCGGCTCGCGCCCGACCGGCTGAGGGCGCGGTCGGGCCGTCTCTTCGGAGCGCGGGGAAGCAAACCGATTCGCACGTCTATCGCTGGGGCTCCGATCGCTGCTACAAGAGTGACGCTTCAACAACTCCTGGCCCTCACCTCACCCCAAGGAGTAGGTTGTCATGTTCGCGTCTAGATTGAGATGGGTCCTGCCCGCGTTACTGTCCCTCGCCGCCGCGACCGTGGGACTGGCCCAGCCCGCCTCCGCGGCCACGGCGGCAGGGGAGCGCTACGTCGCTCTCGGCGACTCGTACTCCTCAGGAGTGGGCGCCGGCAGCTACCTGTCCGACAGCGGCAGTTGCCAGCGCAGCAGCAAGGCCTACCCGTCCCTGTGGGCGGCGGCCAACGCCCCCGCCTCGTTCTCCTTCACCGCCTGCTCGGGAGCGACGACCAGTACGGTCAAGAGCGGTCAGCTGGCCCCGCTCACCAGCTCCACCACGCTCGTCAGCGTCACGGCGGGCGGCAACGACGTCGGGTTCGCGAACGTCATGCAGACCTGTGTGCTGCAGAGCGAGGCGACCTGCGTCAACGCGGTGAACAACGCCATCACGCAAGTCAACAACACTCTGCCCGGGAGCCTCTCCTCCCTCTACAGCGCCATCCGCGGCAAGGCGCCGCAGGCCCACGTCGTCGTACTCGGCTACCCGCGCTTCTACCGGCTGAGCGGCAGCTGCATCGCCGGGCTCAGTGAGACCGAACGCGCCGCCATCAATCGGGGCAGTGACGCTCTCAACGCGGTGCTGGCCAAGCAGGCCGCCGACGCGGGATTCACGTACTCCAGCGTCGTGGACGAGTTCACGGGCCACGAGATCTGCTCGGGCGACGCCTGGCTGCACAGCGTCTCGGTGCCGGTGTCCAACAGCTACCACCCCACGGCCACAGGCCACTCGGGCGGCTATCTGCCCGCCTTCCGCTCCGCCGCCTGATCCCCCGGTCCGCTGTACGGAGGTCTTTCGCGTCCAGGAGTCGACGCGGGTAGACCACCAGGCCCAAGGCCGCGCCACCGCGCACCGGACCACCGAAGCCACGGCACCGCACACCGAGCCACCGCACACCCCGCCACCGCACACCGCACCCATCCACCGAAGTCCGCACCAGGAGGAACGTCATGAAGTCTCCGCACCTCCCCACTGACCCCGCGACCGACGGCACGGCCGCGCGTCGCCCCCGGCGATCGGCCGTCCGCTCCGTCGTCACCGCACTCGCGCTGGTCCTCGGCGCCCTCTTCGCCCCGGGTGTGGGCGTCCTCGGCAGCGCCGGCGACGCCCACGCGGCCACCAAGATCAGTCACGCCTCGGCGACCTCGATGTTCCGCGGCTCGGGGATCACCTGGTCGTCGTCCGGCGGTTGCTCGGACCGGAACAACCCGACATGCACGTCGTTCGAGCAGCTCAACCTCGCCACCGCGCAGGGGGCCCAGACCCTCAGGAGCGCGAGCGGCTGCGCCCTGAACATCACCGGCGGCACGGAGACGGGCCACGCGTCCGGCACGTACTCGCACTGGAACGGGTACAAGCTCGACTTCAGCAAGTACACATGCCTCGGGAACTACATCAAGAACACGTTCACCTACATCGGCGTGCGCGGCGACGGCGCCCCGCAGTGGAAGTCCGGTGCCGGGAACGTCTACGCCGACGAGGGCAACCACTGGGACGTCACGTTCTACAACTGCGGCGGCTGCTGAGCCCGCACCCGTCGGGTAGCAGGGGCGGTCCGTCCGGACTCCGGTCCGGGCGGGCCGCCCTTCCGTACGCGCGGGCTTCCGTCTGTTTCCGATGACATGCCCGGAAAGGGCACTCGCCGCCCAAACCTACTCTTCACGCGAGGAATCCATCGCATTCTCACTTCGCCCCGAGGCGGAGAGCGAGAAGCGCCACAGGTCCTGTCGTTCTCGTACGTCCCGGAACCGACAAGAGGGCAGGCCCGGGCGGCTGCGGGGGTGTCACGACGCGACGTGCGAGAGCCTCGTCCGGACATGCGCGAGGGCGCCACGAAGGTGAAGAACCTGTAAACGCAACCGTGTTGTCGTGCACCTTTCCACGGCACGCTCTTGTGTGCGACTGCGACGCCTCGGAATAGTTCGGCGGGTCATCCTCCGTACCCGGAACCCCACTTCGTCCGGGCACGGCCCCCCACAGGAGGTCACTTTGAAGCATCGTCGCATCACCGGGCGAAAGACTGTCGTCGCGGGCGGAGCCGCCGCCGCGTTGGTCATCGCGGGAATCACGTTCCAGAGTGCGAACGCCAGTGACGACACCGAGCAGTTCTCCGTGAAGGCGCTGACCGCGCCGGCCGCCGGCACCTTGTCTCTCTCGCTCAAGACGGACCTGGGCGCGGCAGAGGCGGGCTCCTACTACGAGGCCGGCACCAAGGCGCTCGTCGTGAACGTGGTGTCCGAGGACGCCGCGCAGACCGTACGGGCGGCGGGTGCCAAGCCGCGGGTGGTCGCGAACACGCTCGCCGAACTGGGCGCCGCACGGAAGACCCTGACCGAGAAGGCGACCATAGCGGGCACCTCCTGGGCCACCGACCCGGTCAGCAACAAGGTGATCGTCACGGCCGACCGCACGGTCTCGGGGGCGAAGCTCGCCACCCTGCAGCAGGTGGTGAAGAACCTCGGCGGCAAGGCCGAGCTCAAGCGCAGCGCGGGTGAGTTCAAGACCTTCGCCTCGGGCGGAGACGCGATCCACTCCGGCGGAGGGCGCTGCTCGCTCGGCTTCAACGTGGTGAAGGGCGGAGAGCCGCACTTCATCACCGCCGGTCACTGCGGTGACTCCGGCAGCGAGTGGTCGGCCTCGGCGGGCGGTGCGGCGATCGGCTCGATGGTCGACTCCCAGTTCCCGGGCAACGACTTCGCGCTGGTGAAGTACAGCGGCGACACCCCGCACCCAAGCGAGGTCAACCTCTACAACGGCAGCGCTCAGGCCATCACCAAGGCGGGCGACGCCACCGTCGGCATGCAGGTGCAGCGCAGCGGTTCGACCACCCAGGTCCACGACGGCCAGGTCACCGGCCTCGACGCGACCGTGAACTACGGCAACGGCGATGTCGTCGAGGGCCTCATCCAGACCTCGGTCTGCGCCGAGCCCGGCGACAGCGGCGGCTCGCTCTTCGCCGGTGACACGGCGATCGGCCTCACGTCGGGAGGCAGCGGCGACTGCTCGTCGGGTGGCGAGACGTTCTTCCAGCCGGTGACCGAGGCGCTCGCGACCTTCGGCGCCGAGATCGGCTGACGGCGGGATCGCCCCGACCATCGTGGGACCGTCCTTCCCAGCAGGGGAGGGCGGTCCCACGCGTCGTATCGTGATGCTCGGCCCCCCGAGGGGCCGGACGCGACCGGACGCGACCGGACGCGCGCGCTGGCGCGCAGCGGTTGCTCCTGTACGGGTCAGCTCGTACCGACGGTCTCGGGCGCGGCCGCCACGCTGCCGTCCGCATCGAGCCCCCAGCGCCGGAGGCGATCCGCCTCGTCCTCCCGTCCGTGGCGCGTCAGCCATCCCACCAGCTCACTGGCCGCGAGCTTTCTGCCGGCGTCCACCCCCTCCCGCAGCAGAGCGAACGCCTCTGCGAACCTGCCGCGCGTGACCAGGGCGTCAGCGGCGACATGCGTCAGCCGCTCCAGGGCGATCGTGTCGCCTCGCGTCGCCCGGTCCGCCAGCTCGTCCGCATGGCCGTGCTCGGCCAGCAGGTGGTCCAGCCAGACGAAGACGAAGGGGTCCCCGGCCCGCTCCCTCTCCCGCAGGAGGTCCAGTGCTTCCTCCGCCCTCCCGCAGGCGACGAGCAGCTCCGACAGGCGAATCGCGGAACTGAAGTCGCCCGCCGCGGCCAGGGCCCTCAGCCCGTCGAACGCCTCATCGGGCCGTCCGTGCTCGCAGAGCAGTGTGGCGCGCATCCATTCGGCATTTCGCTCGCCACGGACCTGGTCGAGTGCGTCGAGCGCGGCACCGACGTCCCCAGCCTCCGCCGCCTCACGAGCCACCTCCTCCGGCGGTCGCGGAACCCCGAGAGGAGGTGGCGGTGTCCCCAGGGACGGCTGCTGCGTCACCGCCAGGCCGCTCAGACGTGCGGCCTCCGACACGAACAGCTCTGTCACAGCGAGAAGCCGATCCACGAAGGTGGCGTGGTCACTGTGGTGAGCCGGCGCCAGAAGTGCCCCCGGCCCCGTCATGCGCCCTTGGGAGAGAAGGACGAGGAGGGCGTCGGCTTCGACGATCTCCGCGCGAGGGGCTTCCGACGTCGGTCCGGTCGATCCATGAGTGTCCGCCTCGGCAGGTTCCCCTTGCGTCGGCGGCTGTTGAAGCAGCTTCAACAGCTCGCTGCCGCTGTGCAGGAAACGGCGGGAGAGCAGGCTCGAAGCGAATCCGTTGCCCGCCTCGGCCAGCTCCGCCAGCCTTCCGACGTGCCCCGAACCGTCGCAGACGGTGGCGGTCAGCAAGGAGGCCAAGTCGTTCTCGGCGTGCGGCAGCAGCAGTGCCACAGCCTCGTCCGCGCAACCCGCCTCGGCCAGCGCGTGAGCCAACTGCATGGCGCTCATCACCGGCAGCCGGGTGCAGCGCTCTTGATGCGCACGGACCAGCGCGACCAGAGCCCCGACTCTCCGCTGCCCCTGCAGAATCGTGGTCAGAGACAACAGCGCACCCGCCTCACCGTCTTCGAAGGCCTTGGTGAGCAGCGGAACGGCATGGACGTAACGAAGCCGGTCGACCGCCGAGGAGCCCAGGGCCAGCAGCTCACGCCCATCGGTCAGATGTGTCGCGCAGGCCCGCCAGAAAGCCTCCGGAGGGGAGAGGCCCGCCCTGTCCACCGACGCCCGCTCCAACAGGTAGTCCGCCGGGCGATAGCCGACGGTCTCCGACCCGTCCCTCTCCACCATGACGGGGACGAGGGCGGAGGTGGCTCCGAGGAGGACGCGGGTGGCGTAGGTCAACGCCTCGTCGAACCAGTCCGCAGTAGCCCGTGCGCGCTGCTCCGGTGTGCAGTAGCCCCAGGCGACCGCCTTCAGCAGTTCGGCTCCCAACGGTGAGGTGACGCCGAGACGAGCGAGGTCGATCCCGGCGGTGAGTACGGACCTCGCGTAGGGAAGCTCCTGGCCGTCCGCGTTGCGCCAGCGTTCGATCAACTGGGGAGCGGCCGCCAACGTCTGCGTCAGCCCGAACCGTGAGCTGTCGGACGGAATACGGGGCTGGGCGGCCTCGACCTGCTCGCTGAACCAGAGAATGGCCCGTTGCTGCACCTCGGACATGAGGGCGTGGTCGGGACCGAGGTGGAGCATCAGACCGGAGCCGTCCGACGCCTGCGGTCTCCCACCGGGAGCCGTCCCGCGGCCACTGTCCGCCGCAGCCGGCTCGGCGTCTTCCGCCGAGGAAGCGGACGGGCCCTCTCGTCCGGAGCGCGCGTACTCCACGGCGACCCGCAGGCGCCGGTCTCCCGCGGCGGCCGACTTCCGCGCCGTCATCTCCGCGCGGTGCCACTCGCGCGGGCTGAACTCGCTGCCGACGTGGAACACCTCAGCCAGCCGAAGCACCTCACGCTTGCCGCGGTGCCGGTCCTCGCTCCCGTCGCCCGCGGGGGGAGCGGTGAAGCCGGCGTAGGCGCGGGGGCCGATCGTCGCGACGACGAGGACACCGGCCTTCAGCAGGGCTCGCACGGTCGGCGCGCCGACCGCCTCCTGGCCCTCCAGGTACCGGTGCAGCTCGTCCAGCCACACCACCAGGCGCCTGGACGAATCGCCCACGACGGCCGCCGCCACCTCGGACGGCGACGAGGGCTGCAGGAGATGCCAGGCCGGCACCGTCTCGGCCAACGCCTCGTACAGAGTGCGGGTCTTGCCGACCGAGGACCCTCCGACGAGAAGCAGGAACCCTCCGTTCCGTACGGCTGTGCGCAGGCGTGTGCGCAACCCGCCGGCCCCGTGGTCCACGTCGCGCCGCACATAGGGCGGCAGCGTGGACTCGTCGTGACCATGGACGCGGATCGGCCGGTGCACACCCAGAAGGAGCGGGTCGGCTTCACGGACGGTCGGCAGGTCCCGCAGGCTGTTTCGGGCGGGTCGAGGGCGAGGTCTGCTGCCGGGCCGCCCACCCCGGGCCGCGCTCTTCTGGGCGAACGCCCGAGCGCGCAGCTCCTCGTACCAGTCGACTCCGAAGAGCTCGTCGTGGTCGCGCGCGACAGCCCTGCCGTGGAGGTAGCGCAGCAGAAACGCGATCGGTGGCTGCGCATCCGGAGCGCTGCGCCCGTTGAACCAGTCGCTGAGCGTGGAGCTTTTCAGGGAGACAGGCGGAACCTGCCTCTCCGCCTGATGCGTGATCTCCTTCAGCGGCGGGTTTCCCGCGTACCCTTTGAGAGCGCGAAGCTCCGAAGCGAACACGGCGAGAGCGTCCTCGTGCACCTGCGGCCTCCCCCAGGCAGGGCCGCGGTGGACCCGGCCGGCAGCCACCCGCGAGTCTAGAGCGGCGCCGGGTGCTTCCGCGGAGTCTCCGGACGGAACGCCACGACATCGTTCCGGAGGGGCCGTTCGTCGGAATACCCAACGCCTGCCGCTGACCGGCGACTTCGAGCGGAGCCCTGCCCCTTGCCACGCGGACGACATCGCCGGAAACCCTCCGGACGCCGGTTGATGAGACATCGCGAGCCGGCCTGGATCGCCTTCGTCCTGGAGTCCGCATGACCATCCTGTCCGCACCCGACGCCCCGGGTGCGAAGCCCGGTACCCCTGCCCCGCGCCGTGTCCCGCTGATCATCGTGCGCCTTTGCACCGTGCCGATCGTGCTCGCACCCACGGAAGGCTGAGGCGGACGGGAGCCTCGTATCCGGCTGATCGTTCCGGTCAGCCGGGTTTCGCCATGCCCGGCGCCTCGCAGTGCCTCACACCATGCGAGCGGCGGACAATCGGTCGTTTACGGGTGAGAGAGGAGTGGTCATGGAGACCGAGACCGCGCATCACGACGCCGACGACTCCGGTGAACGGTTCGAGGCGTTCCGTCGAGCCGTCACCCGCTCGGACCGCCCGAGCAGGTGGGCCGAGGTGAGGGAACCGTGCCGTTCAGGGGTCGGCACGGCTCCCTCGCACGAGGCGGGAGGTGCGCCACAGCACGGTGCGGGAGAAGGCGGCCCGCGGGGAGGTGGCTTTGCCGAACCGGCAACAAGGGTGGCGTGACAGGCCCCTCCTCGGCGACGGTGGCCCGGTGACCGAAGACATCGCACATGGATCGCCCGCCGACGCCTACAGGGGAGACCCGACCGTACGGGCGGAGTGGGACAGCCGCTACGCCGATCGCCACCAACTCTGGAGCGGCCGCCCCAACGGCGCCCTGGTGGCCGAGACCGCCGGCCTCACCCCCGGCCGGGTGCTCGACGTCGGCTGCGGCGAGGGCGCGGACGCCGTCTGGCTCGCGCGCGGCGGCTGGGACGTCACCGCACTCGAGGTCTCGGGCGTGGCACTGGAACGGGCCGCGGGCCACGCCCGTGACGCCGGCGTCGACGTCCGCTGGATCCACGCCGAACTGACGGAGGCGCAGCTGGAACCGGCCTCCTTCGACCTGGTCTCCGCCCAGTACCCGGCGCTGCTCCGCACCCCCGACGCCGCGGCCGAGCGGGCCCTCCTCGCGGCCGTCGCGCCTGGGGGCGTACTCCTGCTGGTCCACCACGCCGGCATGGACACCCGCACCCCCGACGACAACGGCTTCGACCCGGCCGACTACGTCTGGCCCTCCATGATCCCCGCGCTCCTGGACGACGCCTGGCAGATCGAGGCCGACGAACAACGCCCCCGCGTCGCCCCGGAAGGCGGCGCCGGCGCCCACCACACGGACGATGTCGTCCTCCGCGTCCGCCGACTACGCTGAGCGCACGACGGGACGTGGCGGCGCTGGGGGGCAAGAGTGGGACGACAGGAACGCGCGGACGTGCTGGACGCGGAACTGATGAAGCGACCGCTGCCGACCGACGGTGTAGCCGCCATGGGCGCATGGTGGTCCGGCCCGGGGGCCGCATACGCGACGGGCACGGCCGCCCACACCGTCATCTATGTCCGGCCGTGCTCCGCGCGGACGTCGACGACGACATCACCGAGGACCACAGCTGCACCCAGGTGACGTACCCGAGCACCCAGGACTTCCCTGTCCCCTGAGCACCAGCCGTACCGAGTAACTCCGGGCCGCTCGCGTGTCCTTGCTCGTGGACGTGCGTTGGTATCAGCATGACGACACGTACTCTGCTCGGCGCCGCCGCGCTCACGATCCTGCCCCTCGTCCTCGCCGCTCCTGCCCACGCCGAGGGCCCCAGCAGTGTCGCGGTCACCGCCAATGACGTGAACGACACGGCGGGCGCCCTGGCCGGACCCGAGGGGCTCGGTCTCGACGGCGTCGCCCACTCGCTCGCGGGGCACTGAACCCGGTCCCTTCGTACCACCGTCCGCTGCGCGCCGGCTCCGACATCGGGCCGGCGCGCGGCGCGTTCGAAGTCGAGTGCAGTCAGTCGGCTGGAGGGCGCCAGGCGGCTTCGGCGGCTTCCGTGCTGGGGTGGGTCGGGAAGACCTGGTCCAGGCCGACGATGCGGAAGATCCGGCTGACACGGTCGGGGACCGCGGCCAGGGCGATGGTCGCGTGCGCGGCCAGGGCGTGGTTGCGGGCCGCGATCAGTACGGTGATGCCGCTGGAGTCGCAGAAGGAGAGGCCGCCGAGGTCGAAGACCAGCTGTTGACCGGGTCGCAGGCTGATACCGGGCAGGGCTGCCCGGACTTCCGTCGCGGTGTGGTGGTCCAGGTCCCCCACCAGCTCGACGACCGCTCCGGCGGGGGTGGCGTGGGTGGCCAGGGTCAGATGCTTGGTCACTGGTGCTCTTCACTGGGGGTTCGGGGCGCGTGGATGGCGAGGACGGCGGTGTCGTCGTCGACGCCGGTGCCGAAGGTGTCGAGCAGGTCGCGGACCGCGCGGATGGTGGCCGAGGCGGTGGTGGGGGCGAGGGCTCGGCCGAAGTCGAGGAGGGCGTCGTCGCCGTAGCGCTCTCCGTCGCCCGCACCGGCGTTGGTGTGGGCTTCGGTGAGGCCGTCGGTGTGCAGGAGCAGGGTGTCGCCGGGGGCGAGGTGGACGGTGGTGGTGGCGATGTGGGGGTCGGGCAGGACGCCGATGAGCTGGCCGCCGGGGGTGGGCAGGTAGTCGGCGGTGCCGTCGGCGCGCATGAGCAGGGCGGGAGGGTGGCCGCCGGCGGCCAGGGTGATCCGGAAGCCGCCCCGGTCGGTGTCGGGGGTCAGGAGGCCGAAGACGACCGTACAGAAACGGGGATCGGCGCCGTTGTACTCGTGGTTGAGGACGGTGTTGAGGTTGCCGAGGACCGCGGCCGGGTCGGGGTCGTAGACGGCGGCGGCGCGCAGGGTGTAGCGGGCCAGCGAGGTGACCGCGGCGGCGGCGGCGCCCTTGCCGCAGACGTCCCCCAGGAACATCCCCCAGGTGCCGGCCGCCAGGCGGAACAGGTCGTAGAAGTCGCCGCCGACCTCGTCGGCGGACGCGAGGTGGTAGTGGGCGGAGACGTCCAGGCCCGGCACGTTCACCAGGGCCGGGGGCAGCAGGGTCTTCTGCAGGGTGGAGGCCAGGGTCTGGAGGCGGTCGCGTTCGCGGTCGGCTTCCTGGCGGGCGCGCAGCAGTTCGGTCTCGTAGGCGCGGCGGTCGCGGGCGTCGAAAAGCGTGGTGCGGACCAGCAGGGGCTGTCCGTCGCTGCCCGTCTTCACCGTCGAGGTGACCAGGACCGGCAGCCGGGAGCCGTCGGCGTCCTTCAGCTCCAGGGCGATGCCGCTGACCTCGCCCTGCATGCGCAGCATGGGGGCGAAGTGGGTCTCGTGGTAGAGCCGGCCGCCGACGGTGAGCAGATCGGAGAAGTGCCTGCGGCCGACCAGGTCGTCGCGTCGGTAGCCGAGCCAGTCCAGCAACGTGGTGTTGACCTTCGCGATCAGGCCGTCGAGCTGGGTCGAGAGGTAGCCGCAGGGAGCGTTCTCGTAGAGGTCCTCGGCGCTGTCCTCGAGCAGCGCGAAGAACTGGGCCTGCTCGTCCGTCGGCCCCTGGTTCTGTCGCGGACCGCTCTGTTCCTCGTCGTCGGTCTGGCTCATGGCCGGGTGGCCCCCGCGAACGCGGCGATGGCCGCAGCCGTCTCCTCGGGCGCGGCGAGCTGAGGGCAGTGCCCGGTGGCGTTCAACGTGATGAGGCGGCTGCCGGGAATCTGCGCATGCACGAAAGCACCCACTTCGGGAGGGGCGATCGCATCACGGGAGCACTGGGCGACCAGCGTGGGCACCCCCACCTTGGCGAGGTCGGCGCGGTTGTCGGACAGGAACGTCACCCGGGCGAAGGTCCGCGCGATCTCCGGATCGGTACGACAGAAGCTGCTCGTCAGCTCCTCGCCCAGCTCCGGCCGCTCCGGGTTGCCCATGATGACCGGCGCCATCGCACCCGACCAGCCCAGATAGTTCGCGTCCAGCGACTCCAGCAGCTCCTCGATGTCCTCGCCGGTGAACCCGCCCCGGTAACCGGTCTCCGGATCGTCCACGAAGCACGGCGAAGGGGCCAGCAGGACCAGCCCGGCGAACGCCTCGGGCTCCCGCGCGGCCGCCAGGACGCCCATCATCGCGCTCACCGAATGCCCCACGAACGTCACGGGGCCGAGCGCCAGCTCCCGGCACACCTCCAGAACGTCATCGACGTACCCGTCCAGGGTGGAGTACCGCTCCCGGCTCCACGCCGACAGCTCCGACTTCCCCGCGCCCACATGATCGAAGAGGACCACGGTGAAGTCGCGCTCCAGCACGGGCACCACCAGACGCCACAGGTTCTGGTCACACCCGAACCCGTGCGCCAGCACCACCACCGGTCCGCCGGCCCGCCCCGTCACCGTCACATGGTTCCTGCGCCGTACATCCATGCGCCCCATACTCCCAGACCGATCCCCGACCGGTCCCCGACCATCCGGGCAGCTCACGACTCCCGACCGGCCGACTCTGCCGACCGGGACCGACCGAGACCGCCGATCCGCAGACAGCCGGTCGCCCACGTGCGGTGCCGCAAGGGCGAGGGAGGCGGCGTACTTCCGCCACTGCACCGAACAGTGGGCCTCCGGTGGACCGTTGCGTGCGTTCGGGATCCGGGTGGATCCGGGTGGATCCGGGCAACTCCCGGTCGGCAGCGGTCGCGCGACGGTGCGGGTTCACGTACGACAAGCGCGTTCGGGAAGCGGACGGCAACCTGAACCGCATTGCTCCGCGCACGGGCGTCACTTACCGTGTTTAGCGGCTCGGATTCTGGTAACAACAAGTAGCTACAGACAATCGGAACCCGACGGAAGGCAGGAACATGACCCTCGTCACCGTGCTCATCCTCGTCGCGGTCCTCGCGTTCATCGCCCTCTTGGTCCTTGCCCCGAGCGCGCCTGCGCGGCGTAACCCCTTCCCGGGGCGCCCGCGTCGCTCCACCCACCGCCGTTCCGCGAGGTCCAAGCTGACCAAGGTCCCCTCGCAGCGGGGCATCCAGCACCACGCCCGCTGAACCAGGCGGGCGGACGGGCGACGGAGAGTTCGAAGAAGTCGAGTGCTTGTGAGCTGGCCCACGAGTGGTGACGAGATCCCGCCCGATCGATGCATCGGGCGGGATCCCCATTGCCTCGCCTGGGCGCTGTCCGGCTAACGCGCCACGCGGTAGCGGAGGTAGACGACTTTGTCGCCGAAGGTACGGGTCTCGACGAGTTCGAGATCCACCTGGCGCTCGTGTGGGGGAAAGAAGGGAATGCCGCCGCCGACCAGGACCGGGTGGACCATCAGCTGGTACTCATCGATCAGTCCCAGCGCGGCCACCTCGGCGGCGAGAGTCGCACCGCCGATCGCGATGTCGCCTTCCCCCGGCTCGGCACGCAACCGCTCGATCTCCTCCGCCACACCGCCGGATGCCAGGCGGGCATGACCCTGCACCGCCGACAGCGTGGTCGAGAAGACCACCTTCGGAAGCGGGTTCCAGAGCTGTACCCACTCGCGCGTCGAGTCGTCGAGCGACGGATCCTGGTCGACGGTCTCCCAGTACAGCATCGTCTCGTACAGCCGTCGGCCCAACAGGTGGACGTCGACCTTGCGAATGTCCTCGATCCAGAAGCGGAAGACCTCCGGGTCGGGCTCCGTCCAGTCGAAGCGGCCGTCCGGTCCGACGATGTAGCCGTCGAGTGAGACGCCCATCGAATAGGTGACCTTGTGCATCAGAAGTCCTCTCGACAAGGGGGTCGACAGTACGACTGCCGGACGCCGCAGTTCTCATCGCGGCTCGTGGGATTACCTGAGCCGAGTCACCTCACGAGATCACTCCGCTGCGAAAACCTTACGCACCGACGCCAGGAATATCCTGATCATCTCGCCGTGGATCAAGAAGGAGTTCGCCGTAACCCCATTCGCGCACGGTCGACAGATCGAAGCGCGACGTGCACGCGTTCGGGGCGCGGCTATCGGCGACCGCTTACGAAGCGGGTCGGTTCTCCCCGCCCGGGCAGCTCAAGGGCCAGGCCCCGCACGTCCGTTCGCAGCAGCGGCTCGCCCAGGGGAGATCGGATCTGGACATTCCCCGGTGGCCCCGGTCGCCCTCGCATCGCTTCGGCCTGCCCACCGGTCGTACGCAGGGATCGGTTCCGGCCCCAGCGCCCCCGAGCGCGCCCCCTGTGCGCCAGGTGCCGCGTTCTCGCGCGGGAGACAAGGGCAGAGGGGGGAGGGGCTGATCGCGTCACGCCCTGAGGGCGTGACGCAGACCGAAGGGGTGGGAATGATAAGAGTGACGGTGGTGTATGAGGCACAACTCCTGCGTGCCGCGCTGGTGGATCTGCTGCGGTCGGACGCCGGGGTCCTGGTCGTCTCCTCGATGTCCCACTGGCCGGACGGTTCGGAGGCCGTCGCATCGGCGCCCGACGTGTACGTCGCCGACGCCGAGTGTCTGCCGCCCTCCGCGGCGGAGTCCGACACCGCCACCACGTCGGTGTCGGCGACAGTCGCGGCGGGCGGTTCGGCTCTGCTCGCGCTGATCCCCGCGCACCGGCCCGGTGTGCTGCGCCGGGCGCATGCGGCGGGGGCGACCGGTTTCGTCGACAAGAACGGTTCGAAGAGCCGATTACTCCAGGCCCTGCACCGTGTCGCCAAGGGGGAGCGTTTCATCGACGACGCGCTCGCCCTCGGGTTCCTCCAGGCCGCGGAGATGCCGCTGACCCGGCGTGAGCTGAGCGTCCTCTCGCTGGCCGCCGAGGGAGCGCCCGTCGGTGAGATCGCCGCGACCCTGTACCTCTCCAAGGGGACCGTACGGAACTACATGGCGAGCGTCATCCGCAAGGTCGGCGCGCGTAACCGGGTGGACGCCATCCGCATCGCCCAGGGGGCCGGGTGGACCTGACCGCCGCGGTGTGACGTCTCCGCCGCCGGTTGACGCGTCGCCGTCGCCGCGTGACGTCTCCGTGGGCGCGGTCCCTTCTCAGCGCTGGACGTCGTTCCAGTGCCCTACCAGATCGCGGTAGAGAGCCGACCGTACGAGCAGGTCCTCGTGCGTGCCGTACTGGGCGCGGGTGCCGTCCAGGACGAGGATCCGGTCCGCGCGCAGAGCGGACGACAGCCGGTGGGCGACGACGACCAATGTCCCGGGCCGGGCGCGCAGGGCGCGTTCGGCCACGGCCTCCGCGACGGGATCCACGTGGCAGGTCGCCTCGTCGAGCAGCACCAGCGGGGCCGGGGAAAGGTGGGCGCGCCCGAGGGCGATCAGCTGGCGCTCGCCGAGGGACAGGGCCTCCGGCCGCAGCGGACGGTCGAGCCCGCCGACGCGCTCGACGAGCGGCTCCATCGCGAGAGCCCGTACGACGTCGTCGACGTCGGACCGGTCGGCGTCGGGCCGCAGATAGCGGAGGTTGTCCCGCAGGGTGCCCGTGAAGACGTACGCCTCCTGCGGAATCAGCGTGCGGAGGGCGGCGAGTTCGGACGGCCGGAAGCGGTCGACCGGGCGGCCGGAGAGGCACACGTCGCCCTGATCCGGAGGCAGCAGGCCTGCCGCGACCTGGAGGAGGGTCGATTTGCCGATGCCGCTCGGACCGACGACCGCGATGTGCTCCCCGTCCTCGACGGTCAGGTCCAGAGCGTCGAGGACGGCACGGGCGCCGGGGCCGTACGCGGCTCGGACGCGGCGCAGCTCCAGCGCCGCCGTCACGCGTACCGCAGGACTGTGTCCGCCTGCGCGGGGCGCGGCGGAGGGAGATGCGAGGGCGGCGGCGGGGGAGGGGGGAGGCCCGGGGAGTGGGCCGGTGAGTCGGTCGAGGATGACGAAGAGACGGGCACCGGCGGCCCCCAGGACGGTCATGAGCGTGTGCAGGGCCGGCAGCAGTGCCTGGAGGACGTAGGTGAGCGCACCCACGAGGGCGCCCGCCGTGACGCCCTGGCGAAGGAGCCACGGGGTCGCGGCCAGGAGCAGGAACACCGGCAATTGCCCCGCCGTCGCCACGGACAGCGTACGGACCGCCGCCCAGCGGGCCATGGCGCGCTGGGCGGCGGCTGCCTCCTCGACCGCACGCCGGTTCAGGGCGGCGGTCGGTTCCTGGGCGCCGCAGGCGACGATGTCGCGCAGCGCGGCACGCGTGATCTCCGCGCGCCGCCCGACCGCCTCGTCCGCGTCGAGGTAGCGGTGCTGGGCCCGTGCCATGGGCCGCAGGGAGGCGACGAAGAGGGTGAGGCCCAGCGCGAGCGGCGGCAGTACGACGAGGAGGAACTGCGGCGCGAGGGACAGGAGGCCGACCAGGGCTCCGGCGGCGACGAAGACGAAGGAGCGGGCGGCGAGCACCAGCCCGGCGAAGCTGTCCCTGGCGATCTCCGTCTGGCTCGTCAATCGGGACACCGCCGTCGTGTCCACGCTGCCGCCCCCGGCGGTGGCGGCACGCAGAGCCCGCACCACCGACCGGCGGACGAGATGGTCGCGTAACGGTTCGGTGAGGTGAGGGAGTTGAGCGAAGACGCCCCGGACGATCGGCGCTCCGAGGACGATGACCGCGGCTGCTCCCGCAAGCCAGAGCAGGCCGGTGGCTGTGGCACCGCGCAGGAACCCGTCGTCCAATGACCGGGCCACGCAGTAGCCGCCGAGGAACGTCTGCGCGGATTCCGCCGCGGACCACGCCGCCAGTTTGACCAGGACGCGCTTGCGGCGGCCGAGAAACCCGCGCGCCGAAGCCATGACGCGCCGCGACGTCCCCGCGACGGCGGGCCTGGGTTCGGCGGCGGCCGGCTCGGGTTCGGACCGCCTCGGAGCCGGCCGAGGCTTCGGAGCCGTCGCCCGGTTCGCGTCCGCTGCCGGTTTCACTCGCCGCTCCCCAGGTCGACGCGGGCGGGTCGTCCGGCAGGGCGGGTGTTCCGCGCGACCGAAGGGTCGGGCGAGGGCGGCGTGCGTGGTGTGGCGGACGACGCCTCGGCCAGGAACACCGCGCGGTAGTCCGGGTCCTCCCACAGCAGCCGGTGCGGTGCGTATCTCCGCACGCGTCCCGCCTCCAGCCAGATCACCCGGTCCGCGCGGGCCGCCGTACTGACCCGGTGGGCCACCACGAGTTTCGTGCAGGGCCGCAGTGACGTGGCGAGGGCGAGCTCCACCTGGCGTTCCGTCGCCGTGTCGAGGCTCGACGTCGCGTCGTCCAGGATCATGAGCCGCCCGCCGCCGATGAACGCCCGTGCCAGGCCGAGGCGTTGACTCTCGCCGCCGGAGAGTGGCGCGTCGTCCAGAGGTGTGTCGTACCCGCGCGGCAGCAGGCGGATGAGGGCCCGGTCGAGGGCCTCGTCGTGGCGGTGGAGGAGATAGTCGTCGATCACCATGCCGATGCCCACGCTGCCGGCCCCGAGGTACGGCATCGTGCGCCAGCCCTCGTCGACCTGGAGCGTGCCGGAGACCCCGCGCACGCAGCGGCTGAGATCGTCGTGGAGCGCTTCGGCGGCGAGATCGAGGAGCGCGGTGTCCTGGGTACGTTCGTAGAGCCGTACGAACAACAGGGCTCGGCCGGCCGCGCCGTGCAGCAGTCCGGTCCGCACCCGGCCCGACGCCGCGGTCCGGGTGGACGCGGCGGGCGGGCGGGCCGCCAGTTCGGCGCACCGCAGCGCCGCCGCATGCAGGCCGGTCTCGCCGGTGGCGGTGGCGAGGGCGTCGAGGGCGAGGCCGATTCCGGCGGTTCCGCCGTGGAGGTCGGGCGCGAGCCCGACGTGGTCCTGGGCGAGGACGAGTTCGGCCAGTTCGAGGGCCGACGCCGTGTGCCCGAGTCGATCGAGGGTCCACGCGATGCCGCTGAGCCCGTCGTAGAAGCCGAGCGGCGTGCCGGACTCGGGCCGCTTGGCGTACCGTAAGAGCTTTTCCTCCGCCGCCGGACATCGTGCGGCCCCGCTCTCGTGCAGGGCATGGAGGATGCCCGCGGTGCCGTGACCGACGGTCATGCCGCCCCCGGCCGTGGCGAACTGGGCGATGTCCCCAGGGAAGAAACGGTCCTCCCGGTCGGGTGTCGCCGACGCCAGGATCGCGCGGACCATCGAGTCGCGGCTGTCGGGCCATGCCCCGGGCTCCACGGGCGGGAACGGGGCGCGGCGGCCGGCGGGGCCGCCGGGAGCAGCGCCGCCTCCGGCGACCGGGGCGCTGTCGTGAGGCCCGGCACCGTCGTGCGGCGAACCACCGACGCGGGTCGCCGGCGCGCCGCCACGGGCCGAGGTGCCGGCGCCGGGCGAGGTGTCAGTGCGTGGCGAGGCGCCGGCGCCGGGGGAGGTGCCGGCGCGTGCTGAGGCGCCGGCGCGGGCCGAGGTGCCCGCGTCTGTCGCCGCTCCGATGCGCGGGCCGCGCGGCGAGGTGCCGACGGGCTCGCGTGTGATCTCCCGTACCGCCGCGTCCAGGAACCCGGGCGGCAGGGGGAATTGCGCCGCCGCGACCTCCGCCAGATGTGCGGCCTTGGCCCGGTCCACGGCGAGCAGGCTGGTCAGCGGGACGAACAGGGCGATCCGCAGACAGGCGAGCGCGTAGCGGTCCACGTCGACGCCACGCCGGTCGGCGGGTGCGACGAACGCCGGGTTGGCGACGGTCTGCCGACCGCCCTCCGCGGCCGGCTGGGCCGCCTCGAAGTCCAGGAGCACCACGGACGTCTCGTCCTCGGACACCATGATGTTGAACAGGTGCAGGTCGTTGAAGACGATCCCGCGTGCGTGCACCGCCGCCACGGCCTGCTCGACGAGACCATGGATCCGCAGAGCCCAGTCGGTGTACTTCGCGAGCCGTTCCGCCGACGGTTCGGACTCCATCAGGGGATGCCTGCGGGCGAAGAAGGTGTTGAGCGGCCTGCCCCCCACGAATTCGAGGGCCAGGAAGTGATGGTCGCCGAGGGTGAAGCTGTCGAGGACCTCCGGTGTGCAGTCGAGCCCGGACAGCCTTTCCAGCGCGCTGCGTTCGCGGTGCAGCCGGGTGACGGCGTCGGCCCCGTCGGCGGCCAGCCCCGCGAACGGACGCGCCTCCTTCAGGACGACCCGCCGACCGGTCTCGCGGTGCCGCGCCTCGTACACGCCTCCGCCGTTGGAGAAGTGCAGCGCCTTGTCGATCCCGTAGGGCATCTCCTGCACCGTCACCGAGGCTCTCGCCTCCAGGTGCGGGCGCAGGAACGGCGGCGGTGTGACCCAGTCGGGCACCCGGAAGACCGGCCCGCGCTGGTCGGGTACGAGGGTGCCCGAGCCGTCCTCCATGGCCGGCCGCAGCTCGCCGTGCTCGTCGTAGCAGTGGCGGCGGGTGAAGCTGCCGTACCGCAGGTGCACGGGGCCCTTCCCCCAGCGCAGATCGCTGAGGATGTACGGGCCGGGCCGGCCGTCGAGCAGCCGCGCGAGATCGGTCGCCAGGCGCTCGCACTGCTCGTCGTCGGCCGGGTAGACCGTGATGAACTTGCCGCTGGCAGCGCGGTCCGCGTACTTGGCGTTGCGCTGGTGCAGCAGGTACCGGCTCGGCACGAACTTGAACGCCACCTCGTGCCGCAGGCAGTGCTCCTGGACCGTGTCGAGGACCTGCTCCGCGTTGTCGAGACAGGCCGATATGTGGATCTTCCAGCCCTGCGAAGGGAGCTGACGACCGCCGAGGGGACGCAGAGCGAGCCAGTCGCCCGTCCGATGGCTGGTCCACCCCTCGGGGACGGGGCGGGTGGCGGCCCGGTAGAGGGAGTCGCCCGCGCCGTCGGCGAAGACGAGTCGGTGCGGCGCGTCGTAGAAGTGACGGTCGGCGTCGCAGAAGACCGCGTACCCCTTGTTCACAACGCACTCCCTCGGTCGGTGACGGAGATGACGTTGTCACGCCCCACGAGGGCCCCGACAGTCGCCGCTGTCACGTCTCGCGTGTGCAGTACGCACAGGTAACCGAGGCTTCCCGCGCCCCGCCTGAGGTCGCCCGCCCCAGGGGCCGGGCCTCGGCTCGCCCGAGCCGTTGTCCTGCGGCGACGTCCTGCCCGTTCGGCGTCGGGCATGGGCCCGGGGATTCCCGCCGGTCGGGGCGAGAGACGGGTCAGCCGCGGTGGATGCGCGTGATCCCGTAGTACTTCGAGACGCACGCGGACACCCAGTCCCGTTCGTAGGCCTTCGTGTAGAAGGGCTCCGCGAGCTCGCCGATGTGCAGAGGTCGATAGGCGACGTCCGTCGCTCCCCGGGCGATGTCTCCGCGGATGCGCGCGTTCTGCGCGTCCCAGGCAGCGCCCCGCGCGGTGGTCTCCGTCGTCAGGGTGCGCACGTCCGGCACGAGCGAGGCCATCAGCCCCAGGGCCGCCGCGCCGACGACGAGCGCGGCAGCCGTGGCCAGGCCGGCCTGCGGGAGGTGGAGCGTCCGCAGCCGCCGGCCGAGCGCCCGGCCCAGCAGCGTCCCGTAGAGGACGAGGGCGAGAACCATCGGTACCAGGAAGCTCATCCAGGTGCGGGCGTACGTCCAACCGCTCGGTCCGTAGCCGCTGTGGAGCCCGAGGGCCACCATGAAGGACCCGAGCGCCACGAGGGGCACGGGGAGGACGACGACGGCGATCCGCACCCCTCGCGGGGCGTGGCGGAGAGCGCTCCCGCCCGGCGGGGGGACCGCGGAGGGAAGGACGAGGACCAGGCCCAGGAGCACGCCGACGGCCAGCGCCCCCAGGTAGGCGGGCTGGCTCGCCACGGCGCTCCACATGTGACCCCAGTCCTCGACCGTGGCCTTCATCTCCGCGGGGGACAGGACGGAGGTGGTGCGGGGGTTCTGGGCGCGCCGCCACCGGGCGCCGGGCGAGGTGTAGAGGAAGACGAGACCGGCGAGGAGGCCGGTGCACCAGACGACGCACCAGGTGAACGGGCGCCAGTCCGGCGCCAGCCTCAACGCGGGCAGGGACAGGACCGCGACCGTCGCGGTGATCAGTCCGCCGACCAACGAGAACGGCTCGCTCGTGGTGCCGATGGCGAAGGACAGGAGCAGCGCCGAGAACAGGCCTGCGCGGCGGACGGCCACGGACGGGCTGCGGGCGGCCCAGATGCCGCACAGGATCGCCCACACGGCGATGATGCCGGGAAGGGTGTGGGAGATCGTGGCGGGCGCCCACAGAAGCACCTGGTAGGAGCGCGTGCCGGCGAAGAAGAGCAGGACCTGGAGGGTCAGCACCACGGCGAGCAGAGCTGCCGCGTCGACTTTCCAGCCCACCAGGCGCAGTACTTCGCGGCCCAGCAGAAACAGACCCGCCGTGAGAGAGAGAACGATGAGCGCAGGCAGGATTTTCGGCCCCACGATCCCGTTGCTGTAGACGATGCCGCTCAGGAAGGCGTTGGTGACGCGCCCGTTCTGCGTCATGTAGAAGTCGGACGTGATGCCGAAGACACCCATGTCGCGGGCTTTCCAGGCGGCGCACCAGTCGTCGGATGTGGGGCGTACGTACAGTCCGAGGAAGAGGCCGACAGCGAGAAGCGCTCCGGCCGCGCTGGCGAGGACGAGCGTCACGGAACGCAGCGACCAGCGACCGAGCGCCTGATTCCGACCGTTTCTCGGGGGGTTCAGGATCTTCCCCCCTTCAACATCGACGACGGTCGGGGCTGCACTCATCAATTCACTTTCGGCAAAAGTAATCCAGCACGTCGGGGGGTGCGAGTCGAACCCGAAAGGCGAAGAGCTGACAGTGTGTGACGTGCCCGGCGGAAAAGTACAACACTCGCCGACGGGAAGTCCACACGCCCTGGCGGTCGCGTGCCGAATTGAATCCCCTCGCTCGAAAACATATGGCACGAACGAAAGAAAGAATGAGAATCGCACAGAAGGCGGTCCCGGAATGGCGGACCGCCCTCGGCATCCGCCTCGCGGCCGCCGGCTACTTCGCCTCCAGGCCTTCGAGGCTGTCCATGAAGGAACTCACGGAGAACACCGCGCGACCGGGGCCGGCCGGCCCGTAGCCCGGCGGGGAGCTCAGGCCGTACTCCTCCAGCGTCGCCCGGTAGGTCTCCAGGAGGCGGATGTGGTATTCGAGCGGCGCGCCCAGCGGGTTGGCCTTGCCCAGCGGGGTCGTGGGCTCCGGGCACCAGGTGGTGAACCGGGGGACGACACCGTTCGACATGAAGAACCGCAGCCCCTCGGCGGTCGACTCGATCGCCTCGCTCACCTTGGTGAAGCCGAACGGCTCGGCCATCTCGATGCCCGCCACGAAGTTGGGGATCACGTTGCGGGGTCCGAACACCTCGGTGGAGTCCAGGATCCTGCGGTGCCATTCGTCCCGGCCGACGTAACGCTCCTTGCCCGGGCAGTGGAGCTCGAACAGACGCCGGTCCCACACTTCGAAGTTGGGGTGGTAGATCCGGATCCCGTAGTCGTGGAAGCGCTGTACGGCGTCCCTCGGCAGGGCCTGGGCGACGACCTTGCCGGTCCACCGGCCCGGGAAACGCTCCTCGATGGCCTTCGCGTAGTGGCCGTAGAAGTCCGCCTCGTCACGGCCCGCGACCTTCGACGTGATCGAGCCGCCGGTGAGCGTGTAGGCCCGGGACGTGCCCGCCGTGTCGTAGCGGTCGATGATCTCCAGGGCCTCCAGCACCTCCTCGACCGGCTTCACCCCGGTGTACGGCCGGCCCGCGGCCTTGTGCTGGCGCCAGTTGTGGTTGATGTCGCAGAACTGGCACTCCTCCTTGGCGCCGAAGTACTGGCACACCCGGAAGACCGTCAGATAGATGAGGTAGCCCCACTGGATCGTCGGCGCGACCTCCATCACCGACTTACCGTTCGACAGCGTGTGCCGGTAGTACTCCGGCATCGGCGGCAGACCGACGTCCGCGATCCGCGCGCCGTCCAGGTACAGGCCGAGCGCACCGTCCTCGCCGCTCCGCACGACGTACGGCGAGTCCGGATTGACCCGGACGGAGACGACCGTACGGCGCAGTTCGTACGGTCCTCCGGTGAGCACGATCTCCTCCGGCGGGCGGTTCAGCGCGGCGGCACCGAGCTCCGGAAGGGTGCGGTGGTCGAAGGAGAAGATGAAGTACGACTTGGGCTTGACGTCGCCGGAGGCTCCGTCGACCGTTCCGCTCAGCGCGGACTCGTCGAAGGCCATACCGCCGCGCAGCAGGTCCTCCTTGATCACGGCCTCGCGCGGGACCTGCGGGAAGCGCCCCATCAGGTCCTCGACCAGCGCGGTACGGCTCGGGCTGTCCATGTGCTCTCCTCAAGCGTGAAGGTCCGTCGGAACGTCGTTCAGGCGCCGTGACCGTGGCGCAGAGGCCCCCAGTCCAGCCGAAGGACGGCGAGGTCGTCGGTGTGCCGCCCGGCGTTGAGGGCGCGGGTCTCCTTGATGAGCAGGTCCACGTGCGTGCCGGGATCCCCGGGCGGCAGCCGGTCCATCAGGGCGAGGAGACCGTCGACACCGAGCCGGTTCCCTGTCGTGCCCGCATGCCCCTCCGTGAGGCCGTCCGTGTAGAGGATCAGCGCCCCGGACTCCGGCAGCGGAATCACGGTGGGGGGCCAGTGGCCGAGCTCGGGGGCGATGCCCAGAGCGATGCCGTGCGCGGCGGCGACCTCCAGTGTGCCCTGGTCGGTGCGGAGCAGGGGTGCGTCGTGCCCGGCCAGGTGCAGGGTCGCCGTCCCGGCGGCCCGGTCGAGGGTGACGAGGGAGCAGGTGGCGAAGAGGGGCTGCTCCCGGCGTTCCGCACCGAGGATGCGATCGAGCAGCCCCAGCAGCTCCGCGCCCCGGTGGCCGCCGAGGACGAGCGAGCGCCACGCGATACGCAGGCAGACCCCGAGGGCCGCCGCGTCCGGGCCGTGGCCGCTGACGTCGCCGACGATGGCGTGCAGCTGACCGTTGTCCTCGACGACGTCCAAAAAGTCGCCGCCCAGCAGGGCCTGTTCCCGCCCGGGCAGATAGCGGGTGGTGATGGTGACCGACCGCGTCTGCAGTATCGGTTGGGGGAGCAGCCCCCATTCCAGCCGGGCGTTCTCCTGCGCCTGCAGCCGGGCGGCCTGGGCCTCGACGGCCGCGCGTTCGGTCCGGCTCCGGTACACCGCGTACCGGACCGTACGCCGGAGCAGGTCGGGCTCCACCTTGCCCTTGACCAGATAGTCCTGCGCGCCGGCGGACATCGCGTCGGTTCCGGCCTGGCGCTCGGACAGACCGGTCAGGACGACCACGGCGGTGTGCGGGGCACTCGCGCGCACGGTCGCCACGGCGGCCGTGCCCGAGGCGTCCGGCAGGTGCAGGTCGAGCAGGATGCAGTCGGCCGCATCGGTGGCCAGCTCCGCACAGGCCTGGGCCAGCGTCGTGGCCACGGTCAGCTCGAAGGGCAGCCCGGTGTCGTGGAGCAGCTCCTCGACGAGCAGGGCGTCGCCGTCGTCGTCCTCGACGAGAAGGACCCTGTAGACCTGCTCTTCCCCGTACGCGACGTAGGACGGCGCCGTGAGGGTCACAGTGCTTTCTCCGTTCCGGATCCCGTGCCGTCCGGCGGACCGGCCTCGGTCTCCTCGGCCCTGTCGGCCTCGGTCGGCAGCGGTTCGGGAGCCAGAGTGAAGGTGATGCGTGTGCCGTCGGTGTACGAGGTGTCGACGGCGATGCCGCCGCCGTGGAACTCGACGATCTTCTTGCACATGGCCAGGCCGATGCCGCTGCCCGAGTAGGCGTCCTTGGTGTGCAGCCGCTGGAAGATCACGAAGACCTTCTCGGCGTACTCCGGCGCGATGCCGATGCCGTTGTCGGTCACCGTGAACCGCCACAGCTCGCCCTCGCGTTCGGCGCTCACCGCGATCCGGGGCGGTTCTCCGGGGCGGCGGAACTTCACGGCGTTGCCGACGAGGTTCTGCCAGAGCATGCCCATCTGCGTCGGATCGGCGACGAGCGTGGGCAGCGGGTCCCTGGTGATCTCCGCGCCCGACTCCTCGATGGACACGCTGAGGCTGTCCAGAGCGTCGTCGAGGACCTTGTCCAGGGAGACCGGCTGGGAGGCGTTGTGGACCCGGCCCACCCGGGAGAAGTCGAGCAGGTCGTTGATGAGGGTCTGCATCCGGTTGGCGCCGTCGACGGCGAAGCCGATGTACTGGTCCGCCCGGTCGTCGAGCTGCCCTCCGTAGCGGCGCTGCAGCAGCTGGGTGAAGCTGGACACCTTGCGCAGCGGCTCCTGCAGGTCGTGCGAGGCGACGTACGCGAACTGCTCCAACTCCGCGTTGGACCGGCGCAGATCGGCGGCCTGCGCGTCCAGGCGCGCCCGTGCCTCCTCCGTGAAGGAGAGCTCGCGCAGGAGCCGCTGACGCATGAAGTCGATCTCGTTGCCGAGCCGACGCAGGTCGGCGGGGCCCGTGGGGGTGATGGTGTGGGCGAAGTTGCCGCCGGTGACCGTGCGGGCGTCCCTGCCCAGCCGCTCCACCGGAACGTTGATGCCGCGCCGCAGCCCCTCGAAGACCGTCGCGGCCAGCGCGACGATGACCAGAGCGATGGCGGTGAAGACCCAGTTCCGCAGACGCATCACGTCCCGGAGCTCTTCCCGCTTCTCGTCCCGCTCCGTGCGCAGGTGCTGCTGCAGGGCGCCCACCGCCTCGCGCACGGTGTCGAAGGCGGCCTTCCCCTCCGTCGCCCGATCCATGGTGGCCGGGGAGGGCGGCCCCGCGGGCGTGGACGCGATCGGCCGGGCGGTCTGCGCCTGCCACGTCTCCAGCGCCTCTCGTACGGTCGCCAGGTCGCCGCGACCGGTGGCGTCACCGCGCAGCAGGTCGGAGAGGTCGGCGGCGGCCTCCTGCTCCGCGGTCAGACCCTGCCGGTACGGGGCGAGGAAGTCGGTCGCGCCGGTGAGCGCGTAGCCGCGGATGCCCGTCTCCTGGTTCAGTACGGCCAGCTCCAGCCCATCGGCCGTCGACAGCGCCACGGAGGTCACATCGACCAGCTCGTCGCTGATCGAGGCCGTCCGCGACAGGACCCACCCGCCCAGGGTGCCGAGCACGGTCAGCACCACCAGCCAGACGGTGAAACCCACGCGCAGCCATGTGCGGGTCGTCCATCCGGAAAGGCGCCCGTCGGGCGACGGTCCCTCCATGCCGCTCACCGTGTCCACTCCTCCGTCTCTGCGTACCCCTGGTGGGGTGCGGCGTGCACACTCTAAAGCCACAGTGGACAACGCTTGTTGTCGAGGGTGCGTTCGTCGGCCTAGAGTGCACGGCATGGACGGCAAGAACTTCTCCGCGCGAAAACCGCGGCAGGACCTGGCCGCCTTCGCGGACACAGGAGTCCATCAGCTGGCCCAGCGCATCACCCATCACGTTCTCGACGCCATGACCTCACCTGGCATGGACCCTCGGGTACCGGCACTGACACGGCTGCTCGTCCTCGAGGAGCTCCGTCAGGCCGCCGAACGACTCCAGCGTGTCGCAGCGGCCGAAGCCGCTCGCGCCGGGGCCGGATACCCCCAGCTCGGCGAAGCATGCGGCATGACCCGGCAGGGCGCGCGACGCCGCTGGCCCGGACTCCTCGCCCCACCCCCCGACCACCCCACGGAGCAACGATGACGACCGCCACTGCCCGCCCCTTCGATGTCCTCCTCGTCGAAGACGATGCCGCCGACGCGATGCTCATCGAGGAAGCCCTCTCCGAGCGAGGCACGCGCAACCTCGTCCAGGTCACCGATGGGGTCGCCGCGCTGGAGCACCTGCGGGCCCCCGGCAGCGCCCGCCCGGACCTCATCGTCCTGGAC
Source organism: Streptomyces sp. NPDC090127 (assembly GCF_044746945.1). Lineage (NCBI taxonomy): Bacteria > Bacillati > Actinomycetota > Actinomycetes > Kitasatosporales > Streptomycetaceae > Streptomyces > Streptomyces sp. NPDC090127. Next base: position 180,222 of record NZ_JBIVDE010000003.1, on the reverse strand, counting down.
CTCAACATGCCCCGGATGAGCGGCCGCGACCTCCTCCAGGTCCTCAAGAACGACGAGGCCCTGCAGACCATCCCCGTCGTCGTCCTCACCACGTCCTCGGCCCCCGAGGACATCGCCGGCGCGTACAGCAGCCACGCCAACGCCTATGTCACCAAGCCGGTCAACCTCGACGAGTTCGAGCGGGCCGTCCAGAGCATCGACGCCTTCTACCTGGAGACCGCGGTGCTGCCGCGCACCTGAGGCCGCGGCACGGTCGCGACCCGGCAGAGGGGCCGACGATCAGACCCCGGGATCCGGGCCGGCCGGCTCCTCCACTCCCGCCCGTACGGCTTCCAGCTGCGCGGCGAACGCGACGCCGAGGAAGAGGGCCAGCGACGTCAGGTACGACCACAGCAGCAACGCCATGACCGCGCTGAGCGGCCCGTACACACTGGTGAAGGAGCCGCTCGCCCCGACATACAGGCTCAGCCCCCAGGTCGCCGCGTTCCACAGCACCAGATAGAGGATCGCGCCGAAGGCCAGCCACGTGTAGCCGGGCTGGTCCCGGCGCGGGGAGAGCCGGAAGATCGCGCTGGTGGCCAGCACGGCCAGCAGCACCCCCACCGGCCACCGCACCACCTCCCAGGCGCGGGTGGCGTCCGGCCCGAGACCGTAGACCTCCGCGAACGCCTGGGTCAGATCCGAGCCGAGCACGGTCAGGAGGAAACTCAGCCCCAGCGGCAGGCCGGCCAGCACGGCCATCACCATGCCCCGGACGTACTTGCGCAGGAACGGCCGGTCCCGTTCGTCGCCGTAGATGCGATTGGCGCCGCGTTCGACCTGACACAGGCTGGTGGTGACGTTGACCAGCGAGAAGAGCAGCCCCAGCCAGAGCGCCGCCTGGCCACCGTCGCCCGCGTGCCGTCGGCTCAGGCGCAGCGCCTCGTCGACCATCTCCTGGCTCGGGCCGCTGGTGATCCGGCGGATGGTCAACTCGGCGACGCGGCCGACGCCCTCCGTGTGCAGCACCCCGGACAGGCCGATCGCCACGATGGCCAGGGGCACGAGGGAGAGCACGGTCTGCAGTGCCAGCGCGCGGGAGTGGCTGAAGCCGTCGGCGTAGCGGAACCGTATGAACGAGTCCCGCGCAAGACTCCACCCTCCGTACCGCCGCAGAGCGGTCCACGCCTCGTCACCGGACAGTTCCTCACCCACGACATCACGTCTCTGGGGTACGCGTGTGGCGGTGCCCATCATCGTCCTTTCCGCGCGGTCGGGGACCGAGGCACGTCGACGTCGGCTCGCGCGACGAGCGGGCCCTCGGCGGGGGAGCGGATCGACAGCAGGACCCACCCCACGAGCAGGAGTGTGACGGTGCCGTTGAGCAGGCCGCCCAGGACGTCGGTGGGAAAGTGCATGCCCCGGTGGATCCGGGACACCCCCACGGCCGCGGGGACCAGGAGCAGCACCACCGACGCGTACCGCCACGGGCCGCGTGCGCGAGCGAGCGCCAGGACGACCAGCCCGCCGTACAGCGCGACGGACGCCCCCACATGGCCGGAAGGGAAACTCGACGTCGGCGGAGCCGGGTCCAGCGGGAGAACGCCGGGGCGCGGCCGCTGCACACAGGCCGTGACCGCGAGAAAGACCGCCGACTGCAGAGCGACCGCGGCTCCCAGGAAGCCGGCCTCACGCCACCACCGCCCGCCCGACAGCAGGAGGAGCACGGCGCAGGACACCAGCGTCACGCCGATGACCGTCTCCGTACGGGCCAGTGCCGACAACCACGTGGATACGGCGTCGACCCAGCCGCCGCGGTACGAGACCGCCTCACCCACGGCGCGCCCGTCCACGAACTCCAGCCGACCGTCCTTCCCTCCGGACGCCACGGCGCGACCCAGCCCCACCATCAAGGCCGTCTGCACCGGCACCAGCGCCGCGAGCCAGGAGAACCTCGCGACCGTGCCGCACCCCGTCGTCATGACACTCTCGTTGCCCGGTCAGGGCCAGATGATGTGCCCATGCCCGCCCCGCGTCGGCGTGGCCCCACGAGAGGCCGCCGCCGTCCCGGAAGAATGTCGGACGCTGCGCGATGGTTCGCGCCGACCGGGGTACACGGCCCGGCATGGCACCGAAGACTGATCACCTCACGTCCTTGCGGGCCGCGCGGCAACTGCGCCGGGTCCGTACCTTCTACGCGGCAGGCTTCCTGTTGTGGGCGGTCGCGGCGGCGTGGACGGGATGGGCGCAGCCGGGGAGCCGGCAGATGTGGGTCTCCGTACTCCTCGCGGCGATCTTCGCCGGCCTGCTCGCCGCCGCCTCCCAGTGGCTACGACGCCTTCGCCTGACCACCGGCCACGAGCCGGCCCCTCACACCGCCCCGCGACGAGCGGCCGGTCCGCGACGGGCGGCCGGTCCGCGACGGGCGGCCGCTCCGCGCCACGCCGGAGCCTGACGCACACGCCTGCCGCGGCAGGCGGCGCTCAGAGGTTGCTGTCCAGGAGTTCTCGTACCTCGGCGGTGGTCGTGGGCCAGGTGCCGTGTGCCACCGCCTCTCCTTCCTTCAGCAGGACGTAGGACGCGGCTTCGGTGATCCCGTAGCGCCTGGTCGCGGCCGGGCAGCGGGTCATGTCGGTGCGGACGGCTGTCAGGCGGCCCGTGTACGCGTCGGCGAGGCCACTCAGGACGAGGTCCATCGCCCGACAGGGTTCGATCGCCTTGGGCCATGTCCCGATGAAGTACGCGAGGACCGGGACTCCGCTCATCCTGAGGATGAAATCGAACTCCGCGTCCTCACGGGGCTGGTGAACCGGCTTCGCCATGGAAGCTCCTGACCTAGCGTTCCGTCATTACGCCCCCATCATCCCCGCATGACCCCGCGTCCCCCGCGCGCGGTGCGGCGTGCGAGGTCGGGCGAGGTCGGGCGAGGGCGGGCGGGGCGAGGCCGGTCCGGCCCCGGCGTGGGGGTCGCGGTCGGACCGGCCTCGCCCCGGCTGTCGGGGTGGATCAGCGCAGCCGGCCGGCGCCCGCGCGGTGGTCGACCAGGCCCGGTACGGCCCGTGGGCTGTCGACCCGGCCGCGGAGCACCGGCGTCCAGCCCGCGTCCCCGCGCAGCACCTCGTCCGGGAACTCCGCGTTGTGGACGGCGAGAAGGTCGACGGACCTGCCGTTGACGTAGTTGTCCGCGGTGGTGACCGGGGCGTCCTTCCACTTCTTCAGGATCTTCCCGGCGCCGACGCCCGCCGGCAGGGTGAACGCGTTCTTCTCGGCCACCAGCCGCGACTCCTGGCCGATGCCGAGGCTGTACGCGTATCCCGACACGGGCACCACGAAGTGGTTGTTGTACGCGTCGACCTTGCCGAAGCGGACGCGCGGCGCCCGCTCGACGACGTTCTCGAAGAGGTTGTGGTGCAGCGTCACCCGCAGCCTGTCGCGGTCCGTCGCGCCCGCGCTGTCGCTGTTGCCGATCATCAGCGTCTTGTCGTGGTCGGCGAAGACGTTCCAGGAGACGGTCACGAGATCGGCCCCGCGCACCACGTCCAGCTCGCCGTCGTGCCGCTGGTAGACCTCCCCGTAGTACGACGGCAGCGAACTGTCCGGGTGCGCACCGTCCGTGAAGGTGTTGTGGTCGATCCAGACATGGGTGGAGCCGTACACGACCATGCTGTCGTACTCGGAGTTCCAGGCGCCGGTCGCCCCGTCCGTCGGGTCCCACTGCGGGAAGCAGTCGAGCGGGCTCTCCAGCGTCAGGTTCCGGATCACGACGTTGTCGACACCCTGGATCTGCAGGCTGCCGCCGGTGATGCCGGCGTTCCGGCCGACCCCGACGAGGGTGGTGTTGGCCGGGACGTAGGCCTTGATCGCCTTGCCCTGCGCCGCGGCGGAGGCGGCCCGCAGCTCCTCCTGGGGGCCGCTCACCGGGGTCTCGTACCCCCAGACGGCCGGGTCGTAGTCCGCGAGGTACCGCGCGAAGTCGTAGCCGGGGGCCTCGAAGGCCGAGCACCCGGCGGCGGTCGCGTTCAGCGTCCCCTTGACCTTGACGATCCTCGGCTCGGTGCCGGGGACGGCGAGCGCGGCCCGCAGCTGCTCCCAGGTGGTGACGGTGAAGACCCGGGCCGCGGCGGCCTTCGCGCCGCCGCTCGTCCCGGTGCCCTCCGAGGCCCAGCCGTCCCCGGCGGGCAGGGTCTGCCGAGCCGGGTCGGGCGAGGCCTGGGCGGCGGTGGCGGCGGTGGCCGGCGTGGCAGCAGGCGCGGTGGCCGGCGTGGCGGCCGTTGCGGGGGCGGTGGCGACGACGGTCAGGGCCAGGGCTGTCGCGCCCACCGCCCACAGGTGTGTCTGTCTCACGGGTCAGCTCTCCTCGGAATCGGGCCAGGTGATCCACTCCGCGGGGATCTCGTCGTCGAGGCGACGTGTGTCGCCCGGCGCGAGGACGCGCGTGTGGAGGAGTGCGCCGGCGACCAGCCGGGCCACGGCGATGGCGCCGGGCGGGTTGACATGCGTGTTGTCCTGCTCGGTGGGCGTCCAGTTGAAGTACGTCTTCGAGGCCTCCGGGCCGAGCTCCTGCCAGAGCGCCAGCGACAGCTCCTGGACGTCGAGCAGCGGGACGCGCTCCTCGCGGGCCACCTCGCGCATCGCCGCCGGATAGTCGCCCAGCGTCCGCAGCGCCGTGCCGGCGTCGTCGAACCTGCGCCGCTCGACGGAGGTGGCGAGCACCGGCCGTGCGCCGCGCTCACGCGCCCCGGTGACGAAGCGGCGCAGGTTGTCCTGGTAGCCGGCCCACGGCTCGGTGTAGCGACTCGGGTCGGCGGCCTTCTGGTCGTTGTGGCCGAACTGGACGAGCAGGAGGTCGTCCGGGCGGATCACCTCCAGGATCGCGGCCAGTCGCCCCTCGTCGAGGAAGCTCTTCGTACTGCGGCCGTCCACCGCGTGGTTGGCGACCGTGACGCCCTTGCGGAGGAAGAAGGGCAGGGCCATCCCCCACCCCGTCTCGGGCGCCGCGTCGGCGTACTTCGGCGCGGCGGTGGAGTCACCCGCGATGTGGAGGGTGCGCGGGGGACGGTGTGCTCGGGACGGGCGGCGGGAGGCCGCGGCGGCGGTCGCGGTCGGGGCGAGCGCGAGGGCCGTCCCGGCCGCGACCACCGCCCGGCGACTCGGCGCGGACGTCACTTCTGCTGCGACTTCCGCTCGGCCTGCGCCGCGTTCAGCTGCTCGGCCAGGCTGTCGAGGAACTCCTTGGCGGTGGACTTGCCCAGCAGCACCTTCTGGAAGGCGGGCTCGTTGTCGGCCTTGGAGATGGTGTTCCAGTCCGGCAGGTAGTACGGCAGCTGCACGATGGCGGCTTTGCCGCTGAACAGGACGTCGGCCGCCAGCTTCGTCGGCTCGGCCTTCTGGAGCCAGGCGTCCTCGGCCGCCTCGGTGTTGGCCGGGATCGCGCCCGCCGACTCGTTCCACTTGCTGTTCGAGGCGTGCGAGGCCGCGAACTCGATGAACTTCCAGGCCGCGGCCTTGTTCTTGCTCGACGAGAACAGCCCGAGACCGTCGACCGGGTTGGAGACCTGGACGCGCCTGCCGTCGTCCGTCGTCGGGTTCGGGATGCCCCGGAACTTCTCCGTGCCGAGGGCCTTCACATGGTCCTTGTACGATCCGAGGTTGTGGTTCAGCATGCCGATCTCGCCGCTGTCCCACTGCGCGACCATCTTGGTGAAGTCGTTGTTGACGTCCGCCGCCGGGGTGTTCTTCTTGAACAGGCCCGCGTACCGCTCCAGCGCGGTCACGTTCCTCGGGTCGTTGACGGTGGTCCTGTCGCCGTTCCAGAAGGACGTGATGCCGCTCTGGCCGTAGACGGCGTCCAGCGCCTGCGCGATGGAGCCGGAGCCGCCGCGGATGGTGTAGCCGAAGCGGTTCTTCTCCTTGGCCGTGAGCTTGTCGGCGGCGGCGTAGAACGTCGACCAGGTGGTGGGCTCCGCCAGGCCGGCCGCCTCGAAGAGGTCGGTGCGGTAGTAGAGGACGCCGTTGCTCGCCGAGGTCGGGACCGTGAACAGCTTGCCCTGGCCGCCCGCCGACTTCACGCTCTCCACCATGCCCGCGTTCAGCTTGCCCTTGAGGGCGCTGCCGTCGATCCGGGCGTCCAGCGGCTCCAGGGCGTTCTGGGCGGCGAGCCCGGCGAGCATCGCCGCTCCCACACCGCCGACGTCCGGCAGGCCGCCGCCCTGGATCGCCGTGTCGTACTTGGACTGCACCTCGGTGGAGGCGATCCCCACGTAGGTGACCTTGATGTCGGGGTGCTCCTTCTCGAAGTCCTTGATGATCTCCTTCCAGACGTCGGTGCGGACACCGCCGTTGTTGTCCCAGAAGGTGATCTCTCCCTTGCCCGAGCCCTCGTCGCCCTTGTCGCCGCCCGCTCCGCTGCCGTCGTCTCCGCAGGCGGTGGCGGTCAGGGCGAGCACGGTGGTCAGGGCGAGGGCGCAGACGGCTCTGCGCCGTCCGTCACGGAAGATGGTCATCGTCGGCTCTCTTCTCTCGGGTACTACGGCGGTCCTACGCGGGTTGCTGCGCGGGTTCTACGGGGGTCCTGCGGGGGTGCTACGGGGGCCCTGAGGGGGCTTACGAGGGCCGAGGGCACCTAAAAGGCAGCCCGGGGCCCGTCGCGGGCCGGTCAGGGGCCGACGCGGAACGAGGTGAACACGGCGGTCCCGGCGGGGCCCGTCCCGGGCGGGGCCGCGGCGAACAGGCCCAGCAGCGCGCCGACCCACCGCCAGGGGGTGGCGGCGAAGACCTCGCCGACCGGACGGAAGCCCTCGCCCGTGTCGTACGCGAACCGGCAGCGGGCGTCCCGCCCGAGGACGATCCGCAGCCGGGCCGTGCCTCCGGGAGCCGGCCGGTCGTACGCGGCGTCCCGCTCCCGGTCGGCGTTGGCGGGAGCGAACCGGTGGACGAGCCGGGCGGAGCCGTCCCCCTCGCGGCGCAGCCCGATCCAGCTGTAGGCGTCGCCGAGCACCGCGAGCCCGGCCCGGGCGCCGGGGGTCTCGCTGTCGAGCCGCAGCTCGACGTCCACCGTCGCGGCGCGCGCCGGGACCCGCTGGGTGAGCAGGTGCGGCAGCGCCCGCAGGTCGTCGATCCGCTCCGCGCGCCGGCAGGGAAGCCACAGTCCGTCCCCGGCGTGGAGGGTGGTCCAGCCCGCGCCGGGGTTGGCCGTCCACTGCCACTGGCGGCCGAACCGACCCCCGGGGAAGGCGTCGTCGGTGGCCGGGGCGGAGCGCGGCTGCTCGGGCAGGTCCGGCTTGGCGTGGACGGCGACCGGGGTGCCCGCCGCGCCGAGCACCGGCCACCCGTCGGTGCCCCAGCGCATCGGCTGGAGGTGGACGAGCCGACCGTACGCGCCGCGCTGCTGGAAGTGGACGAACCAGTCCTCGCCGTACTGGGTACGGACCCAGCCGCCTTGGTGCGGGCCGTTGACGTCCGTGTCGCCCTGCCGCAGCACGACCCTCTCCTCGTACGGGCCGAAGAAGGAACGCGAACGGAAGGCGCCCTGCCAGCCGGTGGCGACACCGCCCGCCGGGGCCAGGATCCAGAACCACCCGTCGTGGCGGTACAGCTTCGGTCCCTCCAGCGTGAACCAGCCGGGGATCCGGTCGGCGTCGACGATCGTCGTCCCCTCGTCGAGGACGCTGCTCCCGTCGGGGCTCATCCGGTGCCCGGTCAGGCGGTTGTTGACGCCGGAGCGGGACTTGGCCCAGGCGTGCACCAGGAAGGCCTCGCCCGTCGCCTCGTCCCACAGCGGACAGGGGTCGATGAGGCCCCGGCCCGCCTTCACCAGCACCGGCTCGCTCCACGGACCGCGCACGGAAGGGGAGTCGACCTGCCAGATGCCGTGGTCGGGGTCGCCCCAGAAGATCCGGAACCGGCCGTCGTGATGCCGCAGCGAGGGCGCCCACACCCCGCCGTCGTGCCGCGGCGCGGCGAACGCGGCCTCCGGCCGCAGCCGGTCGAGGGCGTGCCCGACGATCGTCCAGTTCACCAGGTCGCGGGAGTGCAGCAACGGAAGGCCCGGCGCCCGGCCGAAGCTCGACGCGGTGAGGTAGTAGTCCTCCCCGACCCGCACCACGTCGGGGTCGGACCAGTCGGCGGTCAGGACGGGGTTGCGGTACGTCCCGTCGCCGAGGTCTCCGGTCCGGAACGCGGGATCGAGGCGCCCGCTCCTTGGGTCGTTCACCCGACGCCTCCCGTGCGTACCGTCTGGCGTACGGGCGTGCGTACCGTCTCGTGTGCGGCCGTACGTACCGCCCCAAGTACGGGCGTGCGTACCGCCGTGCCCACCGCCGTGCGTACCAACGCTGCGGCCTCGGCCCGGTCCAGGCGGCCGTCGGTGACCACGGTGACCACCCGTCGTACGGCCGTCCCACCGGCCTCGACGGGCAGCCGGCGGTGGTGGGCCAACGAAGAGCCGACACCGGGGTACTCGGCGGCGCGGACGAACCACGGATCGCGCCGTGTCTCCTCCGTCGCCCCGGCGAAGACCAGCGTCCAGCCCTCGCCCGCGAGAGCCACCCAGTCGCGGACGGACCCGTGCACCTGCTCCTCCCCGTCGGCGTCGGGGCCGAACACGGCCGGAGCCGTCGCCGTCCTCGGTGCGCGCCAGAAGAACCCGCCGTATGCCGCGCCGGGCCGCCCGTTGGTGGCGGGGCTGCCGACGGAGAGGCCGGCCCCCGAGACGTTGGTGAGCGCGAAGGTCAGGTCGAGGGCCCACGCCGTACCGCTCAGCGGTACCACCGCCACGGTCCGGACCTCCCTCAGCAGCACCCGGTCCGCCGCCGTCCAGCTCAGTCGCTCCACGAAACCGTCCGGTTCACGCCGTGCGAAGCCGTCGTGCCGCTGGACACCGTGGTTGGCGAGCACCGTCGGCCCCTGACCGCGTACGAAGGTGCGTCCGCCCCAGAAGTTGTGGCCCGCCACATCGGCCACCGCGACGCCCGCGCCGAGGTGGTGCGGATGGTCCGCGGGCAGCACGTCGGTGACCGGGACCCCCGCCAGCGTGGTGACGGGGTGCAGATACGGCCGGGGCGCCTGGTCCGTCGCCAGGTCGGGCCGGGTGAGGTAGCGGGCGACCGGGTGCCCGGCGCAGCGCAGGACGATCTCGCGGTTCATCGGACCTCCGCAGGGGCCGGGAGCGCCCAGGGGGGAGACAGTTCGGAGAAGAGACCGAGGGTGTCGGCGCTCCGGTCGACGAGGGCGTCGATGCCGGGGACGACCCGCCGCGGCCCGCTCCCGCCTGTCTCGGTGCGCCAGTACGACGCGGGCAGAGGCACCGGGTCGGGCGCCTGCCGGATCGCCTCCACCACCCGCATGAAGGCGCCGGTGTCCTCGGGCGGCACGCGCAGGGCCTCGCCCCGGGTGACGTGCCCGACCAGGTTCTCCAGCAGGTCGGTGCGGCCGTGGACCGTCTCCCGCGGACCGTGCCCGCCCCGCTGGAGCAGGACCCGGTCCTGCTTGTACCAGAAGGTGATCCGGCCCCGGGTGCCGTGGACCACGACGTACGGCTCCGCCGCCGTCTCGGCGCACAGCGTCGCCGCCACCGTCACCCGCGTGCCCCGCGCCGTCAGGACCCGTACGCAGGAGGTGTCGTCGGCCTCGATCGCGTGGGCGCGCAGGAGTTCCGTCTCGATGTGCTGCACGTCCTCCGCCCGGGTGGCGCCCGCCAGCGCCAGGGCCGTGGCGACGGCGTGCGCGAGGGGGTTGGTGAGCGCTCCGTCGACCACGTCGACACCGTCGAGCCGCCGCCGGCCCGACCAGGGAGCGCGCCGGAAGTACGCCTCGTCACGGACCCAGGCCCCGGCCGCGCCCACACCGAGGAGCTCGCCGATCGCGCCCTCCTCGACCAGCCGCCGGATCTCCGGGACGGCGTGCGAGCCCAGCGACTGGAAACCGATCTGACAGGCGACGCCCGCCGCGGCCACCCCGTCCGCCATCCGCCGGAACTCCGCGTACGACGGGGCCGGCGGCTTCTCCAGGAGCACGTGCGCGCCACGGCGGGCGGCGGTCAGCGCCAGTTCGGTGTGGGTCGGGATCGGCGTGCAGATCACCGCGAGCCGCGCCCGGGTGGACTCCAGGAGCGCGTCGAGGTCGGCGGACTGCTCGGGCGCGCCGGCCTCCGCCGGCGCTGCCGCGTCCAGCGGCGCGAGCGCGGGCCCGCCCGCCGGCACCGCCACGTCCAGCGGCGCGCGTGCACGCCCGCCCGCCAGCTCGGCCGGGTCCAGCGGCCGCAGCTCGCACACGCCGGCCAGCCGGACCAGGCCGAGCCCCTCCAGACGGCGGATGTTGTCCAGGTGCCAGCGGCCGTGGCCGCGCGCGCCCGCCAGGACCACGGGCAGCGGAGCGGATGTGGTGCTCATCCCTTCACCGCCCCCGCGCTGAAGCCCGTGACCAGCCACTTCTGGATGAAGGCGAACACGATCACGACGGGTACGGCCGCGATGACCCCACCGGCGGCGAGTGCGCCGAGGTCCACGCTGTCGGCCCCCATGAGGGTGTTGAGGCCGACGGGGATCGTCTGCTTCTCCTGGCTGCTGAGGAACATCAGCGCGAAGAGGAAGTGGTTCCAGGCATGGACGAACGCGAAGGAGCCGACAGCCACCAGACCGGGCCGCAGCAGCGGAAGGACCACGATCCGAAAGGCGCTGAAGCGACCGCATCCGTCGACCCAGGCTGCCTCCTCCAGGGAGTACGGCACGTTCCTGATGAAGCCGCTGATGAGGATCATGGACAGCGGAAGCTGGAAGACCGTCTCCGCGATGATGACGCTGCCCAGCGAGTTGATCATCCGCAGGTTGGCGAAGATCTGGAACAGCGGGACGAGCAACAGCGCGCCCGGGACGAACTGGGAGCAGAGAAGGGCCAGCATGAAGCCCCTCTTGAGCCGGAAGTCGAAGCGGGCGAGGGCGTAGCCGCCCGCGAGGGCGATCACGGTGGTCATCACCAGCGTCGCCACACCGATGAGCAGGCTGTTCTGGAAGAAGGTGGCGAAGCTCCGCTCGGTCCACACCTTCTCGAAGTGCTCGGTGGTCATCGGCCAGGGCACGAGCGAGGTCGAGCCCGCCGGGCGGAGGGCGAAGAGCAGGATCCAGTAGAAGGGGATCAGGGTGAAGAGGAGGTAGATCCCGAGCGGTACGTAGATCTGCCAGCGCGGGGCCTCGTCCCAGGCGCGGCGGCGGCGTCGGCGGGCGGCGGGCGCGGGGGTGCGGGTCGGCGGCGGGCCGCCGGAGTGTGTCGCGGCCCCCGGTGCGGCCGGCGCGGTCAGGGTGGTGTCGCGGGCCGTCACGTGTTCTCGCCTCCGAACTTGCTCAAGCGCAGATAGACCATCGAGAAGAAGAGAAGGATCACGAACGCCACCGTGGTGAGCGCGGAGGCGTAGCCGAAGTTGTGGGCGTCGACACTGGTGTTGGCGATGTACAGCGGAAGGGTCGTCGTCTCTCCGGCCGGACCGCCGCCGGTGAGTGTGTAGAGCAGGTCCACGTTGTTGAACTCCCACACCGCGCGCAGCAGGGTGGAGAGGATGATCGCGTCCTTGAGGTGGGGCAGGGTGATGTGGAGGAACTGCCGCAGCCGCCCCGCTCCGTCCACCTCGGCCGCCTCGTACAGGTCCTTGGGCACGGACTGGAGGTCGGCGAGGATGAGGATCGCGAAGAAGGGCACTCCGCGCCACAGGTCGGCGACGACCACCGCGGGGAAGACCGTGGCCGTGTCGGAGAGCCAGGACGTGCCGTACTCGCCGATTCCCATGTCCGCGAGGTAACGGGTGATGCCCGTCTGGGAGTTGTAGAGCAGCACCCAGATGGCGGAGGTCAGGACGCCGGAGACGGCCCACGGCGAGAAGACCAGCGCGCGGCCCAGGGCACGGCCCACGAAGGTCTGGTTGACGATCAGGGCGAGGGCCAGGCCGAACAGCAGCTGCAAGGTCACCTCGACGACGACCCACTTCAGACTGAAGCTCAACGTCCCCCAGAAGTGCGGGTCGTCGGTGAAGAGGCGGGTGAAGTTGTCGAAGCCGGCGAAGCCGTTACGCCAGGGCTTGGTGGGGTTGTAGTGCTGGAGGCTGTAGTAAAAGACGCTGATCACCGGGTAGGCGATGAAGCCCAGCATCAGCAGTCCGGCGGGGGCGATCAGCAGATACGGCAGGCGGCGGGGCGCCGAGCCGGTGCGGCGGCCGGGTGCCTTGGGTGCCTTGGGTGGCGGGGTCACGGCTGTGGCCATGACGGCGGCTCCGTTCTCGGGCGCGAAGCGCTTCGCGGACGGTGTTCGAGATCACGAACAGGGAAACGGGGGTCGGGCGTTGGCGCGGACGGTGCGGCGGGCGGGGACGGCGCGGACATCGACCGGCGTACGGCCGGGCAGCCTCGGGTCCGGTCGGGGTCGGCCCGCGTACGGCCGGGCAGCCTCGGGTCCGGTCGGGGTGTACGGCTCCAGGGGCCGCTCGCGCACGGACGGTTCAGCCCGTGTACGGATCCGGCGTCGTCCCCGGCCGTGCCAGGAACGCGAAGTCGCACCCCGTGTCGGCCTGGGTGATCTGTTCGTCGTACAGCGCTCCGTAGCCACGGGTGTAGCGGGCCGGCGGTGGCGTCCACTCCTCCCTCCGGCGCGCCAGCTCCTCTTCCGAGACCTCCAGGCGGAGGGAGCGTGCCTCGACGTCGAGGGTGATCAGGTCGCCCGTCCGGACGAGGGCCAGCGGACCGCCGACATGTGACTCGGGCGCCACGTGCAGCACACACGTGCCGTAACTCGTGCCGCTCATCCGGGCGTCGGAGATCCGGACCATGTCGCGCACGCCCTGCTCCAGGAGGTGCCGGGGGATCGGCAGCATCCCGTACTCCGGCATCCCCGGGCCGCCCCTGGGCCCCGCACCCCGCAGCACGAGCACGTGGTCCGCGGTGATCCCGAGCGCGGGATCGTCGATGGTCCCCTGCAGGGTGCGGTAGTCGTCGAAGACGACCGCGGGCCCGGTGTGCTTCCACAGGCGCGGCTCCGCGGCGATGTGCTTGATGACGGCGCCGTCCGGACAGAGGTTGCCCCGGAGCACCGCCATGCCGCCCTCGGCCGCGAGTGGCCTGTCCCGTGGGCGGATCACCCTCTCGTCGTGCACCGTCGCACCGGCGAGCTGTTCGCGCAGGGTGGCGTGCGCGACCGTCGGCCGGTCCAGATGGAGCACGTCGGTGAGACGGGAGAGGAACCCGGGCATGCCGCCCGCGAAGTGGAAGTCCTCCATCAGGTACCGCCCGCCGGGACGGAGGTCGGCGAGTACCGGAACGGTCCGGGCGATGCGGTCGAAGTCGTCCGGCGTCAGCCGTACCCCCGAGCGACCGGCCATGGCGATCAGATGGATCACCGCGTTCGTCGAACCGCCCAGTGCCAGCACGGCGGCCACCGCGTCCTCGTACGCCTCCCGGGTCAGGATCCGCGACAACCGCAGGTCCTGCCGCACGAGTTCGACGATCCGCAGGCCCGACGCGGCCGCCATCCGGTCGTGGCCGGAGTCGACCGCGGGGATCGAGGACGCGCCCGGCACGGTCACGCCCAGCGTCTCGGCCGCGGCGGTGAGCGTGGAGGCCGTTCCCATCGTCATGCAGTGGCCGGGGGAGCGCGCCAGACCGCTCTCCAGTTCGGCCATCTCGCAGTCGCCGATCAGACCCGCCCGCTTGTCGTCCCAGTACTTCCACATGTCCGTCCCCGAGCCGAGCGTCTCGCCCCGCCAGTGCCCGGGCAGCATCGGCCCGGCGGGGACGAAGACCGTCGGCAGGTCCACGGAGGCGGCGCCCATCAGCAGCGCCGGGGTCGACTTGTCGCAACCGCCGAGCAGCACCGCCCCGTCGACCGGATAGGAGCGCAGCAGTTCCTCCGTCTCCATGGCGAGCAGATTGCGGTAGAGCATCGGCGTCGGCTTCTGGAACGTCTCCGAGAGCGTGGCGACCGGGAACTCCAGCGGGAAGCCGCCGGCCTGCCAGACTCCCCGCTTGACCGCCTGCGCGCGGTCGCGCAGATGGACGTGGCAGGGATTGATGTCGGACCAGGTGTTGAGGATCGCGACGACCGGCTTGCCCAGGTGCTCCTCGGGGAGGTAGCCGAGCTGACGGGTGCGGGCGCGGTGGCTGAAGGAGCGCAGCCCGTCCGTGCCGTACCACTGGTGACTGCGCAGCTCCTCGGGGCGGCGGCTCATACCGGCCACCCCGCTGCTATCGCGGCGACCTCGGCCCGTGCGGAGCGGGGCAGTTCCCGGCTCGGCGGCCGGATGTCGCGGCGGCACAGGCCGAGCGAGGCGAGGGCCTCCTTGACGACCGTGACGTTGTCGGCGCTGCCGTTCGCGGCCCGCATCTCCTCGAACCGGCGGATTCGCTCCCACACCTTCATCGCGGCCGGATAGTCACCCGCCCGCAGCGCGTCCAGCATCTCCAGCGAGACCGCGGGGGAGACGTTGACCAGGCCGGAGGTGAAGCCGGTCGCGCCGCCCGCGAAGTACGACGGGGCGTACGGCTCGGCGAGCCCCGCCACCCAGACGAACCGGTCGAGACCCGCGTCCCGCGCGAATCCCGCGAAGCGCGCGGCGTCCGCGACGGCGTACTTCACGCCGACGACGTTGGGACAGGCGTCCCCGAGCTCCGCGAGCCGGGCGCCGCCCAGGAGCGCGTTGCGGATGTAGGGGACGACGCCGAGCTCGGGCACGGCCTCGGCGATGGCCCGGTGGTAGTCGACCCAGCCGGCCTCGGAGACGTACGGATGGACGGGCTGGTGCACCATCACCATCCGTGCGCCGCTGTCCCGGGCGTGCCGGGCCGCCTCGACCGCCGTCGGCAGATCGTGGCCGACACCGACCAGGACCACGGCCCGGTCGCCCGCCTCCTCGACGGTCGTCTCCGTGACCAGGCGGCGCTCGTCCGGGGTCAGGGCGTAGAACTCGCCGGTGTTGCCGTTGGGGGTGAGGGTGCGCACACCGCCGTCCAGGAGGCGACGCAGCAGTGCGCGGTGCGCCCCGGTGTCGACGGCGCCGTCGGCGGTGAAGGGGGTGACGGGGATGGCCACGACATCGGCGAGCGCGGTCCGCAGAGTCTCGAACGACATGGTCACTCGCCGTTCCGGGGGAAGGCGCGCTCGACGAAGGAGGCGATGTGGGCGTGGACGGCCTGCCCCGCCCCGGCGACGTCACCCGCCGCGGCCAGGCGCAGGATCTCCTCGTGCTCGGCGGCCTCGCGCTCCCAGGAGGGCACGGCGGCCCACGCGACGGTGGAGACCAGGGCGGCCTGGTCGCGGACCTCGTCGAGCATTCGGCCGAGCAGCGGGTTGCCGCAGGGGAGGTAGAGCGCGCGGTGGAAGTCCCGGTTGGCCAGGGAGCGTTCGGCCGGGTCCTGGGCGGTGGCGGCCCTGCGCAGGGCGTCCTCCGCCGCGTCGAGCGGGGCGCTCGTGGCGACGGTCCGGCGCACCGCCTCGGGCTCCAGGAGCAGCCGGACGTCGTAGACCTCGCGGGCCATGTCGGCGTCGACCATCCGGACGGTGACGCCCTTGTACTGGCTCATCACCACGAGTCCGCTGCCGGCGAGCGTCTTGAGCGCCTCGCGGACCGGGGTCTTCGACACGCCGAAACGTGCGGCGAGTTCGGTCTCCACCAGGGCCTGACCGGGGCTGAGCCCGCCGGTGAGGATGTCGTGCTTGATCGCCTCCAGGACGAACTGGGTGCGGGACGGAATGGGGCTGGGGGCGAAGGTCATGACGCACTCTCAGATCTCGTGTATCGCGTCTCATATATGACGTACGAAGTGCAATGCGATGAAGCTAGGGGCGCGTCGATGCCTCGTCAATGCTTCGCGCACGATTTCCAGAAAGCGCTTGCTGAGACGCTTGCGGGTGCCTGAGGCTCGGTGCGTCGCCCGGTCGGGGATGACACGCGACGTTCACATCACTGAACTTTTTCTGTGTGGCGGAACCTTGTCAGCTTCGCCGGGGCGCCCTACTCTCCCGACCGGCAAGCGCTTTCTCCGCTCCTGTGCACGGTCCAAGACGAATGGAGAACGACCATGAGACGACACGTCGCACCGCGACTCAGCGCTGCGTTGGCCGCGGCGGCCCTCCTGGCCGCCGGCGGCGTGGTGCTGTCGATGCCAGAGGCGTCGGCGGCGCCCGGCGGCGCCACGGGGTACGCGACCCAGAACGGCGGGACCACCGGAGGCGCAGGTGGGCAGAGTGTGCGGGCGACCACGGGGACCGCGATCCACGCGGCCCTGTGTGCCCGCCCCAGCACGAGCACGCCTCTCGTCATCGAGGTCGAGGGAACCATCAACCACGGCAACACCACCAAGGTGTCGGGAACCGGCTGCAACACCGCCGACGGGGCGATCGAACTCAAGCAGATCAGCAACGTCACGATCGTCGGCGTCGGCGGCGGGGCGCTCTTCGACCAACTCGGCATCCACATACGTGAATCCCGCAACATCATCATCCAGAACGTGACCGTACGGAACGTCAAGAAGTCGGGCTCGCCGACCTCCAACGGCGGCGACGCCATCGGCATGGAGAGCGGCGTCCGCAACGTGTGGGTCGATCACGTCACCCTGGAGGCGTCGGGCGGCGAGTCGGAGGGGTTCGACGGCCTCTTCGACATGAAGGACAACACTCAGTACGTGACCCTGTCCTACAGCACGCTGCGCAACTCCGGCCGCGGTGGACTCGTCGGGTCCAGCGAGAGCGACCTCTCGAACGGCTTCATCACGTACCACCACAACCTGTACGAGAACATCGACTCCCGCGCGCCCCTCCTGCGCGGGGGCACGGCGCACATCTACAACAACCACTACGTGAGCCTCAACGAGTCCGGCATCAACTCCCGGGCCGGAGCGCGCGCCAAGGTGGACCACAACTACTTCGAGGACTCCAAGGACGTCCTGGGCACCTTCTACACGGACGCCGCCGGGTACTGGCAGGTCAGCGGGAACGTCTTCGACAACGTGACGTGGTCGAGCCCCGGTACCGACAACAACCCCGCCGGCCCGAACCCGCAGTCCAACACGACGGTCGCCATTCCGTACGCGTACAGCCTCGACACCGCCGACTGCGTGCCGGCGGTCGTGAGCCGGACCGCGGGCGCGAACAAGGGCCTGCTGGTCTCGGACGGCAGCTGCACCCCGCAGACGCCGACGCCCACGACCCCTCAGCCGACGACGCCGGCGCCCACCACCCCGACGCCCACGCCCACGCCGAGCCAGCCCGGTGGGACCAACCTCAGCATCGGGGCGGGCGCCGACGGATCGAGCAAGGCCGACGGCACGAGCTACGGCAACGTACGGGACGGTGACCTGAACACCTACTGGTCCCCGGCCGGCGCCACCGGGTCCGTCTCCGTCAAGTGGGGATCGGCCACCACCGTCTCCAGGGTCGTCGTCCGGGCGGCGGGCGAAGCGGGAGCCGTCGGAACCTGGCGGGTCGTCAACGCCGACACCGGCGTGGTCCTGACATCCGGCAGCGGGGCGGGCGCCATCACCTTCCCCCGGACCTCGCTGAAGAAGATCACCTTCGAGATCACGGGCTCGACGGGCACCCCCAAGGTCGCCGAGCTCGAGACCTACGCCCAGTAGCCCGTCAGGCGCCCCTCCTCCCTCCTCCTCCCCGCCCCCTCCCCACTCCTCTCGCAGCGCGGCGAGGACCGATCGCGACGTGCGAGCGCGGCCGCGCTGCCGGGGGAGTGCCGGCTGCCTCGGCCAGGTGCGACGTACGCTCCCGGACCGGCGGCGCCAGGGGCTACGACTGCGGTGTCAGTCCGCTGAAGTATCCTTCCCGCCACCGCACACCGTCTGTCAGGACCAGGAGATTTGACCGGCTTGTCTGCATTCCCGTTGCCCTTTCGCGCTTCCCGTTCCCTCCCGTACGCGACCCCTCGAACGCTGCGGGAACTGCAGATGATGCAGTGCAGTGCTCACATCCGGGCGAAGCCGGGGTGGTTCGACAAGATGAACGACGCGGACATCGTCGCCAGATGGACGCGCGAGGCGGTCGACCAGGGCCTCACCGAAGCACAGGTCAGTTACGTCCGTGCCGAACTCGCGCAGTACGCCGCGCTGCGGGACGGACGAACCGGCGTCGAGGTGTCCGCCGTGGACGGGGTGTGGCAGTCGGACGAGCTGGTCGACGACAAGCTCGGAGCCCGGCTGCGCGAGGCGGTTCGGGTCCTCGAGCAGGTCCCCGAAGCAGAGCGGGACTGGCACCCCGGATCCGACGGCCAGGTGCTGGATCTGGTTCACCCCTCCCTGTTCTGCTTGGTGAGAGAGGCGAGCGGCGGTCCCGAACGGGCTTGGCGGAACCCGACGGACCGCTACTCGAAACACGAGTTCTCGGAGATGTTCCAGTGGCTGCCCACGGACGTCGACGTCAGCGACGACGGCGAGGTCACCTTCCGTTCGTACGTCAACAACGTCCATCCCGAGACGCATCACGAACTGGCCTCCGTCCTGCCTGACGTGTTCGCGCGCTTCCGCCCGCTGCTGGAGAACGTGCTCACCGATCTGCGCCACCCGCGGCCGCTGCGGATCGAGGCCGACCCCTACGGGTGGTACGGCTCGGCGCCGGAGCATCCGGACAAGTCCTCCTACAGCGACGAGGGCGCGTACGCGGAAGCCGTCTGTGCGTGGGAAGAGGCGCAGGACGACTGGTGGGACAACCGCCGCCCCGTGGTCCCGGACGCCCCGGCCTTCACCCCGCACGAGCCCCCCGACGAATCCGCGCGAGTCGACCTGCGGGGTCGGCGTCTGCAGGTCATCGTCAAGCTCGCGACCATCCATCTCACCCCGGACAAGCCCGAGTACGCCGGTGGTTCCTGGCATGTCGAGGGGATGTTGAACGAGCGGATCGTCTCGACCGGGATCTACTACTGGGACAGCGAGAACATCACCGAAAGCCGGCTGAGTTTCCGGACGGCGCTGGACGACCCGTCCTACGAACAGAGCGACGACAACGGTATGCGTGAGGTCTACGGCCTGGAGAACGAGGACGCCCTGAACCAGGTGCTGGGATCGGCATCGACCCCGGCGGGCCGCTGCCTGGCGTTCCCGAACGTCCTGCAACACCGCGTCGGCTCGTTCCGCCTCGCGGACCCCACCCGCCCGGGCCATCGCAAGATCCTCGCGTTCTTCCTCGTCGACCCGTCGGAGAAGATCGTCTCGACATCCGATGTGCCGCCGCAGCAACCGTGGTCCGACACGTCGACCATGACGCTGGAACAGGCGAAGAACTACCGCGAACAACTCATGCGGGAACGCAAGTTCTTCGTCGCTGAACACAACGAGCAGCTCTACGAGCGAGAGTTCTCCCTCTGCGAGCACTGAGCCGTCAGCCTTACGGCAGGTGAGCGCGGCCCGCCCATCGACCAGGTGGGCGGGCCGCGCGCGTCGGAGCCACCAGTCCGAACGCAACTGTTCCGTCGGGCTGGGCATGACAGATCATCATCGAGAGGGCAGGATCAGTCGTTATGAACGTTGGAGAGATACGAGAGCACCCGCCGATCTACGACCGTCTGGTCGAGGAGCGTGGCGACGTCCTGGCCGAGGCTCGTCACGCGGCAGAGCTGGCGCGGCACCAGTCGGAGCAGGCCCTGGACTGGAGCAGCCTGCGACCGTCCGCGCAGCAGAGCGGGCAGCGGGAGGGGCGGGCTTTCTCCGCCTTCGGCTGAGACGCCCGGCGCCGCCGTGGCCCCCGCGGGGCCGCGGGTCGGCCTCGGCCCCTACCCTGGAGCGGCGGCGCGCGACGTGCTGACCGTCGACGGCGACGACAGCGGCAACAGGGCGGCCGGCCTCCGTAGTTCGTCACGTCCTGAGGGGTACGGCCGACCTGGCGGCCTGCTCGACCCTCGCGCAGTGGGTCGCACGGGCTTCCCCGTCGATCCGCATCTCCAGGTCGGCGCGCAACCCGGTCCGGCCGTCGAGGCCCTCGCGCAGGATGTCGGCGTGCCCGGCATGCCGGATGGACTCGCCGAGGACATGGACCATGATGGCGAACAGGTTCGTGTCCTCCGCCCACCACGGCACGTGGCCGGGGGCGTCGAGGGAGAGCGCGTTGATCGTCGCGTCCGAGTGTTCCCACGTGCGCCAGTAGAACCCGATGATCTGATCGCGGGTCTCGTCCTCGGTCGCCCACAGATCGCTGCCGTCGGAGTCCTGCCACCGGGGCAGCGGTTCCGGGGAAGGCCGGTCGAAGACCTCGCCGAAGTACCTGGCCTCGACGGTGGCCACGTGTTTGACCAGGCCGAGAAGGTTGGTCCCGGTCGCTGTCAGAGGTCGGCGGGCGTCGTATTCGGACAAGCCGTCGAGTTTCCAGAGCAGCGCCTCGCGATCCCGCCGCAGTCTCCTGTGCAGGTTGTCTTTCGCGAATTCATCGATCATGCGGCATGAGCCTGCCATGGGCTGATCGTGGTCTCAAGGTCCCACAGGCTGGAACGCCGGCGCGAGGTCGGTGTTACGCGGACCCCGACTGCGCCGATCGCTTTTCTCCTTCTCAACCCAGTTGCTCGGCCAGTCCGACGATGACGCCCTCCGGACCGCGGACGTAGCAGAGCAGGTAGCTGTCCTCGAACCGGGCGATCTCGCCGACGAGTTCGGCACCGTGTGGGCGCAGGCGGGCGACGGTGTCCTCGAGGTCGTCCACGGCGAACATGACACGGTGCGTGCCCAGAATGTTGTGCGGCCCGGCGCTGATCGCCGCGGGGCTGCGGTACCTCGCCAGCTCGAGCCGGCTGTGACCGTCCGGGGTCCGGACCATCGCGATGTCACAGCGGACGCCATCGAGTCCGGTGCACCGGTCGGCGACGAGACCCTCGATCTCCGCCCTGCCCTCCAGCTCCATACCGAGTTCGACGAAGAACGCGATGGCGGCGTCCAGGTCCTCGACGACGATGCCGACGTTGTCCATCCGCTGAATCGCCATGCTGGTCTCTCCTTCTGCCTCGTGCGGCCGGTGGTGGCCCCTGATGTTCCTGGGACGGAGCCGATGGCGCGTTCTCGACATCCTCGGACCGCCGAATTCCGAAAGCGTAGTGCTCAGCCGCACCATCGGAGGAGGAGGCCCGGTCGGGGCTCGAAACGCGTCCTTGCCGCTCGGCGATCCGCGCCGCTACCGTCCGGCGGATGCCTGACTCCTATGCCGACCTGTCGCACCACTACGACCTCGTCATGACCTCGGGATACTACGACTACGACGCCTACGCGCAGGCCCTCCTGGCCCGCATCGGTACCCGCTCAGACGTGCTGGAACTCGGGGTGGGCACCGGGCTGGTCGCCGATCGTCTGCTGGCGCTGGGCCCCAAGGAACTGCGGCTCACCGGAATCGACCACACCGACAGGATGCTCGCCCAGGCCCGCCACAGGCTGGGCGACCGTGCGCGGCTCCGCCGCGAAGACGTCCTGGACATGTCCCTTCCCTCGTCCTTCGACCTCGCGTATTCCGTCGGTGGCGTCTGGTACATCGTCCAGGACGGTGAAACCTCCTGGCTGAGCAGTCACCTCATGGAAGAGGAGGACAACGAGACAGGGCTCTCCAACCTCGCCGCCGCCATCCGACCCGGCGGCTCCCTGCTGCTCTCCGTCCAGGGGCCCCACCGGCGCGCCGACCGAACCCTGCCCGGAGGCCTGCTCTACACGCAGCACGTCGAGATCGATCCGGAGGGGCGGCACACCAAGGACTACTTCATCGAGGACCAGGGGGCGGTGGTGGCCCATCAGCGTCTTCGATTCCGGCTCTTTCCCCGGGAAACGGCGGACAAGCTCCTGACGCGCTGCGGATTCCACTTCCACGGGAGTGACGGCGTGCTGTGGCAGTACGTTCGGCGATAGGGGAGAGAGGCGGGGCGCGCGACGCGTCGTACACGTGAGCCAGGCGGACGGGTGGCCCCTGAGGGTTTCGCCGAGGCTGCGACCGCTGGAGGCTGCCTGGCCCGCGAAGTGGGCTCGTTCGGGGGAGTCACTCCTCGATCGCCGAGGCTGGAGTGCGGTGAGTGGGCACGGATGCGTTGCCCCGCCGCGGAAGTGGGACAGGCCCGAGGCCGCCCGCGTCCGCTTCACCACCCAGATCGAAGGAGACAGGTCATGTCGCAGGTCAAGGGGTCCATCGAGGTCGACGTCCCGGTCCGTACGGCGTATGACCAGTGGACGCAGTTCGAGTCGTTCCCGGAGTTCATGGACGGGGTGGAGCGGATCGAACAGCGTACGGACACGCTGACGCACTGGGTGACGAAGATCGGCGGAGTCGAGCGGGAGTTCGACGCGGAGATCACCGAGCAGGTCCCGGACACCAAGGTGGCCTGGGTGACGGTCGAGGGCGAGAGCGAGCAGTCGGGCCTGGTGACCTTCCAGCCCATCGATCCGTCGCATACGAAGGTCACGCTGAGGATGGACTTCGATCCCGAGGGAATGGCGGAGAACATCGGCGACAAGTTCGGCTTCGTCGACCGGCAGGTCCAGAGCGACCTGAAGCGCTTCAAGCACTTCATCGAGGAGCGTGGCTCTGCCACCGGAGGATGGCGGGGCCAGGTCTGACACCGTCCCCCCTCGCTCCAGGGGCACGTACCCACCGGCGCATACGCAAGCAGCAGAAGTCCTTGAGTGGGCCGGCTCACTACCTGGGCGCCTCCGCCGTACGACCAGTCCGAGTCGGTGGCCCGTAGGTCGACGCCTGCGAGGTCCGCACCGAAGAAGCGCAGCGTTCGCGGGCCGAGGTGCCCAAGACTACGCCGCGGGAGGCCTTAGTCGGCCACCCGCCCGGACCCCGCGGGAGTCGTCCGGGACATCGTCGGGGAGGCGTCGAACAGGGCGTGGACGGCCGCGCGGACCTGGGTGGCGACCACCTCGGGGGTGGAGATGTCGAGCTTGCCGTCGAGGTGCAGGAACGCGAGGCCGTGGACGAGGGCCCACACCGTGGTCGACAGGGCGTCCGCGTCCACGTCGGGGAAGGTGGCGCGAACGATGCTGCGGACGTACTCCGAGATGGCCGCGGTGGCGGCGACCCGTTCCTCGCTGGTCGGGTCGCAGGGCTCGGCGAACATCACCCGGAACAGGGGCGGGTGCTCGAGCGCGAACCGGACGTAGGCGACGGCGACCGCGGCGAGCTCGTCGGGCGTCGAGGGGGCCGGATGAGCCTCGGCCAGGTATCCGGCGAGTTCGCGGTACCCCTCGGCGGCCACCGCGGAGACGAGAGCGTCCCGGTCGGCGAAGTGGCGGTAGGGGGCCGTCGCCGACACCCCGGCGCGCCGGGCGACCGCGCGCAGCGAAAGGCCCGCGCTGCCGTCTTCCTCCAGGAGTTCGCGGGCGGCACGCAGGCAGGCGGCGCGCAGATCGCCGTGGTGGTACGTGCTGGCCTGCGGCACAGGTCACACTCCTCGATGTTCGCAGTGCTTACATTGTCGTCTAATGTGAACGATGCATACATCGTACGTGACAGAGACGAAAGAGAGGGACGGGCATGACCAGTGAGCTGTTCTCGCCGCTGCCCCTGCGCTCCGGACAGGTGTTGAACAACCGGATCGCGAAGGCGGCGATGGAGGAGAACATGGCGGGCGCCGGCCAGTTGCCCGATCAGCGGTTGCTGACGCTCTACCGCCGCTGGGCCGCCGGCGGCAGTGGACTGCTGATCACCGGGAACGTCATGGTGCACGCCGAGGCCCTGACGGGCCCCGGAGGCGTCGTGCTCGACGAGCACGCGCCGCTGAAGCCGTTCACCGAGTGGGCCACGGCCGGCAAGTCCGGCAACGGGAAGATGTGGATGCAGATCAGCCACCCCGGCCGGCAGGTGGCCTCCGACATGCCCGGCGTCGTGTGGGGCCCCTCCGACGTCGGCGTCGACCTGGGCCGGCACAGCGGCCGCTTCGGCCGTCCGACCGCCATGACCGCCGCCCAGATCGATGCCACCGTCACCCGGTTCGCCGTCACGGCCCACCGCGCCGAGGAGGCGGGCTTCGACGGCGTGGAAGTCCACGCCGCCCACGGCTATCTGCTGTCGCAGTTCCTGTCTCCCTTGGTCAACAAGCGCGCCGATCAGTGGGGCGGGTCGCTGGAGAACCGCGCCCGGCTGCTGCTCGACGTCGTCCGCGCCGTCCGAGCCGCCGTCTCGCCGTCCTTCGCGGTCGCGGTGAAGCTCAACTCGGCCGACTTCCAGCGCGGCGGATTCGACGCCGATGACGCCCGCCAGGTCATCGAGATGCTCGAACCTCTCGGCGTCGACCTGGTCGAGCTGTCCGGCGGGAGCTACGAGAGCCCGGCGATGACCGGCCGCTCCGCCGACGCGCGCACCCAGGCGCGCGAGGCCTACTTCCTGGACCTGGCGCAGGACCTGGTCAGGACCAGTCCCCTTCCGTTGATGCTCACCGGCGGTATCACGCGGCGCGCCACCGCGGAGCGGGTACTGGACAGTGGCGTGGCGGTCGTCGGCTTGGGAACCGCCCTCGCCGTCACCCCCGACCTGCCCCACCGCTGGCGGAAACAACGCGAAGCCGACCGGCAGATGGCGCCGGTGACCTGGTCCGACAAGGCCCTCGCCTCGGCCGCGGGCATGGCGCGGGTCCGCCACCAGATGGCCCGGCTCGCCCGCGGAAGCGACGCCAGGCCCGGCATCCACCCGGCGTACACCCTGCTCTCCGAGCAGTGGAAGCAGCGCGGGGCGCTGCGCCGCTACCGTTCCTGGCTGTCGGCCTCGCAGGGCGCCGGGGCGGTGGACCGGCCCGCGTAGCCGGACCGACGATGCCGCCGGCCTCCCGGGAAATCCCAGGGGGCCGGCGGCAGCTGTCGTACGTGAGCAGCAGGAAAGGAAGGTGGCCCGGTCACGGTGACCGGGCCACCCCCTCGTCGCCTGCGGTACGGGGGCCTGGGCGTCGGGGTCCGCTGTCCGGGACCGCGTTCAGCGGACGCCGACTGCCTTCATGACCTTCAGCGCCCCCGTCAGGAGGGTCGCCCAGGTTCCGGGTGAGACGCGGGACGGCGGGGTGAAGCCCTGGAGGCGCTGGTGGGCGACGGTCTGTGGCTCGGTGTACTTGAGGATGCCGTCGGCGCCGTGGCGGCGACCGAGTCCCGAGTCGCCCATTCCGCCCATCGGTGCGTCGACGCTGCCCCAGGCGGCGGCGAAGGCTTCGTTGACGTTGACGGTACCGGCGCGTACGCGGGCGGCGACGGCCCGTCCGCGTGCGCCGTCACGCGACCAGACACTGGCGTTGAGCCCGTACGGCGAGGAGTTGGCCAGGGTGACGGCCTCGTCGACGTCACGGAAGGAGGAGATCGAGACGACGGGACCGAACGTCTCGTGGTCGTACAGCGTCATGTCGGGGGTGACGCCGGTGAGCACGGTCGGCTCGTGGAACAACGGACCCAGATCGGGGCGGGCCCTGCCGCCGACGAGGACGGTGGCGCCCTTGGCGACGGCGTCCTCGACGTGTTCGGTGACGGTCCTCAGCTGGGAAGGAGTGGTGAGGCTGCCGACGTCTGCGCTGTAGTCGTACGCCGCACCGACCGTGAGCGCCTGGGTATGTGCGACGAAGGCGGCGAGGAACCTGTCGCGGATGGACTCGGCCACGTACAGGCGCTCGATGGAGACGCACAGTTGGCCTGCGGAGGGGAAGCAGGCGTTGACGGCGCCGACGGCCGCCTTGTCGATGTCCGCGTCGTCCAGGACGATCATGGCGTTCTTGCCGCCGAGTTCGAGGGACGCGCCGATGAGACGCCGGCCCGCGTCGCTCGCGATCTGGCGGCCGGTGGCGGTGGAGCCGGTGAACATCATGTAGTCGGCGTGCTCCATCAGCGCGCCGCCGATGGAGCTGCCCCGGCCGATCACCATCTGCCACACGCCGGCCGGCAGCCCGGCCTCGTACATCAGCTCCATGGACCACAGGGCGGTGAGCGCGGTCTGGGTGTCGGGCTTCTGCACCACGGCGTTGCCGGCCATCAGCGCGGCGACGGCATCGCCGGCGGCCATGCTGAGCGGGTAGTTCCACGGCGAGATCACGGTGACGACACCCTTGGGGTGGCGCAGCTCGGTGGTGTGGGTCAGCAGCGGGATCGCGCCGCGGCGCCGTTTGGGCTTCAGGTAGGTGGCGGCGGTGCGGGCGTAGTAGCGGGAGACGATGCCGATGTCGAGGACCTCGAGGAACGCGTCGCGGCGCGTCTTGCCGTTCTCGGCCTGCATGAGGTCCAGCGCCAGGTCCTGACGGGCCAGGACGAGATCGTGGTAGCGCAGCAGGATCCTCTTGCGCTCGTCGATCGGCGTGGCGGCCCAGGACCTCTGCGCCGTGCGGGCACGGGCGAACGCCTCCTCGACGTCGGCCGGTGTCGACACCGGCAGGTCGGCCAGCGGGGCGCCGCTGTAGGGGGCGGTGGTGGTGACCCTGGCCGCGTCAGGAGCGGCCGATACGTGCGCGGCAAGCCGCTGGAGCAGGGCGGGGGTGAGGGATGCCGGCAGGCCCAGGACCCCTGCGATGGGACGAGTGGTGTGTTCGGTGGCCATGGCGGGACCCCTTCCTACGAGTTTCGGCTCGGCACCGAGGTGGGGACCGGCATGTGGAGGGCGAGCTGCCCTTCGGTCATGGCGTCGAACTGAATGGTCCTGATCGGCTTGAGCGAGCGCAGGTCGTCCGCCATCCGGCCCTCCCCGACCTCGAGGGAGACGCCGCGGGCCGAGCGCGTCGTACCGGCGCGGAGCACGTTGGTCTGGCTCAGGGTGGAGTGCCAGGCACCGTTGACCGACGTGTACGACGTGAGTGAGCCGACGCGCTCACCGCTCGGGTAGGCGGTCTGCTTCGGCGTGCTCGCCGCGAGGGCCAGATCGACCTCGCCGATGTCGTTGGCCACGCGGGCCGTCGTCCGCTGGGCGTTGATGTCGACGTCGAGGGCGGTGACCCACTTGGGGAAGCCGTAGCCGTCGTGGCCGCGGACCTGGGCGATCCGCGTGCTGACAGGCAGAGACCGCACATAGGAGCCGAGGTGCTCGTTCTTCAGGCCGGCGACGAGATCGAAGAACCCGAGCTTTCCGTGCCGGGCCGGCTTGACGGCGATCCCGACGGCGGCCTCGGTGTAGAAGTCGATGTCGCACACGTCGTAACGGAAGAACATCACCGAGACCAGGCCGAGTCCGGGCGCGACCTCCAGCGGGGCGAGCTCCTTCGGCAGCCGGGCGCGGATCGCCCGGGAGCGGGCCAGCATCGTCAGTCGGGCGGTCGAGATCCGGTAGTAGAAGTTCGGGGTGAGGGTGGGGCCGATGGGGGAGTCGACCCTGGTCTTGGGCAGCTGCCGGAAGAAGTCCACCCCGCTGACGCGCGGGTCGCCGGCGACCTCGTCGAGGTCGGTGTCCATCCGGTACCGGTCGTACAAGCCACCCCTGGGGACTGTGACCGTACGGCCGCCCAGGTCGACCTCGACCGTCTCCGGCCGGTCCGTTGCCTGCCGGCCTGATCGCCGCCCGCCTGGTTCCTGTCGGCTCGATGACATCGCAGCAGCTCCCTTTCCCTCATGTTTACGGTGCTCACATGAGCCTAGCCCGTCATGTAAGCACCGTCAACACTGGGGGTCGCGGCCCGGCGGCCCGTAGGGGCGATGTCCGTCGCCGTGCTACGCGCGCTCGCCGTGCAGGGCTGTGCGCAGGGCGTCCACGGCGAGCTTGCGTGCGACGTTGGCGGCGCGGGTGTCGCGCAGGCTGTCCAGGAGGAGGAAGTCGTGGACCATGCCGGCCACGCGTACGGAGGTGACGTCGACGCCTGCCTCGCGGAGCCTGTTGGCGTACTGCTCGCCCTCGTCGCGCAGCACGTCGGCCTCGTCGGTGACGACCAGGGTGGTGGGCAGTCCCCGGAGCTGGTCCAGGGGTGCCTGGAGCGGGGAGGCGTGCACTTCGGCGCGCTGGGCGGGGTCGCCGGTGTAGGCGTCCCAGAACCACTTCATGCCGTCGCGGGTGAGGTAGTAGCCCTCGGCGAACTGGAGGTAGGACGGGGTGTCGAAGTCGGCGTTGGTCACCGGGTACAGCAGGACCTGCGCCTTGAGGTCGATCCCGCCGCGCTCCTTGTTCATCAGTGCGAAGACGGCGGACATGCAGCCGCCCACCGACTCGCCGGTGACCGCGATCCGCGAGGTGTCCAGGCCGTGCTCCGCGCCGTTCCGCAGGACCCACTGGCCGACGGCGTAGTTCTGCTCGACCTGGGTGGGGTACTTCGCCTCCGGGGCCCGGTCGTAGACCGGGAAGACGCCCGCCGCCCCGGCTCCGACAGCGAGTTCACGGAAGAGCCGGTCATGGGTCTTGTCGTCGCCGAACACCCAGCCGGCGCCGTGGATGTAGAACACCACCGGCAGTGAGCCGGTGGCCCCCTTGGGCCGGATGATCCGGGTCCGGACCGTGCCCCACTCGCCCGCGTCCACGTCGACCCATTCCTCGTCGACCTCGGGACGGGGCACGCTCGGGTCGCTCTGCAGGCCGAGCAGGATGTCGCGGCCCTTCTCCGGGGGGACCTCGTAGATCCGCGGATGCGGGTCCGTCGCCTCGCACAGCTCCTTCGCGGCGGGTTCGAGGTAGGGCGTGAGCGGAGGAGGAAGATCGGTCATGTCGACTCCATGTCGCGGGCGCACGTGCGCCCTGTCCGCGCGGCCTCGCCGGCCGCAGCTGCTGTCCGCCCCGGGCCTTCCCTCCCCGTACCATCCTCGCCCCCCGCCCGTGAGGCGCAACCGCGCCGGACGCTCCTCTCGGGGGAGCGGCCGCCGGCGCCGTGGCGACCACCTCCCTCCGGCCGGATGATGATCCGGGGTGCTCGACGGCGAGATCGGCGGGAATGTTGACGCTGCATACATCGCGCATTAATGTATGCAGTGCAAACATGAGGTGCGGGCATTCCGATCTCTCCCCCTCCAGACGAACGGAGCGTCATGAAGGCAGTAATGATCAAGGAACCCGGTGGTCCCGAGGTACTGGAGTGGACCGAGGTCGAGGACCCGGAACCCGCCGCCGGAGAAGTCGTCGTCGACGTGGTGGCCGGCGCCGTGAACAGGGCGGACGTCATGCAGCGGATGGGGCTCTACCCGCTGCCCCCAGGCGCCTCGCCCTACCCGGGCCTGGAAGTCTCCGGACGCGTCAGCGCCCTGGGTCGGGGAGTCACCGGATGGCAGGTGGGCGACGAGGTCTGCGCCCTGCTGACCGGAGGGGGCTACGCGCAGAAGGTCGCCGTCCCCGCCACACAGGTGCTGCCCATCCCCGGCGGAGTCGCCCTCGCCGAAGCGGCGGGCCTGCCGGAGGTGACCGCCACCGTCTGGTCCAACCTCGTCATGACCGCCGGTCTCAAGGAGGGCGAGACGCTGCTCGTGCACGGCGGGCTGGGAGGTGTGGGCTCCATGGCGATCCAGGTCGCGAAGGCGCTCGGGGCCCGCGTCGTCACCACGGTGGGCGGACCGGAGAAGGCCGCCCGGGCGCGCGAGCTGGGCGCCGACACGGCGGTCGACCACCGCTCCGAGGACTTCACCGAGCACGGCCCCTACGACGTGATCCTCGACGTCATCGGCGGAGACTACCTCGAACGCAACATCCGTTCGTTGGCCGACGACGGTCGCCTGGTCGTCATCGGTCTGCAGAACGGCCTCGACGGCAAACTCAACCTCGCCGACCTGGTCTTCAAGCGCCTCTCCGTGCACGGCACCACCCTGCGCACCCAGTCCAAGGAGCGGAAGGCCGCCATCGTCGCCGAAGTCAGGGACAAGGTCTGGCCGATGATCGAGAACGGATCCGTGCGGCTGCTCGTCGAGGATCGGCTGCCCCTCGACGAGGCCGCCGAGGCGCACCGACGGATGGAGGCCGGCGGACACATCGGCAAGATCCTGCTGATGAACGACTAGAAGTCACTCCTGTCGGTTCACGGCGGTTCCGTGCCTCGTTCTCGCGCCTGCTCCACCAGGGCGTCCAGGTCCTTGAGCCGGTCGAGGCCGCGCACCGCGCCGGAGACGCGGGCGTTGTGTTCGAGCAGGTCGCGGTGGTGGTGCAGGAAGCCCCGGTAGCCTGCGGTGAACGGGCAGGCGTCCGCTCCGACCCGCCGGTCCGGGCGGTGGGCGCAGGGCGGGCACAGATCACTCATGCGATCGACGTAGGCGCCGCCGGAGGTGTACGGCTTCGTCGTCATCCGGCCGCCGTCCGCGTACGTTCGACGTCCGGTACTCCTCGCCGAAGTGCCAGTAGGGCTGCCGGACGTACTCACGCCGTCCGGCGATCTGCCGGACGAAGCTCTCGACCGAGTTCAACGGTGTCTCGCCCGCCACCCGACGTCGCGCGCGGCGCTTGCCCTTGTACGGTCTCCGGGCAACGTCACCGTTCTGCCGCCAGGGGGACGTGTCGGCCGGGTACGTAACGTCACGCGGTCGCCCAGTTCGGCAGCGCGGTGCCGCATCGCCGACAGGATCAGGTGGGTCTTCGCCCGGTGAAAGCGGTGGCGCCGGAAAACACCTCGGGACTCGATCATCACGACGGGGGCCTCGCGGGAGAGCCTGTCGCCGTCCGCCGCGAGGAAGGCAGGGCCCGGTTGGTCGCCGAAGAGCCAGTGGGTAGCTGCCACTCCGGTCTCGATCCGTTCCGTGCCTGGGTGCCAGGCGTCGCGCTCGCTCCCCCTCACTTCTGGAAGCAGGCCTTTCTCGGATGCGCCGGCTCAACCTGTCGGGGCCGCTGCACCTGCGGTGAAGAGAAGTGCCCCCGACCCCCTGCGGGCCGCGAATCGCCCCCGGACGTGCTGCCGGTGAATCCGAAGGCGGCCCTTGAGGCGAAATCGGCATAGCGGCCAAAAGGAGCCGCCTCAGACTACGGAGGCAGTGATGATCGTCAAGAAGCTGCACGAAGCCGGTGTGCGGAGCGAGCATGCCTACCTCGCCGCGTTCGGCTCCATCGGGCTGTCCCTCGTCTCATGGATCACCTCCAACCGGCAGGAGAACCTCGAGCGGGCCGACCGCTGGGGGATCTTCGTGGGTGAGTGGGCGCCTACCTTCTTCGGCCTCGGCCTGGCGTTGGCCACCTACGAAGGCGACGAGGACCGTGTCGACCTGCGAGCGGTACGCGAGCAGGCGTGAGTCGCGGGGCTCGACCAGCTCGCGGCTGTGTGCGGATGCTTGCCGGAGTACCAGGGCCGTGCGGCGCCGCGCGGCCCGCGCAGCCCGTCCCGCCCGTCGCGTTCGTCCAGACCGGTAAAGCCGTAGGTGACCGCGCGGGTCCGCAGGGGCTCTCGCCGTCATGGCTGGTTGCCTGACATCCACAGCACCGGATCGCTCAAGGAGTCCCCTCATGTCGTCATCGCGTACGAACACCCCCTACACCGTCCCGGGTGTGAACCCGGCGGATGCCGCCGAGGTCGTCGGGCTGCTGCAGATGCGTCTGCATTCCCTCAACGACCTGCATCTCACGCTGAAGCACATCCACTGGAATGTCGTCGGCCCGCACTTCATCGCGGTGCACGAGATGATCGATCCGCAGGTCGACCAGGTGAGGTCGATGACTGACGACCTGGCCGAGCGGATCGCCACTCTGGGCGGGGCGCCGGACGGCACGCCGGGTGCCCTGGTCGACGCCCGCACCTGGAACGACTACTCCATCGGCCGGGCCGAGGCCATCGAGCATCTCGGCGCGCTCGACCTCGTCTACACGTCGGTGATCAAGGATCACCGTGAGGCCATGCAGGCAACCGAGACGTCCGATCCGGTCACCCAGGACATGCTCATCGAGCAGCTCCGAGCCCTGGAACTCTTCCAGTGGTTCGTCCGCGCCCACCTGGAATCCAGCGGCGGCAAGCTCAGCACCAGCGGCGCCACCACCGAGACCGGCGCGGCCGGGCAGGCGGCCGATCAAGCCCGCAGCCAGCCCTGACACCCTACCGGTTCGGCCTGCGGAACAGGGCGAGCGTCTTCGTGAGGGATTTCAGCGGTGAGGTGTCCTGCTCGTCCGTGGCCGGTGTGGGTGTCCTGGGTGTGTGGGTGCCGCTGGTGGCCTCGGCAAGCGCGGCGAGTGCCGACTCGGCCGCCTCGCGGTACAGGTCGCAGGATGCCGTCATGGCCTGGAGCGATTCGGCGTACCGGGTGACCATGGCCCGTGCGTGGACGAGTTCCTCGTCGGGGGTCAGCAGGTGCCAGCCTTGGCGCAGTCGTGTCAGGACTTGTTCGGCGTCGGCCGGCAGCGGGCGTGGCAGGGACGCGAACTCCGTGACCTTGTCCAGGAGTTCGGTCGGCTCGGTACCGTCGAGGAAGACGTTGCCCACGGTGAAGCGTCCCGCGTCGGAGCCCGGGGCCTGCGGTGTGGAGGGCAGGACGACGGCCCCGCCGCGCGGCAGCCCCACGCCCAGCTCACGCTTCATCGCGAAGTCGGCGATCAGCGCCTGCTCCGGCGTGGCCCGGTGCTCGACCACCCGGTGCTTGAGACTCGGTGGCAAAAAGGTCGTGACCGGCCGCCGCCCCCGCGCGTCCGGTGTCATCGCCTCGTGCACCACGACATGGATGAACCAGCTCTGCCGGGTGCAGTCCCGCAGCAGGCGCCGCAACTCGCCGTCGTCCTTGGGCAGGTAGTTGAGCGTACGCAGACGCACTCCCGCCACCATGTCGTGATCCCAGGCGACCTGGTCGCTGTCGGGCCAGAACACGGTGGCCGGTGAGGGCCAGCTCGCTTCCCACGCCCGCTCCGCCTCGGCGGCGAGCACCCAGGTGACCCCGCTCTCGTTGCCGACGCGGCGAGACTCGGGCTCATAGGTGGTCAGCTGAGCCCGTACGGTGACGCTTTCGGCCACGCGCCAGCGTGCTTCGAACACGCGGCGGGCCAGGGGGCCGGGGTCGGCGGTCTCGTCCCGGGGAAACAGGTCGGTCGAGCGGGCCGCCTCCACGGGGTCGAGGTCGAGGAAGTCGTCGATCACCCTGGCCGCCTTGAGGGCGAGCAGATTGCGCCGCACGTCCCGCTCGGCCTCGGGCCCGAGGTGACGCCCACGCCCGAGCCATGCGGTGCCGGGGACAGTGGTCGATGAAGAGCTGCTCGTGGCCATGGAACCGTCCAGTGGGTGATCGGGGCCCGACCAGTATGCTCTGCGGCCCGAGCGGCGGGGCCCACCGGTCCACATCGGCCCGCGGCGGCACGGTGGCCACACTTGCTCGGGGTTCGCATGCCTGGGGTTCGCATGCCTGGGGTTCGCGCGCCTGGCGTTCGCACGCCTGAGCTGCGCCCGCCCGGGGGCCGCACGCCTCGGCTCCGCCCGACGGGCCCGGCCAGGGGTGTCCGATCCCCCGAATGGACCCGTCGGCCCTCAGCGCGCAATCTGGAGAGGTGAAGACCGAGGCGCCCCCCACGGACCGCGGTGCTGTCGCCGGTTTCCTGGAGAATCCGGTTGTCGGGATGACGCCGTGGATAGTGTTCTCCCTGCTCGTCGGACCCGGCCGGTTCGAGATCGCGGTCGCGCTCGCCCTGGCGACGACGATCGTGCTCGTCGCGGCCGGGCGCATCGTCAACCGGGGCAGCTCCTGGAAGCTGCTGGAACTCGCCGACCTGGTGTTCTTCGCGATCCTCGCCGTCATCGGCATCCTCGCGAGCCCAGGCACCCTGAACTGGCTGGAGACGTACGCCGGGGAGGTGTCCAACCTCGCCCTCGTCCTGATCGCGTTCGGCTCCATGGCGTGCCGTACGCCGTTCACCCTCCAGTACGCCCGGGAACAGGTCGATCCGTCGTACTGGAACACGCCCACCTTCGTGCGGACCAACTACGTCATCACCGGCGTGTGGGGCCTGGCCTTCCTGATCGCCGCCGTGGCGGGTGGCTACGGCGACCTGGTGCTGCGCAACGCGAACAACATCTGGACGGGGTGGATCATCCAGATCCTGGCCATCATCGCCGCTCTGCGGTTCACCGAGTGGTACCCGGACGTCGTACGGGCCCGCGCCCGGCACGCGGCGGACAGCTCCGCACCCGAGCCGCCGCACATGGCGGGAATGCTCCTGCCGATGGCAGGGCTGCTGGTGCCGCTCGGAATCGCCGTCCTGATCTTCGACAGCGACATGTGGTGGCTGGGCGTGGCCCTGCTCGTGGTGGGCGTACTGCTCACGAAGGCGTTGGCCGGCCATCAGCGACATCAGCGACCCCGTCGACCCCAGTGACGCCCGTCGCCGTTCGACGGCGGCTACGGCGGCTACCGCGGGAACGGTGGGCGGCGGTGCAGCGCCCGCGCGGCGGAGACCGTTGCCGTGCGCGCGCGGTCACGGGCCACCGCGGCCTGGGCCGCGTCGCCCAGGGCGTCGGCGAGGTCGGCCCGGGTCAGCCAGTTGTAGTTGCTGTCGGGTCGTAGGCCGATGCGTTCGCTGAGCAGCGCACGGGCCAGGTCGTGGCTGCCGGCCCGCAGCGCCGAGTCGACGAGCGTCCTCTGCACCGCGTCACGCTGGGCATGGCTGCCGCCGAATTCGTGGAACCGGCGCCGCAGCGGGAGGAGCAGCTCCACCACGGTGCGGTGGCGTCCGCGCGCATGGGCGATGAGCGCCTCGCAGACGGGCAGGCCGATCTCGGCCGTCATCCTGAGGTTCGTGACCGGGCTGGTGACGGTCTCCGAACCACCCGTGTCGGCTTTCGCGAGCCATGTTCGCCGGTCGGCGACGAGCCGATCCGCGGCGTCGAGCCTCCCGGAGCCCGCGTACGACATGACAGCGTGCACATCGTTGAACGCGTAGTACGGCGGGTCGGCGCGTGCGGCCCACGCGGCGGCCAGCGTCTCCCAACGATCCGCCTGCTCGACTCCGGCGAGGTGGAAGCGCCACAGCAGCGCGGACGCGTCGAGCAGTTCCATGGCGAGTCCGGCGGACTCGTCGTTGTTGATCGCCGCGTCGTAGATGCGCAGCGCCGTGTCGGTGTCACCCGCCTCCAGGGCGTACAGCGCGTAGTGCCACCAGTTGTGCACGTTGAGGTAGTTGCCGTCGGACCAGTCGCCGAGCCGGGCGTCCAGATAGCCGATCCCCTCGGCGACGCGGCCCTGCATCTCGTAGGTGTGGACGACGGCGTGGATGGCCCAGACGTCCCGGGGGTTCTGTTCGACGGCGGCGAGTCCCGCCTCCTCCGCGAGGGCGTAGTGGCCGGACTCCTCCAGGCCGAAGGCGTACATGCCCAGCACCATGCCCCGGTGCGGCTCGGCCGTGTCCCACTCGGACAGCGCGGCGCCGATCCTGTCGCGCAGGCGGACCGCGTCGCCGGTGAAGAAGTCGAGCTGGTGGCCGACCGCCAGGGCCAGGGCGTCCCGGGGGTACATCAGCGTGAGCTCTTCGAGATGGGCCCCGGCCCCCTTGAGATCGCCCGCCAGCCAGGCACCGGCCGCGGCCATGTGCAGACGGTCCCGCACGGGGAGGGCCGTGCGATCGGTTCCGGCCGCGAAGTCCTGGAACCGCCGGCGGGCCTCGACGGCCTCGCCGGGCTCGGTCCCGAGCAGCCCGAGATAGGCGGCGAACGACTGGGCCACGGGTGAGGCAGGGGCCGCCGCGACGGCGTCGTCCACCGCCGGAGCCACCTCGGGGCTGAAGTGCAGCAGTGCCGTCACGGCGCGGTCCAGGTGCCCGGCCGCTTCGGGTGTGCACGCGTGCAGGGGGTTGCCGTACCGGTCGTACTCCATCGTGGATCACCTCGGCGCGCGTTCTCGACGGTGTGCCGTACGAGTGACGACAGAGCCGTGACGACAGAGCCGTGACGGTGGAGCCGTGACGGTGGAGCCGTGACGGTGGAGCCGTGGCGGCAGACCCGTGGTGGCGCGGCCGTACCCGTACAAGACCATGAAGCCACGTGAAGGGGGCCCGGGTCACCCGTGCCGTGCCGGTTCCTGCGAACCGCCATGAGCCGCCGTGTGCCCGGGCGGCATCGGGAAGCGGTCACGGCGCGACGGCCGGACTTGATAGGCAAGCCATTGCTTGCCTATCCTGGGGAGGTGGCCGACGACCTTTTCAAAGCCTTGGCCGACCCCACCCGCCGCACCATCCTCGACGAGCTCACGGAGCAGTCCGGACAGACACTGTTCGAGATCTGCTCACGGCTGAGCATGAAGCATCAGCTCGGCATCTCACGCCAGGCGGTCTCCCAGCACCTGGCTGTGCTGGAAGCCGCCGGGCTCGTCGAGACCAGGCGGGAGGGCCGCTACAAGTTCCACGACCTGAACACGGCTCCGCTGCGGCAGATCACCGCGCGGTGGCTCGTGCCCGACCCATCCGGACCGGAGAAGAGCACCCCATGAAGATCCATCTGACCAGCGTCTCCGTCGACGACCAGGCCAAGGCCCTGCGCTTCTACACCGAGATCCTCGGCTTCGTGAAGAAGCACGACGTCCCGGTGGGCGAGACGGACCGGTGGCTGACCGTCGTCTCGCCCGAGGAGCCCGGCGGCACCGAGCTCCTGCTGGAGCCCGCGGGCCACCCGGCGGTCAAGGCCTACCGCGACGCGCTCACCGAGGACGGCATTCCGCTCGCCCAGTTCGCTGTGGCGGACGTGCACGCCGAGTACGAGCGCATGCGGGACCTCGGTGTCGTCTTCGTCCAGGAGCCCCTGGAGATGGGCCCCGTCACGACCGCGGTCTTCGACGACACCTGCGGGAACCTGATCCAGATCGCGACGGAACCGCAGTAGACGACGGCGGGGGGCTCCGTACGACGGGCGGCGGCGCTGGGCGGGAGACCGGCGGGCAGCGACGGGCGGGGAGGGGGGAGCGACGGGTGGGCCCCTGGGCCACCAGACGCAGCCGGCATCCGCTGCCGACGGATCCGGAGGCCGCTGCCCCGGGGCGGTCAGCCGGACAGCCGGTCGCGCCGGTCAGCCGGTCGCGTCGGTCAGCCGGTCGCGCCGGCCGCGCCGGTCAACCGGTCGCGCCCCGCGGGAGTGCCGTGAACGTGGCCTCGGTGAACTCCGTGACCTCGGAGAAGCCGAGCCTGCGGTAGAGCCGCACGGCGGTGGCGTTGTCCGCCCGGACGTTCAGCCCGATGTGGTCCACGGTCTCGCCGAGCCGCCGGCACAAGGCGGCCACGCAGGCTGTGCCCGCGCCCTGCCCGCGCACCTCGGGGTGGGTGGTGACGTTCCCGATCGCGGCGACGCGGTACGCGGGCGAGTAGACGTGCACGCCCGCGACAGCGACCAGCCGTCCGTCCCGCCGGGCGCCCACGTACTGGCCCGTGTCCAGCATCCGGTCGTCGAACCAGTTCCCCGGGTACGCCGCCGCGAACAGCTCCAGCAACTCCGGCAGGTCCGACCGGCACAGCGGCGCGGGCTGCCACGGGCCGTCCGGGTGCGCCGCGGGCGAGCCGGGGTCGGTGAGCACCATCCGCAGCAGGACGCCGTGCACGCGCACCTCGTACGCCGACTCCAGGACCTTGGCGGCCTCTCCGGTCAGATGGCCGAAGAAGCGCCGGGGAAGGACGGGCAGCAGTGCACCGGCCAGCTCCTCCAGCTCGGCCGCGTCCCCGGGGCGGGAGAAGGCGAGCAGGGTGGGAATGTCGCCGACCGCGTAGAGGAGAGCGACCGGACCGCTCCGCGACACGGTGTACCAGCTGGTGTGGGGCCACAGCAGATCGTCGAGATCGCCGAGTTCCATCAGGTGCATCGCCGGATCCCGGTCGAAGCGTCCGGCCAGTGCGGATCGGTCGTGAAGAGCGCGCAGAGTCACCCGTAGAGCGTACGGCGCGCCTCGCGCGGCTCCCGGGAGGGGCCCCGCACGCCTCGGAGCCGGCGGTTGCGGCGCCACCGCGGTCCACGTGGAGCGACACCCGTGCGCTTCGACATACAGGTCCCTGGTGACCTGCTGTCGACGCTCACCTGGCGCAATCGCCGAGGCCGGACACGCGGCCTGAAGTACGTCGCGGACGGTCGGCTGGAGCGCTCGGTCAGCCTTCAGGGCTTCTACCGCCTGACTCCCGAGTCGGCCGACGAGCTGGCGGCACTCGTCACCAACGCCTCATGAGACGCCATCCCTCCCCACTCGGTGCGCTGCGGTGACCCTGCCGTACGCGCCGTCCGACCGGCAGAACACGCCATCACCCGCGGGCGTGAACGGCTGGAAGACGGGCGCCTTTCGCCAGTTCCTCGTCGAGGTCGCCCGCCTAGCGTGGAAGCCGCGACCACCGCAGGAACACACCACCCGTCTTCGTGTGAGGACCCCCCATGACCACCAAGACCGCCCTCGTGACCGGCGCCTCCTCCGGCATCGGCGAAGCGACAGCCCTCAAGCTGATCAGTCTCGGCTACACCGTCTACGGAGCCGCCCGCCGCACCGACCGCCTGCAGAGCCTCGCCGAACGGGGCCTGCGCCCCCTGGCCATGGACGTCACCGACGACGACTCCCTGCGCGGCGGAGTCGACCGCGTCATCTCCGAGACCGGCCGCATCGACGTCCTGGTCAACAACGCCGGATACGGTTCGTACGGCGCCCTGGAAGACGTCTCCCAGGAAGAGGCCCGCCGCCAGTTCGACGTCAACGTCTTCGGCGCCGTACGTCTGACCCAGCTCGCCCTGCCCCACATGCGCTCCCGGCGCAGCGGGACGGTCGTCAACATCACTTCGATGGGCGGGAAGATCTACACCCCTCTCGGCGGCTGGTACCACGCCACCAAGTTCGCCCTCGAAGCACTCAGCGACTGCCTGCGGGTCGAGCTCAAGCCCTTCGGCATCGACGTCGTCGTGATCGAGCCAGGCGGCATCGCCACCGAATGGGGCGCCATCGCCGCCGACCGGCTGGAGCAGTCCTCCGCCACCGGCCCCTACTCCGACCAGGCCGCCGCCGTCGCCACCTCGCTGCGCTCCGAGACCATGTCCAAGCGCCTCTCCCCGCCCACCGTCATCGCCGACACCATCGCCAGAGCCGTCACGGCACGCCGGCCGAAGACCCGCTACGCCACCGGCTTCGGCGCCCGCCCCCTGATCGGCCTGCGCCGCCTCCTGCCCGACCGCGCCTACGACACCCTGATCTCCCGGTCCGCGGG
This sequence comes from Streptomyces sp. NPDC090127, assembly GCF_044746945.1. NCBI lineage: Bacteria > Bacillati > Actinomycetota > Actinomycetes > Kitasatosporales > Streptomycetaceae > Streptomyces > Streptomyces sp. NPDC090127. Next base: position 141,282 of record NZ_JBIVDE010000003.1, on the reverse strand, counting down.
CCTCCCTCGCTGAGCGGGGCAGGCCGACGGACCACGGGCACGCTCCCCCCACCCGCTCGCCCTCGCTGACGCGACCGGCTTCAGGTCCGTCGTCCCGCAGCAGGTTCTCAACCGGGTACTCACACGCTGATGCTGCCGGAACGTCAGTCCTCCGCCAGGCGCCACAGCGGAGCGACGTGCCGTGGGGAGGTCCCGGACCTCAAGGTCCCGTAGAGGGTGAGGGCTTCGGGGAGGGTGAGGTCGAGGTCCTCGGTGATCCTGCGGGTGGTGACGTAGCCGAGGCCCTCGGCGAGCCGCGACCGCTCCCATACGGCGAAGCGGGCGAGGACGGCGTCCGCGTCCGCAGACGGAGCCTCGTGCCGTCGGGGCGTCGGCGGCGCGGTCGCGGCGCGGTCGCGTTCCCGGGCGACCTCGGAGAAGCCGCAGATCGCCGTCGACGCCTTCTCTGCGGCCTCCAGGCTCGGGCAGAGGTCGAGCGCCCCGGCCAGCGGGCTGAGCCGGAGCGCCTCCTCGCAGGTGAGCCGGTGGACCTGGCGCGCGGTGTCGTCCAGCAGGACGGGCCGCGGAGCGTCGCGCGTCCCGCAGACGCCGCGCACGCCACGGGCCGCGGCGACGAGCATGGCGCCGGCCTCGGACGGGTGCCAGTCGAAGACGCCCAGCACACCGTCGGTGTCCTCGGGCGTGAGGGCGAAGGCGGGCGGGCCCAGCCGGGGCATCAGGTCGGACAGGGGCACCTCGTTGTCCAGGCCCGGCCCTGCGACGTACACGCTCGTGGTGATGCCCGTGGCGGCGCAGGCCGCGAGCGCGAGGGCGTCGCCCAGGGGGCTGCGCAGGGTCGGCTCGTCCCCCCTCGCCACGATGTCCCCGCCCACGTCCACGAGTTCGATGCGGTCGGCTTCGCACCAGCGTGCCGCCGCCTCGATCTGCCGGGCGAGGCCGACCGTACCGTCGTAAGGATCGAGCAGGCCCAGCGTGGGCCGAAGGTGTGCGGCCAGGCGAGGGAGGAGGGAGCCGACCGGTGCCTTCGGCGCGGTCCGCGGGGTGACGAGGGCCAGGCCCGGCGTGGGGCTTGCGAGGTCGGTGAAGTCCGCCGCGCCGCGGGGGCCGGGGACGGGGTCGACGACCAGCCTCTCCCAGGCGTAGGTGAGCACCAGGGCGGGAGCGTCGGCTCCGTGCAGCGCCGCGTGGACCAGGGCCGCCGTGATGGCGTCACCGCCACCGCCCGCGGCGATGAGAAGTCGCTTCATGCCGGACAGGGAACCCCAAGAACTGCCCCGCCGCCACAGGCAGCGGACGTATTCCTGTGCGTCAACCACCGTACATAGGCGGGTAATTGGCGATAAAACTCCGACGCCGCAAAAAGTGCATACGAAGCTCCATCCGGAGATTCCGATTTTTTGTCGATCACACTACTGATATCGAACGGACGGTCGCTCTAGGGTCCCGAACTGTCACCCAACGTGACACCGTCTTCCCGAGAGTGAGTCACACCCCGTCATGACCAAGTCCGTCATGCTTCCTTCGCCGTCGATCCGGCCGCCCGCCCGGCCCGCCGCCGAGGCGGAGACGCCCTACCAGCAGTACGTGTACGCCTACCCCCACCAGAAGGCGTACCGCCTGCTCGACAACGGCCCACTGCTGAGCGATCTGTGGTCGGGCGAGCGCCTGGACGCCCTCTCCCTCTACGTGCACATACCGTTCTGCGAGATGCGGTGCGGCTTCTGCAACCTCTTCACCCGCACCGGCGCCCCCGAGGACGTCACCCACGCCTTCCTCGACACGCTGGAACGACAGGCCCAGGTCACCCGACAGGCCCTGGACGCCCAGGGGAAGCCGTTACGGTTCACGCTGGCGGCCTTCGGCGGCGGCACGCCGACCTACCTGACGGCCGACGAGCTCACCCGGCTCTGCGACATCTCCGAACACATCATGGGCGCCGACCTGCAGGCGGCGTCCTGGTCGGTGGAGACCTCGCCGGCCACCGCGACCGCCGACCGTCTCGCCGTGCTCGCCGAGCGGGGCGCCACCCGACTGAGCATCGGGGTGCAGAGCTTCATCGACGAGGAGGCCCGCGCGGCCGTCCGCCCGCAGAAGCGGGAGGAGGCCGAGGCCGCCCTCGCCCGGCTGCGGGACGCGGAGTTCCCCATCCTCAACATCGACCTCATCTACGGCATCGACGGCCAGACCGAACGCACCTTCAAGGTCTCGCTCGACGCCGCCCTCGCCTGGGAACCGGAGGAGATCTACCTCTACCCCCTGTACGTGCGCCCCCTGACCGGCCTGAGCTCCCGCCACGCGGCCACCCCCGACGAATGGGACGACCAGCGGCTGCGCCTGTACCGCTACGGCCGCGACCACCTCCTGTCGGCCGGCTACGAACAGACCTCGATGCGGGTCTTCCGGCGCATCGGCACCGCCGCCGTGGAGGACACCGACGGCAGCAGCATCAGCGAGTACAACCAGCAGGCCGGCATGGTCGGACTCGGCGTCGGCGCCCGCTCCTTCACCACCGATCTGCACTACACCACCGACTACGCCGTCGCCGTCCCCGAGGTGCGCCGCATCATCGACGACTACATCGCGACCCCGAGCGACCGCTTCCGCAGGGCGCAGTGGGCGTTCCGCATGAACGGGGACGAGCGGCGCAGGATGTACGTGCTGCAGCACCTGCTCGAATCGACGGGTCTCGACCTGGGCCACTACGAGCGGCAGTTCGGCACCCGCTTCGAAACCGACTTCGCGCCCCAGCTCGACACCCTGCTGGAGCACAACTGGCTCCGGGACGTCGGTGGGACGCTCCTGCTGACGCTCGAAGGGATGGCCCGGGCGGACGCGATCGGTCCGAGGTTCTTCTCCGCCACGGTTCGGGAGAAGATGCGGACGTACCAGGACCGCTGACCCGGACGGACACCTCGGTGCTGACGGGTCCTGGCTCCGCGCCGGTGTCGGCTCCGCCACCGTTCCCGCTGCCGCGCCGGTGCCGGTGCCGGTCCCGCGCCGGTGCCGGTCCCGCTTTCGCGTCCGTTTCGCCCGTCCCGCTGCCGCTCCGGCCTCAGTTCCGGACCGGCTCGGGGCGGGGCGTCTCCGTCGGCCGACGGAGACGCCCGGGTACGGAGACGGCGACCAGCCCACCGAGCAGCAGCGCGGCCCCGGCTGCTGCCGGCGGACCCGGGCGTTCGCCGAGCAGGGCCACGCCGAGCACCGTGGCGACCAGCGGTTCCGTCAGGCTCAGCGTCCCCACCGTGGCGGCACTGAGCCCGCCGACCCCGCGAGTGAAGAGCAGATAGCCGAGCGCGGTCGTCCCCAGTCCGAGCCACCCCACCAGTGCGAAGCCGCGCGCCGTGAAGAGCCCTTCGGGGGCGAGCAGGAGGTACGGGGAGACGAGGATCCCCGCGCACAGGACGCTGACAGGGGCCGCCGCGTTCAGGTCGACGCCGTGCGCGCCCAGCTGCTTGGTCGCGGCGATGTAGACCCCGAAGCTCGCCCCGGCGACCATCCCGTACACGACGCCGAGCACGTCCGCGCGCCCGCCGCCGCCCGGGAGCAGCAGCAGCCCGATCCCGGCGACGGCGCAGACCGTGCCCCACGCCCAGCGCCGCGACGGCCGCTCACCGGACAGCAGGCGCCCGCACACCCCGCTGACCACGGGCACCGTCCCGAAGGCGACCGCCGTGGCCAGCGCGGCCCCGGAGCGCTCGACCGCTTGGAGGAAGCACACCTGGAACGCGGCCGTGACCAGCACGCTCACCGCGACCCAGCGGGGCGCTCCGGGCAGCCGTAAGGTGCGCAGCCCGGCCGGCCGGACCATCAGGACGGCGAGTACGGTTCCGCCCAGAAGCATCCGGGCGGCGCCGAGCGACACCGGATGTGCCCCGGTGCCGGCCCAGAGCTGCGCCGGCCCCACGGTGCCCCACAGAACGGCCGCCACCAGTACGGATGCCACAGCTCTCACGTCAACCCCCACCTCGGCACACACGGACGGCGTGAACGTATCGAGGTCGGCCGGGTGAGGGCCCCTGGCGAAAACCATGAGATTCACGCCGTACGCAGGACGGATCCCATGTCTTCCCACCACACGACCGGTTACGACGGCAGGTCAGTCCGTCGCTTCGCGGACGTCCTTCCCCTGCTCGGCGAACGCCTTGAAGTCCTGCATGTGCTGTCGCGACTGCTTGCGGAAGGCGCCGGGCATCAGCAGTCCCACCAGCTTCATCATCAGGCCGCTGAACCGGTATTCGTTCTCGCTCTCCCAGAGCGTCGTTCCCGGGCCGGCCTCGGTCAGCCGGTCGCGTACGGCGCTCCACATGCCCTCGCCGACGATCTCGCGGTCGAAGTGAACGACGCTCGTTGTCGGGATCTCGCGCAGGTCCGCCGGTTCCCGGCGTGTGATGGTCTCGGTGCACTCGAGCTTCCGCTGCCCCATCTCCAGCACGACCCGCGACGTGGTGCCGAGCTGCCCGTGCTCCCCACTCAGCGGCTCGTGCAGCACCAGGCCCCGCAGCCATTTCGGCAGGTGCACGGGGTCGGAGAGCAACTGGGCCACCTGCTCCCGCGGCAGGGCGATCTCGATGGAGACCGTGTACTTCATGGGACGCATCGCTCTTTTCCTTCTGGGTGTGGGGCAACGTGCTGCTGGGCTGCTGTGGCAAGGGCGCGGCGGCGTCCGCCCGGCCGGGCAGGTCCTAGGCGTCGGCGAGCAGCGGGTCGTACGGGGTGCTGGTGCGGCGGCCCGCCATGAAGGAGAGGAAGTCGCCCACGAAGGCGCTGCGGCCGTAGGCGCCATCGGTGGTGGTGAGATCCCGGTGGAAGGCGGTGCGGAAGAGGGCCCGGTACTCCTCCGCGTCGATGGTCCCGCTGCCGTCCTTGTCGGTGGCGTCGAAGAGTACCTCGGCGACGCGGATGAGCGCGGGACCGGCGAGGGAGGGGATGGCGGCGGCGTACTCGGCGGGGCTGATGCGGCCGTCGCCGTCGGTGTCGAGGGCGGCTTGGAGCTCGCGCCACCAGGCGGCGAAGGCGTCGTAGAGACGGGTCTCCTCGGGTTCGTCCAGGTCGAGGCGGGTGGCCAGTTCTCGGGCCATGGCGGCGAGGTCGGGCCAGTCGAGGTGGCCGTCGCCGGTCTGGTCCAGGACCTGGCGGAAGAACTCCTCCGCCGAGCGCTGCCCCTCCCCACGCGTCCGGGAGGGGTCCGGGCCGGCGACGTCGTCGTCGCCCAGGGGTGTGAGGAGGCGGAGCAGTGCGGACGCCCGCTTCATCCGGGCCGCCAGGGCGGTCGCGGTCCGGGCGCGGGGGTCGTCTCTGCCGGGCGAGAGGGAGAGGACCTCGATGATGCTTTCGGGGTCGACCACCCCCTGAGGCAGGAAACGGGCGAACCCGGCGGCGAGGTAGGCGCCCTGCATCAGGGTCTGAGCGCCCGGCATCTCGGGCAGTCCGGCCCGGCGACGGTACGGCTCGGGGAGCGAGGCCACGGTGATCGCCCCGAGGAGAGGACCGGCGACGGCGCGGCCGGCCGCCCACAGCGTCGGGACGCCGGCGAGCAGGGGAGGGGCGGGCAGGTGGTCGAAGAGCCGGTAGAGAATGACACGGGCCGCCTCGGTGTCCTCCAGCTCGTCCTCCACGACGCGGTCGAAGTACCGCCAGAAGTCGTTGAGGCTCTCGGGCAGTTCGTCGGCGTCGCCGTCGAGCGCGGCGAGGAACCCGCGGTACGCGGCGTACATGTGCGCCATCGTGGCCCGCTCCAGCGGCTGGCCGCTCAGCCGACGCATGGTGACCCCGCTCTCGAAGAGGGTGGCGACCACCCAGGCGCGGGTCGCCCGATCCATCGCGTCGTAGGAGCGGCCGTGGGAGTCGGAGCCGCTCATGCGGGCGTGCAGTCGGTTGAGCCGGGCTGTCTCCCGCTCGCGTACCGCCGGGTCGGGGTCGAACATGCGTCGCATGCTGAGGAAGGTGTTGCGGAGGCGGCGCCACGGGTGGACGACGAAGGTGGAGTTGTCGACGAGGGCGGCGCCGACCTGCGGGTGAGCGGCCTCCAACACGGTGGCGCGGATGATGGCCAGCGCCCAGCGCGGGTCGTCGAAGAAGCCGCTGAACTGCGCTTCCGGGCCGAAGACCGATGCGTCGGCCGGCGAGGGATCGGCCGGCGAGGCGGGTCGGGGGGTCATGGCGAATCTCCGTTCGTCCGGGGCGGCACTCCGCCGAATCGGCGGTCGCGGCGCCGGTAGGCGTGCAGGCAGGCGAGGAAGTCGGGGGCCCTGAAGTCCGGCCAGAGCGCCTCGGGGAAGACCCATTCCGCGTAGGCGACCTGCCAGAGCATGAAGTTGGAGATGCGCTGCTCGCCCGACGTGCGGATGACGAGGTCCACGTCGGGGGTGTCGGGGAAGGGCAGATGGTCGGCGAAGAGCCGTTCGGTCACCTCGTCGGCGGGCGTCCTGCTGCGGATCAGTGACCGGGCCGCCTCGACGATGTCCCGGCGCCCGCCGTGGTCGAAGGCGACCGTCAGTGTCATTCCGCGGTTGTCGGCGGTCAGCGTCGTCAGGTCCTCGAAGTCCCGGGCCAGTTCGGGAGGAATGCGCGGGTCGGCGACCCCGAGGAAGCGGCAGCGGATGCCGCGCGCGAGCAGCAGGGGCGCGTGTTTCCGCACGACCCGGCGGACCAGGCGCATCAGATAGGCGACCTCGGTGTCGGGGCGGTTCCAGTTCTCGGTGGAGAAGGCGTACAGGCTGAGCCACTCGACGCCTGCGCCCCGCGCCGACTCGATGATGTCGATCACGGTGGTTTCGGCGGCTCGGTGGCCCGCGGTGCGGGGAAGAGAGCGGCGCTGCGCCCAGCGGCCGTTGCCGTCCATCACACAGGCCACATGCCGAGGCCCCGCCCGCTCGGGACTCTGGTCCCGCCACGCGTGCTCCGGCCCCTCGTCCCGCCACCGCTCCCCAGGCCCGTCAGCGGGCTGACGCCCGCCAGGCCCGTCACCGGGCTGTCGATCGCCCGGCGTGTTCTCCGCCCTGCCGCGTGCGCGCGGAACGCCCTGGTCCCTCACGCCCGGACCCGCCCCGCTCGCAGCGACACGCCCGGCCGTCCCGCGCTCGGTCACGCCCACCCTGCCTCACCCCGACCCCCGCCACACCACGCCCCACCGGCGCGTTCCCTCTCGGGAGTCTGACAGCGAGAAAGTGCCGCTACGGGCCGAACGGGCGGCCGTCACCCGTGGAGCGTACGTCCGATCTCGCACCCCAATCCGGACGTGTCAGCGGGTGACACGGCGGATGCGGATCGGGCCGCGGGCCTCTGTCGGCTCGACGGGACGACCCCTCTGGGTGATCTCCACCTCGCCGGCCGTGACCAACCGCCGAGCGGCACGCCGGGCAGGCTCCATCAACCCGCGCCACCCGTCGTCGTCCCCGCCGTACACCGCCCGCGCGGCGTCGGACGGGCAGATCGTCCTGCCCGGGCCGCGTTGCTCCAGGAGCTCCAGGATGGCTTTCTCCAGGAGCCGGTCCACCTGCCGTTCGCTGTCCGTCACTCCACCAGTGTCGCAACTGTGTCGACGGCGGCTGAAGCGTCGGCGACGACGGCGGTCACGGGTCGCCCCCGCAGACTGCGGCGGCGACCGGGGTGGGCGCCTGCATGACGCAGCGTAGGGGGTGGGACCGGCCCGTGAGCCGGCAGGGCGCTGCGCGGCACGCCGGCCGTCAACTCTCCTCCGTCAGACGCAGATCGAGGACACCGGTGAGCCGGGCACCCGCGCGGTCGGTCCCGCGCCGCCCCCGCTGCGCACCGGCCGAGGCCCGCTCCAGCCGCAGGCGTGCCGTACGCCCCCGCATGGTCAGCGTCATCAGTTGGTTGCCGAACCACGGTCCGCCGGTGCGTTCCCACCGGACCGTCGGTCTCGTGACCCGTCCGTGGCGGGCGAGCAGGTGCCCGATCCCCTTGGCGAACCGGCTCCAGCCGAAACGGAATCCCACCCGCATGGCCGCCGGCACCGAGTTGTGCAGCGGGGAGCAGGTGAGCTGGAAGACACGGGAGCCCGGCCGCCGGCCGGTGGTCCATACCGGCTCCGCCACATAGGCGTGGTGCACGTCCCCGGAGAGCACGCACACCGTCGCGGGGGCGGTGTCGGCCCTCCCCAACTCGGCGATGGTGTCCGTCAGCTTATCGAACGACGAGGTGAAGGCAGCCCAGTGCTCCAGGTCCGCCCGCCGGCGCAACCACTCGCCGAAGCGGGCCCAGCGCGGCCCGCGTTCGCCCCGGCAGAGCGCCGCGTGCCAACTCTCCGCGAAGTGGACCATCGGCGGCAGCAGCCACGGGAGCGAGGTCCCGATCAGCAGGTGGTCCACGCCGCCGGAGCCGTCGAACGCCTGCGTCCGCAGCCACGCCGCCTCCTCGGCGTCCAGCATCGCCCGGTGCTGCTCCTCCAGTACCCGCGCGGCCCGGGTGTCGACCATCAGCAGGCGGGTGCGGCCGAAGTCCCTGCGATAGCTCCAGCGGACCGTCGCCGGGTCGGCGTCGGCGCGTTCGGCGAACGCGCGCAGCACCTCCGTGCCGTCGCCGGCCTCCCGTACCGCCTTGTACAGCTCGTCCTCGGCGAGCTCGGCGGGGGAGAGGTTCCCGAGGTGCTGGTAGACCCAGTACGACATCAGGCCACCGGTGATCCGCTCGTGCCACCACGGCGTGGCCCGCATCTCGGCCACCCAGGCGGTGCTGGTGTTCCAGTCGTCGATCACGTCGTGGTCGTCGAAGATCATGCAGCTGGGTACGGTCGAGAGCAGCCAGCGCAGTTCAGGGTCGCCCCAGGACTCGTCGTAGAGACGCGTGTACTCCTCGTAGTCGGCGACCTGGTCGGGCGGGGCGGTGGAGCCGGTGCCCGCGGCCTGCCGGTGCCGGGCGATCCAGGCGCGGGTCTCGGCGGACGTCTCGTCCGCGTACACCTGGTCGCCGAGGAGGACGAGAACATCGGGACGGTCGCCCTCCGGATCGGAGGCGAGCCGGGCGGAGAGGGTGTCGAGGACGTCGGGGCCCACCGGATCGGACTTGCCCATGGCAGGCGCGGCCCACCGGCACGACCCGAAGGCGACCACGGCGCCGGTCGCCGGGACCGACGGCGTGTGAATGGCGCTGGGCGGCCGTGGCGAGTCCGCGAGGGGCCACACCCGCTCGCCGTCGAGCAGCATCTCGTAGGGGGTGGCGGACCCGGGGGCGAGTCCGGTCACGATCACCAGTGCGTAGTGGTGGCCCGCGACGCTGAACGTACGAGCGGACCCACCGGCGCCGCCGGGGCACCGGACCTCAGCCGTGCACGGCCGATCGGTCTCGACCCACACGGTCGCACTCGTGCCCGACTCCCAGTCGACGTGTCGCAGGAGCGGGCCCAACCTCAGACCGGCCATCGCGAGTCCCTTCCGGTGCTCCGCACGGTACGGAACGGCCGCTCCGTACAGTACTGAACGACGACGGAAACGACGCCGCCGCACCCGGGACGGGCCCGGAACGCCGCGCGATCCGAGCCGCAGGTATACGGGTGGCGGAACGGGGCACTCGATGGCCTGATGGCGATACTGGGACGGGTCACTGCGACGCATCAGCGCCGCGAGACCGCGCCGCGGCCGGGGGAGGGACCATCATCGATTCCGAAACAGGAGTGGTTCGTTCGTGAGTGAGAACGCCTGGAACTACCGGCCGTCCTTCAACTACGCCGTCGGCGCGGACCTGACGGGCTACAAGGTGGAAGCGGTCGACGGCAGCATCGGCAAGGTCGACAAGCACTCGGAAGAGGTGGACGACGCCTACGTCGTGGTCGACACCGGTGTGTGGATCTTCGGCAAGGAGGTGCTCCTGCCCGCGAACACGATTTCACGCATCGACGCGGAGGACGAGAGGATCTACCTGGACCTCTCGAAGGAACAGATCAAGAACGCTCCCGAGTTCCACCGCGAGAAGCACCTCGACGAGGTCGAGTACCGCGATCAGGTGGCCTCGTACTACGAGCAGGCGGGTGGCGACGGCGCCCGGTAGGGCACGCCCGTACGCCCCCGCCGCCGGCCTTCCGCCGCGTGGCGTGCGGTCCGGTTCGGTTCTGCCAGTCGGCTCAGAAGGCGTACCGCACACGCAGCCACGGCGCGCGGGCCTCGATCAGGCGGGACAGCGTCTCGACGGCGTCGCGCTTGACCGTGTTGCGGTAGCGCACGTTCAGGGCGCCGTTCTGGGACCTCTTGGGCTGCTGCAGATCCGGCTGCCACAGGACGTCCTCGGCGCGGGGGTGCCAACCCAGATTGACCTCGTGCAGGTCCTGGTTGTGGGTGAGCATGATGACCTCCGCCGCGGCCTGCTCCTTCACCCGCCGTGGCAGGACGTCGTCCATCATCCGCAGCAGATCGTCCCAAGCCGCGCGCCAGCCCGGGCGGATCACCACCGGGGACAGGTTGAAGTGCACCTCGTAGCCGGCGTCCACGAAGTCGGCGGCCGCCTCGACACGTGTGGAGACCGGGCTGGTCCGGATGTCGAGGAGGCGCGAGTCGTCCGGAGGCATGAGGGAGAAGCGGATGCGGGTGCGGCCCTGCGGGTCGAGCCGCAGCAGATCGGGGTTGACCAGCTTCGTCGCGAAAGACGCCTTGGCGGTGGGCCACCGGCGGAAGGCGTGGACCAGGTCGGCCGTGTTGTCGCTGATCAGGTCGTCCACCGAGCAGTCGCCGTTCTCACCGATGTCGTAGACCCAGGCCCGCTCGTCGCACTGGTTGGGGTCCTTCTTGGGCCCGCCGGCGGCGATGTGGCGGCCGAGGGCGTGCAGGACGCGGTCGACGTTGGTGAAGACGGTGATGGGGTTGGCGAACCCCTTCCGACGCGGGACGTAACAGTACGCGCAGGCCATGGCGCATCCGTTGGAGAGGCCGGGGGCGATCCAGTCGGCGGACCGCCCGTTGGGGCGCACGCCGAGGGAGGTGCGTTCGCCGAGGACCAGCGTCTCCCGCTTGATCCTGACCCAGCGCTCGACGTTCCCCTCGTTGCCGTGGAGCCGCGGGATGCGCCAGTGGGAGTCCGTCTCGACGAGCCGGGCATCGGGGAAGCGCGCGATGATCTGCCGGCCACGCCAGGACGCGGCGGCGGCCGGTTCCGCATGGATCTCCGCCACCCCCAGCAGCCTGCGCGCCTCGGGCCCGTCGCGAAACGGCCGGTCCTCGTGCGCCTCGGCCGGTGCGGCCGCGGCCATGAGCTCCGCCATGCCGAACAGGCCCTCGGGTTCGCCGGCCGCCTCCTGGGCACGCCGCCCCATGTGCACTCCGCTCCGCTGCGCCGCTGGACTTCCTCGGTCCGAGCCATGGCCGTTACCGAGGTGTTTGCCCCAGTCTACGAAGCCCTGCCCCTCACCCCGCCCGGCGGCCCTCCCGATCGGACGCCGGCCAGACGTAGGGCAGGTCGTCCGGTACGTCGGGGAAGTGGGGGCGGTAGTACGCGGGGTCCTTGCGCAGGAGCGCCGACTGGTGGCTCCGGTGGAAAGCGGACTCGCCGAGCCAGGGCGGCAGCTCACCGGCCGCCGCGAGCCCGCTCTGCCCGCGCACCTCGGCCGACGGACGCCAGGCACGATAGTCGGCCATGAGGGTGACGGCGCAGGTGTCGACCCGGCCCTCGGCGGTCCAGACGCCGCAGACGTCCAGGCCGTACCGCACCAGGGCCTCCTCGTACCCGGCCCACATCCGCACCGCGGGATGCCGGCGCCACCCGTACGTCGGCACGGTCAGCCCCCGGAACACCTGAAGCGCCTCGACACGCTGCTTGCCCAGTCGCCTCGGGTCCAGGACGGCCGCGGAGCCGGAGAAGTTCTCGTACGGGAGAAATGTCTGCATGTGTGCTCTTGTCCCCGCGGCAGGGCGCCGGCTCACCTGGGCGCCACCCGAGCGGGAGGTCGGCCCGCTATGGGCGCGGTCGGCGATGACGTCGCGGCGGCCGAGCCAGGAGTGGCTGCCGTCGCTGCCCTCCGTACACGTCGGACATGCGGACCGGGTCGGCCGTCGGCGCGGACCGGGTCGGCCGTCGGCGCGGACCGGGTCGGCCGTCGGCGCGGACCGGGGCGGCCGCCGGTGCTCGGAGGTGCGCAGGTTCCCTCTGCGGCAGCACCGGGCCACCCCGGCTGCAGGTCTCATACCCCGCCTTCCAAGCAGCCAGTGGTCCACACCCGTGAGGATGGTGTGACCGCTTCGCGCACGCGGACAGGCGGTGGCCCGACCGCCCTCGGTTTGAGGGGATCAGGCCACCGCCTGCACAGCGATATGAGTGATTCTGTGCCTTCGGCTACCAGCGGTACCAGCGTCCGCTACTGCCCTTCGGGCGGGCGACGAAGCCGATCAGCCACAGCACCAGGACCGCGATGGCGACCCACCACAGGACCTTCACCGCGAAACCGGCGCCGAAGAGAATCAGAGCGAGCAGAAGAACGAGAAGCAGGGGAACCATAGTTATCAACCTCCGCAGCACCGTGTGCCCCGACTTCATTCGGCCATGCGTGCGAAATTTACGGGTTTCTTATCTCCGTGGGCGGGCAGCCTTCCACGTCCTTCTCTGTCGACCGGGTACGCGGTTCCAGTCGTCCGTGCTGGAGCGTCGGCACGCGGCTGGAGAAGAGGTCGATGAAATGCGGCGACCGGGGTACCGGAGTTCGGACAGCTGCCTGCTCACCGAAGGAGAACCATCATGGCGTCCTCGTTGCTCGAAGCGGTCGACATCAAGGCACCGGTCTCGGTGTGCTGGTCGCTCTGGGCGGATGTCGAGCGCTGGCCGTCGTTCCTCAGCCACGTCAAGCACGTCGACCGGATCGACGCGACGACGTTCGCCTGGCAGGTGTCCCTGCCGGGAGCGGACAAGGAATTCGTGGCCGAGCTGACCGAGGTGGTCGTCGAGGACCGCATCGCGTGGCGGACCACCGACGGAGTCCACCACGCGGGAGTGGTGACCTTCCACCGACTCAGCGCCGTCGAAAGCCGGGTGACCTTGCAGGTCGAGTACGAACCCAGCGGTTTCGTCGAGCACCTGGGGGCGCTGACGAACCTCGACGCGACGCTGACCAACTACGACCTCGGCGAGTTCCAGAAGATGGCCGAGCACGCGTTCGCGGGCGGCGAAGTCACCCCGTGACGTGGGGCTCGGTCACCCCGTGACGTGGAACTCGTTCCCGGCGGTGTCGACGAACTCGCCCGGCTCCCAGTCGGGGTGGGTGACCTCCAGGCGCAGTCTGTTCCGCGCCCCCTTCGGCGCCGCCGGTGGTCCCATCACCAGCGAGACCGTACTGGCAGGGGCCCGGCGCAGCCGGACACCCCAGTCGTGAGACTCGACCGCGTGCCAGGCGGCTTCGGACTCCCAGAAGGCCCACTGTGCGTACCGGTCCGGCTCCGCGACGTCGAGGCAGATCGCGACGAGGCCGGCGTCTGCCAGTACGCCGGGGTGACCGGGGCGCAGCACGCAGAACTCGTTGCCCTCCGGATCGGCCAGCACGTCCCAGGGGACGTCGCCCTGCCCGATGTCGACCCGCGTCGCGCCGAGGCTGAGCAAGCGCGCCACTTCGGCCTCCCACTCCGGTCCGCCGGCCAGGTCGAGATGGAGTCGGTTCTTCTGCGCCGACTTCGGCTTCGTCGTCGGTACGAAGCGGAGTCGCAGCTCTCCGGTCCGGCCCCGCGTCGCGCTCGACCAGAAGCGCTCCATGCCGGCGACGTCCAGCGCGTCGATCACGATCCCGGTCAGCATCCCATTCCCCCCCAAGCCCAGCCCGCCACCTGCTCGTCATGGTCGCCCCCACCGCCAACCACACGGCCAAGTGACGAATCCTGTCACGGCGGTTCGTTGAGTGAAGAGGACTTTTCCACCAGTGGTCGGGCGGTCTACCGGATCTGTTCATCCACCGTCGGTCGGCAACCAGCAGCCGTGCAGGCCGAGGGGGACCCGGACCGGGACGCGGGCGCGCGCCACCGGCCCCGAGGCCGGGTCCTCGGCGGGGATCACCAGGAACCAGCTCGTCCCGTCCCTACGATCGGTGGCGAAGGTCAGCCAGTAGCCGTGCTCCTCGGACTCGCGGCCCGGTTCGGGGGCGAACACCGGTTCGCCGACGGACAGGTCCCCCGCGGACCAGACGCGCGCGGTACCGGTCTCGGTGTCGAACCAGCGGACGGCGTCGTACTCTCCCGTCAGCAGGTCCTCGCGGCCGGTCCCGGTCGCCAGCGCCGTGTGACGGTGCCGCCGGCCGATGCGCCGGTCGTCGACGCGGGGGAACTCGACCCGGGCGTCGTCCAGCAGGGTACGGGCCATGCTGCCGGCCACCGGATCGATCCGCGCACGCACCAGACCACCACTCACCGGGCCCGCCGACTCCTCCGGGGCGCCGCCGACGGTCAGCCGGCTCCACTGCACGTAGTCGAGGACCACGGGAGCGTCCTCGCCGGGACCGTCGTCGTAGGCGTTCACCGTGTGCCAGAGCCAGAAGGCCTCGTCGGCCGCCCAGCGCGGTGCCCCGCCGTCGCGGGGGATCAGCGCCACCCGGGTGCCGTGCTCCGGCCGCCAGGCGAGGAACGAGCCGCCTGCCATGGCCGCGCCGAGGTCGAAGAAGGCCGGGGCCAGGACGAGGACGGCGTAGCGGTCGGTCAGGGCCATGTCGTGGATCATCATCGGCGCGTCGACGCCGTCGACAGGCGTGGGACCGCGGCTGACGGTTCCGTCGGGAGCCAGCACCGACCAGGTCAGATACGGCGGCTCGAGGCCGTAGCAGAAGACGACCATCTCTCCCGTGACCGGGTCGATCTTGGGGTGCGCGGTGATGCCGGCGGGAAGTGCGCCGTCGAAGTCCTCGCGGCCGACGGTCGCCAGGGTCCCGTCGATGCGGAAGGGGCAGGCCGACTCGGCGAGGGCGAGCATCCGGCCGCCGTGTCGCCCGACGTTGATGTCCGGGAGTTCCCGGAACGTGCCCGCGAGTTCCGGTCCGACCTGGTCGGCGTCCGGCGTGATCATCGAGGCGAGCCCTCCCCAGAGGGCCCGGCCGGCCCGCTCCTCCGCCTCCAGCGCGGGGGTCCGGACGAAGCGGTTGCGGTAGCGGGCGCGCCCCTCGGACAGCCGGACGCCGTGCAGCATGCCGTCGCCGTCGATGGGATAGAGGTACGAGCCGATCGGAGTGAATCGGGGATTCGGCCCGTTGCGCAGGTACAGGCCGTCCAGGTCGGCCGGGATCTCGCCGGTCACCTCCAGGTCGACGACGTCGACCTCCTCGGTCACCGGGGCGAACGAGCCGAGCAGGTGGGGCACCCGGGTCGGGTCGAAGCGGGGTGTCGTGTGCGTGCTCACCAGACCTCCCGGCGTGCGCCCGGCGGGGCCGGCGGATCGGTCCCCCGCGGCACGCGTGTGCGGCACTTCCAGTGAAACGCGCTCGGGACCGTACCGCCAGCCGCGGAGCACGCGGGCCCGGCGCCCAGGCCGCGTACCGCCGACGAGTCCACTGCAGGCCGCAGGGCCGAGATCTCGCCGGCGTCGGTGGTTCGAGGCGCCACGCCCGCATACGATGGGGAGACGACCGGGTGAAGGGGGGAGACGGTGCTGACCGAGGGCTTTGCCCCGCAAGGGTTTCCGGACGGCGGTCCGTTGTCCACGCAGGAAGCCTTTCAGATCTTCGGGAAGAGCCGGTACGACGCCTTCCTTCACGGATACGTCAGCACGGGCGGCGTGACGGCTTGGCCCGAGCCCGGCAGGACGACCCGGTACCGATATGGCGGTGCCACCGGGCCGACGCACGCGTACAACGTGGACCGTGAAGCCGGCGTCGCGCGGCTGGCCGGCGCGGCGGACAGCGACCTCGTGCGCAAGCTCCGGCGTGACCCCTGGACGCGGATCGTCGCCATGCACCATCTGCATTGGCACTGGACGGCCGCAGAAGGCACGGTCGAGATATCCCGCCCGTCACAGGAGCCGGGCGATGAGATCGGGCAGGAGCTCCTGGCCAGCGGCCTGATCGGGCGCCCTGGGCGGTGGGACAAGACGCGAGACGGCCTGTACCAGCACGCTGTCGAGGACCAGATCGTGGTGATCCGCCTGACCATCCTGGATGTCTACGGCGAGAGGCTCCCGGAGTCCGAGCACTGGGACGAGGTGCCGACGTACTGGTGAGCGCGGTCGCGGCCCACGAAACCGCGACCATCGCACCCGGACATACCCGGGCCCGTGAGGGTCAGTCGCCCTTGGCCTCTTCGGCGTTGCGCCAGATCCGCAGGTCGATGGTGACGTAGGAGCCGGGTTCGTTCTTGCCCGACTTGCCGCGGTAGGTGGCCACCGCGACATGGCCCGCGTCACTGAGCACGCAGATCTCCGAGCCGCTGCTGAGCTGGGCGAGGTCGACCTTCTCGGTGTAACGCGTCACCGCGCGGCAGGTCTCCAGGGAGCCCTCCTGCGTGTTGTTCAGCACGACGAGCTTTCCGTTGGCCGTGCCGAGCTTCGCCTCTTCGAGGAAGCCGATGACGCTGTAGTAGAGGTCTCCGTTGCCGTACGCCACGTCCTCGCGCTCGGCCGGGCGTGGCGGGTTGTCGGCGAGCATGAGTTCGTACCCCTCCGTCAGGTCGACGCCCGTGTACGAGACGGGCTTCGTGTCCGCTTTCGCCTTGCCCCCGTCAGAGCTGCCACCGTTGCTCCGGCTGGTGCTGGTGCTGGTGCTGGTGCTGGGGGAGGGGGAGCCGCTCGCCTTGTCCTTGGGGTCCCCGTCCGGGAGCAGGGAACTGATGACTCCGAGGAGGACGACCGCTCCCACGACCGCAGCGGTCACGATCAGTCCGGTCCGCTTCGGCTTCGGGCTCGCCGGGGGCGCGTAGGGCGGGTAGGGGGCCGGATGCGGCATGTGGCGGCCCGGGGCGGGCGTGGAGTACGCCGGATGGCCGGGGGCCGGGGTGGGGTAGCCCGACCCAGGGGACGGGTGCCCGGGCTGGGGCACCGGACCGGGCATTCCCGGCGCACTTTGAGTCGGCGCGGAGGGCATGCCGAAGCCGGTCGGCGCGTGGGGGTCCACCGCTCCCGGCGCCGAGTTGGGCGGGGAAACCTCGGTCGGCGTCGGTGTGACGGCGGGCCGCGGCGGCGGGGTTCGCGCTGGTTCGGGCAGTCGCAGTCGCTCGGTGATCGATCCGGCGACCTTCTGCGGCAGCCAGTCCTCGCCCTGGCGCAGCGCGGCGGGAGACAGTTCGTGGCACAGCTCGATGATCTCGGCCGGACTGGGCCTGCCGGCTGGGTCGCGGCTGAGGCAACGGGTCACCAGAGGCAGCAGATCCGCCGGCAGCCTGCTGAGGTCAGGGTCCTCGTGGACGATCCGGTAGAGCACCGCGTGCGAGGACCCGTCGCCGTAGACGGGAGAGCCGATCGCCGCGAAGGCCGCGATCTGTCCCAGGGCGAAGACGTCGGTGGCGGCGGTGACCGTACCCGCCGACGCCTGTTCGGGCGCCATGAACGCCGGGGTTCCCACGCTGACGCCGGCGCCGGTCAGCGCGGTGGCGTCGGCGGCGCGGGCGATGCCGAAGTCGATCACGCGAGGCCCGTCGGACGCCAGGAGCACGTTGGCGGGCTTCAGATCGCGGTGGACGATGCCCGCGCCGTGGATCACGTGCAGCGCTTCGGCGACTCCCACGGCCAGCAACAGCACGCTGCGCAGGGGCAGTCCACCGTGCTCGGCCACGGCGTGCGCGAGGGAGGGCCCCGGGACGTAGGCGGTGGCGAGCCAGGGCTGAACGCCGTCGGTGTCGAAGTCGATGACCGGCGCTGTGTACAGACCCTGCACCCGCTGCGCGGCCTGGACCTCCTGGCGGAACCGCCGCCGGAATTCGGGGTCCTCACTGAACTCGGGCCGGATCACCTTGAGCGCGAGGGGTCTCCCGCCCGGCGTGTAGGAGAGGTACACCTTGCCCATGCCCCCCGTGCCGAGCACGGCCGCCAGTCGGTAACCGCCCACGACAGCCGGGTCGCCCTCTTGGAGCGGCCTGAAGAGATCGGCGGAAGGTGTGCTGTTCATGATGACTCATCCCCTGTGTACGGCAGTTCGGCCCCCTGTCGAAGCCGCGAAGCCGCGAAGGGGGAGCGTACCGATTCTCGCCGCACCCCTTCGCCACGTCGCGCAACGGTTCCACTACGGATCTGCTTGTGGACCGTATGCGTTCGGGGCGTCGAACCATCCGGGGACCCGGTAGGGGAGGATGCATGTATGGCTATCAATCAGAATCCCGTCGGCATAGAGGACTCCGAGGGACCCGTCGCTTCTGAGCCCCCCGCCGGCGCTCCAGCATCGGACGCGGAGCTCGCGCCTCGCTGCAACACGGTGGGACCCGACAGCTGGGACCTTCTTCTGCAGGGCAACTTCTTCTGCTCGCTGCCACGCGGCCACGAGGGCTTGCACTACGAGGAGGGCGCACCCCGCAAGTGGTGGGACAACGAGTAGGCAGGTGCCCCGCCAGGCGAAAGAGCTCCCGGCGAGAAGACGGTCCCTTTGGCGCGTCGGCGCCATCCACGCCGGTGTGGAGCGCGCCGGGCAGGCCCCGGCAGTGCCCCTACCCGGTGGCCTGCCGCTCCTGAGCCCGGGGACGCCGACGGTAGTCCGGGCCGATGCGGGGTGAGCTGAGCTGGATCGTGCAGGTGACGCGTGATTGGCGAGGCCGGGGTGCTGGTCGCCGACCACGTGGGGCGGTCGTCGCGCTTCACGACGAGCCACTGGTCTGCGGGCCCTCGCGGCCCTCCCGGATCAGCCTGTGTGCCCGCGCCGGGAGAGCACAGCGGCCTGCCTCAGATCCGCGCGCTCTGTGTCGAGCCGTGCGTGCGCCGCGCGCACGCCGGAAATCAGCTGGGGGGACACGTTCTTCTCCTACGCACCTGACGGCGTCCTTCCGACGACGACCCAGCCCTTCGCGACTGTCGTGACCAAGAACTACCCCGGGGACGAGGCATCGCGTCTGGACCGGCCGGACACCTTCCGCCTGAACATCGCCGCCGGGAAGGAGGCGTTCATCCGGTGGACCGGTCACGCACCGCGAGAACCGGCCCCCGTCGACGTCGACCCCAGCACCACCGACACCGTGATCGCGCACCCCGTCTACGGCAGCGTCGGCTGGCTCGCCGTGGTGAACCCGGGCGAGCGCACCGAAGCGTCAACACGCGAGCTGCTGCAGGCGGCCTATCACCTCGCACGCTCGCGCCATGAGCGACGCGCTGAACCCACGGACTGACGCGGGGCACCAGCTAGCTGCCCGACGCCGGGACGCCGGGACGCCGGGGGATCGGGGCGGCTCGGTCGAAGCCGTGGGAAGGGGCAGGCGTGCCGGTGATAGACCTTGTTGGCGATGCGCCAGTTGTCGTCGACGAGGATCAGAAGGAACAGGTCGGTGAAGGTGTCCGGACCGTGCGCGAGCGTCATCGTCGCTGTTGCTACGGTGCCCGTGACGTCGACCGCATCGATACGCCGGGACCGGGCGGATTCGTCGGGCGCCGGCCGCCCGCTGAAGAGATCGCAGTAGTCGTCCAGGTTCCATGAGACGAGCGCCCCCGCCCTGAGGCCTTCGATTCGGGCGGTGGGCATGAAGGCGTCGCGGAAGTGCTGGGGGTCGCCGGTGGCGTGGCCGCGCATGTAGGAGCGTAGGGGTGCCAGGACGGCGTCCGGCGCGGCCGGGGCGGTGGCGAGAGCGGCAACGTCCGCATCGCCATCGCCCTCGCTGTCGCGGGTGCCGGCCAGAGAGCGAGCGCTACGCAGAGGAGCACCTGAAGCAGCCGCCAGAAGGGCCATGTCCTTGGCGAGTGCGTCGACACTGAACTGCGCCGGAGCGTCGACCGGTTCCCTGAGGAGGTACGGGCGTTTGCGGGCGACGAGCCCGCCGAGCTGGCCGCGTTCGAGCACGGCCAGGGCCTGCTGACGTGACAGGCCGAGGGCGTCGGCCTGGCGCAGCGAGTCGCCGAGCGCCGCCAGGGCACCGGCGAGGCTGTGGTTGGCGACCAGTTTGAGTGCGGCGGCGGTGCGAGCCTGGCCGACCGGCAGCACGGTTCCCAGTGTTTCCAGGACCGGCCGTACCTGGTCGAGCCCCTCCCCGTCCGCAGCGGCGAGGATCTGCAGGGCGCCGGCCGCCGCGGCCGGCACGGAGCCGAGAACAGGCGCCTGGATGTAGGACGCGCCGAATCGCCGGGCCAGCTCCGAGGCTTCGCTGACGGCGATGGTGCTGGTGTTCAGCACCACCGTGCCGGGCCGCAACGATCCCGCAATGGTCTCCAGGACGTCCCGGCAGGCTGCGCCGTCGAACAGCGACAGCAGGACGACGTCCGCTGCCGCCACGGCATCGCTCGGGTTCCGGGCCACTGTGAGGCCCGTCGGAGTACGTCCTGCCCTGGTCCAGCCCACGACGCTCCAGCCCTGGGACGCCAGCCGTCCTGCCATCGCGCCGCCCATACGTCCCAAGCCGAGGACGGCGATCGTCTGCCCTGTGGTCATACGGATGAGCCTGGTACACCCAGCGGCATGCGACAAGCGCAGATATCGCAGAGGTGCTCTGCTGAACTCGCATACGTACGAGGCATACTGACGCCATGGACCTCGCTGTGTGGCGGACTTTCGTGGCTGTGTGCCGGCTCGGTTCGCTGTCGGCTGTAGCCGCCGAGAACCACCACACGCAGTCGGCGGTCTCACGCCAGATCGCGGGGCTGGAGCGACAGCTCGGGGTACGCCTGATGGAACGTCACGCGCGGGGCGTACGGCTGACACCGGCCGGAGAGGTATTTCACCGCCACGCCCTGGCCACAATCAACGAGGCCGACCGCGCCGTGCGCGCCGCCCAGGACGCGGGGGCCGGGGCCGTCGACCGAGCCCTCGTCATCGGTGCGACGCCCTCGTTCGCGGCGGGGATCGTTCCCGAAGCAGTACGTGCCCTGCTGACGCAGGTCGGTCCGCTGCGCTGGAGCCTGCTCCCGGGTCTCAGTGCCGACCTGCACGTGCGCGTGGCCGAGGGCCACCTCGACCTCGCCGTCGTGACCGACGCGCCGCCCGGGCTACCGACCGACGCACGGGTGGAGCGCCGCCTCCTCGGGTTGGACGAGATGGTCGTGGTCCTGCCCACCGACCACCCTCACGTAGGGCGCGGCCCGGTGCACATCACCGCCCTGGCCGACCAGATGTGGGTGGAGGACAACGACGGATCGGCAGCGCTCCTGCGCCACCATGCCGCCCGCGCGGGCGTCGACGCCCGCATCGGACTCTCGGCGGTCGACCTGCCGGGCAAACTGGCCCTGGTCGCCACCGGCCACGCCATCGCACTCGTCCCTGGCGTCCTGAGGCGTGCGCTGAGGGCGGACGTCGCCGCGATAGACCTGGTCGATCCTCCCAGGCGGGGCATATACACGGTCACGCCGCGACGCGCGGTCCACCCGCGTACAGGACCCCTGTTGGAACACCTCGCCGCGGTCTTCGCGTCGGTCCGCTCCAGCCGGCCGGCGCACTCGGGCGACACGGCGGACGGCCTTCATGGCGTTCCGGAAGGGCACAACACGACGCATCCCTGAGGCGGCCCGCCAAACAGCCGCCTGAAGGTCACCGACGCCCAACCGGTCCGGGAGGTCGGGAAACGGTAAGGCACTGCCCGGGGGAATCCAGGCGCGCCGACCCTGGTAGAACACTGACCTGTGGGTGTCCAGGAGCGCGAACGCAAGATGTATCGGCCGCTGCGGCGGGCCGGCCTCGAGGTGATCCAGAACGCGGTGCCGGACGGCACGATGCCGTTCGTCTTCGGGTACCGCCCGGAGGACATCGGCGGACGCGTCTCTCACCGGTACGAGACCCACAGCTTGTCCAGCGTCTCAATGAGGACTGGTACGACCTGGCCGTTTCCTCCGGTCTTCTCGACCAGCGGCGCGAGTTCCTGGTCATGCTCCCGGAAGGCACCCGTACGCACGGCGCCTTCTTGCGGGACATGCACGCGGGCCGCCGTGCCGCACCGAGCGCCTGGAGGGACAGTCCTTACTCCGACCGCGAGTTGCAGGAGCGGGTCGCCCTCTGGCTCGCGGCCCGCGCACCACGTGCTGCCAACCGTTCAGACCGATGACCACGCGGCCCGGGAGACCGAGGCATAAGCCCTTTCATCCGGGGCATTCGACGTCCTGCTTGACTCTGCCGGGGCCGTTGACCCTGGCGTCGGAATGCCAGGGAGACAGTCACCCCCTCGCGGTGCGGCCGGGTCGTACCGCGAGGAGGGGTATGAGGGGAGAGGTACGACCATGATCCTTCCGGCGGAGAAGGAGCTGCGCGAGGTGCTGGCCCGGTTCGCTCAGGCGCGCATCGAACATGACGTGCGCCCAACCGGGTCCACCAGCATGGCCCTTGAAGACACCGCGTACACCCTGTGCGTGATGACCGGGGAACGCACCGTCGAGCGTGCTCTCCTCGCGGCGGACGCGCTGCTCGAGCAGTACGCCGGTCGGGCGGGCGTCGTCCAGGCGGACGCGACGCTGGCGGCGTAGACGGCGCCTCCCGACGACCGGACCACGCCGTGGCCCGTGGCGGCTCCTCAGAGGCTGCGGGCCTTGACGATCTGGGCGGCCGTGTAGTCGCGGGTGTTGGTGTAGCGGTCCTTCGGGTCCGAGGAGTACGTCCACGGGGCGCAGCCGATGTACCCGTCGATCTCGCGGTACTGCTCCAGCGCCTCTTCGTAGCGGTCCTGCCAGAACAGCATCCAGGCCAGCATGTGCCGCACCATCAGGATCCGTCCGTCGCGCGGGTCCATGAGTGCGGTCGCCGCCGCGACGTCGGCCAGCGCGGCGTCGGTCGCCGCGACGACCTCCGGACGGGAGTAGAAGGACTGCGGGTCGATGTCGCTCTCGTGGGTCTCCTCCTCGAAGTACGCCTCCAGCGGCAGGAGCGTCAGCAGCCGGCCCTCGCCGCCCCTGGCCGCCGCGCGGCGGGCGAATTCGTGCATCGCCTCGTGGGAGCCGCGCCACTTCGCGCACCAGTACTGAAGGGCGTTGGTGTGCGCCGTCAGGTGGTACGGGTCGCGCTTCTCGATCTCGGCCCAGAGCTCTTCGACGTACTCGTGCGGCAGCCCGAGGCCCATCGCCAGCGGCAGCTCGCCGATGAAGGGCGAGGGGTCGTCGCCCGCGAGTTCCTGCGCCTTCGCGAATGCTGCCCGCGCCTGCGCCAGCACGCGGTGGAAGCCGTCGAACTGCTCGCTGCTGGTCGCCTTGGCGCGGAGGTTGCCGCGGATCTCCCAGGCCACATAGACGAGCGCGGAGGCGTTCACCGCGTTCGCGGCCGGGTCCTGCGGCTGCTCGCGGAGCCACGCTCGCAGCCAGTCGTCGTCCTTGACGGCCAAGTCGGCGAGGAGGGTGATGCGCCGCGTCCGCTGGTGCCAGTCGCGGCCGGCCTCCTCGGCGAAGGCGGCGGCCGCCTTCCAGTCCCCGGCGGCGACGGCCGCCCGGACGGCCTTCCGTTCGGGCGTCTCGGGCGCGATCATCTCGACGTCGAGCCGGTCGGCGGGCACGAGCCCGAGCTTCGCCGCGGCCTTGGCGACGTCCCCGTTGGAGACGCGCCCGGCGGAGCCGTGGGCCCCGGTGGCCTTCTTGGCCTTGCGGGCCTTCAGCCAGAAGTAGATCGCCACCGCGATGACGATGAGCGGGATGAGACGAGGCACGAGCTTTCCTTCGTGGATCGGTGGTGGGGGGTCAAGGTTCGTGGGTCAAGGTTCGGGGCTCGGGGCTCGGGGTGAGCGCGGGAGTCGGAAGTCGACTCCGGCGCCGTGCGTGGCCGCACCGGCGTGCCCCGCCGTCGTCAGGCGGTCGGCGTTGCCGTCGGGGTCGGGCCGTCGTCTCGGTGGATGTCGGCGTCGGCGTCGGCGTTGCGGTCGGGGTCGGGCCGTCGCCCAGGCAGACGACCGGCGAGGGCGTTGCCGTCCGGGTCAGGGCGTCGCCTAGGCAGATGTCGGCGAGGGCGTTGCCGTCGGGGTCAGGCCGTCGCTTCGGCAGATGTCGGCGACGGCGTTGCCGTCCGGGTCAGGCCCTCGCCTCGGCAGCCGCCGGCGCGTCGGACGCGGCCGGCTCCGCGCCGACGGTCTCCGCCGCCGGTGTGGCCAGGAGCGAGCGGAGACCGCTCGTGTCCGACTCGTCCGCTACGGCCGCGTCCAAGGCCGCGTCCAAGGCGTCCGCGACGCCCGATGGGAGGTGGAGGCCGGCCGACTCGGCCCAGGACAGTTCCCAGCGAGCCCGGCCGTCCGCCAGGAAGGCGAGGACCACCAACCGGGACAGGCCCCGGCGCAGTACCGGTCGAGCGAACTCGCGAGCCGCGCGGCCGGTCGCGGACTCTGCCTGCTCGGAGCGGGGCAGGCGCTCGACGATCCGCCGAACGGTTCCCGCGTCGATCGCGTCGAGCAGCGCGTCCAGCGTGCCGCTACCGGTCACGTCGGCCGTGGCCTGCCGCAGGGGTTCCGCGTCACGCGCGAAGTGTGCCGTCATCGAGGTGTGGACCAGCTCCGACCACTGCAGGCGCCGCATCCGCGACGCTTCGGGCGTCAGGGTGGCGTCCTCCACGGCGGCGAGCGCCCGGTCCACGTCGGCGAGCAGCGCGAAGGCCGGGGCTGCCCGCTCCGCGGCGCGGCCGTCGTCCGGGAGCGCCTCGATGCGGGCGACGCGCTCGGCGGTCGGCGGATGCGAGTCGTAGGCCGACGCCGGTTCCGCCGGCGGCTCGCGCCGCAGCCCGTCCAACTCGTCGGGGCGCGCGGCCAGCAGGTGCCGTACGCCACCGAAGACCTCGCCCCGCGGCGGGAGCAGGCCGTGCTCGGCGCCCATCGTCGCGTAGGCGTTCATGTAAAAGCCGAACGCCGCGTCAAGGGCGGGGATCTCGCGCAGCGCCGACGCCGTCGCGTCGCGTCCCGCGATCCGGGCGGAGGCGAGGTCGGCGGCGAGCTCCTGACGGCGCGAGCCGGCGAAGGTGGCGCGCATGTAGAAGCGGGCGTACGCCGTGTAGATCTTCGCCATCGTGCGGTAGGTGATCCCCGCGCCGCCGGTGTCGATCTCCTTGTCCTGCTTTCCCTTCGCCAGTCGCTTCTTCTGCTTGGCCTCCTGCTTCGCCCGCTCCTTGGCCTCCTTGCCGCCCGCCTTCTCCTCGAAGTGCGCGATGGTGCGGACGACCTGGACGCGGCCGCGCTCGGTCATCCCGGCCAGCCGCGTGTCGGCGTTGCTGTAGTGGCCGAGCTCGTGGGCGAGTACGGCCCGCAGTTGCGCCTCGTCGAGGCCGGCCATCAAGGGCAGCCCGAGGTAGAGCCGACGACGACCGCCGAGCAGGCCGAGGAGGCGGGCATCCTCGCTGACCGCCGCGTTCACGTCGGCCGTCAGCCGGATCTCGTCGGGGGCGCGTGTGCCGACCTGCTCGGCGAGTTCGCGGACGGCGGCCCACAGACGGGGCTCGTCGGTCTCGGCCACGAGGACGCCCGCGGGTTCGTCGTCGCGCCCGGTCCGCAGGAGGAACATGCCTCGGACGATGGGGACGGCCAGCACGGCGCTGACGATCCAGAGCTTGAGGTAGACACTCGCGGGCGCCCAGAGCCAGGAGAGCACGTCGACGAGGCCGAGCAGAGCGAGCATGACGACGCCGAGCAGGTAGAAGCCGGCGAGCAACAGGAAGGCGCGCAGGGCACGCAGAGAAGCGCCCATCGGGCAGAGTCCCCCCACGGAAACGGTAAAGAAGTGACGGTCGGTGAAGCTGTGGGGGGAAGCGGAGTATCGCTCATCCGTACGGCCGCAGTCCAACTGGTTCCCGCGGCCCCTGCCGCCTCGGGCCCCGCGGGACCATCGCACACTTCACGGACACCCCGTCTGCCTGGTCACGAACCTCACGCCCACTACCCTCGCTGGCTGGAAGTCCGGCGTCGCATCAACGAGCGCTGTTCACCGAACGCTGGCGTGACAGCGCCGGCTGAGCGGCGGACTCGGCCCGGCCACCGCGCGTTGAGCAGACCGGGCACCCACGTAATGCTCTGCTCACCGGCGTGGGCCGCGCCCGCCCGACGTAGACCTGTGTTGTCTCGGCGGGTGCGGCCCCCGGGGGTGCCGGTGGTGGATCAGGAGTGGCTCCAGATGAGGCCGCCCTTTTCCTTGGTGCTGCTGCCCTTTACCGTGACCGCCCACATCTGGATGGGCCGCCCTTCAGGTTCGATGTTGCCGCTGACCCAGCCGGTGCAGTAAGGGGCGTCTTTGCCGCGGGTTGAGGCGATGCGGTCGACGGTGCCGTTCCGGTCGATGTCGAGCCAGGCCTCGATCCCCCACCCGTCGGCCGTGGTGTCGCAGGCGCGGATCGCGTCGCCGGGTATTCCGTTGTACGGGTCGGCGTTCCACTCGGCGTAGCCGCCCTCCGTGACGGCGCGTTGAGGGGCTGCTGTGGCGGTGCCCTGTGCGGCGAACACGAGAGCAGCGGTGGTGGCGGCCACGGCAACGAGGCGGCCACGGGTCAGCTGGAGCATGGATCTCCCATGGGAGTGAAGGGAGTGACCAATGGTGATCAACTCCTGTGGAGTGAAGATAAGCATGTCGAAGCCGGTTTTGCTGAGGGGGTGGACCTACCGGATTGAACACCGCCGCGGCCGTCGACGCGGCGGCGAGCGTGGCACCGCCGGCCATCAGGACCGCTGCGCTGACGGCTGCGACTCCTCAGGTGGACATACTCACCAGAGCTCCATGGTCGACGAATGGCTCACTGGCAGGGTGCTGGCCGCACCATGACGGCGCGTCACAGGCCAGGGCGAGGAAGCGCTTGGCCAGAAGCGTCGGCTCCTGTGGCTCGCATAGGCTGGCCAGTCTCATCCGACGCACCGCGACGAGGATCACCCGATGCACAACAGCACTAGGATCCGCCTGATCGAGCCCACCGACGCCGCCTCGATCGCCGCGCATCGGGTGCGGGACTTGGAGGCTTTCCGGCCGTGGGAACCGGCCCAGCCGGCCGACTTCTTCACCCCGGAGGGCCAGGAGGAGCGGATCGAGAAGCTGCTGGCCGGCTACCGGGCCGGCACGGTCTGGCCGGGCGTGGTACTCGCCGACGGCCAGGTGATCGGGCAGATAACCGTCGGAGGCATCCTGTCGCAACCGCACCTGCGCCGCGGTTCCGTCGGATACTGGATCGCCAGCGTCGCCCAGAATCAAGGGCACGCCGGCCACGCCCTCGGGCTTGTACTCCAGTTGATGACGGACGAACTCGGATTGCACCGCGCCGAGGCGTCCACGAATCTGCAGAACCTGCCGTCGCAACGGGTCCTGCGCCGTCACGGGTTCAGCCCCTACGGGGTCGCGCACTCCTCGATCTTCCTCGACGGGAGCTGGCAGGACGGGCTGCTGTGGGAGCGCATCCTCAGTGACTGACGGGCCGTCGCAACGGCAATGTGAAGTGGCTCGACGTCGATAGGCACGTCGGTTTCACCGCCCAGGACGGCGGTCTGTCCGGACGTCTTCGCGTACTGCTCCAGCATGTCCGTCAACCGGCACCGAGAACTGGTCGAGGGCGAGACGGTGGTCGGCTTCGGAAGACCGCCATCCTGTCAGTCGACCCCAGCGCCAGATCCCGGTGCTCCGGGAGGACCACGACCGGCTGGTCGCTGACGCGGCACGGCTGGACTCGGAGGACCTGCTGTCGGAGACGGGCCTCGAACGGTTCGTCATCGGCTGAACCCGAACGCACCGCCTTCCCTCGACGGCGGTGCTCACGGTCCTCTGTCATCCGGCACCACGGGCCCACGCGCCGAACGGCCCGCACCGTCAACCGGTGCGGGCCGTTCACCACCCAAGAGCCCGCCGGAAGGGGGGATGTCCGGCAGACCCTGTATATCCAGAGCGGTCCCACGCGCTCACCACGCGCATGCCCCCGATCCCACGACCCACACCCATTCGCCCGACCGAACGCCCGGACAGCCCGGGCCTGCCAGGGGCCGACGCAGGGGACCGAGCCGTCCCACGCCCGGAGTTCAGCGGCGACGGTCTTGCCTCGATCCGGAAGCCGGCGGGCAGCTGGACGGTCGCCTCGACGGATGCGTGGCGCGTGAGTCTGCCTGGCGCGTCAAAGCTGGCTGCCTACACGCGCGGGGATCCGGCAGGTCCAGCAGCGTGGGATGGCAGCGGTGTGGAGAGGAGGCGCGTGCGGTACTGTGCGGGAAGCGTCGCGTGCCGGTGGCAGACCGTGTCAGGCATGGAGGCGCCGGATCGAAGGAGGCCGACGATGTACTCGTCGTACCCTTCGCTCTCGCGTGACTGAGCGCGAGACGACCAGGCTTGTCGCCTGGAGCCAAGAACTCCGTCGGGTGCACCAGCGCCTACGAGAAGCATTGTCCGTGACCCGTGCCTCCCTTGCCGACGGCACTCCCGGTATTGCGGCCACCCGCGAACTGCTGCTGTACTGCCACGGCTTCTGCACGGCTCTCGACGCCCACCACCAGGGCGAGGACCGCACCCTTTTCCCAGCCATCGCGGCTGCGTACCCCGAACTGCGCCCGGTGCTGCGCTCGCTCGAGCAGGATCATTCGATGATCGCCCATCTGCTCGGCAGCCTCCGTGCCGCCGTCGAGCGGGCCGCGCCGCCCGAGGAGCTCGACCAGCATCTCGAAGGCATCGCCGCGATCATGGAGAGCCACTTCCGTTACGAGGAACGGCAGTTGCTCACCGTGCTCGAAACCCTTGAGCCGGCAGCCGTACCGGGCGAGGTGCTCGGACCGCTCTGACCCCGACACCCCATCTCCCGGCCCTTCGTGTCGGCGTCACCGGGCGTCGCGCCGCCGACGCGCGCGCTCGAACTCGGCGACGTCCGACATCCAGGGACCGTACTGCTCGAGTGCGGCGCAGCCGCCGCGGAAGAAGGCGCTCACCAGCTTCCGGTACCCGCCGATCCCGTCGACCAGGCTGTAGTCGACCCGGCCGGCCCCTGTCCCACGGGATCCGCCGAAAGAGCGGGTCGACGTCCGCGGGCGCGGCGAGGAGAATCGGGTCGAGGAGCGCGACGGCAGCGTTCTCGTCGAGCCGGCCCCGGGTTCCCGCGGCGTCGCAGAGCGGAAGGGCCGCACTCCACAGCAGCAGATGCCGAGCCAGGTCTTCGCGGATCACCGCATGATGGGCTTCACTGATCGAGAACGTGAACGTGCGAGGCTCGTGGTTGGCGTCGGCCCCGGCACCGAGCATCAGTTTCAGCTCGCCGTCCTCGCGGATCACGTTCGGGATCCAGCCGCTGGTGCGCGTGAAAACGATCTCTTTCACGAACTCAGCCTTTCCCCGAACGGCACCGGCCGGCGCCACGGTGATGTCGCCGTCCCACCCCGCACCGTCTGTTCACGACCACCGTGCGAACTCGACGTCGAGGCGTGTGTCGGTACGCACCCAGACCTCGCCCCCAGCGGCCTCGGGCGGGGCGTCGACCCGTTCGACACCGAGGAACTCGATCAACTTGAGCAGTTCGGCCCGTTCCGCCCGGTCCTCGTCGACACCATGCGCGTCGAAGAAGACGTAGTACTGGTCGCTCGGATCCACGCAGCCCGAATCTGCCCAGATCCGACCGACTTCTTCGATCGCCGCTGCTTCCGTCGTGATCGTGGCGGCGCGGGCGGCACCGCGAGTCTCCGGGGACGCGTCGAGGTCGGCGACGTCGGAGAACCACTGGCCGAAGCGATCGAGCCCGGCATATCCGTTCTCGAAGAACAGCATCGCGCTCGGAAGGTAGCGGTTGCCCCTGTCGACCTGAAGGTATTCCGACCGAGGTTGGCCTGCCACCTTGATCCGGGAGATCACACCTTGCCCAGGCATGAGTACCAGACTCTGCCCCGAGGACTCATCGGCGATGGTGTAGATCTCGGACTCCCGATCACGGAAGAACGCAGAGAACGCCACATAGGCTTCTTGGGGGTCGCCCACGGAGACCTGTTGGTCGTTGCCGTCACCGACAGCGAAGACGAACTGTCTCGGTCCGGGGTTGTAAGGGCGAGCCATACGCGTCCTTCGTTCACGTGTGCGGTTGCTCCACCAGCGTAGCGGCGGTGGCAGCCTCCACGCGGTTGCGTACGCCGAGCCTGTGGGAGAGCCCCCTCCACGCCCTGGGACCAGGGTCTTGGAGTTCATTGTCCGTCCGGGCTGCCGAGCGGGGTGGTGAGCCGTGGCCGCCAGCCCCTGTCTGTCAGGACTACCAGCTGGAGTGCCGCCGCACGGGTGCGCAGTGGCAGCAGTCTGCCGACCGCAGCGTGGACACGGGCGGCTGTCTGGTCGTCAGCGCCCATGGCGACCGTGACATGCGCGGCAGGCCGCGCACCGTAGCGGCCCCTGTACGGGGTCAACTCCGGCCACCGAACACGGAAGGCATCAACGACCGGTTGTAGCTCCGGAACGGCCACTCCGACGAAACCGGCCGCCGTCACAACCTCCCGCAACAACAGATCAACTGCCGGAAACCCCGCAGCCAGGCACCGCACTCCGGTCTCGTCTTGACCCGTAAGCGCCGATTCCGGCACGAACGGATAGACCAGCGAAACATGCGCCGGCACCCCATCACGCACCAGGGCCGGCTCGATCCGCCACGCCGCGTCGAGAAGCGCGGCGGCATCGGGAAGCAGAATGACGACGGCAGTGGTCCCTGGCTCTGGCACCGCGTCATCATCGCAGCACAGATAGGCAACCCGACACGCCAGGCTGGGACTGCGAGCCAGAGCGCGTTTCGAGCCGACGTGGTCGATCAGGGCCAGGGCCTGCCGGTTGTTTCAGGCCGGCATGCGGGTCCCTGCGCCGCCGACCCTGATCCGCTGGTCGCCCGCCCGCAGTTCCACCGTCAGGATGCCGGGGCGCCCCATGTCCTCCCCCTGGTGCAGGGTGAGAACCGTCGCCTCGGGGACGAGTCCGAGCTCACGGGCGTACGCGCCGAAGGCTGCGGCCGCCGCCCCGGTCGCGGGGTCCTCCACCACGCCGCCGACCGGGAACGGGTCGCGGACGTGGAAGACGTCCGCAGAGGCGCGCCAGACCAACTGCACCGTCGTCAGGTCGAGCCGGTGCATCAGGGCCTCCAGGCGGGCGAAGTCGTACGCCAGGCGGGCCAGGCGCTCTCGGGTCGCGGCGGCCAGGACCAGGTGGCGGGCGCCCGCGAAAGCGATACGGGGAGGCAGGGCGGGATCGAGGTCGCCAGCCGGCCAGTCGAGCGCGGCGAGCGCCTCGGCCACGTCCTCGGCCGCGACCTCCTCGATGTGCGGCTCGACGCTCGTCAGCGTGGCCCGCAGTGCCCCGCCCTCGCTCGTCACGGTGACCGGCACCGTCCCGGCCTGCGTGGTGAACACCAGCTCGCCGGGGCCGAGGCGCTCGCCGAGGGCCACGGCTGTCGCGACGGTGGCGTGACCGCAGAAGGGCACCTCCGCCTTGGGACTGAAGTAGCGGATGGTGTACGCGCGCCCGGCGTCCGACGCGCCGGAGTCCGCGCCGTCAGACGGCACCGTCAGAAACGCGCTCTCGCTGTAGCCGAGTTCGGCGGCGATCGTCAGCATCTCCTCATCGCTGAGGCCCGTGGCGTCAAGAACGATTCCGGCGGGATTGCCTCCCTCGGGATCGTCTGAGAAGGCGGTGTAACGGAGGACCTCGGGCATTTCCCGTACGGAGTTCATGACGGGGGAACGGCGTCTAGCCCCAAGGTGGTTCCCGGGTACAGGAACCGTCTCGGAACTCCGTGCCCGGACACGACTACACACGGGCGCCGGCGGCGGATGCCGCCCCGGAGACGTCACGCAGGCCGAGCCGCAGGTGCTCGACGTGGAAGAGGGCCTGCTCCAGAAGCTCGGCGACGTGGTTGTCGTAGAGCGCGTAGACGATGGAACGTCCGTGGCGCTCGCCGGTGACCAGCCCGAGGTTGCGCAGCAGCCGGAGCTGATGCGAGCACGCGGACGCCTCCATGCCCACCGCCTCGGCGAGGTCTCCGACCGAGCAGGGGCCCTCCTGGAGGCGGGCCAGGATGTACAGGCGGGACGGGGTGGCGAGGGCTTGGAGGGTCGCGGCGACGTCGGAGGCTCCCGCCGCGTCCAGGCGTTCGCGCGGGGTGGCGTCGTTCTTGCCGTCAGCTCCGTGACCCATGGCCCCCATCCTACCGATGACACATGAAGACCTCTTCAGATGTTCCTGTACGGTGGAGATGTCGCCGCCCCCCGCCCGTGAAGGGTCGCTTTGTCATGCCTTCTGCCCTCGTCCAGCGCCCCGATCGGGCCACCGCGGCCCCTTCGCCAGCGGTGCCGCGCCGCCGTACACGTGTCTTCGCCCTGGCCGAGGCCCGCTGGGCCGCTGCCGCGCTCGTGCTGTTCCTGATCGCGCTGCCGCTCCAGCTGGCCGGCGCTCCCGCCTGGGCGTGGGGCCCGCTCTACGCGCTCGCCTGTGTCACGGGCGGCTGGGAGCCGGCGTGGGCGGGCGTCCAGGCGCTGCGCGAGAAGACGCTGGACGTGGACCTGCTGATGATCGTGGCCGCGATCGGCGCTGCCTCGATCGGGCAGGTGATGGACGGGGCGCTGCTCATCGTCATCTTCGCCACCTCCGGCGCCCTGGAGGCGCTGGCCACCGCGCGCACCCAGGACGCGGTCCGCGGCCTCCTCGACCTGGCCCCCGCCACGGCCGCCCGGCTGTCCGACGACGGGAGCGAGGCGACCGTTGCCACCGAGGACCTGGTGGTGGGGGACATCATCCTGATCCGGCCCGGCGAACGGGTCGGCGCCGACGGCCGGGTACTGGAGGGGGTCAGCGATGTCGACCAGGCCACCATCACCGGCGAGCCGCTACCCGTGCCGAAGGAGACGGGAGACGAGGTCTTCGCCGGCACGCTCAACGGCACCGGCACTCTGCGGGTACGGGTCGAACGCGACGCCGCCGACTCCGCCGTCGCCCGGATCGTCGCCATGGTCGAGGAAGCCTCCGCGACCAAGGCGCCGACCCAGCTGTTCATCGAGAAGATCGAGCAGCGGTACAGCCTCGGCATGGTCGTGGCGACCCTGGCCGTCTTCCTGATTCCGCTCGCCTACGGCGACGACCTCACCGGCGCCCTGCTGCGCGCGATGACCTTCATGATCGTCGCCTCGCCCTGTGCGGTCGTCCTCGCGACGATGCCGCCTCTGCTTTCGGCCATGGCCAACGCCGGACGTCACGGCGTACTGGTGAAGTCCTCCGTCGTCATGGAACGCCTCGGCCAGGTCGACAGGGTCGCCCTCGACAAGACCGGCACCCTCACCGAAGGCACACCCCGCCTCACCGACATCCGCCCCCTGCCCGGATCGGGCCTGGACCAGGACGCGTTGCTGGCGCTCGCCGCCGGAGCCGAGCGTCCCAGCGAGCACCCCCTGGCCCGCGCCGTCGTCGACGCCGCCCGCACCCGCCGCCTCGCCATCCCGGCGATGGGAGACTTCACCTCCGCACCGGGCATCGGCGTCACCGCCACCGTCGACGGCCACATCGTCGCGGTCGGCGCCCCTGCTCGGCTCCTGGGCGACACCGAACCCGCCTCCGCCCAGGCCTCCGTCATCGCACGGGGCCTGGAGAACGAGGGCCGCACCGCGGTCCTGGTCCAGCGGGACGGCGTAGCCGTCGGCGTCCTGGGCATCGCCGACCGCCTGCGCCCCGACGCCGTCACCACCGTCGCCGCTCTCACCACCCTGACCGGCGCTACGCCGATCCTGCTGACCGGCGACAACCCGCGCGCCGCTGCCCGGTTGGCCGAAGAGGTCGGCATCAGCGACGTACGTGCCGGTCTGCTGCCTCAGGACAAGGTCGCCGCCGTACGGGAACAGGAGAAGGCCGGCCGCAAGGTGCTGGTCATCGGCGACGGTGTCAACGACGCCCCGGCGCTGGCCGCCGCACACACCGGCGTCGCCATGGGGCGGGCCGGTTCCGCCCTGGCCCTGGAGACGGCCGACGCCGTCATCGTCCGCGACGAACTCGGCACCGTCCCCGCTGTCGTGAACCTGTCTCGGACAGCCCGCCACCTGGTGGTGCAGAACCTGGTGATCGCCGGAGTGTTCATCTCCGGCCTCGTCATCTGGGACCTCGCCGGGACCCTGCCCCTCCCGCTCGGCGTCCTCGGCCACGAAGGCTCCACCGTCATCGTCGGTCTCAACGGTCTGCGTCTGCTGCGCGACGCCGCCTGGAACCGCGCCGCCCAGGACGCACGGTGAGCCGCCGCGGCAAGAAGGCCGCCTCTGCCCCTGCGGCCGCGCGGCCCACCGTCACCGTCTGCCGCGGCTGCTGCTGTGGAACCGCCGCCAAACGAAGAGGGCCGGGCCGGACGGTGCCGTGGCTGCGACCACCGTCCGACCCGGAGTATGCGGGGCTGGGTGTTCAGGCCGCCTGTTCGTGCTCGCAGGCGGCCTCGATGCCGTACGTCTCCCAGGTGGGGAAGTCGTCGTCGGAGGGAACGGCCTCGCCCGGAACCAGCAGGCAGGCGTTCAGCGCGGCGCGCAGGGCGTCGACGCGCAGGCCGGTGCCGATGAAGACCAGTTCCTGGCCCTGGGTGGTGTCAGGGCCGCGTGCGCCGGACGGTTCGAACCGGGCGACGGCGCCGGCCTGAGACCACAGGCCCGTCACGCGAGGCCGGCTGGCGAGCCAGAAGAAGCCCTTGGAGCGGAGGACGCGCCCGAATGTCCCACTGTCGAGGCCCTTGGTGACGAATGCCCACAGCCGCCCGGGGTGGAAGGGCAGATCGGAGCGGAACACGAGCGAGGAGATGCCGTACTCCTCGGTCTCCGGCACGTGGTCGCCGTTGAGCTCCTTCACCCAGCCCGGCGCCTGCTGGGCCTTCTCCACGTCGAACAGGCTGGTGCCCAGGATGCGTTCGAGGAGGACCTGCCCGCGGACGGCCGGTACGATCCGCGACTCCGGATTGAGCCGGGAGAGGGTGGCGCGGAGCCGGCGCGACTCTTCCGGGCCGACCAGGTCGAGCTTGTTGAGGACGATGACGTCCGCGAACTCGACCTGGTCGATGAGGAGATCGCTGACGGTGCGCTCATCGTCCTCGTACTGATCGAGGCCGCGCGCGACGAGTTCGTCGCCGTCGCCGAGCTCGGCGAGGAAGTTCGCGGCGTCCACGACGGTCACCATCGTGTCCAGGCGGGCCAGGTCGCCGAGGGTGGCGCCGTCGTCGCGCGGGAAGGAGAAGGTGGCGGCGACGGGCATGGGTTCGGAGATGCCGCTGGACTCGATGAGCAGGTAGTCGAAGCGTCCCTCGCGGGCGAGCCGGTCGACTTCTTCGAGGAGGTCGTCGCGCAGGGTGCAGCAGATGCACCCGTTGGTCATCTCGACCAGCCGCTCCTCGGTACGGGACAGGGCCGCCTCGCCGCCGCGCACGAGCGCCGCGTCGATGTTGACCTCGCTCATGTCGTTGACGATGACCGCGACCCGCAGCCCTTCACGGTTGCCGAGCACATGGTTGAGCAGCGTGGTCTTCCCGGCCCCGAGAAACCCGGAGAGAACCGTGACCGGCAGGCGGTCGGTGGACGTCATCAGCGCTCAGCCCTCGGGGTGGATGAGGCCGCGCTCGTACGCCTTCACCAGGCGCTGCGGGACCTGGTGGACGACGCCGTCGACGGTGACCGGCACCAGCTGGGGCGTGGTCGCCTTCCACTGGGCGCGACGGTGACGGGTGTTGCTGCGGGACATCTTCCGCTTGGGGACGGCCATCGTGAGACTCCTTGGTCCGGGTTTCGACGCCGAGAGGCTATATGAAAATGGATGCCATTATCAACATGGGCAGGGGTGGGCCACCCGCTCCGGGTCGCGGGGTCCGGCGACAGCTCGGAATCGGTGCTCTATGTGCTGTCCGCCGCGCCCGTGACGGGGCGCCCGGGGCCGGTTCCGGCGGCATGTCTCGGCCGCTCGGGCGCACTCGGGCGTCCGCGCGCGGCCCCCTCGGTTCCCCTCGCGGGCCCGAAGGGTGCCGCACGCGGACGGGGGCGACCCTGGAAGCTCATGGCATCCATTTCGGTGGCCGAGGTGGTCCGCTTGCGCGGGTGCCGCCCGGCCGGGCCGGTTGTGCGGTGAAGGCGGCCCCTACCAGGACGACTTCGTCACTCCCGGCAGGAATCCGGCGTGGGCCTGCTGTCGCGTTCGCACCCGCGAGAGGCCGAACGTGCGCAGGTAGCCTCGCGGCCGCCCGTCCACGCTGTCGCGGTTGCGCACGCGGGTGGCACTGGCGTCACGCGGCTGCCGCCGCAGCTCCGCCTGGGCGGCCTCGCGTGCGGCCGCGGTGGAGGACGGGCGGCGGATGACCGCCTTGAGCTCGGCCCGCCGGGCCGCGTACCGCTCGACGATCGCCTTGCGCTTCTCGTTCTGCGCGATCTTGCTCTTCTTCGCCATCAGACCTTCCCTCCCCGTGCGCGGATCCGGGCCACGGCGGCCTCGATGCCGATCGAATCCACCGTCTTGATCGCCCTGGCGCTCAGCGTCAGGCGGATGTGCCTCCCCTCGCTCGCCAGCCAGTAGCGCTTGCGCTGGACGTTCGGGTCGAAGCGGCGAGAGGTGCGCCGGTGCGAGTGGGAGATGTTGTTGCCGAAGCCGGGCTTGGCGCCGGTCAGTTGGCAGTGGGCCGACATGGAGGCAGCCACCTTTCTCGTCGATGGAGCGTATTGGTAATGGAAATCATTGCCATATACTAGCCCCATGGCACGCAACGAGATCCGCCCGGTCATCAAGCTCCGCTCCACGGCAGGCACCGGGTTCACCTACGTCACCCGCAAGAACCGGCGCAACGACCCGGACCGGATGGTCCTCCGCAGGTACGACCCCGTCATCGGCCGCCACGTGGACTTCCGCGAAGAGCGCTGACCCACCCCGCACCCCCGCCATCGAAAGGCCTGCCATGAAGCCCGGAATCCACCCCGCCCACGAGCGCGTCGCCCGCTGATGACTCACGCGCACCCACTGCCCGTCGTCCTCGTCGCCGGCCTGCACGCCGAAGCCCGGACCGAGGTCGTCGACCGCCTCCTGAAGACCGTCCCCGGAAGCGTGGCGCTGCACCACGACCTGACGGGCGGGCCCGACGCCCGCGTCCCGCGGGTGATCCGCGATGCCACCGGTACCGTCTCCCGCGGTGAGACACCCATGGTCAACGACTGCGCGTGCTGCGCCCTGCGCGAGGACCTTGTCCCGGAACTCACGCGGATGGCCGACAACGGCTTGACCCGCCTCGCCGTGGTCGAGCTGTGGGACTCGGTCGAACCGAAGGCCATCGCGGAGGTCATCGCCGGACACGGCGGAGACCGCCTTGCCCTGACGAACGTGATCACCGCCGTGGATCCCGCCCTCGTCCTGCCCTACCTCGCCAACGGCGACGACCTGTCGGAAGCCGGCCTCGCGGCGGCGACCACCGACCAGCGGACCGTCGGCGACACCTGGGCCCGCCAGCTGGAGTACGCGCCCGTCATCGCCCTCGTCGACAACGACGAGGCCGACGACGAAGACCATGCCCTCCTCGCCCAGTTGCACCCCACGGCACGGCGCGTGCCGGCCGGCTCCGGCGAACTCGCCGGGGCCGCCCTCGCGGGCTTCGACGTCGAAGCCGCCGCGGCCGCCCAGCACCCCGCGTGCGCGCTGCTGCCCCAGGAAGCGGACGAGGCCGGAGTCACCACCTTCGTCTGGCGCCGCCACCGCCCATTCCACCCCGAACGCCTCTATCAGGCCCTCGAAGACCTGTGCTGCGCCGCCGCCCGCAGCCGCGGCCGGTTCTGGCTGGCCGACCGCCCCGACACCCTCCTCGCCTGGGACGCGGCCGGCGGAGCCCTCTGCGTGGAGAACGCCGGCCCGTGGCTGGCTTCACTGCCGGACGCGGCCTGGGAACTGATCCCTCCCGTGCGCCGCGCGGCGGCCGCGCTCGACTGGCACCCCGAGCACGGCGACTGCTGCCAGCACCTCGTCTTCACCTCGCCCGGCCTCGACCGGGACGGCCTGGAACAGCTCCTCGACTCCTGCCTGCTGACGGACGCGGAGTACGCGTCGGGGCGCGAGGCGTGGAAGCACCTGCCCGCCGCGTTCGACCCTCTCCTCGACGCTGCCTGACACCCACCCGTACGACCCGTCACGGCCTGGCACGGCCGTGACGGAACCCCCCTGCAAGGAGACGCCGCCATGGCCCGACGCCCCGATCCCCGCAAGCCCGTCACGTCCCGCCCCAACCCGCTCGACGCGGCCGGGATCACGTACATCGACTACAAGGACACCGACCTGCTGCGGAAGTTCCTCTCCGACCGTGGCAAGATCCGCAGCCGCCGCGTCACCCGCGTGACAGCGCAGCAGCAGCGAGCCTTGGCCACCGCCATCGAGAACGCCCGCGAGATGGCCCTGCTGCCGTACGCCAGCCGCTGACGGGCGTACGAGCGGTCGGAGAGGCCCCCTGAGGGGATCGGCCGGGGCGGGGGCAGCCAAGGTGAACGGATTGTCCCCGGCCCGAGGTCTGCCGCCGACCACGGACACCTCGGATCCGGTGCACCGAATGTCCGTTTCCCTACCGTGTTCCACGGCGGCCTACCGCCTGCCGCGTGGGAGTACGCGCCCCCTTCACCTTCGCATGCCAGGGGCGCGGCGGCCCGCGGGCGCGGCGCGGCACGTGGTCCACCACCGGTCCGAGCCGTCGGTCATGGCAGCCATGGGGCGCACGCTCGCAAGCTTGGGTTGAGCCGCCGGAGTGAACGCGCCACCGGGAGGGGAACCAGGCGTTCGCCGCAGGGCGCCGGCAGGGCGCCGGCAGGGGGCAAGGCCTCGGCCCGACGATCCGTCCTCGTGTCCGGTGCCGGCGCCTGTCGCGCGGTTCCCGGCGCGATCAGGTAGTCAGGAACGGTGAACAAGCACGTGAGCGACCCCTTCGTGCACGTCCGGGGCGCCAGTGAGAACAACCTGCGGAACATCGATGTCGACGTTCCGCGGGACGCGATGGTCGCCTTCACGGGTGTCTCCGGTTCGGGTAAGTCCTCGCTCGCGTTCGGCACGCTCTACGCGGAAGCCCAGCGGCGCTACTTCGAGTCCGTGGCACCGTACGCCCGAAGGCTGTTGCAACAGGTCGGCGCACCGCACGTGCAGGAAATCACCGGACTGCCACCCGCCGTGGCCCTGCAGCAGCGACGCGGGTCGCCCAGCTCGCGCTCGACTGTCGGCACCATCACCACCCTGTCCAACCTGCTGCGCATGCTGTACTCCCGCGCCGGCACCTATCCGCCCCGGGCCGCCCGGCTGGAAGCCGAGTCGTTCTCACCCAACACCGCGGCCGGCGCCTGCCCCGAGTGCCACGGACTGGGCGTCGTGCACGACGTCGCCGAGGACCTGCTCGTCCCGGACCCCTCGCTGAGCATCCGCGAGGGCGCGATCGCCGCCTGGCCGGGCGCCTGGCAGGGCGCCAACCTGCGCAGTGTCGTGAGCGGCCTCGGTATCGACATCGACCGACCGTGGCGCAGGCTCAGAAAGAAGGACCGGGACTGGCTGCTGTACACGGACGAGCAGCCCTCCGTGTACATCGAGCCGGAGGAGGACCGCGTCGACTACGGCTACCAGGGCACATTCTGGAGCGCCCGCAAGCACGTCATGCACGTGCTCGCCGACTCCAAGAGCGAGAAGATGCGCGAACGGGCGCTCCGATTCGTCAGGAGTGTGCCCTGTCCCGAGTGTCACGGCAGCGGACTGCGGCCCGAGGCGCTCGCCGTGACGTTCGCCGGACGTTCCATCGCCGACTTCAACGCGATGCCGCTCACCGAGGTCGCGGCTCTGCTGCGGCCCGTCGCGGGGCGGTCCACCGCAGACGCCACGACGTCGACCGCCCGATCCGGGGAGACGACCGAGGTCGCTGTCCGGATCTGCGGCGATCTGGTCGCGCGGGTCGACGTACTGCTCGACCTGGGCCTCGGATATCTCAGCCTCGGGCGCCGCTCGACGACCCTGTCGCCCGGCGAGGCGCAGCGCCTGCGGATCGCCACCCAGCTGCGCTCGGGGCTGTTCGGCGTCGTCTACGTCCTCGACGAACCCTCCGCGGGCCTCCACCCGGCTGACGCGGAACCGCTGCTGGACGTGCTGGACCGCCTCAAGGCCGCGGGCAACTCGCTGTTCGTCGTGGAGCACGACATGGACGTCGTACGGCGGGCGGACTGGGTGGTCGACATCGGCCCCGGCGCGGGCGAGGGCGGCGGACGCGTGCTGTACAGCGGCCCGGTCGCCGGTCTTGAGCGGGTCGGGGAGTCGGCCACCGGCCAGTACCTCTTCGGGCGCGCCCAGCCGCTCGACCACCGCCCGCGCACACCGCAGGGCTGGCTGCACCTGCGCGGCGCCTCCCGTCACAATCTGCACGACGTGTCCGTCGACGTGCCGCTGTGCGTACTGACGGCGGTGACGGGCGTGTCCGGTTCGGGAAAGTCGACGCTGGTGACGCAGGTGCTCGCCGAGGTCGTCCGCGGCCACCTCGGGCTCATGCCCGAGGAGCCCGACGAGGCGCGGCTGGAGGTCGACGTCCAGGGCGCGTCGGGGGTCGAGGCGTTCGACCGGCTGGTTCGAGTCGACCAACGGCCCATCGGCCGCACTCCCCGGTCCAACCTGGCCACCTACACGGGGATGTTCGACGCGGTGCGCAAGCTGTACGCCGCGACGGACGAGGCCAGGGCGCGCGGCTACTCCGCCGGACGATTCTCCTTCAACGTGCCCGAAGGGCGCTGCGAGACCTGCCAGGGCGAAGGATTCGTCGCGGTGGAACTGCTGTTCCTGCCCGGCACCTACGCGCCGTGTCCGACCTGCCGGGGCGCCCGGTACAACGCCGAAACGCTGGAAGTCACCTACCGCGGCAAGAACATCGCGGAAGTCCTGGCGCTGTCCGTCGACGCCGCCGCCACGTTCCTGTCCGCCGTCCCGGCCGCCTCCCGCAGCCTGGAGACGTTGCGCGAGGTGGGGCTGGGGTACCTGCGGTTGGGCCAGCCCGCGACGGAACTCAGTGGGGGTGAGGCGCAGCGCATCAAGCTGGCCACCGAACTGCAGCGAGCCCGCCGCGGGCACGCGCTCTACCTGCTCGACGAGCCGACGGCGGGGCTGCACCCCTCGGACATCGCGCTGCTCCTGCGACAGCTGCACCGGCTCGTCGACGCCGGCAACACGGTCGTCCTCGTCGAGCACGACCTGGACACGATCGCCACCGCCGACTGGGTCATCGACCTCGGGCCGGGCGGCGGCGACGCGGGCGGGCGGGTAGTCGCGGCCGGCCCGCCCGCCAAAGTGGCAAGAGCCCGGCGCAGCGCCACCGCGCCCTATCTCGCGGCCCGGCTCGCGCGCTCCTGACGACGGCGCGCGGGGCTGAGCATCGCCGGCCTCCTCGAACGGGGCTCTCGTCGTCTATGCGGCGGGGGCGAGTTCTGCTTGGCCGAACAGCAGGGCCCAGCCGTGGGGGAGTTGATGGAGGATGCGGGTGATGAGGTCGGGGCCGGCGTGGGCGGTGATGGCGGCGAGGACGGATCCTGTGTCCCAGCGGGTGGTGGCCAGGGAGGCGCCGGAGCGGGCGGCGAGGTCCTTGACGAAGGCCCAGCCGGTCAGCGGCTGGCTGTCGGGGATCTGCGCGGTCAGCACGCGTGCGGCCTCCAGGGGCAGGCAGCGGGCCAGGGCGACGCGCTCGTCGCCGGTCAGCTGGCGCCCGAGCCCGGCGAGGACCAGGCGGACGGCTTCCTCGGCCCGCTCGAGGGTGGGGTAGGCGCCCTCGTAGCGGACTTTCTCCAGCATCTGCTCGTACGCCGTCGAATACGGCTGCTGGTGCTCAAGCGGTACGCGCGCGTCGGAGATCACTGCGGTGCATGCCTTTCACGGTGCAGGGGGGTGCCGGGTGTGGCACCCCCCATGGTGGTCAGGTGGGTTGGGGGCGGCCGAAGAGGAGGTCGTAGCCGTCGGGAAGCTGGAGCAGGATCTGCTCCGTGAGGTCCTCGCCTGCCGTGTCGGCGACGGTGGACAGCACGGCGCTCACATCCCAGGTCGCGGTCTGCTCGGTGGCACCATCGATCCACGCGGCGGTCGCGCGGACGAACCGCTCCGGGGGCAGCGGCTCGGCGCTCTGCAGCGGGTTGAGCAGGACCAGGGCGAAGCTCTCCGGCAGGCGGGCCGCGAGCTGGGCGCGGACTTCGCCGACCAGGTGTGCGCCGAGCAGAGCGAGCACCACACGGGCCGTACGGTCGGCTTCCTCCGCGGTGTCGTATTCGCCGCGGTGCTTCACGTGGTCGAGGAAGGCTTCGAGTCGCAAGGTCATCGGCCGCCACCCCTTGTTGTCTCGGGCTGTCCACGGGAGTGCGGAGGACGGGGAGGGGGAGGGAGGTGTCCGCCCTCCGCACCGGTCC
Organism: Streptomyces sp. NPDC090127; assembly: GCF_044746945.1. NCBI lineage: Bacteria > Bacillati > Actinomycetota > Actinomycetes > Kitasatosporales > Streptomycetaceae > Streptomyces > Streptomyces sp. NPDC090127. Next base: position 98,974 of record NZ_JBIVDE010000003.1, on the reverse strand, counting down.
GGCCGGTGTCAGCCGGAGATCTCCTTGCGGCCGGATCCGGCGCCGATGGAGATCTTGCGGGGCTTGGCGCGCTCGGCGATCGGGATGCGCAGGGTGAGCACGCCGGCGTCGTAGTCGGCCTGGATGCGCTCGGTGTCCAGAGTGTCGGCGAGCACGATCTGGCGGGAGAAGACGCCCAGCGGCCGCTCGGACAGCTCCACCTTCACGTCGTCGGCCTTCGCCGCCGGCCGCCGCTCGGCCTTGACGGTCAGCATGTTCCGTTCGACGTCGATGTCGATCGCGTCCGCGCTCACGCCGGGGATGTCGAAGGCCACCACATAGTCGTCGCCCTCGCGGTAGGCGTCCATCGGCATCACCGACGGCTTCGACCACGTGGCCGGGCCCATCAGCTGCTGCGTCATCCGGTCCAGCTCACGGAAGGGGTCAGTGCGCATCAACATCGTGAAACACCTCCAGCAGGTTCGAGCGGTTGCTGCCAATGCGCTGCACTGACACCGTTGTAACATGTCATCCGATGGATGACAAACATGATGTCGTCGACCTGATGACCGCCCGAGGGAGGCGCCCGTGACCGCAGCCGACCAGCCGTCCACGACCGACACCGACGCCCAGAGCCCGGGGTCCTTCCTCGCCGCCGCAGCGGCGCTGGCCGCCATAGACGACGCGCTCCGCGACGCCCGGCACGAGGCCCCCGACGCCGCCCGGCCCGGCCCCGAGCAGGCGCTGGCCTCCTTGCTGCTGCTGCGGCAGGTGCGCGAGCAGCTCGCCGGCTGGGAAACCGGCCTGATCGAAGCGGCCCGCGACGCGGGCGCCAGCTGGGCCGACCTGGCCGGCCCGCTCGGCGTCGCCAGCCGCCAGGCCGCCGAACGCCGCTACCTGCGCGGCCGCCCCGGCGACGTCGGCACCACCGGCGAACAGCGCGTCACGGCCACCCGCCAGGCCCGGGCGGCCGAACGCGCCACCGCCACCTGGGCCCGCGCCAACGCCGCCGACCTGCGCCGCCTCGCCGGACAGATCACCGCGCTCGCCCACCTCGGTCCCGAAGCGCGCTCGGCCCAGGCCACCCTGCACGCCGCTCTGGGCGCCGCCGACGCCGCCGAGCTCATCGCGCCCCTGGCCGGCATGCGCCCCTACCTCGATGCCCGCCACACCGGCCTCGTCGAATCCCTGAACACTCTCGAAGACCGACGCCCGACGACAGCCGCTGACGACGGCGCGATTGCGTAGAGATGCTTAAGGCAAGTACATGATTCTTTGATGGTGCTTACGGTTCGCGGCAGGCATCGTTCCCTGGGACGGAGATTCCGGGAGGAGAGCGAACGTGAACAGCGCCGCCGGCAGGAGACCGATTGTGGTCCGGGCAGGAGCACATGCCCCTCAAGAGGACAGGACAGCGATATGACCACCCTGGCCGTGACCACCTCCACCGCTGCGTCGGCGCGTGTGAACTGCATCGTGATCGGTGTCGCCAAGAATGCCAAGACCGCCGAGAAGCCCGTCCTGGCGCCCGGTGCCGATGCTTTGAACGAGGCGTTCGAAGGCAGGCTGGCCGAGATCATCCACGTCCTCGGGATGTCCGGCTCGCCAGGCGAGACGCTGAAGCTGCCGGCCCCGAGCGGCTTCAGCGCCGACTTCGTCCTGGCGGTCGGTCTGGGTGATGCCCCTGACGCGAGCGAATACGCCCCCGAGGCATTGCGCAGGGCCGCCGGTGAAGCGGCCCGTGCCCTGGCAGGGACCGAGCGTGCCGCCCTGGTCCTGCCCGTCTCCACCGCCGAGGCGGCAGAGGCGGTGGCCCTGGGCGGACTGCTCGGCTCGTACGCCTACACCGCCCACCGCGCACCCGGCGACGACGGGGGCCCCGTCGGTGCACTGCAGATCGTCACCACCGCCGAGGCCTGCGACGACGTGACGGCAGGCGTCCGGCGCGGCACCGTGATCGCCCAGGAGGTGAACCGCGCACGCGATCTCGTCAACATGCCGGCGAACCACCTGACTCCGGAGACCTTTGCCGCCGCCGTCCAGACGGTCGGCGCAGAACACGGGCTGGACGTCGACGTGCTCGACGAAAAGGCGCTCGCCGAGAACTCCTACGGCGGCATTCTCGGCGTCGGCCAGGGCTCGGCCCGACCGCCACGCCTCGTCAGGATCACCCACACACACCCGGAGGCGCACACGACTCTGGCCTTCGTCGGCAAGGGCATCACCTACGACTCCGGCGGCATCTCGTTGAAGCCGGTCGGCTTCAACGAGATCATGAAACGCGACATGTCCGGTGCCGCCGCGGTGTTCACCGCCGTGGTGGTCGCGTCCCGCCTCGAACTGCCGGTCAACATCACAGGATGGCTCCCGCTCGCCGAGAACATGCCGTCCGGATCGGCCACTCGGCCGGGAGACGTTCTGCGGATGTACGGAGGACGGACCGTCGAGGTCCGTAACACCGATGCCGAAGGGCGTCTGGTGCTCGCCGATGTGCTGGTGCGCGCCGGTGAGGACGGCCCGGATGCCATCGTGGACGTGGCCACCCTGACCGCGGCGATGAAAATGGCGTTGGGCCACCGCACCTTCGGCGTGATGTCCGATGACGAGTCCTTCAGGGACCACGTCGTGGATGCCGCTGGACGTGCAGGCGAACAGGCCTGGCCCATGCCGCTGCCGGTCGAGCTGCGTGAAGGCATGAAGACCCCGGTGGCGGACATCGCCAACACCGGCGAGCGGATGGGCGGGGGACTGGTCGCCGGCCTGTTCCTCAAGGAATTCGCGCCGGCCGGCATCCCCTGGGCCCACATCGACATCGCCGGGCCGGCCTTTCACGAAGGGGCGCCCTACGGCTACACCCCCCACGGGGGCACCGGTTCCGCGGTGCGGACGCTCGTGCGACTGGCTGAGGACGCCGCGACCGACGCACCGCACCAGTTCCCCACACCCCGGTGAGCCGCCTCATGCCCCTCCTCCGCCCCGTCGACACAGCCGCGGCTCCCGCACCCTTCGGCCCCTACGCGCAGGCCACGCTCACACCGCCGGTCGAGTCGGGAGGCCGACCTTGAGAATCCTCTACCAGGTCGACGCCTTCACCCGTACCCCGTTCACCGGAAATCCAGCGGGCGTGATGCTGGCCGCGGAGGGCATGACGGATGCCGAAATGCTCGCGGTCGCGCGGGAACTCAACAATTCCGAGACGGCCTTCGTCCTGCCCGCGGACGGTGCCGACCACGACGTGCGCGTCCGCTTCTTCACGCCGACGACGGAGGTGCCCTCATGCGGACACGCCACCGTCGGGGCGCACTTCGCCAGGGCGGTCGAGTACGGACTGCCCTCGTGCTCCCTGAGGCAGAAGACGGGGAGCGGCCTGGTCCAACGTGTGGAGATCCAACGCCACGGGGAACGCGTCCGAATCGGTATGCACCAGGGCGCGGCCGAGTTCGGCCCCGAGCTGGACGGCGATCAGGTGGACCGGCTCCTGCGCGCACTGGGAGGCGACACCAGGGACCTCGCCGACAACGGCCCCGTCCAGATCGTCTCGACCGGCCATTCCAAGGTGATCGTGGAACTCCGCGACCGCGCCGCCGTCGACGCACTGCGGCCGGATGCCGCCGCGCTGACGGCGCTCAGCCGTGAGATCGGCAGTAACGGCTACTTCGTCTTCACCCGCGCCACCGCCGACCCCGCCCTGCTGTCCTGGGCCCGGATGTTCGCACCAGCCATCGGCATCGCCGAAGACCCGGTCACCGGAAACGGGCACGGTCCCCTCGGCGCCTACCTCGTACGGCACGGCATCGTGCCGGCCCCTGCCGGGAGGCTCGCCTTCACCGGCCGCCAGGGAGCGGCGATGGGCAGACCCGGCGATGTCCGGGTACTCGTCGACACGGGACCCGACGGCCAACTCTCTGTGTCCATCACCGGTGATGCGGTGACCGCGTTCCGGGCCGAGCTCCCGCACCGAAAGGAACCGAAGGGGGACGACTGAGACAGCCTGTGCGCCTGCCCCGCCGGACGATCCGCTGCGCGCTTCTGCCCCTCGTACTCGGCGGTCCCGCGGACTGGAAGCCCTGATGTCACCAGGACGCCCCCGCCCGGGCCCCGCATGACACGTTCCGGACCGGTCATACGTGGTGTCGGAAGGTCTCCTATTCGGTGATCGCGTCGTCGCGAGTGCCGGGACGGCGGCCCCTGAGAGCGGGAGTGAGGAGAGTCGATGGGAGAGATGCAGGGCGCGAACGGCCTGGTCGCCATACCCGAGGTGGTGGACAGCCCCGCGCTGCGGTCGCAGCCGACGGGGCGGCCGGCCCGCTGGATGCTGCGCCATCAGGTGCAGCCGGTGGGGCCGGCGGCCGGGGAGGGGCACGCGGAGCGGCACGCGTGGTGGAAGGTGATGTGCCTGACCGGCGTCGACTACTTCTCCAGCCTTGCCTACGTGCCGGCCATCGCCGCGCTCGCGGCGGGTGCGGTCTCCCCGCTGGCGACACTGCTGATCGTGGTCCTGACCCTGCTCGGGATGCTGCCGATGTACCGGCGGGTGGCCAAGGAAAGTCCGCGCGGCGCCGGGTCGGTGGCGATGCTGGAGGATCTGCTGCCGTTCTGGTGGGGCAAACTCTTCGTGCTGGTCCTGCTCGGGTTCGTCGCCACGTCGTGGATCATCACCATCACCCTGTCGACTGCGGATGCCTCTGTGCACGTAGTGGAGAATCCCTTCTTTCCCGAGGCTCTGCACGGCCATGAGGTAGCCCTCACCGTGGCGCTGCTGCTGGTCCTCGGTGGCGTGTTCCTCCTCGGCTTCAGCGAAGCCGTCAGCGTCGCCATCCCGCTGGTCGCGATCTTCCTGGCCCTCAACGCCGTCGTCATCGGCGTCGGCGTGGCACACGTCGTCACGACCCCGGGCGCGTTCTCGGCCTGGACGGACGCGTTTCTCGGAGGCGGCGCCGGTTTCGGCGACCTGATGGCGCCCGCGCTCCTCGCCTTCCCCCTGCTCGTACTGGGACTGTCCGGCTTCGAGACAGGCGTGAGCATGATGCCCCTGGTGTCGGCCGACGGCGCCGGCGACGAGGAACGACTGCGCTCACGTATCCGCAACACCCGCAGACTGCTGACCACAGCCGCGCTCGTCATGAGTGTGTACCTGCTCGCCTCCAGCTTCGTCACGACCGTCCTCATCCCCGAGGACGAATTCAAGCCCGGCGGTGCGGCCAACGGACGCGCCCTGGCCTGGCTGGCCCACGAGCACGTCGGCGAAGCGTTCGGCACCGTCTACGACATCAGCACGATCCTCATCCTCTGGTTCGCCGGCGCGTCCGCCATGGCGGGACTGATCAACATCGTTCCCCGCTACCTGCCCGACTACGGCATGGCCCCCGAATGGGGGCGCGCGGTGCGGCCCGTCGTCCTCGTCTACACGGCCCTGTGCATTCTCATCACCATCGCCTTCGACGCCGACGTCGACGCCCAGGCCGGCGCGTACGCCACCGGTATCCTGGCCATGATGGTCTCCGGCGCCTTCGCCGTCACCGTGTCCGTCGCGCGCAGCGGTCGTCGAACGGTCGCCACCGGATTCGCGCTGTTGACCCTGGTGCTGCTCTACGCCCTGGCCTACAACATCCTCGACAAGCCCGACGGCATCACCATCTCCGGCTTCTTCATCGCCGGCATCATCGTCGTGTCCCTGGTCTCCCGCGTGTCCCGCACCACGGAACTGCGCGCCGACCGCATCGTCTTCGACGAGGCCGCCCGCCGCTTCGTCGCCGGCACCCTGGCCCATGACAACGCGATCAACATCATCGCCAACCGCCGCCAGGCCGGCGACAGGGCCGAGTACGGCGACAAGGAGCGCGAGCAGCGCGGCACCAACCCGGTTCCTGGCCCTGCCGACGTGCTCTTCCTGGAGATCGACGTCGTCGACCCCTCCGACTTCAGCGATACCCTCACCGTCCGCGGAGTCGAGGTCGACGGATACAGGATTCTGCGTGCCGAGGCGCCGGCCGCCCCGAACGCCATCGCCGCGATCCTCCTCGCCCTGCGCAACACCACAGGCGTCAGGCCCCACTGCTACTTCGCCTGGGCCGAGGGAAGCCCCCTGAAGCACATGTTCCGCTACTTCCTCCTCGGCCGCGGCGACACCGCCCCCGTCACCCGGGAGATCATCCGCAAGCACGAATCCGACCCCAACCGCCGACCGGGCATCCACGTCGGCGACTGAGCGGACGTCACACTCCGGGAAGCGGCGCTCTGGTACCGCTCCTTCCGAGCACTGAGGAGAGCAGTTCCGCCGCGAGGGCCCTCCCGCGCTCAAGTCGTCCAACCGAGCCCGATTGCCCAGGTGGGGCGCACCAGAGGGCCAGTCAGCAGGCGGCGGGCTGCATTCCTTCTCGCAGGCGCTTCAGGGTGCGGGACAGCAGCCTGGAGACGTGCATCTGTGAGCAGCCGAGACGTTCGCCGATCTGCGCCTGGGTGAGTTCCTCGACGAACCGCATGTGGATGATCTGGCGGTCGCGGGCAGGGAGTTCGGTGATCAGGGGGGCCAGGGTGTGGAAGTCCTCGACGAGTTCCATCGCGGGGTCTTCGGCGCCGATGAAGTCGCTGAGGGCGGCTTCTCCGTCCTCGCTGTCGTTGTTGATCGCAGCGTCGAGAGAGCTGGAGTTGTAGCCGTTGGACGCCAGTCGGGCCTCGATGACCTCCTCCTCGGTGAGGTTCATCAGCGTCGACAGTTCCTTGACGGTGGGGGTGCGGCCGAGGCGTGTGGTCAGCTCGTCGGTGGCGCCGGCGAGCTGGACCCGGGCTTCCTGAAGGCGACGGGGGACGTGCACGGCCCAGGAGGTGTCACGGAAGAAGCGTTTGATCTCACCGACGATGTACGGCACGGCGAAGGTGGTGAACTCCACCTCGCGGGTCAGCTCGAACCGGTCGATGGCCTTGATCAGGCCGATCATGCCGACCTGGACGATGTCCTCCATCTCCTCCGGTCCGCGGCTGCGGAAACGGCCCGCCGCGTACCGGACCAGGGACATGTTCATCTCGATCAGCGTGTTGCGAACGTCCTGGTGCTCGGGCGTGCCTTCTTCGAGCACGGTGAGGCGATCGAAGAACAGCCTGGACAACCCGCGGGCATCCTGGGGGGCCAGCTTTCGCGGCTGGGAGATCTCGGGCAGTACTGACCCGGTGACCTCTGCGTTCGCCGACTGCTGAGTCGTCGTCACCGTCACGGTTCCCCTCCAACGTCGTTCGTGGTCTCTGCCTTCCCGACAGGCCCGCGACGCGTTCCTTACCCTTCATCGCGGTCGCCATGCTGCCCGTTCGAACAGCGGAAAGACGGACGGCGCACGCCCACCGGGCGCCCGCCAGGGAAACTGTACGACGCAGGGCGGCCCACCCGGTACACGCCCTCGACGGGTGCCCCTGTTCCTGCCTGCTGTCCGCCAACCCGGCGAGGACGGTCTTTGCTCATGTGTTCGAGAACGATTACCTCACCGTCGAACACGCGAAAATCTATGTCGGCCGGGGTAGACATTGGGTCGTCACGTGGTTATGTTTTCTCACGTAACCGGAAGGACCGCAGGGCTCGGCAGAGAAGAACTGCCGGGGAGCAGTACGGCAGTACACGCAGTCGCAGTGCGCAGGACGGTGCGGTGACGGAGTTTCGAAGCCAGGGTTTGCATGACGGCGACGGGACTGGTGACCGGACCGGGCGGCCCGCAGTGATCAGGGGCCGCCGCGAGCAGTGCCGCAGTGGCAGTACCCAGCAGTGCAGGCAAGTGAGCAGTACCTCGGTGAAGGCGTCGGCTGCGGGCGCGCGCACCGGGAAGTTCGGCAGTGGGGTTCTGAGCCAGAGCAGATGCAGGACGGGCGACGGGGCTGGTTGCCGAAGGGGCGCTGGGAGAGGCCTCCAGCAGTAACAGCAGTAACAGCAGTAACAGCAGTACGCAGTTCCGGTTCGGCAAACGATCGACCCAGAGGGAAGAACGGAGGAGCCGAGCGCCATCAGGATCGCCCGGACGCCACGCGAGTCCGGGTACCGCAGGACATCGAAAGTGAGGTGGTCTCCGGTCACGCAGCCGCGATCCCCGCACGCCCGACAGCATCCAGGTCAGGTCTGCGGAAACAGAAGGTCGGCCCAGCATCACGGCCGACAGGTGGTGTAAGCAGTTCCTTCGGGGCCCGGGTGCCAGTACGGCACCCGGGCCCCTCCATGCGTTCCAAAGAGAGGTGCAATGACAGCAGACGACACCTTCGGCCGTCTCGACGACGACGACTACCCCGCCTACACGATGGGCCGGGCCGCCGAGATCCTCGGCGCCACCCAAAGCTTCCTCCGCGCCCTCGGCGAAGCCCGCCTCATCACCCCGCTCCGCTCCGCGGGCGGACACCGCCGCTACTCCCGCTACCAACTCCGCATCGCCGCCCGCGCCCGCGAACTCGTCGACCAGGGCACCCCCATCGAGGCCGCCTGCCGCATCATCATCCTCGAGGACCAGCTCGAAGAAGCCCAGCGCATCAACGCCGAATACCGCCGCGCCGCCGAATCAGCGAACCGGACCGACGAGGCCTGAGAAGGGGCGCGCCTGCCTGCGCAGGGTGTGAGGGTCCGCTGGACGCCGGGGCGGATCCGGCGCCGAAGTGGCGCAGGCGCGTGGTGCCTTCGACCGCGTCGGGATACCCGAGGGCGGATTGCACGCCGACGGCGCCGATCCGCACGGCCAGGTGGCCGTTGACCCTCAGAGGGGTGGCGCGTTCTCGCGGCCCTCCCCGCGCCGGTATGCCGCCCGGGGGATGTCTTTCCGCGGGCACGCCGCCTTCACATGTGTGCAGATGGCCGGGTGGGTGAGGGGGCGGGTTGTCAAGAGGTTGGCCCGTACGGGATCGTTGCCTGAAGGAAATGATCTCTACGAGTTGGTGAGGTGAGGGATTCGCCCAGCGGGTCCTCGACATTTGGTCTCCACCCAAGCGCACACCGTCGCAGCCATGGAGCCGGACTTCCCTTGGGGCCGTGCCCCCTACCCCGTCCTGGTCGCTGACGCGGCGGGCCGTCTCGTGCAGCGCAACGACGCCGCACAGGCACTTCTGCCCGCGGCCCGCCCCGGGGCACCACTGGCCGACGCGGTCCCGGCATGGCTGGTCGCGGCCCACCGGTCGATGAGCATGCACGACCCGTGTGCGGCGCCGGAGTCGGACGGACCACTGTCCGGTGTGATCGACGAGCGCCGCTTCGAGGCGCACCCCAGCGCGCGGGACGACGGCACGGTGGCGTGGTGGCTGGTGGACGACACCGACCATCAGCTCGCCCGTGAAGCCCTGCACATGGAGCGGGAGCGGACCGCGTTCCTCGCGAAGGCGTCCAGCATCCTGCTCTCCTCTCTCAACCTGGGGCGCTGCATGGACGTGATCGCGCATATGGCCGCCGAGCACCTCGCCGACGCGGTGCTGGTCATCGCACCGGCCCGCGGCCACCTGCTTCCCATGGTGACCTGCCTGCGCGGCGGTACTCCCACCGCCTCGCAGGAGGTGGTCGACCCGGACGAGGTCCCCGGTCTCGGTGAAGCCCTGCGCGGGTTCCCGCCGGTTCCCTCCCGATGGATAGACCCCGCCGCCGCCCCGGCATGGATGATTCCCGAAGGCTTCGGCCCCATCGGAGCGGTAGTGATCACTCCGCTGCCCGGGCACGGCGTACCGGCCGGTGTACTGGTCCTGCTGCGCAGGGAGAACAGCGCCGCCTTCACCGAAGAGGAAGAAGTCTTCGCCCGCCTGTTCGCCGCGCGCTCCGGGGCGGCGATGTCGGCCGCCCGCCTGTACGCGGAGCAGACAGCTATCACCGAGGTGCTCATGCGGGAGCTGCTGCCCCCGGCCCTGCACCAGATCTCCGGAGTGGACTTCGCCGGCAGCTACCGCCCCTCGGCCGACCACGAACGGATCGGCGGCGATTTCTACGACGTGCACCCCGCCGCGGTGGAGGGAGAGCCGTCCCTGGTGACGTTGGGCGATGTGTGCGGCAAAGGCCTGGAGGCAGCCGTCCTCACCGGCAAGATCCGCAACACCCTGCACGCCCTGCTGCCCCTGGCCGACGACCACCAGCGGATGCTCACCCTCCTCAACACGGCACTGCTGAACTCTCACTCCACCCGGTTCGCGACGCTGGTCCTGGCTTCCGCCGCCCGCACGGGCAACGAGGTCCAGGTGCGCCTGACCAGCGCGGGCCACCCGAACCCGCTGATCATCCGCAAGGACGGCACCGTGGAGGAGGCCGACACCGGCGGCACGCTGGTCGGGGCCCTGCCGGACGTCCGTGCCCGCACCACGACCGTCCAGCTCGCCCCGGGGGAGTCCTGCGTCCTGTACACCGACGGCATCACCGAGGCCAAGGGCGGCCCGATGGGCGACGCCCAGTTCGGGGAGGAACGCCTCACGCGCGCGCTCGCCGGATGCGCCGGAATGCCGGCCGAGGGCATCGTGGAGCACGTCCAGATGCTCGCCTCCCAGTGGCTCGGCGACCGCCGTCACGACGACATGGCCGTCGTCGCGATCTCCGCCCCCCGCGTTCAGCACCTCAGTGCGGTGAACGGCCACACTCGGGGCAGGTACACCGCATGAGCACCAGCACCAGCACCAGGACTCCGTCCCGTCTGCCGGACAGCGCCCGCATCGGTGAGCTGTCGGACCGTCTGTGGGAGGCCGTGGCGGCCGCGGACGAGTACGCCGCCACCGACGTCGTCGTGCGCGCTCTCGACGACGGCATCGACCCGGAGGCTGTCCTGCTGGACGTGATCGCCATGGTCCAGGGCAGAGTCGGGGAGGAATGGGCCGCGAACCGCATCAGCGTCGCGCAGGAGCACGCGGCGACGTCCATCAACGAGCGCGCTGTCGCCGCGCTCGCCCTGCACCCTGCCGCCCGCGCCACGGCCCACCGGGGCCGGATCACCGTGGCCTGCGTGGACGGCGAATGGCACGCACTGCCCGCGCGGCTGGTGGCCGAGGTCCTGAAGCTGCGCGGCTGGCAGGTCGACTACCTCGGAGCGCAGGTCCCCGCACCGCACCTCATCGCCCACCTGCACACCACCAAGGCCGACGCGGTCGCCCTGTCCAGTTCGATCGCAACCCGGCTGCCCACCGCCCACGCGGCGATCACCGCCTGCCAGGCCGTCGGCGTCCCCGTCCTGGTCGGCGGCGCTGCCTTCGGACCCGACGGCCGTTACGCGAAGCTGCTGGGCGCCCAGGCCTGGGCCCCCGACGCCCGAGCCGCTGCCGACCAGCTCGCCCGGGCCCCGCTGACGCGCCCCGAGGTCGACCACCAGCAACTCGACGACCTCCCGCACCTGGCCGACCAGGAATACACGATGGTCGCCCGCAGCAGCGCCTCCCTGGTGCGAACCGTCTTCCTCGCCCTGGAGGACGCGTTCCCCGCGATGCGCGCCTACGACGACCTCCAGCGTGAACGCACGGCGGAAGACCTCGCGCACATCGTGGACTTCCTCGCCACCGCCCTCTACCTCGGCGACGAAGACCTCTTCACCTGGTTCATCACCTGGACCGCCCAGATCCTCCAGGCCCGGGGCGTGCCCGCGCAGTCCCTGCCGCCGGCCCTGAACCTCTTCGCCCGCGAGCTCAAAGACTTCCCCCGGGCCTCCCGCATCCTCAAGCGCGGCATCGAAGCCCTCACCACCGAACACACCACCGCCGGAACGCCTGCATGAGCACCCAGCACCCCACCCACCACCTGACCATGGTCGACACCGACGACACAGTCCGCATAGAAGTCACCGGCGACATCGCCTACGACACGGCCGACCTCCTCCTGGACGAGGTCACCGCCCAACTCGACGCCCGAACCCACCTCGAAGACCTGCACCTGCACTGCGCGGGAATCGGCACAGTCGACTCCATGGGACTGTCCATCCTGCTGATGATCGCCCGACGCACCGCCGCAGCCGGCGCACGTCTGCACCTGGACGACCGGCCCGCCACACTGGACCGGCTCCTCACCGTCACCGGTACGCTCGAACACCTCACGGCCACGCCCCCCACCGACGCCGCGACCTCGCACCAGAACCCGCAACAGCCCCCGATGGCCATGGGGACAGCACAAGCGGCCCGCCCCACCGGACCGGACGGCACCACCTGAGCCACGCCCGGCCGGCCATCTGGCAGAGCACCCACCCACGGGGAAGTCATGCCCGCACCCGAAGCCGCCCCCAGCAGGACCTGCTCCGACGCCACCCAGGCCGCCAGCGGCATCGCCGAACTCCTCGACGTCCTGTGGGAGCACTCCAAGGCTTCCACAGGGCAGGCCACCGCACCCACCTCCGCATCACAACTGCGGCTGATGTATGTCGTCGACGGGCAGGACGGCATCAGGATGCGGGCCGTCTGCCACCGCCTGGCCGCGTCGCCCCCCAACGTCAGCCGCATGTGCGACCGCCTCCAAGCCCTCGGCTTCCTCGAACGCCTCCCGTGCCCCGGGAACGGACGCGAAGTCACCCTTCGCCTCAGCCCCGCCGGAAAGCGACACCTCCAACGCATCCGCGAGAAGCGCGAAGCCATGCTCCACCACGCCATCCACACCATGCCGACCGGCGAGCGCCGCGCTCTGACACGAGGCCTCACCGCACTCGCCAAGAACCTCACCGCCGGCCACAGCGAGGCGCGCCGAACCACCGGCGGCCCCCCTGCCGTTTGAACGGCTCCACCGGCCGACCCGGCTGGCGCGCCTCGACAGCATCAGCTCCGCGACGGCGCTGCGTCCTGGAGGCAGCAGATGAGCGAGGGCAGCAGGACGCCTTGCCAGCCCAGGAGCCGCATCTCCGGTTTGCCCAACTCGTAGCGTGCCTCGAGGCCGGGCACAGAGGTCCTCTGCCACCCGTCGTCGGGGCTCGTCGCTGCTGGGCCGGGGGCAGGCTGAGACAGCCTGCCCCCGGCGTCTTCAGCGTTCAGTGCTGGTCGAGGGGGAGAGCGACGTCGACGACCTGGCGGCTGGCGGGGAAGGCGCCGACGAGGTCGGCGCGGCCGTTGAGGGTGTTGACCTTGTAGAAGCGCTGCTTCCCGTCGACGGTCAGGGCCGCGAAGCCGTGATTCCAACCGTTGGAGGCCTTGTAGTAGATGTCGAACCCGGCCGAAGGCCCGGCGTTGACGCCGAGGTTGCCGGTGGGGGCGAGGGTGCCGGCGTTGGCCGGTGACTGCAGCGAGACCCGGTCGTTCGTGGTGTCGATGTCGAACAGGGTGGTGGCGGTCGCCGCGTTCAGGTCGTTGTTCGTGTAGGCGGCACCGGTGACACCGAGAGCGGTCGACGGCGGCATGGTCGGGTTGGTGAGCGTGCCGTCGACGGTGGTGCTCCTCGGGGCGGCCGGGTCGTCGATGTTGTGCCGCAGGTTCTGCCCGGTGTCGCTGATGACACGAAGCCGGTTGGCGGCGGGGTTGAAGTCCACCCCGAAGTGCCGACCCTGCAGGGCGACCGTCAGCTGCGACACCTTGACGGCCCTGGCCTCGCTGTCGACCGTGTAGACGCCGCCCTTCTCCCCGACGCCGTACAGCTTGCCGTTCTGGACACGGAAGTCGATCCCGACCAGCTTGCTGTCACCCCGAAGGCCGCGGACCTTGCCCAGCGACCAGGTGTCGCTCGGGTCGGAGACGTCGAAGCCGACCAGGCGCTGGTCCGAGGTCAAGCCCACGCTGATCAGACGGTGCCCTCCCGTACGGCCTTCGGGTACGAACGGATCGGCGCCCTGGGCCTGCGCCGAGGCCAGGGCGGGGAACAGCAGGGAAGCGGCTACCGCGGTAGCGGCCACAGCGGTGGTAGCGAGTCGAGCGCGCACGTGAGAACTCCGATCGATCAGCGGCCCGCATCTCTTGTGAGGCGAGTCCGCAGATCCTTCGACACATCACGTGCGGGAGATCGGTACCGAAGGACGCGACCCCTCCAACAGCCCGCAAAAGTCCTACCGCAACGCCCACCCACGGACCAACCGAAATCACTCTCCATGGGTGATCGGAACGACATGGCGCCAGCTGGCTTCCGCCGGTCCGGCGGCGGCTGCCGGCGGGGCTGTCAGACGCTGCCGCGCCAGGCGCCGGTCTCTTGTCCGCGGGATTCGATGAAGTGCTTGAACCGCTCGAGGTCGCCGGTGACCTGCTTGCGGACGAACCCCAGCTTGTCGCCGACCGTTTCAGCCGGTCCGCTGGGGTCGAAGTCCATCTGCAGCATCACCTTCGTCCGTGTGTCCTCCAGTCGGTGGAAGGTGACCACGCCGGCCTGCTTGGCCTCACCGTCGACCGTCGTCCAGGCGACCCGCTCGTCCGGGATCTGCTCGGTGATCCGCGCGTCGAACTCGCGCTTGATCCCGCCGACGGAGGTGACCCAGTGGGTGAGCGTGTCCGTCCGCTGCTCGATCCGCTCGACGCCGTCCATGAACTCGGGGAAGGACTCGAACTGTGTCCACTGGTTGTAGGCGACGCTGACGGGGACGTTGACCACGATCGACTCTTCGACCTGCGACATGACTGTGCATCCTCTGTCCGACGGGAAAGGGGTGCGCCCTGGTTGCGGCAGCCCTTACGGGCCGAGGCCCGTGCCACGGCGCGTACCCGCTCCCGGGCGTGCCATGACCACCCGGGTGGGCCAGCCTGCGGGAGGGATGCGCGCCGGGTGGCCGTACACCGGTTGCCGTCGCGTCGCTACGAGGCTGGGATGAGTCCGCGAGTTCAGTACGGGTCGGCAGGGGTGGCCGTCCCGATGGCCTGTTCCCGCGGCGCGCCGGGCGACGACCGCGCAGTGCGGGGAGGCGAACGCTGCGGATCGTGAGGCTCTCTGGAAGGAAGGTGTTTCGTGCCGATGAGCGCAGACAGTCCTGATCGTGGACACCAGCGTCCCGAGGGTGTCACCGACGCCACGGTGGAAGCGCTCGGATCGTTGTCCAAGGCCCTGGAGACGACTGAGCGAGCCCGCGGCCACCTCTACTCCTTTCACCAGCTCACCGGACGAGCCGACCTGGAGCTGGACCGGGCGGTGAACCTGCTGCGCGAGGCCGGCCATGACAGCTGGGCCGACCGCGTGGACAAGGAGATTGTCGGCCGCAACGTCATCCCCGGCCGCTGGTCCTTCCAGATCATCGAGGAGTACGACGGCACGTACTACGAGCCGTTCAGGCAGGTGGAGCGGGAGGCGCTGGACGCCCTGGCCGAGGGCAAGGAGCACCTGTACGAGGCGGAGATGAAGGAAGCCCGCCGCACGACGGGCCACCCCGACCACTCGGCCCGACCCGACGACACTCGAACCGACCAGTAGGGCGCTGAGACCCTGGTCCGAAAGCGCACCGTGCCGGTTGCTCGGCGAGCTCCGATCGTCTCCGGACCCCGCTCCGGCACAGTCGTCGCCACGCTGCGTGAGGCCGGCGTGCACCGCGGTGACGTCACCCTGGGGCCCGTCTCACTGTGGATCGACCGTGCCGACCGCGTCGCGATCACCGGCGCGAACGGCTCCGGCAAGTCGACGCTGCTGGCCGCGCTGCTCGGCCGCATCCCGTTGAACACCGGCCATCAGGCGCTGGGCTCCGGCGTGATGATCGGCGAGATCGACCAGGCCCGCGAGCTGTTCCACGGACGCGAATCGCTGCTGGACGCCTTCCGCGCGGCCACGCCCTCGATGGAACCCGCGGAGGTGCGCACCCTGCTGGCCACGTTCGGCCTGGGCACCGCGCACGTGCTTCGCGAGGCAACCACCCGCTCGCCAGGCGAACGCACCCGGGCCGCACTCGCCCTGCTCCAAGGCCGCGGGGTGAGCCTGCTGGTCCTGGGCGAGCCCACCAACCACCTGGACCTGGTGGCCATCGAACAACTGGAGTCCGCCCTGAACACCTACGACGGCACGCTCTTGCTCGTCCCCCACGACCGCCGACTGCTGGAGCGGTACGTGTCACCCGACGGCTGGCGGTGTCCGACCGCGCCGTCACCGACACCCCGGCGTGACAGGCCCCTTCGGGCTGTGGCCGAGCAGTCGAAGAACTTCCGGTGCTCCACCAACCACCACGTCACACAAGCAGGTCCGTGCCCGCGTCGAGCACGTCTTCGTCCTGGTCGGTGGGCCCGGCTGTCAGACATTGCGGCAAGCCCCGGCCGCGTCAGTTGCCGCGCAGGGGAACAATCACGGCCATACGGCCCCTTCCCGGGTCTGGCGGATCGACTCCTGCAGTTGGTGATCAGCGGTAGGCGGCGAGAAAGACGCGCACGCCGACGGCGGCGTAGCGGTCGAGGTCGACGTCGGCGTGCCGGGACCGGCCGGTGAACATGGCCTGGTTCACCGGGATCCACAGCAGCAGGCCGGAGAAGTGGTTCGCGGCCAGGAGCGTGTCGTCGATGTGGAGCAACCCCTGGTCGGCCAGGCGCTGGAAAGTGGCTGCCAGCGTGGCGAGTCCTCGTTGGAAGCCCCGCTCGTACCACTCGGTTCCCAGGTCGGGGAAGACATCGGCATTGGCGATGATCAGGCGCCGTAGCTGGATCACTCGGGGGTCGGTGAGGGCGGTCAGGAGCTGACGGGCAAGCCGGGTCAGGTTCTCTTCCAGGTTGGCGTCGTCAGTCGGGAAGTCGGCCAGCAGGTCGATCGTGGTGTCGAGACGGTCGGTGGTGGCGAGGACGATGTCGGCGAAGAGCTTCTCCTTGTCGGAGAAGTGCTTGTAGACGGTCTGTTTGGACACCGCGGCCAGCTTCGCGATGTCATCCATGCTCGTCCCGGCGTACCCCTTGTCCAGGAAGACGCTGGTCGCAGCCTCCAGGATCGCCTCGTGTTTGCGCGCTGAACGGCTGTCCATCATCGACCCCTTCTCCATCCGTCTCGTCCCCCTCACAGAAGAGTACTGGACTGACCAGTACCCGTGTGAGTACTGTACGGTCCAGTTCCGAAGCGCAGGGCTTCCGGACCTTCGCACTGCGTGAAGATGTGGAGTGGTTTCCCATGGACAAG
Source organism: Streptomyces sp. NPDC090127 (assembly GCF_044746945.1). Lineage (NCBI taxonomy): Bacteria > Bacillati > Actinomycetota > Actinomycetes > Kitasatosporales > Streptomycetaceae > Streptomyces > Streptomyces sp. NPDC090127. The sequence goes on along the minus strand of NZ_JBIVDE010000003.1, from coordinate 82,050 downwards.
GTGTTCTCCGCCGACGGCACGGCCATCGCCTACGAACAGCAGGGCTCGGGCCCCGCAGTGGTGCTCGTGGGCGGTGCTTTCATGGCGCGCGGTGACTCCGCCGCCCTCGCCGGCCTGCTGGCCGAGCACTGCGCCGTGGTGACGTACGACCGCCGGGGCCGCGGTGACAGCGAGGACAGTCCGGTCTACGACGTGCAGCGCGAGGTCGAGGACCTGGACGCACTGATCGGGCGTGTGGGCGGGGAGGCGATGGTCTTCGGTATGTCCTCCGGTGCCGTGCTGGCGCTGGAGGCCGTGGCACGGGGCAGCTCCGTGACTCGACTCGCCCTGTACGAGCCGCCGTTCATCACCGACTCCAGCCGGCCTCCGCTGCCCACCGACTACGTTGCTCACCTGACGGACCTCGTGGAGCAGGGGGCGTACGGCGATGCGGCCGCCTACTTCATGACCGCGGCCGTGGGGATGCCCGCCGAGGCCGTCGCGGGGATGCGGCATGCCCCCTTCTGGGCCGGCATGGAAGCCGCCGCCCGCACCCTGCCCTACGACGGTCAGGTCATGGGCGACACCATGTCAGGACGGCCGCTGCCCGCCGACCGCTGGAAATCCGTGAAGGTGCCCGTGTTCGTCGGCAGCGGGGACGCGGGCGCACCGCACATGCTCACCGGCGCTCGGGAACTCGCCGCACTGGCGGACAACTTCGCCCTGCACGTCTTCCCCGGCGAGGAGCACACCATCGCCCCGGAGCTCCTCGCCCCCGCCCTGACCGACTTCTTCACCACCGGGGAGCAGGCGTGAGCAAGGTCTTCGCCAGTCTGGGCATGCCCCTGGACGGCTTCATGGCCGGCCCCAACTCCCGTCCCGAAATCCCGCTCGGTGACGGCGGAATGCGCATCCACGCATGGGTCTTCGGCGTGGAGAGCTGGCGGGAGCGCCAGAGCATCGCGGGCGGCCGGACCAATCAGGACGACGAGATCGTCCAGGAGGACTTCGCCCGCGCCGGCGCCTACATCATGGGGCGGCGGATGTTCGCCGAAGGCGAGGTCGGCTGCCCGACCCGCCGCCCTTCCGCGCCCCCGTCTTCGTTCTCGCCCACACCCCGCGGGAACCCTGGGTGCGGCAGAGCGGCACCACCTTCACCTCTGTGACCGAAGGGATCGACAGCGCGCTGGCCCAGGCCCGCAAAGCCGCAGGGGGCAAAGACGTCCAGATCTCCGGCGGGGCGGACACCGTACGGCAGTTCATCGACGCCGCGCTGCTTGGCGAGCTCCAGATCCACCTCGCGCCCACGACCCGGCAGTCGGTCGACCAATCAGCGCAGCGAGCTCGTCGGTACGTCCTGGGCGCGAGCGAGATCCCTCGGCAGTGATCGTGGCGAGCGCGCAGAGGTTGAGGGGCGACGCCTGCATCACTCGCTCGGGCGACCCCCATTAGGCCTTTGAATGTGGCAGTTGGGGCAGCAACCATCGATGAGTGCGGGCCCGCCCACGGTCAAACACCGATTTCAGGTCTACCTGTTTGCCAGACCCGTTCGTGACTCTGTGCTGTCATCTCCACACTGTGGGTGTCATTCCCGACGGAAGGTAACCAGGCATGCCTGAGTGGAAGCAGATCCGCGGAAACCTCACAGCCATCTCGGCCGGCTCCCGGACGAACGTGTGGGGCGTCAACGCCGCCGGCAACATCTACAAGTTCTCCGGCTACGACGACCTCGCCACCAGCCCGTGGATCCAGATCCCCGGCAGCCTCACCGACATCGGTGCCGGTGCCGACGGCACCGTCTGGGGCGTGAACGCGGCCGGCAACATCTACCGCTACGCCGGCGACCAGGAGGAAAGCGCGGACCAGTGGGTCCAGATCCCTGGCAACCTGACCCGCATCGCGGTCGGGTCGCGGACGAACGTGTGGGGCGTCAACGAAGCCGGGGACATCTACAAGTTCTCCGGCTACGACTTCCTCACCCCGAGCCCGTGGATCAAGATCCCCGGCAACCTCTCCGACATCGGCGCCGCCGCCGACGGCACCGTCTGGGGCGTCAACCGCAACGGCAACATCTACCGCTACGCCGGCGACCAGCACAACAAGAACCACTGGTTCGAGATCTCCGGCAACCTGACCCGCATCGCGGCCGGGTCGCGTACAAACGTGTGGGGCGTCAACTCCGGCGACAAAATCTACAGCTTCTCCGGCTACGACGACCGCACCTCCAGCCCCTGGAACCAGATCACGGGCAGTCTCACCGACATCGGCGCCGCCGCCGACGGCACCGTCTGGGGCGTCAACCGCAACGGCAACATCTACCGCTACACCGGCGACCGCCAGGACTGACCTCGGTCGGCAACGTGACGCGGGCCCCCGGTTCTTGCACGGGCCGGGGGCCCACCGCGTTGCCCGCAGGTCCTGTCCTGGGTGGCGCGTGCCCACCACTCTGTGCGGGTGGCGGAACGGGTACGCGTCCGCGAGATCGATGACGACGAAGTCCGGCGGCCGGCCTCGTCGGCGCCGCCGTCGCCACGCAGCCCAAATCCCCGGCCCGCACCGCGCAGAACGCTCATCCACTGCCACCTGGCGCTCCCGCTCCCAGGCACACCGGCGTAGACGAGGAGAGGGCGTCGCGACCAGCGGCTGGGCGTAGGACCCAACGCTCAGAGCACCTTTCGTTCTCTCGCTCCGGCTCGCTGGGCGGGATAGTGGCCGGCCCGATCCCCCAGACCCACCCGGTCGAGGAGCCGCCGGGCGTCGGCGCGGGCGGTCGCGGTGCTCGCGTCGGCCATCCGGACGGGAGCCTCCATGATGTTCTGCTCGGCGGTCAGGTGCGGGAAGAGGTTGAAGCGCTGGAAGACCATGCCTATGTCACGACGGTGGGCTGAGACCTCCTCGTCCGCAGTTCGTGCAGGCGGCTGCCGTGCCGGCGGTAGCCGACGAGGTCGCCGTCGACCGCGAGCTTGCCGCCGTCGATCTTCTCCAGGTGGTTGATGCAGCGCAGGAAGGTGGACTTTCCCGACCCTGAGGGGCCGAGCAGGCAGCACACCTGCCCGCGTTCGACGGTCAGGTCGATGCCCTTGAGGACCTCAAGCTTCCCGAAGCGCTTTCGCACGACCTGGGCGTGCACCATGAGGGCGCTCAACGGTCCTTCTCCTTCTTCTCATCGCGTCGTGATTCCGACGCGAACCCGGTGAGCATCCGTCGCAGGGGCGAGGTGCCGCTGCCGTTCGTGCTGCCCCGCCCGTAGCGTCTCTCCAGCCAGGTCTGCGGGATGCTCAGCACAGTGACCAGGGCGAGGTACCACAGGGATGCGACGACGAGCATCGGGATGACCTGGTAGTTCTGCGCGTACACCTCCTGGATGTTGGACATCAGGTCGTGAGCGGCGATGACCGAGACCAGTGCGGTCATCTTGAGCATGTTGATCGTCTCGTTGCCCATCGGCGGGATGATCACCCGCATGGCCTGGGGGAGCACGATGCGGCGCATGGTCAGGGCGGGCCGCATACCGAGCGAGTGCGCGGCCTTCGTCTGCCCGGGGACGACGGACTGGATGCCGGCCCGGACGATCTCCGAGGTGTACGCGGCCTCGTTGAGCCCGAGGGCAAGCAGCGCGGCGACGGTCGGGGTGAGCAGGGTGTTGGTGTCGGCCTGGAACTGCGGATGACCCCAGCCTCTGCTGCCAACCCGAAGGAGCGAATCAGCAGCGATGAGTGTCAGGCCATGTTTCTTGATGCGTGGAGTGAGGTGACGTTTTGGGGGTAGGCGGGCCGGGTTGCTGACGGTCCTTCGGACGTGGGGCGGACTGTATGTACCTGACTGGGCAAGAAGAGAGCCTGGAGCCGTGGGCGAGACGTCCGGCTCTGGTGTCCGCCGTGTTCGAGGAAAGCGAGGACATCGCTGCCGCGCGCGTCACGGCCCGGGACTTCATGGTGGAGTTGCAGGTTGTGCACGGTTTGCCGGTGTCGCAGCGGGCGCTGGGCACCGTTCAGCTGGTGGTGAGTGAGTTGGTCACCAATGCCCGTAAGTATGCTCCGGGCCCCTGTCTGCTGACCCTGGAGGTCGTCGGGGGGGCCGTCGAGGTGACCGTGTGGGACAGCAGCACGGCCATGCCGCTGATCTTGGCACCGGACCCGGCGCGGATCGGCCAGCACGGACTGGAGATCGTGATGGCGGTGTGCCGCAGCTTCGAGATGCACCGCGAGCCGGTAGGCAAACGCATCACGACAGCGGTCGTCCTGGCCGATGACCCGGACGACGACGTGGCCGGCCGTCAGGCGATGTGATCAGACGGCCGGGTCATGCCACGCTGGCTCCGGGTCGGGGGGCATGCCCGCAGACCCGAGCTCTTCTCGTGGTCCCCTGATCCGCCAGGCAGGCTCCACAGCCCCCGCACGACAGAGGGAAACTCCGCCACTCTGCTCCGGGCTCAACGTCCGGGAGCCCGGAGCACCGGAGCGACCACATGCTGTCGCACTGCCTGTTCCGGATCTGCTCCGGGGCCCAGCGCGGGAGGGGAACCTACAGCGGCCCGGGAGGCGAAGCCCGTGTCCATATGCGGCATCCTCGCATCCACGACGGTGATGCCGGCGCGACGCGCCTCGCGTCCGCTCACGCCCAGCCACATGGCGAGCGCTGCTTTGCCCGCCGCGTAATCGGCCATGCCCAGAGCGGGACGATCGACGATCTCGCCGGTCACCACGGCGACGACGCCACCGGGGGAAATGATGGGCAGGGCGCCCCGTACGACGGCCATAGGGCCCAGGGCATTCACGGTGAGCAGATGCTCGGCCGACGCGTCAGACACCTGGGCCGCAGCCCCGAAGCCCGCCACACCCACGGCCACGACCACGGCGTCCAGCCCGCCGAGCGCGGTGTTCGCCCACAGTGCCAGCTGAGCACACCCATCCAAGTCGTACGCGTCGAAGGTGCGCCATGGACGTCCCCCGAGCGCCCGCGCCCTTTCCTGAAGCCGTTCCCGGTGACGGCCGGCGAGGGCGGTCGTCGCGCCGTGCTCGACGAGTTGCCGAGCGGCCAGCCCGCCGATCTCGCCCGTCGCGCCGACCACGAGGACCCTCGTTTCGCCGGCGCTCATAGTCGTGCTCCTCCGTAGGGACGTCTCGCAGATGATTCGCGAATGGGGAGCGTTATGGATGCGAGCCCTTACCTCGGGCAGCGCGAAGCTGCTGCGCCCGATGGCATCGGCCCCAGCCGTAGGTCTGCCGCCGACCGATGGCATCGGCCGCAGCCGTCGGTCTGCCGCCGGGCCCCTAGGGGTGCTCACGGCGAGCACAGTCCCTGCGTCCGAGCGTCCGCTGTCGTACGGTCGCGATCACACCGTGCCGTCTCCGCTCGATGGAGCCTTCACAAGGAAGAGCTCGTCCACGTAACACCAGGCCCACTCCTCGTCCGACGCCAGGGAGATGACGACCGGGTGTGCGGTCGTCGCATGATGGCGGTAGGCGTGGTGCCCCCGGGAGCTGTCACAGCACCCCACGTGCCCGCACTCCGTGCACTGGCGAAGCCGCACCCACTTCCAGCCCAGGTCGAGGCATTCCTCGCAGGCGCGGGGCCGGCGCTCGGACTGCGGCGACACGATGTCGAGATGGGGGCAGGAACGGCCAGTCGGCCGGCCGCCATCAGGCGCCACGGTCCACGTCTCCTCGGCGGTCACGGCAGCCAGCCCTGTCGAAGGTGAAACAGACCGCCTGTGCACGCACCCGCCTGCGGGCGTGAGCGGTGTCGTTGGCGCTCTCTCATCGTGCCCACTCCCTACCTTGCGCACCACCGTCCAGGCCGGCTCGCCGACGAAGGCGCCCCACCGGTCACCACATTCCGTACTCTCGTCCGGGGTGACGTCCGCCGCAAGAACACCTTGGCGCAACAATCGTCTGCCGTCGCGATGCCCCGCCTGCTATCCGCCCTGCACGACGCGCTCAGTCGACGCAAGCGTCGTCAGAGACGAGCGTGAATTCCAACGACTGCGGCGAGCCAAGCGGCGCGGCAGCAGAGCCGGGTACATCCTGGCGGCGTGAGCAGCACCCCGAGGCGCGGGTCAGCTGAGCGTTGGGCCCCGGTGCTGTCGTCGACGGGGCCCAACGCTGCCTCCCGCGCCCAGGTAGGCGCAGGTCGCACCACGGCGCCCCGGTTCCGCAGCCGTCACCTTCGGCATCTCGTGGACGCCGGCGTTTCGCCGCTGGTCTCGCCTTTGTAGCGGCTGCTCGTCCATGAGCTCGTCCAGACGCGGCGAAGGTTCGTTACTGCGGAGGGGGCATCTCCGGTGGGCCGCCTCGTTCGGTCGTCATCGGGTGGAGGGCGCCGGGCCGGACAGGCTCGCGGCGCACAGGACGGCCCAGGTGCTGGCGAAGCCCGGCCACCTTCCATCGCTTGTCACGGTCTTCGAGGAATGCGCCGAACAGCAGAGCGTCCGAGGCGTCTGCCGCGATGCGGCAGCCGGTGACGGCCTTTCGTTCGCGGGCGCTGTCGGCGAGGAGCATGGCGCTGCCGATCGCGGCGTCGCGTGCCCCGATGGCCCGGATCAGGAGTACCCCGCGCCGACACGCCAACACGGCGCGCGGGCCCGGGAGTGACCTGACTGCGTTCCTCGACGGGCGGAAGAACTGATCCGGTGATTGCCTGCTATTGCCTGCTAGGAGACGTTTCGCTTGACGACAGCAGAAAGGCCCGGTCGTGGCTTCTGAGTCCGCCTTCCAGTACACCGCCCCGGGTCTGTCCGCCCACGACGGCGGCAGCGTCATCACCCATCGGCGCAGGCCGTCGGCGGCCAGCCCACACGGCTTTCAAGGCCGCCTGCTTCGGCGCCCGCTTCACCCCCTTATCTGAGTCGCACGATCGAGCGCACGGCGACTCGCGCCCACGACCCACGCAGCTCTGGAAGGAATGGAGAGAACGATGTCCAAGGACAAGAAAGTCGAAAAGGGGGACGAAGTCGCGTGGAAGAGCCACGGTCAGACGGTCACCGGAAAGGTCAAGCGCAAGATCACCAAGCGCACCGAAGCCGCCGGTCGCACAGTTGACGCCTCGAAGGAGGAACCGCAGTACGAGGTGGAAAGCGACAAGTCCGGACGCTCCGCGGTCCACAAGCCCGGTGCACTGGACGACAAGGGCAAGAAGTCATGACCAAGCAGGACGAGAGCCGGGACGGCAACATCGACGAGTTCAAGAAGGCGGTCAACATGTCCGCCGGCCAGCTGGAGAGGTGGCTGGAGACGGACGAGTCGAAAAGTGTCGGGCAGAGCAAGAACGACGGCGAGAGCGTCGGTCATGCTTCCGGACGGCGCATCGTCGAACTCCTGCGCACCAAGAAGGGCGACCTCAGCGACGACGATATCGCCCACATGCGCAAGGTCACCGGATACATCCACCGACACCTGGAGCAGCGGCCCAAGGGCGACGTCACGGACACCCCGTGGCGCTACTCGCTGATGAATTGGGGACACGACCCGCTCTGAACGTGCGGAGCGTGGCCGCGCACACGAAGCGCGACCCAGGCAACCGGTCGACAGACCATGGCGCGGCCGGTGGCCGCGGACCATCCGTGGCTGCGGCCACATCGCCGGTGACGCCTCGCCTGGACCAACGCGTGTGTGCGCCTGTGGCAAGGATCGCCTCGTTACGAGCGGGGTCCCTCGCGAGACAGGGGAGATCGGCGCCGACAAGGGACGATGCGGGCGTCGCCGTCGTCGAATCTTCGGCCGAAGCGAAGCGAAGCGAAGCGGTTCCCGGTGACACCGCGATCGGCGGCCTTGCCACGACCGCTTGCCGCTCGGTGTACAGCGTCCAGGTGACGCCCCGCCGCTGCTTGAGGGGCGCACCCCGGCCATCGCCGGTGATCCGGTGACCGCCCGGTGCGCGCACCATCTCTACGGCTCTGGACATTCATCGGTCGCTCCCTCGGCCGACACGCACGACAGCCAGACGAAGCACGGCATCCCAGTGGATGACCTGCGCACCCCGAAGGTCCGGGGGAAGGAGGTCGTCATTGGTGACGCCAATGGCAGCTACACACAGGCCCGCAGCACAGTGGTCCGCCCGCACATTGACGTGGACATGCAATCTTGCTGAAGTGGCTCCGCAGCGCACCCGATCGCCGTGTCGGAAACCTACCCCGGCTCGCCGACCGACCCCGTCCGATCCACACCGATGAGGGGATACCTCCGCATGCACCTGCAACCGCGATCATGGAGACGCACCACCTCGCTCATCCTCGGCACAGCCCTCGCCGTCCTGTTCACGGGTACGGGCGGCCCTTCTGTCGCTGCGGCGCCCGCCGTTCACGACACCGTCGACCGCTCCTTCACACGGGCCGGCGTCGAGTTCGATGTCCCGCGCGATCTGCTCGTGGCCATCGGGTACGGCGAGAGTCGACTCGACTCCCACGGGGGCCAGCCCAGTCACGCCAACGGGTACGGGATGATGCACCTGGTCAGCAACCCCCGCTCGCGCACTCTGGAGCGGGCCGCGGAGCTGACGGGCGAGACACCGGACGCGCTGCGGCGCAGCACCGCGGCCAACATCCGCGGCGCGGCCGCCGTACTGCGCTCCTACGCCGACCGGCTGGGGCTCGGCGCGGACGACCGCGACGATGCCAGTGCCTGGTATCCGGCCGTGGCCGAGTACAGCGGCAGCCCGGACGAGCGCACGGCCCGCCTCTACGCGGACTCCGTCTACGACTTCCTGACGAACGGTCTCCGCGCCACCACGGCCGCAGGCGAGACCGTCACCCTGCGCCCACGCACCGTACGCCCCGAACGCGGCCGCTACGCGGACGTGCCCGCCCTGGACGAAGGCGGCTCGGCCGCGGCGGGCACACTGAGCACCGATTATCCGCCGGCCCTGTGGGTGGCGGCGAACAGCGGGAACTACGCGGTGGGACGCACCTCGGCGATCTCCGCCGTCGTCATCCACGTCACCCAGGGTTCGTACGCCGGGTCCATCAGCTGGTTCCAGAACCCCAGCTCGAACGTCAGCGCGCACTACGTCATCCGCTCGTCCGACGGACAGGTCACCCAGACCGTGCGCGACAAGGACACCGCCTACCACGCACGCTCGGGCAACCCCTACAGCGTCGGCATCGAACACGAGGGGTACGTCGACAACCCCGCCTGGTTCACCGACGCGATGTACAGGTCATCCGCCGCCCTCACCCGCCACCTGGCGGACAGGTACGGCATCCCCAAGGACCGCGCGCACATCGTCGGGCACGCCGAGGTCCCGAACAACGACCACACCGACCCCGGACCGAACTGGAACTGGTCCTACTACATGCAGCTCGTCGGCGGCACCGGCGGCGGGACCGTCAACCTCGACTTCCCGTCCTACGACACGCTCCGCAGCGGATCGACCGGCCCCCAGGTCACCGCGGCGCAGACACTGCTCAACGCACAGGGATTCGCGGCGGGCACCGCGGACGGTGTGTTCGGCACCAGGACGGTGACCGCCGTGAAGGCGTTCCAGAGCGCCCGCGGCCTGCCTGCCGACGGGATCATCGGCCGGCAGTCCTGGACGGCGCTGCTCTCGGCGGGCACGAAACCCGTCCTGCGGGAGGGTTCCTCGGGCGCCGACGTGAAGCGGCTCCAGCGGTCGCTGACGGCCGCGCTGGGCCGGACCGTGGGAATCGACGGCAGCTTCGGCTCCGGCACCGCGCAGGCGGTCCGGGACTACCAGAGCAGCCGGGCGCTGACAGCGGACGGCATCGTGGGCGCGGCGACCTGGACGGCGCTGCAGACCGGTCGGTGACATGCGCGGGCCGAGCGGCCGTGGCGGCCGGACGCCCGGCCCGCACCTGGCGCACCGCGGCACGCTGGGCAGGATCGCCCGCCACGGCGAGGTCATCAGCCCCATCGGCCCCATCGGCGCGGCCCTCGCCCTCGTGCGCGAACAGGTCGAACGCGTCATCCCCGGCGCCGGCCATGAGCAGCTCCTCGCCCTCCGGGTCGAGGCGGAGGCCGCCGTGATCGACCACGGGGCCGCCGCCGACGGCGTCATGGTGACCGTCGACCCGCAGCCCAGCACCGTACGCGCCGTCTCCGCCGAACTGCCCACCCACGACCGTGCCCACCGCGCCGACGAGGAGGAACGGCTACGCACCACCGCGGCCGGCCTGCGGACCGAACCCGGGCAGGTCCGCTGACTCGCGGGTACCGGCGCGCACGCCGTGTACGGCGCCGAGGTCGGACGTCGCTTCCGCGCCACCCGCCGACCGGTGCGGGTCGAGGTCGGGCGCGGTGATCACATCACTCCTTGAGCCGGCCTCACCTCACCCGCCCAGCGCACACGCATCGGGCTTCGGATGGCCGGCCAGCCCTTAGCGCAGCTCACCCTTCAGCATTCCCATGGCGTACTGGTCGTACCACACCCCGTCCCGGTGGAACACCTGACGCAGTCGGCCCTCTTCGACGAAGCCGACCTTCTGGTAGATGTGGTGAGCCGCATGGTTCTCCGTGACTACGGTCAGGGAGATCTTGTGCAGCCGCATGGTGTCGAATCCGTACCGGCACATGGTGCGCAGCGCGTCGGTGGCGTACCCGCGGCCCCAGTGATCCTTCTCGCCCAGGTAGATGTCCAGCTCGGCGCAGCCCGTCTCCGGCTCGGCATCCCGCAGCCGCACCAACCCGATCAGCCTCTCGTCATCACGTACCTCGATCCCGTACAGCGTGTCCCCGTACGTGTTCGGTCCCCGTTCACCGAGGCGTTTGCGCACCCCCTCCAGGTGCTGGTCGTAATACGCGTGCATCCAGCGCATCACGTCGGGGTCGTTGTTCCACCGCCACAACGGCTCGGCGTCGGACGGCGCCAGCGCACGCAGGTGCACGAGTTCTCCGAAGATCATGGTGGGCATTGCATCACGGCGTGCGTGGCGCCTCCAGTGAATTCCGCCCACAGGCAGGGAACCCCGCACGGTTCGGTTCCCCACTGTTTGACCACCCCTCCGCCGAGGCCGTGATCGCCCGGACACGACCTATCAGCTGGCGCCGCGGCGTCCCGTCCTGGTCGGCCAGTCGCTGGGCGGGCACAGGCCATGCTCATCGCTCCCGCCGCGCATCCCGGACTCGTCGGCGCGCTCGTGTTCATCGAGGCCGGCCCCACAGATCTCGACACTTGATCGAGCCCCCTGTCGGCGCACACGTTGATGTGCTCAGACACGTACGGATGAACGTGCTCAGGACGGACCGCGTGTCGTAGCCGGGGCGGCAGGCAGCCGCGGTCGACGCTTGGAGTGTGGGTCGCTGTCTGGATGACCGGCATCAGGAGTGGAGGCGCATGCTCGTTCTGGGGCGCTCGCAGGTCGAGGCCCTGCTCGACGTGGACTCGCTGGTCGACGCCTTGGCCTCGGCGATGGCAGACCTCAGTGCGGGCCGCGCCTCGGTACCCGACCGCGTCGCCGCCCTGGTGGGCGAACGCGATGGGTTCCTGGCGGCCATGCCAGGCTTCCTGCCGTCGGCCGGAGTCCTTATGACCAAGCTCGTGTCGCTCTTCCCGCACAACGACCGGCTGCCTACCCATCAGGCGCTGATCGTGGCGTTCGATCCGGACACCGGCGAGCCCGCCGCGCTGCTGGACGGTACGGCCATCACCGCGGCGCGGACCGGCGCCTGTTCCGCACTGTCGACACGACTGCTGGCCCGCGAGGACGCTTCGGTGCTGGCGGTCCTGGGCACCGGAGTGCAGGCCCGGTCCCACGCCCGTGCGATCTGCCGGGTCCGCCCGATCCGGCAGATCCGCGTGGCGGGCCGGGATCCGGCGAGAGCCGCTGCCCTGGCCGAGGAACTCTCAGCCGTACTGGAGGCCGAGGTCCAGGCCGTGACCAGTTACCCCCAGGCTCTCGACGGAGCGGACATCGCCGCCGCGACCACACACGCCGTCGAACCCGTGATCCGCCGCTCCTGGCTGACGCCTGGGGTGCACATCACCTCCGTGGGGTACAACCCTGCCGGCCGCGAGATCGATGACGCCACGGTCGTCGAGGCACTGGTGTGCGTCGAATCGCGGCAGGCCGCGCTTGCCCCGTTCCCCGCCGGCAGCAACGACCTGCTCATGCCGATCCGCGACGGCCTCATCACAGCCGATCACGTCTACGCCGAGCTGGGCGAACTCATCACCGGCAGTAAACCGGGACGCACCTCGCCGGACCAGATCACCCTCTACAAGTCGGTCGGCGTGGCAGTACAGGACGCCGCCGCCACGGGCCTGGTCGTCACCGCCGCCCGCGAGCGGTCGATCGGTGAGGAGATCACGCTGCGGTGATGCCACATTCCGGCGCGCGATCGTCCCACGGTGAGCGGCTGGATCGACAACCCGCACGACACACCGGCGCCTTGTCCGACGTGGAGGTGAGGGTAGCTACGAGCCTTCAGCCCGCAATCGGCGGATCGATCTGGTGCTCGTGGAACACCTTGACCAGGGCTTTCATCAGGGAGAGCTGACGGCTGCAGTCGTTGACCAGGTCGCCGGCCGACTCGAAGACGATTTCCTGCGTGTTGGCTTGTCCTCCGCCGCGGGCGAAGTGGGCACTCAGACGGCCGGTGCCCGGGTCGTCAGGACAGCTGGTGTGGAACGCGGCGGCCTGGCCGAACTCGGGCAACGCGCCGTAGCCGGACGCGACCCCGGGCTTGCCCATGGTGGCGTCCTTCGCCCGGGCGAACACGTCGAGGCGGAAGCCGAGCGGATGGCGCGCCGCAGGCTCGTACCGGCAGTGCCAACCGCCGTCCCTCCACGCCTGATGGCTCGCCAGCTCGAACGCCGGTCCGCCAAGGACAGATTCCAGCACATCGGAGTCCGGGCACCCCGTCGAGCCGGCCACGCTCGTCGGCGCCTTCGCCTTCGGCCGCCCCTCAGCGTCGGAACCGGGCTCCGACGAGTCAGAAGCACAGGACACAGATCCCGCGAGAAGCACCGCAGCGATCACTGACCGGCGGAAATGAGCGTGACGCATCGACATCTTGTTCTCCCCCGGACGATCCTGGGCTGGTCAGGATGAGTCCGATGCTAGGCGTGTACGCGGCGCTTCACCTCACGATTGCCGCATGACGTAGCGAGGGCGGCGCAACCCTGTCGGGTGGCTCCGCCCTCGACGTGCCCAAGCCCGAGGTGCAACCGCGTGGTGTGAGCGGCCGATTTGCCCAGTGAACCCCCCTCGCCCGGGCAGCTGAGCTGCGAGGCCCTCCCTCGCCCTGGCCCGCGGGTCGTCCCCGCCTTCGGTCGGACCGCCTCGCAGTGCCTGCGCGGAGGTGGAATGAAGCGCTCACTGGAGTTCGGGTAGGAACGACAAGAATTCCTATGAGCGACCAGAGAAGTGTGCGTTTTCTCGACGCCATACGTAACCCTCGATGAGCAGTGGCCAATCGGTCGAGGGTAGCCCCCAGCCTCACGAGTCGGCAGGAACACCAGGCCAGTACCAGCGCCACGACGGGACCCCTCCTGGTGGTGCCCGCGGGCCTCAGCCGTGCCGTCGGGCGTACCCGCTGGTTCCTCAGTCTTGGGCAGGGATGTCCAGGGCGGTTCCGTACAGGCGGGAGACCCTGATCAGGATCACCACGCGCCGATCGGGCAGCGGCTTCTCGCCGGGGCCCGCGTCGTCGGCCGAGTCCACTATTTCCGCCTCGCCTTCGGCTACCGCGAACGACCAGATGTCCGGTCCGCTGACATGGAGCGAGGTGTGGGGGTTACGTCTCAGCTGACGGACTTTGAGGCGGTCCGCAGTGGATGAGACGCGCACGACGCGTTCCTCGGCGTCCCAGTCGTAGAGGACGGTCGACAGGTGTGGGTGGCCGCTGCTCCTGACGCTCGCGAGTACGCCGAACTGCTGCTGTCGCAGCAACTGGGAGAGCTCTTGTGCGGTGAGTGCGCGGGGGGCCGGGCCGTCGTTCCTGGTGGTGCCGCCGGCGATTTCGGTGGCGGTGTCTTCACTCATGGGGCTGAACCTTACGTAGTCCGAGGGCGTCTATGGCATGGCGGTAGCCGGTGTGCCGGTCGGCGGTACCGGGCCGCAGGGCGGGCGGGTCCTGCGGCGGGCGGGCAGCCCGTGGGAGGGGCGGCGGCGGAGGGTTCTGACCGCGATGCTCTGATCCGGCGCCCGAGTCAGGCGTCGGTGTACTGGGCTGCGTATTCCTCGCTGGGCGGGACGACAGTGATGATGTCGATCAGCACGCCGTCGGGGGCGGCGACGATGAAGTGGCGCTGGCCGAACTCCTCGGTACGCAGGGGCAGTACTTCGGGCAGACGGCCCTCTGCCACGAGCCGCTGGTACTCGGCGTCGACGTCCTCCACTTCGAAGTTCAGCAGCAAGCCGCCCTGGAGCGCGACCCGGTGGCCCGTCGGCACTGTGGGGTGCGCGTGGTCGAGGAGGGCCAGCTCGTACTGCGGGGTGTCCGGGCGGCGCAGGCTGACGTACCAGTCCGCCTCGAAGGTGACCTCGAACCCGAGGTGGCGGGTGTAGAAGTCGCGGGCGGCCGCCACGTCCCGGGTGGCGAGCACCGGGTAGAAACCGCTGAGCTTGGTCACGGGCATCGTCGTCCGTCCCTCTGTCATGGCAAGGTCCCCCACTTTCACTTTCGCATACCTTGGGTACGTGAATCGTGGCGTTAGCATACCCTCGGTACGCGAAATGGGAAGGGTGGTGCGCGCGATGGCGGTCAGCCGGGCGGAGCAGCGGGAGGCCACGCGGCAGGCGCTGCTGGCCGAAGGGCAGCGGCGGTTCGCCGCAGACGGGTACCACCACGTGGTTCTGGCCGACGTGGCGCGGGGCGCCGGGGTCACCAAAGGGGCCGCATACCACCACTTCGACAGCAAGGCGGGGCTCTTCCGGGCCGTCCTTGCGGAGGTCCAGCAAGAACTGGGCGAGTGCGTCGCGACCGCAGCCGAGCGGCACAAGGACCCCTGGGAGCAGCTCCGTGCCGGTTGCCGGGCCTTCCTGGCCGCGGGAACCGACCCGGCGGTGCGACAGATCCTGTTGGTCGACGCGCCGTCCGTGCTGGACTGGGACGAGTGGCGGGCGCTGGACGAGGAGCATTCCGCTCGCCACCTCACCGAGGCCCTCGCCGCGCTCGCCGCTACCGGGACCATCGCCGACCAGCCGGTGGAGCCCCTGGCCAGGCTGCTCTCGGGGGCGATGAATGAGGCGGCGCTCTGGATCGCGCGCGGCGGAGATCTGCGCGCCGCTGAGCAGGCACTCGACAGGCTCCTGACCGGCCTGCACACTCCGCACCGACGCCCGCCGACCGCGCCGCCGCGTCCGCAGCCCACGCCATCGGAGCAGCGTGGCCACTGATCGGGTGACGCCGGTGAGATCGAGGTACGGGCCGCGACGCATAAGGCCCCCGTGCCGTTGAGGCAGGTGTTCGACGTCTCAACCCACCGGCAGAGGAGCCCTGTTGGTTCCCTGCCCTGCCGCCCTCGACCTCCCTCACGCTCTAGTCGAGTAGGTCACGACGCTCGCCGTCACCCGCGAGGGGTGGCCCGGCGGCGCAAGTTCCCGCCACGCCAGCGTGCGCGCGTCGCTCTGGTGTACCAGCGCCGCCACGACGCCCTCGCTCGCATCGCGGCCGGGTTCGGGATATCCGTCGACATCGCCCATGCATCCGTCGCCGCCGTCACCGGCCTGCTCACCCCTGACGGGGTGGCTGCAGAGCCCAGGCGGCACGCCGCGTACGGTCAGGCGCATGTACGACCGACGAGACCAGGATCAGGGCACCGGCAGGGCGGCGCCCAAGCACCGCGCCCCCGCTACCGAGGGCGCCGCAGGGGTCAAAGCGGTGGTCTTCGTTTGCGTGACATGTGAAGCCCCTCTGACGGGCCCCCTCACTCGACTGCCCGCGGTTCCCGAGGCGCCGTACTACGAGTGGTGGGACGCCGAGGAGCCTGGTCCGTCGCCGCCGACTGTGCCGTCAGGCTGCTATGCCATCGAGACGGAGCCGTACGGCGCGCCCCTGGTGGTCTCCGAGGCGCCTGCGCCGGCGATGCCGCGCTACGGGACGATCAGCAACGAGCACGGGCAGTGGCTCGTGTCGCAAGGCCCGCGAGGCAACATCGTCATCAACCCGGACGACGCCCATGGTCTGGAGCTTCAGCACGCGTCCTCCGCTTGCTGCGGAGCGACCCCGACCGGCGGAATGAACCAGCTGTGCGCCTGCGGAACCCTCGTCGCCACGCTCTGCTCCGACTGCTGCTGCCCCTACGAACTACATCTTTCAGCCGACCACGTCCGCGCCGCCGGCCTCTGAGACGGCAGCGGGCCGCACTCACTTGTCGGCGACGTTTTCCACATCCACTCCGGGCGTTCGCACCCCGGGGCGGGCCGAGAACGCAGACTCTGCAGCCGCGCCGACGTCAGCAGAAGGATCGGGACCCGCACCGTTTGAACGCGCTGTATCGATCTCGGCAGACGATCTCGACTCCAGGATGCTCCGTGAGCCAGGCGGCGAGGGTGTCCGCGGCGCGGTCCGGGAGGAGAGCGACGGGACGGCCGGATTCGACGTCGAGGAGCACTGTTCCGTAGGTGCGTCCCTTTCGGAACGCGAAATCGTCCACGCCGAGAACACCCCGAGGTCGGCCCCATGGAGTTGACCTACCAGTCCGAGGACCTGCCCGTTTCGCAGCGAGCCGTACACGACCTGAGCCTCTACACCGCCGAACCCGGCAGTACCTCCGGAGATCACCTCAAGCTCCTCGCCAGCCTCGCGGTAACCCGCCGGACGACAGAGCCCACCGACCAACCCGGCTGAGCCGCCCATTCCCATGCGCCGGGCTGGTCAAGCGCCAGAACCCGCACCTGTCGCTCACTCCGGCACTCCGGCGCTCGGGCGCGGTCACCCGGTCGGCCACGCCGACCGCGAAATCGAGACCGAACAGCAGCGGCTTGAGCTGGGCGCCGGCCGTGGAGAGGGCGACGGTGTGTCCGGCGGGCCGAAGCCTGTGACGGTGACCTCGCGGACGTGGTCGTGGTGGCTTCGGCCGCGTCGGTTACGCCTCCTACTTCGCGTCGATCTCGGCGATCAGGCTCTCGATCAGGACCTTGATCTCGTCACGGATCGGGCGGACGGCCTCAACGCCCTGACCGGCCGGGTCCTCCAGGGCCCAGTCCAGGTACTTCTTGCCCGGGAAGATCGGGCAGGCGTCGCCGCAGCCCATGGTGATGACATAGTCCGACGCCTGGACCGCCTCGGTCGTCAGGACCTTCGGCTTCTGGCCGGAGATGTCGACGCCGGCCTCGGCCATGGCCTCGACGGCGGCCGGGTTGACCTGATCACCGGGGATCGAACCCGCGGAGCGGACCTCGATACGGTCGCCGGCCAGGTGGTTGAGGAATCCGGCGGCCATCTGGGAGCGACCGGCGTTGTGGACGCAGACGAAGAGCACGGAGGTGAGCGGCGCGGTGGTCATCGGTTCTTCCTCGGGCAGGGATGGAGCCTGGTGCGGCTGTCGGAGCTTCAGGCGGTGGGCAGGTGTCCAGCAGGGTGGTGATCCGGAGTCGATGCGTTGATGCGTCGATGCGTCGCGGATGGATCGCACGACCGCGATCCGGGTGCCGTCGGGGTCCGGGACGGGCTGGTCCAAGTAGCGGTGGCCGGGCACCACGGTGCAGGCGTTGCCGTAGCCCACGATGATCACGATGCCGACGGCCTGGATGACCACGTCGGTCAGCGGCTGGGGCCGAGGCGGGCGCCACCGGCCGCGCGACGTTCGTCAAGAAGGGCCGGGTGCGAGGACTTGGCCATGGTGGGAACCCCCCGGGTTCGAAGAGGTCAGCCCAGGCTGGTATCAGCTCAGGATGATGTGACAGTATCAGCACATGATGACGTCAGTCGATACTGATCTGATCCGGGTTCTGGGTGATCCCCTGCGCCTCCAGATCGTGACCCTGCTCGCTCGCGAGACGCTCTGCACCACCCACCTCGTGGAGGAGACGGGTGCCAAGCAGACCAACCTCTCCAACCATCTGAGAGTGCTGCGTGAGGCGGAAGTGGTGGAGACCGAGCCGTGCGGCAGGTTCACCTACTACCGGCTCAGGCCGGACGTCATCGAGCAGCTCGCCGGGCAGTTCGCCGCCCTCGCGCAGACCGCGCGCCTGACCGCCGAGGCGAACTTCAAGCGTTCCTGCCCCTGACCTGCCTGCCCCCTGCGCCCCTGACTCGCCTGCCCCCTGCGCCCCTGACTCGCCTGCCCCCTGCGCCCCTGACCTGCCTGCCCCCTGTGCCTCACCTGCCTGCCCCTGTGCCTCACCTGTCGAGGAGACCCAGCCTGTGACCGCCACCGAGCCCGCTGCGAGCGACGCCATAGCCACCGACGCGTCGCCGCAGCCCGCGCCCGGCGCCACCCCGCCCCGCACCCCGCTCGCCGCCCGGGCCGCCGCCGAACTCGTCGGCACCGCTGCCCTGGTGGCGATCGTCGTCGGCTCGGGCATTCAGGCCACCGAGCTCACCGACGACGTGGCACTGCAGCTCCTCGCCAACTCCACCGCCACCGTCTTCGGCCTCGGCGTTCTCATCGCCCTCCTCGGGCCGGTCTCCGGCGCGCACTTCAACCCGGCCGTCACCCTGGCCGAGTGGTGGACCGCTCGCCGCGGCGGTGCGGGCGTGAACGCCCGCGAACTCGCCGTCTACGTCCCCTCCCAGACCGCCGGCGCGATCCTCGGCGCGATCCTGGCTGACGCGATGTTCGGCGAGCCGCTGGTGAAGTGGTCCACGCACGACCGCTCGGCCGGCAACCTCCTCCTCGGCGAGGTCGTGGCGACGGCCGGCCTGATCCTGCTGATCTTCGGCCTGGCCCGCACCGACCGGCTCCGCCTCGCACCCGTGGCCGTCGCCTCGTACATCGGCGCGGCCTACTGGTTCACCTCGTCGACCTCGTTCGCGAACCCGGCGGTGACCGTCGGCCGGGCCTTCACCGACACCTTCGCGGGCATCGCCCCCGCCTCGGTCCCGGCATTCGTCGGCATGCAACTGATCGGCGCGACCGTCGGCCTGGCCCTGGTCGCTGTGATCTTCATGCGTGGCAAGGCCGGCAGCGAGGCTCCCGCGCCACGAGCGGGTCGTACGGCCGGTACAACTCGGTCAGTTCCGGGAACGAGCGAGCTCGCAGTGTGTCCACTCGGTGTCGCAGATCATCACGCCCTCACCCTCAGACCCACTGGCACGGAAACCGGCCTGGCGCGGCGACCGTCAGGAGATGACGGGGCTGCGCCGCTCGACCAGCACGACGTCACGCCAGACGCCGTGATGGCGGCCGATGCGCTCGCGGGTGCCGATCACCCGGAACCCGGCCCGCTCGTGCACGGCCAGGCTTCCGGCGTTCTCGGGGAAGATCCCGGACTGGATGGTCCAGATCCCGGCCGTCTCGGTGGACTCGATGAGCGCCGTGAGCAGGGCGGAAGCGATGCCCTGGCCCCGGGCGTCGGGGTGGATGTAGACGGAGTGCTCGACGACGCCGTCATACGCGCACCGGTCGGAGACCCTCGTGGCGGCGACCCAGCCAAGGACACGCCCGGTCTCGTCGAGGGCGGCGAAGCGGTGCTCGGGCAGCTTGGCCGCGTCGAACTGCTCCCAGGTAGGGGCGGCGGTCTCGAAGGTGGCGTTGCCCTCGTCGATGCCCGCCCGGTAGATCGCGACGACTTCCTCGGCGTGTGCGGCGGTCAGAGGCACGACGACGGTGGCCGCGACGGTCATTCGGCGACCGCCTTGGTGAGGAGCGCGCCCAAGGCGGCGAGGACGGCGGGCTCGGCGCGGTAGTAGACCCAGGTCCCCCGCCGCTCGGAGGAGAGCAGCCCGGCCTCCTTCAGCTTCTTCAGGTGATGGGAGACGGTCGGCTGCGAGACCCCGACGTCGGAGATGTCGCAGACGCACGCCTCGCCGCCCTCGTGCGAGGCGACCGCCGAGAACAGGCGCAGCCGGACCGGATCGCCGAGGGCCTTGAACATCTTCGCGGTCCGCTCGGCCTCCTCGGCGTTCAGCGGGCGCTCGGTGAGCGGCGGGCAGCAGGGGGCGACCTCAGGCTCAAGGAGCGGCAGCGCGGTGACATTCGACATGCATCTATGTTGACACATGTCGAAGCAGGCGCCCAGGGGTGCCCGAGAAGGCGATCCATTTCGATGAATGTCTATGTTGACGAGTGTCGATCCAAATGCCACCCTTGGCAACGCAAGGGATCGACAGATGTCGAAACAAAGGGGATGCCTCGTGAACACCACCGCCACCGACCAGCTGCCCGTCGTGGTCATCGGCGCCGGGCCCGCCGGCCTGGCCGCCGCCGCCCACCTCGTCGAGCGCGGTCTCGAACCGCTGGTTCTGGAGGCCGGACCGGCGGCTGGTGCGGCGGTACGCGAGTGGGCGCACGTCCGTCTCTTCTCCACGTGGGGAGAGGTGACCGACCCGGCCGCCGAGAAGCTTCTGGCCCCCACCGGATGGGTGAAGCCCGACGCCAAGACCTACCCGTCGGGCGGCGACTGGGCGGAGGAGTACCTGGAGCCGCTCGCCGATGTCCTCGGCGACCGCGTCCGCACCGGCGCCACGGTCACCGGCGTCTCGCGCGCCGGCCGCGACCGCGTCGTGGACGCCGAACGCGAGGCCCAGCCGCTCGTCGTCCACGTCGCCTACGCCGCCGGCCGCGAGGAGCGGCTGTTCGCCCGCGCGGTGATCGACGCCTCCGGAACATGGTCCACCCCGAGCCCGGCCGGAGCGTCCGGCCTCACCGCCCTCGGCGAGAAGGCCGCCGCCGACCGCGTCACCTACCGCCTCCCCGAGCTGGGGGACCCGTCCGTCCGATCCCGATACGCGGGCAAGCGCACCGCCGTCATCGGCTCCGGCGCCTCCGCCTTCACCGCCCTTGCCTCCCTCGCGGAGCTGGCCAGGGCGGAGGACGGCGCGGGGGCGAAGGCCGTGTGGATCCTGCGCCGGGGCATCTCCGGCTCCACCTTCGGCGGAGGTACGGCCGACCAGCTCCCCGCCCGCGGCGCACTGGGTCTTGCCGCGAAGGCGGCGGTGGACGAGGGCCACGCCGACGCCGTGACCGGCTTCCGTACGGAGGCGTTCGAGCGCATCGGTGACCGTCTGGTCCTCGTGGCCGAGGACGGCCGCCGGCTCGACCCGGTCGACGAGGTCATCGTCCTCACCGGCTTCCGCCCGGACCTGTCGTTCCTCGACGAGCTCCGCCTCGGTCTCGACGAGCGCCTCCAGGCCCCGGTGGGGCTCGCCCCGCTGATCGACCCCAACCAGCACTCCTGCGGCACCGTCTATCCCCACGGCGTGAAGGAACTCTCCCACCCCGAGCAGGGCCTGTACCTGGTCGGCATGAAGTCCTACGGCCGTGCGCCCACGTTCCTCGCCCTGACCGGCTACGAGCAGGTCCGCTCCGTCGCCGCCGCCATCGCGGGCGACAACGAGTCCGCCGAGCGCGTCGAACTCGTCCTGCCCGAGACCGGGGTGTGCGGCGGCGCCGGCCTCTTCGATCAGCCGGAGACCAGCGAGGCCGCCGACGGCGGTGGCTGCTGCGCGCCCTCGCCGGCCCTGATCCAGCTCGGCATCACGACCCCGGCACCTTCCTGCGGCTCGTGACCGACCTCAACACCCTCACGGACGGGACCGCGACCGGGACGGGGATCCGGTCGCGGCCCCGCCGTCCTGCCCGCGCCGCTCCGTGGCGTTGGCCCGCCCGCATCCACTGATGTGACTCGACGCCGCAAGAGGCGGTGCGGAGCCCCTCCTTCCTGCTGCTAGCGCTCCGGGGCGAATCCAGGGTGTGCGGAGTTATTCGAACACATGCTCTACTGGGTTCATGAGGCACCACACCTTCCCCGACGATCTCGTCGCCGCCCAAACCGCTTGGGCCCACGCGTACGCCGAGCTCGCACGCCCTGGCACGGTCCGTACGACCGTCCTGCGGCGCCGGCTCATCCGGCTGTCGGCCCGGATCGTCTTCCACCCCTACTGGGACCGGCCCGCTCCCGCCGCCGGACGCCCCGAGCTGCTGCACCTGGTCCGCACCGAACAGCGTCACGGAGCGGGCGCGGCATGAACACCCTGCCGCCGCTCGCCGCGCTCGCCCAGGTGAAGGGCGCCCTACGGTTCTTCGCCATGGACGCCGGCCGGCTCGCGCACCGGTTCAGGAAGCGTGCGCTGGTCCAGGTCGGCGTCGACGTCCACATCGGGGTCGCCGACACCTGGGCGAGCGCCGCCACCGCGTCCGCGTGGACCGGGGACCGGTGCGTGGTCCACCAGCGCCGGCACAGGGTTCGACCGCGACGTCCTTGACCCCGCCGTCGTACGGGCCGCGCTCCTGGACGCGGCCGTCACCCTCGCCGCACGACTCCGCGGCTGCGCCCAGGTCACTCGCGGTATGACGCTGGCCGTGCGGCTGGCGGACCACTCCACCGTTCAGCGCACCCGCCGCCTGCCTCAGTCCTCCGCTCACACCGACGACCCGCGCACCGGTGCACTCCGGCTCCTGGACGCGCTCGCCTTCCAGCGTGCGAGGATCCGCCGCATCACCCTGACCGCCGAGGATCTCGTCCCGGCCGTAGAGGGCAAGGGCACCCAGCTCTCCCTCGACCACGCCCGCGAGAACCGACTCCGCCCGGAACCCGTCATCGACCGGCTCAACCAGCGCTACGACACCCGGGTCGCCGGCCCGACCGTCGGCTACCGGAAAGCGAGCTGACCGCCCGCACACCGCAGGGGTCGTCCGGTCGTGTCAGCGCAGGTACGCGTAGTGCGACAGCCGCGAGCCGGCGACCTTCTTCGGTGACCCCGAGGGCCGCGGCCACCTCTAGGACCGGCACGTCCTCCAGGGAGATGATGCGGGCCGCGACAGTGGCCGTCGAGGTGATTCGCGTACTGGGA
The DNA here is from genome assembly GCF_044746945.1 of Streptomyces sp. NPDC090127. Classification (NCBI taxonomy): domain Bacteria; kingdom Bacillati; phylum Actinomycetota; class Actinomycetes; order Kitasatosporales; family Streptomycetaceae; genus Streptomyces; species Streptomyces sp. NPDC090127. The sequence goes on along the minus strand of NZ_JBIVDE010000003.1, from coordinate 59,218 downwards.
GGGCTGGACGCCCTCGAAGAGGTTCTCCGGGCGGTTGACGGTCATGAGGTTGCCGTCCTTCCTGGACTGCTCCAGTTCGGCGATGGTGCGGGAGACGGTGTCGGCCAGGGCATCGAGCCGGTCGCGCTCCGCGAGCAGCCGCTGGTGGTGGCTCCGGAGGGCGTCCACCTCGTCGACCTGCGCTGCGAGGATCCGGCCGATCTGCGGTAGCCCGACGCCCAGCGCCCGCAGTACGAGGATCTGCTGAAGCAGCAGAAGCTGGTGCTCCTCGTAGTGGCGGTGGCCGTTGGCGCCGATCCGGGCCGGCGGCAGGAGACCGGTCTCGTCGTAGTGGCGCAGTGTCCGGGCGGTCACGCCCGACATCCTCGCCCGAGTCGGCGCCGGCACCTGGGGGCGGCTCGCCCCGATGGTCGCCGCCGCCCCCATGAGCAGCGCCCGCCCCCGGCCGCGTCCACATCGCCCAGGACGGCGGCGTCCACCCCGGCCCAGGTGCCGTGTCCAGGGTGCAGGTGCCGCCGCCGTGGCGCAGGGCGTTGGTGACGAGCTCCGAAACGACGAGGAGCACGGCGGAGGGTTGCGGTGACGCTCATGCTGTCCATCTGGCCCCCCGGTGTCCGTCGATGTCCTGCTGTCTTCTGTCCGGGGCTTGTGCCCACGCCGGGGCCCTAAGTCCGGCTGGGCCCCCGTACCCTCACTGTTCGAAGGCGATTACCACCCCCTCGAACACACGAAAATCTATCTCGGCCGCAGTAGACATTGAGGGGCGGCGGGGCTATGGTTTCTCACGTAACCCAGAAGGACCGCAGGGCCTGGCAGAGATGAACTGCCGGGCAGCAGTACACGCAGTTGCAGTTCGCAGGACGGTGCGGTGGTGGAGTTTCGAAGCCAGGGTTGTTGCGGGACGGCGACGGGGCTGACGACCGGACCGGGTGGCCCGCGGTGATCAGGGGCCGCCAGTACCGCAGTGGCAGTACCCAGCAGTGAAGTCAGTGCAGTACCCCTGGTGAAGGCGTCGGCTGCGGGCGCGCGCAGTGGGGAAGTTCGGCAGTGGGGTTCTAAGCCGGAGCAGACGCAGGATGGGCGACGGGGCTGGCTGCCGAAGCGTGGCGCTGTCACAGGCCACGGAGCAGTTCGCATCACCAGCAGGAGGCAGTACCAGCATCACCGGCGGTACCAGCAGTATGCAGTTCCCGTTTGGTAGGTAGTTGATCACCGAGGGAAGAAGCGGAGGAACGAAGCGCCGTCAGGATCGCCCGGGCGGAAGTCTGAGCCCGGGTACCGCAGGACATCGTCAGTGAGGTGGTCCCCGGTCACGCAACCGCGATCCCCGCAGCCCCGGCAGCAGTCAGGTTGGGCGCGCGGACACAGAAGGCCGGCGCAGTATCAGGGCCGGCAGGTGGTGTAGTAGTTCCTTCGGGGCCCTGGTGCCGTACGGCACCAGGGCCCCTCCATGCGTTACAGAGAGGTGCAGATGACAGCAGACGACACACGCGGGCGTCTCGAGGACGACGACTACCCCGCCTACACGATGGGCCGGGCCGCTGACATGCTCGGCACCACGCAGAGCTTCCTGCGCGCCATCGGCGAGGCCCGCCTCATCACCCCGCTCCGCTCCGCCGGCGGACACCGCCGCTACTCCCGCTACCAGCTGCGCATCGCCGCCCGCGCCCGCGAACTCGTCGACCAGGGCACCCCCATCGAGGCCGCCTGCCGCATCATCATCCTCGAGGACCAGCTCGAAGAAGCCCAGCGCGTCAACGCCGATTACCGCCGCGCCATCGAATCGGCAAAGCCACCGGCCGCGGCCTGAGACCATGCGCCGGACACCGGTCGACCCCCGCGCACACATGGCAGAGTGCGAGGCATGAAGCGTTTCCTGTGGTGACAGAGGGTGCGACCGTGTACCGTCCCCGTTAGCTGTCGTGGTTCGGATCTTCCCTTTGCCCATGCCGTCGGCGTGGGCTTTTTTGCTGTGCGTGCCGCAGGAACCAGGGCGATCACCTCCGTCTCCCGCATCGTGCGGGAGGCGTTCATCGACTGGAAGGCATGAGACATGGCTACAGGAACTGTGAAGTGGTTCAACGCGGAGAAGGGCTTCGGCTTCATCGCCCAGGACGGCGGCGGCCCGGACGTCTTCGCCCACTACTCGGCGATCAACTCCACCGGCTTCCGTGAGCTCCAGGAAGGCCAGACCGTGACGTTCGACGTCACCCAGGGCCAGAAGGGCCCCCAGGCGGAGAACATCAGCCTGGCCTGACCTTCACCACTCCACCGTGAGGACAGGGGCCCCGATCCGGACGACGGAATCGGGGCCCCTTCTCTCACCCGGAAGGACCAGGGTCATCCCGGCCCCGTCGAGAGTCACACCGGGGCGCCCATCACGTGGGCCGGCTCCCAGTCCAGTCCCGAGACCACCGCGGCCATGGTCAGGACAGACGCTGCACGTGGATGCGTAGCGAGGTCGCCGCGAAGTGCGCGGCTGCTCGGCTGCCGAACGTCTGGTGGAAGTCGGGGTTGGTCTCGTACTGCTGGGCCACGCCTCGGACCATCGCGGCGGATCGTTCTGCGTCCCCGGCGTGGGTGGGGGTTCCGGGGATGTCGGCGAACCAGGCCATGTGTACGGACGCGTGCTGTTGGGCGGCCACGGAGTCGGGCTCGCGGCCTTCCTCCTGCAGTTCGCGCCAGCGGGCCAGGAGACGTTCCGTGTTGGTCTTCCAGTCACGTTGCTGGCGGATGGACTTGCCGTGCCACCACCGGTTGGAGGCGTCGAAGGCCGCGCGTCCCCATCGTTGGACGACCTCGTCCTCGTAGCGGTCGTTGAAGCCGTCGAGCATCACATCCATCTGTGGCGCGCGGCCCTGACGACGCATCGCCAGCGTGTGCTCGACCGCACTGATACGCCGGTCCAGGGCCTCGCGGTCCGCAGCCAGCCGCTCCAGGTGGGCCTGGAGTGCTGCGACTTCCGCGGTGGGTGACTCGGGCGCGTCGAGCGCTGCGGCGATATCGGCCAGCGGCATGCCCGTGTCGCGCAGCAGGAGGATGCGTTGCAGGCGTGCGACCGCATCGGGTCCGTAGTAGCGGTAGCCGTTGGACCCGACGCGGTCGGGTTCGAGCAGCCTGATCCGGTGGTAGTGGCGCAGGGTGCGGCCGCTGATGCCGGCGCGCTCGGCAAGCTGGTGCACCGTCCACTCCATCGCTGGCTCCCGTCGTTCGATGTGGTGCTCAGTCTCCCTCGGCGGGCGTGAAGCCGAGTTCCGGCAGAGCGGTGCGAAGGATGTCGGCTGCGGGAGTGCGAACGTTCTGCGCCGCCGTGCTTCCGGTGGTCTCGAGATATGCCTGGACGATCCGAGCGCCCGCCGCGTAGCCGGCTCCCATCGGTAGCCCGACGGGCGTTGCCCCGAGCAGGCGCGCCGTGGGGTCACCGAGGACCCACGCAGCGAAGTTCTGCATCCCGATGACGTCGAGCCCGGTCGTCACCTTCGCCAGCACGGTGTCGTCGGTGCGGGTTTCCTCGCTGACGAAGTGGGTGTAGCCCGCCTCGCCGTGCAGTTCCGCGGCGAACACATCCGCCAGACCCTCGGACACGACGTGCTCCCCGACGGTCACCGTCATGGGGTCCCACACGATGCCGCCCGGGGAGTAGCGCACGTTGTGGTGGAGCTCGTGAATCGCGATGGCCTCGAGTCGGTCGAGGACACGCGGGGTGGGCCAGACGGTGAGGGCGATGTAGCCGCTGATGCCGCCGAACCCCGAGAGGCCTTGCGCCTCGTCGAGAAAGTGCTTGTCGGTGGGATCGCCCAGGACGAGCAAAACGTTCAGGTCGCAAACCGCCGTGCCGGGGGCGGCGGACTTCAAGGCGGTGACTCCATCGTCAAGGGCCCTCGCGATGCGCGTCCACGCGTCGGCCGCGATCAAGGCATCCAGACCTTCGCGGATCCGATCGGTCGGCTTCTCCCAGTCGAACCCGAAGTTCTGCCGGTGCATGGTGGCCATGTCGACCCCACCAGGGGCGAAATGGTACATCCCCGCCATCGGCGCCCACATCTGTCGTACGAGGTCGACACGCTCCCCGGGGGGCGCATCCAGAACACGCGCCATCGACGAGGCGCTGTCAATCACTGAGATGGTCATGACGCTCGACCGTAAACATTGCCCCTACGACAAGGTCAATCACTTCCCGCGCTGCCCGGCCGTCATCACGGTCGACACGGGCTTTGGCCCTGCTCGACGGTCAGGTACGGCTCGGTGGTGAACCCACCGCGCGAGCGCCCGACCTGGGCCTCGCCGTCGCGTCCGCGGCGGGCCTCGGCCATGTGTCGCACCGGCGCCGAGGCCGGGGGTTGATGGCCGAGGGCGGCCGTGGCGGGATCACCGGCAGGTGATCAACGGGGTGGCAGATCAGCCAGGGACGACTGGTGTTCGTGCTGGTCGTCGGTGCGTGCCGTTCAGGCATCCATGAGGGCGTCCACGACGGCTCTGGCGACGCGGCTCGCGCGCTCCGGTGTCCAGTAGGTGGGCTCTTCCACGGTGGAGATGTAGTAGCCGCGGGTCAGGAGGGAGAGGACGTCGGCGGCGAGGCCGGCGTCCGGTACTCCCGCGGCGGTGGACGCCTCGAGGAACTCCTCGCGTGCTTCACGCGGTTCCTGGCGGTCGACGCCGGCGGGGTCGGAGTGGGCCGACGAGAGCATCTCCACCCAGAGCGTGCGGAGCAGCAGGTCCTCGGGTTCCGTGCTCAGGTGCCACTCCACCGTGGCGCGCAGCCGGTCCGCGCCGGACAGGTCGCCCAGGTGGGCGTCCAGGTCGGCCCGCCACCGTGATTCGGCCGCACGTACGGCGTTGGTGATCAGCGCGGTACGGGTCGGCACGTAGTTGGTGACCATCGCCGTGGATCCGCCGAGTTCCTTGGCCACGGCGCGGATGGTGATGGCGCGCGCGCCGTCCCGGGCGGCGACGGCGAGGGTCGCCTGGGCGATTGCCTTGCGGCGCTGGACTTCGTCGACGTCGATCGGCATGGAATCAACCTAGCTCAGAGGGGGGTTGACGTTGAACGCACCTAGATGCAACGCTGTTATATCACGTTGTTATCTAAAAGTTTCCTTCCCTGGAGGGGCTTCATGAGCCTTGCCGTCCGACGCGTCACACCGGAACCCGTCCCTCCGTGCGCGCGGCAGCACATGGTGCGCGTGCGTGACGGAGTGCAGCTGGCCACCGACGTGTACGGCGCCGACCAGGGGGCGGCGCCTGCGCCGACGATCCTGGCCCGCCTGCCCTATGACAAGAACAGTCGGTACGCGTTCTTCGACAAGATCGCGGACAGGTTCACGGCACACGGCTACGTCGTCGTGGTCCAGGACGTCCGGGGCAAATTCCGCTCGCAGGGGCGGACGCTGGGCTGGACCGGAGAGGTCGACGACGGCCACGACACCATCGAATGGATCACCCGCCAGCCCTGGTCCGACGGGACCGTGGGCATGTTCGGCGACTCGTACTACGGCTTCACCCAGTGGTCCGCCGTCTCCAGCCAGCACCCCGCCCTGCGCGCCATCGTCCCCCGGGTGACCAGCACCACGAACGCCCCTGGCATCGCCACCTACGACTCAGGCTCCGGGCGACAGCCCCTGTGGCTGGAAGGCACCACCTACCAGGCGCAGGTGTGGACGGACAACGACATCCACGAGTTCGACGTCGATCTCACCAGGCGTCCGATCATCGCCGCCTACGAGGAGGCGTTCACCGCGATCGGGAAGCGCTCGGCCGGCTTCGACCTCATCGTCGGCGGCATCCCCCTCGACCCGTACAACGGTCCGCACCCCTACGACGCCCGACCCGTGCCCGTGCTGCACTGCGTGGGATGGTTCGACAACCTCGGCATCGCCCACATGCGCGACTACACCGAACTGGCCAAGCGTCCCGGCTGGGCGGCCGTCCAGTACCTGATCGCCGACACCATCGACCACGAGAACTACTTCCTCGAGGACGCCCCGGCGACCCCGGAGACCGACCACCTGGCCGGCGACGCCGCCCTCGCACGCATGCTGGACTCCTCTACCGGCCCCGCGATCGAGTTCTTCGACATTTTCCTGAAGGGCCTCGTCCATCCCGACTCCCTGCCCCGGGTCCGCTGGAAGCTCGGTCACGAGGGCTGGCGCACCGCGGCCACCTGGCCGCCGCCGGAAGCCACGGCCATCGAGCTGTACCTGGCGGATCCGGTCGCGGCGACCGGCACGGTTCCCGGTGGAAAGCTGGCCCGGCGTACGGGCGACACATCGGAAGCGGGGGAGTGGAGGTACGACCCCGACGATCTCGTACCGTCGGCCGCGGCAGACACCTTCCTGCAGCTGCGGGACCACGTCGACGAGCGCCGCACACTCGACCGGGACGACGTGCTCGTGTTCACCGGCCCCGCCTCCGACCGGCCACTCGACCTCGCCGGCCCCGTCCACGCGGTGCTGCACGTGGAGAGCACGGCCCCCACGTTCGACGTATTCGTACGGCTCCTCGACCTGGCCCCGGACGGCACGGCACGGCTCATCGTGCGTGGCTGCGCCCAGGCCGACAGGCCGGGCGAGTTCGACATCGCCCTGGGCCACACCGGCTACCGGGTGCGCCCTGGCCATCACCTCGCGCTGATGATCGCCGGCAGCGACTTCCCGAACCACCTGCCCAACTCCGGCTCCCTGGAGAGTCCGTGGCGGACGACCGCTCCCAAGGCGAGTCTGCAGAAGCTCCGGACCGGCACCGCTCACCCCTCCCGTCTGTGTCTGACCGTCCTGCCCGAAAGCGGCGAACAGCCTCTGCACCCAGGAGGGCCCATGCTCCCTCTGCGACAATTCCCCCGTACGACTCCGGCAAGCGGCGCAGGAGCGCACCACCCCGCCGTCGAACGGCGCCGTGAAGGAGGCGGTCCGAAATGAGTCTCCGATTCGTCGTGGTCAGGCTGGGCATGCTCATCCTGACCGTGCTCGCCTCCAGCCTGGCGATCTACGGCGCGATGTTCCTCACCCCCGGGGACCCCGCCACGCTGCTCGTCGGGGGCAGCCGGAATCCCGACCCCGCCGTACTGGCGCAGATCCACCGCGAGTACCACCTGGATGATCCGTTCGTCCAGGGCTACTGGCACTGGCTGAGCAACTTCCTTCAGGGAGACTTCGGCACGTCCCTCGTCTACCGCGACTCCGTCGCCGGCCTCATCGGCGCTCGCGCCGGCGACACTCTGGCACTCGTCGCCTACGCCTCCGTCCTCGTCCTTGGCGGCGGCGCTCTCATCGGCACGGTCACCGCCCTGCGCGGCGGACTTACGGAGACGCTGGCCACGACCCTGACGGCGGGTGCGATGGCGGTACCGACCTTCGTCATGGCGGTCCTGCTCATCTGGCTCTTCGCCGTCCAGCTCCCGTGGTTCCCCGTCTACGGCTCCGGCGCGGGCTTCACCGGCACCCTGACGCACCTGACGCTTCCGGCTGTCGCGCTGGCGCTGAGCTGGATCGGTTACGTCGCCCAGGTGACCCGGACCGCCGTCCGCGCGGAGTTGCGCTCCGAGCACGTGGAGACCGCCCGCAGCCGCGGCGTCCCCGAACGCACGGTCATCAGGCGACACGTGCTGCACAACGCCTCCGGACCCGTCTTCGCCGTCTCCGGCGTCGGCATCGCCGGACTCATCGCCACCGCGGCCGTCGCCGAGCAGGCGTTCGGCACCGGAGGGCTCGGAGCCCTGATGATCGAGGCCGCGTCCAAGCAGGACATGGCCGTGGTCCAGGCGGTGTCGCTGATCTTCGTGATCGTCTTCGTCGTCATCAACACCACCGTGGACCTCATCAGCGCCGCCTTCGACCCCAGAACCGCACAGAAGGGGGCAGCCCGATGACGACCGCCCTGCTCACCCGCGCCGTGCCCAAGCGGCGGACCGGACGCCCACGCGACCACCTCACGCTCGGCGCGGGATGTGTCGTCGCCCTGTTCGTCCTCCTGGCCGTACTCGGGCCGCTGCTGGCCCCGCACGACCCGACCGCCGTCGACCCGCTGAACGTGAACGCCGGACCGTCCGCCAGCCACCTTCTCGGGACGGACGACACCGGACGCGATCTGCTGTCCCGGCTGATCGTCGGAACCCGCGCCAGCCTTGCCGCCCCCGCCGTCATCATCGCCGCGTCCACCACGCTCGGTACCCTCCTCGCGCTGACAGCCGCCTGGTTCGGAGGTGGGCTGGACCGGTTCGTCTCCGGGGCCCTCGACATCGTCTTCGGCTTTCCGGGGCTCATCATGGCCGTCCTCGTCGCCGCGGTCTTCGGCGCCGGGCTCACCGCACCGATCGTGGCCCTGTCGATCGCCTATCTCCCCCTGATCACCCGCGTCGTACGCTCGGCCGCGATCAAGGAGCGCAACCTGCCGTACGTGTCGGCGCTCCAGCTCCTTGGCGCGCCCACCGTCCGCATCTGGCTGAGGCACCTCCTGCCGAACCTGCTACCCCTCGTCCTTGTCCAGGCCACCATCGGCTTCGGCTACGCCCTGCTCGACGTCGCCGCGATCTCCTTCCTCGGCCTCGGCAGCCGGCCCCCGGACCCGGAATGGGGCCTGATGGTGTCCCACGGAGCCCCCTCCATCCTCGCCGGCCAGCCGCAGCAGTCGCTGTACGCCGGCATCGCCATCCTCGTCGTCGTCGTCGCGTTCAACCTGCTGGGGACGGGGCTGTCCCGACGTCTGCTCGGAGAGAACGCATGAGCACCATGAGCACACCACCCCTGCTCCAGATCGACGCGCTCGGCGTCGACCTGCCCCTCGACGGAGCACCGCGCACCGTCATCCACCGCGCCGACGTCACCATCCCCGACGGCGCGGCCGTCGCCCTGGTCGGCGAATCCGGTTCCGGCAAGTCCCTGACGGCTCGCTCCGTCATGGGACTGCTGCCCGAGAACGCCCGGATCCGAGGGGACATCCTGTTCGACGGGGAGTCCGTCCCGCGGATGACGCCCGAGCGCCTGCGCGCCTTCCGCGCGCGAGAGGTCGCCATGGTGTTCCAGGACCCCCGCGCCCACATCAACCCCGCCCGCGGCGTCGGCGACTTCCTGATCGAAGGACTGACCACCACGCGCCGTGTCCCAGCAGCCGAAGCGGTCAAGAAGGTCACCGGGATCCTGCGCGAGGTCGGTATCGCCGATGCCGACCGGCGCATGCGCCAACGGCCGCACGAACTCTCGGGCGGCCTCCTCCAACGCGTCATGATCGCCGCCGCGCTGGCCGCCGAACCCCGCCTGCTCCTCGCCGACGAGCCGACCACCGCCCTCGACGTGACCACCCAGGAAGAGGTCATGGCCATCATCGGGGAAGCCCGTGAAGCCCGCGGACTCGCCATGCTCTTCATCACCCACGACCTGGAACTCGCCGCAGCCGTGTGCGACCGGGTCGTGGTGATGTACGCGGGAATGACCGTGGAGGAGCTGCCCGCCGACCGCCTGCGCGGGCGCGCCGCCCATCCCTACACGCGCGCCCTGCTCGCCTCCCGCCCTCCGCTCTCCGATGTCGGCGCGGAGCTCCGCTCGATTCCCGGAAGGCCCCTGTCCGGCTTCGAAGCACCCGACGGATGCGCCTTCAGCGACCGATGCCCCCACGTTCAGGACCTGTGCCGAAGCGACCGGCCACAGCCGAGCTCCGACGGTGACGCCTCGGCGGCCTGCCACTTCCCCCACACGCTCACCCCCGAGGAGGCCGCCCGCCATGCTTGAGGTACGCAACCTCCGTAAGGAGTTCGGTGACTTCGTCGCCGTGGACGACGTGGCGTTCTCGCTCCCGGAGCAGGGGTCCCTGGCCATCGTCGGCGAGTCGGGGTCGGGTAAGACGACCACCGCTCGCATGATCGCCGGACTCGAGACGCCCACCGGCGGACACGTCGTCGTCGCCGGCGACGAGCGCAGGGCCGGCCGGCTGCGGTCACGCGAGCGCCGCGCCCGCGGCCGCCAGATCCAGATGGTCTTCCAGGACCCCTACTCCTCCCTCGACCGTCGCCAGCGCGTCGGGGACGCCGTCGCAGAGGCGGTCGGTCTGCACAAGGACCTGCCGGCGGACCGGCTGCGCGCCCGGGTGGCCGAACTCCTCGACATGGTGGGCCTGGACGACCGGCAGGCACGCTCCCTGCCCAAGGCGCTCTCCGGCGGACAGCGCCAGCGCGTCGCCATCGCCCGCGCCCTGGCCGCCGAACCACGGGTACTGATCCTGGACGAGGCCATCGCCGCCCTGGACGTCTCCATCCAGGCACAGATCCTTACCCTGCTCACCCGCATCCGGACGGACACCGGCACCGCCCTGCTGTTCATCACCCACGACCTCGGCGCCGTCCGGCACATCAGCGACGACGTCCTCGTGATGCAGACGGGCAGAGTCGTCGAGCACGGCCCTGTCGCGACGGTCCTCGGCGATCCTCAGGACCCCTACACCCGACGTCTCATCGCCTCCCTCCCGAAGCCGGGCTGGAAGCCGCGGAGAAGGGCGGACAAGGCCGCCGCCTGACGTGTGCGCACGCCACGCGGCCCACCGAACGAAGACGTCTGTCCCGGCGGGGGAGCGGGGCAGACGTCTTCCTCGTGCTTCACCTGAGTCACAGCTGCTGGAGAGACGGCTCCCCAAGTGCGTTCCGCACGCGACGAGTCGGCAATCGCGTCCGCCGCCGACACGGTTGCGGACGCCTCCTGATGTCCAACACCTTGACGCCCCGTCACATCGGCCACATATTACGAGCGAGTACGACCGACCGGTAACACTGCGCGCAGTGCCCTCGAACTTCCGTCGGCAGACGTACGGGAACGTCCTGCCGCCGGCCCGGCGCGCCGACTGGCCCTCCCCGGCGGCCAGAAGGCGCCCGCCCCCCTCACTCCGTCACGAGAGGCACATCGCCATGCGATCCGTTCCATCGAGCCGTCGCGCCCGCACCGCCGCCGCCGTCACCGCTGCCCTGGCCACCGCCGCCGGCCTCGGCGCCGGCCCCGCCGCGGCCGCCGGCACCGCGCCCGACCGTTACGTGGCCCTGGGCGACTCCTTCGCGTCGGGAGCCGGCGTACCGGACCAGGTCGATGCCGACTGCATGCGTTCGGGCCGTAACTATCCCGCTCTGGTGAACGCCGCGCTCGCCCCCGCCGTCCACAAGGACGTCACCTGCGGAGGCGCCACCACGGTGCACATGACCTCCGCTCAGAACGCGTCCGCGCCACCGCAGCTCGACGCGCTGAGCGCCGACACGGACCTGGTCACCCTCACCATCGGCGGCAACGACGTCGGCTTCGCCGACATCATCGTCCGCTGCGTGACGCTCGGGGCGTTCAACCTCGGCGGCTCGCCCTGCAAGAACAGCTACACCTGGACGGGCACCGACCAGCTCGCCGCCACCGTCGCCGCCACCGCTCCCAAGATCGCCGCCACCATCGACGGCATCCGTCAACGCGCCCCGCAGGCCAGGATCCTGGTCACCGGCTACCCGGCGATCCTTCCCGACAACGGCACCAACTGCCCCTGGGTCGCGACGATCGCCAAGGGGGACGCTCCCTGGCTGCGGGACACCCACAAGCGTCTCAACACCATGATCGCCACCCAGGCCGCCGCGCGCGGAGCCGTCTACGTGGACACCTACACCAAGTCCATCGGCCACGACATCTGCAAGCCGGCCGGAACCCGCTGGATGGAGCCGCTCATCACCAACGCCGCGGCGCCCTTCCACCCCAACGCGGCGGGTGAACGGGCGATGGCCGACGCCGTACTCGCCGCCGCCGGCTGACCGGCGAGCGACCCTCGTCGGCCCGCGGCACCGCGCGGGCGCGGGGTCGAACAGGGACATGGCAGGACTCCTGGAGGCTGTGCGCGGGAGGGGAAGAGAAGGAAACGGCGTGCCCCGGCGGTCACTGCGGACCGCCGGGGCACGCCGTCGAAGGGCCGGGGTGGGCGGTCAGCCGGCCTGCGCCCAGGAGAGGGTCGGCCTGGTACGCGTGGCGCGGGCCTCGATCGCCGTGGCGACGTGCAGCAGCAGGTCCTCCTGGAAGCGGCCGCCGATCAGCTGCACGCCGGAGGGCAGCCCGTCGCGCAGTCCGGTGGGCACGGAGACGGCGGGGAAACCGAGCACCGGGACCGCCTGCATCGGCCATTGCGCCGCCAGGAGTTCGCTCACCCGGACGTCGCCGGCGAGGTCGGCGTCCTGCTCGAACGGCGGCTCGGCGCAGACCGGCGTCAGGACGATCCGGTCCTGGCCCAGGAACTGCTGGAGGCGGCTGATGAGGGTGCCGCGGCGGGCGTAGCCCCTGATGTAGTCGGTGAGGGTGGGCTGCTCGCCCCAGGTCTCCGCGGCGGCGGTGAACGAGGCGGCGAGCGAGACGCGTACGGTGTCGTCGCCGAACCGCTCGATCTCGGACATCATGGTCTTCAGCTCCTGGTAGAGCAGGAGCGACCACAGCCGGGCGGCCTCGCCGAGGAGGGGAAGTTCGACCTCCTCCACCTCGTGGCCGGCCTCGCTGAGCCAGCGGGCAGCGTCGTCGATGGCGGCGTCGACGCCGGGATGCGGCTTCAGGCCTGTGGCGTCGCGGACGATCGCCACCTTGACCCGACCGGGCTCGCCCAGCGGCGGGCGTACGGGGAGGCCCACGGGGTCGGTCAGATCCGGGCTCACCATGGCGTGCAGGCCGAGCCGGACGTCGTCGACGGTCCAGCCCAGCGCGCCGTGGACCGCCATGGTCTGGAAGGAGAGCGGGCTGTCGAACTCCTCCGCGCCGCGCGGCTCCACCCCGGAGACGAGCCCCATGGTGGGACGCAGGCCGACGGCGCCGCAGCAGTACGCGGGGAAGCGGACGGAACCGCCGATGTCGTTGCCCTGCGCGAGGGGGGTCATGCCGGCGGCGACCGACGCGGCGGCGCCGCCGGAGGAGCCGCCCGGAGTGTGGCCGGGGTTCCACGGGTTGAGGGTCGTGCCGTGCAGGTCGTTGCCGGTGAACCAGCGCACGGCGAAGGCCGGACTGTTGCTGCGGCCCATCAGCGTCGCCCCGGCGTCGCGGAGGCCGGCGATGCAGACGGCGTCGTCCTGGGCGACAGCGCCGGCCCAGGCGGGGACGCCGTGGGAGCTGGCGTATCCGCGCTGCGAGGTGTTGATCTTGGTGGACACCGGGACGCCGAGCAGCGGGGGGAGTTCCCCGCCGACTGCGACCGCGGCGTCGGCTGCCGCGGCCTGGGCGAGCGCTTCCTCGGGCCGGATGTCCACGAGGGCGTTGAGCGCCGGGTTGGTCTCGTCGACGCGGGCGAGGAACGCCTGGGCGACCTCGGTCGCGGAGAACGTCTTCGCACGGATGCCGGCGGCCAGTTCGGCGGCCGAGTGGTCCCACAACGGCGTGCCGCTGGTGGTGTCGGTCATCGTCGTCTCCTGGTTCGAAGGGGTGGCGGTCACTTGTCGGTGCCGCCGAGGTAGGCGGCCCACGGCATGCCCATGTACGCGAAGGAGGTCGGCGCGCCGCTGATGCGCTGGTTCATGAACATCCGCTCGTGCGTGGTGGCCAGGAACACCGCCGGGGTGGTGGGGGTGAACAGCGCCTGGGCCTCGGCGTACGCCTCGGCCGAAGCCTCGGGGTCGGAGGAGGTGCGGGCCCGGTCGAGCAGCCGGGTCACCTCGGGGTTGTCGTAGCCCGTCCAGTTGAAGAGACCGCGGGGGGTGACGCTCTCGGCCACGTAGGACGACGGGTCGGGCATCGTGACGTAACCGAAGGTGAGGATGAGGTCGAGGCCCTCGCGGACCGCGGGGTCGTAGAAGAGCGAGGACATCTCGGTGGGCTGGAGCTGCTTGATCTCGATTTCGACGCCGATCCTCTTGGCCGCGGCCTGGATGAACGTCAGCGCCTGCAGTCCGCGCTGGTCACCCGCGGGGATGGCGGCCACCAGGGTACGCGCGAGGGGGCGGGCCTGCGCGACCAGCTTCTTCGCCTTCTCCGCGTCCGGCTTCGGGACGTCGGGCAGTGCGGCGTAGGCGGCGTCGAACTGAGCGGCGGCCTTGTCCCCGCGCCAGGTCAGCGGGGGGACGAGCGACTTCAGGGTGGTGGCGGCGCCGCCGAAGACGTTCCTGATCAGCGCCTCGCGGTCGATGACCAGGGACAGGGCGTCCAGGAGCTTGCGGTCGGCCGCGGGCGACTCGGCGTCGGCGGGGATCAGCAGCACGTTCTGGGTCGACGGGCCGAGGTGCACGGCGCCGTTGCCGGCCTTGCCGAGCGCGGTGGCGCTGCTGGGCGGCAGCTCGTAGGTGCCGTCCACCTCGCCGGACAGCAGCGCGCTGGTGAGTGTGTTGTTGTTGGTGATGAACTGGAACTCGACCTGCTTCGCCTTCGGCTTGAGTCCGGTGTCCCAATAGGCGTCGTTACGTTCCAGGGTGATGCCGTTGCCGGACTTCCAGGAACCCAGCGTGAACGGCCCCGTACACATGAGGCCGCCCTTGGCCGTCCCGTAGGCGGGGCCGGCCTTCTCGGTGTAGGCCTTCTGGTTGACCGCGCCGAACGACGTGGAGAGCGCCTTGGGGAGCGTCTGGTCGTACCCCTTGGTGCCGAGGGTCACCTGGTGGGGCCCGGTGGCCTTGATCGAGGTCACGGCGGCCAGGTAGTTCCCGTACAGGGCCTGCGTCCTGGGGTCCCGCTGTCGTTCCAGGCTGTGGATCACGTCGGCGGGGGTCATGGCCGAGCCGTCCCAGAAGGTGACACCGGGGCGGAGGTCGAGGACAAGGGTGTGGTCGTCGGTCCACGTGACCTTCTGGGCGAGGCCGGGGCTCAGGGAGAAGTCCGCGTTCATCCGGGTCAGGGTGTCGCAGAGGTTGGCTTCGACCGTCTGGGGCGAGTAGTCGCCGATCTTCGCGGGGTCGAGCGTCGTCGGTTCACCGTAGGGCAGCGCCCAGGTGACCCGGTCCACTTCGGCGGTTCCGGGCGCCGTGGTGGTGGTCAGACGTCCGGGCTTGGAGGTGGTGCCGGTTCCGTCGGACGAGCTGGTGCAGGCCGTGGCGGCCAGCAGTCCCAAGCTCGTGAGCACCGTCAGCACCTTTTTCTTCGCAGCCATAGCTGATGCTCCTTGCCGAGAGGAGTGAGGAGAGAAGGGGGGACGCTCGACATGGGGGGAGATGAGACACGCCGACGAGCCGTCGTAAACGAACGTCATATAACGTTGTTGCATGTCACGCTTGCATCTGGTGAGCTAACGCGTCAAGAGCAAGACGTGGCCGGATCGCATCGGGCTTCGGGTGCGCCGTCCTCTCACAGAAGCGGAGAACCACCATGTCCTTCACCCCCGCCCTCGACTTCGCGTTCGAGATCCGGGCCGAGGTGTCCGACACCCTGCACATCGGCAACGGTGACGGAGAGGTCACCGAGTTCACCCCCATCACCGGGGGCAGCGTGGACGGGCCCCGCCTGCGCGGAACGGTCCTTCCCGGCGGAGGCGACTGGAGCAGCACCCGCGGCGAGGTGTGCGAGCTGGAAGCCCGCTACCTGCTCCGGGCGGAGGACGGCGCCGCGATCGACATCGTCAACCGTGGCTACTACCGGCCCAAGGCCGACACCCCGGACCAGTTCGACGGGGAGGTGCAGGTCTCCGAGGCCGGTCACTACTACCGCACCTCGCCGGTCTTCCGTACGGACGCCCCCGCCCACCGCTGGCTCGCGGAGACGGTCTTCGTCGGCCTCGCCCGCCCGGACGGCGACGACGCCGTGATCATCCGCATGTACGCACTCAAGTAGCGGCGAGGCCGTGGCCCGCGCGACCGCACGGGCCGCGGCGCAGTCGCCGCCCTCCGGCTAGGACAGGGACCGCCACGCTCCGACCAGGGCCTCCCGGAGCACCCCGATCTCCTCGGCGCTCAGGTCGGCGACCATGCGCTCCTCGAGGCGGCGGGCCGGTTCGGCGTACTCGGCGAGCAGCCGCCGCCCCGGGTCGGCGAGCAGGACAAGGCGTTCGCGGCGGTTGACGGGGTTCGGTTCACGGTGGATCAGGCCGCGGCTCTCCAGCGCCCGGACCATGTCGGCCATCGACTGGGCGGTGACGAAGGAGTCGCGGGCGAGCTGTGCGGCGGAGATGCCGTCGTGCCGCTCCAGCACCGTGAGGGCGGTGTACTGCAGCGCCGTGATGCCGGCGGGCTTGACCAGCTCCTCGAGGCGGGCGCGTACCGCCAGCTCCGTCCTCTTGAGCAGGTAGAGCAGTGAGGTGCTCACGTTCGTTCCTCCGTGGTGATCGTCCGCGTGGGGCGGGCCATGTCGCTGCGGCCGGGGTGGTGGCGCCTCTCACCCTAAAACATTGACAGGAATCCTGTTCGTTGCCCAGACTGGACTTCATCAGGATTCCTGTCGATCACGGCTTGTGCCGGTGCTTTCGACATCCCTCTTCCACCTTCTACGAGAGGCACCTCTCATGGATCTTCAGGGCAAGGTCGCCCTCGTCACCGGCAGCGGACGCGGTCTCGGGCTGGCCTACGCGCAGGCCCTCGCCGCAGCCGGTGCCGCCGTCGCCGTCAACGACGTCGACCAGACAACCGTCGACGCCGCCGTCGCCTCGATCACGTCCGAGGGCGGCACCGCGACGGGTGTCGTCGCCGCCGTGGGTGACAGCGAGTCGGCGCAGCGGCTGGTGGACACGGCGGTCGAGGAGTTCGGCCGTCTGGACGTGCTCGTCACCAACGCCGGCATCCTGCGTGACCGCGTGCTGTGGAAGATGACCGACGACGACTTCGACGACGTCGTCCGCGTCCACCTGCGCGGCACCTTCACCTGTGCCCGTGCGGCGGCCGTCCGCATGCGCGAGCAGGGCGCAGGCGGCCGACTGATCCTCATCTCCTCCCCGGCCGGGCAGCGTGGCAACTTCGGTCAGACCAACTACGCCGCCGCCAAGGCAGGCATCGTCGCCATGGCCCGCACCTGGGCCTTGGAACTGGGCCGCGCCGGCATCACCGTCAACGCCGTCGTCCCCGTCGCCGCCACCGAGATGACCAAGACCATCCCGGTCTTCGCCCAGGTCATCGAGGAGTCCGAGCGCACCGGCAAGCCGTTGCCCGACTGGCTGCGCAAGGACGAGGGCCTCGGCACCGTCGAGGACGTCGCCGCCCTGATCACCTTCCTCGCCTCCGACGCCTCCGACGGGGTCACCGGGCAGGCGATCGGCATCGGTGGCGACCGCCTCGCCCTGTGGGCACACCCCAAGGAGAAGACGGTCGCCCTCGCCGACGGTGGCTGGAGCGCCGACGCCATCGCCGCCGAGTGGCCGAGCGGCGTCGGCGCCGAACCGGAGACGTACGGGATCCCCGCCCCGCAGGCCCCGGTGGCATGACATGAGCGACCTCGCGCTCGACCTCGACCGGCTCGTCGCCATCGACGTGCACACGCACGCGGAGATCTCCAAGGACGGCCACGGGGCGCTGAGCCCGGAGCTGTTCGGCGCCTCCGAGGCGTACTTCAAGGCCCACGGCCACCGGCAGCCGACCATCGAGGAGATGGCCGACCACTACCGAGAGCGCCACATGGCCGCAGTGGTGTTCACCGTCGACGCCGAGCACGCCACGGGCCACCCGCGGATCTCCAACGAGGAGATCGCCGAGAGTTGCGCCGCCCACGCCGACGCCCTCATCCCCTTCGCCAGCGTCGACCCGCACAAGGGACGCGCGGGCGTACGGGAGGCCCGCCGGCTGGTCGAAGAACACGGAGTCCGCGGCTTCAAGTTCCACCCCAGCATCCAGGCGTTCTCCCCGAACGACCCGCTCGCCTACCCCCTGTACGAGGCCATCGAGGAGCTCGGCGTGCCCGCGCTCTTCCACACCGGCCAGACCGGCATCGGCGCCGGCCTGCCGGGCGGCGGCGGCATCCGACTGAAGTACTCCCACCCCATGCTGATCGACGACGTCGCCGTGGACTTCCCCGAGTTGCGGATCATCCTGGCCCACCCGTCCTTCCCCTGGCAGGACGAGGCGTTGGCGGTGGCCACCCACAAGCCGTACGTGTACATCGACCTGTCCGGCTGGTCCCCGAAGTACTTCCCGCCGCAGCTCGTGCGTTACGCGAACACGCTGCTCAAGGACAAGGTGCTCTTCGGCTCCGACTATCCCGTCATCACCCCCGACCGGTGGCTCGCCGACTTCGAGAAGCTCGACATCAAGCCCGAGGTCCGGCCGAAGATCCTCAAGGAGAACGCCGCCCGTCTGCTCGGCCTCCGCACCGACTGAAGGAACCCCTCGTGTTGAACCAAGGCATCGGCTCCTGGCCGGCACGCCGGGCCCGAAAGACCCCCGATCGGATCGCCGTCGTCCACGACGACCGCACCTGGACCTACCGCGAGCTGCACGGGCGGGTCCTGCGCCTCGCCCACGCCCTGCGCGCACTGGGCGTGGCACGGGGAGACCGCATCGCCTACCTCGGCCCCAACCACCCCGCGTTCCTGGAGACCCTGTTCGCCGCCGGGACACTGGGGGCGGTCTTCGTCCCGCTCAACACCCGCCTCGCTCCACCGGAGTTGGCGTACAACCTCGCCGACTCCGGCAGCACCGCCCTCGTCCACGCCCCCGAACAGGCCGAGGCGGCCCGCGCCGCGGCGGCCGAGGCGGGCGTACGGCACCGGATCGCGCTGGTCGGCCCCGACGAGGACGGAGCCCTCGGCTACGAGGGGCTTCTCGCCGGCGCGGGATCCGGCCCGCTGGACGAGGCCGTGGCGCCCGAGGACCCGTGCATGATCATGTACACCTCCGGAACCACGGGCCGCCCCAAGGGCGCCGTCCTCTCCCACGCCAACATCACCTGGAACAGCGTCAACGTCCTCGTCGACACCGACCTGTCCGGCGACGAGGTGACCCTCGTCGTGGCGCCGCTGTTCCACACCGCCGGGCTCAACATGACCTGCCTGCCCACCCTCCTCAAGGGCGGCCGGGTGGTCCTCCTCGGCGCCTTCGACGCCGAGCGCGTTCTGGAACTGATCGAGGACCTGCGGGTGACGTACATGTTCGGCGTCCCCACCATGTACGACGCCATGGCCGCGCGGCCCCGCTGGCAGACCACGGACCTGTCCAGCCTGCGCACCCTCAACTGCGGCGGCGCACCCGTGCCCGCCCGCACCATCGCCGCGTACCTCGACCGCGGCCTCGCCTTCAGCCAGGGATACGGCATGACCGAGGCGTCCCCCGGAGTCCTCTACCTGGACCGGGAGCAGACCTCGGCCAAAGCAGGCTCCGCCGGCGTGCCGCACTTCTTCACCGACACCCGCGTGGTCCTGCCGGACGGCCGCGCCGCCGAACCCGGCGAACGCGGCGAGATCCTCGTCCACGGCCCCCACGTCATGACCGGCTACTGGAGACGGCCCGAGGACACCGAGGCCGCCTTCACCGACGACGGCTGGCTGCGCACGGGCGACGTCGCTCGAACCGACGCCGAGGGCTACGCCTACATCGTCGACCGGGTCAAGGACATGTTCGTCTCGGGAGGTGAGAACGTCTACCCGGCCGAGGTGGAGGACGTGCTCCTCAGCCATCCCGCCGTCGCCGAATGCGCGGTCATCGGCGTGCCCGACCTGGTCTGGGGAGAGGTCGGCCGCGCCGTCGTCGTCCTCGAGCCCGGTGCCCACGCCGGCGAGGACGACATCCTCGGCCACCTGCGCGGCCGGCTCGCCACGTACAAGATCCCCAAGTCCCTCGTCGTCACCGAAGCGCTGCCCCGCACGGCCTCCGGGAAGATCATCAAGCCCGCCGTACGCGATGCCTACGCGACCGGTCCCACCGATCGTCCCCACCCGTAACAGAGGTCCCGGCGACGTCCATTCATGGGTCGCGCTCACCGTTGCTCACGCCATCGAAAGGAACTTCCATGCCCACCACCGCCCACGGCCTCGACGGACTCACGTCCCTCAGCGGAACCGACCTCGGTCGCACCGAATGGCTCGACATCACCCAGCAGCGGGTGAACACCTTCGCCGACGCCACCGACGACCACCAGTGGATCCACACCGACCCGGAGAAGGCCAAGGACGGCCCCTTCGGCGGCCCCATCGCCCACGGCTACCTCACCCTCGCCCTCATCATCCCGCTCTTCGGAGAGCTGCTCAGCATCACCGGCACCAAGATGAGCGTCAACTACGGCCTGGACAAGGTCCGCTTCCCCAGCCCCGTCCCCGTCGGCGCGAAGATCCGCCTCCACGGTGTCGTCGGCACGGTGGAGGAGGTCAAGGGCAACGGCGTCCAGATGCCGCTGACCTTCACCGTCGAGGTCGACGGCAGCGACAAGCCGGCCTGCGTCGCCCAGGCCGTCTACCGCCACTACGCCTGACCAGCCCCGTGCCGTGAGGCGAGATACCGTCACCTGCCGCTACCAGCGACGTACACCGGTAGCTCGTCCTGCTCGTCACCCGACGCTCCCTCGCCCGCGCCGACCGCGACCAGGGCCGCCGCGACCTCTGGCTGCGCACCCTCGACCGCCTCGGCCTCGGCTTCGGCAGCTGACCGGAAGCTCTCGCCGCCCGGGCCGCGGCGGCGTGGGAGGCCACTCCCCGTACGAAGGCGGGTCGGGGGGGGGGGGGGCCCCCCCGGGGGGGGGGGCCCGCCCCCCCCCCCCCCCCCACCCCGGGCCCCCCCGCGGGGGGGGGGGGGGCCCCCCCCCCCCCCGCCCCCCGGGGGGGGGGGGGGGGGGCCCCCCCCCGGGGGGGCGCCCCCCCCCCCCCCGACCCGCCTTCAGCCTGCTCGCCCGCAGCGCTCGGTGTCGATCTCGGCGAGCGTGGCCTCGTTGTAGGGGGCCCCGTGGACGGTCGTGCGGTTCAGCACCCGCCCGACCAGCTCCTCGTTGGCCACGCCCCTCCTCCAGTGCCGTCAGGAGCAGCCGCTCGGCGTCCGGCGCAGAGGGCGCGACGCCATAGGCGCGGCTCAGGTCCATGCAGCCCAGGCCGACGGCAGGAACCTCGAAGGGCCCGAGCCGGCGCGGGGCCCACCCCGCGCCGGCACGCGTCGGTGCGGTCACGCGCCCGCGGCGGCGGTGAGCTGCTGTTCCAGCTCCGCCAGCGTCCGGTAGCAGGGAAGGACCTGGGCGATGGACGAGTTCGGCTCGCGGCCCTCGCGGATCGCGGCGACGAACTCGCGGTCCTGGAGCTCGATGCCGTCCATCGACACGTCGACACCGCTCACGTCGATCGGCTCGTCCTTGCCCGTGAACAGGTCGTCGTACCGGGCGATGTAGGTGCCGGTGTCGCCGATGTAGCGGAAGAACGTGCCGAGCGGGCCGTCGTTGTTGAACGACAGTGACAGGGTGCAGATGGCGCCGTCGGCCGCGCGCAGCTGGATCGACATGTCCATCGCGATGCCCAGCTCGGGGTGGATCGGGCCCTGGATCGCGTTGGCCTGCACGATCGGTGAGCCGGTCTGGTACGCGAAGAGGTCGACGGTGTGCGCGGCGTGGTGCCACAGCAGGTGGTCGGTCCAGGAGCGCGGCTCCCCGAGCGCGTTGAGGTTCTCCCGGCGGAAGAAGTACGTCTGCACGTCCATCTGCTGGATGTTGAACTCGCCGGCCTCGATCCGTCGGCGCACCCACTGGTGGCTGGGGTTGAAGCGGCGGGTGTGGCCCACCATCGCGACGAGCCCGGTGCGCTCCCGCGCCGCCTGGCACGCCTCGGCGTCGGCGAGGGAGTCGGCGAGCGGGATCTCGGTCTGCACGTGCTTGCCCCCGTCGAGGCAGGCCAGGGTCTGCGCCGCGTGCATCTGGGTGGGGGTGGCGAGGATGACGGCGTCGACGTCGTCCATCGCCAGCACCTCGTCCAGGGAGGCGACGGCGCGACCCACGCCCTGCTCGGCGGCGAACTTCTGGGCCCGTTCGAGGCTGCCGCTCACGACGGCGGCCACCTCGACGCCCTCGATGCGGCGGAGTGCGGCCGCGTGCTTGGCGCCGAAGGCGCCGCCGCCGGCCAGAGCGATCCGCAGGGTTCGGTCGTCGGTCATGTCAGTTCTCTCCTTCGGCGGGCGCTTCGGCCCGGGGACGGTTCTCCAGGATCAGGTGGCCGACGGCCGTGTTGGAGGCGGGCACATGGTAGAAGCGGTGCTTGACCTCGACGTCGCCGGTGCCGTCCACGTCGCTCAGCGCACCGCGGGCGATCAGCCACATGACCAGCTCGATGCCTTCCGAGCCGGCCTCCTCGACGTACTCCAGGTGCGGCACCTCGGCCAGCCCCGCGGGGTCGGCGATCAGCCGGTCCAGAAAGGCGTTGTCCCACGCCCGGTTGATCAGACCGGCGCGCGGTCCCTGGAGCTGGTGGCTCATTCCGCCGGTGCCCCACACCTGCACTCTGAGGGGGCGGTCGTACGACTCGATGGCCTTGCGCAGTGCCTGGCCGAGCTTGAAGCAGCGGGCACCGGAGGGGACCGGGTACTGCACCACGTTGACGTGGAACGGTATGACCTTGCACGGCCACGTCTCGACGTCGCCGAACATCAGCGACAGCGGGACGGTCAGACCGTGGTCGACGGCCATCTCGTTGACGAGGGTGAGGTCGAAGTCGTCCCGGATGAGGGAGTGCGCGATGTGCGCGGCCAGGGCGGGGTCGCCCTCGATGCCGGGCACGGGGCGGGGCCCGTACCCCTCGTCGGCGATGGGGTAGGAGGCGCCGGTGCCGAGGACGAAGGTGGGGATCATCGACTGGTCGAAGGCGCTGGCGTGGTCGTTGTAGACCAGGAAGATCACGTCGGGGACGTTCTCCCGCTCCCACCTCCTGGAACGCTCGTACCCCTCGAACACCGGCTGCCAGTAAGGCTCTTCGGTCTTTCCGTGGTCCAGAGCCGCGCCGATCGCCGGCACGTGCGAGGTGAAGACGGCGCCGGTGATGGTGGCGTGCTCGACCGGCGCCTCCGGGTTCGTGTACGCCGCGTCCAGGACGGCGTGGTCGATCCGGTTGCCCTCGACCGAGCGCCCGCCGCCGACCATCATGGCGCGGTACTCCTCCTCGGTCATGCCCGTCATCGAGCCTGCCATCTGCTGGAACGAGAACCCCAGCGTCGCACCCCACTTGGCGAGGAAGTAGATGTTGCCGCCCTCGCGCATCGCCGCGTTGAGGTCCCGGTCGAGGAGCGCCTGCTTCTGCTCCTCGCGCAGCGGCCACGCGTCCAGGTAGGCGCGCTCGTCGGCGAGGTAGGCCGCGCGGTTCTCGGCCGTCATCAGGGACATGCAGAACTGGTTGAGGTGATAGCCCTTGGCGGACTGCTCGGCGTCGAAGACGGTCGTCCCCGGCACCAACTTGTAGGTCTTGTCCAGTGACATGGTGGGGCTCCGATCGAGGATGGGTCAGTCGGCGTCGGGCCAGTACAGGCGCGTCGGGTTGTCCACGAGGAGCTTGCGCCGGAGTTCCGGCGTCGGCGCGATGTGCGGGATGAAATCGACCAGCAAGCCGTCGTCGGGCATGTGGGAGACGAGGTTCGGGTGCGGCCAGTCGGTGCCCCACAGCACCCGGTCGGGGAACTCCTCGACCACCCGCCGGGCGAACGGCACCACGTCCCGGTACGCCTCCTGCTCGCCTGCGAGGGCCGACGGGCCGTCCACCGTCAGCCGCTCCGGGCAGGTCACCTTGCACCAGATGTCGGGCCGGGCCCGCAGGAAGTCCAGGAACGCCTCGAACTCGGGCCCGTCAGGATCCTTGGTGACATCAGGCCGGCCCAGGTGGTCCACGACCAGCGGGACCGGGATCGACAGGAGGAAGTCCCGCAGGTCCGGCAGGTCGGGCGCCTCGAAGTAGACGACGACGTGCCAGCCCAGCGGCGCGATCCGCTCGACCACGTCCAGCAGGTCCTGGCGCGGCGCGGCGTCCACCAGCCGCTTCACGAAGTTGAACCGCACGCCACGCACCCCCGCCTCGTGCAGCTCGCGCAGCTCCTCGTCGGAGACACCGGGGCGGACGGTCGCCACGCCCCGGGCCATGCCCTTCGACGCGCGCAGGGCGTCGGCCAGGGCGCGGTTGTCGGCGCCGTGGCAGGTGGCCTGCACGATGACGTTGCGGGTGAAACCGAGGTGGTCGCGGAGCGCGAAGAGCTGGCCCTTGGAGGCGTCGCACGGCGTGTACTTCCGCTCGGGCGCGTACGGGAACTCGGCGCCCGGGCCGAAGACGTGGCAGTGGGCGTCGACGGCGCCCTCGGGGAGCCGGAACCGCGGCAGGCTCGGGCCGGCGTACCAGTCGAGCCAGCCCGGGGTCTTCTCGAAGTCGGTCGTCATGGGTTCAGGTCCGTCCTCGTCAGTCCTCGTAGCGCAGGCCGAGTTCGGCCAGCGGGCCGCGCATCCCGTACATGTCCAGGCCGAGCTTCCCGGCACGGAACTGCGTGCGCTTGCCCTCCTCGTTCGCCTCGCGAGCGGCCGACGCGGCGGCCACCTCGGCGGCCCGCTCGCGCGGCACCACGACGACGCCGTCCGCGTCGGCGACGATCACGTCACCGGGGCGTACGAGGGCGTTGCCGCAGACCACGGGCACGTTGACGGAGCCGAGGGTGGCTTTGACGGTGCCCTTGGCGTGGACCGCGCGGGAGAAGACGGGGAAGTCCATGCCCTCCAGGTCGGTGACGTCGCGGACACCGCCGTCGATGACCAGGCCGGCGCAGCCCCGGGCGCGGAAGGAGGTGGCGAGCAGCTCGCCGAAGAAGCCGTCCTCGCTCTCGGTCGTGCAGGCCGCGACGACGACGTCGCCGTTCTGGATCTGCTCGGCGGCGACGTGCAGCATCCAGTTGTCGCCGGGCTGGAGCAGCACGGTCACGGCGGTACCGCACATCCGGGCCTTCGGGTAGACCGGGCGCAGATAGGGGCGCATCAGCCCGACCCGGCCCATGGCCTCGTGGATCGTCGCGACGCCGTACTTCGACAGCTCGGCGACGGCCTCGGGGTCGGCCCGGTCGATCTTGGTGTGGACGACGCCGATCTCGGTGTGTTCCATGGGTCCCTCTCCTGGGGTCAGCGGCCGGCCGCGGCGAGGCGGGCGGCGAGGCGGGGGTAGACGCGCCGGGCGTTGCCGGAGTACACGGCGGCGCGTTCCTCGTCCGACAGGTGCGGGGTGGCGTCGACGTAGCGCTTCGTGTCGTCGAAGTGGTGGCCGGTGCGCGGGTCGACGTCGCGGACGGCGCCGATCATCTCGCTGGCGAAGAGGACGGACCGGCTGGGGATCACGCGGGTCAGCAGGTCGATGCCGGGCTGGTGGTAGACGCAGGTGTCGAAGAAGACGTTGTCGAGCAGCGTCTCCGGGTCCGGCTTGCCGAGTGCCATCGCCAGCCCGCGGAACCGGCCCCAGTGATACGGCACGGCGCCGCCGCCGTGCGGGATCACGAACCGCAGTGTCGGGAAGTCGGCGAACAGGTCGCCCTGGACGAGCTGCATGAACGCCGTGGTGTCGGCGTTCAGGTAGTGGGCGCCGGTGGTGTGGAAGGCCGGGTTGCACGAGGTGCTGACATGGATCATCGCGGGGATGTCGTACGCGACCATCGCCTCGTAGAGCGGATACCAGCTCCGGTCCGTCAGCGGCGGCGCCGTCCAACGGCCGCCCGAGGGATCCGGGTTGAGGTTGACCGTCACCGCGCCGAGCTCCTCGACCGCGCGGCGCAGCTCGGGCAGGCAGGTCGTCGGGTCGACGCCGGGGGACTGCGGCAGCATCGCGCCCATCGCGAACCGGTCGGGACAGAGGGCGCTGACGCGGTGGACCAGGTCGTTGCAGATCCTCGCCCACGTCGAGGAGACCGCGAAGTCGCCGATGTGGTGGGCCATGAAGCTGGCCCGCGGGGAGAAGATCGTGAGGTCGCTGCCCCGCTCGTCCATCAGGCGCAGCTGGTTGTCCTCGACGGCTCGGCGCAGGTCGTCGTCGGTGATGACGAGGTCGTCGGGGTCGGGCGCGTCCGAGGGGGAGCCGACGGCCGCGATCTGCCGGTCGCGCCACTCGGCCAGCTGCGGCGGCGCGGTGGTGAAGTGACCGTGACAGTCGATGATCAAGAGAGGTCTCCTGGGGTTGTCGGGGCGGGGCCGGCCGGGCCGGGGACGCGATCAGTCCTGGGCGCTGACGGGCCAGCCGGTGTACTGCTCCGAGAGGTACGTCCGTCCCGCGCGCGTGCCCACCACGTTGTCGAGCTCGCCGAGCTGGCGCCGCAGGTCGAAGACCGAGGCGCCGGGCGCGATGTGGAGCAGCCGGGTCATCCAGTACGAGAAGTTCTGCGCCCGCCACACCCGCTGGAGGGCTCGCGACTGGTACGCGTCCAGCGCGGCCTCGCCCTCGCGGCCGAGGGCCCGCAGCAGGACGTCGGCGAGGACCTTCACGTCGTGCAGCGCCAGGTTGAGCCCGCGGGCACCGGTCGGCGGCACGGTGTGCGCGGCGTCGCCGGCGAGCACCATCGAGCCCCAGCGCATCGGCTCCTGCACGAACGAGCGGAACCGCAGCACCGTCTTCTCGACGACGGGCCCCTCCTTCAGCCGGAAGCCGTCCTCACCGGCCACCCGCGCCTGCAGGGTCTCCCAGATGCGGTCGTCCGACCAGGCGTCGACGGACTCGTCGGGGGCGCACTGGAAGTACATGCGCTGCACGGACTCGGTGCGCCGGCTGATCAGCGCGAAGCCGTGCTCGGAGTGGGCGTAGACCAGTTCGGGCGCGCTCATCGGCGCCTCGGCGAGGATGCCGAACCACGCGAAGGGGTACTCCTTGCCGTACCGCGTCCGCCGGTCCTCCGGCACCAGGTCGCGGCACATGCCGCGGGACCCGTCCGCGCCGACCACGTACCGCGCGCGGATCTCGTGCCGAGACCCGTCGGCCGCGGTGTACCGGACCCGCGGGGCGTCGGTGGTGATGTCCAGGACTTCGGTGTCCCTGACGCCGAAGTGGACCGTGCCGCCGTCGCGTTCCCGCGCGTCGGCCAGGTCGATGAACACGTCGGTCTGCGGGTAGAGCCACACCGACTCGCCCACCAGGGCCTTGAAATGGATCCGGTGCGCCCGGCCGCCGAACCGGAGCTCGGTTCCCTCGTGCTCGTGGCCGTCCCGCAGGATCCGGTCGGAGACCCCGGTCTCGACCAGATCCCGGGCCACGTCGGCCTCCAGGATCCCGGCGCGCTGCGTCGTCTCGATGTCGCGCCGGGTACGGGTGTCGAGCACGATCGTCCCGACCCCCGCGCGCCCGAGCCGGTGCGCCAGCATGAGGCCGGCGGGACCGGCGCCGACCACGGCTACGGGGACCGAGGCGACGGTGTCGACGGGGGCATAGGCCATCTCAACTCCTGAGCGACTGCGAACGTTCCGGACACCCCGAACGGTGACACCCGCTCCGATGCCAGGTCGCTGCCGTTTCCGTCAGGCGGAAGCCCGTCCCGATCCGGGGCTTCAGGAGGTCGTACGGGTACGGGTCTCCGTCAGGCGGAAGCCCGTCCCGACCCGGGGCTTCAGGAGGTCGTACGGGTACGCCGGCCGAGCTCCTCCGAGATGCCGTGCGCGGCTCGCAGCAGCGGCTCCCGCAGCCGGCGCACACGGCTCGCGCCCTGCGCCGTGATCACCACCCCCAGAGCGGCGCTCACCGGCCCGGCCCGCCCGATCCGCACCGGCGCGGCCATCGCGACCGTGCTCTCGGACAACTGCCGGTCGCTGACGAAGACGTGCTCGCGCCGGACCCGGTCCAACTGCGCCCGCAGCGCCTTCGGATCGACGACCGTGTGCGGGGTCCATGCCCGCAGCGGCGCGTCCAGGACCTCCTCCTGGATCTCCTGCGGCGCGTGCGCGAGGAGCACCCGCCCCATCCCCGTGGAGGCGATCGGGAAGCGCGTCCCGACCATGGTCAGCAGCTCCACCGAGCGGTGCCCGGCGATCCGCTCGACGAACACGAGCTCCGTGCCCTCCCGCACCGCGAGCTGGATGTTCTCGTGCGTGACCTCGTACAGGTCCTGCATGAACGGCAGCGCCACATCGCGCAGGATCTGGGTGCGCGGGCAGCCCGAGGCGATCTCCCAGAGCCGCAGTCCCACATGCCACGACCCGTCCTCGGCCCGCTCCAGGATGCCCCAGCCCGCCAGCTCGGCCACCACCCGGTGCGTGGTGCTCAGGGCCAGACCCGTGCGCTGGGCGATCTCCGACAATGTCTGCGACGGGTGCTCGCGGTCGAAGGCCGAGAGGACCTCCAGGACCTTGCCGGCCGCCGTGCTCCGGGTTGTGCTCACGTCGCCAGTCTCGCAGACCGGCGTTGAGGCCCGAGGCCGCGAGCCTTACCATCTGCCGACACCAAGGAGGCGATGTGGACCGAGACATCTCTGGGCTGTCTTCGATGGCGACGCGGCCCGTACTGGCCGAGCTGTCCGAACACATCCGGCTCGCTCACGGGCTCCCCGTACGCTTCGATTCCGCCGGCGGGGTCGAGATCGCGCGGCGGGTGCGCGAAGGCGCCGAGGCCGACCTGCTCGTCCTCGCCGACGGCGCACTGGCCGAGCTGGAGAAGCAAGGGCACATCCTCGAGGGCACGACGCGACCGCTGTGGATCTCGCAGGTCGTCGCAGCCGTGGCGGAAGGAACACCCGTTCCGGCGCTGGGCTCGGAATCCGATCTACGAGCCGCGCTGACGTCCGCGGAGGGGATCGCCTACTCCACCGGCCCCAGCGGTACGGCCCTCATCGATCTGATCACCCGGCTGGATCTGACCGACACGCTGTCCGATCGGCTTGTTCAAGCGCCACCGGGGATGCCGGCAGGCAGCCTGCTGGCGTCCGGCCGAGCAGACCTGGCCTTCCAACAGCACAGCGAGTTGATGGACCTGCCGGGCGTCGTCGTCATCGGCCCGCTGCCGGGTGACACCGCGATCAGCTCGATGTTCAGCGGGGGTGTACTGGCCGCCTCCAGCCGGCCGAGCCTCGCCCGCGAAGTCCTCGACCTCCTCGGCTCCGACGCGGCGTCGAGGACCGCCCGCGCCAGGGGCATGCGCGCGGCTGGGGACTAGCGACCCGAGCCAGAGGTTTGTCGCTGAGCATCTCCCTGGGCAGACTCGGCGAACACTCAGGCCACGATGGGACGCGCGAAGGCGAGGCTGCCGGTGAAGATCTCCTCCACCTGGGCGTCGGAAAGCCCGTGCCAGCCGTGGTCGGCACCGGGCACTGTCCGCAACTCGACGGGTGCCCGGGCTCCCTCCAGTGCCGCGGCGAGCGATCGGCTGTGCGAGCAGTGCACCATGGTGTCCTGCTCGCCATGAACGAGGAGGAACGGCGGCGCGCCGGAGTGGACATGGGCGAGGGGGCTGGCCGCCCGGGCGCGCTCCGGGGCGGCCGACGGGGCCGCGCCGAGCATGAGTGCCTCGGCGGTGGCGGCGTCTTCGGGGGCGAAGCAGCCTCGTGCGGCGGTCAGGTCGCTCGGTGCGTACCAGATCACGGCGCCGGCCAGGGGCGGGTCGGCGTGGGTCAGGGCGAGGAGCGAGGCGAGGTGTCCGCCGGCGGACTCTCCCCACGCCACCGTGCGCGCGGTGTCGATGCCGAGTTCCGCGGACCGCAGGGTGAGCCAGCGCAGTGCGGCGCGTAGATCGTCCAGCGGGGCGGGGAAGGTGGCCTCACCGCTGAGCCGGTAGTCGACGCAGGCGACGGCGAGACGGGCGGCCGCGATGCGAGCGAAGGGTCCGGGGCGCCAGTGGCGCGTGCGCAGCCCCATGTCGTCCCGCCGACCTCGTCGCCAGGCGCCGCCGTGCACGAACAGCACCAGAGGAAAGGGGCCGGCCCGGTCGTCCGAGGGCAGCCACAGGTCGAGTTCCAGGGGGCGGCTGCCCTCGACATCGGCGTAGGGGACGCCGCGCAGTTCTCGTACGCCGGGCCCGCTCGGTGTGCCGGGCGGTAGGGGAGCGTGGTCGGGGTGGGGCGCGGTGATCAGTTCCCGCAGCGAGGGCCCGGTCGCCGTCATCGGGTCCGCCACTGGTGGTCGGGCAGGAAGCGTACGTCGTACTGCTCGGGGACACTGACGAACGTGTGGGGTGCCGGAACGACCGGCTCGTGCGGCAGGCCGAGTTGCTCGGCAGGTGCGCCGAAATTCTCGAAGAACCGCTCGAAGGTGCCTCCCGGGCCGGCCGCGACGCCGACGACCTGACTGTGGTGGCGCTCCATGCGGTAGGCATGGCGGCAGTTCTTGGGTACGAAGCCGAAGTCGCCGGGCGTGAGCAGCTTCTCCTGCTGGTTGCCCTCGGTGTCCTCGACGAACAGCCGGACCGCGCCCTGGGTGATGTAGAAGACCTCGTGGGTGTCGGTGTGCAGGTGGGCCGGGACGAGGTCGCCCTTGGGGCCCTCGACGGTGAAGAAGTTGAAGGTGTTCTCGGTCTGCTCCCCTCCCGCGTAGATGGTGATCAGGTCGCCGAACAGGTGGGCGCGGTCTCCCTCTCCCTTCTCGATGAAGTAGGGCTTGCCCGGCTCCGCGGGTATCCGTGATGCCTGCCGGTAGCGGGTGGCGTACTCGATGGTCATGTGTCCTCCGGTGCTCGGACTCCGCCACTAACGTCAGGTAGCCTGACATGAAAGAGTCTCGACAATCAAGCGTTGGATGACGAGCCCGGCCCATGGTGAGGAACAGATGCAGTCCACCCGCCGTAACCTTCCCCAGTTGCTCGGCGACGCCCGGCGCTGGTTCGAAGAAGGTCTGCTGGGGGCCCTGGAAGCAGCCGGAGCCACGCCGGTGTCCCCGACGCAGGCCCAGCTCTTCGCCGTGTTGGACGACCAGGGCACCACGGTCTCCGAGCTGGCCCGGCGCATGGGCGTCACACGGCAGACCGCGCACCAGGCCGTGCACGGCCTCGTCGCCACCGGGCTGCTCGAACAAGTCCCGGACCCCGCCTCCGCCCGACAGCGCTTGATCCGCCGCACCAGTGAAGGAGAACGCGCACACCGTCAGGCCGGCATCATCCTCGACCGGCTGGAAGTCCAACTCGCCGAGCGGATCGGCCAGAAGGCGGTCGATGCCCTGCGGGCAACGCTGGAAACCCCGTGGGGCCGGCCGCCCACCCCGGGCTCGGAGTGAGCCCGCCAGGACGACCCCCGCGGAGTCAGGCCCCGGGCACGGCGACCGGCTGGAAGCTCCAACTGTTTTCCATGGTTCTCGAAGACGACGGGTGCTCGCGGCAGGGAAGGACGCCGCCGCCCGCGGCCTGGACTTCAACCGGTACGTGGAGCGCCTGATCGCCGAAGACACCACATGCGCCCGGGCCGCCGGCATGGCAGCGGCACAGCGACTCATCGACATCGACGCCCACGGCGACTTCCTCGCCGACTTGGAAGCCGCCCTCGACGATCAGCGAGCCCCAGCCCGGAAGCCCCGGGGCGCCGCTGCGTGAGCATGTCCCTGCACGTCGACCTGTCCTGGACCCTGGAAGTCTGTACAAGGGCGGGGGCCCGGGCGTAGGGCCCTCCGTACACGGGCTGCTCGAGGGAACGGTGACCGTGGCCTCGCTCCGCCTGTGGCTCCGCTCGTGACCCGTCAGCAGCCCTGTTAAGGAACGTCCTGGCCGATCGCCCGGATCACGTCGGCAAGCCACACCAAGTGGTGACCCACGGCTCGATCCTGATGAGCAAGCACATCCTCAAGATGCTGCCATGACTCCGAAAGCTGCCCGATCGTGAGGGCCTGGGGCTCGGCGCCGATGTTGTACAGCTCGTCGGCCGAGACTGACCAGAAGAGGTCTTCCTTGAGTGTCACGGTGGGTCCGGCTGACGCTTCAATGTGCCGAAGCGCCACGTCCAAAGCACGACGAAGCTGATCGATAGGGATCTGCAGGGGTTCGGTGGCCATGGGCGCCATCTTTACTCAGTCACGCCGGCCACGACTCATCGGACAGGTCCTGGTCCTACCCCGACCGCGAGATCGCGACGGCGCACATCGTGATCGGAGAGATCGACATTTTCCCGGACACCGACTGCAGGACCGCACTCCCCGGCCCTGGGGGTGAAGAGAAGGGTGTCCCGCTGGGCCCCTTGGGCCGGTCGCTCGCCGGGCAGCGCCGGTCTGACCCGCACAAGCGGCTGCGCGAGCCCGACCGGCTGAAGGACTCCGACTTCGTCCAGAGACACCAGCCCGACGCGGGGCGCTGGCGTACGGCGTTGGACGCCCGTCCCGTCGGCAGGAACGGATTCGGGAGGCTCGAGCGCGCCGAGGAGCATCATGACCGCCTGGCCTCATCGCCGGTGAGCAGCTTCTGGCCGGCGTCGGTGGCCGACGCTGCGACGGCACAACCTGGCCGGAAAGCACCCGGCCTCGCTCGAGAAGGTGAATCAGGGAGCGAACCGTGTCGAGACCGCGGTCAGGCGCAGTTGGGGAGACATGCAGAGGATTCCCCACGTCAATGCGACGGTCGTAAGGGCGGCTGCCGCCGTTCTGTCGGCGGCTGCGCCGGCTGCCGCTCCGCACCCGGCGACACGTCCGGATATCGCCAAGCGACCGGTCGCCCTGATCACTGGCGCGGCCGGTGGCATCGGCTTCGCCATCGCTCGGGAGCTGGCAGTCAGGGGGGTCCACGTTGCCCTGGCCGACATCGACAGCCGGGCTGTCACCGCGGCGCAGCGCGGGGACAGTCGGCTGGCGGCCTGCCGGGCCGTAGCCCTGGACGTGACCGACCGCACCGCCTTCACACACGCCGTGGACCAGGCCGAAGAGGAATGGGGCCCCTTGGACGTGCTGGTGAACTGTGCCGGGATCATCCCCTCCGGTCCCTTCCACACCATGGCGCCTGAATCGCTCGACCACCTCGCTGCCGTCAACATCCTCGGAGTCATCAACGGCTGTCGCACTGTTGTGCCGCGCATGCTTGTACGCGGCCGCGGCCGGATCCTCAATGTCTCCAGCCTGACCGCCCTCAAACCGCTGAGCGGCTTGGCCGCCTACAGCGCCAGCAAAGCTGCGGTCCTGGCGCTGTCCGAGGGCCTGCGTCGGGAACTGCGCGACACCGGGGTGCGTGCCCAGGTGCTCCTTCCCTATTTGACGAACACCCGGGCCGGGGCCGGACTGGTGTCCCTGCCCGGCCTGAAACCGCTGGAACCGGAGCGGATCGCCCGCACTGCCGTCGCACTCCTGAGTAGCCGCCGCGCCCGCGCCTGCGTCCCCCCAGGCGTCGGACCCCTGCTGGCCGCCCAGGCGCTGCTCCCGGTCGCGGTCCGCGACCGCATCGACGACCTGCTGCGGTGCGACCGCCTCGCCGCCGACCCCGGCCACCCCCGCCGCGTCGGCTACGAAGCCCTCCTCGCCGCTGCCGCCCCGCCCCCACACCGGCAGGAGGGACGGTGAAGGCCGCCTGGCAGCGTCTGCTGATCCTGATCGGCCCCTACCCGTGGGCCGCCGCCATCGGCCGCCGCACGGCCCACGCCGACGCACTGCTACGCCGCTGGAGCCGGGGCCGGATCGGCCTGATCAGCGTCCACGGCATGACACCGTTCCTGCTGACCACCACCGGCCGCACCAGCGGGCTGCCCCGGACCAGCGCACTGCTCTGCGTCCTCGACGGGCCCGACCTCATCGTGGCCGGCTCCAACTTCGGCCGGCCCCATCATCCGCACTGGTCGGCGAACCTCGTCGCCTGCCCCGCCGCGCGGGTGCAGATCCGCGGTGTCGCGCACCGGGCACGCGCCTGCCTGGTCACCGACACCGCCGAACACCACCGACTGTGGACCCTGCTGGTCGCGGCCTGCCCCACCTATGACACCTACGCGGCCCGCACCCCGCGCCGCATCCGGATCTTCCGGCTGAGCCCGGTGTCGAACCGCGCAACCCGCAGCACGTGCTGCCCGAAGCCGGACCATCCGGCAACATCCGACTGACACCCGGCCGGGCCCTGCCTCCCTCTCCCAGGCCCGGATGCGCCTACGCGCCTGGGGGCGGGGACGCCGGAAAGGTCAGCGTGTCCACGGACCGTGCGACATGCGCGTGAGTGGACTTCCTTCTGACCTCCTTGCTGGCGGACAGTTCATGTGTCCGCGGAGAGGGAGATCAGCTGTCTGCAGAAGGGGAGTTGTCCTGTCCGCCTACAAGGATCTTGCGCTCTCCGCTCTCGCAGCGGCCGAGCGAAGCGGTCGAGTTCCCACCGACCGCCCGCCGCCCGCTCGCACCACGCATGCCTATCGGCGGGCGAACAGTTCCCCTCCCTCGGACGAACCCTGGTAACAGCGGACGTGGTGGTTCGTTAGGGCCAGGCATGACGAGCGACGTTCATGGAGCAGCACCGTTGACAACCGAGGCGCGGAAGGTGCCGCGGGCGCCGGGCGGCAGGGGTCCGCTCAGCCATCTCGGCTTCTCAGGCCTGTATCGGGGAGCCGAACCCGTCCTGGCTCGGCTACGCTCGGCGGGACCACTGGTCCGGATCCGTAAAGCCCTGTACCTGGTCAACGACCCGGACCTGATGCGGACCGTTCTCACCGACACGACGGGCCGGTTCGCGCACTGGAGCGCCGCTGCCGAACTGAATGATGTCTTCGGCCACGGACTGGTGGCACTCGGACCCGATGCCTACAGGCAGCGGCGCGCCCGGATGCTACCGGCGTTCACCTCAAGTCCCGCCAAGGACGCCGGTCCGATGATCTACAGGATCGTGTCGGACTTCGCGGCCTCGCTCCCCGAGGACCGCCCGGTCGACGTAGCCGCGGCGATGACCCGCCTGACAGCGAAACTGATCACCCACTGCCTGCTTCGGGCCCCTGTGGCCGACGACGTGCTCGACCTGGCGGCACGCTGGGAGCCCGCAGTGTCGCAAGTGATCATCTGCCGGTTGCTGATGCCCTCGTGGGCCCTGAACCTACCGACGCCCCAGAGGCGGAGGTTCCGCCGCGCACTCGCGGCCAGAGCGGAAGTGGCGCTGCGGACCCTGGAGGCACACCGACCGCCCGACGACGGAGAGGACGTACTGTCCCTTCTGGGGAACACCAGCTGTCCGACAGCTCGCCGCGGGGCGGTATCACGGGAGGCACTTCTCGCCGAGATCAGCACCCTGGTCTTCGGCGGACTGGAAGGGACCGTGGCCACGCTCGCCTGGGCCTGTCACGAACTGGCGTCCCACCCGGACATCGAAGAAGCCGTCCTGCACGAGGCCGATGCCCTCGCCGCAGCCGGCGGCCTGCGCCCCGGTCACGTCTGGGCCGACGTCCTCCCGGCCACTGGACGCTTCATCCAGGAGGTCGAACGCGTCCATCCCCCCACGGCCCTCATGCGGGACGTACGCCGCCCCACCGTCCTGGGCGGTTTCCACCTCCCGGAGGGAGCCAGGCTCTGCATGCCGCTGCGCGAAGTCCACCACGACCCCGGCCTCATCACCGACCCAGGCCTCTTCGACCCGGACCGATGGCTGCCGGAGAACGTGGAGGCCTCCGCCTGCCGTGCGGTCACGCCCTTCGGGCTGCCACCCAGGCGTTGCATCGCCGCGCCCCTGGCGACTGTCCTCGTTCCCGTCGCCATTGCCGCCATGGCCGCCCAGCGGCGCTTCCGCCCCGCACACCCCGGCCGCGCACCCCGTACCGGGCTTCGTGTCATCGCCCATCCCGTACGGCTGATGATGTTCCCCCAGCCCCTGCCGACCACCCGGGCCGTCCTCGCCGGCGCGGGAGACCACCCCACTCAGCAGGTGAA
This sequence comes from Streptomyces sp. NPDC090127, assembly GCF_044746945.1. Classification (NCBI taxonomy): domain Bacteria; kingdom Bacillati; phylum Actinomycetota; class Actinomycetes; order Kitasatosporales; family Streptomycetaceae; genus Streptomyces; species Streptomyces sp. NPDC090127. The sequence goes on along the minus strand of NZ_JBIVDE010000003.1, from coordinate 23,669 downwards.
CGGCACACTCAGGTGAAGGAGCAGGGCACAGGCCACCCCAAGCACCCCGGTGTTCGCGAGTCCCGACCGCCGACGCCGACGCCGGATCGTGTCCGGTGTGCGGTTGTCTCGTTGAGCTGTTCCGTGCGAAGTGGATCACGCGTGGACCAGAAGTGGAGCAGGCCAGGGCCGCCACTGGCCATGGAGCAGGTATGGAAGTCCTACGGGCGGCGAACCGTGCTGCGCGGAGTGGACGTGGTGGTCGAGCCCGGCTCTCTGGTCGGCGTGGTCGGTGAGAACGGTGCCGGCAAGACCACCCTGTTGCGCACGATGGTGGGCGAGCTGGCACCGGACCGTGGGGCGGTACACCGGCAGGGCGAGGTGGGGTACTGCCCGCAGGACACGGTGGTCAACCCGCTGCTGAACGTGGCACAGCACCTCGAACTCTTCCGTATGGCCTACCGGTTGCCCGACGTGGAGAGGGCGCGGACGCTCCTGGGAATGCTCGGTTGCGAGGGTGTGATGGAGCAGAGGGCCGGGACGCTGTCGGGCGGGACCCGGCAGAAACTCAACCTGGTACTCGCGCTGATGCACCAGCCGACCCTGCTGGTCCTGGACGAGCCGTACCAGGGTTTCGACTGGGACACCCATCAACGGTTCTGGCGCCTCGCGCGCCGGCTACGCGACGGAGGGCAGGCTGTCGTCGTGGTCTCGCACCTCGTCCACGACCTCCGGCACTTCGACACGGTCTACGAACTGCGCGACGGACTGCTGACCGAGGGGGTGCGCGCCACGTGAACCTGTACGGCGCGTCCTTTACGACGGCCCTGCGCTTCGCGCTGGCAGCCCACGTCCGCAACCGCCTTGCGCTGGTGCTCGCAGTGCTCTTCCCGCTTCTGTGGATCGTCCTGACACGGACATACGGCTACCACGTCACTCTCCGCTTCCAGGTGTTCCCGGTCGGCGGCTACATCGAGGCCGACAACAACCACACCACCCAGGTCAACAGCGCGATGAACGCGGTCACGGTGATCGCCGGATTCACGGCGTTCATGGAAGCACTCACATCCGGGCCGCTGGACCGGCGCCTGGTCCTGGCCGGCTACCGACGGAGCCACCTGATGACCGCGAAGGTGGCTGCACTGGTCGTCATCGCCGCGGTGCTCGCGGCATACACGGCCGCACTACTTCACCTGTCTTTCCACCAGCAGCAGTTCGCGGCTCTCACGCTGGCCTTCTTCACGGCGAACCTCGCGTTCGGCGGGATCGGGATCATGCTGGGCACGCTCCTGCGGGGTGAACTGGAGGGCTTCTTCGCGATCATCATGATCAGCATCATCGACAACGGGCTGCAAAACCCGGGCATGAACCCACCGGCCGACCAGCCGGGCCTGCCACTCCTCCCACTGCACGGACCGTCCCAGGCCGCCTACGCCGCAGCGTTCACCGAAGCGTGGCCGGGCGCATACGCAGCCCGGGCACTGGTCTGGTTCTCGCTGACCGCGACCGCAGGACTGCTCATCTTCTTCCTGCGCACACGCTCCTATCACCGCGGCCGACGCAACACACCGGCACAGTTCCCGGCGCAGGCCGCGAGCAGCGGGGAAGCCGCCGACCCCGCTGCCGAACCCCCGGGCCAGGCGCTGAAGGACAGCGGACGATGACGGGGCCGTCGGCAACAACGTCAGACCCGAGCACCTCACTCGCACCATGCGCAGGCGCGCTACGCACCGAGCAGATGGAGACGCAGATGTCCGCCGGACAACAAGGCGAAGTCACCACCTCGGAGACGATCACGCCGCCAGACCGCCAGAACACCCCCGCCACACGCTCCGACACCCCGCAAGCCATCCGACTTCCCGACCCCCACCGGCACAGCGTCACCGTGAGCGCGCCGTGCGAGGCACTCGGCGACCGGTCCGGACGCACACCGCAGTGGCTGGAACGGGACATCGACCACCTGTACCCGGCGCTGCCGCACCCCGAGGCAACCGGAGACCTCCTGGCGTCGGCGAGGACGCAGACCCTTCTCCCCGGGACCGCACAACGCCTCCAGCCCCGACTCCACGCGGCGCTCATCGCACCCGTACGCCACACCGTCGATCACGGCGGACGTCGCTGGCGGCCGAGGCTCGCTGCCGGCGTGATCGACGCACTGGGCGTCGACAGCCGCCCCTACGGCGCCCTGTGGGCGGCCTGCGAACTCCTCCACACCGGCTCACTGATCATCGACGACATCCAGGACGCAGCCACACTGCGCCGCGGACATCCCAGCGCCCACCTCGTCCACGGCACCGCCACCGCCATCAACGCCGGCACCACCGCCTACTTCACCATGCACCGGGCCATCCGCCGGACCCTGCCCGATGACCCCTCCCTGCGCGCCGCCGTGTACGACGCGTACCTCGACGCCCTGCAGGCCGCGCACACCGGACAGGCGCTCGACCTGCAAGGACACCACGAGGAAATGGCCACCGCGCTGGAGACGGGGGACACCCGAGTCCTGAGGCAACTGGTCACACTCACCCATCAACTCAAGTCGGGGGCGCCCGTCGCCGCGGCGTTCCGCATCGCAGCCCTGGTCGCCGCAGCCGACCCCGAACAATGCGACGCACTGGCCGCCCTGGGCGCAGCCGTCGGCACCGCCTACCAGATCGCGGACGACGTCGCCGACCTGCGAGGCGTCACAAGCCAGGACGCCTTGACCAAGCGCGTGGCCGAAGACCTCCTCAACGCCAAGGTCACCTACCCCCTCATCCACGCCGTCACGTACCTGCCCCGCGACGAAGCCCGCCATCTCTGGCACCAGGTCCGCTCGGGTCTGGACCGCGACGGCGCGGCTCGCGCCGCACGCCGCATCACCGACTGTGGAGCCCTCGAGCAGTGTGCGCAGGAGGCTGACCAGATGGTCCGCGGCGCATGGGCAACCGCTTCAGCCGTCCTCGCCTCCTCACCGGCGGTGCAGACCCTGGGCAGGCTCTGCACCGAGGTCCTGCGCCCCCGCATCGCGTGACTGCGGGGCGAGCCGAGAAGGGCGCCTCCCGACGCTTGTTGGCGGGATCGCCCAGGACGAGCAGGCCTACCCCCGGAACCCATCCGCTTCAGGGATCCACCGGTCGTTGCTGTAGGCGCTGGTCCGGCGCGTGGTGGGATGCCCGTCGAATTCGTCGACCACGGCGAGGGAGGCCGTCTCGGTGGACGACGCGGTCGCGGTTCGGCCGTAGGCGAGGTCGACCGAGTCGGGGTCGGGCTCGGACGCCGGGCCGTAGGCCGGTAGTGCCCGCCGGATAGCGGCACCGCTCCGCTGGAACCGCGAGGCTCGGATACCGCCCGCCGTTCTTCGACGCGGACGTGCACACCTGTCACCATTCGCCGATGTCGAAGTTGGCCGCGACGGGCATGACATTGTCGTCGAACACAAGGACCAGGTAGGTGCCGAAGTCGACCAGTCGGTCGTAGAGACGCTCGGCGAGCTGATAGGTCTCCACCGTGTCGGACCGGGACCGCGCGGTCAGCGTGGCCGGAACGAATTCGAGGGGAGGACCAGGGTCCGGCTCGCCTACGTACAAGCTCACGGTCACATCGTCGCTCAGGAAGCCGTAAAGGCGGCCGCCGTCCTTCTGGGTGACGCCGGGGGCCTGCCCGGGGGCCACGTCCAGGATGACCCCGACGTCCTGCCAGAGCCGGTCTCCGAAGCCGATGGTGTCCCACGGCCCGGCAGTGGGGCCGACCCGGAACTCGAAGTCCCGATCGCTGGAGCGGACCTGGCAGGGCCCGAAGGCTCGATCCCAGGCCGGAGGATGAGCCCGTACGTCTCTGGGCTCGTGCGAACGGCTTTCTCGTAAGTGACCGCGGACGTATTCCCGCAGCCGTCCGTGAGGCTTACGAAGCACCACGCTGAACGCCGGGTCCGGCGGTGCCGGTCACAGCCGGTCGTTGATCGCGGCGATGAGGATTGTCGCCTCATAGCGGACTGCGTTGCCGACCCTCATGCGCCATGCGGCTCACCAGTCAGGCTGCGGTCGACAAGACTGCTTTTGGTGAACCCCCTGCCACCGTCGCCCCGCCGCACCCTGCGCCAGTACCGGACCTGCGCGCCGGTGACACCGTCCTCGGCTATGAGGGTATGCACGCCCTGGTCGTCGACCGGGGTTCTGTCCGGCGGCGCGTCAACGTACGTCAACAGCACGATGGAAACCGCCCGCGATCTCATCCGGCACTCCTCCTACCGGTACGAGTTCGCCACCGTCGCCGTCACTCACTCCCCGTTCGCCCTGGAGCCGCGTCCTCGCCGAGCGTCTTGCCATCGCCAGACCGCTCCAGGACCTCATCGAGCGGGCCACCGACGCAGGACTCATCGCTGAACGTGCTGATGGTGGTGGGCCCATCCCAGCGGGTGCGGGGAGCAGGTCCCGGAGTACATCAGGACGGAGGCGGACTGGGTTGCCACCAACTTGAAGTTGCAGGTGTATGTCGACCTCCGGCAGCAGGGCGGATTCGCACCTGGGACCATGAGCGGATGTCCGAGGAACCGAACCCGATGTCTAGCCTGTGGCCGCTCGTGCCGCCTGGGGCTACCGACTGGCTGCTGGAGCTGTGTGGCGACGGCCTGACCGGGTTCATGCCTCCAGCGATGCCTGACGCGGTGTGGGTGCTCAATGCCATGTACGAGCACGAGCAGGGATCTACCGACGTGTCGTACGACGAGTACCACCAGGCAGGTCTCGCCGACGGGAGTACCCAGCCCCACATGGTCGGAGGCCTCGACCTCAACGCCGTGGGCATCGCCACGGGGGGAGGTCTGGGCCGTGCCCGGCACCCCGGCCCTGGCTGGCGGCGGCTGCGATGGACCGAGCTTGCCCGGCGCACCGGCGACCCGATAGTGCGCGACGGGCGGATGCCTTCCTACCGCTGCTTCCCTTCGGCCAAGAAGGAGGGCAGCTGGCCGCTGAGCATGATTCCGCCGACCGAAGGAAGCCTGGACCGGGATACCTGGACCCGGCTGATCGCCATCCTCACCCAGTACAGCCCCGCAGGCCCGGACACCCGCTGCCTTGCCTACTACAACCCGCTGACGCTCGGAGCCACTGACTTCGACAACCTCCACGTGCGTGCGGGCCGGCTCGGCGACGCCGAGATCCTTTACGACCAGGCCGAAGCAGACTTCAGCCCCTCCAATCTCTGGGCCGATGACCGCTCGTGGGTCCTATGCACCGACTACGACCTGTGGGCCACCAAGGTCGTCGGTTCACCAGCCCTCATCAACGCACTGCTGAACGACTCCGAGATCGAGGCGGTTCGCCTGCCTTGGGCACACTGAGCGTTTTCAGCTTCGCCATTCCAGGGTGACGCCGTGGGTCTCGCTTGACATGCGCACACGCACGAACGACATCCTCCCTACCGGGAGGTCCTGAACCGCGTCCAGCGTGTTCTCGTCGACATCGCTGTAGAGCGCCATGTCCCCGGCCAGGCCGTCCGCGTCAATCCGTGCCTTCACTGTCCAGACCTCGAGCGTGTCGTCGAACTCGGAGGCTCCGACAGGGTGTTCCTGGTCGTAGGAACACTGATGAGCGAAGGTCAGCCGACGCCGCATGGCCTCGGTGAGCGCAGTGGACACCTGGTCAGCGTAGATGCCGCTGCCTGCCGCGCGGCCTCGCAAGGGGATCACACCCGCCCCACGGGTATCGAGAGTGCTTCCGACGGAACACGACAGGGGCCCGGCACAGCCGGGCCCCTGTCTTTCGTAGCGGGGACAGGATTTGAACCTGCGACCTCTGGGTTATGAGCCCAGCGAGCTACCGAGCTGCTCCACCCCGCGTCGGTGATGCCACTCTACACACAGCTCCTGAGGCCACCGCCACCGCGGACCTCAGCCGCGGACGATGTTCTCGGCCTGGGGGTCCTGCTGGCCCTGCGTGACGTCGAAGGTGACCGCCTCCCCCTCATCCAGATCCCGGTACCCGTTACCGGAAATACTGGAGTAGTGACTGCCGCTGCTGCGGTTGCTGAACAGCGACACGGTGGCGGTGGCGTGGCGAGGAGTTCGGCCAAGGCTTCGGCGTCGACACCGATGATCCCGATCCCTCGATCGCGACCATCAGCGACCACGGCCAGCACCCCGGGGGGTCACCCGGGGGCTCCGTCAGAGGTCCTCGAGGCTGGTCAGCAGGGAGAGCGCCTTGTCCTTGTCCAGCGGCCCTTCGTCCGCTCCGCCGGTCAGGAGAACGGCCCGCTCAGTGGTCGGACGACAGGGCGCGCCAGCGCAGGACCGGTTCGAGTGCGTGGAGGGCGCCGGAGAGGAACCAGGCCATGCGGCCGTGTGTGCGTGCGTGGGCGATGGCAGCGCGGGACGGGTACGGGGCGCCGGCGCCACGACGGGCACCGGTGCCCGGCTGTTGGGGGGCGGCCCCGATCTCCTGTGTGGCATCGGGGCCGCGGACCGGACTGGTCCGGCCGGACCCGTACACGCGTCAGCAGGGCCAACGTCCCCACCCCGCCAAGGACACGCACCACGTCAACCTGGTACGCGCGCTGCTCTCCTCGCGTACGCGGATGGTGCGGGTGCCGGCCCCGCGCCGGACATCGCCAGGGCGAGGACGCCGACCGGGGCCACGCGGAGCGAGCAGCACCATCAGGACGTGCACCACGCCTGCCCTCACAGCCGGTCGAGGACGCCGCCCGGCGCTGTGCGGCGTCTGAGAGCCGAACGCCGCCCGCCCTCACCCAAGGGGTGAGGGCGGGCGGTGGCGCTCAGAACGGCGCAGAGGCCGCTTGCAGGATCGGCGCTGAACTCAGCCGTTGGCCTGGTCTACCGCGGGCTTGATCGTATTGGCCTGGTCGACCATGTCCTGTGTGACGGTCCCACCCGGACCGGCGGAGATCACGTCGTTGACGAGGCTGGAGACGGCGGAGGTGACCGAGCCGACGGTGTCGCCGAGGTGGCCGGGAAGATTGCCTCCGCCGAGGCCAGACAGATCGGGCATGGGGGTCGTTCCTTTCGCTGTGGTGGTACGTGCCATCTCACCTGGAGCGGCACGGTTGGTCTTTCGGGTCCTACCCCGCAGACCCCTGCGTCGGTATGCCGAGCAGAGTTGCCACCCGTAAGGAGGGGCGCGTCTGTCCCGGACACGCGACGGCGCACTCCCGGCGCGCGCCACCGACTTATCGTGCGCTTGGCCAGATGGCGGGGCGGGGGCGCGGGCGTTCCTGGGTCCTCGCGCTCCGGGGGGTTGGTCAGCCAGCCCTTTCGGTGGGCGCCAGCGGGCCCGGAGAGACGCGCCCGATCATGCGCCGAGTTCACTCCGGAGTGCGCTCGACTGGTCGGACGAAGTGGCGTCGCGGGGAGCAGTTGGTGGGGAAAGGGCCGAAGGGCAGGGGGGAGCAACGAAGGCGAATGGTTCGCCTGGGGCCCGCCGGTGGGTGAGTGCACTCCAAGGTCAGCGCCTCACTCACCGTTGAGCTGGGCTACGAAACCTCGACCTCCGTCACCGTGATGCAGGAGAACGAGGTCGGGGTCAAAACCGGAGCCGCGGCCGGCGCGGTGACCGCCCTGTATGCCGAGCATCACGCGATCAAGGTGCTGCGCTCGGACGGCACCGAGGCTTCGGACAACATTGGTGTCGGCTTCGAGGCCGGCCGTCGCTATGCCGCCTGCCAGTACCCCCCCCGGCGGCCGAAGAGCCGTGGAGCCACCTGGACATCCCGCTGATCAACGCCATGGCGGAGAGGGAGAAGGCCCCGGCCTTCCACGCCGCGATCACGGGTCCCACTGCTCGTCGGTGAGATCACTCGGGTACCGCTTGGATTGCTCATGCCGCAGCCCAGTGAACCCCGAACATGCGACCGGCGACGTGACCCAACATCACACCATCGAGCGGTGTCAAGCCGGACGGAAGATCACGTACCGCACTCTCACATCCCCAGTGCTTCGTATACGGCATCCATGGTGGCTTCTGTGTGGGTCACCCTCCTGATGCGATCGGCCCTGGCCGTGGAGCCGAGCTTGTCGAGCACGGCAGCGTAAGTGATCAGTGCGCCTCTCAGGTCGTCCGCGTACTCGTGCGGCGCGTACGTGGCCAACTGCACGAACAGGGCGACCGCTTCCTCCAGCGCGGCCTCGGCCTGCGGGAGCCCGCTGCCCCGGGCGGCCCTCAGTCGGCCCGCTCCCCACAGCGCCTTGGCGATGAAGGGGCGGTAGACGGCCGGGTCGGCCGCAGAGAGGCGGCGCAGGCTCCCGACGACCTCGTCGGCCGCGGTGAGTGCCTCGTCGTACCGCTCACCTTTGACCAGCAGGCTGTTGAGCCTGTTCACGGACACGGCGAGGTGCGGCAGATGGGTCGCGGGATCCGCTGCGACCAGGCGCCAATAGACGGCCAGCGCTTCGCGCGCGGTCGGCAGCGCCCCGTCCTCCTCAGCGTCGGCCAGCAGACTGCTCAGGTTGACCAGGCTCCTGGCGAGGCCCGCCTGGTGGGCCTCGGAGCCGGTTCCGGCCAGGCGCCGGTGGATCTCGACCATCTCGCGCAGGGGCACCAGCGTCTCCCGCAAGCGCCCAGCAGCCCGGAGCCGGGTGGCTAACTCCTCCAACAGGGCGATAAGGCGGTCGAGTTGGGCGTCCGGGTCGGCTTCGGCCAGTCGCCTGCGCACTTCGATCGCCTCCCGCAGGGCGGCCAGCACCTCGGGGCGCCGCGCGCCCCCCAGCAGGGCGCACAGGTTGTCCAGGGCCAGCGCGAAGTCGGGCAGGTGGGCGGCGGGGTCCACATCGGCCAGTCGGCGGCCCACGTCGACCGCTTCCCGTATCAACTGCGACGCCTCGTCCAGACGTCCCAGTCGGGCGAAGACGGCACTCAGGTTGTTCAACGACTTGGCGAGGTCGGGCTCGTGGGCGTCGGGGTTGATCGCGGCCAGCCGGCGGAAGAGCGCCACGGCCTCCTCAAGCGTCGGCACCGCCTCGTCCGGCCATCCGGCGTCGACCTGGTAGCTGCCGAGATTGTCCAGGGCCGCGGCGAGGCCGGGTTCATGGGCATCGGAGTTGGCAGTGACCAGTCGTCTTGAGGTGGTGACGACCTCCTCCAGGGTCAGGGCCGCCTCCTGCGGCAGTCCGAGTTCCCGCAACCACATCGCCCGGTGGCGCAGCGCCCGGGCGAGATCGGGCAGGTGGGCGGAGAGATTCCGCTCCGCGGCCAGCTGGAGAAGCTCGATGGCACTGTCGGCTGCCGCCAGCGCGTCCTCCGGCCGCTTCAGGGCGGAGAAGATCATCCCGAGATTGTCCGCCGCGGTGGCGACCGGGACGACGTAACGCTGTCGCGTGGCATCGTCGCCCTGGAGCAGGATGGCCGCCGACTCCATCGTGACCTGCAGAGCCTCTTGTGGCCGGCGGTGCCGAAGAAGGGCGGCGCCCAGATTGATCAAGGCTCCGGAGAGAACGCTGGGGTCGCTCTCCGGGTCGGCCGCCATCAGTTCCCGCGAGATCGCCGCGGCCTCTTCCGCCACCACCAATTCCTCGACCTCCCTGCCCACGCCGGGCAGGTAGGCGCTGAGGTTGACCAAAGCTCCTGCCAGGCCTGCCCGGTGGGCCCGAGGATCGGCCTCTGCCAGCGAGCGGAACGTAGTGGTGGCACGCTCCGCAGAGGCCACCGCTTTGTCGGCCAGACCGGCATGGGCGTAGCGCGCGGAGAGATGGCTGTGCAGGATCGCCCGGTCAACGGCGGATTCGGTGTCCGCCAGGCGGCGGTCGGTGAGGCGCTCGGCCACCGCGGCGATGCCCGCGTCGAGGTCGATGTGCCGGTTGGCCGGCAGGACCGTGTCGATCGATTCAAGGACCCCGAGCAGGCTGCCGTCCAGCACCTCGCCGTCCGCGATCCTGGCCAGGGCGCCGAGCGCGGCCGAGCCCGCGTCCAGCGCGATCCGGGGATCGGCCTTCACCACCGGGTACAGGTACCCCTCCCCGACGTGCGGCCAGCGGTCCGCCGCCGCCGCGAGGTGGGCCACGGTTCGCGGCGTCCAGGCCGGCGCCGCGCCGTCGTCCCCACGGCGCAGGAGCACAGCGGGAACGGAAGCAGCCCAGTCGTCCGACGGGTACCCGGTGATCGGGCTGCCGGGCAGCATGAGCGCGACGAAGTCCTCTGCCAGGCGATCGGGCAGCAGCGGTTCGAAGGAGTTGACGCGTGCGGGGTCGCCGGGCGGGTAGCAGACGCCGTGGTCCAGGAGGATCGGCTCGGCGGGTGCGTGCGGCATGAGCCGTTCGATGACGCTCCTGGCGGTCCGCCGGTCAGTGGGTCCGATCAAGGTGGCGGCGAACACCGCGCGCGCCATGTCTTTGTCGGGGGTCCGGAAGCCGAGGCCGTGCCGGGCGTTCTCGTACAACTGGCGCCAGTTCTCGTGCTCCCGGTCCAGCAGGTAGACCGTCCGGCCGACCATGTCGGCGGGGGCACGGCGGCCGTGGGTCGCCGCGTCTACCGCCACCAGGGCGGCCATGTGCACCACCAGCGTCACCCCGAAGTCCGGATCGTCCAGGGCATCCGGAGGCGTGATCGCCCGAGGTTCGTCGATCTGCGGGTAGTGCCGGGCGAAGCACTCGCACGCCGTGGTGAACATGCGCTGGCGCGCGCTGCCGTCGTCGGGCAGCGGCGGCAGAAACTGATCGGACGTGTCGATGGTCTCCCGGAACTGACCGAGCTTTCCCCGCAGTGCCGGCCATCCGGTCGCCGACCGTCCGATCAGCAGGACCCTCGCCGGGACGGAGTGGCGCAGGATGCGGTTGTGGAGCAGCCAGCTCAGGTCCGCCAGGGGCCAGCGGTCCGCATAGTCGACCAGCAGCAGGATCCCGGTGTGCCCGTCGGGACGCAGGTCCTCGCCGGCTTCCGCCGGCGGGTGGGCGTCGGTGCCGTGCGTCGCGTCGACCACCTTCCAACCCGCGCCCAGGGACTCGGCGGCCAGCAGGTTCGCCAGGCGCGTCTTTCCCTGGCCGCCCTTCCCGTGCAGCCACCGCACCGAGAGCCGCGGACCGGTGTCCCGCCACGTGACCAGCTCCTCCAACTCGGCCGCGCGGCCCGTGAAGTCGACGATCTCCGCGCGTGCGTCGAGCATCCGGCTGGGCTGGGCCCGCAGCCACGGCGACTCCAGGCCCGTCCGCCGACGGTGGCCGAACAGCAGGTACACCGGCCTGCCGTCGCCGAAGACGTGGATGTCCGCGCCGATGCACCCGTAGCCGAAGCCGTTCTCGACGTGCACGACCTGCTGGACACCGGCCGATTCCCCGGACGGCACTTGGGTCATTCGGTGGCCTCGGGCTCGTCGCCAACGACGACCGAAGGTGCGGGCGGCGGCTGCGCCGGCCCGTGATGGACGATCACATTGCCGCCGAGAGAGGCGAACACCTGCCCGTGGTCACGGGCGATGTTCGTCTGTCGCTGCTGCCAGACCTGTTGCGCCGACGGCAGTTGCTCCTGGATCTCGCGCACCAGCAGCCGAAGTTCCTCCCCCGCATCGGGATGCTGCCGCAGCAGGGCCGCGAGCTGGAGCCGCCAGACCGGAACCAGGTCCTGACGGACCGCCTCCGCGTCGTCGGAGCCCGCCACCAACGCGGCGTGTCCGTCCAACTGTTCCTCGACGGCAGCTCGTTGGACGTCATCGGCACGGCGGAACAGTCCGGCCATCCGTGCGCGCGCCGTCGACCAGCCGTCGGTGGCCATGGCAGCCACCACCGTTGTCGCCCCTGTCATGGCCAAGGCGGCCACCTCTTCGAACACGACGCTCCCTCGCCATCCGGGATCGGATCCCGCTCCTGCGGCCACTCAACTTAGCGGCACCTGCTGTAAGTTGTCCCGCCTCGCCCTCCCCTCACTGCGCGACGGCACCGTGGGACGCCACGTCGCCGTCGAGCAGGGCGACCACCAGCGGAGCGAGATCGGGCCGGGAGAACACCACGGCCGCGAGCCACTCCGGGGTTCTCGTCCGCGTCGCCAGCAGACGCATGATGTGGCGGCGGCAGAGCGCGGGATCGACGGACACGGCCGCGAGCACCAGCGCCCGCACCTCGCGCTCCTTGTTGGCCAGGCTCCGCGAACCGAGGCTGCCGAAGGCTTCCTCCAGCAGGTCGGCGGCCGCGTCCTGGTCGCCGTCGCGGGCCAGTGCCTCGGCACGGGCGGCGAGCACCCGGATCCGCGGGTTTCCGAGCGCATCGTCCCCGAGACGAAGCATCGCGTCGGCGCGGTCCGGACGGCCTATGCGCGCGGCCACCTCCGCCACGGCCGCCCCTTGCTGCGCCCGTACGCCCTTCGTAGCGTCCCTCCATCCCTCGGCGGCCCGCCGGGCCAGATCCAGGAGGCGGTCGACATGGTCGTCCCTCCCCAGGGCGGCCGCGATCTCCGCGACTCTGAGCAGTGCCTGCGCCCTGTTCGGCTCCGTCACCGCCAGCGCCTCGTACTCGGCGGCGGCGAGATCTCCCCCGACCGCGCGCTTCACCGCCGGTCCCGACTGGTCGCTGAACATGTCGGGCATCCGGATACGGTCGGCGAACCTCCCGGCCCACTCCGGTTCCCCGCTGCGCAGGGCCGCCGACGCCGCAACGGCGGCGGGGTCCTGCTCCAGGCCCCTCCGGGACCTGGAGACCGAGGTCTTGGACACGGACCGGGCCACGGTCAGCAACCGCTCGGCCAGGGCGAAACGGCCCGCCTCGGCGGCTCCGATCGTGGCCTGTTCGAGGGCGAAGACGTAGCTTCTCTCTCCGGCGTGCGAGGCGAACTCCCGGGCGAGGGCGTGGTCTCCGGCGCGTCCCGCACCCCGCCCCAGGATCACCGCGATGCGGTGCACCGCATCGGCGTCGCCGTTCGAGTTGGCCAGCGCGAACAGCGGTCCCGCCTGGTCGAACCGACCGTGGTGGGCCACGGCCTCGGCCACTGCCAGGGTCTCCCAGAAATGGCCCGTGCCGGGTGCGCCGAGGTCCCGTAGGATCCGTTCGGCGCGGCCCGGACTCCCGCATCGGGCCAGGGCCACGGCGAGATCGACCCGGCTGTCCGAATGATCGCGCGGACGGTCGATCGAGGCGGCCGCCCGCACGGCGTGTTCCAGATACACCGACGCGGCATCGGAGTTGCCGCCCTCGTTTGCCGCCTCGGCGCAACGTATCAGCGCGGCCAGCCGCGCCTCCGGGTCGACGAGGCCGTCGAGCAGATGCCAGGCCTGAGCGGGGCGGTCGAGCAGCTGGTACAGATGCGCCACGCGGGCGGCCCCCTGCCGGCCCTGCCCGGCCGCCTCTTCCACCAGACGTAGGCAGAGGTCCCGATCGGGCACGCGCGCCGCGGCCTCGGCGAGGTCAAGCACGGCGAAGAACCGTTCCCGGACCGCTCGCAGCACGGCGGCGTCCGTCGCGTCCGGTACGGGAGCGGGCAGCCTGGCCAGCATCTGCTCCGCGACCCGCAGCAGCGCGGCACCGGCCTTGCTCCCCTCCTTGTGGGCGACCCCCCGGGCGAACTCGGCGTACACACGGATCTGCGCACCCGCACCCTGGGGCCGGGGAAAGGCGAGAACACACTCCTGCGCCCCGCGCACCTGGGCCGAGCGGGCGGCGATGCCGACGAGGGTATCGTCGCTTCGCCCGCCGGCGCTGTCGGCGAGGCCCTCGGCGGTTCCGAGAATCCGCAGGGCGTCGGCGCGGTCGCCGACCTCCAGGTGGGCCTCGGCCACTGCGGCCAGGGCCACGGCCATGAGATCCGTCCCGGGGCTGGGCGGTGCGACACAGGCGATGTGCTCCGCCTCCCGGAGCAGCTCCAAGGCCGTCGTCCGCGCACCGCAAGCGTGCGCGGTGCGGGCCAGGGCGGCCAGTGAAGGAGCGTTCCAGACTCCGCCGGCCTGATCGTCGAGGGCGATGGCCCGGGCCCGAGCGACGTAGCGGTGGGCGCGCTCGGTGTCTCCCAGTCGTGCGGCCGCCTCGGCCATGCCCGTGTACGCCCGGACGGAGTGCCAGATCACCGATGCCAGGCACTCGGCCCAGGACCACTCCCCCTGCTCGGCCCAGGCCACCGGGAGAGCCGGCGGGAAGCCGAAGCTCACATGCCCCGGACGTTCGGTCAGCCGATAGCGGCGCATGGCCAGGACGCACGCCTCGCCCAGGCTGTCCGCCTCCGTCGCGGCCAGGACGTTCAGGACATCGGTGATTTCCTGCCAGGCAGGGGCGGGGTGACCGGCCCGGCGTTGCCACAGCGCGATCCGCTCGGGCGAGGGGAGGGCGGCGAGCGCGGCGATATCCGGGCCCGCGACGAGCACCGCGGGGTAATGGTCCAGGAGATACGCCGGGGTGTCGTCCGGCCAGGCCCGACGGGCGAACTGTTCGGCCCAGGCGCGCAGAGCGCCACGATGCCGCTCGGCCTCGGCGGGACCGATCGCGGCGACGGTCTCCCGGCGCAGTGCGTCGTCGGCGAGGTCGAACCGCTCCTGTGACGAGTCCGGGTCGCCACGCGACACCAGTAAGCCGGAAGGGACCGTCCGCAGCACGGCCCGCGCCTCGTGCGCGTCCATGCCGCCGCCTCGCGCGGCGAGGACCGCCTCGAGGTCGTCCGCGGTCTGGGGGCCGCCGACGGCGAGAGCCCCCAGCACCGTACGGGCATCACGGTCCGCCAGCACGGTGGCGAGGGGGCTCGCGGACAACCAGACGCGAGGGCAGCGTCGCTCGTCCCGCAGCGGGTGCGACCGGGGCACGGCCTCCGGAATCCGGGGCAGGACGCGACTGAGGACCAGAACGTGACCGTGGGAGCTCGTCGCGGCGGGCAGCAGGGCCGCGATCGGGGGCGACTCGTGGTTTCCGTCGAGGCCGTCCACGAGCAGCAGCAGGTGTCGGCCGCTCGCCTCGGCCCGCGCGCAGGCACGGGCCCAGAGGCCGTCGAGCGTGCTCGGTCTGGAGAGCGGCGGAGCCGACTCGCCCAATAACGCCGCGAGCCGGTCGTGGACTTCCTGTCGAAACCGCATCGTCTGTCCGCCGGAGGCGCCCGACGCGAAAAAGGAGACGACGTCGACGTCCCCCGGCGGGTGAGCGGCGAGCCGCTCGGCCAGAGCGGTCTTGCCGGACCCGGGCGGCCCGATAAGCCAGCGGTAGGACTCGTGCGAGCGCGCGAACGCTTCGAGTTCCGCCAGTTCGCCGTCCCGGCCGCGAACGTCGTCCATCAGCTCCCCCTCACCGGGAGCCCCGGAGGGTCACCCTCGTCCCCACGGTGACAGAAAACACTGTCAACGGCCAGGGCCAAGATCCCCGTACGGCCGGAAGCGGCAGCCCTGATCGACCGCAAGTCGACGTCGGAAAGCCGCTGGGCAAGCCCGTGCTGATGGACCCGCGCGACGACCGCGGCCACCCAGTGCTCGGGTTCGACGTCGAGGCCGACCGAGTCGTTCTCTTTGCAGATCAGCGGGTCAGTGCTGGGTGAGGGTGACGGCGAGGTCGCCAACGTCGGGGCGGGCCGGTGGTGGCGGGTACCGGGGTCGGGTCGGCGAGCGCGGTACGATTGCTTCCCCATTCCCTAGCGTGAGGATGGAACCGATCTCGCGAGACGGGGGTGTGTTCACGTTTCGTACGCGGGCCCGGGCCGAAGCGGCGAGACGCCCGCGGTGCACGCTCGAGTCATGCGCCAGCCCATCGAGTCTCCCGACGCCCTTCTGCGTGCCACCGTCGTGGCCATCGCCAGCCGGACGACGGATGACCCGAGACCGGCCGGGGCGCTGCGGTCGGTGCTCGAACTCATCGACAACGACGAGGCGGAGCTCGCCCTGGACCACCTCGCGCGGAGCGTGGAGTACCACCAGATCCCGGTGCCGCGGGAGGAGTACGACCGCCTGGTCGCTGAGGCGGCCCGGCTGGACTCCGGGTACTTGCCGTCGGAGACGGGCCTCGAACGATTCGTCATCGGCTGAACCCGCACGTGCCGCCTCCTCTCGGCGCCTCTCATCCGCAGGTACGGGCGGCCGCCGCCACCTGACCCCCCGGCGCTTTTCGTTCTTCGAAGCGGGTGCGGCACCAAGTGGCCGATGCCGGAGGCCAGACCTGATGGTCTGGCCCTTCTTCTGTGTCCGGGCGAATGAGCGGCCCCGTTCGCCCCGGAGTTCCGCTCTCCAGCGCGCAACGAGCCCCCGAGTTGCCTGCGTGACGCGCACGCATCTCAACAGGCAGTTGTGCCGGTGCCGTTGACAAAGTGGTGACCTGGCGGAAACCTGTCACCTGATCGTCGCAAAAGATTGACTGAACAGCTCAAAACTCTCGCTGAAACGCGAATAGTCCGTTTTTGGGCATGGAAGGTGTCGTGCGAGGGCTCCGTCGACGTTCACTCGTGCATCCGCCCCCAACCCGCCCTCCTCCCCGGCGCTGTTCACGCAGCGGCAGGACGGGTCACGGTCGGCCGCCCGGGTGAGCAACCAAGAGGACTTTTCATGCGATTGAGAAACCACGGGCGGCGAGTGATCGTCGGCTCGGTGATGGCGGGCCTGAGCGGCGTGGGGATGACACCCGCCCCCGCCTATGCGGCTGAGGGCCCCAATATCGCCTTGGACAAATCCGCGACTGCGGGTCACGGCTGCCGCGTACCCCTGCCGTGGAAGGCCGACGCTCCCTCGTACGGCTTCGGCGCCGGTACGGAAACCTGGCTGCAGCAGCCCGCCGACCGGGCACGCTACGCCGTCGACCGGCAGACAGCGGACCCCGGATCGATGCTCAGCCTCTACCGCACAGCGCTGCGAATACGCCGCACGGAGACCGGAGTCGGCGACGGCCCCCTGACCTGGCTGCCGTCTCCTGACGGACTGCTGACCTTCACCCGCGCGGAGAACGTCCTCAGGGTCGCGAACCTCTCTGCTGGCCCCGTCCCCCTGCCGTCGCACAACGATGTCCTGCTGGCCAGCGAAGAGCTGGCGGCGGACCGGACGCTCCCCTCGGACACCGCCGTCTGGCTGCGTACCTGACCACGCCGTCAGTCGACGGAGAACTCGCCGTCCGACGGCGTACCTGACCACGCCGCGCACGGTGGGGTGCCCGGTGTGCTGCCGCCTCGCGGGGCAGCACACCGGGCCTGCTGCTCCCACTGCCCGGGCCGCGACGCCCGGTCGATGTCCGCATCACCTCTGACAGAAGTGAGCCAGAAATGAACTCGAGCCGATCCGGACGCGGCGCACGCAGCGGCCGAAGAGCCGTCCTGGCGACCGCCGCCCTCGCCCTGAGCCTTAGCGTGACCCTTGACGGCGTGGCCTCAGCGGGGACGGCAGGCCGGGAACCGGCCGCCGGCGCCACGGGCCCCGTGGTCACGCGAGCCGGCCTCGCCCCCGAGCTCGTCGCCGGGCGCGGTGCCGTCGTCTCCTTCGACGAGCAGGAGGCGGAGAACGCCTCCACCGACGGCACGGTCATCGCACCCGACCGCACCCCGTACACGCTGGCCTCCGAGGCGTCCGGACGCTCCGCGGTGCGGCTGGCCCCCACGCAGCACGTCGAGTTCGTCCTCCCACGTGCGGCCAACGCCCTCACCGTCCGCTACAGCATCCCGGACGCCCCCGAGGGCGGCGGCATCACCGCGCCGCTGAACGTCACCGTCAACGGCGGCCACCGCAAACCGATGACGCTCACCTCGCAGTACTCCTGGCTCTACAACCAGTACCCCTTCACCAACAACCCCCAAGCGGACCTGCTGCACCCCGACTGGTGGATCACCGAATGCGCGTGCGTCCCCGCGGCCACCAGCCCGGCGCCCCAGATCGCCAAGCCCTTCCGGCCCACTCACTTCTACGACGAGCAGCGACTCCACCTCGGCCGCACCTACAAGGCCGGCGACCGGGTCCGCCTGACCGTCCCCGAGGGCAGTTCCGCCGCCTGGACCGTCATCGACCTCCTCGACACCGAACTCGTCGCCGCACCGCACGTGGAACGCGGCGGCGTGAACGTCCTGGCCTTCGGTGCCGACCCCACCGGCCGGCGTGACGCGGCCCCCGCCATCGAGCGCGCCATCGCCCTCGCCCGTCGTATCCACCGGCCCGTCTACCTGCCGTCGGGCACCTTCCGGGTCGACCGCCACATCGTCGTCGACGACGTGACCATCGTCGGCGCCGGTAACTGGCACACGATCCTCAAGGGCCGCCAGGTCACCCTGGCCGTGCCCGCACCCGACGGCTCCCGGCACGCCGGCGTAGGCCTCTACGGCAAGAGCGCGGCCGAGGGCGGCAGCCACAACGTGCATCTGCGCGGCTTCGCCATCGAGGGTGACGTCCGCGAGCGGATCGACAGCGACCAGGTCAACGCCATCGGCGGCGCCATGAGCGACTCGACGGTCGACGGCCTGTACCTGCACCACACCAAGGTCGGCCTGTGGTTCGACGGCCCCATGTCGAACGTCAAGATCACGAACAACGTGATCACCGACCAGATCGCCGACGCCCTCAACTTCCACACCGGCGTCACCGACTCCCTCGCCCACAACAACTTCATCCGCAACACCGGCGACGACGGCCTGGCCATGTGGTCGGACACGACCACCGACGCCCGCAACACCTTCTCCCGCAACACCGTCCAGTCCCCGACCCTCGCCAACGGCATCGCCATCTACGGCGGCGAGGACAACACCGTCAGCGGCAACCTCGTCGCCGACCCCGTCCGCGAGGGCAGCGGCTTGCACGCCGGCTCCCGATTCGGAGCCGAGCCCTTCACCGGAGCACTCCGCTTCACCGACAACACCACGGTCCGCGCCGGCACCCTCGACCTCAACTGGCAGATCGGCCTCGGCGCCATCTGGTTCTACGCCCTGGACAAGAGCATCGACGCCGACATCCAGGTCACCGGCGACCACTACCTCGACTCCACCTACAACGCCATCATGCTGGTCAGCGACTACGGGGTGAAGGACAAGGTCGACATCCCGGCCGTCCACTTCAGGGACGTCCGCGTCGACGGCACCGGGAACTCCGTGGTCAGCGCAAGGGTGAAGGGATCCGCCCTCTTCGAGAACGTCGACGCTCGCAATGTCGGGGCGATCGGCGTCAACAACTGCGGCTCCTTCAACTTCCCCGCCGCAGGATCCGAGTTCACCCTGACCGACCGCGGCGACAACGACGGCGGCTGGCTCGCGCCGTGGATGCTCCCCAACACCATCACCTGCGACGACCGCCCTCCGGTCGTCGCCCCGCCGGCACCGACCACCTGGTGACGCGACAGGCGTAGGGGGTAGGGGCGGCACGCCGGTCCACGGACCGGCGTGCCGCCCACACCGCGTTCAACGACAGAGCAGAGAGGGCACGCATGCGAAAGAAACAAACCACCTCACGGACGACCTCCCTGCCCATCGCCGACGTGTACAGCGGACAGAACCCCGTACGCACCCTCGGACGACTGCTGCGTCCTGAGCTGCCACGGCTGACGGTCGCCGTCGTGACCTTCGTCGCCAAGCACAGCCCCATCTGGTTGCTGCCGCTCATCACGGCGTTGATCCTCGACGTGGTGGTGGAACACCGGCCCGTGTCCGAACTGTGGACCGCCACTGCGGTCCTCCTGACGATCCTCCTGCTGAACTTCCCCCTGCACCTCATCTACGTGCGCTGTATGGGAACCGTCGTTCGAGGACTGGGCACCATGCTGCGATCGGCGCTGTGCGCCCGCATGCAGCAGCTGTCGATCGGCTACCACTCGCGGACCAGCGCCAGCGTCCTTCAAGCCAAGGTCATCAGGGACGCCGAAGCGGTCGAGCAGATGCTCATGCAGTGCGCCGACCTCGGGCTCGCGGCGGTAGTCACCCTCGTCGGAGGCCTCGTCGTCATCGGCCTGCGCGTCCCGTCCTTCCTGCCCGTATTCCTGATCGTCGTCCCGGCGGCGGGCCTGCTGGTGATGAGGCTCCGAGGCCGACTGCGGGACCAGAACGAACTCTTCCGACGACGGATGGAACAACTGTCATCACGGGTCGGGGAAATGACCACACTCATCCCGATCACCCGGGCCCACGGCCTGGAGCACGCAGCCCTCGGCCGCGTGAACGCCTCGTTGGACGAGGTCCGCTCGGAGGGCATCCGGCTCGATCTGCTCAACGGGCGCTTCGGCTCCCTGGCATGGATCATCCTCAACACACTCGGTCTGCTGTGCCTGACGGGCTCCGCGCTGGTCGCCTACCACGGCTGGCTGCCCGTCACAGCCGGCGACGTCGTCATGCTGAGCGGCTTCTTCACCGTCCTGACGGGTTCGGTCACCACACTGCTCAGCCTCGCCCCGATCCTCAGCAAGGGTTTGGAATCGGTCCGGTCCATCGGCGAGGTACTCCAGGAACCCGACCTGGAACAGAACACCGGTAAGGAGCAGGTCCCCTCCGTCGAGGGACGTATCGATTTCGAGAACGTCACCTTCGCCTACGGGGAGCCGGGGGCGCCAGACTCCCGGACCGCCGTCGACGGGGTGACCCTCTCGGCACGGCCCGGCGAAACCGTCGCCCTCGTCGGTGCCTCGGGCGCGGGCAAGTCCACCGTCCTGAACCTGCTCATCGGCTTCATCCGTCCCGCCGGCGGACGCATCCTCCTCGACAGGACCGACATGGCCCGGCTCGACCTGAGGAGCTACCGCCGCTTTGTCTCCGTCGTGCCCCAGGAGTCGATCCTCTTCGAAGGCACGATCGAGGAGAACGTCACGTACGGTCTGCGTCACGTCGGCAAGGACGCCGTGCGGCGGGCCCTCCAGGACGCCAACGCGCTGGAGTTCGTCGACAACCTCCCGCATGGCCTGGACACCGTCGTAGGCGAGCGCGGCGCGCGCCTCTCCGGGGGGCAGAAACAACGCCTGGCCATTGCCCGGGCCCTCATCCGCGACCCCCGCGTGCTCGTTCTGGACGAAGCCACCTCAGCCCTGGACAACCATTCGGAAGCGCTGATCCAGCAGGCACTGAGCCGCCTGGTCCGGGGCAGAACGGTCTTCGTGGTCGCCCACCGTCTCTCCACGATCCAGGGCGCCGACCGGATCGTCGTCATGGACCATGGCCGTGTCGCCGAGGTAGGGAGCCACGACAAGCTCATCGAGATGGGCGGCCTATATGCGCACATGCACGTCGCGAAGACCTGACCCGGACGGATCTCTCAGGTCGATGTGACCTCAGCTAGTGCCGCATCAGGCAACGTTCGCCCTGGTGATCAGTTCGCGTAGCCGTTCGTCGGCGGCGTGCTTGTTCCGCCAGACGATGTAGCGGCGGATCATGCTGCCCTGGGCTTTGTGGGACGGGTGGTCGGTGCCGTCGAGGGCGAAGTAGCGCAGGGCAGCGAACTGGGCCTCGATCCGGTTGAGCCAGGAGCTGTTGGTTGGGGTGTAGGCGATCTCCACGTTGTTCGCCGCCTCCCACGTCCCGACCCGCTGGCACCGCTTCGTGGTCAGGTGCGGGGAGTAGTTGTCACAGACGATTGCGATCCGCACGTCGACCGGGTGCAGCGAGCGCAGGTAGCGGCAGAACTCCAGGAACTTGGACCGGTTCTTGGTCTTCTTGATGTGGCCGTAGAGCTGGTCTTTGGCGAGGTCGTAGGCGGCGAACAAGTGGCGGACCCCGTGCGGTCGGGTGTAGGTCGCGCGTCTTCGGGGCCTGGGATCGCGGCCGCGGTCCTTGTGCCGACCGCCGCGTTCAGCCCACTGCCGGCCGGGGTGGGGCTGGAGGTTGAGCGGCCCGAACTCGTCCATGCAGAAGACAACTTAGGTTCGCCTTCCTCAGGTCTGACCTCGCCGTCGGCGATCGCGTAGAGGTGCTCGACACGCGCTTTCTTGGCGGCGTAGTCGGGGAGCAGGATGCGCAGGCCCTCGTGGCTGATGTCGTCGACCACCCCCTCGGCGACCAGGAAGTCGGCCAGCTTGGCCAGGCTCCAGGTCGAGAACGGCAGGCCGTGTTCGACCGGCTTGGACTTGGCGATCTTCTTGATCTCGCGGCGTTCGGGCAGCGTGAACGTCTTCGGTCGCCCGCCCCCGTACTTCGGGTAGAGCGAGTCGAAGCCGTCGGCGTTGAAGTTGTGGATCACGTCGCGGACCCGGTCCGCGCTGGTGAACGTCACCTCCGCGATCTTCGCCACGTCCATGCTCTGCGCCGACTGCAGCACCATCTGGGCCCGCCTCCAGGTCACCACCGACCCGGTGCCCCGGCGGATGATCCGCAGCAGCCGCCGCCCCTCGCCGTCATCGATCTCACGGACCCGCACGCGTTTCAGCCACGTGATCATTCTGACCACCCGGAGCTACCGATCACCGCAACCGGGCGACTCGCCCCAAGAGACCGAACGCTGCCTAACCCCCGCCGCAGCGACCAGCCTCACCACAGGTGCAGGAAGCTCCGGATGTCGTCAAAGCCGTCCAGAGCCCGACCGTCCACATCCGACGGATCCGCCTCCGCACCGCCAGCGACTCCGCCAGCGCAAGGGCCTCATCGCCGAGATGTCCGAAGCGTCGGGCGGTATGCCCCAGGCACAGGCCGGCCAGACCGAGCAGAGGACTGCCCGGCACAGCCCGTGTTCCGACCTCCATGCACCAGTGCTCGACGTACTCCCGATCGTCGTCGTTCAACGCGCTCCCGACCAGGACGCTCGCCGCCTCGCCCTCTGCCGAGCGGTCACGCAGGGCCCGCTCCAACGCCTCAACCACCACCTCGTGAGGCAGCGCGGGAGGGTTCTCAAAGCTCAGATGAGAGTGCATCCCGCGAGACTACGTGCCCCATGCGATCCGCACGCAACCGGCAAGACCGAGGCGAACGTTGCCTGATGCGGCACTAGACCGTGTATCGAAAGTGGATCTTGCACCGTGAATGATCACCGTTCATGGGACGGGGAGATCTCACGGACGAGCAGTGGGCGGTGCTGGAGCCGCTGCTGCCGAAGGGGTCGGAGGCGGGGCGGCCGCCCGTCTGGCCTCGGCGTCAGTTGATCGACGGCATACGGTTCAGGGTCCGGACCGGTGTTCCGTGGCGGGACGTGCCCGTTGAGTACGGGCCGTGGGGCCGGGTCTACGACCTGTTCCGCCGGTGGCAGCGGAACGGCACCTGGTACCGGATCCTCACTCGGCTCCAGGCCCTGGCGGAGGCGAAGGGGGCGATCATGTGGGACCTGAATGTCGATTCCACGGTCTGCCGCGCGCATCAGCACGCGGCCGGGGCCCGCAAGCAGGGCGACCGGCAGAAGGAACCGCCGGGCGGCATCTTCACCGAGCCCTCTGATCACGGGCTGGGGCGCTCGCGCGGCGGGTTCACCACCAAGCTGCGCCTGGCCGTCGAGCAGGGCCAGGTGCAGCTTGGTGGTGATCACGGCAGGACAGCGCGGTGACTCACCGCAGTTCGAACCCGTGCTGGAAAAGGTCCGAGTGCCCCGCCTCGGGCCGGGTCGGCCACGTGTCCGGCCCGATCGCGTGCGGGCTGACAAGGCGTACGCCTCCCGCGGCAACCGTGCCTACCTGCGCCGCCGCGGGATCCGCGGCACCATCCCGGACAAGGCCGACCAGGCCCGCAACCGTCGAAAGCTCGGCTCTCGCGGTGGCCGGCCGCCGCGCTTCGACCCGGTCGACTACCGCGAGCGGCACGCGGTCGAGTGCGGAATCAACCGGCTCAAGAGGCACCGCGCTGTCGCCACGCGGTACGACAAGCAACGGTGATCGGACGTGAACGGCATACCAGCCGGTGGATCGTCATCGACACGGCGACACGCCACCTCCACACCTTCCGGCCTAAGCTCGTCCACAC